>CAWDWZ010000001.1:0-31078 GCA_963806165.1 Thermoanaerobaculia bacterium
CTTTCTGACTGCGGAGCAGCTCTTCGAAGAGCTCGCGGAGGTGGGCTTCTCGCCCGACCCGGCTGTCCCGCTCACCGAGTACAACCGGCCGCCGCCCGGCGCGCGGCCAGTGGCAACCCCGCCGACCTCGCCGGTGATCTACGAAGCTGCCTTTCGCTTCCGCCGCTGACCGCCCTCAGAACAGGGTCGAGACGAACACCGCGGCGATCGCGAGCGGGCAGGCGTAGCGCAGCAGCCAGAGGCAGAGCCGGCGCGCGAACGGCGTCGTCTCCGCGAGCTCCTCGTCCACGATCTTGCGACTCAGGCGCCAGCCCACGAGCGCGCTGACCAGAATGGCCCCGACCGGCAGCAGGATGTTCGAGGTCACGTAGTCCAGGCAGTCGAAGAAGGTCTTGCCTGCGAACGCCGGCGCCCATCCGAGCCAGCCGAGCGGGTGCCAGTCGGCCCAGAGATTGAACGACAGCACCGAGCCCAGTCCCAGCGCCCAGGCCCCGCCGGCGGCAATCAACACGGCGCTCGACCGCGTGGTGCCGCGGTGCTGCTGCAGCCAGGCGACGACCGGCTCGATTCCCGCGATCGACGGCGTGAGCGCGGCGAAGACGAGCAGCAGGAAGAAGAGCGTGCCGATCAGGCGTCCGCCCGGCATCTCGGCGAAGACCGTCGCCAGGACGTCGAAGACCAGCTCCGAGCCCTGGGCGGGATTCATCCCGTAGCGGAAGACCAACGGGAAGATGGTCAGCGTCGCGAGCAGCGAGACCAGCAGGATCGAGCCGCTGATGTAGATCGCCGGGCGCACCAGCGACGTCCCGCGCGCGATGTACGAGCCGTAGACCAGCATCATCGCCATGCCGACGCCGGTGGCGTAGAACGCCTGCCCGATCGCCGCCAGCACGACCTGCGGCGTGATCGCCGAGAAATTGGGCGCGAAGGCGAAGCGCAGGCCGTTGGCGACCGCGGCCGCATCGCCGGTGAAGAGCGCGTAGGCCGCGAGAATCAGCAGCAGCACCAGCAGGGCGGGTGCGCGAACCCGATTCGCCACCTCGATGCCGCGGCTCACGCCGCGCGCCGAGATGAAAGCGACCAGGACGAGGAAGGCGAGATGCCAGGCGCCGACCTCGAGCGGGCGCGCGAGGAAGCCGCGCCAGAGGCCCGCCACTTCGGGCCGGTGCAGGCCCGAGAGCGCGCCGGTCCCGACTTTGAACGTATACGCCAGTACCCAGCCGGCGATCACGGTGTAGTAGGAGATGATGGTGAAGGCGGCGATCGTGCCGAGCACCCCGATGGCGTTCCAGCGCCGCGAGAGACCGGACTCCACGGCCACCGCCCCGGCGGCGTCCGGCGGGCTCTGGCGCGCCCGCCGCCCGAGCACGAACTCGGCGACGAGCAGCGGGGTCGCGATCCCCAGACAGGCGAGCACGAAGACGAAGACGAAGGCGCTGCCGCCGCTCGTCCCGACGAGGTAAGGCAGCCTCCAGATGCTGCCCAGACCGACGGCGGCGCCGACCGTCGCGAGGTAGGTCGCGACGCGCGAGGACCAGATCGGTGCCGAGGGACTCGGGGTGGTCAAGGGCGCTCTCCTCACAATCACGTGATTGCTGCGATCGATTCGAACGATCTGATCATTGCGCTCAATGCGTCCCCGCCGACGCGCGCTCCGGGACGCTGCGATCGCGGCGGAAGCGGTCGAGGGCGAACGGCGCGATGACCGCCGGGACTCGCCCGGTGGCGATCGTCGCCGCCATGTTCTTGCCCGAGACCGGAATCGCCTTGAAGCCCCAGGTCCCCCAACCCGAAGAGAGGAAGAAGCGCTCGACCGGTGTCGTCCCGAGGAGCGGCGAGTAGTCCGGCGTCATGTCGCAGACTCCCGACCATTGGCGGAGCAGGCGGAGCTTGGCCATGAACGGGAAGAGGTCGATGGCGCGCGAGGCGCAGGACGAGATGAACGGATAGGTCGAGCGCGTCGAGTAGCTGGTGTAGGGATCGATCTCGGCCCCGACCAGCATCTCGCCGCGGGCGCTCTGCGAGACGTAGATGTGGAGGTCGGCCGATGCGACGATGCGGTCGAGCACCGGCTTGTACGACTGGGTCACGAACGCCTGCAGCGGGTGGGTGACGATCGGCAGCTGCAAGCCCACCATGTCGGCGATCTGGGTGACGTAGCCGCCCACCGCGCTGAGCACCGCTCCGGCCTGGATCAGTCCGCGGGTGGTGCGCACACCGGTCGCAGCGAGCGCCCTCGACGGTGATGCCGGTGACCTCGACGCCCTGATGTACGTGGACTCCGAGTCGCGCGGCCGCGGCGGCATACCCCCACACCACGCCGTCGTGCCGGATGATCGAGCCCGGAGCGTGGTAGGCCGCGCCGAGGATCGGGCGCACGCCGCCGCAGGTCATGTCGAGTTGCGGGCAGCTGGCCGCCACTTCGGCGGCGTCGAGGTAGACGGTGTCCACGCCATAGACCTGGTTCTGCAGCGCACGCTCGCGCTGGCTGTTCACCTGCCCCTCCGAGTGCGCGAGCCAGAGGAGCCCGCGCTCGGAGCGCAGCAGGTTGAAGTCGAGCTCCTCGGCGAGCGTGCGGTAGAGGTCGAAGCTTTCCTTGTAGAAGCGGATCGTCTCCGGCGTCTTGTAGTTGGCGCGCAGCACCGTGGTATTGCGCCCGGTGCCGCCCGAGCCGATGTACGAGCGCTCGAGGACCGCGACCCTGCGGATACCGTGCTCGCGGGCGAGGTAGTAGGCGGTCGCGAGACCGTGCCCGCCGCCGCCGATGATCACGACGTCGTAGCTCGGCTCGAACGGCGACTCCGGCAGGTAGACATTGTGAGAGCGGTGCCCGGGCATCTTCCGTCCTCAACCTTCCGCCGCGAAGCCGGCGAACGGCGACTCTTCGGTCGCGATCCGGACCGTAGGGCCGGCGACGTCGCGCAGCCGGCGCTCGAGGTGGTCGCGCAGCGGGTAGGGGACCAGGAGGTGCACGACCCCGGGCAGGAGCAGCAGCTTCGCGGATCCGCCCGCGACCGCTCCCTGCAGAAACGCAGGCCGCGCTCCGGGGAACGGGAAGACCGCCAACATTTTGAGCGCCTGCAGGCCCGCCTTCGCCGGGCAGAGTGAAGATCACCCAGCCGTCGCTCTGATCGAGGACCAGCGCGCCGCGGCCCGCGCCGGCGAGGTGCGCCTCGGCCCGGCGCCGGACCTCGTCGCCGAGCGCCGGCGGGGCGAGGAGCAGCAGCTCGTCGGGGGCGACCCGGCAGGCGTGCACGTTCGCCATCGCGGGCAGCGACGCGAGCACGCCTTCCCGCGCGTGACATTCGACGACCGCCGCGCGGGAGCGTTGGATCTCAAGCGGGATCTGGCGGGATCTCGAGCGGGATCTCAGGCACGCAGACGCTCTCCCCGCGGGTCGTAGAACGGCGCTTTGGTGACCGTCCCGGCGAGCTCGCCGCGCGTGTCCCGCGCCAGGACCGCGGCCGGCGGCGCGTCCACGGGATGCCGCACCCAGCCGAGCGCCACTCCCATGCCGAGCACCGGCGAGAAGCGCGACGAGGTGATGTTCCCCACGTGCGTCCCGGCGACGAAGAGCTGCGCGCCCTCCTCCGGCGCGCGCCGGCCCTCGAAGGTGAGCGGCAGGAGCGAGCGTTCGCGCGGAATCCGGGCGAGGCGCTCGAGCGCGGGCCGGCCGACGAAGTCGGGCTTGTCCATCTTGACCGCCCACTCGGCGCCGACTTTGGCCGGTGTGCAGTCGAAATCGGTGTCCAGGCCGATGATGAAATGTCCCTTCTCCAGCCGCAGCAGCTTCAGGGCGTCGAGGCCGTGCGGGCGGATGCCGAGTGCCGCGCCGGCCGCGAGCAGGGCATCCCAGAGCGCGACGCTCTGCCGGCTGGGATGGTGGAGCTCGAGGGAGAGCTCGCCCACGAAGCCGACCCGGATCGCCCGGCAGCGGACGCCGGCCACGGTGATCTCGCGCAGGCCGCCGTAGGGCAGGGCCTGCGCGTCGACCGGATCGGCGGTGAGCTGGGCGAGGAGCTCCCGCGTGCGCGGCCCGGCGACGTTGATCGCAGAGACCGCGGCGGTCTGGTTGGCGATCTGGACGTCGAGCTCCCAGGTCTCCGCCCACTCGCGCAGCCACGACTCGGCGGCGTCCGCGCCCGAAGAGGTGAAGGTGGCGTAGAACGCCCCGCCGGGGAGCGCGCAGACGAGGCCGTCGTCGAAGATGTAGCCGGCCTCGTTGAGGAGCAGCGTGTAGCGGCTCCGGCCGGGCGGAAGGTCGGCGACATGGCAGGGATAGAGGCGCTCGAGGAAGCGCACGGCGTCCGGGCCCGCGACGTGGTACTTGCCGAGCGTCGAGACGTCCATCACGCTCACCGCCTCGCGCACCGCCCGATATTCGAGGAGGGCGTCGCCGTAGTTCGACGGCCGCTTCCACGCCCCGGTCCACTCCATCGTCGCGCCCAGCGCCAGATGCCGCGCGTGCAGGGCGGTGTGGTATTCGAGCGCCACGCGGGCTCCCGCCGCGAGATCCTCCAGCCGGACCGGCCGCGCCGGCGGTCGCGCGACCGTCGGTCGCGAGACCCGAGAGTTCTGCGACCGGGCGCCGACGAAAGCGCGCAAGTGCGGCTGGCAGAGCGCACCCTGGCAGGCTCCCATCGTGACCGTGGAGTAGCGCTTGAGGAGCTCCGTCGAGCGGTAGCCCTCCTCCCACGCCTGCTCGAGCTCTCCGACTTCGATGTCCTCGCAGAGGCAGACGAAGCCCTCCGCCGCGACTGGAGGCAGCGGCGGCAGCGCGGCCGCGGGAATCGGCTCGGCGCCGATTCGCTGCTCTTCAACCCCCATCGCGGTCATTGCAGCCATGCGTCCGCTCGCCGCAGCCTCTGCGATCGTGCAGCCCGGCAGGACGACCTCTCCGGCCCCCGTCACCGGCTCGCCGGCGGACTGGCGCAGCAGCCCGTCGCGCGGCACGCATCCGAGCGCGAGCACGAGCCCGTCACAGCGAAAAGTGCGACGCGTTCCGGACGCCTCCACCACCACGGCGCGCAGGGCGCCGCGCCCTTTCGCCTCGACGACCCTGGCGTCGCGAAGCAGCTCGAGGTCGTCGTTTCCGGGTGGGACCGCACCTGCGAGCGCGCTCGGCACCAGGGCGGCGATGACCGCGATCTCCTGCCGCTCAGCCGCGAGCGCGCGCAGGGTCGCCAGATGCTCGAGCCCCTCGGCCGTTTCGACGACCGCGACGATGCGCCTTCCGGGAGCGAGGCCGTGCACCCCGGCGAGACGCGCCGCGCCGCGTGCGAGCCAGACTCCGGGCAGATCGCTGCCCGGGAAGACCGCGTGGCGCTCCACGGCGCCGGTCGCGACCACGACGAGGCCCGGGTGCACGAGGTGGAGATGATCCTCTCCGGCGAGTGGCACCAGCGGACCCTGGTAGATCCCGACCGCGGGCGCGCGCTCGAGCACGGTGACCGCGGTGTATTGCGCGAGCTCCGCGCGCAGCTCGTCGATGCGCGCCCGGGTCGGTCCCGGCGCGACCTTGTCGCCGATCTCTCCCTCGTCGGCGAGCACGACGCGGTCGCCGTTCCTGGCCGCGGTCAACGCCGCGGTGAGGCCGGCGACGCCGCCCCCGACGACCAGCAGGTCGGGATGGTGGTTCAGACGTTCCCGGTGGGTCACCGGCAGGTCACGGGGCACCGGGCCCAGGCCGGCGATCCGGCGGATCACCTTCTCCGCGAGCGGCCAGAGTCCGCGCGGCCGGATCATCGACTTGTAGTAGAAGCCGACCGGCAGAAGCGCTCGCAGGTGCCAGAGGATCGACCCCGCGTCGTGCTCGGCCGACGGCCAGCCACCGCCGCGCGCGACCGTGCGGACGCCGGCCGCCGGCGTGCAGCAGGTGCGCACCGCCGGCTCGCCGTCGACGGTCATCAGGCAGTTCGGGCAGTCCCCGGTGAGACAGTAGAGCCCGCGCTTGCGGTGGTACTTGAACGAGCGCGAAAAGGTGCGCACGCCGAAACGAAAGAGCGCCGAGGCGAGCGTGTCGCCCGGTGTCACCGCCACCGTGCGGCCCTCGAAGTCGAACCTGTCCGGAGCCGCTCCGTCGTCAGCCGCGCTCATGGACCTCGTTGGTGAGCGTGTTGCGATCGGCGGTGTGCCAGCGGCGGCACCCCGCGTGATGGAACCAGCGCTCGCGCTGGAGACCGTAGGTGTTCCTGCGCAGCCAGACCCGCGCGAAGTCGGCCTCGAGAGCGGCGGAATGGTCCGCGGCGCCCGCCTCGCGGACGCCTTCGGCCGGATGCGCCTCGACCTCGCCACCGAACCAGAACTCGGTGTGCGGGCGCGAGCCACAGTTCGGGCAGGTCAAGCGCAACGCCATGCAGCGTTCCCTCGCGAGATGCGCCAGCATAGTCTCCGCGCTGGCCCCAAGTCGAGGGCAGAAGTTGCGGCTCGCGCCCACCCCATCGGGTGGCGCCGGGACTCCGGTTAGATCGGAGCGCCAGGGATCGAGCGGCGTGCTCCCGGCGTCGCGCCTCCCGAGGTCATGGCACGGTGCTCGACCAGTGTGACGTGTTGGCGCTCTCGAAATCGTCCCGAAAGATCTCCGCCACCCAGAGACGGAGCACTCCGACATCCCTGTAGCCCGGGAACCCGCCGTAAGCGGTACCGGTGACGACGACTCGCTGGTCGGGTCCGACGACGAGATCGCCAAAGCCGTTTTCGAGGACATCGAAAACCTGGCCGCCGGCGACGATCGGAAAGACCGGCTGGCAGTCGGCGTCGAGGCGCGTTGCGCCGTACGCGAACAGACTTTCGTAGCCCACCCAGAGCTCGCCGTGCGCGTCGGCAGCGAGGCCGAGGTGGTCGGCGTTCAGCTGGGCCAGAAGTTGGGTGCACTGGCCCGGATGCGCCCCCGGGCCGAAAGTCGGATCGAGCCCGCCCCCGGCGCCGAAACGGGCGAGCACCGCGTGGACGAAGGTCGTCCCCTGCTCATCGACGGTCGCCGTGCCGCCGACCACGAAGCGCCCGTCCGGAAGCGTCACGATGCGGGAAGGGATGTCGGTGCTCTCGGGCGAGGAATCCCAAGGGAGGATCTCGGAGCCGGTGCTGTTGAAGCTCGTATCCAGGAGCCCGCCGGGCGTCAGCCGGAAGATCGCCCAATCGAAGTCGGTACTCCCCCAGTGCGCCTGGCCGGCGACGACGATCTTCCCGTCGGGATCGATGGCCACGGCGCGGGCGTAGTCGCTGAGCGTGCCGCCGAGATCGAAGGCGACGCTGGTGCAGCCGCAGAGCTGGCCGCCGAAGGGCGTGTCGACGCTGCCGTCGCCGTTCAGGCGGGCGACGCCCATATCGCGATTCGTTCCGGGCACCAGATCGCCTACCAGCACGATCTTGCCGTCGGTCTGCAGCGCCATCGCGGCCAGACCCTCGTGATACGAGCCGGGGTCGAGCAAGAAGAAGAAGTCGAAGGTCGTATAACCCCAGGGCGCGTTGAAAGTGGTGTCGAGCAGACCCGAGGCGGTGAGCCGCGCGACGAAGAAGGTCGAATCGGAATTCTGCGTGGCGGTGCCCCCGACCACGATCCGCCCGTCGGGCTGGAGCAGGAGACCTCCAGGCGCCGTGTAACCGTTCAACTGAAGATAGGTCACCCCGTTGTTGCCGAAGTCGAGATCGGTGCTGCCGTCCGAGTTGAGCCGCGCGACGCCGATGGCGGAGTCGCCGCCGGGCAGCAGGGACAATGTCTCGAGCACGATCTTGCCGTCGGGCTGGACCACGGTCGCCTTCACCGTATCGGCTTCGAAGTTGGGTTCGCCCAGGTGAAGCAACACGACTCCGGAGCCGACCGGGGGAAAGAAGCTGGGATCGAGGTCGCCGTCGGACTGGGCCCGGCCGGGAGTCGCGCAGAGCCCGAAGGCGAGAGCCCAGACGAAGAGAGGTGCGGCGAAGCGGGCGAGATTCATGGGTCAGCCTCCATCCCGTTCATCCGTAAAACGGGACGAGGAGCGGACATTCCAGCGGGGGACCTCGAAGCGCTAGGGAACCGCTGCGCTCCACAGGCCGGTCGCGCCGCTCTCGAAGCCGTCGAGGAAGATCAATCCGCTTGTCAGGCGCACGGCGAGCCAGTCCTCCGAGCCGTTCGTCACCGTCCCGACCATCACCAGGCGCCCGGACCAGAGCGTCGCCGAAGCCACGCCATGGCCGAACCCGAAGCCATGGGTGAAGGGCGAGAACGATGCGACGCCCGAGACGCCGTACGTCGGATCGATCGAACCGTTGGGCAGCAGGCGCGTCGCCTGGTAGGTCCCGCCACTCGAGCTGTCGCCGACTGCCAGAATCCGCCCGTCGCTCTGGACGAGGACGTTCGAGATCCAGTTGGCGCCAAGGGGCAGCCAGGTGACTTCACGGACTGCCGAACCGCCCCCCGGAAAGAGCGCCCACTGACCAGCGGCGTCGAAGTGGCCGACCGCCGCGGCGACTTCGCCGGGGCTGGCGGTGTAGTGGCTGTAGCCGACAACGAAGCTGTCGAACATCGGATCGACGGCGACGCCCAGCGGCCAAGCCGGCTGGTCCGCCAGGCCGTCGAAGTAGGTCCAGGTCCGTAGCCCCGAGGCCCCGAAGCTCGCGTCGAGTTCGCCGGAGGCCGTGAGTCGGACAACCGCGGCCGCAAACGAGACCGTCGGGGAAGAGGCCTCCCCCGCAACCAGGACCCGCCCGAGATGGTCGACCGCCAAAGCCCGCGCCAGGTCGGAGCCACCCACCACGAGGTCGACCGGGACGACAGTCATGCCGGGGTGGAACGGGTCGAGCGAATTGAAGTTGGTGTCGAGCAGACCGGCGCTGGTGAACTTGACGACGAAGAAGTCGTAATCGCCGCCGCCCCAGTTGAGCTGGCCGGCGACCAGCCAACCGCCGTCCCCGGCAGGGGCGAGCGCCACCGGGTAGAGCGGAAGCGCCAGATAGTTGTAAGCGGCGCAGCCGGTGCCGCCGCCGAAGGTGAGGTCGAGAATGAGGTTGCTGGCGGTGAGACGACAGAGTCGGATTTCCGTGCTCGACGTGCTTTCGGCGTAGCCGGCGATCAAGAGACCGCCGGAGCCGTCGAGCCGGGTGGCGGTCGCGGAATCCGCGTTCGAGCCTCCGAGGTCGAAGGCGAAGAAAGTGAATCCGGCGAGCCCCCCTGCAGAGTCGAGCTTCGCGACTCCCCAGTCGGCGTCGCCGGCGAGCGATTCGAAGCGGCCGACGTAGAACAGGTTCCCGGCGTCGTCGGCGGTCACGTCTTCCACCCAGTCCGACGAGCCGCCCTGGTTCCAATTGAGGGCCGAACCCCCGCCCGCGCCGAAGGTCGGGTCCAGGGCGCCGTCCGTCGCGACGGCCGGACCGGCGGCGACCGCGCCGCCAGCCAGGATCAGGGCGAGATGAAGGACAGTGCGCGCGCGGGTCATGGTCAGCCTCCATCCCGTTCATCCGTAGAACGGGACGGAAAGCGGACATGCCGGCCGACTGAAGATCAGTTTCCGGACGCCGGCGGAGCTGCGAGGCGCTCGGCGACCTCCGCCGCCAGGGTGAGCTCGGGGGCGCCCGGGACGAAGCCGGCGAGGAGGTCCGCGCGCGCGGCGGCGAGCAGCCCGCCGGCCGCCTGGCGCTCGCCGCGGTCGAGCCGGGCGGCGGCGAGACGAACGCGGGCGCGCGCCGCCTCCGGCGGATCGGCGGTCGCGCGCGCGTTCCAGATCGCGAGCGCCTCCTCGCCGAGAGCGATCGCCGCCGCCGAATCGCCGGCGCGCCGGGCCGCTTCCGCCGCGAGATCGAGCGCCGCGGCGAGCGTGCGGCCGCGCAGCTTGAAGCCGCGGCGCAGCGCAACTGCCCGGTCGGCGGCGGCGCGCGCCTCGGCCGGGCGACCGGCGGCGAGCAGCGCCTGCGCGAGGGCCTCCCAGCCGAAACCGGTGGCCGGATTGTCGGCGCCCAAGGTCTTCTCGAGCATGGCGAGCGCGGCGCGGGCTTCGCTCTCGGCCGCCGGAGCATCGCCGGCGTGGGCCGCGATGCGCGCCCCGATCGCCCGCGTCCAGCCGAGCTGCGCATCGTCGGCGCCGAACGCGGCGGTCTGAATCCGCCGGCAGTCGGCGAGCGCGCTCGCGGCCGCGCCGGGAGAGCCTGCTTCGTCGAGCAGCCACGCATACCAGCGCTCCGCCAGGGCGAGGCGCGGGTGATCGGCGCCGAGCACCCGTCGCGCCTCCGGCAGCAGGGCGATGAAGACCTGGCGGGCGCCGGACCAGTCGCCGCTGCGCACGAGATCGACGGCGAGGTTGTAGCGATGGGTGAGCGCGTCCGGCGTCGCGCCGCGTCCGGCGGCGGCGTCGAGCGCGACGATATGGCGAAAGACGGCGGCGGACTCGGCGTAGCGCTCGGCGCCACCGAGGGTCATCGCGAGCGAGTTCTCGGCCCCGAGTGCCGCTTCGGAGTCCGGGCCCTCGTGGCGCCGGGCGAGCTCGACCAGCTGGCGCTGCAAGGCCTCGGCGCCCGCGAGGTCGTTGCGCGAGCGCAGGCAGGCAGCGACACCGCTCATCGCCTCGCGCGCCGCGGGCGACTCGGGATCGCGGCTCGCCTCGAGAATCGCGCGCGCCGCCTTGTAGCGCTCCTCCGCTTCGTCGACTCGCCCGCGGTCGAACAGAATGTTGGCGGCGAGCAGCTGCGCCTCCGCCACTTCGGAGCTGCTCGCCCCGTAGAGGTCCCGGCGCAACGCCACCCGGCGCTCGGCGAGCGGCAGCGCGGCGTCGTACTCGCCGAGCTGGAGATAGACCGAGCCGATCATCTCGAGCACCCGATCGCGCACTTCGGGCTCGCCCCCGAGCTGGGTGTCGATCTCCTTGGCGCCGGCGTCGAGCACCTCGCGCACCGTCACCGCGGCGCCTTTCGCCTGGGCGGGATCCGACGCCGACAGGATGCGCAGCAGAAACTCCTGCACCTTCTCGGCCTTGCGCGCCTCGCGCTGGGCGCGCCGGGCTTCGGCGAGCGCCGCGAGGAGCCCCCCAGCGAGCGTCACGAGCACGAGCACAGCGGCGACGACCGCGGTCCGGTGCCGGCGCAGGAAGCGGCCGACGCGATAGGCGCGCGCCTCGCCCCGCGCTTCGACCGGACGCCCGTCCAGATGCCGCCGCAGATCGAGAGCCAGGGCCGCGACGGTGGCGTAGCGCGCGGCGCTCTCCTTGCGCAACGCCTTGAGCAGAATCGCGTCGAGATCTCCGGCCAGCTGGCGGCGGAGAGGACGCAGCCCGGCGACCATCCCCGTCCGCTCCCGGGTCACCTCGTCCACGGCCAGCGAAGGCGCCAGCGCCTCCTCCTCGAGGATGGCGCGAGCGATCGCGTCACCGTCCCGATAGGGCAGCCGGCCGGTGAGCAGCTCGAAGAGCAGGACGCCCAGGGAGTAGACATCCGTGGCGGTCGTCACCGCTTCGCCGCGCAGCTGCTCGGGAGCCGCATACTGCAGGGTCAGCGCCCGGAGCAGCGTCGGCGCCTGGACCGAGTCGGCCGACTCCTCGGGCTCGAGCACCTTGGCGATGCCGAAGTCGAGCAGCTTTACTTCGCCCGCGGCGGTGACGAGGACGTTCGAAGGCTTGAGATCCCGATGCACGATCAGGCTGCGGTGGGCATACTCCACGGCATCGAGCACGCCGAGAAAGAGCTCGAGGCGGCCGCGAACCCCGAGCGCGCGCCGGCGGCAATAGAGGTCGATCGCGACGCCGTCGACCGCCTCGAGCGCGAACCAGGTGCGCCCCGATTCGAGCACGCCGCCGTCGACGAGACGCGCGATACCCGGGTGGTCGAGCCGGGCGAGGATCTGGCGCTCGAGGCGGAACCGGCGCTGTGCCTCTTCGGAGAAGGCCGCCAGGCCGAGGAGCTTGACGGCGACGCGCTGCTCGAAACCGCCCTCGACCCGCTCGGCGAGGAAGACCGTTCCCATGCCGCCGCGCCCGAGCTCGCCCACCAGCCGGAACGGTCCGACCCGCGCTCCCTCCGCCGGGCCGGCGTCGCCCTGCGAATCGGCCTCGGGAAGCAAGCCGGCCGCGAGGACCGGCGGCGCGGCGAGAAAGGAGTCCCCGGCCGCGCGGTGCGCCGCCAGGAGCGAGCGCACTTCGCGCGCGAGCCCGGGGTCGCTCGCGGCGCGGCGCGCGATCTCCGCTTCGGCCGCTTCGGGCGCGAGGTCGAGAACGTCCTCGAGCAGCTCGTCTGCCCGGCGCCAGCGCGCCCGGGTCTCGTCGCTCAAGGCTCGGGCCCGGCCGCTTCGCCGTGCAGCTCGCGATAGAGAAACGCGCGCGCCTTCGTCCACTCGCGGCGCACGGTGCGCGCGGTCAGGCCCAACGACTGCGCGATCTCCTCCTCGCCGAGGCCGGCGAAGAATCGCCACTCGACGATCTGCGCCTGGCGGGCGTCGAGCGCGCCCAGCCGGTCGAGTGCTCGGTCGACCGCGAGCACCTCCTCGGCGAGCGCGCCGACCGGCACCGCCGCCTCGTCGAGCGACAGCGCCGGGACTGCGCCGCCCCGTTTGGCCGCGCCGTGCGCCCGGGCCTGATCGACCAGAATGCGGCGCATCGCCTGCGCCGCGAGCGCGAAGAAATGCCGGCGGGTCTCGATCGCGAGATCGCCGGCGCGGGCGAGACGCAGATAAGCCTCGTGGACGAGCACCGTCGTGCTGATCGTCGCGCCCGGCCGCAGGTGGCGCAGCTGGGCGCGCGCGAGCGCATGCAGCTCGTCGTAAACCGCTCCGAAGGCCCGGTCGAAGGCCCCCGGCTCGCCGTGACGGGAAGCTTCGAGCCATGCGGTCAGCGAATCGGAGGCCATTGCGGTCATCGAGGATAGAACCGCGGTTGCCGGCCTGCAAGAACGCCCACCGACCGGGGAGCCTCGCCGCCCGGGCGGATCCACGGTGCCGGCCGCTGTTCCGCGCCGCCGCTCGCGATATGTCGCCTCGTGGCACGACCGTTGCCGTGATGTAAGATAGGGCTGTCGGCTCGGCCCCAAGCGACCGCGGTCTCGAAGTTCCGCTCGAACTTCAGGAAGCCGCGCTCTCGATCCGCATCCAGCGCACCACGAGGAGTTCACCCATGGGTCAGGCAGGTCATCCGGAGGTCATTCAGGGCGGCATGGGGGTCGGCGTCTCGGGCTGGCGCCTGGCGCGGGCGGTGGCCTCCGCCGGCGGGCTCGGCGTGGTGTCGGGGACCGCGCTCGACGTGCAGCTCGCGCGCCGCTTGCAGCTCGGCGACCCTTTGGGCGACCTCCGCCGGTCGATGGCCCGTTTTCCCTATCCGGATCTCGTCGAGCGCGTGGTGAAGCGCTATTTCGTGCCCGGAGGCATCGCTCCAGGAGTCCGTTTCGCGCGCCTCGCCCGCCACACGCTGGCACAGAGCCGCGCACTGCTCGAGCTCAACGTCCTGGCGAGCTTCGTCGAGGTCGACCTCGCCCGCGAGGGGCACACCGGCGCCGTCGGCATCAACCTGCTGCAGAAGATCGTGCTGCCGACCCTGCCGACGCTCTACGGCGCGCTCCTCGCCGGAGCCGGTTACGTGCTCATGGGCGCCGGGATTCCACTCGAGATTCCCGCCGCGCTGGCGGCTCTGGTCCAGCATCGGCCGGCGACGCTCTCCGTGAGCGTGGCCGGGGACGAGGCCGCCGAGACCCAGGTCGGATTCGATCCGGCGGAGATCGGCGCCATCGGAGCGAACGGCGCCGCCGCGCACCTTCCGCCGCTCGCGCTGCCGTTCTTCTTTCCCATCATCTCTGCCGTGTCGCTGGCGCAGATTCTCCTCAAGCGTTCCACCGGACCGATCGACGGCTTCGTCGTCGAGGCCCCGGCAGCGGGGGGACACAACGCACCACCCCGCGGCGCGGCGCGCTTCGACGACACCGGGCAACCGCTCTACGGCCCGCGCGACGAGGTCGATCTCGGCAAGCTCCGCGAGCTCGGCAAACCGTTCTGGCTCGCCGGCAGTCGGGGCCGGCCGGGCGCTCTCGCCGACGCGCAGCGCCTCGGAGCCCACGGCATCCAGGTGGGCACCGCCTTCGCTTTCTGCCGCCAGTCGGGCCTCGACCCCGACCTGCGCCGCGCCGTGCTGGCGCGGGTCGCGGACGGCACCGCGGTGGTGCGAACCGATCCGCGCGCCTCGCCGACCGGGTTCCCGTTCAAGGTCGTCGAGCTGCCGGAGACGCTGTCGGAGGAGGTGGTCTACACCTTCCGGAACCGCGTCTGCAATCTGGGCTTCCTGCGCAGCGCCTATCGCCGTCCGGACGGCCGCGTCGGCTACCGCTGCCCGGCCGAGCCGGTGCTGGCGTTCGTCGCCAAGGGCGGCGCCGCGGAGCAGACCGTGGGGCGCAAGTGCCTCTGCAACAGCCTGCTCGCCAACATCTCCCTGGCCGAGGCCGGAGAGGACGGCGGCGGGATCGAGGCGCCGCTCCTCACCGCCGGCGACGACCTCGGCAACCTGGGGATCTTCCTCGCCCGCGGCGGCAGCGACTACGGAGCCGAAGAGGTGCTGCGCCTCCTGGCGCCCCAGCCGGCCTGACGGCGGCGTACTTCCTTCCGCTCAGTCGGCGAGCGTCGAGAGATCTCCGGGATCTTCGCCGAGCTCCTGCGCCTTGAGGAACCGGCGGACGATCTTGCCCGACCGCGTCTTGGGAAGCGCCGCCCGGATCTCGATGTCCGAGGGCTGCGCGATCGGACCCAGGTCCTGGCGCACATGGTCCTTGAGGCTGCCGATCAGGCCCGGGCCGGCGAGCTCGCCCGGCTTGAGCACGACGAACGCCTTGATGCGCTCGCCTTTGACCGGATCCGGAAGACCGATGACCGCGCTTTCGGCGACCGCCGGATGGCGCAGCAGCGAGCTCTCGACCTCGGAAGTGCCGATGCGGTGGCCGGCGACGTTCATCACGTCGTCGGCGCGGCCGAGAACCGCGAAATAGCCGTCGCTGTCGCGCACCGCGATGTCCCCCGCGGCGTAGCACCCGGGGACCTGCCGCCAGTACTGTCGATAGCGCTCGTCGTCATTCCAGACCGTGCGCATCATGTAGGGCAGCGGCTCGCGCAGCACGAGGAGGCCGCCCTGGCCGTCGGGGAGCGAGCGGCCTGCGCGATCGACGACGTCGACGACGGCGCCCGGCAACGGCTTGCCGACCTTGCCCGGGCGGGCCTCGAAGGTCGGCAGCGTGCCGAGCACCGGTCCCGCGATCTCGGTCTGCCACCAGTTGTCGACCACCATGCCCTGCCCCTGGCCGACGAGGTGGGTCTGCGCCCACAGGTGGGCCTCCGGGTTGAGCGGTTCGCCGGCGCAGGCGAGGAGCCGGAGGCGCGAGAGGTCGTAGCGCCGCGGCGCCTCTTCGCCGTGGCTCATCCACATGCGCAACGCCGTCGGCGCGGTGAACATGACGATTCACGCCGAAGCGCTCCACCAGCTCCCAGGTCACGTCGGGCGACGGATAGTCGGGCACGCCCTCGCGGCAGAAGACCGTCGCGCCGACCGAGAGCGGACCGTAGACGATGAACGAGTGGCCGACGATCCAGCCGATGTCCGAGGTGCTCCAGTAGATGTCGCGCTCGCCGATCTGGAAGAAGGCGCGCGCGAGATAGGTGACGCCGACGAGATACCCGCCGGTGGTGTGCACGACGCCTTTCGGCAGGCCGGTGGTGCCCGAGGTGTAGAGGATGAAGAGCGGATCCTCGGAGTCCATCGGCTCGGGATGGCAGTGGATCTCGCGCGCCTTCTGGATGTCGTAGAAGTCGACTTCCCGGTCGCTCTCGAAGGTGATCGGCGCATCGCCCGGGCGCGAGCCGCGGCGGTGGACGACGACGTGCTCGACGAAAGTGAGGTCGCGCACCGCTTCGTCGACCGTCGGCTTGAGGGAGATCTTCTTGCCGCGCCTGAAGGTGTAGTCGCTGGCGACGACGACCTTGGCGCCCGAGTCGACGACGCGCGATCGCAGGGCCTGGGTGCCCATGCCGGCGAAGACGACCGAATGGATGGCGCCGATGCGCGCGCAGGCGAGCATGGTGACGATGCCCTCGGGCACGAGCGGCATGTAGACGATCACCGGGTCGCCCTTCCCCACCCCGAGGCGCTTCAGGGCGTTGGCGAAGCGGTTCACCTCGCGATAGAGGCGGTTGTAGGTGTAAGCGACCTCTTCGCCGTCCTCGCCCACCCAGAGCAGGGCGGCTTTGTTGCGGCGGTCGGAATGGACGTGGCGGTCGATGCAGTTGACCGTGGCGTTCAACTTCCCGCCGAGGAACCACTCGTGGTGCGGCGCCTCGAAGCGCCGGACGGTGTGGAAAGGCTCGATCCAGTCGACGAGCTCGGAGCGCTCCGCCCAGAAGACCTCCGGATCCTCCGCGGCGGCGGCGCGCTCGATGTCGTCGTTGACCAGGTGCGCCCCGCGCGCGAGCTTGAGCGGCGGCTTGATCACCTCTTCGTCGTGAGCCAGGCGGGCGATCGCCGCGCGCTGGGCTTCACTCAGCTCGAGATCGGGTGCGGATTCGGCGGACGGAGCCACGCTCATCGTCAGATCCTCGCTCTGCGGAATGGCGGCAACGTAGCACCGCTCGGGCGCGAGAATCCCGCTAAAACGGGTAGCTCCGGCCGCAACCGACGCCCTCAAACGCCGAAGTAGCGGGCGTCGGGGTGCTGGAACACCAGGGCGGAGACGCTCGCCTCGGGGTCCATCATGTCGCCTTCGGTGAGCTCGACGCCGATCTCCTCCGGCCGCAGGGCGGCGAAGAGCTGCCGCTGGCCGGAGAGATCGGGGCAGGCCGGATAGCCGAAGCTGTAGCGCTTGCCGCGGTAGCGCGCCGAGAAACGGTCCTGCGGCGTGGTCTCCGGCGGGTCGGGAAAGCCCCAATCGGCGCGCAGCTTCCGGTGCAGCCACTCCGCGGCGGCCTCCGCCGTCTCGAGCGCGAGCGCCGCGAAGGCGTGGCTCTTCAGGTACTCGCCCTCGTGCTTCCACCTCTCCACGCGCGCCCGCACACCGGCACCCGCGGTGGTGACGAAGAGCGCCACATGATCCGCGGCGAGAACGTAGTCGCTGATCGCGAGTCCGTCCGCTCCCTCCTGGCGTGGGAGCTCCCAGGAGGCGGCGACGGCGCCGCCGCCGCCGCTCGCCGGATCGAGGAGCGACAACGTGTTGCCCGCCGTCCGCGCCGGGAAGAACTGCCAGACCGCCCGCGCCTGCATGCCGCCCCGGCGCGCGACCTCCTTGAGCTCGTCGACCACCGCCTCGAGCATGCGGTACTTCGCGTCCCCCTCTTCGGCGAGCTTCCTCACCACCCCGCGCAGTCCGAGGTGCTTGCCGAAGAGCATCTGCGGATTGAGCTCCGCCCAGACCGCGTCGAGATCGAGCGTCGCCGTGTGGCGCTCGAGGTCCGGCGGAGCGGGGACCGGCAGATCGCGACGCACCAGCGAGCGGCGCGGCGCGGCGCTCTCCGGGCTCGCGGCGGCGGCGGCGGGCGCGTCGACCTTGTCCTGCTCGCGCAGCGCATCGATCTCTTCGACGAGCGCCAACCGGGCCGCGGGATCCGTCAGGCGCTCGACCAGCTTCAGCCCGTGCATGGCGTCCTTGGCGTAAGTGCAGAGGCCGCCGTACGCCGTCGCGATCTTGCGGTGGGTGAACCGCCGGGTGAGCGCGGCGCCTCCGACGACGAGCGGCGCCGCGATGCCGGCCGCGGCGAGATCGCCCGCCGTCACCACCATCTGCTGCGCGCTCTTGACCAGGAGCCCCGAGAGCCCGATGACGTCGGGCCGGTGCTGCTCGACCGCCTGGATCAGCTGCTCCGAGGGCACCTTGATCCCCAGGTTCACCACCGTGAAGCCGTTGTTCGAGAGCACGATGTCGACCAGGTTCTTGCCGATGTCGTGCACGTCTCCCTTCACGGTCGCGAGCAGCACCTTGCCGCGCGAGCTCGAAGCCGACTTCTCCATGTGCGGCTCGAGGTAGGTCACCGCCGCCTTCATGACCTCGGCCGACTGCAGGACCTCGGCGACGATCAGCTTGTTGTCGTTGAACAGCCTCCCGACCTCGCTCATGCCGGCCATGAGCGGTCCGTTGATGACCGCCAGCGGATCGCGGAAGCGCTCCTCTAAGAGTGCCGTCGCGAGATCCTCTTCGAGACCGACCTTGCTGCCCTCCACGATGGCGCGCGCCAGACGCTCTTCGAGCGGCAGCGCGGCCCGGCTCGCGAGAGTGGCCTTCCCCTGCTGGCCGCTGCGGGCGCGGAAGTGCGCGGTGAACTCCGCGACCGCCGCCTCCCCCGCCATCTTGTCCCCGAGCTCGAGATCGACGAGCGCCTCGGCGAGGCGGCGGTCGTCGTCGGGGATCTCGGCGAAACGGGCCAGTCTCTCGGTGTTGACGATCGCGGCGTCGAGGCCGGCAAGCGTCGCGCGATAGAGAAAGACGGAGTTCAGAACTTCGCGCCCCGAGGGCGGCAGGCCGAAGCTCACGTTCGAGATCCCGAGAATCGTCTTGCTGAGCGGAAACTCCGCCTTCATGGCCTGGACGCCCGCGATCGTGGCCGAAGCGCTGCCGAGATAGGCCTGGTCGCCGGTGCCGCAGGGAAAGACCAGCGGATCCCACCAGATGTCCTCCGGCGCGACGTCCATCTCCTCGGTGAGGATCCGGTAGCTGCGGCGCGCCACCTCGAGCTTGCGCGCGACGGTGACCGCCATCCCCTGCTCGTCGATGAGGCCGACGACGAAAGCGGCGCCGAACCTCCGGCCGAGGGGCACCACCCTCTCGAAGCGGGCGAGGCCGTCCTCGAGGTTGATCGAATTCAGGATCGACTTGCCCTGGCACCAGGTGAGCGCGCGCTCCATCACCCGGGCGTCGGTCGAGTCGATCATCAGCGGCGCCTTGACCACCCGCACGAGGCGGTCGAGAAGACGCTCGACGTCGCCGAGCTCGTCGCGGTCGGGATCCTGCAGGCAGACGTCGAGGACCTGCGCGCCCGCGCGCAGCTGTGCGCGGCCGATCTCGGCGGCGCCTTCGAAGTCGCCCGCCGCGATCGTCTGCTTGAAGACGCGCGAGCCCAGGACGTTGGTGCGCTCGCCGACCAGGAGCGGCCGGTTGCTGACCTCGAGCTCGACCGCTTCGATCCCCGAGACGAGCGCGCGCTGATGATGCGGGATGACCCGCGGCCGGTGCCCGGAGGCGAGCTCGGCGAGCACGGCGACATGCTTGTCGGTCGTCCCGCAGCAGCCGCCGACGAGGTTCAGCCAGCCCTCCGCGAGGAAGCGCCCGAAGACCTCGCGAAAGACCTCCGGGCCCTCGCGATAGCGCCCATCCTCGTCCGGGAGGCCGGCATTGGGAACACAGGCGACCCGCGTGCGGCAGAGCGTCGAGAGCGTGCGCAGGTGATCCGCCATGAGCGCCGGACCGGTGGCGCAGTTCAGGCCGACGTAGAGCAGCTCCGCGTGCAGCAGAGAGACCGCGAGCGCCTCGGCGTCCTGTCCGGCGAGCATCGTCCCGGTCGACTCGATGGTGACCGAGACCGCCACCGGCAGCCGAAACGACGTGGACGCGAAGGCGCGCTCGATGCCGAGCAGGCCGGCCTTGACGTTCCGGGTGTCCTGACAGGTCTCGAGGAGCAGATAGTCCGCGCCACCCGCCATCAGTCCGAGCGCCTGGACACGGAAGTTCTCGGCGAGCTCCTCGAAGGTGATGCCGCCGGTGACCGAGATGGCGCGCGTGGTCGGACCCATGGCGCCGCAGACGAAGCGC
This sequence comes from Thermoanaerobaculia bacterium, assembly GCA_963806165.1. GTDB lineage: Bacteria > Acidobacteriota > Thermoanaerobaculia > Multivoradales > JAGPDF01 > JAGPDF01. The sequence goes on from CAWDWZ010000001.1 coordinate 19,720, forward strand.
ATCCGCCCGGGCCGGTCGAACTCGGCGCAGGCCTCGCGCGAGAGCGCCGCGGCGAGACGGCTGATCTCGAACGCCTGGTCCGCGAGGCCGTACTCGCCGAGCACCAGGGGCGTCGATCCGAAAGAATTGGTTTCGACGATGTCGGCGCCGGCCTCGAGATAGAACCGCGAGAGCCCGCGGACCACGTTCGGCCGCGTGATGCAGAGGTTCTCGTTGCAGCCCTCGAGCGCCGGTCCGCCGAAATCCTCCGCCGTCAGGTCGAATCCCTGGAGCGCCGTCCCGGTCGCGCCATCGAGCACGAGGATGCGCTCGTCGAGCGCCTCGAGCAGTGCCGCGGTGCGGGCTTCGGTGTCCGTCATTCCGGCTCCTCCCCCGGGTCACCCGGTGGTCGGGGCCAAAACGAAAAACGCCCCGTGATCATCACGAGGCGTCTTCGCGTCAGACGATTCGTTGCCGCTTTCGCGACCGCATCCCGGCGACGTTCCGCCGGCGGGCACCTTGGGTGTCTGCCCCAGGTTGCCGTGCCCGGGTGCTCCCGGGCCCTCGTGATGTGGACAAGAGGCTACGTCAGGGACCCGGTCGATGTCAAAACGGGTCGCTCAAAGAGCCGAGGAACTCCATCGGGTCGTCCCTCCGGTCTCGAAATTGTCGAAGAAGAGCCCGGTGCACTCCGGAACCCGGAAGGCTCCGATCCGCGTCGCCCAAGTGGACGACGAGCTCGACGTGTAGTACTCGTTCGTGTACCAGAAGGTGCAGTCGTCCGCCGGATCGATCGTCAGCGCGGAGTAGTCTCCCCAGCGATTGGAACCGGTCTGGGAACCGGCGCCGGCGATGAGGGTCGACTCTGGTCCGAGGGTCCCGAGCGTGTCCCCTGCGAGCCGGGTGGCGAACCGGATCGCCGGCGAGATCGCCGCCGACATCACCGAATAGCCGAGCGCGATCGAGCCCTCGTGATCCTCGGCGATCGACCCCATGAAGCGGAAGGCGCTCGCGTCGGGATCGTAGGTCCCCTCCTGAAAGAGCGTCCAGGCGGATCCGCTGCCGCGGAGCTCGAACCAGCGCGGCGCACTGCGCCCGGCGGAGACCGGGACGGCGAAGTTCCCGACCAGGCTCTCGTGGTCGCCGAACCGGCGATAGGCGAAACGGAACATCGGCCACTCCGAGAGCACGTCGACTTTCTGGGTCGTGCCCGGCTGCGGCGCGCAGTCGAAGTTGAAAAAGCCGCAGACGGTGTAGGTGAAGGCCGCGATCGCGGGGCTCCCGACCGTCGTGAATGTCGAATTCACCGGCGTCGTCCAGTCGACGTGGAACGCCCGCACCTCGAGCCGGTCGGTGCCGCCATGGAAGGAGTTGTCGAGGAAGGTGTAGTAGAGCTCGGGCGCGCCCGCCGGGGGAGCCACGATGCCGTCGACGTCGGCTGGCAGGAGCAGATTGTCAGCCGAACCCACGGCCTTGACCGACTGCGCCGGGAGACCCTGGATCATCTTCGGCCGCTCGAATGCCCAGGCGTTGTAGTTGTTCTCGTTGGTCGAGACGTAGTAGCCGTCCGGCCAGACGCCGACCTTGAAGTAGTCCGGGAAATTCGTCGTCACGAAGCGGTAGATGAAATAGGTGCCCAGCGGATCCGAGCTCTGCGAGATTGCGAAACAGAGGCTGGCCGCGCCGTTGAACTGGGCGAGCAGCCACCGATCCGCGAGCGGATCGTAGTCGACGATCGGATCGCCGTCGTCCGTCGTGCAAGCCCCCGAGCTCCAGAACGAGGAGAGATCGAACGGCCCGCCGAGGAGCGTTCCGCTCTTGTCGAAGATGGCGACCTTCGTCGCATTGACCAGTTGCACGTAGTGCTTCGGACCGACGTCGCCCACCGTATCGGGGGGAGAGCATCCGCCGCAGCCGACGGGATTCCCGGTGCCGGCGAACGTGAACAGCGGCGTCGGCGTCCGATGGTCGCGGCTCATGCCGGTCGCGGCGAGCGGATCTGGCGGGATCGAGCCCCGGTTCCAGGTGCCGCGGCGACCATGGTCGGGCTCGTCGGCGAGCGGATTCTTTCGATCCTCTGCTTTGTCGACATAGGGATGCGGCTGCAACACCACCGGCAGGCTGCCGAGCGCGACGCTCACGACCGGCACCGCTGTCGGACCGGCCTCGACCCGTTCCGCGGGCAGATCGGCTGCGCCCGCTACGACGGCGCAGATCGCGCCCGAGAGAAGAATCGCTCCTGTGATCCGCGGACTTCGAGTCATGTTCCTCTCCTTCGATTCAGACCAGATCCTTCATGAGCTGCCTTACGGGGCCGGCGCTCTGCATGACGTAGAAATGGACCGCCGGCACTTTGCGCTCGAGGAGCTCCTGAACCTGCTTTCTCCCCCAGGCGACCCCGACCTTCACCACTTCCGCTTCGGCGACGTCGGTGACCTGGTCGGCGAGCGCGGCGGGGATCTCGACGAAGAAGTTGCGCGGAATCGACGACAGCTGGGAACGGGCCGAGAGGACCTTCAATCCCGGAATGATCGGCACGGTGATGCCCTCGGCGCGGCAGGCGTCGACGAATTCGAAGTAGTGCCGGTTCTCGAAGAACATCTGGGTCACCACGTAGCTCGCACCGGCATCGACCTTGGCCTTGAGGTGGCGCACGTCGGCGGCGAGGTTCGGCGCCTCGAAGTGCTTCTCGGGATAGCCGCCGACACCGATGCAGAAGCTCGAGGGCTCGGCGTCGAGAAGATCCTCGGCGAGATAGCGGCCGCGGTTCATCCCGTCGATCTGCGCCACGAGATCGGTCGCGAAACGGTTGGCGCTGCGTCCGTCGCGCAACGGCTTCTGGTAGCCGCTGTCGTCCCCGCGCACGGCGAGCACGTTGTCGATGCCGAGGTAGCGCAGCTCGATCAGGAAGTCCTCGGTCTCCTCGCGGGTGAAGCCGTGGCAGAGAACGTGCGGGACGGCGTCGATGCCGTACTTGTTCTGGATGAGGGCGCAGACGCCCATCGTCCCCGGACGCTTGCGCTTCACCCGTCGCTGGATCCCGGCCGGCGTCTCCTCGTAGAAAACTTCCGCCGCGTGGCTGGTGATGTCGATGAACGGCGGCCGGAATTCGACCAGGTCCTCGATCAGCATCATGAGATTCCGGACGTCGCCGCCGCGCAGCGGCGGAATGATCTCGAAGCTGATCAACGGCCTCTTCGCGCGTTCCAGATGTTCGATGACCTTCAAGCGCGCCTCCCCTTCGAAGCAACCTCGCGGCAAAGAAAAACCCGCTCGCCGGCGGCACTGGGAGCGGGCTCTCGAGTCCGGACACTTGGTTGCCACGCCTTCAGACTCCGAAGCTGCGTGGCCGCATCCCCGCCGCTTCTGCGACAGGTGGGCACCTTGGATGTCCGCCCCAGGTTGCCGAGCCCGAACCGCGCCGCGGCGACTGCCTCCGCGACGGCGCCCATCGGACCGCTCCGAATGCCCGAAGAGCGTAGCCGTAGGCGGCCGAATCTGTCAACGTTCACGCCCCCTCCGATAGAGTCCGTTCCGTGCACCGCACCTCTTCCAACCGCGCCGACTGGCGCACCTGGTCGTTCCTCGGCGACCTCCTCGTCGCCTGGATCGCCTTCTACCTCGCCTTCGAGATCCGCATCCTGGCGGCCCTGCCGGGATCGAGCCAGCCGCTGCCACAGGAGAAGTTTGCCTATTTCGAGCTGATCTGGATCTGGGTCGTGCTCTCGCAGCCGGTCGCGCTCTACTTCTTCGGGCTCTACGAGACGAAAACCAAGCGCCCGCGCCTGGAGATCGCGCGCTGGGTGAGTCTCGCGGTCGTCTTTCAGACGCTCACTCTGGCGACTGCGCTTTTCCTCGCGAATCAGGTCTTTCCGCGCTCGGTCCTGCTGCTCTTCGCGCTGCTCAACACGACCCTGCTCGTGCTCTGGCGCACCGCGCTGCAGAGCCTCGTGCGCTCGCCGATACGGCAGGTGGTGCTGGTGGGGTGCGGCCCGGCGGCGCTCGACGTGGCGCGGAAGATCCGTGAGCATCACCTCCACGGTCTCTTCGTGCGCGGCTATCTACCGGTACCCGGCAGCATCGGAGCCAGTGCTGCCGGGGGGCCGGTGCCCGGCAGTCCGCCTTCCGAAGAGGTCGACGACGCCCTCGGTCCGCGGCTCGCGAGCGCCGCCGAGCTCGAGCGCCTGCTGGCGATCGGCGAGGTCGACGACGTCATCCTGGCGCCGGAGGCCGACGGCTGGCAGACCGCGCTGCTCGACGAGATCGCCGGCACGCGCGCTCACCGCCCGACGATCCTCCTTCTTCCGGGTCCGTTCGAGAGTCTCATCGGCACCATGCGCTACCGCTGGATCAACGACCTGCCGCTGATCGAAGTCATGCGCGAGGGTGACCGGCGGGCGGCGATCCCGGTCAAGCGGATCTTCGATCTCGGCGGCGCGACATTGCTGGCGCTCGTCGCCTCCCCGCTCTTCGTGCTGGTCGCCCTCGCGGTGCGCCTCACCTCCGCGGGACCGGTGCTTTTCCGCCAGGAGAGGGTCGGCCGCGGGCTGCGGCCGTTCCAGGTGGTGAAGTTCCGCACGATGAAGGAGAACGCGGAGCGCGAATCGGGAGAGGTCCTCGCCCGCCGGGACGATCCGCGCCTGACCTCGGTGGGGGGGTTCCTCCGCCGCTACCGCCTCGACGAGCTGCCGCAGCTGTGGAACGTGCTGGCCGGCGAGATGAGCCTCGTCGGCCCCCGCCCGGAGCGGCCCGGCTTCGTGCAGCAGCATCTCGCCCATGTCCCGGGATATGCCGAGCGCTTTGCCTCGCCCCCGGGGCTGACCGGCCTCGCTCAGGTCAACGGCGAATACCACTCCACGGCCGAGAACAAGCTGCGCTACGACCTGGCGTACATCGCCAACCGCAGCCTCTGGCTCGACCTGTCAATTCTCGTCCGCACCGTTCGCATCGTCCTGACTTCTCAGGGCGTCTGAGACCTTCTGCTGGAACTCCTGCGGGACCTCCTGCATCATCCGTGGGTCGAGCAGCACCGCCTGGGCAAAGTCGCGCAGCGCTCTCTTGACCGCTCCCTGCGAGTAGTTGACCTTGCCCAGATTGACCAGGATCTCGGGGCGCGGCTCCAGCCGGTTCGCGGTGACGTAGGCGCGACGCGCAGGCTCGAGCTCACCAAGCATCAGGTACTGGCTCCCCATGAGGGTGGGGACCGCGACCTCGGCCAAGTCGAGCTGCCGCGCATCGGCGAGCGCCTGCAGGTTGCCGCGCAGCTTCACCCGGTCGATCGTGCCGGTGCGCAACATCTCCGTGGTGCGGCGCTCGACGCTCCACAGCAGGTGCTGGGCGCGCATCAGGTCGGAGCTGCGCCGCACCTGGGCGACGAAGGCGAGCGCCAGGAGAGCCGGGAGGAGGAACCGCCGAACGTTCCTCACGTGCGCGCTCCGGTCCCCGCGCTCTTGCCGTCGCCGCTGAACAGCCAGGCGAGGAAGAGACAGATCGGCCAGAGCGCGATCGCGATCCGGAACGGAAAGTTGGCGAGCGACAGGACGCCGATCGCGGTGATTCCGGCCCAGGCCAAGGCGGTTGGAGACTCGGCCGAAGAATCGGCGCTCGCTGCGGGCGCCGCGGCGCGGGCGGCCGCTCGCCACCCAAGCAGCCGGCGCGCGAGCAGCACGAGCCCGTAGACGAAGGCCGCGAGGCCCAACCACCCGGTCTCCGCCGCCACCTCGAGCAGCTCGTTGTGGGCATTGGCGAAGACGATGTTCATCTGCTCCGGGAAGAAGGTCACGCCTTCGCGGAGAAGCGCCGTCTTGGCGCTGATGAACTCGGTGCGATAGGCCCCGATCCCGACGCCGGTGAGCGGGTGCTCGCTCGCCATCCAGACCGCCGCCCGCCAGCCGTCGAGCCGGCCGGTCAGCACGGAATTCCAGTCGCCGCGCGCGATCTCGTCGATCTTCGCCAGGCTGCGCTCGCGGAACGGGCCGACCAGAGCGAGCACCAGGACGACCGTGCCGGCGAGCGTCGCGACCGCGATCGCCGCCCGCCGGCGCGAAATCCGCAGGGTCCAGAAGACCAGCGTTCCGGCGGCGACCCCCGCGATGGCCGAAAAGGTCTGCGTCACGACGAGGCCGTAGAGACAGAGGACGAGCGCCACCGCGGAGAATCCGACGCGTTTCTCGCGGGCGAGCTCCGCCTGCGCGAGCAGCACCGGGAGGACGAGACAGGCGGCGAGATCGCCGACGTTTCCGGCCAGCGACCCGATCGCGAAGCGCGACGTCTCGGCGATGCCGACGAAACTGTAGGGCTGGTAGATGCCGTGGAACTGCAGGATCGCGACCGCCGCCAGGATCGAGGCCGGCACGAGGTGGAAGGTGAGCGCCTGGCGCAGCTCCCGGCGCGAGAACCCGACGCTCCAACCCCAGACCGCGAGCGCGCCGATCCAGAGTCCGGCGAGGCCGCGATGGACGTGCGCCGCGTGCGGACTGGTGAACGAAAGCAGCGTCGCGATCACGAGAAAAGGTCCGAACGCCGCGACGAACGGCGCGGCGAGCAACCGGCGCCACTCCTTCGGCCCCTGCCAGGCGAACGCCAGGAAGAAGAGGGAGAGAAGCGCCAGCGTCTCGGCGAGCAGCGCCTTCGGGAGCCGGAAGGCGTCCTTTTGCGCCGAGTCGAGGACGAACGGCACGGAGAGGAGAAGCAACCAGAGCGTCCAGGTCGCGAGCCGGTGTCCGAACCGCTGCGATGGCCCGGTTTCCGGCCGACTCGTTGCGACCACTGGACGGCGTCGCCGCGACCGGGGAGCACGTGGATTCGGGCTCATCTCGAGAAATCATATCGCCTGCCTCGCCGCCCCGGCTTGCCAATCGGAGGCGACGCCCGTAATCTGCCGGACGCATGGCGCCGCCGCTCTCGGTCATCGTTCCGCTGCACAATCGCGCCGATCTCGCGACGCAATGCCTCGCTGCGCTCGCCCGCTGGACGGCGGCGCTCGAAGTCATCGTGGTCGACGACGGCTCGACCGATGCGGGGGTCGACCTCCTGCGCCGCAACTGCCCGGGTGTCCAGTGGCTCCGCAACCGGGAGGCCCAGGGCTTCAGCGCCGCGGTGAACCGCGGTCTCGCGTGCGCGACCGGCGACCCGCTGCTGCTCCTCAACAGCGACGCCGAGGTCACGGCGGGCGGCGACGAGGTGCTGCTGCGAGCGCTCGGGTGCGACACCGCGAGCGGCGATCCTCCGCTCGGCGCGGTCGCCGCGCGCCTCGTCTATCCCGACGGCCGGGCGCAGTGGAGCGGCGGCAAATTCCCGAGTCTCGTATGGCTCTTCGCGCTCGCGAGCGGTCTCGGCCGGGACCTGCGCTTCCGGGTCCGCCGGGCGCCCCCGAGTGGTTTCCCGGGCGGCACCGTCGACTGGGCCCCGGGCGCCGCGCTCGCCCTCGCGCGCTCCGCCTGGAACGCGGTCGGGCCGTTCGACGAGAGCTATCGCCACTACGCCCAGGATCTCGACTATTGCCAGCGGCTTGCCCGTGCCGGCCGCACCGTGCGCGTCCTCGCCGACTGGATCGTGGTGCACCACCTCGGCGGCTCGCTCGCGGAGCTCGCCGACCTCGAGAGCGACCCAACGAGCGCCCGCTCCACAGGCTATGACGGCCAGCGGCTCGATCTTTTATGGCTGGACCTGCTGCGTTGGGCGCGCCGGCATCGCGGCGCCGCCTGGGCGCGGCGGGCGCGCCGTCGACTCCTCCTGGGCGGCCGCCTGCGCCAGCTCCTGCTCGCGCCGCGGCACGGAAGCAGCGAAGCGCTCGCCGTCGCAACGGCGATTCGAGCCCTCACCGCCCTCCCCCGGAACGAAGACGAATAGGGCGGGATAGAATAATTCATTCATGGCCTTCGTCTTCCCCTACTGGGATCTCACCTGGGAGCTCGTGCATCGCGAGCTGCGGGTGCGCTACCGGCGCTCGCTGATCGGTTTCACCTGGACGATGCTGCAGCCGATGTTGATGATGGCGGTGCTGAACATCGCCTTCAGCACCATCTTTCGCTTCAACATCGCAAACTACCCGGTCTATGTCCTGGCCGGCCTGCTGTTCTGGAATTTCTTCTCGCAGACCATCGTCGCATCGATGAACAGCCTGCGCGCGAACGCGGGCCTGATCCAGAAGCTGCCGGTGCCGAAGTCGGTCTTCCCCCTCGCGGTGGCGATCTCGGGCGTCATCAATCTCCTCCTGGCGCTCCTGCCGCTCCTGCTGCTGCTCGTCCTGACCGGTCATCCGCTGCGCCCGGCGATGCTCTTCCTGCCGGTCTCGATCCTGATTGCAGCCCTCTTCACGTTCGGCGCCGGCCTCCTCCTCGCCCCGTTGGCGATCTTCTTCAGCGACATCGTCGAGCTCATCGGCGTCATCCTGCAGATCCTGCTCTTCCTCACGCCGATCATGTATCCGATGACGATCCTGCCCCCGCGCTGGCTCTGGATCGTGCGCTTCAATCCGGTGCGCTCCATTCTCGAGGTCTTCCGCGATCCGATCTTCTACGGCAAGATCCCGCCCGCGAGCCATCTGACCGTCGCGACGCTGCTCGCCATCGCGCTCTTCGCGCTCGGCGCCCTCTCCTTCACACGCACCAGCCGTCGCATCGGTCTCTATCTCTGACGCCATGACCGCAGCGTCTGCAACCACCCAACCCGTTCTCGAGCTCGACAGCGTTTCGCTGCGCTACCGGCTCGCCAAACAGCGCCTGCCGTCGTTCAAGGACTACGCCATCCACTGGGCCAAGGGGAATCTCACGTACCAGAGCTTCTGGGCGCTCACCGAGGTGAGTTTCTCGGTCGCCCGCGGCGAAGTGGTCGGCATCGTCGGCCGTAACGGCGCCGGCAAGAGCTCGCTCCTGAAGATCGTCTCCCGGGTCCTCGAACCGACCACCGGAACGCTGCGTTCCGAGGGGCGCACGGCCCCCATCCTCGAGCTCGGCACCGGCTTCGATCACGAGCTCACCGGACGCGAGAACATCTTCCTGAACGGCATGCTCCTCGGCCGGGCGCGGCGCGAGATCCGCGAACGCATCGACGCGATCGTCGAATTCAGCGAGCTCGGCGACTTCATCGAGTCGCCCATCCGCGCTTACTCCTCCGGCATGCTCGGCCGGCTCGGCTTCTCCATCGCGACCGCCTGGACGCCCGATCTGTTGATTCTCGACGAGGTCTTCGCCGCCGGCGACGCCGCCTTCACGCGCAAGTGCGAGAAGACCCTGGCGGCGTTCCGCGACGCCGGGGTGACGATCCTGCTGGTCTCACACGCGCCGGGCCTCATCCTCGAAACCTGCACGCGGGCGCTCTGGCTCGACCACGGGAGGCTGCTCGCCGACGGCGCTCCGCAGGAGGTCGTCACCGCGTACGACCAGAGCACGTACTCGGCCGCCGGCTAGGAGTTGCGGCTCGCCCGGCGCTCGACGCCCATCGCGACCAGGGCGCCCAGGGTTCCAGCCAGCATGTCGACGACATTCGCATCGCGCGCCGTCCAGATTCCCTGGGCGATCTCGAGCAGTCCGCCGTAGAGCGCCGCCGTCACGACGGCCGCGACCCCGGGCGAGCGCCAGCCGAGCGCCGAAAAAGAGCGGCGCCAGAACAGCGCGGCGACCAGAAAGAGCCCGAAGTGCGCCAGCTTGTCGAGCGGGAAGGCATATCCCTGCGTTGCCGCCTCGACCGGCGGCGGAACCGGCTCGAGCAGCGCCAGGCCGAGGGCGACGGTGACGGCGAGCGACAGCAGGTGCAGCACGAGGTGCCGTCGGTTCGCCATGAGCAACAGAATCTATCGCGCCGCGGCTAGACTTGCCCGTCATGAAGCGGCAGCCGCTCCTTCTCCTGCTCGACGACGAACCGGCGGAGTCCGGCTGGCTGCAGCCCCTTGCCGGTGCCGAGCTCTGGAGCGCCCATCCGATCGGCGTCGGAGCGACCCCCGCTCCGCGGCCCGGTCGCGCAGCGGACCGCCGCCCGTCCCCCCGGCCGGACCCCCAGCCGATAATTCCGCCGCTCGGCGCGGCAGGTCGAGACGATCGCCGGGAGAGGTGGACGATGATCTACGACGGTCCCGGACTCGTCCACGGCGGAATGCAGAGAATCCGCAGCGCGCTCTCCGCGCGCGGCGCACGCCGGGTCGACTTCGAGGACGGCGAGAGCTTCTTCGTCGACGCGCGCGGCGACGTCGTGCAACGGCAAGGCGCTGGCCGGGCCGGGGCGCTCTCCCTCGAGCGCGCCCTGGGCGCGCCGCTGGCGTTGGCGCTCGCGATCCGCGGACTCCATCTCCTGCACGCCAGCGCCGTCGCCCGGCGCGGCGCCTCGAGGAACCTGGTGGTTCCGCTGCGCTCGCGAGCGCGATCGCCTTCACCGCAACTTCGGGGGCCGGAAAGTCGAGCCTCGCCGCCGCGGCGCTCCGCCGCTCCCCATCGGCGGCGGCGGCAGCGACCCTTCGCCGCATCGCCGACGATCAACTGCCGGTCGATCTCGACCTGCCGGTGCGGGCACTCCCCCACTTTCCGCAGCTCAAGCTGGCGGCGGCGGAGAACTACCCCGCGAGCGCGCCGCCCACGCTGGCGCTCGAGAGCCTCGTCGAGATCGAACACTCGCCCGGCATCCGCGCGGTCGCGATCGAGCGCCTCGGCCCCGCGGCCGCCTGCCTCGCGCTCGCCCGCGCCACGGTCGCGGCGAAGCTCTTCGACCCGGCGCTGCTCGAGCGTCACTTCGAGCTCTGCGCGGCGGCCGGCGAGCGGCTGCCGGTCTATCGCCTGCGCTTCCCGAGCGGTCTCGACCGCCTGCCGGAGGTTCTGGCGGCAATCCTCGTGAGGTAGGGGACACAAAAAAGGAGGGCCGCGCTGGGCGACCCTCCCTCGAGGGACTGCGAACTGCCGCTGGTGTCGGCGGGTGTTTACGGCTGCGGCAGGCTCATCGCCGGGTCGCCCAGCAGCGTCATGCCGTAGATCGCATCGGCGGCGCCGCCCTGCTGCTGCAGGTCCTGCTTGGCGCCGTGGAAAGCCTCGCCGACCGTCGTCGCGCCGGCGTTGAGCCGCGCGAAGAAGAGGTTGCCGAGCTGGCGGTGCGACGACTCGGTGGTCAACGTCGTCGCGCCGATCGCCCCCGCGGCCCCGGCATCCGGTTGCCGCAGCAAGCGCGCGGAGAGCGACTCGATCGTCGGCTCGACGTAGTAGCTGTTCCAGCAGCCCCAGGCGGTGAAGAGATTCGGCAGGCCGGCGTTGGTCAGCGTCGCCGCGTCCTGCCACTTCAGGATCGGGGTGAAGTCCCATTGCCCCGTCGACGAGTGCCCGACGTAGCTCACCAGATGCGCTCCGGCGTTGATCGCGTCGAGCACCTGCTGGCGTACCGTCGCCGTGTTCGAATCGTC
>CAWDWZ010000002.1:0-28032 GCA_963806165.1 Thermoanaerobaculia bacterium
CCACCAGATCGCGGGCAGCCCGGTGGTCGATATCAGCGGCACGCTGGTTGGGTTGGCCAAGGGCATTTCCGTTCTACCCTCGGGCTGTACGTCGGCGGATTGCGCCCAGACCTGGGATGGGGTCAGTCCGCTCAAGATGGACCAGCTCAGCGCGACCTTCAAGCTCAAAAAAGGCATCCAATGGTCGGACGGCGCGCCCTTGAACGCGGCCAATTCGGTCTTCTCCTACCAGATTGCCGCCGACCCGGCTACCCCGGCCTCCAAGACCCTCATCGACCGGACTGCCTCCTACCGCATGCTGGATGACCAGACCGTGGTCTGGACCGGCGTGCCCGGTTTTGTCGAACAGCGCTATCCCACCTATTTCTTCACGCCCCTGCCCAAACACGCTCTGCAGGGCAAGTCAGCCGCTGCCCTGCTGGCGGATGAGAGCGCCAACCGCGATCCCCTGGGTTGGGGACCTTACATCCTGGAAGAATGGACCGCCGGCGATCACATCACCTTCAAGAAAAATCCGGCCTACTTCCGCGCCGCGGAAGGCCTGCCCAAATTCGACCACCTCGTTTACCGCTTTCTGGGCAACCCCGCCGACAGCGCCAGGCTGGCCCTGATCTCCGGCGAGTGCGACATCGTCGACCAGAACCCTGGTTTCCAGCCCGAGCTGGAGTCGTTGATCAAGGACCAGGACGACAACAAGCTCAACCTGCTCATCCAGCAGGGGCCGGAATGGGAACAGCTCGATTTTCGGCATCCGCCCGGCCAGCTACGACGATGGATTTGACCCCAGCGCCGACCGCCCGAACTGGTTCGAGGATGCCCGCACCCGCCAGGCCGTGGCAGCCTGCATCGACCGCGCAAAACTCAACCAGAGTTTCTTCTTCAGGCAAGTCCGCCGTCCCGGCCGGAACCCTGCCCCCCAGCCATCCCCTTTTCCAGAAGGACCTCCAGCCGGTCGGCTTATGATCCGGCTGCCGCCGCGAAGCTGTTCGAGGCGGCCGGGTGGAAGCTCTCCGGCGGCCAGCTCAAGGCCAGCGGGGTGAACGGCGTCCCGGACGGCACGGCTCTGGCCGTGACCCTGATCACCACCGATGCCAGCCTGCGCAAGAACGTCACCGCGCCAGATCGCTTCCGACCTGAAGGCCTGCGGGATCGAGGCCTGCGGTCCAATTCCTCAGCCCGGGCGACCTCTATGCTCCCGGTCCGGACGGCCCGCTCTTTGGGCGCAAATTCGACCTGGCCGAGTTCTTCTGGGAGGCCGGCGCCCGTCCCGCCTGCCTGCTCTACACCAGCGCGCAGATTCCCAACGCCGCCAATCATTGGATCGGCGCCAACCCCGGCGGTTTCAGCGACCCCGCTTTCGACGCGGCCTGCGTGGGCGCGCTCTGGGCCAGGCCGGACCAGCCCGATTATGCCGCCAAAATCCAGGCCTGCCGAGAAGGCCTTTGCCGAGGCGCTGCCCGCCGTGCCGCTCTTTTACCAGCTCCACCTCGCCATCACCCGCCCGGATCTGTGCGGCTTGAGCCTGGATCCCACTGCGCGCAGCCTGCTCTCCAACCTCGAGCAGATCGATTATGGGAAAGGGTGTAAGTAAGAGTAGCGGGTTTTGTACCTGGCTGTCGATATCTGCCCCAATTTTTGAGAATTTCCGCTACAATAAGATTCACAGCAATCCCTAAATCGGATCGGGACTTTTGGCTCGAGCCCTGGTTGGTCTATGTACCAGCATACTTCTCTGGATTTTAGCGCCTGGAGGCGGGTTGTCGTGTATAATGTCGATCCAACGGAGAAGAAAAGCATGAGTGATCGGGCGGCCTCAACCTCAAAAAAGAAACTCCTCGAAGTAAAAGACTTAAAGACCTACTTCTATACGGATGATGGGGTGGTCAAGGCCGTCGATGGGGTCGACTTTTATCGTGATGGAAGGCGAAGTGCTCGGCCTGGTCGGCGAGTCCGGCTGCGGAAAAAGCGTCACCTCCTTCTCGATCATGCGCCTGGTGGGCAACCCGGGCAAGATCGTCAACGGCGAGATCTTCTTCGCCGGGAAAAACGTGCTCAAAATGTCCGAGACGGAGATGACCGAGATGCGCGGCAACCGCATGTCGATGATCTTCCAGCAGCCCCAATCCAGCCTCAACCCGGTCTTCACCGTGGGCGACCAGGTGGCGGAGGTCTTTCAGATCCACCAGGGCATGAACAAAGAACAGGCCTGGAAGCGGGCCGTCGAGCTGCTCACCAGGGTGGGCATCCCCGATCCGGTCCGCAAAGCCAAAGCCTATCCGCATGAGATGTCCGGCGGGCAGGCTCAGCGCGTGATGATCGCCATGGCCCTGGCCCTCTCCCCGGAGCTGCTCATCGCCGACGAGCCCACCACCGCCCTGGACGTGACCATCCAGGCCCAAATCCTGGACCTGATGCGCGGGATGCGCACCCGCCTGGGCACCGCGGTCATCCTCATCACCCACGACCTGGGCATCATCGCCGAGATGGCCGACCGCGTCGCGGTGATGTATGCCGGGCGGATTGTGGAACAGGCCGTGGTGGGCGCGCTCTTCGATCACCCGCTGCATCCCTATACCCAGGGCCTGATCGCCTCGATCCCCATCCTCGGTGAGGTCACCGACCGCCTGGATGTGATCCCCGGGTCGGTCCCCAACCTGGTCAACCTGCCGTCCGGCTGCCGGTTTGCCCCGCGCTGCCGCCTGCGCGAGCAGTACGGGTTGAAGGTGTGTACCGAGGCCGAACCGGAACTGGTCGAAGTTCAGAAGGGGCATCTGGTGCGCTGCTGGTTCTATACCGATCGGGGCGACCACAGGGCGCCGCTCAAGCTAGATTTCGCCGTATCCTAAGGATCGCGCATGACCACAACGAACAATTCGGATTTTATTGAAGTCAAGCACCTCAAGAAATACTTCCCGGTTCGCGCGGGCGTACTGCAGCGCGTGGTGGCCCATGTCCAGGCGGTGGATGACGTCTCCTTCACGATCAAAGAGGGCGAGTGCCTGGGGATGGTCGGCGAGTCCGGCTGCGGCAAGACCACCGTCGGGCGCACGATGCTGCGCCTGACCGAGCCCACCGCCGGTTCGGTCTCCTTCCAGGGCGTGGATGTCTTCGGTCTCAAGGGCAAAGCGCTCAAAGAAATGCGCCGCCATATGCAGATCATCTTCCAGGATCCCTATTCTTCCCTCGATCCGCGCATGCCCATCGGCGAATTGGTCATGGAGGGGCTGCGCATCCACAATATCGGCAACCCCAAGGAGCGTTTCGACCTGGCCATCGCCACCCTCAAAAAGGTCGGCCTGGAAGATTATCACGCCCGCCGCTACCCGCATGAGTTTTCGGGCGGACAGCGCCAGCGGATCGGGATCGCCCGCGCCCTGGCCCTGCGCCCCAAGTTCATCATCTGCGATGAGCCGGTCTCGGCCCTGGATGTTTCGATCCAATCCCAGGTTCTCAATATCCTCAAGGACCTGCAGCAGGAGTTTGGGCTGACCTATCTCTTCATCGCCCACAACCTCAGCGTGGTCGAACATATCTCCCAGCGCGTGGCGGTCATGTACCTGGGCAAGATGGTCGAGCTGGCCGACCGCATCGAGCTCTTCCGCAACCCGCTCCATCCTTACACCCAGGCGCTGATGTCCGCCATTCCGATACCCAACCCGCGCATCCACCGCGAGCGCGTCATCCTCAACGGGGATGTGCCCAGCCCGCTCAACCCGCCCAAGGGCTGCCGTTTCCACCCGCGCTGCCCGGTGGCGATGACCCAGTGCGCCCAGGAAGAACCCGAATTTAAAGAAATCCAACCCGGTCATTGGGCTGCCTGCTGGCGGGTGGGGTAAAATTGATTGTCCCGCACATTTTCACATAGATCGTCAGGCCGCTTGCCGGAGGGTAGGGTAGGGGGCAGAGGTTTTTCTGAAAGGGAGGTCGCGATGCCCTTGAAACGTGTCTTGATCGTTGAAGATTTTAACGACGTCGGCCGTTTCTACCAGGATACCATCCGGACGGCCTATCCAGGAGTGCAGATCACCTTTACACCCTTCGGCTGAAGAGGCCATCCTGGAAGCCTCGCGCTACAATTACGAACTGCTGATCACGGATGTGCGCCTGCCGGGCATGTCCGGCTTCGACCTGGCCCGCAAGATCCGCCTGCGCCAGCCGGATATCCGCATTTTTATCATCACCGGCCTGTCGATCGATCCTTCTTTGCGCCAGTTGAGCGAGTCGGTCAAGGCTGACCTGCTCCTGCCCAAGCCGGTCGGGGTGGGCGATTTCCTGGCGGCGGTTGAGAGTATGACCGGGCGAGGCGCCTCGATTTCAGCGCCGCCGAAGTTGAAACCGCCGGACGCGCGCCGCGCAAGAAGACCGGCAATCTGCGCCGGGCTGCGCGGACGAGGCAGCGCGCCGAATCCGCTTCCGCTCCAGCCCCAAAAGGCTCCCACCCAACCGCTGCGCGCCGGCACAGCGTCCGCTCCGCTGGAGGAAGCCGAGGCGCAGCCGCCTTTGCTGGGCGCGCTCCTGGCGGACTTGCGCGGATCGTTGGGCGCGCTGGCGGCCATCCTGCTCGACGACCAGGGCCGGGTGGCTGCCCAGGCCGGGGATTGGCCTGAACCTGGGCTGGAAGCGAACCTGGTGCCGGGCCTGATGGCCGGGTTGAGCTCGCTGGGCAAGATCTCCGCGCAGCTGCGCGAGGGTCTGCCCGCCGCCGCCCATGCCCTGCGCGGGAAGACCTTCGACCTGGCCTTTGCCCCGGTTGGCCGTTTCGCGGTGCTGGTCTTCCTGCGTTCTTCGAACAGCGCGCTGCGCCTGGCCCTGGCTTTTGAACACCTGCTGACCGTCCAGGACCAGCTGGCCCAGGCCCTGGAAGGGATGGGGCTGAACATCCGGCCTCTGCCGGAAGCGCCTTTGCCTGCCCCAGAACCGCAGTCCGAGGCCCAGCCTCTGCCCGAACCGGTTGGCCGCCCTGGCTCGAGACCGAACCGCCGGGATGACCTATGCCCGAGGAATCCCGCCTCTTTAGCCGCACTGGCTGCCCTGCTCGGCCCGGACCAGGCGGGCCGCTTCCCGAGGACGCGGATGACTTATTGGGACAAGGTGGTTACCGCGGCCAAACCCTCCGCCCCCAGCCTGCCCACCACCGGCGAGTTGAGCTATGAGCAGGCCCGCAAGCTCGGCCTGCTGCCGGAAGAAAATTAAAATATCTCGATGCTGGTAATTTGAGGAATCGGACCGCCTCCATTTTTGGGATTGGGCGAGGTTTCCAGCGCCGGGTCGATCTGGCTGCAAATCACTCTGCGTTTGACCGGGGTCGAAAGGACGATGGAGGTTGTCGTTTGGCCGTAGACCGTCAGGCCTTCCAGCATCTTTTCGAGATGATGCGATGGAAGCAACCGAGGCCACGATCATAAAACAATCGTTTCCGGTCAGGTGATAACAGGTGGTCACTTCGGGCTGGGCCCTGATCAGCGCGACGACCTCTTTCGAGCGGGTATCATTCAGGCGTAGTTGGATGACGACCGAAATCGGCAGACCCAGGGCAGCCAGGTTCACGGCTGCGTGATAGCCGTCGATGATGCCGGCGTCTTCCATCTTGCGCACCCGTTCCGCGACGGCCGGCGAGGTCAGGCCCACCCGTTTGCCCAACTCGGCATACGAAATGCGCGCATTCTGCTGGAGCGCTTCCAGAATGGCCCAGGAAGTCTCGTCAAGTTGATCCGTCATATCGAAACCCTTTCTGAATTTATTCGATAAATTTGTAAGTTGATAATCAGGATACTCTTACGATTATCTGTTGTGTTTATCACATTTTCCTAATTATACTAAAGTCAAGATAAAAAATCAATCACTTCTTCATTGAGAAGAGTTGCTGATTCGAAGATTTACAGGTTTGGAGGTTATCGAGATGACCACGAACAGCGCATATCCAATCGATCCAACCCAATTTACATTATTGCAAAATCCCAGGGGCCATGCCGGCGGATGCGCCCTGCGCTGAAAATCACCCGCGCCGTGTTGAAGTACTCTTATCCTCTCGCTCACAAGGCTGGCGTCGGCGTTCGGTGGAGCGCTGCCTTGAGAAGAAATCCCTGCTGCGGCTGACGGGCGACCACAGCGGAGAACAATTTTCCGTCGTAAGCGGGATGGTCTGGATCACCCAGTCGGGCAAATCCGAGGATATCTTCTTGCGCGAGGGCGAATCGTTCGATATCACCCACAAAGGCGCCATCCTGGTCGAGGGAATGGTTGAATCACGGTTGATCATTCGCGCTTCTTCCGGTTCCTCCATGTCTGGCAGAAACCTGGGAGATGCCGTCAGGCATTTTCTCTCGGGGCTCCAGGTCGTTTAGGAGGGGGCGTCCAATCCTGAGTTGGGGCTCCCAAAAAACAATAAGTATTAAGATATACACGCAGGGGCTGACGCGTTCGGTCGCCCTGCGCCTTCACAGGGTGGTATTGTTCTCTCAAGCGTTTCATTTTGGACAGCCTCAACCTTCTCGCGCTGAGAGGATTATAATGATCCTATCTCCTTCTTTAGGAGGCAGGCATGAAGAAGAAAATCCTGTTTCGGTGGGTATGTTTGATCTGTCTGGTCGGAATGGCGCTGGGCTGTTCGCCGGGCGCAAGCGGGCCAGCCCCAATCCAGGAAAAGGTGACGCTATCCTTCACCATTCCCCAGGAATACCAGAACCTGTATGAGCCCGCTCTGGAGAAGTTCAAGGAGCAGGAACCGAATATTACGGTCGAGACCCGTTCGCAGGGTTTCTATACCCAGTTTGGGGATGTGGCCCTGGTGCGCTGGTACATGGTGGACCAAATTGGACAATCCCAGGACAACCAGGCGCTCGATCTAGTCCCGCTGCTGCAGCAGAACAAGGCCTTCAATCCGGACGATTATTTCCCAGGGGCGCTGGACACGTTCAAGACCGGGAGCAAGCTGCTGGCCTTGCCAACCGGGGTGGATCCCGAGGTGGTTTTTTATAACCAGGACCTCTTCGACCGCATGGGGGTGGCCTATCCCAAGCCTGGCTGGACCTGGGAGCAGTTCCGCGCCACGGCCCAGCAGGTGACCAACGTGCAGGCGGGGTACTTCGGTTACCGGCCTTCAGATCGATATTTTGACGTCCTGTCCTTTGTCTTTCAGAACGGCGGGGCGCTGTTTGATGACCAGCAGCATGTCCGCCTGGACACGCCGGAGACGGTCAAGGCGGTGGAGTGGTATGTCTCGCTGTTTGGGCCAGATGGCCCGGCGGGGACGCAGTCGCAGCTGCGGGATGCCTATGGGGACGGGGGCGGGAATGTGGGTGTCGTGACCGGCAAGATTGGGATGTGGACGGGCTCCGTCTCGAGCCTGACCAGCGATTTTATGGGGATGATCAAGTTCAAAGTGGGAATGGCACCTCTCCCAAGCGGGGATAAAGGCATTTCGCTGGCGCAGTTTGAGGGCCTGATGATCAAGTCGACTACCAAAAACCCGCAGGCGGCCTGGCGGCTGGTCGAGTTCCTGTCCAAGCAGCCCAACACCTGGATCTACCCGGCGCGCAAGTCGCTGGCGGATTCGCCGGTCTTCCTGGCGGCTTTTGGCAAGGACCAGGCGGCCGGGGTGCGCGCGGCGATCGAAAACTCCTCTTCGATGGCAGGCTTAAGTATGGGACGGTTTAACTCGGCGCTGATGTCCTTCACTTATGCGGTCCAGATCTCGATCGAGCAGGGGGTCCCGGCAGCAGAAGCGCTCAAGAAAGCGCAGGACACGCTCCAGCGGTGAGTAAGGATCCAGGGCAGGCCATGCAGGTCACCATCCGGGCGGAGCGGCCGGACCAGCCCGAGGCGCGCGCGCTGATCGACGAGCTGGAGGCGCACTTCAGCCATTTCTACCCGGTCGAGAGCCGGCACGGCTACAGCGTGGAGAAGCTGCTGGCCGAGGGGGTGGCGTTTTTCGTGCTGCGCAAGGATGGGCCCGAACCGTACGGGCTCGAGATGCGGTGGCCTCTTCGCGACTTCGCGCTCGTGCAGTTCATGCTCGCGGTACCGGATCACCTGCTGCAACAGGGCACACGAGACGCGCCCTGTGCTGCGCGTCAGCCGATTCGCGGGCTCGTCCCCGAACGAGATTCGCACGCGGCGAGGAAAGGCGCGCCTTCTACGACGTGTTCGATCGCGGCATGGCGACGGAGAAGCTGCGCTGGACGAAGCAGCTCCTGCTCGATCCCGACGCCCTCTGGCGCGGCTTCATCGAGGAGTCCGCGATCCGTTCCTGGGTGGAAGACTCCCCCACCGACAACTGGGACAAGATGGGCTACTTGCATGCGATCTACGGCGAGCTCTGGCGGCGCAAGCGCGCCGGGATTCCCTGGCCGTCAGCCGACGCGGTCGATTAGCCCTTCGCGCTCGAGCTCCACGCAGAGCTCGAGCAAGGTCGGAGCGGATCGCGGCGGGCGCCGACGCGTACTCCGCCGCCAGCCGCTCGAGGATCCGTCGCGAGCTCCTCGCCCTCGCCGAGCAGCGCCCAGATCCGCACGCCGGTCGCGTTGAGGCCGAAGTAGCGTCCGGTCTCGATGTCCAGCAGCACCGCCTCGCCGCCGAGCTCGCGCACCAGGACGTTCGGCTTGGGGCGGAAGCGGGTGGTCGGGGCGAGCGGCGAGGGCATCCCAGGAACATTTCAGTCAGCGTCAAACATCGTAGCATCGGCCCCGTCGTGAGCTCCCCGGTCTTCTTCTCGAATCTCCGCCGCTTTCTCGGGCTCTCGGGCCGCGAGAGGTGGCTGCTCGCCGAGGCTTGGTGGCGCCTCCTCGCGGCCGCAACGCGTCTGCGCCTCGCGCCGCGGCGCACTCTGGCGAAGGCTCTGATCGAGTCGAGCCCGACCGCGCGAAGCCGAGAATCGGCTGGCACCTCGCCGCGCACTTCGTCCGATCGGGTGGCGCTCGCGGTCTCCCGCGCCGCGGCGCTCACATCCTGCCGATGACCTGTCTGCCCCGTTCGCTGGCCCTCCAGCGGATGCTCGCGCGGCGGGGCATCGCCTCCGAGCTCCGCATCGGCGTGCGCAAGGAGTCGAACGGTGCCGGAGGCATCGCCGCGCACGCCTGGGTCGAAGTCGATGGCGTTCCTTTGGGCGAGCCGCAGGCGATCGAAGAGCGCTTCCAGAAGCTCCTCCGGCCGCGCCCGGGTTCGCCGCACTGATCCAGCGCTGATCTGGAGTCAGACGGGGTAACGCTCGACGCCGAGATGATCGAAGTCGGCGTCGAAGGAGGCCACGGATTCTCCGGACGCTCTGGCCTGCACAGCCAGCAGGGCATCGCCGAAGTCGACCTTTTCACGCGCCATGAGGGCCAAGGCGTCCAAGAGCTCCTCCCGGGATTCGACGGCCACGCCATCCGAGCAGAGGAACTCCGAGAGCGTCGCAGCGATGGTCGAAACGGGGAATTTGTAGAACCGATGCAGCACCCAGACGATCTCCGCGACCGTGATCAGCGAAACTCGCAGGAGAATGTGTCCCTTGGAGGCCTTTTCGGCGAGGGCTGCCGCTCTTGCCGCCTGCGCTCTCGGCTCACCCGTGAAGAGCCGCAGGAGGATGTTGGCGTCTACCCAGACCGCCTTCATGGCCGGCGCGGCTTGTGACGCTTGGCGAGGGACTCGGCGGTCTTTTCGCGAACGGTCAGAGTACCCGGGGAACGGCTCGTCGTTCCTGAAGGCCCCCAGGAAATCAGAGACCCGCCGCCTGGGAACCACGCGTATCCGCACCTCCTGCCCTGCGCTCTCGAACAGCAGGCGGTCTCCCGGCTTGATGCTCAAGAGGTCGCGGATCTTGGCGGGAATGGTCACCTGCCCCTTGCTGGTCACGCTCGCAGTGCTCATGGCAAGTCTCCTTACATTTGAAGAATAGCAAGGCGAGTGCACCAAAGCAATGCAGCCTCGCGAAACCGCCCGCGTGAAGGCGCGCTGGCGCTTGCCGGCGGCGCGGGCCAGCGCCACTAGCGCCGCGTGCAGTTACCGCCGCTTACCAGCGGCGCGTGCACCTAGCGCCGCTTACCAGCGGCGCGTGAAGCTATCCAGCGCCGGGCGAGCGTGCGCAGGCGGGCGAAGAAAGATTCACCTTTGCGCGGCGCGAGCGTCTTCGCCAGGAGCTCCGCTTTCGCCACCATCTGCGGCTTGTCGGAGAGCGGGTGCTCGAGCAGTCGCGTCTTCAACGCCAGCGCGTAGCGCGGGTCGGTCGCGCCGGCGTGGAAGTGATCGAGCAGGAGCCGCGCGCGCGAGCGTGCCGCGCCCGCCCCGGCAGATGATTCGAAGAGCTCGCTCTCGCCCGCTGCCAGCGCGGTCGCGAGGTCGAGCGCCGCTTCGGCCTCCTCGTAGCTCACTTCGCGCTCGATCCACGGCGCGATTCCGGCCAGGGTCGCCCGGCCCGCGGTGCCGCGGAAACCGAGATCCACGAGATCGCCGAGGAAGAGGAAGCCCGGAAAGACGGCCGGGGCGAAACCGTGCTGGGCCAGCGCGTGCACGAGGGCGTGCGCGGTCAGCACTTCGCGCCGTGGCAGACGCAGGTCGCCGCGCGGCCGGAAGCTCATCGACGACGGCGGCGGGCCGAGCAAGCCGGCGGCGGCAAGCGCGTCATAGGAAGCCGAGCTCGTCGCCGGCCGCTTCCCGTCCACCCGTACGCCGGGCAGCATGCGATGGAGCTCGACCAGGCCACCGCCGGTATGACGCAGCGCCGGCGCCTGATGCTCGTAGGCCTCCCCCGCGACGGTGAAGCCCTGGCGCTGAAGCTCGTTTTGCAGGGCGTCGAGTCGCGCCGCGGGGACCAGCAGGTCGATGTCCGAGGACGGCCGTCCGCCGTCCGGGGCGAAGCCACCGAGCACCAGCGCCTGCCCCTTGATCGGCGCATAAGGAACTCCGAGCTCCGCGGCGGTCGCGTCGACCGCCGCGAGCGCGGCGCCGAGACGCATCTCCTGCGCGGTGGCGAGGGCACGCTCCCGCTTGAGGTCCGCCGCGGCCCGCGGCCCGAGCTCCCCGGTGAGGCGATCCTGCGGCTGCAACGACGCGATGCGCGCCGCCACCGCGAAGGTCCGCGCCAGGGCGACGGCCGCGTCCCCTTCGGTCTCCGCGAGATGCGTATCCCGGGAGGCGAAGGCGCGCGCCAGCACCCAGCGCAGCGCCGGCGTCACCGGCACTTCGGGCGGCTCGAAGCGGAACGGCCCGACTCTCATCGCACGCCGGTCCTCGAACGCGGCGCGCGGACGATGCGGACGATGCGGGCGTGAAAACTTCGGTCGCGATGCGTCATGATCGGAAGGTACTTTCCATGGTAACCCGAACGAGCGCTCTTCACGACACCCCGCCGCGCGGCCCCGGCCTGCGCGAGTCTCTCTCGAGCCGGCTCGTCGCCACCCTCGTCGTCGCGCTCCTCCTGGCGATCACTCTCGCCCAGCATCGCACCTGGCTCGCCGACCAGGGCGCGCTCGCGGCGCAGGCGCGGAGCCTGGGACTCGGAGGG
Organism: Thermoanaerobaculia bacterium; assembly: GCA_963806165.1. GTDB lineage: Bacteria > Acidobacteriota > Thermoanaerobaculia > Multivoradales > JAGPDF01 > JAGPDF01. The sequence continues at coordinate 11,480 of CAWDWZ010000002.1, forward strand.
GCGGATCTCACGGAGCTCGCCACCCGCATGCGGCGCGAGGAGGACCTGACGGCGGCCCGCCTGGTTCTCGCCGCGCGGCTCTTCGATCTCGAGCTCGCCGCGCGCGACCCCGGTTCACCGGCGAGCGCCGAGCGGCTGCTCGCGACGCGCGAGCTCGCGCGCGAGATCCTGCGTGCCGAGCCGGCGAGCTGGCAGGCGGCGATGCTCCTCGGCGCCGCCGTCAGTCTCGAGCGCAGCCGCGCCCGCGACCCCCGGATCTACTCGCTGGCGCGCGACTGGGAGCGCCCGCTCATCGTCGCGGGCGAGCTCGCGCCGGCGGAGCTCCAGCCGCGGCGGCTCCTCGCCGCCGCCTATCTCGAAGTCTGGCCGGCGCTCGCGCCCGAAAAGCGCAAGAAGGTGGAGGCGCTGCTGCGCGAGGCGTTCCTCGAGCCCCAGACCTTCGACCGTCTGTTCGCGCCCTGGGTCGAGATCGCCGGCTCGCTCGAGCGCGCCGCGACGCTCCTGCCCGAGCAGCCGCTCACCTTCAAGCGCCTCGCCGCGACCGCCTTCGCGCGCCAGGCGTGGGGCGAGTACGCCACCTGGACCGCGCGCTATCGCGGCGCGCTGCGCGTGACCTTCGAGCGCGACCTCGCGACCGCCGCCGGCGAGCTCGCGCGCGGGGAGCTGCCGGCCGCGCGCCGGCTCTACGGCGAGCTCCTGGCGAGCGCGCCGGTCGATGCCGAGTTCGCGCCCGCAGTCGAGACGGTTCTCGGCAAGCTGCCGCCCGGCCCGGCGGCCGAATCGCAGGTCCGCGCCGCCGAAGCCTGGCTCGCCTGGGCGCAGCCGCTCTGCCTGGTGCGCGATTGTCCGTTCGCGGACGCGGCGACGGCGCGGCTCGCCTCGCTCGCCGGCTCGACTCTCGCCGGCAGCGAAGCGGCGTTCGTGGCGCTCGCCGCGCACGACCTGCCGCACGCCGATCTCCTCGAGCGGCGCTCGGAAGAGCTCTGGAGCGAGCCCTGGGCGCCGTTTCTGACTCTCAAGGCGAAACAGCAGGCGGCGCGGAAGGAGATCGCCGCCGCGCGCGCGACGCTCGGCTCGGTGCACCGGGCGTTTCACGTCCGGCTCGCCTGGCGCGCGCTCGCCGAGCGTTTGGGCGCCGCCGGCGTCAGCCCGGGTCCGCCGCTGGCGCGCGACAGCTGGGAGGCCGCCGACTGGTGGTTCGACGGCGGCGCTTCGCGCCTCGACCTGCTGCCGTCGCGTGCCGCGACCGCGCTCTGGCTCGAGCTCGCCGCACCGGTCGCCGCCGGGGCGTTGCTCGAAGCGCAGTGGGACGGTCTCGCCCTGCCGCCCCTCGCCGTCCCGCCCGGCGCCGCCCTGGTGCGCCTGCCGCTGCCTCCGCCGGGCGTCTCCAGCGAGCCGCATCTCCTCGAGATCCGCGTGCGCTCCGGCGACCTCCGCCCGGCGACGCGCGTGCGGCTCGAGTAGTTTGAATTGAGGCGCTTGGGCCTCGACTTGGGGACACCTTGCGGGGCCTCCGGTCGCCGAGGACTCGAGTTAACGCCGCACCCCCGCTAGGTGTCCCCTGCCCCGCCTGTCGAAGGGTTTAGGCTCCGCCGAATCCGCGTCGGGTATCAGTTCTGTCGCAGCGGGTCGAGAGCTGAAAGCAGGTCGCGCGCTGCGACGGCGCGCACGCGGTCCGCCAGCGGAAATGTCGTCCCGCCCGCGTGCACGAGATCGAGTCGATCGAGCTCCAGCTCCTCGACCACGGCCCGCATCGAGCGCGTCAAACGTGGGGCGCTCGTGCGCTTGATTTCGAAGCCGAGCTTCTTCGCGCCCGACACCACCAGCAGATCGATCTCGGCGCCGGCATGAGTCGACCAATGGAAGCACTCTTCGGGGTGCGCTCTCAGACCTTGAACGATCTGCTGCACCTCGAAACCCTCCCAGCTTGCCCCGACCTTCGGATGGCTCTCCAGTGCCGAGGCATCAGGTATCCCGAGCAGAACGTGCAGAAGCCCGGAATCCTCGATGAAGACCTTCGGCGCCTTGACCTGCCTCTTCCCGACATTGGCGTGCCAGGCCGGAAGTTGGCGCAGCACGAGCGCGTCGGTGAGCAGATCGAGATATCGGCGCACGCTCGTCTCGGAGAGTCCAAAGGAGCGCGCCAGCTCCGCGCCGTTCCAGCGCTGAGCGTGGTAGTGAGCCACCATCGTCCAGAAACGGCGGAGTGTCTCGGAGGCGATCCTTATCCCGAGCTGGGGAAGGTCGCGCTCGAGAAAGGTCGCGACGAACGCGCGTCGCCATTCGAAGCTCGCGGCGTCGGTCGCGGCGAGGAAGGAGCGTGGGAAGCCGCCGCGCGACCAGAGGCGGCCGAGCGCTTCGACGCCGGTTTCCTCCATAGAAAGGCCGCGCAGCCGGAGAAATCCGATCCGGCCGGCGAGCGACTCCGAGGTCTGACGGAGGAGCTCACCGGAGGCGCTTCCCAGGACCAAGAACCGCGCCCTGGACTCCGGTCGATCGACCAGCACGCGAATCGCCGGGAAGAGATCCGGACGGCGCTGAACCTCATCCAGGACCACGAGGCCATCGACCTCTCCCAGGGCAAGCTCGGGCTCGGCGAGGCGGGCGAGATCGCTCTCCTTCTCGAGATCGAGGTACAGGACAGGCCCGATCTCTCGCCCGGCGAAGGCGCGGGCCAGGGTCGTCTTGCCGACCTGCCGTGCCCCGATAATGGCCACGACCGGAAAGGTGGTGAACAGCCAAGCGAGCTCTTCCAGAGCTTGGGTGCGCTGAATCATCCTCGCCATATTATCTTGAAAATCCGCCAGAATGTGGCGGATTTTCAAGGTTTCTGACGCGACCTGTCCCAAAAGACGCCCGCCCGGCCCGCTTCAGGGCAGGCGGCGGGCGGTGAGGATCTGGACCGGCGGAGTGAGCGCTTGAGCTGTCGGACCTTCAGGGCAGGCGGCGGGCGGAGAGGATCTGGACGGCGGAGTGAGCGCCTGCCCTCGGGCCGGCGCGGCCTGGATCTGGCGCACGACGTCCATTCCCCGCACCACCCGGCCGAAGGCCGCGAAGCCCTGGCCGTCGGGGTTCCTCGCGCCGCCGAAATCGAGCAACGGCTGGTCGCCGACGCAGAGGAAGAAGTCGGAGGTCGCCGTATCGGGCGCGTCGCGCGCCATCGACAACGTTCCGTCGCGGTGTTTCAGTCCGGTCACGCTCGTGCGCTCGAGGGGGATCGGCGGGAAATCCTCTTTCTCGCGCCCGGGCGCGACACCCCCCTGGATGACCTCGATCGGGACTTCTTTGCGCGTCTCCGTGTCGGGGCGCACGGTGCGGTGGAAGCGGCCGCCGTCGTAGCGGCCGGCATCGACGTAGCGCAGAAAGTTCGCCGCCGAGAGCGGGGCGTGCACGGCGTCGATCTCGAGATCGATCTCCCCGAGCGCCGTCGTCAGGCGCACGACGATTGGAGCGAGCGGCGCCGGCCGGGCGGTCGCGACCTCGACGCGCGCCTCGGCGCGCGATTCGAGCGCGCACCAGAGCAGCAGAAGAGACGCCGCCAGAGCGCGGGCTCCGGACCACGAAAACGGCTTCATGGCTGCAGAGCTTACGAGAATCCGGAGCCCAAGCGCGGCCTTGCCGGAATGTGTCACATGTAGCACAATTGTGCCATGCGCAGCGCCGGGATTCGCGAAGTCCGTCAGAACCTGTCTGCGCTCCTGCGCGAAGTGCGCAAGGGGCGCGAGATCGTGATCACCGATCGGGGCGAGCCCGTCGCCCGCCTCGCGCCGCCTGCCGAAAGCTCGGCGCGACCGTTCCCGGACCTGGCTTCGTTCCGGCGCGGCCTGCCGCGTCTCGAACCGCCGCTCTCGGCGACCGTGGGATTGGAACGTGACGACCGCCTCTAAAGAAGCCGGAAGAGCGCGGCTCGTCGGTCCGCTCTATTGCGACGCGAGCGCGCTCGCCAAGCTCTTCCTCCCCGAGGAAGGCAGCGCGGAGCTCAACGCGCATGTCGCCGCGCGCGACGACGTGCTGGTATCGGATCTCGCGGTGACGGAGGTTGCTTCCGCGCTGGCCAGGCGAGCTCGCGAGGGCGCCTTGTCTCCCGCGGCCGCCCGGCGCGTCTACCGGAAGATTCTCGCGACGATGGCCGAGGGTGCGTTCCGCCGGGTCGATCTCCTCGCTTCGACCCACCGCGACGCGGAAAGGCTGCTGCTCGCGAGCGCGCGGGCCGGCCTGCGCGCGGCGGACGCTCTCCATCTCGCGCTCGCTCTGGAAGCAAGCGCCGGCACGCTGCTGACCTATGACCGCGCCTTGGCACGCTGCGCACTCGCGCAGAGTCTCACCGTTTGGCCGGAGAGCCCTCCATGACGCCGGGCGGCGGCAGCTCGGCCAACGCCCGGCGTGGCTCGAGCGCGAGAGGTGGGAGCGGCGTTACGCGCTCCGCGGCCGGGCGCAGGTCGAACCGGAGCGGCGAATCCACGGTCGCCCATTGCCCCTTGACCACGTTGGTCGGCTCGCTGCCTTCGAACGCGAGGTAGCTGTATTTGCCGTAGTGCGGGAGCTTGCGGCCGAGGCCGGGCAGCGCGGTGACCGCGAGGGCCGGGTCGATGGCGAGCCAGCCGAGGGCGCGCTCGGCGCTCCCCGGATGGCGCACGACGACCACGGTGCTGTGGCCGGCGAACGGGACGCGCTGGCCGTCGAGGCCGACGCCCTCGGCGTCGAGCGCGAGGCCGGCGACGCCCGCCAGGGAGCGCGCCGCGAGACGGTTGCCGCGGCCGAGCAGCCAGATCGCGCGGTCCGCCGGCAGCGCCGCGACTTCCGCGACTTCCGCGTCGGTCGTGATCTCGAGGATCTGCGCGTCGGAACGCCAGGACTCGACGAGCTTCCGCCAGGCCGCCGCCTCCTCGGGGGAAGCGTCCGCCGCGATCACCGCCAGCGCCCGCGGCTCGCCGAAGATCTGCCCGATCGAGGGCGGAATTTCGCGCGGGTCGAGGCGCCGGAAGAGGTCGAACGAGGGGTCGACCTGGAGCGCCAGCGGACGCGCCGGCACGCGGATCGCGAACGGTGTCGCGGCGGTCTCGAGATGGACCGTGGCCACCACCGTCGCGGTCGCGGTCTCGACCGCCACCGGCACGTCGAGCGCGAACGGCTCGCCCGCCTGCGTCTGGCGGAGCGTCCCGCGCACCTCGAAGCCGGTCTCGACCGCGACGACCTCAAGGGGCCGAGGGGCTCGAGGGGCTCGACGGCGAGCGCGGCGGCGCCCGGGCGCTCGATCCAATCGTGGAAGAAGCGGCCCAGATCCGTGCCCGTGCCCGTACCTTTGCCAGCGCCGGCACCGGCGACCGCCTCCATCGTGCGGCGGATGTCGGCGAAGGAGGCCTGCTTGCCGCGCTCCTCGCGATAGAAGCGCGCTGCCCAGGCGCGGAAGGCGTCGTCGCCCAGCTTGCGCCGCAGCATGTGAAATCCCATCAGCGCCTTGCCGTAGCCGACCGCCTCGGTCGCCGCGCTGTGCCGGGCGCGGAACTCGCTGAGCGGGAAGTCGCGCCCCGCGCTCTGGTCGCTCAGGCCGCTCGAGCCGCGGACGTAGCTCGCGTACTTCTGCAACGTGTCGCGGCGATAGGCCTCGCCCTGCCCGCGCTGCTCCTGGAGCAGGTGATCGGCCATGTAGGCGGTCAGCCCTTCACACCAGTTCCCACGCTCGTAATCGACGAAAACCGAGTTGCCCCACCAGTTGTGCAGAATCTCGTGCGGATAGGAAGAGGTCACGATGAACGGCATCCGGATCACCTGCGATCCGAGCAGGGTGAACGACGGCATGCCGAAGCCGGTCTCCCAGAAGTTCTCGACCAGCGCGAACTTGCCGTAGGGATAGGGACCGATGAGCTGGCGGTACATCTCGAGGTACTGCGCGGTGGCCTGCAGGTACTTGCCGGCGAGCTCCGGATCGGCCTGACGGAGATAGACCTCGGCCGCGATTTCAGGGGTCCGAGGGGTCGCGCCGGTCGCCCTCTCGGCGCCCATCGCACCCCTCGCGCAACCCGCGCCCCAGGCATCCGTCGCGCCCGTCGCCTCGCTCGCGCCTGCGGCACGCACGGTCTGCCGGTAGAGCGTGAGTGGACCGCCGACCAGGTAGATCTCCTCCATCGGGCCGCCCGAGTCCCAGTGCGCCTTGCCGTCGGTGTCGCGCGAGACGCCGTTGCCCTGGCTCACCACGCGCCAACCTTCGGGCACGCGCGCGGTGAGCGTGAACTCGATGAGCCCGCGGTCGAACTGCGGGTACCAGAAGCCGTTGCCGGCGAGATAGACGCCCTCCGGCGAGACGATGCCGGCGGTCTCGCGGAAGCCGCGCTGATATTCCTCCTCCTGTTTGCCGAGGCCGAAGTCGAACGCTCCGGCGTAGGTGAGATGCAGCCTCCCGCCACCCTCCGGCATCTTCACCCGGTAGCGGCGCAGGCCGCCAGGGCCAGTCGAGCCCATCGACCCGCTCCCTCCAGTCACCGCGGCGCCAGCGGCGTTGATGCCGAAGAAGGGCGCGACATCCCCCAGCGGGACCGCCTTGGCCGGCGGCTGCGACACCGACAGCTCGAGCTGGCCGTTGAGCAGGAAGTCGACCGTGCCGCCGCGCAGGAGCAGCATCCGATCGTCGACCGAAAGGCGCCGGCCCGCGGGGTCGAGCTCGACCCTGAGCCGATGGGCGACCGTCACCGCCCCGGTTCCCGCGGCGCTCTCCGCGGCACTCTCCGCGGCGCTCTCCGCAAGCGCGGGGAGCTCGAGGCCCGCGATCAGGAGGCCGGAGAGCGCGATCCGGGGGCCCACTCCTGCGCCGCGGCGAGCGCTCACCGCGCGCTCCCCGGTGGCGGCACCGGTGCTGCGGTAACCGCTGGCTCCGGGGCGTCTGGAGGTCTAGGAGGTGTAGGAGCCGCGGGCGGTGCGGGCGGAGCCGTCGCGGCCGGTGGACTTGTCGGGCTCGGCGGTGTTGGAGGTGTGGGCGGAGTCGGCGGACGCTCGGCGGAACGCCGGAAGTTCGCGGTCAGCGTCTTCAGCTCGTCGCCGCGCCGGATGTCGAAGCGGGCCGAGTCTCCCCAGCGCTTTTCGGACATCAGGCGGTTGAAGGTCTCCTTCTGGTCGATCGGCGTGTCGTCCATCGCCACCAGCTGATCGCCCTCGGCGAAGCCCGCGGCGGCGGCGACCGAGTCCTTCTCGACCTGGATCACGGTGAGCGGCTGGCCGGGATCGCGCTCCGGCGCCGAGAGACCCAGCACCGGGAAGAGCGGATCTCTCTCCGGCGGCACTCCCCAGAAAAAGTCGGCGTAGGAGGCGCGCGCCTCCTTGATCGGCGCCTTGGTCTTCGCGTCCTCGATCGGCACCGGGATGACCGACGCGATGCGGCCCGTGAACGAGAGCTTCGCCTGGCGCTCGGCGCCCAGCCCGTAGGCGACATGTCCTTCGCCGATCAGCACGACCATGATCGCGTGCTCGCCGCCGAAGCGTTCGAGCGCCTGGAGCGCGTTGTGCGCCATCGCCGCGTCCCAGGTGCACTGGGCGCGGAACATGCCTTCGAACATCTCGTCGGACATCCTGCCGTGCATCTCCTCGGCGCTGAAGAAGGCGCGGAAGAGGCGCCGGTGCTCGGCGCTCTCGGTGTCGATCTTCGCCGGCAGGAGCGCGCGCTGCTCCGGGGTGAGCGCCTCGAGGCCCTTGCTGCGGGCGACCTGCACGACCTTCCGCGGCACGTTGAGGCCGAACATGCGGATGCCGTGCTGGCGCGCGAACTGGAAGATCGGCCGGTAGTACTCCCAGTTGTAGCCCCAGTTGTTGTACCACCGCGACTGGGAGAGAAAGTCGGCTTCCGGATAGGCCGGCTCGGCCGACCAGCGGTCGAGCGCGGTCTGCAGCGCCAGGTCGCCGACCGGATACATCTCGAGGCCGATCAGCACCTTGCGGCCGCGGCGCGCGAGCTCCTCGAGCACCCGCAGCTGGACCTGGTGGAACTCGTAGTCGGTGTGGCTCTCGCCGACGAAGAGCAGCGCGACGTCGTCGAGCCGCGCAGCGAGCTCGCGCGGCGTGACGACGTCGCCCTTGGCGGTGTCGGTGACGCCGTCGAGGACCACCGGCGCCTGGCGGTCGCGGCGCGCGGGATCGCCCAGCGGGAGATCCAGGACTTTGTCCGCAGCGAGCAGGCAGACCGGCGCCACGAGCAACGCACACAACGCTCCAAGAACGGGCAGGGCCCGGGCTGACTGATTCGTGGATGTCGATCGACTCATTAGGTCACCTCGAAAAGAAGGGATGGAAAAGCGGCAGCCCGAAGCCCCCGGGGGCCGCGGAACAAGATCCTAACCCGCCTCTCCCTCGCAGTCGCCGCCTCGTCGGGTCGTCCCGGTCGAGTGCATCCGGTCGAGCGCCAGCAGAAGAAGCATGGCGTTCTGTTCCCGAGCCAGGCTCTGCGCTAGGCTGAAATCGTGGATCGCGCCCCCTTAGGTCCGGATCTACCGGCTCAGCACGCCGGCTTGAGCGCCGAGCGCTGGGCCGAGTTCGACTTCCCTCAGCAGATCCTGATGATCGCCAACGAGCTGCATCGCGCGGCGAAATGGAGCTCCGCCGCGCACGCCTCGAGGCGTGCCGCCGGAATGGAGCGCGTGCTCGCCCTGACCGACCTGACCATCTCACTGGAGAGGCGGCACGCCCATTTGCGAGAGCTTCTGCGCTGGCGAGACTGCGCGGCGGCGTCCTACATTCATCACCCGGACGCACCCACCGACCGCGAGCTCCTCCGCGCGCTGCTCCGATTTCATCCCCAGGCAGCCGCGCAGATCCCCTTCATCGCCGCCTGAGACACCGGAGAGCGGACTACTTGGGCACGGCGGGCACGGGCGGCACGTCCGAGTTCCAGATGTCGCGGACGATCTGCCACTTGCCGTTCTTCCTGCCGTAGACCGTGAGGTACTTGCCGGTGTCGACGGTGGCGCCCGACTTGTCGACCACGGTGAAGCTGTTCGACTCCCAGGCGAGATCGCCCGAAATGCCGATCTCGATCGTCGTGCCCTGCTTGAGCGACACTCCGCCGGCGGCCGTGTCCGCGATCTCCTTCACGAGCTCCGCGCGAATCGCCGCGCCGCCGCGGGCCGCGGGCGCCCCCGGAGGGCAGAGCACGGCATCGTCCGCATAGAGCGCCGCGACGGCGCCGGCATTGCCCGCGTTGTAGGCCTTGAACCAGGACTGATTGACGGCGCGCACGGCGGCCGTGTCCGCGGCCATGTCCGCGGACACCGCTTGCGCGCCGCCCAAAAGGGCGCCCAAGCTCAACAGTCCGATTGCCAGTCGTTGGATTCCGCTCATCTGTGCTCCTCCTGTGGATGGTGTTCTGCTGCCGGTAAGGCCGGTAAGCGATGCTACGCCACTTCGGCGGCATCGTCGGCGTCGAGCTGAACCTACTCCCGATTCAGCCAGGAGGGGCGCTGCAGCCGCAGGGCCTCCATGCGCTCGGCGGCGAGGGCTCTCACCCGGCGGACGAGCCCGAGCTGGCGCATGGCGAGGACCACCGCCACCTCGATGACCAGCAGGACCAGCCCGAGCAGGCCTTCGCCGGTCACCGCCACCGCCAGCGCGCCGCCGCAGAAGAGCACTACGATGAGATAGAGCACCCCCACCACGCGGCGACGCCGCGTCGCGATGTCGCTCAGCAGGTGGTGCAGGTGCTGGCGGTCGCCGCGGAACATCCGGCCGATGCGCCGCCCGACCGGCGCCCCGTCGCCTTGGAAAAAGCGCACGAACATCACCAGCAGGGTGTCGATGACCGGCAACCCCAGGGCCAGGATCGGCACCAGGATGGCGACCGCCGCCGGCGCCTTCATCGCCGAGTGCAGCGAGACCGCGCCGAGCAGAAAGCCGAGCGTGAGCGAGCCCGAATCGCCCATGAAGACCTGCGCCGGCTCCCAGTTGTGGCGCAGAGAAGCCGAGGCAGGCGCCGACGATCGCGGCGAGCAGCACGACGCTCCCCAGATTGTGCTGGATGAGGGCGTAGGCCAGGAGGCTCGCCGAAATGATCGCCGTGACGCCGCCGGCGAGCCCGTCGAGCCCGTCGATCAGGTTGATCGCGTTGGTCACCCCGACCACCCAGAGGAGCGAGACCAGCGTCCCCCACGCGCCGAAGTGGATCTCGCCCAGGAACGGCACGTTGAACGCCTCGAAGCTCCAGCCGACCCGCACCAGGAGCCAGGCGGCGAGGAACTGCACCAGGAACTTCTTGGCCGGCGAGACGCCGAAGAGATCGTCCACCAGCCCGACGAGGAAGACCAGGCTGACGGCGATCGGCAGGGTCACGAGCTCCGGGCGCGGGATGCGCATCGCCCACTCGTTCCAGCCCGCCATCAGACCCAGGAGCGCCCCGGCGGAGAGGCCGGCGACGATCGCGACGCCCCCGAGCCGCGGCACCGCCGTCGCCTGCACGTTCTTCCTCTCGCCCGATTCGGTCGGGCGGTCGAGCGAGCGCAGGATCTCGGCCAGGCGCACGACCGGCGGCACGAGGAGACTGGCGACCGTGCCGGCGAGGAGCGCCGCGGCAGAGCCGGCGATGAGCAGCGGATCCATGTCGAAGTGGAAGGATGCTATCGCAGCGTCGGATCGGCGCCGGTGCGTTCCGCGTCACCGGCCGCCCAGGTGGCCGTGAGCTCGTCCAGCGCCCGCGCTACGCCCACTGCGTCGCCGACCGCCAGCCGCCGATAGCGCTCGGCCGCGAGCCGCTCGGCACAGAGCAGGTGGACATCGCTCGCCGCGCTGCCGATGAAGAGAACGCTCCGTCCCGAGGCGATGCAGCCGTAGACCTTCGAGGGCAGCACGTAGCCGACGAACTCGTCGCGCAGGGTGATGAGATGGGCGAACGGCGTCACCAGCAGGCGCGGGAGCTCCGCGAGCGGCACCGGCAGCGTGCGATGGACCGGGAGGCCGCGTTCCCGGAGCGCGGCCTCCACCCGGTCGGCCTTCGCCCCGGTGGCGTTCAGCCAGAGAACAACCCGAGCGGCGCCGAGCTGATGATGCAGCGCGTAGCCCTCGATGAAGGTCGCGTCGTCGTGCGCCACGCCGAAGTTCCCCGAGTAGAGCAGGACGACCTTGCCAGCCAGGGCCGCCGGCAGAGGCAGCGGCTCGGTCGCCTCGTCGATCGCGACCGGGGACTCGTCGCGCCGCAGCGCGATGCGCCCGGCCGGAATTCCGATCGCGAGCAGCCGGCGCTTCTGATCTTCACCCAGCACTTCGAAGCGGTCGATTCTCCGGCGAAGGAAAAGCGTCCAGTAAAGGAATGAACGTAGCCAGAACGGCGTACGCCCGAGCTCGGCGATCAGGCACTCGGGGTGGAAGTCGGTGATGCGATAGGTCAGCTTCTTGCGCAGCAGGAGATTCGCCGGCACGATCCAGTGCAAAAAGAAGGGTGGACTGCCGGTGAAGAGAATTTCGTCCGCGCGGCGCGCGTACGTCCAGGCTCGGCGCAGCAGCCGCCAGTTCGTCGCCGCGGTCCACAGCGCGCGCTGGCGAAAATTGGCGCGCGCATAGGGTCTTGCCCTCACCCGGACGGTACGCATCGACCCCTTGCCCAGCGCCTCTTCGGTGATTCGTTCCGCGGTGGAAGTGAGCCCGACGAGGGTGACCTCGGCGCCGGCCTCCGCGGCCTTGCGGGCCGCGATCCCGGCGTACTGCCCGACCGCCCCGAAGTCGGGCGGCAGCCAGTCGCAGATCGAGACCAGGCGCTTCAACTCGCGGACGGCGCAGCCACGCCCGCCGCAGCCACGCCCATCGCAGGCATGCCGCGCACCTTCCCGCGCGCGAGCTCGTCGAGGAACCAGCGGTAGGTCGAGGCGATGCCGTCGACAACGTCGACCCGGTGGCGCCAGCCGAGCTCGTGCAGGCGGCCGACATCGAGGAGCTTTCGCGGCGAGCCGTCGGGCTTCGTCGTATCCCACTCGATGGCGAGCTCGGGCGCGACGACATCGCGCACCAGCTCCGCCAGCGAGCGGATCGACAGATCCTCCCCGCTGCCGACGTTGACGTGCTCGTCGCCCGCGTACGCGCGCATCAGGAAGCAGCAGGCGTCGGCGAGATCGTCGACGTGCAGGAACTCGCGGCGCGGCGCGCCGGTGCCCCAGAGCGTCACCGCGCGGTCGCCCCGGAGCCTGGCTTCGTGGAACTTGCGGATCATCGCCGGCAGGACGTGCGACGACTCGAGATCGAAGTTGTCGCCCGGGCCGTAGAGATTCGTCGGCATGGCCGAGATGAAGTCGCAACCGTACTGCCGGCGATAGGCCTGGCAGAGCTTGATGCCGGCGATCTTGGCGACGGCATAGGGCTCGTTCGTCGGTTCGAGCGGCCCGGTCAGCAGGGCGTTCTCCGCCATCGGTTGCGGCGCTGCGCGCGGATAGATGCAGGAGCTCCCGAGATAGAGGAGCTTCTTCACCCCGGTCCGCCAGGCGGCGTGCACCACCGTGGCGTGGATCATCAGGTTGTCGTAGATGAACTCCGCCGGCCGCCGCGAGTTCGCCCAGATCCCGCCCACCGTGCCCGCGACGAGGTAGACGTACTCCGGCCGATGGCCGTCGAACCAGCGATCGACCGCGGCCTGATCGCGCAGATCGAGCTCCTCGCGGCTCGCGGTCAGCACCTTGCGGAAGCCTTCGCGCTCGAGCCGCCGCACCATCGCCGAACCGACCAGCCCGCGGTGGCCGGCGACGAAGATCCGGGCGTCGAGGGGAATTTCGCGGGAGCTCATCGCCCGGCGATCTTATCGCCTCGAGTTCGCCGTCCGGCGACAGGGATATCGAAATACCTGCCACCGGACTCGCAGAGGTGGAGGGGGAGCGGCCAAGCGAAGAACCTGTTCGGGCGACCGGGCTGAGGTGCACCAACCAGGCTGAGCCGGGGTCGAAGGGCTCATCGCGGCAGCGACCGCAAGAGGTCTGCGGCCTATGAGCCCGGACAGGTTCTTCGCTTGGCCGCTACCCCGACCGCGAGAACCGCCCAGAAGGGCTAGTCATACGCCCCCTCGAGACTCGGCTCCGGCCCGCAGGCCGGCGGCACGCCCCGGCACTCGGCGTCGTCGAGGCAGGCCTGCCACGCGACATGGTCGAGCCCGGCGCACTCGAGTCCCTTCGAGCGCAGGTCGTTCAAGCCCGGCGCCACCTTCGAATCCCAGCACCCGCTTCGCCGCCGAGAAGTGCTCGAGGAACTTCTTCGCCGCAAGGTAGGTCTCGATCGGCACCTTTCCCGAGCAGCCACCGAGGTCGCGCTGCATCTTCTCGATCTCGCTCGCGGTGACCTCGAACCAGATCGCCTTGGCCTTGGCGTAGTAGCCGAGATACTTCGCGACCTCGGCGGGATAGAGCATCGAGGCGAGATCGCCGTTCTGCACCTTGACGATGACGCCGCGCAGATAGACCAGCGCCCGCGCCGCTTCCGCCGCCGGCCCGGTGCCACCGGAGAGGATCGCCTCGAGGACCTCCTTCGCCTTGTCGTAGAGCTTGCAGAACTCCAGGGCGCGCTCGAATTCGCCGCGGTTCGCCTCCGCCTGCGCCATCTCGTCGTTGTACTCGGCGAGCGCCGGCGCGAGAGCATCGAGGAGCGCGTCGAGCTGCGCATGACAGGTGTCGCGCAACGCCGCCTGCTGGCCAGACCTGCCGCAGGGGTCGAAGTCCTCGGTCGGTGGAGGCGACGTGCCGCCGCCCGTGCCCTCCGGCGGCGGCGGGCAGGGCACGCCCGCGCGACAGATGCTCCAGGAGACCTCGTGCGTCGCGGGACCCAGCGCCTTGGTGTACCTGCCACTCAGGGCGCCGCTCTCGAGATCGCGCACCTCGGGGTCCCAGCTCGCCTCGGGCGAGACGTTCGGAAAGCGCCCGGCGTGAAACTGCATCAGCGTTCTGCCGGCGCTGCCCCCGCAGGTCTCGCCCTGACAGGGAGCCTCCAGGGTCGTGCCGGTGGTGCTGAGCGTCAGCGAGTAGAACGAGCGCGCGGGGAGATCGAAGGCGAGCGCCGCGGTCGAATCCCCGGCGGCGGTTCGGCGGTAGAAGCTGCCGCTGATCACGGAGGGCTCGGTGATGGTCTTGCTGCCCTCGCAAAGGCAGTAGCCCGTCATCTCCTCCTTGCGCCAGTCGTGCTGAACGGTTCCTCCGGTATCGAGCCAGACGATCGTGCCGATGCGGCGATGCGGCGTCACCGAGAGATCGAGCACCGGCACCTCGCAGGCCTCGCGGAGCTTGACCTCGAAGTCCGCGCGGTCCTCGTCGAGGAACCCCGGTCCACGCATCCACTGGTGCATCCGCGCCGTGCCGGTCCAGAGCGCCCCCGAGCCCGGGGTCATCCCCTGCTGCGCGTCGCAGACGGAAGCGCCCGTAGGCGTGCCGGTACCGGATGGCTGGGAAGGCTGGGGCGGCGGAGGTGGCTGAGGCGGCTGGGGCGGCCGCGTCGGTTCCAGCGGGGGAAGCGGCGGCGACGGCCGGTGGACGACCGGCGGCCCGGGCTCGGCCGCGGGCGGCGCGAGGTAGATCCAGGCGATCTCGGCGCGCGGGAAGGTGCCGATGCCGAGCACCACGTTGCCGGCGCCCACACCGACCAGCGGGGTGACTCGCGTCGATCCGTCCGCGAACTGCGCCTGGTCGCGCGCCGGATCCTGCGGTGCCTGTGGAACGACGATCGTCTCCGGGCTCGCGCCCAGGGCGATCCAGGCGAGGTCGGCGCGCGTCGTGGTCGTGCCGGCCATCGTGCAGCCCGCCGCGGCGCAGCCCTGGAGCGCTCCCGAGCGCAGCGCGCCGTCCCGGCGCACCAGGACGTCGACCGGCGGCGGCACGGGGGCGATGCGCAGCCAGCGCACCTCGCCGCGCTCGAGCTCGGCACTATCGAGAACGATGGTCGCCCTGGCTGAGCCCGACGAGCTTCCCGGCGGTGAGGCTGCCGTCCGGGAGCACGGCGCCCGGCGACGCGACTCCCCGCGGCGGCTCCGCCTCGCCCTCGCCGATTCCCAGACCGATCCACAGCACCTCGGCGAGCGGCACCGGCGCGCCGTCGAACCGGCAGCTCTCGCCGTCGCACGACGTGAGAGCACCGCTGCGCCGCTCGCCGCCGGCCAGGATCAGGAGGTCGCCCGCTGCGCCGGACGCAGTGGCCGGCGCATCCGTCGAAGTTATCGCGGAAACGAGAAGCGCTGCTCCCAGGCACAGCAACGTCCGCCGCATTCCCCCGCTCCTCCTCCCAGCAAGTCGATCCGCTGCAACCGTCCGGCGACGAAGCTCCGGGCGGTTTCTGAAATCTGCAAGGGACTCAAGCGAATTGCGAAGATGCTAACAGAGGCCGGAAGCGGGAGCGGGGACGCATCAGGTGGGCGGCAACCCCTTTCTATTCGCTCTTGTCGACTTCGGGTAGATCGCGATCGTCGCGGGCAAGCTCGCCCCACCTTACTTGTCGGGCCACTTCGCGATCTGCTTCTCGAGCTCTTCCTGAGTCACGAATCGGCCCTCTGCGATCGCCTTGCGGCCAGCATCGATCTTCTGGCGGACGTAGATCTGGTACATGAGGTCGTCCCAGCTCGCCCCATCGGGAAGTTGATCGACCAGTTTCCGGGCTTCGTCACGGATGGTATTCATCGCTGGCTCCAAGGTCGTCCGGGCTCATTGTAACGGCTCTGAGGCAAGCGGGAACACAAAGCGGTAGGGCGGCGGTGGCGTTGGGGCCGAATTCCCGGAGCGCACCGCGGGCCAGCCCCGAAAGCCGCGCCCCTGCGCACCCCGCCCCCCGAAGCCCGCTGAGCACCGGGAATTCGGCCCCAACGCCGCCGACGCCCGGAGCAACCCGCGAGCAACGAGCCAGACGAGGACTACGACCGTCGAACGACCGTGATCAACCCCATCACCAACCGATCCATCTTGGTCCTCAGAAAGCAGTCCAAAGCCTCGGCCGGCGTGTTGACGATCGGCTCGTTCTCGTTGAACGAGGTATTGAGCAGCATCGGAATCCCGGTCGCGACTTCGAACGCCCGGATGAGCTGCGCGTAGAGCGCGTTCTCACGCCCCTGGAGCGTTGGCAAATCCTGCGCCGCTTCCGCGATGAATCGTCGGCAGCTTGAGCACGTCCTGAGGGCGAGCGCCAGCCCGCTTGCCCGCTCGAGCTAGTCAAGCAGCACCCACTTCGACGAGCGTGCTGGACGAGGACGGAAGAGGGATTGGCTCGCCACTCTCCTTCAGCCCCTCGATGTGAAACTCGATCGCTTCCCGAATCAGCGCTTGAACTTCTTCTGCAGTCTCGGCTGCGGCAATACAACCAGGGAGGTCGGGGACATAGGCTCCAAAGCTCGACTCCCCTTGCTCGATCACGACGAGATATCGCATGGGTCTACTCCTTCTCCTCGATCAGCCCGGCTTGCTTCAGCGCGCTACGCAGGGTCCCTTTGGGGATGTCCACGCCGAGAGCTCCGGAAACTGTAACTGTTCCACGCTTCGAAGAATGATGGAACTGGCGATGGCTTCCCCTTGTACGAACGAGGGCCCACCCGTCCATCTCCAGCAGTCGGATGAGCTCTCGAACCTTCACCTGAAAAG
>CAWDWZ010000003.1:0-167128 GCA_963806165.1 Thermoanaerobaculia bacterium
GGTGGGCTGGTCGTCGCTGCTGCCCTGACGATTTCCTCGGTTCCCACTCGTTCGGGTGGCGCTCCCGGAGCCTCGCGCAGGCAACATCCGCGGTGCGAGTTCTCGTCGCGAGTTCTGGCTCGGATCGGCAGGATCGATCAAGCACCCGGGGGGATGCTATGGCAGGCATCGTCGGCTACGGCGCTTACATTCCACGCAACCGCATCAAGTCCGAAGAGATCGCCCGTCAGTGGGGAAAGGATCCCGCCGCGATTCGCAGGGGTCTCATGCTCGAGGAGAAGTCGGTCCCCGGCCTCGACGAGGACACCATCACCATCTCGGTGGCCGCCGCGCAGGGGGCCCTCGCGCGCGCCGCGCTCGACCCGCGTCGGATCGGCGCCGTCTACATCGGCTCCGAATCGCATCCCTACGCGGTCAAGCCGAGCGGCACCGTGGTGATCGACGCTCTCGGGATCGGACCGGACGTCCACGTGGCGGACTTCGAGTTCGCGTGCAAGGCGGGGACCGAGGCGATGTTCGTCGCCCTCGGGTTGGTCGAATCCGGGCGGGTGGAGTACGCGATGGGAATCGGCGCCGACACCTCGCAGGGGGCTCCGAACGATGCCCTCGAGTACTCGGCGTCGGCCGGCGGCGCGGCCTACATCTTCGGCAAGGAGAACGTCCTGGCCGAGGTCCTGGAGACCTACAGCTTCACGACCGACACGCCGGATTTCTGGCGGCGGGAAGGGGAGTTCTATCCCCGGCACGGCGGACGGTTCACGGGTGAGCCGGCCTACTTCAGACATGTCACGGCGGCGACCCGCGGACTTCTCGAGCGCGCCAAGCTCGCGCCGGCCGACTTCCGGTTCGCGGTCTTCCACATGCCCAACGGGAAGTTCCCGCTCGAGGTCGGCAAGTCGCTCGGCTTCAGCAGGGCGCAGATGGAGACCGGCTGGATCGTGAACAAGATGGGGAACACCTACTCGGGATCCTCGCCCACGGGCCTCGCCGCCGTGCTCGACGTCGCCGATCCCGGCGATCTCATTCTGATCACCTCGTTCGGCTCGGGCGCCGGAAGCGACTCGTTCGTCATCCGGGCAGGCAAGCTCCT
This sequence comes from Thermoanaerobaculia bacterium, assembly GCA_963806165.1. Taxonomy (GTDB): domain Bacteria; phylum Acidobacteriota; class Thermoanaerobaculia; order Multivoradales; family JAGPDF01; genus JAGPDF01. The sequence goes on from CAWDWZ010000003.1 coordinate 1,091, forward strand.
GCCCGAGCGGCGGGCCGCGGCGCCGACGGTCCGGTCGATGCTCGATGCGCCGCGGCGTTACCTGAGCTACGGCGAGTACGCCAAGCTGCGCGAGAAGATCATCGTCAACGACTGACGGGAGGATGCAATGCGCGATGTCGCGATCATCTCCGCCGGCATGGGCAGTTTCGGCGAGCTTTGGGGGTTGAGCCTGCGCGATGTCTTCGCGGAGGCGGCGCTCCAGGCGATCGACGGCGCCCATGTCGACCACCTGGATGCCATCTACGTGGGGAACATGGCCGCCGGCGGATTCGTGGGGCAGGAGCACGTCGGCCCCCTCCTCGCGGACCGCATCGGGATGAGCGGCGTGCCGTCGACGCGCGTGGAATCCGCGTGCGCCTCGGGCGGGGCCGCCTTGCGCTGCGCCTTCTTCGAGGTCGCGTCGGGAGCGAGCGATCTGGTGATGGCCTCGGGCGTCGAGAAGATGACCGACGGCGCCGATGTCACCGAGGTTCTGGCCATGGCCGCGGATCAGGAGCTCGAGGCGTACCACGGGGTCACTTTTCCCGGCCTCTACGCGATGATCGCCCGCGCGCACATGGAGGCGTTCGGAACCACCGAGGAGGACCTCGCATGGGTGGCGGTGAAGAACCACCGGCACGGTGCGCGGAACCCCAAAGCGCAGTTTCACCGCGAGGTCACGCTCGAGCAGGTGATGGGCTCCGCGCTCGTCGCGGCGCCGCTGCGCCTGCTGCACTGCTCGCCGGTCAGCGACGGCGCCGCTGCGGTCATCCTCTGCCCGCTCGAGCAGGCGCGGAAGTACACCGACCGGCCGGTGCGGATCCTCGGCAGCGGTGCCGCCACGGCCCCCATGGCGCTAGCGGACCGGGACGAGCTCGAGTTCCTCGGCGCCGTGCAGACGGCCGCCGAGCGCGCTTACAAGATGGCCGGGGTGGGACCTTCGGCCATCCAGGTCGCCGAGGTGCACGACTGCTTCGCGATCGCCGAGATCTGCTGCATCGAGGCCCTCGGCCTGGTGGACAAGGGGCGGGGCGGCGCGGCCGCCAAGAGCGGCCTGACCGCGCTCGGGGGCAGGATCCCGGTCAACACCAGCGGCGGGTTGAAGTCCAAGGGGCACCCGGTCGGGGCCACGGGGATCGCGCAAGCGATCGAAATCTTCGAGCAGCTCCGCGACGAAGCGGGCGAGCGCCAGGTGCAGGGCGCACGGATCGGGCTCGCGCAGAACATGGGCGGCTCGGGAGCGAGCTCGGTCGTGCACATCTTCGGGAGGGCGTGACCATGCCGAGCCCCAGATACTGGAGAGAAGTCCCGAGCCGTTTGCGTCTCGAAGGCTCGAAGTGCAAGGACTGCGGCCGCGTCTCCTATCCGACCCGGCGTCTGCTGCCCCTCCTGCCGCAGCGCAAAACTGGAGCCGGTGACCCTGTCGCGGAAGGGGCTCGTCGTCACCTCGACCGTCATTCATGTCGCTCCAGCCGCCTTCACCATGGAAGCGCCGTATGCGATGGCGATCGTGGAGACGCCGGAGAAGGCTCGACTGATGGTCCAGGTCGTCGATTGTGACCCCGCGACCGTCCAGCCGGGCACGGCCGTGGCTCTCGAGTTCCGGCGGATTCGCAAGGAGGGGCACTCGGGCATCCTCTGCTACGGCTACAAGGGGGTCCCGCTGGACTGACGACGGATGCAGCGCACTCCGGCCGCGGTCCCGGATCGGGGCCCGGGCGACGGAGCGAGGGTCGTCGAGGTTTCGCCCACGAGCTCGGGAGGCTTCCATGCGGAAGATCCAGATCACCATCGAGATCGACGAGGAGGATTACCACGCGTACGATTTCGAAGCGCATCGCGCCGGCAAGAGCGTGGAGCTCCTGGTGGAAGAGATGCTCCGAGGTCTCTACCGAGAGATGAAGCAGGAGCAGCAGGACGCCGATCACCCGATCTACTTTCCCTGAATCGCCCGAGCTCTCCCTCGAGCCTCGCCCGCCCGGGCCCGCCCTCGGCGCCGCGTCACTGCGCCCGGCCGAGGCGCACCACGAGAACCGCGCGGAGAAGGTCCTCGGACCCTGAGGTCAGCCCGAACGCCACCGCGGTCTTGAGCGCCAGGCGGGCGGTGAGGGGGACGGCGACGAACGGTTGCGCGTAATGCTCCTGGCGCGAGGGGTGGAGGCCGAAGTCTCCCTGTTCGCCGAGCCCGCCGAAGAGCTCGACGCCATAGAGGATGTGCGAGTCGCCGTCACCGTCCGGGTCGAACGCCGCGGCGCCCGGGATCCACCGGCTGGGGCCCTTGAGAAACAGGCCGGCGGTGTAACCCAAGGCGAGCTTGCCGCCGCCGAGATTCTTCTCGCCGGCGAGGTTCAGGGATAGGTTCCCCCAGTCGAAGTCCTGCGAGAAGATCAGGCGACCCTCGACCTCGTGCTCGGTCGAGAACTCTCCCTCCCCTTCCTCTTCGAGCGCGCCGACGACCACCTCGCGGTAGGTCTCGGGATGGTGGAACTGCTCGTATTCGAGGTAGAAGACCGGGACGAAGAAACGGTTCACGAGCCAGGGGCGCACCCGTCCCTGCAGCTTGTAGCCGTCGAGGCGTGGCGACTCGCCGGGCTTCCAGGTGCCGAGCAGGTAGACCGACGAGGCGAAATGCGGGTTGAAGCCGTGCTCGAGCTCGGCGACCTCGCCGTAGATCCAGTCGCCCTGCGGCGAGCGCACGGCGTCGGCCCCCAGCTCGAGCTCGATCTCACCGACCTCCATGCCGTGGGTGTAGGTATTGAAATAGGGTCCGCTGCCCGCCCAGGCAGTAGCGCCCGCGAGCAGACCGAGACCGATCAGGAGACAGGACTTCTTCACGCCGGGGCCCCTTTTCGAAATGCAGGGTGAATCCTACTGTCCCGCCTGTTCTCGGTGGTAGCGTCGCGCGCAAATGAGAATCCTGCGCGGAAACCCCATGTTGAAATGCTCCGGAACGTCACTGCGGATCCAAGCCCCGCTGGCCATTCGGAGGACGATCGCGATCGCCGTCCTCACGAGCGCAGCGCTGGCGCTCGTCCACCTTGCCGGCGCGAGCGCCGCCTTTGCGGCGGGGGGTGATTTTGCGGACGTCAAGCGCGAGATCGCGCACGGCACGACGAGGCGGTCAAGCGGCTGCAGGACTGGATCGCGCTGCCGTCGATCGCGGCCGAGAACCTGCAACTATCCGCGCGGGCGCCGAGCACATGGCGCAGCTCGCGCGCGAGGCCGGCTTCCAGCAGGTCGACGATCATCGCCACCGACGGCAAGCCCGGCGTGTTCGCGACGCTCGACGCCGGCGCGCCGAAGACGGTCGGGCTCTACTTCATGTACGACGTCAAGCAGTTCGACCCCGCCGAGTGGACGTCGCCGCCGCTCGAGGCGCGCATCGTGGACAAGCCCGGCTTCGGCAAGGTGATCGTCGGCCGCGGCGCGGTCAACCAGAAGGGCCCCGAGGCGGCGTTCCTCGCGGCGCTGCACGCGATTCGCGGCGCCGGCAGGAAGATGCCGGTGAACCTCGTGCTGGTCGCCGAGGGCGAGGAGGAGATCGGCTCGCCGCACATCGGGCAGATCGTGCACCGGCCCGAGGTCGAGGCGGCGCTTCGCGCAAGTGCGTCGGCGTCTTCATGCCGTCGGCGTCGCAGGATCTCGACGGCATCGTCACGGTGAGCCTCGGCGCCAAGGGCGTGGTCGAGCTCGAGCTGGTCTCGAGCGGCGAGAAGTGGGGCCGCGGCCCGGCGAAGGACATCCACTCCTCGCTCAAGGCGATGGTCGACAGCCCGGCGTGGCACCTGGTCAAGGCGCTCGACACGCTGGTCTCGGCCGACGGCAACACGATCACGATCGACAACTATCCGAAGCCGCGTCCGCTCAGCGCCGAAGAGAAGGCGATGATCGCCGAGGCCGCGAAGCGCCGCAGCGAGGCGCAGGCGAAGAAGCAGCTTCGGCGTGCAGCACTGGATCGACGACCTGCCGTGGCAGGCAGGCGAACGAGCGGCTCGAGTCGCAGCCGACGGTGAACATCGAGGGACTGGTCGGCGGCTACACCGGGCCGGGCGGCAAGACCGTCCTGCCGCACCGCGCGGTGGCGAAGATCGACATGCGCCTCGTGCCCGACATGAAGATGGACGACGCCGTCGCGGCGCTCAAGGCGCACCTCGCGAAGCGCGGCTTCGGCGACATCGAGGTGAACGTGACCGGCGGCTACGACCCGACGAGCACGCCGGCGACGCGCGCCGCTGATCCAGGCGCAGGTCGCGGTGCTGAAGCGCGCCGGCATCGACCCGGTGCTGTGGCCGCGCAACGCCGGCTCGTATCCCGGCTACGTCTTCACCGGCGAGCCGCTGAAGCTCGCCTCCGGCCACTTCGGCCTCGGCCACGGCAGCGGCGCGCACGCGCCGGACGAGTACTACGTGATCGAGTCGACGAACCCGAAGGTGCAGGGCTTCGACGGCGCGGTGATGTCGTTCGTCGAGTATCTGTACGAGCTCGCGAAGTAGCGCCGCAGGGTTTCCGCGGGCGCTCACTCACGAGGCGATGACGGCGCCGAGCCAGATCGGCCGCACGGAAGAGGTGAGACCCGACATGGACCTCAAGCGCACTGCGCTGCTGGCAAACCTGGAGCTCGCTACGGTTCTGTTCGTCAGCTCGCCGGCGTTGGCCCAAGTTTCCCTGGGTACGGCGGGTAGTTTTGCGGTCCTCGGTGGCTCGATCGTGGACAATACCGGCGCGACCGTCATCACCGGAGACCTGGGGGTTTCTCCGGGATCCGCGATCAATGGCTTTCCTCCCGGGATCGTGAACAACGGAACGATTCACGCCGCGGACGCGGTCGCGCTTCAGGCGCAGACCGATCTCACAACCACGTACAACCTGCTCGCGGGCCGGGCGTGCGATACCGACTTGACGGGCCAGGATCTCGGTGGGCTGACGCTGACGCCAGGCACCTACTGCTACTCGACGTCGGCTCAACTCACGGGGACGCTCACCCTCGACGCCCAGGGCACCGCGAACGCCGCCTTCGTCTTCCAGGTCGGAGCCGGGCTCACGACCGCAACCAACTCGGATGTGCTGCTCATCAATGCAGGGTCGCCGTGCAGCGTGTTCTGGCAGGTTGGTAGCTCCGCAGATCTCGGCACGACCTCGACATTCGCAGGCAGCGTCCTCGCGTTGACGCAGATTACCCTCCACACCGGCACCAGCGTATCCGGCAGAGTCCTGGCGCGGAACGGCGCCGTGACGCTGGACGTCAACACCGTCGACGTCTCCGAGTGCACGATCCCTCAACCCCTCATCTTCGCTGACGGCTTCGAGACGGGAGACACCTCCAGATGGTCGGCAAGCGTGCCGTGACAGGGCGCTCCCGAAACGCCTATTTCGACTTTTCTACCACCCGCCAGAGTGCCAGCCGATTCCCCAGGAGCTCCGCCTCGTCGTAGGCGGGAACGACCAGACTGAAGCGTCATCGGCCGTTCATGCCGGCAGTGTAGACATACCTGGTGGGTCCGGCGCTTGGGAGGTAGGGTGCCCCCCGCGTCCTGTCGAAGAAGGTCGACACGGGAGGAGCTCGAGCATGCAACAGCGACGGAAGATCGGCGTCATCGGGTCCGGCATGGTGGGTCAAACGCTCGCCGCGGGGTTCCACTCCCACGGCGACGCGGTGATGGTGGGAACTCGCTCGCCGGCGCGACTTTCGGACTGGCAGAGCGGGGCCGGCGCGGGGGTCGCGGTAGGCAGCGTCGCGGAGGCGGCGAGCTTCGGCGATCTGCTGGTGCTGGCGGTGAAGGGCGCGTCGGCCCAGGAGGTGTTGTACGCCGCCGGCGAGGCAAATCTGGCCGGCAAGCTGATCCTCGACACCACCAACCCGATCGACAAGATTCCGGCCGCCGCGGGGGTCCTCCACTTCTTCACCACGCTCGAGGAATCGCTCCTCGAGCGCCTGCAGCGCACGGTGCCCAAGGCGCGGCTCGTCAAGGCCTGGAATTCCGTCGGCGCTGCCTTGATGGTCGACCCGCGCCTCCCCGGCGGCCCGCCGACCATGTTCATCTGCGGCAACGACCCGGAGGCGCGCCGCGAGGCGACCGCGATCCTCGACGAATTCGGCTGGGAGGTCGAGGACCTGGGTACCGCCCCCGCGGCGCGCGCCATCGAGCCGCTCTGCCTGCTCTGGTGCATCCCCGGCTTTCTTTCCAACGACTGGGTGCACGCCTTCAAGATGCTGCGCCCCTGACCCGCGTCGTTGCGGGCTCCGCCTGCTTCACCAGGATCAGCAGGTGCTCGTCAGGATCGGCGTGGCTCGCGTCGGTGTCGCCGGACGGGAGGCGCGGCGGCTCAGGCGCGGGCGAATTGCGGAGGACAGGCCGCCATCAGCGCGGCGGTAATCGGGTTCCCCCTGAGGACCTCGAGAAGCCGCTCGACGGAGAAGTCAGCCGGTGCGCCGAGCATGTAGGGCATCACGAGGTCGTGGCGCAACCGATCGTGATCGGCGAGCGTCACGCCCGGGCAGAATGCGCGGTACTGCCAGACGTGGAGATCGGCCGGAAGCCGCGGATCCCGCCACTCGAGCGCGCGCAGCCGTTGGGCATTGCCGCGAACGTGCAGCGCGAAGAAGAGCTGCATGACCCAGGAAATCTGCGACATGTTGACCGGATCGGCGAGCCTAAAGGGGTGCAGGTCGCGAATCAGATACCGCCCGTCGGGCGTCGCGGAGTACCAGCAGTAGCCGATCAGGTCGTGGCGCACCGCGAGCGTGAACAGCAACGCGCCGATCTCGGTATTGAGGTGAAGCCAGGGCTCGAGCGGCAGCTCCGGATAGATCATCTCGCCGCGCAGACCGGGCTCATGGTCGAACAAGGAGAACCAGGATGTCAGTCCGTTCTGGGTGAGGCGTCCGTAGCCGACGCAGGGAACCACCTCGTAGCCGAGCGCCTGGAGGCGCCGCGTCACGTGGTACTCCGTCGCCGCCTGCTGGAACGACGTCCCACCGCGGAACGCGCCGTCGTGGCCCGCGGCGACGTCCTCCATCATCCGCCCCTCGTAATCGAACACCGGCGCCTTCGGTCCGGTCCGATGGTACGTGCCGAACTCGACCGGCCCGCCCGCGAGGCCCGCCCCCTTGAGCTTGAGCACACGATCCCCGCCCGCCGGGTGCGGCAGATGCACCGAGCGGGTTCCATCCCTGGCGAGCGCCGGGATTCGTCCCGCATACCAGTCGCGCACGGCGCCCTCGAAGGCCGGCGGCACGTGCCAGAAATCGATGCTGTCGCAGCGCTGATCCTGCATGGGCCGTCCTGTCCGCGGCGACGATCGATCCGCTGTGCGCCGCCTTGCCGTTCTGCTGATCTATCAGTTCCTGTCCTTTGAGGATAGCCTCGCGCGGCGGCATGAAGGCGCTCGTCCTCCACCACCCTTATACGCGGCCCCGCTTCGAGCAGGACTACCTCGACCGGCTGGCGCAGCTCCCCGAGTTCGACGTCGAGCGCGGCGATCTCGCGGCGCTCGACGAGGGGCGGATCCGCGGCAGCAAAGAAGAGCTCGCCCTCGGCGCCTACGATGCGGTGGTGATCTTCGTCGCTTTCAGCCAACTCCGCCAAGCCCCGCCGCTGCGCTGGGAAGGGTACGCCGGCTTGCGCGTCCTGCTCGAACACGATGCGATTCAGAACTACAGCGACCTGTTCGACCCGACGCTCATGGGAACGTGGCCGCCGGTCTTCCACCGTCATCGCTTCGATCTGATGGTGACCTCGGGCCGAGCCGTTCAACAGCGCTTCGCCGAAGACGCCATCGCCGCCGAATGGGTTCCGAAAGCCTTCGAGCCCCGCCGCTTCGCCGACCTCGACGGCGCGCGCTCGGGCATCGTGACGTACGGCAGCGCGTATCGCTGCCGCGTCGTCGCCGAACGCGCGATCGCCGAAGCGGGCCTGCCGCTCGTGCGCCTGCCGACGACGCCGTATCCCGAACTGGGCACCGCCTTGGCGCGCCACCTGGCGTGCCTCGCGATCTCCTCCGACCTCCTGACGCCGCTCGCGCTGCGCGACGAGCTCGACCGCACGCCGCCGGGCGACGTCGCGATCCGGCCGGGGCTCGAGCCCATGGCGAAGTTCTTCGAAGGCGCCGGCGCCGGCTGCTGCCCGGTCGCCGACGACATGGAGGATCTCAAAGCTCTGGGCTTTCACGATAGCGAAACCGCGATCACCTTCCGCTCCCACGACGAACTGGTCGAGCGCCTGCGTTGGTGGCTGGCGCGCCCGGAGGAACTGCGTGATCTCGGACGAGCTGCGGCACGGCTCGCGCACTCCCGGCACACCTGGGCGCATCGCGCCGCCGAGCTGCGCCAAGTCCTCGCGCGGCGCATCGCCGGCTGACCTCCGCCGCGCCCGGCCAGTGGAAGACGCAGCGGTGGTCGTGGCGCTATCATGAAGTCGACTCTTTCCAGGAGATTGTGCTCGCATGCATCAGCGGATTCGACTCCCGCTTTCCGGGTTCACCGGCCTGACATGACATCCCGCTCTCGGCTGCGCCTCTTGGTCATCGCCTGGCTGCCCCTGTGCCTCCTGTGCGCGTCAGCGAGCTCGCAGGGGAGTGATCCGCCGAATCCTTACCAGATGGACAAGAAGGAGCTCAACGCGAGGCAGAAGACGCTGGTGGCCGAAGGCGAGGCGCTCGAGCGGCGAGGCCGGCTGGACGAAGCCATGGACAAGTTCGTGGACGCGGAGGGCTTCCTGTCGAGCAAGGAAGCCCTCGACGGTATCGAGCGCATCCAGAACAACAGGGAAAAGCAGGTTCAGTCGCTGCTCGCCGGTGCCCACAAGTCCTATGACGCACGCAAGTTCTCCGATTGCGCCGAGAAGCTGGAGAAGGGCCTGGCGATCTCCGCGGTGAATCCCGCGCTGCACTACGACCTCGCCCTGTGCTACGAAAGGCTCAAGGACCGCATGCAGGCCCGGGAGCATCTCGACTCCGCGATCACCGCCACGAGCGACAAGAAGTTGCGCGCGGATCTCGTCCAGCTGCGCGCCAGTCTGCTGCTGGGCGTGGCTCCGGTGGCCCCTTCCGGGGACGCCCGGAAGAAGATCGACGCTTTCAACGCGACCTACCTGGAAGCGGACCGTGATGCGGCAGGCGGCGCCGGTGGAGAAACCAGGGGCTCGGCTTCGGCCAGCCTGTGCGACCGGATCAAAGAGCTGCAGGCCGCATCGCCACAGAGCCCGGCGATCCTGTTCAACGCGGCGAAGTGCGCGGAAGGGGAGGGCCGTGCGGGCGATTCCGCGCGGCTGCTGGGGGAGTACCTGCGGCTGGCGCCGCAGGCGCTGGATGCCGCCGACGCACAGGCCCAGCAAGAAGACCTGGCTTCGCTCGCCTCCCTCGACGGCGACCGCGGCGCCGAACTGCGCTCCCGTTTCGCCGCGGCCGCGCTCGATCTCGACTACCGCCGCTACGATCGTGCCCTGGCGGAGTATCTCGCCGCCGACGAGATCTGGCCCGACTTCCCCCTGACGTCATGGAAGCTGGCGCTGCTCTACGAGGGATCCGGCGACGTGAGCCGGGCGCGCCACTATTTTGAACGTTGTCAGCAGCTGCAGGCCGATTCCGCCCGGAGCGTCGCCGCGGCGGCGCATCTCGCAGCGCTCGAACAATGGCGCACCGACTACGACGACAACATGGAGGAGGCCCACGACCTGGTGGGAGATCTGCTGCTGCGCTCCATGGGTCTCAGTTCCCAAGGCGTCAAGCACCACACGAAACTCACGAAAGAGCAGAAGAACACCAGAAAGCAGTACCGGGGAATGGCGGCCGCGTCGGAAGTACTCTCGGCGCCCTTCGTCGCCCGGCAGCTGGACCGCGCACGCGAGGCTCTCAACGAGGCCGCGCAGCTCTTTCCGATCGGCCCGGAAGCCAACGAACTGCTGGCGCTGACCGATCTCGAGAACAACAACTGGCCGTCCGCCTACAACCGCTTCGACGCCGTGGCCAGCGCCGGTTTGCCGGTGTCGTTCTATGCGCAGGTGACTTCATCGAAGGACAAGAAGGTGGTCCGCGCCGCCAAGGTGGAGATCGGCAAGGGCAGCGTGCGGCTGGTGTACCTGTCTTCTTACAACGTGAGCAAGAAAATATCGGAGCCGCCGAAGGAGCCCGCCGGCGATGACGATCTCGGAAATCTCGTGACCTCCGCGGCGCTGCCGCCCGATCCTCGAATCGAGGGGCTCACCATTCCCCTGGCCGACATCCAGGGTGTGCGGACGGAGGCGAGTGTCGTCACGGTGAAGCGGCAGAAGGACGAGCTCATGATCGTGCCGGTCTTCATGAGCGCGTACACGCCCCTCGCAGGGAAGGCCGCCCGGCAATTCGGCAACGAATACACGCGGATGTTCGTGCGCTACCTGGGATACGCGAACGCCCGGCTGGGGAAGGAAGGCATGACCTTCGGGGAGAAACTGACGCTGGGTATGAGTTTCGTGGACTTTGGAATTTCCATGTTCACTGCCATCGGCACCGGGGGTCTGGGCGCATACGATGCCTTTGCCGCGCTTCGGCGTGTGTCCCAGACGCTGAAGGTGGATACCAAGACCCTGCAGAAAACGACCTCCGACCAGCGGCGCACGCTCGAAGGCCTGACGTTCAAGGCCATTCCCACTCAACTCATGCAATTCGGTTACCGCGATCAGCTCTGACAGGCGAACGCCTATTTCGACTTTTCTACCACCACCCGGCCCGCTTTGTTCATGTAGACGTGGTACCTGTTCCCGTCCTTGCACGACGCGGCGTAGTCGTTCTCGGCCAGAACCTTGACGGCGATGACCTCGCCGCACGGCAACCCGTGGAGCGCGATCACCGCCGTCAGGTCCTTCTTGAGCTCCTCGTCGTCGGCGGCCATCGACGGCACGGCGAAGAACGCGGTTACGACGAGCGATCCTGCCAATGCCAGAGTCAGTCGGTTCATGGTCTCTCCCGTGTTCAGCCTTGCAGGGTCTCGAACTTCACCGGGTCCGCGAGCAGACCCCAGATCGCTTCGCGCGACGCCACGATGGCGGACGCGAGCTGCTGATCCTCGTCCTGAAGCAGCGAGAGCACCTTCATCATCAAGAGGTCGTAGGACCGGCGAAGATCCTTCATCGTCGGTATCGCCTTGCCCTTGTAGTGCTCGCGGAACCGATCCATCAGGTCGTCGACCTGGTTCTTGAGGGTGATCTTGGTCAGGAAGCCGATGGCCTTGGTCTGCCTGAGTTGGTCCTTCAGGGCTTTCAAGTCCAGCTCCGGGACGGCGGCTGGCGGTTCCGCAGCGACTTCCGCGATCGGGGCGATTGGAGCGCTTGGAGCGATCGGGCTCGCGGCCGGCGGCGCCGGGGTCTCGGCGCTCGGAGCGACTGCCGCGGTGGCCACGGCGGCTGTTGGTTGCGGCGTGGCCGGCGGCGTCTCGACGCGCGGCGTCTTCGCCGCCGGCGTTTTCCGCGGTGCCGGGATTGTCGCGCTTGGCACCGGTGCCGCGGCAGGTTCGGATTGCGGCTTCGCCGGCGCGGCCGGCTCGGCGGCGGGCTGTGCCGCGTCGGGCCGCGTCGCGACGGGCGAGGGCTCCGTAGCCGGCGTGCCGGCTTTCTCGCGGCCGCAGCCCGCGGCGAGCAGCAGCAGAAATGCAATGGAAGCGAGGCGCATCGGCGGATCCTCTCGCCGCCAAGGTTACTCCTTCCCGGAACAGCCGGCCTGGCGGGGTTGTGTCCCGTGCGCTCAGGATCCCGAGATCCCTCCGGGCCCACCCGACACGAGCTGCTCCACGATGCCCGCCACCTCGTGGGGTGCGAAGCCGAGGGTCGCGTCGCCCACGGTGAGCTCGACGACGCGGATCGAGGGCGTGTCTCCGGCGGCGGTTCGCGCCCAGGTGAAGACGCTGCTGCTCCGCCGCGATCCGGCGCGCGGCGGCAAGGAAAGCCTGCTCGTCGACGCGCAGGTGAAGGTGCATCATCGGCGTCTGCGGCGGATCGGGCACGACCTCCACGTTCCGGACGCCGGAGAGCGCCGCGGCGATCGCCAGCGCGTGCTCGAAGTAGCGCGGCATGAGAGGAAGGCGCTTGCGCAACGCCGCGAGGCCCGACGCGGCGTATGGCCAGAGCCCGAAGAGCGTGCCGCCGTGCCGCTTGCGCCAGGTGCGGGCCTCGCCGATCGACCTCTTCCTCGCCCGCGAGACAGCAGCCGGCGAGACCGCCGAGCCCCTTGTAGAGCGAGACGTACACGGTGTCGAAGAGAGCGGCGATTTCGGCGGGAGAGCGGCCGTAGTACGGCGTGCACTCCCAGAGGCGGGCGCCGTCGAGATGAACGGCCGCGCCCTGCGTGCGCGCGAACGCGACCTGCCCCTCGAGGTCGGCCCACTCCGGCAGGCGGCCCCCGATCTCCCGCTGTGGAAGCTCGAGCAGGACCGCGGCCAGCCGTTCGCGGACGCCGCGCAGGTCGTCGATCGTGAGCAGTCCGCGCGCCTCGCCGATCGGGACGCCGACCAGGCCGTGCAGGCGCTGGTAGGCCCCCTCCTCGTGGAGCGCGAGATGGCAGGTCGGGTGGAAGGCGACCGTCCGGAGGCCCCGCCTCTCGGCATGGATGCGCAGCGCGATCTGCTGCGCCATCGTGCCCGAGGGCATGAAGACCGCGGCGGGCTTGCCGAGGACGGATCGCATCTCGTCCTCCAAGGCCTCGACCGCGCCGCCGGCGCCGTAGCGGTCGACGCCCGAGTCGATCGGGATCTCGGCCAGGAGCTCCGCGGCGGTCCGGTTCCCATGCCAGTGCGAGCGCCCGCGCGCACGTCCCGCGGTAGCGCTCGAGTTCGTCGTGGTCGCCATGGGTCGGAGGCTACCTTTTTCGGCCCGTGCTCGCGAGCATCTCGACGCCCATCGCGGCGACCGGAGCGACCGGGGTGACCGCGTCGACGTCGGTCTCGCCGGTGCGGATGCGGACGACGCGCTCGACCGGCAGGACGAAGATCTTGCCGTCGCCGACCTCGCCGGTGCGCGCGGCGGCGAGGATGGCGTCGACGGTTGTGTCCACGAAGGCGTCCGAGACGCCGATCTCCAGGCGCACCTTCTCGACCAGTTCCATCTTCACCGTCGTGCCGCGGTAGGTCTCGACGGTTTCGGTCTCGCCGCCGTGCCCCTGCACGCGCGAGATCGAGAGTCCGGTGACCTCGGCGCGGAAGAGCGCCTCGAGGACGTCGGAGAGCCTCTCTGGGCGAACGATCGCGGTGACCAGTTTCATGGCGTCAGGCTCCAGCCCTGGCGCCAGTGGCGCCCATCGTCCGGATACCGCCCGCTGGGCGCGCCCCAGAAGAGAGATCACTGGAGATCTCGACCGCGGGACGGGAGGTTGCCGGCCGCGGCAGGTCGAGCACCAGGATCGCCCCCTCGCCGCTGCCGTAGGCCTCCTCGCCGTGCAGCTCGACGTCCAGGCCGCGCCCCTGCAGCCGGCTGTCGGCGCCGAGCGGCATGACGAGCGCGAGGAGCTTCAGCAGCCCCCAGGTGGCGGCGCCGGAGTAGAGCAAGGTGGCGACGACGGCGATTGCCTGCTTGCCGACGAGCGCCGGGTTGCCCTCGAGCAGGCCCGCCGTGCCCCCCCAGGCGGCGCTCGCGAAGACGCCGGTCAGCAGCGCGCCGGTCAATCCTCCGAGACCGTGCGCCGCGACCACGTCGAGCGAGTCGTCGAGGCGGGTGCGCGAGCGGTAGAGGATGCCGAAGTAGGACGGGAAAGCGGCGATCGCGCCGAGCGCGAGCGCCGCGCGCGGCGAGACGAAGCCGGCCGCCGGGGTGATCGCGACCAGCCCCACGACCGCGCCGGTGGCGGCTCCGACCGCGGTGACCCGGCGGGTCCGCAAGCGATCGAGCGTCATCCAGACCGCGAGCGTCGCGATCGGGGCGAGCAGCGTGTTGGTGAAGGCGATCGCCGCCGAAGCTGTTGGCGGCGAGCGCGCTCCCGGCGTTGAAGCCGAACCAGCCGAACCAGAGGAGGGCGGCGCCCAGCAGCACGAAGGGGACGCTGTGCGGCAGGAGCGCCTGGCGTCCGTAGTCGCGGCGCGGTCCCAGGACCCAAGCGGCGACCAGCGCCGCGGCGCCGGCGTTGACGTGCACCACCGTGCCGCCGGCGAAGTCGAGCGCCCCGAGCGCCCCGAGCCAGCCGCCGCCCCAGACCCAATGGCAGACCGGGGCGTAGACCACCAAGGTCCAGCAGGCACTGAACGCGACGAAAGCGCCGAAGCGCATCCGCTCGACCACGGCGCCGGAGACCAGGGCCGCAGTGATGATCGCGAAGGTTCCCTGGTAGGCGAAGAAGAGGAGATGGGGGATCGTCCCCTTGGCCTCGACGCCGATGCCGGCGAGCAGCGCGAAGTCGAAGCCGCCGAGGAGGCCCGACCCAGGGGCGAATGCGAGCGAGTAACCGGCGAGCGCCCAGGCGAGCCCCACCCCGGCGAGCGCGGCGAAGCTCATCATCATGGTGTTGAGCGCGTTCTTCGAGCGCACCAGCCCGCCGTAGAAGAAGGCGAGCCCGGGGGTCATGAGCAGCACCAGGGCGGTCGCCACGAGCATCCAGGCGGTGTCGGCGGGGGCAATCGGCGCAACGTCGGGAGTCATCGCGAGGCTCCTATGGTCACCGCTGATTATGCTCACGTTATCATAAATGTCAAGATATTTAAGCTAATTCAAGCGACGAATTAGATTAAAACAGAAGTTATTTGTGGATTTTCTGCCGGACCGCGTTGTTCCGGCTTGGGTTCGACCACCTGCTCCGGTGACGCTAGGCGCGGCGCAGGCTCTGCAGTCCGCCCTTCGGCGGGCGCTCGCCGCGGCGCTCAATTGGCGCGGCCCGGAAGGCAAGGCTGGAGTTGGCCTGGTAGCCCATTCGGTGGCGAGTTCGATCCCACTTTGGGATTCGAACCGCATTTGCGCGTGGCTCCATGAAGTCGCGGCGTTGAGGCGAGCGGCTTGAGAATCAGCAGCTCGCGACGCGGTAGGTGCGCAGGAGGCCCCATACTTCGTTCGGGCGATTGGCGCTTGCGTCGCCACGACGGATGAATGCCCCGTCGAATCGCGGGAGCCCGACCTCTGGTACCCTTCGCCAGGGCGTGATCTTTCGTTGCGGCGAGGCCGCGATCTGCCTACTCAGCAGAGAGTTGCGCCTCTTCCTCTTGCCACGAGGCGCGGAGCGGATCCAGGAGGGTTGGAGCATGAAGGGCGGATTCCTCGCGCGATTTTCGAACAGATCCGGGGCTCCACCGCCCGAAGTCCAAAGCCTGAGCGAGCACGAGCGGCACTTGGTCGGCTTCTGCACGATGCCCATCCAGGAAGCGCTGGGCAAGCTCGAGACCGCGGTGCAAGGACTGTCTGCCGATACGGCTGAGCAACGGCTGAGCGAGTACGGCGCCAACGAGTTGTCCCATCTCAGGCGCCTGGGTTTCTGGGCCGATATGGCTCACCGCCTGAAGAATCCCCTGGTCGTGCAACTCCTGCTGATCGCCGTGCTCGCCGGGGTCATCGGCGAGCTGAAGTCCACCACAATCGTCTCCGCCATGATCGTGCTGAGCGTCGGGTTGTCGTACATTCTGGACCGCCGCTCCAGCCGTACCGTCGAATCGCTCGGCAAGCGCGTTCAGTCCCGCACCTTCGTCTTGCGGGATGGCGCGGAGACCGAGGTCGGGATTTCCGAGATCGTTCCGGGAGACATCGTGCTCCTGCAGGCCGGGTCCGTTGTCCCGGCGGACCTGCGGTTGATCGGCGCCAAAGACTTCTTCGTCAGCCAGTCGGCCCTGACGGGGGAGTCGATGCCCGTCGAAAAGACGACTGCGACCGCCGACTCCGTCACCCACTCGGCCCTGGAGTTGCCCAACGCCTGTTTCTTCGGGACCTCGGTCACCAGCGGATCGGCCCGGGGCGTAGTGGTGAACACCGGCACCCGCACCCTGTTCGGATCCATCGCGGTGCGGTTGAACGAGAAGCGGGTGGAAACCAGCTTCGACGTGGGAGTCCGTTCCTTCACCTGGCTGATGATCCGGTTCATGGTGGTGATGGTCGTCGCGGTGTTCTTCATCGTCGGCCTGACCAAGGGAAACTGGCTCGAGGCCATGCTCTTCGGACTCTCCATTGCCGTCGGTCTCACCCCTGAAATGCTGCCGATGATCGTCACTGTAAACCTGGCCAAGGGAGCGCTGACCATGGCCAAGAAGAAGGTCATCGTCAAGCGCCTGCCGTCGATCCAGAACTTCGGGGCCATCGACATTTTGTGCACGGACAAGACGGGAACCCTGACGCAGGACCGCGTCGTACTGGAACGCCATGTCGATATCGTCGGACACACCAGCGAAGAAGTCCTGCACTACGCCTATCTCAACAGTTACTTCCAGACCGGCCTGCGCAACCTGATCGATCGGGCAGTTCTCGAAGTCGCCGACCTGCATCCGGAGCAGAACTGCCGGCTCGTGGATGAGTTGCCCTTCGACTTCCAGCGCCGCCGCATGTCGGTGGTGGTGGACTATGAAGAGGAACACGTGCTGGTCTGCAAAGGCGCGGTGGAGGAGATCTACAGTTGTTGCAGTCGCTATCAGATCGAGGACGAGGTCTATCCCCTGATCGACATGATCCGAGCCGACCTTTTCGAAGAGGTCGAGAAGCTCAATCGCGAGGGTTTCCGGGTCCTCGGCATCGCCTATCGGAACTTCCCGCGATCCGGCAAGACGGACTACACGGGCAATGATGAAACTGAGCTCACCCTGGTCGGCTTCATCGCATTCTTCGACCCGCCGCGAGCCTCCGCCACCGAAGCGATCGAGCTTCTGGCAAAGGCCGGCGTGAAAGTCAAGGTTCTGACGGGGGACAACGGCCTGGTGACGGAGAAGGTCTGCCGCGACGTAGGGCTCGATCCGGGCCGGATCCTGACGGGAGCGGAGCTCTCGGGGCTCTCCACGGCGGATTTCTCGCGGGCGGTCGAGGACGGCAATGTCTTCGTCAAGCTCTCTCCGGCGCAGAAAGAGCAGATCGTGAAGCAGTTGCGCGCCAACGGCCACGTCGTCGGGTTCATGGGTGACGGCATCAACGACGCTCCCGCAATGAAGGCTGCGGATGTGGGTATCTCCGTGGATTCCGCGGTGGACGTGGCCAAGGAAGCGGCGGACATCGTGCTCCTCGAGAAGAGCCTGCTGGTCCTGGAAGAGGGCATCCTGGAAGGCCGCAAGGTCTTCGCCAACATCGTCAAGTACATCCGCATGGGGGCCAGCTCGAATTTCGGCAATATGTTCAGCGTGGTCGGGGCCAGCTACCTGCTGCCCTTCCTTCCCATGCAGCCGGTACAGATTCTCACGAACAATCTGCTCTACGACTTCTCGCAAACCGGAATTCCCACGGACAATGTCGACGAGGAGCTGATAGCCAAGCCCCTCAAGTGGAATATCGGCAATATCAAGCGCTTCATGGTCTTCATCGGACCGATCAGCTCCATCTTCGACTACGGCACCTTCGCCTTGATGTGGTTCTTCTTCCGCTGCAGCGCCTTTCTCGATCCAGCGGTAGGCTCCGTGCAGAAGGAATCGCTGGCGCGGCTGTTTCAGACCGGGTGGTTCGTCGAGTCGCTGCTCACCCAGACGCTGATCGTGCACATCATCAGAACCCGGCGAATACCGTTCTTCCGCAGCCGGGCCTCCCTGCCGATGACGCTGACGACCCTTGCCATCATGGTCATCGGGTCGTGGTTGCCGTACTCGCCTTTCGCGAGCGATCTGGGGATGGTCCCGCTGCCGGCGGTCTACTGGGCCTGGATAGCGGCATTCCTGGCGACCTACGCCGTGCTGACACACGGAGTGAAGGCCTGGTTCTTCAAGCGTTTCGGAGAGGATTGACCATGAACAGCATTCTGGACGCCCTGCAAGAGGGCCGATTGTTCGAGTTGCCTGAAGGCGACAAGGCGCGATCCCTGCAGTTTCTGGCTCACATCATCGAGGCCTTTCCAGAAACCCCGGCCGGAACCGACGTCGTTGACCTGATCACGAAGAGAGAGGAAGCAACCAACACCGCCATCGGTAGGGGCATCGCCTGCCCGCACGCGCGCGTGCCCTATGAAGAGGATCTCATGTGCGTGATCGGATGGAGTCCGAAGGGAATCGACTACGGCGCGCCGGACGGAAAGCCCGTTGCGCTGGTCGTGATGTACGTGGTTCCGGACAACCAGCGGAATCACTATCTGCGCGAGATCTCCATGCTAGCCAAGGCGCTCGTAACCTACCCCGAGCGCGACAGGTTGAGCCGGGCCGTAAGCCTGGAGGACGTGCGCAACTATGTGCTCGATCTGATCGATGCCACCAAGGCCTCCGTCGGCCCCGATTCCCGGGCAACGATGATCCGGCTGCAAACCAAGGCGGCAGTCGAGGCAACCCCTTTGCGCGACCTCTCGAGTCTCGTGATGGAGTCCGTGACTCTTGTCGCCGTCCCTGGAATGAATCCCATCGCTCTCGCGCAGAATCCGAGTCTCGTGAAGTTGCTCGACTCGGCGAGCGGTCTGATCGAGAAGTTCGAAACCGAGGGCGCGTACCAGGACGGCGGATGGCGACTCTTGCGTCGGGGATCGGTCGCCTATCAAGGCGGCAGGGTCGTCTATGACTGCCTGGCGATCCGGGTCGGCATGCCGGCGCCGGCATCCTGATCGCCGAGAAGTGGGAGCTCCGGAGGGATCCGCGGCCCGCGCCGCTTCAGGCGATCACTTCGCGATGGTGATCTCCGGCCCCCGGTTTCCGGCGACGGAAACGCTCATCTGGAAGAGCTGATAGAGCAGGCTGAAGGCTTTGCGGTTCCACTGATAGCCGCTGTTCGGAGCGACGCTGTAGTAGCGGCCCGCCAAGCGCACTGCGAGCTCGTCGCCTCCCGGAGCGCTGCTCGATTCGGCGATCTCCAGCGAGTGGACCGGGTTTTCGCTGATCACCGCGGAGCGCGGGTCGGGTTCGACGTCGAACTCCGGCTCCTCCTCGATGCCGCGACCGATGAAGTTCAGGATCTCGTGGAAGCTGCGGAGACGCAACCTTCCGTGCAGCGGCATTTCGCCGCCCGGATGCCCGGGGATGATGTCGAGCAGGATGTCGTTTGCCGGCGCCTCCTCGGCCTCGGCGTGCAGCCGCACGCGCTCGTCGTTGGAAAGAGCCGACGGGTCGTAGTTGGAGATCATGACCCTGCCATTCACCCGCTTCGACACGAGATAGGTGGCGCCGTCGGCGCTCCGGGTGAGCCCGAACTGACTGTAGATCGCGGCGAAACTCTCCGGCGTGATCGCGGACTCCGGAACTTCCCAGGTGCGGTCGAAATGGAGCGGCTCGACGTTCAGCGCGTGCAGGTCCTGAATCGAAGAGAGGTGAGCCACCACGCGGCGGAACGCCGTGTAGCCGTCGCGGTCGCTCGGCCGGTTGTGGTGGACGGTCACGTTTCCGGCGGCGTCCACCAGACGCAGCTCGGCGCCCATCAGACGCAGCAGCGAGTCGACGTCGTAGCCCTGACGCAGGAGCAGCGTCAGCTTCCCTTCTTCGAACGGGGTGAGCAGGCGCTGGGTGAACTCCTCGCCCTGCATCGGCTCGATGCTGAACGTCGGATTCTCCTCGGCGCTTCCGGACACTCCGGGCACCAGCAGCCCGCCCTTGTCACCGGTCGCCGCGCCGCCGACCCCGCCGGCGACCGAGAAGCTGTACGTCGCCGCGATGCTGGAGATGGCGGTGAAGTGCATCGGCTGATTGAGCCGCGCGCGCGCGATGTTGAGCAGCAGCTGCTTCGAGATGTTGTCGGCGATCTCCGAGTCGTAGGCAACGACCGCGCGGTCGAGTGCCACGGTCGAGACGCAGCCGACCGTTCCGAGAAGGAAAAGGAGGAGACAACAGAACGACCGCGCCATACGCTCTCCCTGAGTGAAATAGCCCCTAGCCTCGCACTCGAATGTCGACCTTTACCGGCGTCGTAGTCCGAATAGATGTGGACACTAGCGCAACTCCCCGGGCGAGAATCGTAGCTCTTGCCATCGGAGGGAGATGGGAAACGGTGGACGAGCTCATTCTGACGTCGCTCCGAAAGCCACGGAACCAGCCGGCTTGGGATGGGCTCTTCGCGGTCGCGAGCGGCGCGCATGATCTTCGGAGCTCTTCTCGCGACTGTTGCGCTCGCAACACTCCGCTTGCACTGAAGTTGCGCAGCGGGGCCATTCCGGGTCTCGAGCGACGAATTGTCAGAGTCCGCGTTGTCGGTCTTGCCGGGCCTGGTCTAGGAGGGCGCCCCAACATCGCGAACGGCACGGGGCCCGGGAGGGTCGGCGCCTGAAGCTGCGAGCGCAGCCAGTAGGATTTCGAACACCGCCCAACCGCTGAAGCGGCGCGGGTTATCGCTCGGTGTGGCTCGCGCCGTGTCGTTTGGTACAAAGCGTAAGTGCTTGCCTCAGAATGATTTAGGAAATGGTAGCGCGTACGGGATTCGAACCCGTGTTACCGGCGTGAGAGGCCAGTGTCCTAGACCCCTAGACGAACGCGCCAAAAGGGGAGGGGAAGGCTATCAAATCGGGGTCGGAGGCGGCAAACTTGCTGACGTCTGGGCTCCGCGGAAGATCAGCTCTTCGCCGGTCGGCGGTGCGTGCTGTCGGGCGTTTGCCGCACCCGTGGCAACGGCGCGTCGCCATCGTCGCTGACGTTAGACCCTGCGGGAGGGCAGTTGACCCTATAACCAGTTTTATACTCATCGCATGAAAACGGCAATCTCAATTCCGGATCGTGTCTTCCATTCAGCCGAGCACCTCGCTGCTTCCTTGGGGGTTTCGACGCCAGCGGAAGTGTCGACAGGTTGCCGGTGGCCGCCCCGACTTGCGCTCGGATCCGGCCGCTGCTCCGCCCGACAGTGGGCAATCGTGGGAGATCCCTACCGATCCACTCGCTTGCAAGAGCTCTCGCCTTTTGGGCTTGGCGGACGACACCATTGTCGCATCGGCCCCGCGGCCAAAGCACTCTGCCTCACCGGAAATGCACCGTGCGGGACTGTCGATGCCACTTAGAACCCTGATCAAGTCATGGTTCTTTCCCCACGCGATGCGCTTAGACGAGTTCGATGAAGACTGGTACTTGTTCAATTACCCGGACGTCGCATCCAAAGTGCGATCAGGTCGGCTGCGCTCCGGCCGTCAACACTTCATACGCTACGGCTACGCCGAGAACCGAGAGGCCTTCCCCCCGCGCGTGCCTCCAGCCGCGGTTGAGTGCTGCATTGATGATTTCAAGATCACGGCATCGGGTGCCGTTTTCATGTCGGGTTGGGCCGGCGACGTTTCCGCGCCGATCGACACATTGATCATCGAATCCGATGGCGCTCAACAACGCGTTGCGGCCGATGCACTGCATCGCAATCGCCGAGAAGATGTCGAAGCCCATCTGCGCGTCCAGCCCGGAAGCCATCAACACGGTTTCTGGTTCTTCAAATCCTCCACAGGCTTAACCGACGAGGTTGACTACAAGGTGACGCTTCGGTCGGGACCAAGTCTCCTGAGCAAGGTGCGCATGCGTCCCGAACGGCTCACCGACCTTCAGATGCGTGAATTTGTGCTGGCATATTTTGGCACCCGGTCCGGGGTCTGCAATGTGCACCAGCTGGACATTCGGGATTTGGACAAGGGGTTCGGCGGCGAGATCATTGAGCTCAACCGCCGCATCCTCCGAAACCACAAATCCGCCGGGATCAGGAAATTCGGAGCGACGAAAAGGCCTATCACCAAGAGCTTCGTCACTTGCCTGTATGGATTGCCCGAGTTCCTGACCCTCCAGGTCGCATTGTTTTCAGACAGCCTGGGGTTCAACGAAGTCGAGTTCATTTTTGTCAACAACAGCCCCGAGCACAAGGAACTGCTGGAACGGGAAGCAAGGCAGGCCGCTCATCTGTACGACGTTCCGATTACCGTGATTCATTCCGGCGCAAACATCGGATTTGCCGCGGCGAACAACCTTGCGGCACGGCACGCCGGTAGCGATCGCCTCCTGTTCATCAACCCTGACGTCCTGCCAAAGGATCGAGATTGGCTTGCCAGGCATGACGCTTTTGCGAGGACCGACGCCGGCACGTTCTTTGGTGCCTGCCTCTACTACGACGACGGCTCGGCAATGCATGCCGGCATGTATTTCGTTCGTGACCTGTTTACCGACCAAGAATCCGGAGACGCTGAGCTGCTCGACACCTGGCACTTTGCGAAAGGGTTTCCCGAATGGGTTTCCGATGTGAGGACAACCCGCGAAGTGGCCGCGGTCTCCGGCGCCTTCATGTCAATCGAGCGCGCGCATTTTGAAAGCTTGGGCGGCTTCGACGAGGATTACATCTTCGGCCACTACGAGGATGGGGACCTCTGCCTCAGGAGCGCCGCGGCTGGACAACCAGTGTGGTACTGCGCCGACGTGCGGCTCTGGCACCTGGAGAGCAAGGGGTCCAAGAAGTTCAGCCACCACGACGGGGCAAGGCGGGTCAATAGATGGAACCTAACCAGGAAATGGTCATCATCGGTGAATGTCGCCGACACGGACGCGCGGTCGACTTCCGAGTCGCGCACCGAGGGGGAAGCGCGTGCCTCGTAGGATACTTCTTGTCAGCCTGTATCATCCGGAACTGCTTCGCGGTGGATCTCAGCAGATCTGCTACGAGATGTTCCGCGCGCTTCAGAAAACCGATTGGGAGCCAATCCTGCTTGCGTCGACGCAGGAGGACTTGACGCCGGCCCTTTTCAAACCCGGCGCAGTGATCACGGGCTTCGACGGCCGGAAGAATGAATTTCTCTTCCTATCCGGCGGCTATGATCATGCTTGGCATAGAAATCGCGATCCCATTCGCCTCGAGGCGTTCGAGACGTTTCTTCGAGACGTCGCGCCCGATGTCATTCATTTCCATCATTTCATGACCTATGGCATGGAATATATCGCCGCAGCTCGAAAATATCTGAACGGGACCGGCGGCAAGCTGATCTTCACCCTTCACGAGTTCCTCGCAATTTGCATGGCCGACGGGCACATGGCCCGAACTTTCAACAAAGCCCCCTGCGAGCAGGCCTCTTCGGTACGCTGCCACCAGTGTTTTCCGAGCAGGACCCCGGAATTCTTCAGCCTGCGCCGGATGTGGATCAAGCACCACTTCGATATGGTGGATATGTTCGTTGCTACTTCCATGTTCGCGCGGCAGAAATACATAGAATGGGGAATTCCAGCAGAAAGGCTGGTCCATATTCCCGCCGGGCATCGGGACCTTGCCCAGCCAAGGGCGACATCGTCAGTCGCGGTCAGCGGGGGGAAGAAGCGCAATCGGTTTGCGTTCTTTGGCCAGCTGATCGACAGCAAGGGGTTGCTCGTTCTCTTCGACGCCGTGAAGATTGTTCGTAGCGCCGGTTTCGAAGATTTTGCCCTGGATATCCATGGGTCGAACCTGACCTTCGGCTCTGCCGATTTTCAGGAGAAGTTCGCGTCATTCTGGGAAGAAGAGAGGGAGAGGAGCAACGCCGGCGCGCAGCGGCTGCGGTTGAGGGGAATGTATGAAGTATCCGATCTCGCCCAGATAATGACGGATGTCGATTGGGTGGTTGTCCCCTCCAATTGGGGGGAGACCTTCGTAATGGTGATCTCCGAGTCATTCGCCTTCGGCAAACCGGTGATCTGCAGCAATATCGGCGTGATGGCGGAGCGGGTTCGTGACAGTGTGACTGGCTTGCATTTCGCCGTTGGAGACAGCGATTCGCTGGCAGCCGTCATGATTCGCGCGATGACGGAAGAAAACCTGTGGGTTCGGCTGAGCGCCAATATCGAGCCTCCACCAACGGCTGAAATGAGCGTGCAGCAGCACATGGAGCTGTGTTACGCGCCAAGGGATTTGTCCCCCGACTGGACGCAAGAACATGCCGGCTCAACTGCGGTGTCGTGAACAGCGCCGCCATCGAGGCGAATCTCGACACAGACCCTGCCGGAGGGCAGATGCCGCGGGTATAGCCAGTGTATTGATGGCGGCAGAGAAAGCGGCGGAAATCGCGCCATGCGGTCGACGATGCGCATCGTCGCGCCACAGTAAGGGCAGAGCAGGGGATCGATCTCGTAGACCTTGCGGATGAGCTGCGACCAGGTCAGGCGCCGCTGGCGGAGCTCAGTCGGTTTGGCGAAAGACGATCCTCACGCCGTCGGGGTCGTGGGTGGCGAAGACCAGCACGCCGTCGTCGTCCGGGCGCAGACCGCCCGGAATGTTGCGGTCGCGGAAGATCAGCTCTTCGTAGGCTCTTCTCCGCCGAGGGCACGTGGACGACCAGGGCCATCTTCTGCTCCGGCCCCTGATAGTCGAACTCCTCGTCGCGGCCCTGATCGGTGGCGTGGGCGCGTCCCACGATCTCGATGACCCCGGTGCCGGCCTGGTAGAGCGCGCCGCGGCCGCTCTCCCGGTCCCAACTCTGGAGCCGGGGGAGAGCCAGCGTCTCGCCGTAGAAACTGCAGGTGCGGTCGAAGTCGCGTGCTTTGAGAACGACCCGGAACTGACGAATCTCCATCTCTGGTCTCCCTGCGACGAGGCTCGGCGATGCAATGCGGATCGAAGCATTCCACAAACCCCGGCGGGCCGTCGAGCGCCAGTGTTATTCTCCCGCCCGGTGAAGCGTCGTCTGTCTCTCCGCCTGTTCGCCGGCCTTCTGCTGCTCGTATCCGGCGTTCTATCCGCCCAGGAAGACCCCTCCGAAGCCGAAGCCGGAGTTCCGGTGGTTCTCAACCGCGCCGGAACCGGAAACCTGGCGGTGAGCGGAGCTTCGACTCCGCTCGCCTTCGGCGCGACGGCCGCAGGGCTCCTGGTCGAGCTCGAGCCGGTCGTTTCGCGGCTCGGCGGCCGACTCGAAGTCGGACCGCTCCGCCAGAGCTTCAACCTCGCAATCGGCGAGACCAGCCTCGTCTTGGTTCCGGGGAGCCCCACGATGACCTCGGGGACCGACATTCAGCCGCTCTCACAGCCTCCCGCGCTCGTCGACGGCCGGCTGTTGGTGCCGCTCGAGCTCCTCGAGCGCAGTTATGGAGCCCTGCTCGGAGTCACTTTCTCCTGGGACGACGCGAATTCGGTTCTGAGCGTGGTGCGGCCGCCGCAGCGCGAGCTTCCCCTCGAGGTCGGCCTCGTGCACCTCCAGGGTGTGACGACGGTGGTGCTGCAGTTCCCGGAGCCGCCGCGCTACCGGATCGTCCGCAGCCCCGGAGTCTACGAAGTGGTGCTGGTCGGCGATCGGGTCGTACCGCCGCCGGCCGGTCCCAAGCTCGCCGACCCCTGGGTGAAGAACATCGAGATCTCGCCCGAGCGCATCCGTCTCGAGCTCGCGCCGGACTGCGCGGCGGAGTCCTACACCCTGCGGACGCCCTTTCGGCTGGTCTTCGATGTCTTCAAAGAGGCTCCAGCGGTGGCGTCCGCGGCGCCCGCCCTGCCGCGCGAGTCGGTGCGCCGCGCGATTCGCACCGTGGTCATCGATCCCGGGCACGGCGGCAAGGAGACGGGAGCCATCGGGCCGGCCGGCAGCGCGGAGAAAGACCTGGCACTGCTGATCGCCAAGGCCCTCGCGGCACGGCTCGAGCAGGCGCTTGCGGTGCGCTGCGTGATGACCCGCAGCGATGACGTCGAGCTCGGGCTCGACGATCGCTCGGCGCTCGCGAACCAGAACAAGGCGGACCTGTTTCTCTCGATCCATCTGAATTCGAGTCTCGGTCGCGGAGCGCTCGGCGCCGAGACCTACTTTCTCTCGCTGCAGGCGAGCGATCAACGGGCGGCGGACGCCGCAGCGGTCGAGAACTACGTCGGCGCGGCGGTGGCGCCTGCCGGCAGCGACGACTTCGAGCTCCAGTTGCTGCTCTGGGACCTCGCGCAGAGCCAGCATCTCGCCGCCTCGCAGCGTCTGGCCACGCTCATCCAGGAGGAGCTCAACCAGGAGCTCGAGCTCAGGGATCGCGGAGTCAAGCAGGCGCCTTTTCGCGTGTTGATGGGTGCGGCGATGCCGGCCGTCCTGGTCGAGCTCGGATTCATCAGCACGCGCGAGGAAGAACAGAAGTTGCGTACGCCCGAGTACCGCTCCCAGCTCGTGGAGGCGCTGGTGCGGGCGGTCGGCCGTTTCAAGGTCGAATACGAAACCGGCAGTCCCTCGACGAGCGCGCCGTGAACCGGAAATGGGCTGGAGCGTGGGTCGCCACCGCGGTCGTGATCCTGGGGCTGGCCGGATTCTGGCTGGTGCGGCGGGCCGGGGACAGCAACCGGAAGGCGCCCGCAAGCGCACTGCCCGCGCCCGCTGAGATCGCGCTGCCGGCGGCGCACGAGGAGACCTGGACGGCGAGGCTCTACTATCCCGCAGCCAACGACCTGCTCATGGTGCAGGAGACGCCGGTAAGAAGCGCGAGCGGGGCCCGTGCCCGGGCGGCCGGGCTCCTCGCGGTCCTCCTGTCCGCCGAGCCCGCCGCGCCGCGCGTTCCGGTATTTCCGATCGCGGTGAAATTGGGCAAGCTCCTGCTGCTCGAGGACGGCACGGTGATCGTCGATCTGCGCACCGATCCGATCGTCGAGCCGCCGGAGTCCGGCTCCACGGTCGAGCAGTTGCGCGTCTACGCCGTCGTCAACACCGTGCTGCGCAATGTCGAGGAGGCCAAGCGGGTGGTGTTGCTCTGGAACGGCGTCCAACGGCCATCCCTCGCCGGACATGTCGACACCGGGCGTCCGCTGCGGCTGCGCGCCGATCTCGAGGCCTCGTGAGCGACGAACGGCCGATCGGAGTTTTCGACTCGGGAGTCGGCGGGCTGACCGTCGCCGCGGCCCTCAAGCAGCGGTTGCCGCGCGAGCGGCTGCTCTATCTCGGGGATACCGCCCGACTCCCGTACGGCACGAAGTCCGCCACCACGGTACGGCGCTACACGCAGGTCAATGTCGAGTTTCTCGAGCGCCGGGGTGTCAAGGCGGTGGTGGTGGCCTGCAACACCGCATCCGCGCTCGCCCTCGAGAGCCTCGAAGCGACGCTGCCGGTCTGGGGGGTCATCGAGCCGGGCGCCGTCCGCGCTGCGGCCGCGACCCGGAACGGCCGGGTCGGCGTCATCGCCACGGAATCGACCGTGCAATCCGACGCCTACGGCAGTGCCCTCCGCCAGCTCGTGCCCGAGCTCGAGATCTGGTCGCAAGCCTGTCCGTTGCTGGTGCCGCTGATCGAAGAGGGCTGGCTCGACGATCCGGTGACGGCGGAGGTGGCGAGGCGATATCTCGAACCGCTCCTCGAACACGGGATCGACACCCTGGTCCTCGGCTGCACCCATTATCCGCTGCTCGCGCCGCTGCTCGCCGGCATCACCGGCGAGCACGTCGTGCTGGTCGATTCGGCGGCCGCGGTTTCGGAGCGGGTGGCGGCGGAGCTGGCCCAGCGCGGCCTGCTGGCTCTCCACGCCGACCCTTCGCAGGACGGAGATCACTACTGCGTCACCGATTCCTCCCCGCGCTTCGCGCGGATCGCGGGAGAATTTCTCGGTCGCAGGATCGAGCTCGAGTGGGTGGATATCGGAAATTCCCGGGAAGCTCCCGGGGGAGTTGCGAGAGAGGGGGCCTGAACCTTGAGCACGGAGAAATCGCCGGGAGCCCCACCGCGGGTCGATGGCCGCGCGGCGGACGCGCTGCGGCCGGTCGCGATCGAAATCGATCCGCTGAAGTTCGCCGAAGGGTCGGTGCTCATCTCCGCCGGCGACACGCGGGTGCTGATCGCCGCCTCGGTCGAGAAGCGGGTGCCGAATTTTCTCGCCGGCAGCGGCAAAGGCTGGCTGACCGCCGAGTACGCGATGCTGCCGCGCGCGACCATGACGCGCAGCACGCGCGAGGTCTCGCAGGGCCGGCCATCCGGGCGCACGGCCGAGATCCAGCGCCTCATCGGGCGGAGCCTGCGGGCCGCGATCGACCTCTCGCTGCTCGGGGAGCGCACGCTCATCCTGGATTGCGACGTGCTGCAGGCGGACGCTGGAACCCGCACCGCGGCGATCACGGGCGCCTGGGTGGCGGCGGTCGGCGCGCTGGCGCGGCTATTCGTGGCGGGAGACCTCCCCGCTTGGCCGGTGGTGTCGCAGGTGGCCGCGGTCTCGGTCGGACTGCTCGGCGGAGCGCCGATGCTCGATCTCGATTTCCGCGAGGATCAGCGCGCGGAAGTCGACATGAACGTCGTCGCCACCGCCGACGGCAGGCTCGTGGAGGTGCAGGGAACGGGCGAGCAGAGGAGCTTCGAACGCGCCGAGCTCGATCGGCTCCTCGATCTGGCCCAGGCGGGGATCGCCCAGCTCGCGACGATGCAGGTGCGCGCCCTGGGCGACCAGCTGCAGATGGTGCAAGAGCTGCGCGGCAAGAAGCGCACGGTGGCTCCGGCGCGCAGCGAACGCGGACTCTACTGACCGATGTGCGGATCAGGATACGGTGCCGCGCAGCGGCGATCTGATCAGGATACGGTGCCGCGCAGCGGCACCTCCAGGGTGGGCTGCACGGTGCTCGTGGTCTCGATCTTGATCTTGGCGTCGATGTGTCCCTTGGGCATCTTGCCGGTCAAGGTCAGCTTGACCTCCCAGCGGCGGCCGGCCTCGATCGGCTTCACCGTCGCCTCCACCCCGGGCACCGAAGCGGTCACGCTCCGGATCTCGATCAGAGCGTCACCGAAGTTGACCAGCACCAGACTCAGATCCTGCGCTGCGGCGGTGAGGTCGAGGGCCCCGAAGTCGGCGACGAACGGCGTCACGGAAAGGAGCGGCCGGACGAAGCCGGTGATCGCCAGTCGGAGCTCTTTCTGCTTGGGGTGATTGGTCGCGACCACCAGGAAGTCGCGCAGCGCTCCGACCTCGGCGTCGGGCTGAATCGTGGATTCGATGATCCACTGATTGGGATCGAAGCCTCGGCACGGAGCTCGTCGCCGGTCGCCGCGCGGAACGTGGTGTGGATGAACTTGTAGGGCGACGTCACCGCGAGGACCTTGAAATCCGGAAAGTTGTCCGTCCACAGCCACTGCTTCAAGCTCACCGTCGGCTGGTTCTGCACGTAGACGAAGCGCGCGTAGCCGGGAAAGGAGTTGATCTGAGGCTCGACCCGCGCCTTGATGGTCAGCGTGAGTCGCGGATTGAGCGGGTCGTTCGAGAGCACGGTGATCGTCTTGGCGATCGGGCCGGAGAAGTCCACGGTATCGATCTCGGCGTGGATCTTGCCCGTGGCGCCAGGCGCGATCTTGGCGTCGAAGCTCGCGACGGTGCAGCCGCAGGTCGGATGGACGTTGTTGATCAGCAACTCGGCAGGACCGTCGTTGCGCAACTCGAAGTCGACCTTCACTCTCTCGCCCTTGGCGACCTTGCCGACATCCTTGACCGCTTCGACCGCCACCAGCTTGGGAGCCGGCACAGCGGGCGCTTCGACTTTGGCGGCCACCGCGGCACGGCGGCCGGCGCGGGCGCAGCGGCCGCTGGCGGCGTCTGCTGGGCCACCGCGAGGCTCGCCAGCGAGCCCAGGACGAGCCCCACCAGGGTCGGGCGTCCGATCTGCAAAGCGAGCTTCATGGCGACTCTCTTCGACATGCTCGACTCCTCTCGTGCCGTGCTCTCTCGTGCGGCAGAGCGCTTCGGACCCGATGTTATACTGCGCCCGCCGCATGGGCGCAGATTGCCCGGAAACCGCTCTCTCGATCCCGTTGACCCCGCGCCCGCTGCACCTTCACCTGGTCGCCATCGGTGGTACCGGAATGGCACCCCTCGCCTGTCTGCTGCAAGCGCAGGGCCACTTCGTGACCGGCTCGGATGGGCCGCTCTACCCGCCGATGAGCCAACTGCTCGAAGCGGCGGGGATCCGGCCGCAGGTCGGCTACCGAGCGGACCATCTCTCGCCCGCGCCGGACATCGTCATCATCGGCAACGCGGTTCGCAGCGACAACCCGGAAGCGCTGGAGACCGAGCGTTTGGGCCTCCCGCGGCTCTCGATGCCCGAAGCGCTGGCGCGGTTCTTTCTCGCCGACCGGCGACCTCTGGTGATCGCGGGGACGCACGGCAAGACCACGACCAGTGCCATGGCGGCCTGGGTCTGGTCGCAGTGCGGTCGGGATCCGGGATTCCTCATCGGCGGCGTGCCGATCGATCTCGGCGTGAGCTTTCGCCGGGGAAGCGGTCCGCGCTTCGTCGTCGAAGGCGACGAATACAATGCCGCCTATTTCGACCGCGGCGCGAAGTTCCTGCACTACCGGCCGGAGACCTTGCTGCTGACCTCGGTCGAGTACGATCACGCCGACCTCTATCCCAGTCCCCAGGCGCTCGCCGCCGCCTATGCCCGGCTGATCGCGCTGGTCCCCGCTTCCGGCCTGGTCGTCGCCTGCGGCGACAGTGCCGAGGTGCGCGCTCTCGCCGGCGCGGCCCAGGCGAGCGTCGTCTTCTACGGCGAAGACGAGGCCAACGCCGTCCGGTTGCTCGGCGTTCCCGACTCCGACGCGGCGGGAATCCGCTTTCGGCTCCGGGACGAAAGCGGCCAGGCGGTCGAGATCGCGATGCCGCTCTGGGGAGTGCACAACGCGGTCAACGCTCTGGCGGTGTGGGCGGCCGGACGCCGCGAGGGGTTGGGCGTCGCCGAGTTGCGGTCAGCGCTGGCCGGCTTCCGGGGCGTCAAACGCCGGCAGGAGCTGCTCGCGGATCACGGCGGTATCGTCGTGGTCGACGACTTCGCGCATCATCCGACGGCGGTCGAAAAGACCCTGGCCAGCATGCGCATGCGCTTTCCCGGCCGCCGTCTTCTCGCCTGCTTCGAGCCGCGCAGCCTGACTGCCGGGCGCGCCTTTCTGCTCGCGGGCTATGCCCGTGCTTTCCGCTCGCAGACCACGCCTTCTTTGCTCCGATCTTCCACCGCGACCGCCTCGCACCCGAGGATCGGCTCGATCTCGCGGCTCTCTCGGCCGGATTGTCGCGCGCCGGTACACCTTGCGTGGTGGCGGACGACCTCGAGTCGCTGGCCGCCCGGGTCCTCGCCGAGGCGAGAGCTGGGGATGTCGTGCTCGACGATGTCGTCGGGGTCCTTCGGAGGCCTGCCGCGGCGCCTCGCCGACGCCGTTGCCGCCGCCGGGTGAAACGGCGGCGTCCAGGCGCTCCCGCCACCGCCATCTCCGCCGTCGCTCCTGTGGCCGCGTTGTCGCGCAGGACCGCCTTTGCTAGCATACCGAGGAGCTTTCGCGACCCATGAGCTACCCCGGAGACCCGGCCCTCGCTTCCGATGTGAAGCAGCGCATTCTGACCACTTTCCAGCAGACCCTGGAGCTCGCGAGCAAAGGGAATCGCCAGGAGGCTCTGCTGGGCTGCGACTTCATCCTGCGGCTCGACCCGCAATTCGGCCCGGCGCGGACGCTGCAGCAGCTCGTTCAGGCCGGCAGGAGCGGGCCGCAGCTCGCGGAGCTGCTCGGTTCCGTCGCGCCATCCGCGACCGCTTCACCTGCTGCTTCCGGCACCCACGCCGCGCCACCGCAGGCCGGTGCCGGCGAGCCGTCGCCTTTCGAAGACCTTTCTCTCGATCTGCCGGAGGACGCTGCGTTTCCCTCCCTCGCCCCTCCCCCCGGCGCCGATCGGTTGGAGGATCGCCTGGCGCGCCTGCTCAAGGAGCGTCGCTTCGAGGAGCTCATCTCCGAGGCTGACCGCGACAAGCGCGCCGTGGCTGCCGACGCGCGGCTGCGCCAGATCGTCGAGCAGGCCCATGCGCGGCTCGAGGCCGCCCCCTATGTCAAGACGTTCGTGGACTCGGCCCGCCAGGCCATGCAGACGGGCGAAAAAGAGGAGGCAGAGCGG
This sequence comes from Thermoanaerobaculia bacterium, assembly GCA_963806165.1. GTDB lineage: Bacteria > Acidobacteriota > Thermoanaerobaculia > Multivoradales > JAGPDF01 > JAGPDF01. Next base: position 32,892 of record CAWDWZ010000003.1, read on the forward strand.
CTCATTCGCAAAGCGCGGACCCTCGATCCCGAGCATCCCGAGCTCGCGGCGCTCGAGGAGGCGCAGAAGCACTACAGCGATCCCGGCCGCTCCATGGGCGCCCGCCGCCGCGGCATCGAGATGGAAGAGGAGTCCGCGGTGGAGGCCCCGGTCCCCGAGCCGGCGGGCGATCTCGACCTGCCCGAAGTCGATTTCTCGTTCAGCGCGATGGCCGAGGACGACTACGCCCTTGCCGATTCGGCCGGAGCTGAGGGCGAGAGCGCGTCGGGCGCCACGGGCGAGCACTCGGTACGCATCGAGGAGCTGCTCGAAACCGGTCAGAGCGCCTGCGAGAAGGGCGACTTCCAGGGCGCCATCGATGCCTGGTCGCGGATCTTCCTGATCGATATCGACCATCAGGAGGCGGCCCGGCGAATCGAGAAGGCGCGCCAGCTCAAGGCCGAGCGCGAGCGGGAAGTCGAAGAGATCTTCCACGAAGGCGTGGCGCGCTTCGACAGTGGAGCGTTCGAGGCCGCCGAGACCGCCTTCAACCGGGTTCTCGAGCTTTCTCCGGGCTACTTCGTGGCGCAGGAGTTTCTCGACAAGATCCGCGACCGGCAGGTGGGCGCGCCGAGCGCTGCCGGCGCCGGTTCCAGCGCGCCGGCTGTGCCGGCGCATGCGGGCGAGGCGCCGGGCGCGACCGCGGAAGGCGCGCGGCGCGGTCCGCGCGAGAAGTTGAGCGGTGAGATCCTGGTGCCGCCGGAACCGGGCGCGGAGCGTTCCCGGGGAAGCGAAGAGCGCTCGGATTTCGCCGTCGCGGTCAAACGCAGTGCCGCGCCGGCGCGCGGTTTTCTCTGGATCGGTGGCGCCGTGCTCGTGCTGCTCCTCGCGGGGGGCTGGCTTCTCCTGAAGAATCGCGCGAGTCTCTTCCCGAATTCGCAGGAGCCCCTGCAGGCTCCGGCCCCGGCGGTGGTCGACCTCATCGCGCACGCCAAGGCGCTGCATGGTGAGGGCAAGACGGCGATCGCCATTGCGCAGTTGCGCCGTCTACCGCCCCAGGAGCCGCAGTACGCCGAGGCGCAGTCACTCATCTCGCAGTGGGAGGCGCTGATCAAGCCTGCCGAGCCGGTGCCGGCGGGGCTCGCTCCGGAGCTGCTCGCAAAACGCCAGGAGCTCACCGCCAACGCTGAACGCGCTTGCCGCGCACAGGAGTTTCTGCGCTGTGATCGCTGGCTCGCCGAGGCGGCGGCGATCCTGCCGCTCGAGCCCGGCCTCGAAGAGCTCAAGGCCAAGGCGCAACAGGGGCTCATGCCGCTTGCCGAGGAGCGCAAGCTCTACGGCGACGGGGAGTTCGATTTCCTGTTGAATCGACTCTGGCGGCGGCGCGAAGCGGAGCCGGCGAACCGGGACATCCAGCAGATGATCGTCGACTCGTATTACAACCTCGGGCTGCTGGACCTCCAGCGCGGAGATCCGACGGCGGCAGCGGACAAGTTCAGGGAAGCCCTGGCGATCGACCCCGCGGACGAACCGCTCAAGCGCCTGCAGTCCTTCGCCGCCGTCTACAGTCAACGCAACGAAGACCTGCTGTTCGAGATCTTCGTCCGGCACCTCCCCGCGCGATGACCCACGAGCCCGAAGATCCGGTGCTTTTCGACCTGCCGCTCTCCGGCCCGCCGCCGGCTTCGATGGGTGCCATCTCCGAGGCGCCGGCGGCCGAGAGCACGCCGCGCCGCGCTGGGCGTCGGGGCTCGCGGCCGGAGTCGATGCCGCTCTTCGGTGAGGAGGAGCTCGCCGCGATCCGGCCGGGCTCGACCGTCGCGGAACCATTCTCTGCGGCGGTACCGGCTGAGGCGCCGAGGGGACCGGTTCCGGTGCCGCGACCCCGCGCCCGGGAGAGCTCCGCTCCGGAGCCTGCGCCGCTCGCTCCGCTCCCTCGAAGGTTACGCGCGGGCTTCGGAGACCTGGCGATCCTGCTCTCCGTCGGGGCCGCTGCCGCGGTCGGGGCGGCCGGGCTCGGAGCGCATCTCAGCCTCGAATCGCTTCCGGCCCTGCTCGTGTTCCTGCTCTCGTTTTCGTTCCTCTACTGCGTGGTGTCGTTGGCCTTCTGGGGCCAGACTCCGGGCATGGCGTGGTGCGGGTTGATCGCGCGCAGCGAGGTGACGGAGCCGCTTTCCTTCGGTCAGACCGCGATGCGCTGGCTGGGGCTCTGGCTGACCTGGGGGCTGCTCGGACTTCCGGGCCTCCTGGCTCTGTCCGGCCGATCTCTCGTCGATCGAATGAGCGGTACCTCGACCTACGAGATCCCGCTCTCCGGCCCGTTCGCCGCCTGAGCTAGGGCACGCCGTTCCGGGCGAGCTCGCGCGCGGCATCGGCGCGACTACGGGCAATACCCAGTCCGATCCAGAAGTTGCCGAGCGCGGTCGCTGCGGCCATCGCCCAGAGCGGCCGCGAGCCCGGGACGAGAGCGACGAGCCCCCCCAGCTGATAGAGGATCCCGGCGGTGCGCAGCGGCGCGAAGGCGAGGCCTCCGAGCGCGAAGAGGTTGTGGCCGAGGAGCAGCAACCAGAGCGCGGGCAGCCAGCGCGCGCCGTCCATCCAGACGAGGAGTCCGGAGAGCACCACGGCGACCAGGGAGAGATTTCCCTGCGCGCGCATGGCCCAGGCCCCGAGGCTCGAGCGCCCCCGCCGGGCGCGCCGGCGCAGGATCGTGGCCCCTTCGATGGCTCCGCCGACGAGGATCGCGAGCGACCAGAGGACGACGACTCCGGCCTCGCGCGCGGTGGAGAAGACGATCGGGGTGAGGAGCGCTGCCGCAGGCAGGATGACGGCCCACGAGAACCAGGGCAGGGGAGAGGAAAGATACGGGACTGGCTGCTTCGCGAAAGGCCCGCCGGACAACGGCGGCCTCCGCCGCGCTGCGCTCCTCCTCGCCCGGATCGCCGAACAGCTCGTCGTACTCCGAGCGCGGACCCTCTCCCGGGGCGTTCAAGCGCCGGTCTCAGGCTGAGGCGAGATGCGCCATCGCGCGGGCGCGGGAGAGGGCGGCTTCGCGGCGGGCGTTCTCGGGTTCGCTGCGGTTGGGGAGCTTCTCGGCGTCGGCGAGGCTCTTCTGCGCGGCCGCGGCGGTGATCTTCTCCGGTTCGAGCGCCTCCTCGGTGAGGAGCGTCAGCTTGTTGTCGACCATCTGCGCGAAGCCGCCGGCGATGAACAGGCGGTGCTTGGCGCCACCCGCCTCCTCGACGCGCAGGAGCCCCGAACCGAGCTTGGCGAGAAGCGGCGCGCGCTGGGCGAGGATGCCCATCTCGCCGTCGTAGGCCGGGAAGGCGACGAACCTCGCCTCGAGCGCGAAGACCTGCCGCTCGGGCGTCACGACCGCGAGGTGGAACGCGCCGGGCATCGTCAGGCCGCCGCCATCTTCTCGGCCTTGGCCGCCGCCTCTTCGACGGTGCCGACGTACATGAACGCCTGATCCGGCAGGTGGTCCCACTTGCCGTCGCAGAGCTCCTCGAACGACCGGATGGTGTCCTCGCGCTTGACGTAGATGCCGGCGAAGCCGGTGAACTGCTCGGCGACGAAGAACGGCTGCGAGAAGAAGCGCTCGATCTTGCGCGCCCGGCGGACGATCAGCTTGTCGTCCTCGGAGAGCTCGTCGACGCCGAGAATGGCGATGATGTCCTGCAGGTCCTTGTAGCGCTGCAGGATCTGCTGCACGCGCCGCGGCGACCGCGGTAGTGTGCTCGCCGACGATCTCGGCGGTCACGATGCGGCTCGACGAAGCGAGCGGATCGACCGCCGGGTAGATGCCCTTCTCGGCGATCGCAGCGCTCGAGGTTGACCGTCGAGTCGAGGTGGGTGAAGGCGTTGGCGGGCGCCGGGTCGGTGTAGTCGTCGGCCGGAACGTAGATCGCCTGGATCGAGGTGACGGCGCCGCGCTTGGTCGAGGTGATGCGCTCCTGCAGCTCGCCCATCTCGGTGGCGAGCGTCGGCTGGTAGCCGACGGCGGAGGGCATGCGGCCGAGGAGCGCCGAGACTTCGGAGCCGGCCTGGGTGAAGCGGAAGATGTTGTCGATGAAGAGCAGCGTGTCGGCGCCGGTCTGGTCGCGGAAATACTCGGCCATGGTGAGCGCCGAGAGGGCGACGCGCAGGCGCGCGCCCGGCGGCTCGTTCATCTGGCCGAAGACCATCACGGTCTGGTCGATGACCCGCTTGCCGGTGTCGCCGATCTTGGCCTCCTGCATTTCGAGCCAGAGGTCGTTGCCTTCGCGGGTGCGTTCGCCGACGCCGGCGAAGCAGCGAGTAGCCGCAGTGGAAGCGGGCGAGGCGGGCGATCAGTTCCTGGATGATGACGGTCTTGCCGACGCCGGCGCCGCCGAAGAGGCCGGTCTTGCCGCCGCGCACCAGGGGGCAGAGCAGGTCGATGACCTTGATGCCGGTTTCGAAGATCTCGGTCTTCGTGGACAGGTCGGCCATGTCCGGGGGCATCTGGTGAATGGCGCGCCGGGCCTTGGCGGCGACCGGACCGCGGTCGTCGATCGGTTCGCCGACCAGATTGAACACCCGGCCGAGCGTTTCGAGTGCCGACCGGCACGGTCACGGCCGAGCCGGTGTCGAGGATCTCCTGTCCGCGCTGCAGGCCGTCGGTCGAGCCGAGCGAGACCGCGCGCACCTGTCCGCCGCCCAGGTGCTGGGCGACCTCGCACCACAGCGTCTCCTTCGTCTTCTCGCCGAGCACGGTGCGCTCGACCTGGACGGAGAGGGCGTTGTAGAGCGCCGGCATGCTGTCCTCGGCGAAGTGAGCGTCGAGAGTGGAGCCGATGACCTGGGTGATGCGTCCGACGTTGGGGCTGGACATGTCGCTCAACCTTTCGCTGCGAATCTGGCGAATCGCTGGGTGTCGTTTCGGACAGCGTCAGGCGAGCGCATTCGCGCCGCCGACGATGTCGAGCAGTTCCATGGTGATTTGCGTCTGGCGCGCCCGGTTGTACTGGCGGCTCAGGGTCTTGATCATCTCTTCGGAAGCCTCGGTCGCCGCCTTCATCGCCACCATCCGGGCGATCTGCTCGGAGACGGCGGCGTCGAGGAAGGCCTGGAAAAGCTGGATGCGCGCGACCGCCGGCAGGAGGTCGTCGAGCAGCGCCTTGGGCTCCGGGCGAAACTCGTAGTTCACCGCCCGCGCCTTGGTGCCGCCGGCGGGGTCCGCCGCGGCCACGGTCGGTGCGAGCGGCAGGAGCTGGATCGTCTCGGGGCGCTGCTTGCTGGCGGAGTGGAAGCGCATGTAGGTGACGTAGGCGGCCGAAATCTCGCCGTTGAGGAAACGCTGAATGAGCGTGTTGGCAATCGGTTCCGCATGCTCGAAGCGCGGCGTGTCGCCGATCTCGGTCACAGGCGCCGTGAACGGCTGGCGGATGAACCTGAAATAGGCATTCCCCTTCTTGCCGAAGACGGAGACTTCGGTCGGCTGCGCGCTCTTGCGGCGTTCGTCGAGAAAGGCGAGCGCGGTGCGCAGGATGCTCGCGTTGTAGCCGCCGCACAGTCCGCGGTTGGAGGTCACCACGACGACCGCCGCGGGGGCGGCCGGGTTCCTGGTCTTGAGCAGCGGGTGGTCGAGCCCGTCCGCCGCGCGCGCGAGATCGGCCACCAGCTCGGCGAGCTTCTGGGTATAGGGGCGCGACGCCACGGCGCGGTTGAACGCCGCCTGAAAACGGGCCGTCGCGATCAGCTGCATCGTCCGCGTGATCTTGCGGATGTTGCGGATCGACTTGCGTCGCTTGACGAGGACGCGGCGATTCGCCATGGCCCTAGGCCGGCCTCTTGGCGCCGGTCGCCACGTACTGCGTCTTGAAGTCGTTGAGCACGCCGAGGAGCTTCTTCGCCAGCGCCTCCGGGAGATCGCCGGACTTTTCCATCTCCTCGAGGATCTCCGGGAACTCGTGGCGGACGTGCTTCAGCATCTCGGCTTCGAACGCGAGCACGCTCGCGACCGGCAGGTCGTCGAGCACGCCCTGGGTGCCGGCGAAGATCGAGATCACCTGCTCGAAGATGGGGTAGGGCCGGAACTGCGGCTGCTTGAGGAGCTCGACCATGCGCTTGCCGCGGTCGAGCTGCTTCTGCGTCGCGGTGTCGAGGTCCGTGCCCAGCTGCGAGAAGGCTTCGAGCGCGCGGAACGACGCGAGGTCGAGACGAAGCGAACCGGCGAACTTCTTCATCGCCTTGCGCTGGGCGTTGCCGCCGACCCGCGAGACCGAGATGCCGACGTTCACCGCCGGCCGGACGCCGGCGAAGAACAGGTCGGGCTCGAGGTAGATCTGTCCGTCGGTGATCGAGATCACGTTGGTCGGAATGTAGGCCGAGACTTCGCCTTCGAGGGTCTCGATGATCGGCAGCGCGGTCATCGAGCCGCCGGAATCGGGAAAGCGGTGCACCCTGTACTTCTCCTTGTCCGGCAGGGTCGCGAGGAAGGCTTCGGCGACGTGTTGGCCGTGGGCGCGATGGTAGAGGCCGATTTCGTCGTCGGGCCGCAACTCGGCCGGGGCCGCGAGCCCCAGCGGGTGCTTGACCACCTTGGCGCGATCGACGAGGTCCGCCGGGGCGTCCTTCGCCACCACGCCGAATTCCTCGCGCAGCTTGACCGAACGCTCGAGGAGACGGGAGTGGAGATAGAAGACGTCTCCGGGGTAGGCCTCGCGACCGGGTGGGCGCCGCAGGAGCAGCGACAACTGCCGGTAGGACGCCGCCTGTTTCGAGAGGTCGTCGTAGACGCAGAGGGTGGCCCTGCCCTCCTTGTACATGAAGTACTCGGCCATCGCCGCGCCGGCGTAGGGGGCGATGTACTGCAGCGGCGCGGGGTCGGCGGAGGAGGCCGAGACCACGATGGTGTAGTCCATGGCGCCGTGCTCGCGCAGCTTCTCGACCAGGCCGACGACCGTCGATTCCTTCTGGCCGACGGCGACGTAGACGCAGATGACGCCGGTGCCCTTCTGGTTGATGATGGCGTCGATCGCGATCGCGGTCTTGCCGGTCTTGCGGTCGCCGATGATCAGCTCGCGCTGGCCACGGCCGATCGGAATCATCGAGTCGATCGCCTTCAAGCCCGTCTGCAGCGGCTCGTTCACCGGCTGGCGTTGGGCGATGCCGGGGGCCTTGAATTCGAGCGGTCGCCGGTGCGGGGTCTCGATGACGCCCAGGCCGTCCAGTGGACGTCCGAGCGGATCGACGATCCGGCCGATCATCGCCTCGCCGCAGGGCACGGAAACGAGCTCGCCGGTGCGCCGGACTTCGTCGCCTTCCTTGATCTCGAGGTAGTCGCCGAGGATGACGATGCCGACCGAGCTCTCTTCGAGATTGAAGACCTGGCCCATGGAGCCGTTCGAAAAGGCGATCAGCTCGCCCGACATGGCGTTCGAGAGCCCGTAGACCCGCGCAATGCCGTCACCGACCTCGAGGACCGTTCCGGTCTCGGAGAGATCGACATGTTGCCGATATTGTTCAATCTCTTCACTGATGACCGAAGAGATCTCGTCGACCCTGAATCGCATCCTTCAAACTCCCCGCGAAGACTCTTCGCTGTTGTTGACGTAGTCCCGGCCACTCAAGAGCTCGCGCGAGGCGCGGGCCAGAAAAGCCTGTTGGAGGTACTCGAGCTCCCACACGACGCTGTCGTCGAACTTCTGGTCGCCGACGCGCACGACCAGGCCGCCCAGGAGGCTGGCGTCGACCTTCTCGACGAGCTGCGCCTGCCGTCCGGCGAAGCGGCTCGCGGCCGTAACGAGACTCGCTCGGAGCTCCGGCGAGAGCGGCACGGCGCTCGTGACGCGGACTTCCACCTGATGCTTGCTCGCCATCCAGGCGTCGTGGAAGGCGACTGCGACGAAGCGCACGAGCCCCAGGCGACCCTTGCTGCGCAGGACCTGGAGGGTGTCGACGAAGAGATCGCTCGCCTTGCCGCGGAAGCCGTTCTCGATCAGCTGCCGCTTCTCCTCGCTGTTGACGAGAGGGCTCGCGAGCACGGCCTCGAGGCCCTTGTCGCGGTCGAGCAGCTCGACCAGGCCGCGCCACTCCTCGAGGAGGCCGTCTTCCACCCCCCGCTTCGCGGCGAGGCTGAAAACCGCATCGCTCCAGATGCGGGCGAGCGAGTGTTCCCCGGCCTTGCTGCTCGCCATCTCAGTTCCTCTTTTCGTCCGCGAGCGCGCGAATCGAATCGCGGATCAGGCGCTCGTGGTCGGCCGGCTGGATCTCGCGCTCGAGGATCTTGCCCGCCACCTGGGTGGTGAGCTGCGCCGTCAGAGAATAGAGCTCCTTGACCGCGGTCTCCTTGGCGAGCCCGATCTCACGCTTGGCGCGCTCGATGGTGAGATTCGCTTCGGTCCGGGTCTCCTCCTGGAATCGCCGCTTCACCACCTCGGCGTCCCGGCGCGCCTCGTCCACGATCGCCGTCGCTTCGGAGCGCGCCGCAATGAGCTTGTCGGAGTACTCCTTGAGCCGCGCCTCGGCGGCCTCGCGATCCTGCTTCGCCTGGGTGAGCGAAGTGCGGATGAAATCCTCGCGCTGCTGCAAGCCGCCCAGAATCGGTTTCCAGGCGAACTTGCCGAGCACCAGGATCACCAGGCCGAAGATGACCAGCGTCCACAGGGCGTTGCCGATATTGCCTTCGAAGGGGCCGCCCTGTCCGCCCTCCTCCGACGCCAGGATCGGCGCGGCCGAAAGAGCGAGTGCGGTGGCGAGCGAGAGCGTGCGTTCGATCTTCATGCGGACTTCATCCGGCGGCGTCAGAGCGCCGCCAGCAAGCCGACGACGACGGCAAAGAGCGTGGCGCCCTCGATCATCGCGGCGGTGACGATCATCGCGGTGTTGATCTGGCCGGCCGCCTCCGGCTGGCGGGCCATGGCCTCGGTGGCGCTGCCGCCGACGCGGCCGATGCCGAGGCCGCAACCGATCACTGCGAGGCCGGCGCCGATCGCGCCGCCCATCTTGCCGAGGCCGGCCGAAGAGGCCGCGGCCGCGCCGGCACCGCCCTCCTGGGCGAAGGCGGCGGGGGCGAACATCAGGACGAAACCAACGGCGACGAGCATCAGGACGAGCCGGGCGGAGTTCTTGCGAGACATGGTGTGCTTCCTTTCGTGGACGGAGGGTGGTCGAAAGTTGCCGGGAGACTCGGGATCAGTGGACCGCCACTTCCGCGGAATGAGCAGCGTGATCGTCGTGATGGACGTTCACCGACATGCCGATGAAGAGGGCGGTCAAGAACGTGAAAATGAACGCTTGCAGGAAGGCGACGAAAACCTCGAGCAGCGTGATGGCGACGCTGCCCACCACGATGACGGCGGTAACGCCGAGGCCGGCGCCGGTGCCGAGCGCCTTCACCGCCGAGAAGATCAGGCCCAGCAGCACTCCCAGGAGGATGTGGCCGGCGATCATGTTGGCGAAGAGTCGCACGGCGAGCGCGAAGATCTTGGCGCCGAGACCGATGATCTCGACCGGTATCAGAAGCGGCGCGAGCCAGAGCGGACCGGGACAGAAATGCTTGACGTAGGCCATGCCGCCGAAGCGCAGGCCGTTCGCGACCATCAGGATCATGGTGAGGAGCGCGAGGGTCGCCGTTACCCAGATGTTGCCGGTGGCCGCTCCGCCGATGTGCGTGCCGAAGAGAGCCGAAATCGGGTGCAGCGGGAGCAGTCCGAGGAGGTTCACGGTCAGGACGAAGAAGAAAGCGCTCCAGACGTACTGGATGAATCGGTCGGTGTGCACCCCGAGAACCGGCTCGGCGATCTCCTTGCGCAGGTACTGGCAGACGGTCTCTACGAAGTTCGCGAAGCCGGTGGGCACCAGCCGCGCGATCGGGTCCGCAGAGCTGCGGCGGCGCAAGAGGAAGGGCATCACGAAGACGAGCAGGAGCCCGGCGACGATCATCATGACGATCTGATCGGAGAGCACCGTGATCACGCCCTTGGGGGTGAGCATTCCGAGGTGGGCCGGAATCTCCTTCAAAGGGTGCTGGATCACGTGGCTGAGTGGATTTTCAGGCGCCATCTAGCAGGTCTCCGATCGTCGTGCCCAAGCTTCTACGTCTGCGTCGAGCGCAGCCGGCCCAGCAACCACCAAGTCTCGACCGCCAGCAGCGCGAAGTAGCTCGCGGCGAGCGCGAACAACAGCGTCCTGCGGTCCCAGCGCCCGCTCGTGGCGGCGGCGAGGCCCGCGATCAGCGCGCCCAGGAGGCGGAACAGGCTTGCCTTGCCGATGGCTGCAATCAGCGCGATCGGCGAGCCATCCGCTCTCTCCGCCAGCCCCCTGCCGGCGATCTCCTGCGCCAGCGGCACCGCCCCGGCGAGGCTTCCCGCGAGACTCGCGAGACAACCGGCCCAGACGGCGCCGGTATCCGGCATTCCCATCCGGCCTGCGACGACCTGACCCAGGGCGCCCAGAAGAACGGTGGCTGCGGAGGCCACGCCCGCGAAGCCGAGCCAGATCTCGAGTCTCCGGGCTCCGGTCACAGCTTGCGGCGCTCCTCCCGCGACTCTTCGTCCAGCTGCCGCGCTTCACGGGAGGCCGCGAAAGTGGCCCTCACCAGGTTATAGAACCCGCCGACGAGGCCGAGAAGCGCTCCCACCAGGAGGCCCCAGGGACTCGAACCGTAGTGGCGGTCGATCCAGTACCCGAGAAGCGAGAACCCACCCACTGCGGCGGCGAGCTCCACCCCCGAACCGGCCAGTCGCATCCAGGGCTGTCGATCCCGTGGATCGACCCGGCCGCCCTGATCGTCGCGTTCGTCGGCCATGAGCCCTGGGTCGATGAGCCCGCAAGCAAGCTCGAGATTGCTGGGGTCCGTCTCGGTGAACTGCGATCGCGCAGCCCTGCCGCGACGGTGGAAAGTCTAACAAACGCCTGCGCCTCGGGGCAAGAAGCTGCTCGAGCGCCTCCGCGGGTCCGGCGGGCGGCCCCGGGCGAGCTCAGGCGGGCGAGGGCGGTGGGGCGACGCCGAAGAGGAGCTTGACCGAGGGGCGGAAGAGCACGATCAGCGTAAAGACTCCCAGGACCGTTCCGAGCGGCGTGAAACAGCACGAGATCGCGGCCACGACGACGCAATAGGTATGGCGCCGGCGCTGGGCGAGGAAGCGTGCCGCGAGGAAGAGGGAGAGGGCGTAGCCGACCGCGAAAACCAGAAAGAGCCCGCCCATGCCGGCCATGAAGCAGCCGCCGAGAAGGGGAGCGAGCTCGCCGGGCTTCGCGCCGCCCATGCCCGCCATCATGGCGAGTCCCATGCCGAAGTAGATCAACGGGAAGAGCGAAAAGAGCGCCGAGATCCCGGCGAGAACGTAGTGGAAGACAGAGAGCAGATGAAGTTGTTCCTCGTCCTGGGTCATCGCCGTCTCCTCGAGCCGCCGCCTGGCGAAGGTCTGCGACCGATTCTGATGCAGGAAGGCCCCGCTTGGCGATAGGCTTGCTGCTCATGCGCGACGAGCTGATCGCCGACCTCGAAAGACGCCTCGCGGCTTCCGCCGCCGGCGGCGGCGCGGAGCGGATCGAGCGTCAGCACAAGGACGGCAAGCTCACGGCGAGCGAGCGGGTCGAGTTGCTGCTCGATGCCGGTTCCTTCGTCGAGATCGATGCGCTGGTCACCCACCGCTGTCGTGATTTCGGCATGGAAAACCAGATGATCCCGGGTGACGGGGTGGTGTGCGGCTACGGTACGATCGATGGCCGCCTGGTCTATCTCTTCGCGCAGGATTTCACCGTCTTCGGCGGCTCGCTCTCGGAGACCAACGCCGCGAAGATCTGCAAGGTCATGGATCTCGCCGTCGAGAACGGCGCGCCGGTCATCGGGCTCAACGATTCCGGCGGAGCGCGCATTCAGGAGGGCGTCGTCTCCCTCGGCGGCTACTCCGACATCTTCCTGCGCAACACCCTTGCGTCGGGCGTCGTACCCCAGATCTCGGCCATCATGGGACCGTGCGCCGGCGGCGCCGTCTACTCGCCGGCGATCACCGACTTCATCCTCATGGTGGAGGGGACGAGCTACATGTTCGTCACCGGTCCGGACGTGATTCGCACCGTCACCCACGAGGAGGTGACGAAGGAGGATCTGGGCGGCGCGGCGACCCACGCCGGCAAGAGCGGGGTGTCGCACTTCACCTTCGCCAACGACGCCGCCTGTCTCATGGGAGTTCGCGAGCTGCTGTCGTACCTGCCCTCCAACAACATCGACGACCCGCCTCCCGGCAGGAGCGACGATGACCCGGATCGCGAGTCGGAGGTCCTGGACCAGCTGATTCCGGACGACCCGAACAAGCCCTACGACGTCGATCGCCTGATCACCGAGGTCGTCGACGACGGCAAGTTCCTCGAAGTGCATGCCACTTACGCGCGGAATCTCGTCGTCGGCTTCGCGCGACTCGCCAATCAGAGCGTCGGTATCGTCGCGAATCAACCCAACTACCTCGCGGGCGTCCTCGACATCGATGCCTCCCTGAAGGGCGCCCGTTTCGTCCGTTTCTGTGACGCCTTCAACATCCCGCTCGTCACCTTCGAGGACGTCCCGGGATTCCTGCCGGGCACGCAGCAGGAATACGGCGGCATCATCAAGCACGGCGCCAAGCTCCTCTATGCCTACGCCGAGGCGACCGTCCCGAAGCTCACCGTGATTACCCGCAAGGCCTATGGCGGCGCTTACTGCGTGATGGCGTCGAAGCACCTGCGGACGGACGTCAATCTCGCCTACCCGACCGCCGAGATCGCGGTCATGGGTCCCGAGGGAGCGGTGAACATTCTCTTCAAGCGCGACCTCGAGAAGGCGGGGGCGGGCGCCGCCGAGGCGCGAGCGGAGATGGTCGCCCTCTACCGGCAGAAGTTCTCCAACCCCTACATCGCCGCCGAGCGGGGATTCGTGGACGCGGTCATCGAGCCCCGCAAGACGCGGCCGGCGCTCATCCGCGCTCTGCGCCAGCTGCGCAGCAAGCGCCAGTCCCTGCCGGCCAAGAAGCACGGCAATCTGCCGCTCTGAGGCCGCCTTCGCTTGACAGTTCCGCCCCCCTGCGGCAAGCTGCGGGAGCCCGGTATTTCCCACTTGGAGTCGAGGAGAAGCAGTCATGCGTGAAAAAGATCGCGAGCTCCGGCGCCGCCGTCAGCGCCGTCTCGAGCGGCTCAGAAAACGCAACCAGGACGAGGTCGCCAAGCGCAAGCCGATGCGGACCGAGGGGTCGAAGCGGGCCCTGAAGCCGAGCGAGAAGGAGACCGAGGCTCCCGCTGCGGCCGCCGCCGAAAAGAAGACCACACGGAAGCCGGCGACGAAGAAGGCCGCCCCGGAGGGCGCCGAAACCGTCGAGAAGAAGCCGCGCAAGGCGCCGGCCAAGAAGCCCGCCGCGAAGAAGTCCGAGGAGCCCGCCAAGGAGCCGGCCCCGGAGCCGGAAGGCACCTGAGCCCGGCGACTCGATGCGCATCGCGATCGGTGCCGATCACGCCGGCTTCAACCTGAAAGACCACCTTCGCGCGCGGCTCGCCGCCGCCGGGCACGAAGTACAGGACTTCGGCACGCACTCCGACGCCTCGGTGGACTATCCGGACTACGCCGCGCTGGTGGCTCGGGCGGTCGCGAGCGGCGAAGCCGAGCGCGGCCTCCTGGTCTGCGGCACCGGCATCGGCATGGCGATCGGGGCCAATCGCGTCCGCGGCGTCCGCGCCGCCGCCTGCATCGATCTCTATTCCACTCGGTTGTGCCGGCAGCACAACGACGCCAACGTCCTCGCCCTGGGCAGCCGCATCGTCGCGCAACCGCTCGCGGAGGCGATCGTCGACCTCTTTCTCGCCACGCCTTTCGAAGGCGGCCGTCATGCGCGCCGCACCGCAAAACTGGATGGAGAGCCCGCATGATCGCTCGCCGCCTCGCCGACGTCGACCCCGAAGTCGCGGCCGACATCGCCGCCGAAGAACGCCGTCAGACGACCGGCCTCGAGCTCATCGCGTCGGAGAACTTCGCCAGCCGCGCCGTCATGGAGGCAGCCGGGAGCGTCCTCACCAACAAGTACGCTGAAGGCTATCCCGGGCGGCGCTACTACGGCGGCTGCGAGGTGGTCGACCGGGTCGAGACGCTGGCGATCGAACGCTTGAAGAGGCTCTTCGGCGCCGAGCATGCCAACGTCCAGCCGCACTCGGGCACCTCCGCCAACATGGCGGTCTACTTCGCCATGTTGCGTCCGGGCGACACGCTCCTGGGGATGGACCTCGCCTGTGGCGGCCACCTGACACACGGGCATCGGCTCTCCTATTCCGGGCGCGACTTCAAGGTCGCCTCCTACGGCGTCGACCGCGCCAGCGAACGCATCGACTACGACGAGGTCGAGCGCCTGGCGCTCGAGCACCGGCCGAAGCTCATCATCTGCGGCGCTTCCGCCTACAGCCGCGTCATCGACTTCGCGCGCTTCCGGTCGATCGCCGACCGCGCCGGCGCGCTGCTGATGGCCGACATCGCTCATATCGCGGGCCTCGTGGCGGCCGGGCTGCATCCGTCGCCGGTGCCGCACTGCCACTTCGTCACCACGACCACGCACAAGACGCTGCGCGGCCCGCGCGGCGGGGTGGTGATGTGCAAGTCGGAGTTCGCCAAGGAGATCGATCGCGCGGTCTTTCCCGGAATCCAGGGCGGGCCGCTGATGCACATCATCGCGGCCAAGGCGGTGGCGTTCGGCGAGGCGCTCAGCGCGGGCTTTCGTGCCTACCAGCAGCAGATCGTCGCCAATACTGCACGGCTCGCGTCGGCGCTCGCGGCGCAAGGGTTCCGCATCGTCTCCGGAGGCACCGACAATCACCTCTTCCTGCTGGATGTCGCCTCCCGCGGTCTGACCGGAAAGGTCGCGGAGGTCGCACTCGACGCCGCCGCCATCACGGTCAACAAGAACACCATTCCGTTCGACGCCAACCCGCCGATGGTGGCCTCCGGAATCCGGGTCGGCACCGCCGCCGTCACGACGCGCGGGATGGCAGCTCCCGAGATGGACACGATCGCGCGGCTCATCGACGAAGTGCTGCAAGCGCCGGCGGACGCCGCGGTCCACGGCGCCGTGCGGGAGCGCGTACGGACCCTCTGCGGTCGCTTCCCGCTCTACGATGCCCCTGCCGCCGGTTGATCGGGCGGAGCTCGTCGTGGCAGGCTGGAGCCCCGATTCGTGGCGGCGATTCCCGGCCGAGCAGCAGCCCAGCTACCCCGAGCCTTCCCAGGTCGAGGAGGTCTATCGCCAGCTCGCGGCGCTGCCGCCGCTGGTCACGTCCTGGGAGGTCGAGGCGCTGAAAGCCCAGCTCGCGGCCGCCGCGGAGGGCCGGGCTTTCCTCCTCCAGGGCGGGGATTGCGCGGAGAGCTTCGCCGACTGCACGTCGGCGGTCATCGCCAACAAGCTCAAGGTCCTGCTCCAGATGAGCCTCGTCCTGGTGCATGGCTCGCAACGGCCGGTGATCCGGGTCGGGCGCTTCGCCGGCCAGTACGCCAAACCGCGCTCGGCGGACTGGGAAGAACAGGGCGGAACGTCGCTTCCCGCCTATCGTGGCGACCTCATCAACCACACGCCGTTCACCGCCGCCGACCGCGCTCCGGATCCGCAGCTCCTGCTGCGCGGATATGAGCGTGCCGCGCTGACCCTCAACTTCATCCGCGCCCTGGTGGACGGCGGCTTCGCGGACCTCCATCACCCCGAATACTGGGACCTCGACTTCGTTCAGCACTCTCCGCTCGCCGAGGACTACCGCCGCATCGTCGCCGGAATCGGCGATTCCCTGCGCTTCATGGAGACGCTCGCGGGCCGCCAGGTCGGCGAGATGAACCGGGTCGACTTCTTCACCAGTCACGAAGGCCTGCACCTGCTCTACGAACAGGCGCAGACGCGCAAGGTTCCCCACCGCGAGGGCTGGTACAACCTGTCGACACATTTCCCCTGGATCGGCATGCGGACCGCCAAGCTCGGCGGCGCCCATGTCGAGTACTTCCGCGGCATCGCCAATCCGATCGCGGTCAAGGTCGGCGGAACGATGTCCGCCGAGAGCCTCCTCGAGCTCATCGACATGCTCTCACCGCACAACGAGCCGGGCAGGCTGACCCTCATTCACCGCTTTGGTGTGCGCGCGATCGGGAGCCGGTTGCCGCCGCTGGTCGAAGCGGTGGAGCGTTCGGGACGCCGCGTCGTCTGGTCGTGCGATCCGATGCACGGCAACACCGAGACGACGGCGCAGGGTGTGAAGACCCGGCGGTTCGAGCAGATTCTTGAGGAGCTCGAGCAGGCTTTCGAGATCCACCAGCGGATCGGCTCGGTGCTGGGCGGCGTCCACCTCGAGCTCACCGGCGAGAACGTCACGGAGTGCATCGGCGGCGCGCGCGGTCTCGCCGAGGCCGGGCTCGCGCGCGCCTACCTCACCCAGGTCGATCCGCGCCTGAACTGCGAGCAGGCCCTCGAGATGGTGATGCGCATCGCCCGCCGCATCGGCAGGCAGAGCAGCTAGCCCGGCGAGGCGAGATCGCCGCGTGCGCGCAAGAGCGCGCGCAGCGTGCCGATGAGGAAGATCGAACCGCAGGCGACGACGAGCTCGGGTTCGCCGGCGAGCGCGAGCTCGAGCGCGGCCGCGATGTCAGGCTCGACCGCAACCTCGAACGTCGCCGGAAGCAGGGCGGCGAGGGCCGCGGGCTCCGCGGCGCGGGGCGAGGCGGGGCGGGTGAGCACCACCCGGTCCGCGTGCGCCGCGAGCGCCGGCAGCATCTGCGCGAGGTCTTTGTCCGCCAGGGCACCGAAGAGCAGGGTGAACGGGCGATCGAGCTCGACCAGGAACTCGACGAGTGCCGCGCAGCCGGCCGGATTGTGCGCCGCGTCCAGGACGACCGTGGTTCCCGTCCCGGGAATTGCGCTGGCCTCGAGCCGGCCGGGCCATCTGCAGGCGGCGATCCCTTCGACGATCGCGGCATGGTCGAGCGCCGGCAGTCCCGCCTCCGAGAAGCGCTCGGCGGCGACGACCGCCGTCGCGACATTCCACGCCTGATGGCGCCCGGCGAGGGGGGAGCGCAGCTCGTAGCTCCGCCGCCGCGTCGCGAGCGCGAGCTCGAGTCCGTCGAGGCCGCAAAAGACCACCTCCAGGCGCTCGACTTCGCGAGCGACCTCCACGGCTTGCGCACCCCGCCCGGCGGCCTCCTCGAGGAGCGCCGCGAGCGCTTCGGGGCATTGCGGCGAGAGAATCGCAGGGCGTCCCGGGCGCAGCACTCCGGCTTTTTCGCGCGCGATGGCGTCGACCGTCGAGCCGAGCCACTGCTGGTGGTCCAGGGCAATCGAGGTGACGACGGCGAGCCGGGCGTCGGCGAGGTTGGTCGCGTCGAGGCGCCCCCCCATGCCGACTTCGAGCACGGCGAGATCACAGCCTCGCCGCGCGAAATGGAGCAACGCGGCGAGGGTCATGGCCTCGAAGTAGGTCGGACTGGAGTGGCCGAGGCGCCCGGCGCCGGCGAGGACCTCCCGCAACAGCTCGCCGAGAGTGGAGGAGGAAAGTGGCCGCCCCCCGACGCAGATTCTCTCCTCCGCGCTCTCGAGATGGGGCGAGGTGTAGAGCCCCACATCGAGCCCGGCGGCGCCCGCCATCGACGCCAGCAGAGAGGACACCGAGCCCTTGCCGTTCGTTCCGGCGACGGCGAGCGCCGGGATCACACGCTCGGGGTGGCCAAGCTCCGCGGCCAGCTCGCGCAGATGATCGAGTCCGAGCCGGATGCCGAACTGCTCGAGTCCGGCGAGGATCTCTTGGGCGGAGGTCACGATCGCGCCCTCTCTCCGGGGGTCGGCCGTCAGACGAGATGGCGCAGGCAGCGCGCCAAGGTCGTCTTCAACTCGGGACGGGGAACGACCAGGTCCAGGAATCCGTGCTCGAGGAGGAACTCGCTGCGTTGAAAGCCCTCGGGAAGACTCTGGCGGATCGTCTGCTCGATGACGCGCGGACCCGCGAAGCCGATGAGCGCGCCGGGCTCGGCGATGTTCAGGTCGCCGAGCATGGCGAAAGATGCCGTCACGCCGCCGGTCGTCGGGTCGGTGAGCACCGAGATATAAGGCACGCCGGCCCCCCGGAGGCGCATCAGGGCGGCCGAGATCTTCGCCATCTGCATGAGGGAGAGAATGCCCTCCTGCATGCGCGCGCCTCCGGATGCGGAGACGATGATCAGCGGTCGCTTCTTGTCGCGCGCGGTCTCGGCGGCCCGGGTCAGTTTCTCGCCCACCACCGAGCCCATCGAGCCGCCCATGAACCGGTAGTCCATCACCGCGAGCAGAATCGGAATCTTCTCGATGGCGCCGTTGACGACGACGGCGGCATCGGCGACGCCGAGCGCCTTCTGATAGGCCTTGAGGCGGTCCGCATAGCGCTTCGTGTCGACGAAGCCGAGCGGATCGGCCGGAACGACGTCATCGAAGAGCGTCTTGGGCTGGGGCTCGTCGAGCAGGAGCGCGATTCGCGCCGGTGCGTCGATGCGGAAGTGATAGCCGCACTTCGGGCAGATGCGGAGATTGCGCTCGAGCTCCTTCGAATAGATGATTTCGCGACAGCCGTCGCAGCGCAGCCACAGGCCTTCCGGCACCGTGCTGCGCTCGCGCGACTCGCGTACGGCTTTGGGTTTCTTGTCTTTCCTGAACCAGGCCATGATGGACCGGGTCTGCTAGCGGGAAACACGATCGCCCGCCCTCAAGATCGGGCGGGGGAAACGACAGGGGCGCCGGTCGACGATTCGATCAGCGCCCCTGGCGGATCCGTCGAGCGCGGACCCGAAAGCGGACAGACGGGATCAGATTTCGGCTGCGCCCTCTTCCTCCGCCTCGAGATCGTTCGGAATTCCGAGGCGAAGACAGGCCGCATCGTACATCTGACGCGCCGCCTTTTTCCCATTCTGCAGCTGCGCCAGCTTCTCCTTCACCTTGGCGAGCTCGTCCTCGATCTGCCGATCGAGATCCGCAATCTCCTGCTTGGTGACCGAGAGAGTGTTTTCGTAGAACTTCCGCTGTTGGTCGTTCAGGCTCATGCGTTCTCCTTACAGCTTGAACGGAATCTTGAGTTGGTACCACATCCTCACCCGCACGCCGTCTTTGGTGGCGGGACTAAAGACTGCAGAACGTACCGCCGCGAGCGCCGCTTCGTTGATCCCGACATTCTGGGACACGCCACTCTCGAGGCGCGTTTCTGCGACTCGGCCGGTCTCATCGACCAGCAGGGACACGACCACCGTCCCCTCCACCTTCAGTCGTCGAGCCATCGGAGGATACTCTGGTTTGGTTAGGCTGACAAGAACTGGCGGCTTCACGCCGGCGCCGGCGCGAACGAGATCGCCTTCCTTGATCGACGGTGTCTGTGCAGAGGCGGGTCGCGGCTCGGCGACGGGCTCGGGCGGCGTGCTGGGCGGCGCCTGCGCCTCCGCAGGGGCGCTCGGCGCCGGCTCGGTCAGCGGCTGGGCTTCCTGGCCTGCCGGCTGGGCGGACGTCGTCGCGGCGGGCTCGGACTGCGCAGCGGCGGTGGGCGCCGGGGCTCCCGGCGGTTTGGTACTCAGTTTTTCGAGCTCGGCCTTGCGCTTGGTCAGCTCGTCTTCGTACTTCTTCTTCAGTTCGTCCTCGCGGCGCTTGACTTCGCTGCTGACCAGCTGATCGACGTTCGAGCCGGCGGGAGCAGCGGTCGCAGGAAGCGTCGCGCCCGTCGTGCCTGCTCCGTTGACCGACGGCGGGCTCGCATCGACGGCTCCGGTCCCCGCGCCGGCATCCGCGGCGGGAGCTCCCGACGATCCGGTCCCGATGGGTGAAGGCGCTGACGTCGGAGCCCGGCTGGGACCGCGAGCGAGCAGGAAGTAAGCGACCAGGCCCGCGGCGGCGACGCCGCCGATGGCGAGCCAGAGCATCCGGCGGCCGCGCCCCGCATCCGCCTCTTCGATCTTCGAAACGCCCGTCGGCGCGACGACCGCGACCTCCGCCTGTCGTGCGGGGACCGCCGCCGAAGCGGCGCCCGCGGCGCCACGCGCGGCGCCGGCGGACAAGGGGGGCAGCGCCGCGGAGAGCGCCGGCGCGGCGCTCGGCTGGGCCTCTGCCGCGAAGAGTTGCTGCAGGTACGAACCCAGGGCCGCCTGCGATGGTGTCGGCTTGAGCGAGGCGAGGATGCCGTCGATCTCGCGCTGCATCTCGCCCGCGGTGTGGAAGCGATCGTCGGGATCGCGCGCCAGTGCCTTGAGAACCAGCGCGTTCACCTCCAGCGGAAGACGGGGATCGAGATCGCGCGGCGCCTGAATCCGGCCCTCGCGAACGGCGTCGAGGACGGACATCTCGCTTTCGCCGGAGAACAGCCTGCGGCCGGTGAGCATTTCGAACAGCAGCGATCCGAGCGAGAAGATGTCCGATCGCGCGTCGACCGGCCGCCCCCACGCCTGCTCCGGAGACATGTACTGGAGCTTGCCCTTGAGGGCGCCCATCTGCGTCTTCGAGGCCTTGGTGACCGCTTTGACGATGCCGAAATCACAGAGCTTGATGTCGCCTTCGTAGCTGATCAGGACGTTCTGGGGCGAGACATCGCGATGGACGAGACCGAGGGCGCGGCCCTCGAAGTCCTTCTGCCGGTGCGCATGATCGAGCGCCGAAGCGAGTCGCGAGCCGACCAGGAGCGCCAGTCCGAGAGGCAGGGGACGGCTCTCGGCGCGCGCGCTGTTCAGGATCGAGCGCAGGTCCTTGCCATCCACGAATTCCATGGCGATGAAGTAGTCGTCGCCGATCTTGCCGAGGTCGTAGATGTGAATGATGTTGTTGTGGTTGAGCTGCGCGGCGAGCTTCGCCTCGTCGATGAACATGGTGACGAAGTCGGAGCTGTCGGTGAGGTGGGGCAGGATCTTCTTGATCGCGACCGTCTTCTGGAAGCCTTCGACACCCTTCATGCGCGCCTTCCAGACCTCCGCCATGCCGCCGACGGCGATACGTTCGAGCAGGGTGTACTGTCCGAACTCGCTCGAGGGCGGCTGCAGGAAGGTGGGCGGGATGGCGACCTTCTGGGTTGCGAGACTCTCCTTGATCGCTCCGGAGCGGGCCGCCGGAGAGCTCTCCTTGGGGCGCGGCTTGGCAAGTTGGTCGAGCTGCGAGAGATCGATCTCACGGCTCGGTCGCCGCGTAGCGGTCGACGGCTCGACCGTCTTGGCCGGCGATTTGACCGGCGGGATGACCGGCGGGATGGCCGGCGGAATAGCCGGGGTGGCGAGCGCGGGCGGCGCCGGCTTGGGCGGAGGTGGAGCGGCGAGCGGAATTGCGGCGGTGGCAGCCGAAATCGCCGGTGTCGGGGTCGGGGGACCCGGGGGCGGCGCAGCCGGCCGCTCGGGCGCCGGCGGTGCCGCCGGTTTCGCCACCGCCACGCTCTGGGTGATCGGAGATGTCGCCGGCGTCGACCGAGCGATCTTCTTCGGCATGTCGAGGCCGGAGAGCGTCGCCGACAGCATGTCCTCGATCTTGGTCGAGCTCTTTTTCGCGGGCTGAGCGGCGGCGCGCTCGTCCTTGATGATCCCGGAGAGCGTGCGCTCCAGGCGCTGCTCCATCTCCAGCGATCTCGGGCTGGTGGGGGGCGTCCGCACCGGAGAGACGGGCCGGAGAGGTTCCGGCGCCTTCGCGGGCGTCGCCGCCTCGGCTTCGCTCTCCACTTCCGCGAGCAGGTCACCGAACAGCTCGCGCGAGGTCAACCGCTTCTGGTCGGCTTCGCCCTCGCTCTTGCGCGGCGTGCGCGCGCTCGCGACCACGCGTCGCGCCAGCTGTCGCAAGTCTTTCTCAGTGAACGGTTTGACCAGAGTCTCGTCGGCCTCGATCGGGCCGAGGTCCATGCCCACCATCTCCGGCAGAAGCGCGATCGATCCCGGCCCGCCCTGCGCGCGCGACAGATTGCGCAGCATCTCCTTGGCGCCCGGAAGCTCGACGTTGATGAGCACCAGCTGCGGAGCGCGATCCGCGACCGCCGCCACCGCAGCCTCGCAGCTCGTAACGACTTCGACCTGCCAGCCGTCCGACCCGAGGCCGTCGCGCACGCGTTCGGCGTGTCGACTTTCCGATTCCACGACGAGGATCAACGACATCGGAACTCCCTCAAGAGACGTCGCGGGAGTTTGACACTCTGCCTCCAGCGAGTCAATCAGAGCGTCGCCGCGATCCACTGATTCCTGAGGGGTTTAGCGTAGGATGACCCAGACTCACGGCGTGCTTCCGGCGGCGTGATCCCGACTCGCTGACCGCGATGACTCCCATGCTCATCCTCGGACTCGACCCTGGCAGTCTGCATACCGGATACGGCCTCATCGAGTGCCGTTCCGGAGCCGCGCGCGCGGTCGCCGCGGGTCGCTGGTCGGCGCCGGCGAAGGCCGACGTCGCCGATCGGCTGCGCATCCTCGCCCAAGGCCTCGAAGAGCTGCTGGCGCGCCATCGCCCCGACTTCGCCGCCATGGAGAAGCCGTTCCATGGCGTGAATTCGCGCTCCGTCATCGTCCTCGCCGAAGCGCGCGGAGCCTTGCTGCTCACCCTGGCGCGAAGCGGTCTGCGGGTCGAAGAGTACGCTCCGGCCGCGGTCAAGAACGCCGTCACCGGCAGCGGTCGGGCGGACAAGCTGCAGGTGGCGCGGATGGTACGACTGCTTCTCGGGCTCGGCGAGGGTGCCTTCCCCGCCGACGCGACCGATGCCTTGGCGGTCGCTTTGTGCGCCTCGCAGAGGCAGAGTCTGCGCCGTCTGACGGAGCTCGCGGTGGCGCCTAAGTAGTTTTCGATCCATGGCTTAGATGCATCTGGATTCCCTTGACCGGTTTTTTTTCGCTGTGTTACGCTCTCCTTCTCGACGAAAAGGTAAAGACTCGAGCCGACCTAAGTAACGGGGGATTGTGGCCTTTCAAGGAAGCCTTCGCGAGCTGCCGTTGCCCGACATCATCCAATTGGTGGCGGTGTCGGGGAAGACCGGCGTCTTCACGCTGAAGAACGGCGCGGAAACGGGCAAGATCTTTCTTCGCAAGGGACAGATCATCCACGCGGCGGTGAGCACACTCGACGGCGAGCAGGCGGTCTATGAGCTCGCGCGCTGGTTGCAGGGCGAATTCGTCTTTACCCCCGGAACCGAGTCCGATGTCGAGTCGATCGACAAGTCGAATACCAATCTGCTCATGGAGGCGGCGCGTCAGATCGACGAGTGGAAGATCCTCTCCAAGAAGATCGGATCGACCCGGATGGTGCCGGTTTTTGCGTCTCAAGAAGGGATGAGCTCCGTATCCTTCTCACCCACGGAGTGGGCGGTCGTCTCCAAAGTGGACGAGCGCCGGAACATCGACGAGATCGCCGCGGGTTTGGGACATGGCGCCTTCGAGGTCTGCAAGGTGATCTACGGGCTGCTCACCTCCGGAGTGCTGGCGCTGCGCGAGGATCTGCGTCGACTGCCGATCGATCGTCTCCAGCGGATGAGCGCCGAGGACCAGGTGCGACTCGCGGAGCAGATCTACCGCTTTGGCCAGCAGCTGATGTCCGGCCAGGAGCGCGGCGGGCAGCTGGACGGAGCCCTCCGTCTCTTCCGAGCCGAGATGGAATCCGGGCGCGGGGCCGACGCTGTGCTCGATCTGGTGCGGGCCAGCGAGAAAGTGGTTTCGGCGCAGCTCGGTCCGAACCAGGCGAAGAGCTTTCTCGACCGGGTCGGTTTGCTCCTGCATCCCGCCTGACCCCACCCGCTCCCGCGACCGCTCGTCCGGACCCGGTCCCTGCGATCCGAGGCGGATCCCGCTGGCCTAGAATAGGTGGTATCGGACTTGCTACCGGAGAGGTCATTGGATTCGAGTCGTCCTTCCGGTTTGCAGGTTGCAGTTAGACTTCTCGACGGGGTGCGGCGTGAGAGTGGCTCGGCCGTCCCGCCATTGGAGACTCGGGATCGGAACTTTCCGCTCGAACTTGGAGGAGCAATGAAGAAAATTCTACTGGCAACTTTTCTGGTCGGCTTTTGCGCAGCGGGCATTCCGGCCTTCGCTCAGCAGGCGTCGGCCCCGACGGCAACCGGCGAGACCGGACTTTTTACCCTGATCGACGGCTGGACTCTGCCGCAGGGTCAATGGTCGCTCGGCCTCGAGTACAACAATTGGGACCGCCTGGTGGCCCCCATACCCGGCGGTGTCGCCCGGCCACTCTCGGACGACTGGGACTACGATTGGAACCGATTGAGCGCCAGCGTGGGATATGGCCTGACTGACTCGTTCGAGGTCTCGCTCATGGTCCCCTACGAGGACTTTGTCGCCTCCGACAATCGGCACACCGGCTTCGTCAATGGCCAGCGTTTCAGCAACAAGATCGACGGGAGCGGCATCGGAAACATCCGCCTGGGAGCCAAGCTCCGCCTGTTCGGCAACGCCGAGGAGGGCCGGGCGGCCTCCGTGAACGCGTTCGTCGAAGCGCCGACGGGCGACGACAAGCAGGGCGTGGTGACGGGTGGCACCGGCTGGGGAGTCGGTTTCAACTGGGATTTCGCGCCCAACTGGCTGGCGAGAGTGGGTTACCGGGATCCGGGCGCCGCCAAGCACTTCGACGTTTCCCAGGAGGTCCAGGCCGGTCTCGGCTACTCGGCCGCGATCAATTCCCGCTTCGACTGGATCACGGAGCTCGCGGCGACGCGTTACCAGGGCGGCGATTCGAACCCGGACGATACCTATGACCTCACCTCCGGGGGACGCTACTGGTTCGGCGAAAGCGGCAACTGGGCGGTGAACTTCGGGCTCCGCCTCGAGCTCAACCAGCTCTCCAACACCGACCAGCATTGCCCGATCGGCGGTCTCTTGGGGCTCACCTTCACGCCGCGCGCGAAGGGTCACAAGCAGATCCTCGAGGAACGCATCGCCGCCGAGAAGGCGGCCGAGGAGGCGCGTGTCGCCGCCGAACAGGCCGCCGCAGCGCAGGCCGCTGCCGCCGCCAGGCAGGCCCAGGAGCGCGCCGCCGCGGAGAAGATGACCCCCGAGGAAGTCGCCGCCGCGCAGGCCGCCGCCGCGGCGAAGCCGGCAGCGGAGCGCTCCCCTGAGGAGCAGATTGCCGCCGAGAAGTGGGCCGCCGCGGAGGCTGCACGCCGGGCTGAGGCGGAAGAGACGGCTCGCCAGGCGGCGGCCGAGGCCGCGCGCGCCAAGGAGAACACGGAGACGGTTCAGTTCCCGTCTTCGGG
Organism: Thermoanaerobaculia bacterium; assembly: GCA_963806165.1. Taxonomy (GTDB): domain Bacteria; phylum Acidobacteriota; class Thermoanaerobaculia; order Multivoradales; family JAGPDF01; genus JAGPDF01. Next base: position 58,041 of record CAWDWZ010000003.1, read on the forward strand.
GGAACGGCTGTCGAACATCGCCAAGGCCAAACTCGACGAAGTCGGGCTGCGCTTGAAGCAGAGCCCCGCGGCGACGGCGCTCATCGTCGGCCACGCGGACAACCAGGGAACGGATGCGGTCAATCAGAGCCTGGGACTGCGCCGCGCCGAGGCGGCCAAGGCCTATCTGGTGAAGCGCCACCAGATCGACGGCAATCGCATCACGGTCGAGAGCCGGGGGAGCTCGGAGCCCATCGCGTCGAACGACACCGAGGCTGGGCGCGAGCAGAACCGGCGAGTCGTGATCGTGGTTCGACTGCCCTAGTTCCTCCGGTCCGGTTCGAGCAGGACGACCCCGCGGAGCTCGAGCACCGCGGGGTTTTTCATTCAGGTACCCGGCGCCTCGAGGCTTTCCCGGGAGAGCGACACCACGGCGCCGGTCCAGCCCGCGATCGCACCGAAGACCACCAGCGCCACGAGCTCGAACGGGCTCAAGAAACGGGCGGCGAGCGCGCCCGCGACGAGCGAGCTCGCTACCCGGGGCGCGATCGCGAGATGAACTGCGCCCAGGGCGCCCGCAGCGAGCAATCCGCCGAGCAAGCCCTGCAGGATGCCCTCGCAGTAGAACGGTCCGCGGATGTAGAACTCCGTGGCGCCGACCAGGCGCATCACGGCGATCTCCTCGCGATAGAGGAAAGAGGTCAGCCGAACGACGCTCGCGATCGTGAACACGGAGGCGCCGAGAAGAATCGCGGCGAGGGCGAGACCCAGACCGCGCACCAGCGCCAGCAAGGTCTCGATCTGGTTGATCCAGTCCTGGTCGGCATCCACCATGACGACTCCAGGCCGGCCGCGGAGGTCCGCCACCCAGGCCTCGAAGGCCGGCAGCTCGGCCGGTGGAACGGTCCTGAGCTCGGCTTCGAACGAGAAAGGCAGCGCTTCCTCGCCGCGCTCGGCGACGAGCTCGGCGAGGCTCGGGAAAGCGCGCTCGAAGCGCTCGCGGGCCTTCTCGGGAGTGACTTCTTCGATCCTCTCCGTCCAGCGGCCGTGCTCGATCACGGCACGCAGCTCCGCCCGGGCGGGAGCGGCGACCTCGCGCGCGAGATAGACCACGAAGCGCGCTTCGGCGCGCCACTCGCGAACTGTCCGGGCGAGGTTCTCGCTCACCAGGAGGAGCGCCCCGGAGAGAAAGAGGCTGACGGCGATGGTGAGTATCGCCAGCAGGCTGACACGAATGCTGCGCGCGAGGCCCACGGCGGCTTCGCGCAGGAAGTAGCGGATCGCCTGGAAGAAACTCACCCGCTCTCCTCCGTGCGCGTCGCCCCCGAGGCTTCGGCGGCTGCGGCCGCGTCTTCTGCAGCCAGCGGAGCCGGCGGTGCCGGGTACTTCTCGACCCGCGACGGTCGGTCGTCGATCAGCCTGCCGTGCGCCAGGGTGAGAACCCGGTGGCCGACGCTTTCGATGAGAACGCGATCGTGGGTGGCGAACAGGACGGTCGTCCCGCGCAGGTGGATGTCGAGGAAGAGACGGACGATCTCCTGCGAGAGATCGTAGTCGAGATTGCCGGTGGGCTCGTCCGCGATGAGAATCTCCGGCTCGTTGATCAGGGCACGCGCGATGGCGACACGCTGCTTCTCTCCCCCGGAGAGCTGGCTGGGAAAGCTGGCCATGCGATGGGACAGTCCGACGCGGCGGAGCGCTTCGAACGCCACGCGCTTCTGCCGGCCGTGATCGAGACCCAGGATGCGAGGCAGGAAGGCGACGTTCTCGAAGATCGTCTTGCGCTCGATGAGGCGGAAGTCCTGGAAGACCACCCCGATCGTCCGGCGGAGAAAAGGAATCTTGCCGCGCGGAATCAGCGAGACATTGCGGCCGTTGACCAGAATCTGGCCGGCGCTCGGAACGTCTTCGCGAAAGATGAGCTTGAGGAGAGTCGTCTTGCCGGCGCCGCTCGCTCCGGTGATGAAGCAGAACTCGCCGCGCGCGATCGCGAGGCTGATCCCGTCGAGTGCCGACTGTCCGGTGGGAAAGCGCTTCGAGACGCCGAAGAAGCGGATCATGCCCGGCGACCCCGGCCCGTCACGGCGGCGTGCGGTTCAGTTCGCAGGGTTCGTATCCCCGGAGATCGCGGCGCGGATCAACTCCTGCACCCGGCGAGGCTCCGCCCGGCCTGCCGAGCGCTTCATCACTTGGCCGACGAGATACGCCAGCACCTGGGTCTTCCCGGCCTGGTACTGCTCGACCTGCCCCGGGCTTTCCCGCAGCACCTCGCTCACCCAGCCGGCGAGCTGTGTTTCGTCCCGCACCTGGCCGAGGCCGAGGCGGTCCATGCCGGCAACGGCGCTCTCGCTCGTCGTCCAGATCGACCGCAACACCTCGCGGGCGCCGTTCGACGACAGCTCACCGCCTTCGACCAGGCGCAATACTTCGGCGAGGCGCTCCGGCGAGATCGCCTGCGCGAGATCCGTTTGGCGCTCGTTGAGCTCCCGCGCGAGGTCGTTTCGAACCCAGTTCGCAGCCGCTCGCACCAGAGCGGGAGCGGCCGCGACGACCGCCTCGAAGTAGTCGGCGAGATCACGCGCCGCCACAAGATCCTTGGCCTCCGCCGGGCTCAACCCCAGCTCCCGGACGAGGCGCTCGCGGCGTCGCCACGGCATCTCCGGGAGCGCCGCCGCGAGCGCCGCGAGGCGCTCGCGCGACAGGCGCACCAGCGGCAGGTCGGGCTCGGGAAAGTAGCGATAGTCGTGATCGGCTTCCTTGCCGCGCAGCGGTCGCGTGCGGCCGGATTCGGCGTCGAAGCCGCGCGTCTCCTGCGCCACGGACAGACCCTCCTCGAGCCTCGCCGTCTGGCGCGCGATCTCGTGTTCGACGGCGCGCGCGACGTTCCGGAAGGAGTTCAGGTTCTTGACCTCGACCTTGGTGCCCAGTCGGGCGTCGTCCGGTCGCCTGAGCGAGACGTTCGCATCGCAGCGCAGCGAGCCCTCCTCCATGTTGCCGTCGCTCGCCCCGGTGAACATCAGCACCTGATGGAGGCTGCGAAGATAGTCCTCGGCCTCGGCCGAGCTTCGCATGTCGGGCTCGGAGACGATCTCGACGAGCGGAACGCCGCAGCGATTGAAATCCACCAGGCTGACGTCGTCCAGGCGGCCGCCGCCGGGCCACTCGTGCAGGAGCTTTCCGGCGTCCTCCTCGAGGTGCAGGCGATGCACGCGGATGGCGCGTCCATGCTCGACGAGAGGCAAGGCGCCGTGTTCTGCCAGCGGCTCGGAAAACTGACTGATCTGATAGCCCTTCGGCAGATCGGCGTAGAAGTAGTTCTTGCGCGCGAAGGCGGAGGATTCCCGGACCTCGCAGCCGAGCGCCAGCGCCAGCGTCGCCGCAAGCTCGACCGCGCGGGCATTGAGCACCGGCAGCGTGCCCGGATAGCCGAGGCAAACGGGGCAGACCAGAGTGTTGGGAGGGGCACCGAAGCGATTCTCGCAGCGGCAGAAGACCTTGCTCCGGGTTTTGAGGTGGACATGGACTTCCAGTCCGATGACCGGCTCCCAGGCGGGCATCTTGCGAGTGTATCGCAGCGCGCGCGGCCAAATTAGAATCGCGCCGTGAGTCATGACGGCACAACCGACGGCGAGCCGGCGTTGTCCACGGCTCCGGAGTGGCGCGCGGCGATCCCTGGCTGGCAGGATCGCTCGCCCGCGGCGGAGATCCGATTTCTCGGCAGAGGCCCGGACCGGGGGCGGGCCGCGACTCTTCCGGCGGCGTGGGCCGGACGCGGCCGAGCCGAGGCCCGCATGCACCAGGTTCACGGCGCGACCGTGCTTGCCGCGCGGGAGGGGAATTGCGGAGAGGGCGACGCGCTGATCTCGACGACGCTGGACCTCGCCCTGGTGGTGGTCACCGCCGACTGCGTGCCGGTTCTCCTCGCCGCCGCGGACAAGGTCGCGGCGATTCACGCCGGCTGGCGTGGCCTCGTCGCCGGCGTCATCGCGGCGGCGCTGGCGCATTTCGAGGAAGCGAGCCGCGTCACCGCGTGGATCGGTCCGGCTATCGGGCCCTGCTGCTACGAGGTCGGGGAAGAGGTCGCTCGGCCGGTCGTCGCACAAAGCTCGAGCGCCGTGCGCTCGCGCGGCCCGCGTGGTCGACCTCATCTCGACCTGCCTCTGGCTGCCGAGATCCAACTCGCGCGCTGCGGAGTCGGGGAGATACGACGCCTCGCGGCTTGCACCGCTTGTCATCCGCGGACGCTCGAGAGCTTTCGCCGCGAGGGAACGGCGGCGGGCCGGAACCTGAGCCTGATCTGGCGGCGAGCCGGCGGGCCGCTTCAGGAGGGTTGACCGGCGCGGCCCGGCCGATCCGACCGGGCCGGCCGGGGGCGCGGCTCGCGGGCGAAGGCCCGCAGCTGACCGCAGGCGGCGCCGACATCGTCCCCCCGGGTGCGCCGCACCGTCGCCGTGAAATTGCGCCCGATGAGGGTCTCCTGAAAGCGGTTGACGACCGCGTCGTCGGGACGTGCGAATCGATCGCCCAGCACCGGATCGGCGTTGAACGGTATGAGGTTGATCTTGACCGGGAGCTTGCGCAGCAGGCGAGCGAGAGCGAGCGCGTCTTCCGGTCGATCGTTGAATCCGGCGAGCAGAATGTACTCGACGGTAATTCTGCGCCGGGGCTCTAGGGGATAGCGGCGCAGGGCGTCGAGCAGGTCCGATAGCGGATAGCTGCGGTTCACCGGCATGATCTCGCTCCGCCTTGCGTCGTCGGGGGCGTGCAGGGAGATCGCCAGGTTGGGTCGCCGCTCCCAGTCAGCGATCGCGTCGATGCCTGGAATCACCCCGGCGGTCGAGACCGTCATTCGCCGCCACGAGATGCGTTCAGAGAGCAGCCGGAGCGCGGCGTGAACCGCGTCGAGATTGAGCAGCGGCTCACCCATTCCCATGAAGACCAGGTTCAGGCTCTCGGGGAGGTTGCGGAGCCTGCGCACGAGCATCACCTGTCCGACGATTTCCCCCGCGGAGAGGTTTCTTCCCGCGCCCCAGTATCCCGTCACGCAGAAGGCGCAGGCGAGACCACAACCCGCTTGGCTCGAGATGCAGAGCGTTCGCCGGGCGAGATCCGGGATGTCGACCGTCTCGATCGAAGCGCCATCGGAAAGCCGCAGCAGGAACTTCGCGGTACCGTCGGCGGACTCCTGCCGCGAGGCGACATCGGGCAGCGCGAGCGAGAACTTCGCGGCGAGCTCCCGGCGCAGCGTCAGCGCGAGGTCGGTCATGTCTGCGAAGTCGGTAACACCGCGCAGGTAGATCGCGTCGTAGATCTGGTTGACCTGAAAGGAGCGTGGAAGGAGCGGGCCCAGGCGCTCGCCCAGCGTGGAGCGATCGAGGCCGAGTAGCTCCTCGCGAGCGGGAGGCAAGGCGGTGGTCACGGCTTCCTTCGTGGTTCTTACTTGCGAGCGCGGCTCTTGCGGGTCGGATCGATTCCGAGCGCCCGGAAGAGGCTGAGGTCGTCGCTGTTGATGCGGAAGGCAGGCTCGGCCTTTCGGGCGGTGGAATTGGAGGGTTCGAGGGCCGGCTCGGCCGCCGGCTGGCAGTCGAGAAAGAGCTGCAGCGTATAGCCTTCGCGATGCATGCGGTCGAGTGTGCGATGGACCTCCGCCGATTCCGAGATGGCCTCGAGAAGGGCGCGCTCCAGTTCGCGCATGAAACTGAGACGTCGATCGTCCATGTAGAGCTCGGTCCTCGCCGAAGCGGGTTGGATTATCGGGCTCGCGAGAAAGCGCTGTCAAACAGGGTGCCTGTGCTACTTTGTTGCGCCGTGATCGCGGCGGAACTCGAGCGCTTCCTGGGCAGCGGCGGAATCGGCTTCCGCGATCTCACGCCGCTTTCCGGCGATCTTTCCCAGCGGCTCTACTTCCGGATACAGCTCGCCGACGGTGGTTCGCTGCTCGCGGCGCACTACCCGGAAAGCCTGCGCGGAGCCATGGCGCGCTTCTCCGCGGCGCGGTCGCTCCTCGCCGGAGCGGGGGTGCGCGTCCCGGAGATCCGCCATTCGAGCTCCGAACAGGGTTGGATGCTCGTCGAGGACCTGGGGCCGGCGACGCTCTTCGAGGTCGGGAAGCAGGAGCCGCTCGAGCTCAGGCCGCCGCGGGAGCTCGAGGCGCGCTACCTTGCCGCGGTCGAGAGCGCGCGCAGGATCGCCGCGCTGGATGTCGACGCGGTGGAGGAGCTCGCAAGTCCGCCCCTCGACAGCTCCGCGCTGCTGCGGGAGCTCGAGCCGACGTTCGAGTTTCTGCTCGACGCCCGGGGGCTTTCAAGCCTCGCGCGCGAGCGCCGGAGCCTGCACGTCGCGCTCGGCAGTCTCTGCGATCACCTTGCCCGGGATCCGCTGGTTCCCTGCCATCGCGACTTCATGTCACGCAACCTCATCCCGGTCCCGGAGGGAGTCGCGGTCATCGACTTTCAGGACCTCCGACTCGGCCCGCCGGCCTACGACCTGGCTTCGCTTCTCAACGACAGCTTCTTTCCCGACCGCGCGCTCGAGGAGGCGCTCCTGCCGGCGGAATGGAGGACCGGGCCGGCGCGCGATCAGTACTCGAGAGCCGTCGTTCAGCGGACGCTCAAGGCTGCCGGAACCTTCGCCCGCTTTGCCGCCCAGGGCAAGCCCCAGCATGTTCCCTTGATCGGTCCGACGTTGACGCGCGCCGCGCGACATCTCGCGACGCTGCCGGAGACGGCCGCGGTCTTCCGCCCCCTCCGGGAGTGGTGGCGCTCGCAGCTGGCGGCGGAGCCCTTCTGCTAGAGTGATCCGCGGTGACCGGCGCGCGCCGAACGCTTCGTCGCGCGCCCGGCCTCGAGGAGGTTCCCGCGATGGGATCGCTCGGAGTACCGGAGTTGCTGGTGATCTTCGTCATTCTCGTGTTGCTTTTCGGCGCCTCGAAAATCCCCCAGTTGGGCAAAGGGCTCGGCGAGGCGATCCGCAACTTCAAGAAAGGTCTCAAGGACGACGACGCGAGCGCTGACTCCGAGACCGAGAAGCGCGTCTAGGATCCGCCCCCGGATTCAGTGCGTCGCAGCGACAGATCGCCCGCGGAAGTGAGCTTCCCGGCGGAAAACGCGCCGGCATCCCGTTGGTGCTCATTGTAGAGCCTGAGGACCCGACCGATATAGCGTTGGGTTTCGCGGTAAGGCGGCAATCCCCCGAATCGATCGATGGCCCCGGGGCCGGCATGATAGGCGGCGAGCGCCAGCTCCAGGTCCCCGCCATAGCGCTTGCGCAAGTCGCGCAGATAACGCGCGCCGAGATTCAAGTTCACAGCGGGATCGAGCGGCTGGTCGGCGGCGACGAAATGCATGGGCATGAGCTGCATGAGTCCCAACGCACCCTTGGCCGAGACGGCATCGGGGCGGAAGCCGGACTCCGCTTCGACGATCGAAGCGAGAAGCAACGAGTCCACCTCGTAACGCTGCGCGGCGCCGCGGATCTCGCGTCCGAAGGGCAGCGATTCGAGGTATCGGTCGGTGGCCCGGCGCCGCCGGTCCCTCTCTTGAATCAACCGGTACGGATCGGAAACCGGTTCTAGGGCGCGTGGGGCGGTGCTCCCCCCGTGCTGCGCGCTGGTGTCGTGCGCGAAGACCTTGTCGAGCTCGAGCGAGAACTCCGTCTGCGGAACCGGGACGGAGGGCAAGCTCGACGTCGAAGTCAGGAACAACAGCGTGATCGAGGCACTGGCGCTCCAGACCATGCGGCGAGTCAGATGTTTGAAGGGATCGGTGGGCATGAGTCGCCTCCGTGTGGAACGAGCGTGCGCGGCCTGTAATGGTCGCGTACGGGCCGCTTCCCGTGAAGGGGGAGTTGCCGAAAATCTGTGTGTGTGTTGGTTTTTTTGGGGGGTGCTGCGGTCAGACCTTGGGGAACTGGCGCCGCAATCCGACGCGGGGAGTGGCTGCTCTCCCCTTGCCTTCGGTGCCGCCAATTCCCAAGTGCGAAACCTTGTTGCGCAGGGTGTTGCGGTGGACTCCCAGGCTTCGCGCCGAGCGACAGTAGTTCCAGTCGTTGGAGCGCAAAGAGGCCGTAATGAACTGCCGTTCGAATTCCTGACGAGCTTGCTCCAGGGTCAGCCCCTGGCTCACGAGCTCGTCGACGATCTGGTGCAATCTGCCGTTGAAGTTTTGTCGGTTCACAGCCGAATCACCCTGCTCGAAGAGGAAATCTATCCCAAAACGCTGCGCTGCGCAAGCCGAGCCGAAGCACTTCGGCGACGCCGGCCAGCGGCACCAACCCGTGCTGGGACGGAGCTACTTGCGCTCGAGCCGGTCACCGACATAGACCGGGTAGCGCGACTCCAGAATCTTGGCGACCGCCGTGTGGGCCTGCACCGAGAGGACTGCAAGCTCACCCAGGACCACGGGCGGCTGTGCCTTGCGGTTCATGCGATAGATCGTGAACAGATCGCCGGGAAGAACCTCGTCCTGCTCTCCGCGGTCGATGAAGACGACATGGTCCTGACCGAGCGTCACGAGATCGACCGGCGACGAGACGATCACTGCCGCGCCATCCAGAGCCTCGCTGCTCGCCGGCTCGCTGACCGGACGCACCGCGGTCAAGCGGGCGAGCGGAATCGGCTCCGGCTCGAAAGGCTTGAGCTTCATCCCGACCGAGATGCCATCGCAGCTCTGGACGATCTCGGCGATGGCGGAGCTCTCCTGTACGGATAGCACCCGGACACGTCCCATGTACGTGTACTGCCGACCGAGCGTGTCGTGCGACACCGGATGACGGACCAGCTTGCCGCTTGCCACCGCGGTGAACAACATGCCCGGAGAGAGCCCGGCGGCGCGCCCGCCGTCGAGATAGACGATGTCGCCGGTCGTCAGCTTGTACTTGATGGTGTCGACCGTGCCGTAGATCCCTTCGACCCGTCCGTAGACCGGATTCTTGAGCTGCGGCGAGAGGACTTCGTATTCCGAGCCGATCACCGAGTAGCCGAAGATCTCGTCCGCGGTCCCGATGAACCCGGAGCAGTAGATGTCGTCCTGGGTTCCGAGCGGAACGGGCACGCTCCCTTTGCCGCCCGTCGGAGCGACGCCGGGAATCGCGGCCGCTGCGCCGGTCGACATCTGCTGCGCGTCGCTCCCGCTGCCCCCCGATGTCCCGCCTGCTCCGCCTCCGCCGGCCGCGCTTCCAGCCGCGCCCTGCGTGCCCCCCACGCCCCCCGCGCCCCCCGCGCCAGTGCCGGCGCCGCCCGCGACCTCCTCGGCCGCTTCGCCCGCCGTCCCTCCGCCCGCCGTCCCTCCGCCCGCCGCTCCTCCGCCCGCCGCTTCACCAGTCGTGGCGGCGCCCCCGGAGAGGGCCCCGACCGTACCGGCTGGGGAGACCTGAAGATCGAGAATCAGCGGGTCTCCGGGGTAGATCCAATGCGCGTCGCGCACGTACTGGTTCTTCTCCCAGAGCTGCGGCCAGAGATAGGGATTGCCCAGATTCGTCGCCGCCAGCGCCCAGAAGGTGTCTCCCGGCACGACGATGTGGACCTTGGCGCCCTCAGGGGTGGGTGGAGCCTGCCAGGGCGTCCAGTGGCCGTTGACGAACTTGAGATCGGTAGGCGGAGTGTCCACCGCTTGGAGAGCAGCGCCAGCGAGGGCGACAGCGCCGAGCAGCGCGATGACCGTAAGTGGGCGATTTGCCATGAGCCGACCTCCGAAAGCCTTTTCTAACCGGCGCGTACCCGTGAACTTGCCCCGAAGGGTACTCGCGGGTGTGCACAGTGTCAAGTGCATTCTCCACGGAAACCATGCACCTGGTTGAGGTTAGCTGCAAGCCGAAGGACGCGTCGGAGGGTCCTATTGGGTGCCCAGGCGCTGCCGGGCCGTTTCCGCTGCGGCCGTTTCGGGGAACCGGAGCAGGAGCTCGCGGTAGACCGTCGCGGCCGACTCCGGTTCGCCGAGGCTCCCCAGGCAGAAGCCGACCTTGAGCAGCGCATCCGGAACCTTGTTGCCCTCCGGATAGCGCTCGACGACCGCACGAAAGCGCGCCAGGGCGCCGGCGACATCCCCGCGGCGCAGAGCGCACTCGCCGAGCCAGAACTGCGCATTGTCGGCGAGGTCGGAGCCCGCACTCGCGGCCAGGAAGCGGGTGAACCCTTCTTCGGCCTCGGCGAGTCGCTGCTGCTGCAGAAAGTCGAGACTGCGGTCGTAGAGGGCCTGGGACTCTCCCTCGGGTGCAGTCGGGCTCGGCGGGGGATTGGCCGCGTGATCGAGCTCGCCGGAGAGCTCACCGGGCGCGCCGAGGTCACTCTGTTCGATCTGCGCACGGATCTGGGGAACGGGTTCCGTCGCCGGCGCTTCGAGGCCCTCCGGCGCAGGGGAGGATGGAGAACCGCCGCGGGCGCGGAGCCGCGCGAGCTCCCGCTCGAGGGCGTCGATCTGCGCCTGCAACGCGCTGCTGCGGCCGCTTTCTGCGGCGAGTTGCGCCTCCAGACTCGCGATGCGCTCCTGCATCTCGATGCGCTCGGCGGCGCCGCGGTCCACCCGACTCCAATAGGGTCCGTTGCTCGCGCAGCCGCCCGCGAGCAGCAGAGCGCCGACGAGCGCGAGATCCAGTCGCGTCCGCATGCTCACTTCGCGCCGGGGATCTTGGCGATGAATCGACTTGCGGGGTACTCCTGGCGCAAGCGGGAGAAGGTCGCCTGAGCGTCGTCGGATCGCTTGACGTCGCCATAGGCGAGAGCCAGGTAGTAGAGCGCCGAGTCCATGCCGGAATACTTCGGATAGGCCTTGAGCAGGCCTTCGAGCCGCGTCACCGTGGCTCCGGGCACGCCGTAGCGCTGATAGAAGCGTCCGACGACGAACTCGTGTTCCGCCAGCCGGTCGAGCACCTTCTCGAGCTCGACGCGCGCCTGCTCGGCGTACTCGCTGGTCGGATAGAGGCGAATCAAGTCCTCGAGCGCGGTGCGCGCCTTCACCGTCGCCGCCTGGTCGCGATCGGCCCGTTCGATGCGTCGGGCAAGCGAGGAGGCGATCTGGTACTGCACATAGGGGGCGCGATCGCTGGTCGGGAATCGATTCTGGAAATCGCGGTACTTGGCCTCCGCCTGGATGAGATCGGCGGCGCTGCCGGTGAGGGAGTAGCAGTCGGCAACCATCAGCAGAGCCTCGCGCCCGGAGCTCGAGTTGGGTTCCACCTCGAAAGCGTGCGAAAGATAGGGCCGCGCGCGGTCGTACTTCTTGCGCTCGAACAGCTTCTTGCCCTCGGCGAGGGATTCCGCGGCGGAAAGCCGCAGGATCGGGTCGTTGTGAATGCTCGACTTGCAGGCGACCGCCAGAGTCGAAACGAGGACAACCGCGGCGAGCCGCCGGATCAGGATCGGGTTCAAGTGCTGCCCTCCGCGAGCTTTCGCAGCTGCTGTTGTGCCGCGACCGGATCGGCAGATCCGAAGATCGCCGAGCCGGCCACCAGCGTACGCACTCCGGCCTCGACCACGGAGCGAATGTTGGCGAGTCCGATGCCCCCGTCGATCTCCAGAAAGACGTCGAGCCGGCGCGCCATGATCATCGAATGCAAGCGCCGCGCCTTGTCCACCACATAGGGCAGAAACTTCTGGCCGCCGAATCCGGGATTGACCGACATGAGGAGCACGAAGTCGGCGGACGGGAGGATATCGGACACGAGCTCGATCGGCGTCGCCGGATTGACCGCGATGCCCGCCAGGGCACCCCCTGACCGGATCTCGGCCAGGAGACGGTCGAGATGGGTCGCGGCCTCCCAGTGGACGCTGACGCGACTCGCCCCGGCGGCGAGAAAATCGGCCAGGAGGCGGTCGGGATTGGAGACCATGAGGTGAACGTCGAGCGGCAGACGGGTGTGCCGGCGGAGCGCGGCGACGACCGGGACGCCGACGGTCAGGTTGGGCACGAAATGGCCGTCCATGACGTCGACGTGCAGAAGATCGGCGCCGCCGGCTTCGCAGATCCGGACCGCTGTGGCGAGGTCTGCGAGGTCGGCGGCGAGGAGAGAGGGCGCGATTTCGATCACGGCAGAGCTCCCTGGGCCGCGGCGACGACGAGTGAAATCACGTCGCGCCGCCGGAGAGGATGTCCCGGCAGCGGATTCTGGCGCAGGATCGTTCCGTCCGAAATTCCCTCGTAAGGCTCGAACTTGATCGATCCCAGCCGGAATCCGCCACCCTCGAAGTACCGCCGTACCGGCTCATAGCGGCGATAGACGAGGTCGGGCATGACGTAGGTCTCGGACGGCGAATCCAGCGCGACGAGCACGTCGACCCGGGAGCCGGCCGAAACGCTCGTGCCGGGCGTGGGGTCCTGGCCGACGATGGTTCCGGTCTCGCCGACCGAGCTCGCAATCGCCAGGATGTCTCCGAGCTCGAGCCCCTCGGCATGGACGGTCACCTGCGCCGCGCTCACCGCCTTGCCGGCGAGATTCGGCACGCTCGCGAGGCGCACTCCGAGCGACAGGACGACCTCCACGGCACTGCCGCGTTTGACGAATCCGCCCGCCCGGGGTCGGCTCTCGATGACCCGGCCCTCCGGGACCTCCGCGCTCCAGCGACCCGCCGGTTCGGCGGCGCGGTAACGCAACCCCTGATCGGACAGCAGTCGGGAGGCCTCTTCGGAGGTCATCCCGGCGAGCTCCGGCACGGTCATGGCGCCGCGGCGCACGAAGAGATTGAACGAGAGGTAGGCCGTGGCCGCGAAGACGACCAGCAGCAGAGCTCCCCAGAGCAGACTTTGCACGAACCGCACGAAACGCCCGGGCACGGTGCGCGCAGTCTAGCAGGCGGGAGCCGTCGCCAAAGGCTCGGGCTGCAGCTAGAGTGGCGCCATGACCGTGGCTTTGCGACCTCTGTCCTCCCCAAGGCTGGGCGCGCACGTGTCGGTTGCCGGCGGGCTCGTCGAGGGCCTGCGCCGCGGCGCCGAGCTCGGCTGCGACGCGCTGCAGATCTTCGTCAAGAGTCCGAGTCAGTGGCAGGGAAAGCCGCTGCCGCCAAGCGAGAGCGCGGCCTTTCGCGTGGCGCACGAGGCGGGCGCCATCGGACCCCTGGTGGCGCACGCGGCCTATCTCATCAACCTGGCCGCTCCGGATCCGCAGATTCTGGCGCGCTCGCGGGTGGCACTCGCCGACGAGCTTCTGCGCTGCGCGGCGCTGGGCATTCCGGCGCTGGTGGTCCATCCCGGAGCGCATCTGGGGACGGGAGAGGAGGCGGGCCTCGCGGCGATCGCGCGCTCGCTCGATGCTGTGGATGCCGCGATCGGCACCTGCCCAACCCGGGTCCTGCTCGAGATCACCGCCGGGCAAGGGACGGTGCTGGGCAGCCGGTTGCAGCATCTCGCCGCGATCCGGGCGGCGACCCGAAACCGTGACCGCCTGGGCATCTGCCTCGATACCTGCCATGCCTATGCCGCCGGGTATCCACTCGACAGCGCCGCCGGCTGGAACGAGTTCCTCGCCGAGCTCGCGGAGCAGATCGGATTCGATCTCGTCGGGTGCGTGCACCTGAACGACTCGGCCGGCGCTCTGGGCTCGCGCAAGGACCGCCACGCCAATCTCGGCGAGGGCTGCCTGGGTCTCGAGACCTTTCGCCGGCTGCTCGCCGAACCCCGCCTGCGCGCGGTGCCGATGATCCTCGAGACGCCGATCGGCGACGATGAGCAGGGCCACGCCCGCGATCTCGCGATGCTTGCGTGGCCTGCTGACCTGACGAGGCTACTTGCCGAGCAGGTTCTTGGACAGATCGAAGTAGAGAACGGTGACCATCAGCATCACGACCAGGGCGAGACCCACCTGGGCGATGCGTTCCTTGACGGCGAGCGAGAGGTCGCGGCGGATCGCGCTCTCGACCAGCAGGATGCCGATCTGGCCGCCGTCGAGGACGGGAATCGGAAACAGGTTGAGCAGTCCGATCGAGAGGCTCAAGACGCCCATCAGGTAGAGCAGGTTCTTGAACCCGGTGCGCGCCGCGGCGCCGGATTGCGCGGCGATCTCGATCGGCCCGGCGAGAGCGCTCTTCGCGGCCACCTCGCGCTTGAAGATCTTGCCGATCACCGCGAGGCTCTGCTTGGCGATGTCGTAGTTGAAGCGCACGCTCTCGCGCAGGGCGGCAAGCGGCGGGAAGCGCTCGGCCACCGTCAGCCGGACGCCGATGCGGCCCTTGCCCCCCTGATCCCCCGGGACGACGGCGAGCTTGGTGAGCGCGCCGTTGCGCAGGACCTCCACCGTGACGGTCGTCCCGACGTGCTTCTCGATGTAGTCGACGAAGTCGGTGGGGCTTCCGAGGGGACGGCCGTCGACGCTCCGCACCTCGTCGCCCAGCCGGAACCCGGCCGACTCGGCGGGACTGCCGGCGACGACGTCGCCGATCTTCGGCAGGAGCTTGGGGTAGATGCCGGCATCCCCGAAGTCGAAGTCCGCGGGCTTCACGGGGGTGAGGCGAACCGAGCTCCGTTCTCCGTTGCGCAGGATCTCGAGCTCGAGAGGCTTGCCGATTCCGGTGAGAATCTGGAATGCGACATCCTGCCAGCGGCTCACCTCCTTGCCGTCGATGGCGACGATCTCGTCTCCGGGCAGGAGCCCGGCCGCTTCGCCCGGGGAACCCGCTTCCACGGTTCCCACGACCGACGGCACGCTCTGCAGCGCCGGCACCTCGATGCCGACCATGAACAGCCCGGCGATGAGCAGAATCGAGAGCACCGCATTCATCGCCGGGCCCGCGAGGTAGACCAGGACGCGCTGCCAGCGCGGCTGGTTGAGGAAGTCGCGCGGGTCGTCCGTCGAGTCCGACGGCTCCTCACCCGAGAGCTTGACGTAGCCGCCCAGCGGGACCAACGAGATGCGGTAGTCGGTCTCGCCGACTTTCCAGCCGAACAGGCGCTTGCCGAAGCCGAGGGAAAAGGCGAGCACCCTCATGCCGAATGCCTTGGCGACCAGCAGATGCCCGGCCTCGTGGACGAAGATGATGACTCCGAGGGCGAAGATGAAGGCAGCTGTATTGGAGGCGAGGTGCAGCATGGGGGCGGTGGAGACTATCGCGACCGGTTGCGCTTGGAAAGCGCCTCCCCGGCGCGCTCGCGTCCCCAGCGATCCCACTCGAGCGCCGCTTCGAGGTCGGCGAGCGGCTCGGCAAGGTGGGCAGCGAGCACATCCGAGACGACGGCGAGGATGTCCGAGAAGCCGATCTCGCCATCGAGGAAAGCGTGGACCGCCACTTCGTTGGCTGCGTTCAGAACGACCGGCGCGCTCTCACCCGCCGCGAGCGCGGCGCGCGCCAGGCGGACCGCCGGGAAGCGCTCGTTGTCGAGCGGCTGAAACTCGAGTGTGCCCAGCTCCTCGAGCGCGAGGCGCGGGAAGGCGTTCGGCCACCGTTCGGGATAGGCGAGCGCGTACTGGATCGGAAAGATCATGTCGTTGGGCGAGAGCTGGGCGAGCCAGGAGCCGTCGCAATACTCGACGAGGGAGTGCACCAGCGAGCGCGGATGGACGACGACGTCGATGGCGTCCGGATCGATGCCAAAAAGGTGCGAGGCTTCGATGAGCTCGAGCCCCTTGTTGACGAGAGTCGCCGAATCGACGCTGATCTTGGCGCCCATGGACCAGGTCGGGTGGCGGAGAGCGTCCTCCCTGCGGATCGTCGAGAAAGTCGCGGGGTCGCGGTTCAGGAACGGACCTCCCGAGGCAGTCAACACCAGACGCCGGACTTCCGTGCGGGCGCCACAACGCAGCGCCTGATGGAGAGCGACGTGCTCGCTGTCGATCGGCACGATCTCGGCGCCGGTCTTGTGCGCGAGCTCGGTCAGCAGCCGACCGGCGACGACCAGCGACTCCTTGTTGGCCAACGCGACCGACTTGCCCGCGGCGAGCGCCGCCGCGACCGGCGGCAGGCCAGCGGCCCCGACGATCGCCGCGACGACTTTGTCGACCGCGGGGTGAGTGGCGGCGGCGAGCAGAGCGGCCGGCCCGGTCTCGAGCTCGACGCCGGGCGGAAGCACCGGCCGCAGCTGCCGTGCGATCTCGGGGTCGACGACAGCGAGGAGGAGCGGACGAAATTCCCTCACCAGGGCCAACAGGGCTTCGGGATTCCGCCCGTGGGCGCCGAGCGTCACGATGGAGAGGCGGTCGGGATGATGCCGCACGACTTCGACCGTGCTCTCGCCGATCGACCCCGTGGCGCCCAGGAGCGCGAGTCGTTGGGTCATCGCGGCGGCCCGATACGGGCGATCCAGAGCGCGAGCAGCATGACCGGTGCTGCCAGGAACATGGCGTCGAAGCGGTCGAACATTCCGCCATGTCCGGGCAGGATCGCCCCCGAGTCCTTGACCTGCGCGGCACGCTTGACGAGGGACTCGACGAGATCGCCGACCTGGCTCGCGATCGCCGTCGCCAGAGCGACGGCGAGAAGCGCGGGGTCGATGGCGCCCTGCCGCCAGAGCGACCAGACGAGCGTCGCGACGAGGGAGGTCGCGAGACCGGCGAGCGCGCCTTCCCAGGACTTCTTGGGTGAGACGACCGGTGCGAGGCGATGCCTCCCCCAGGCCGAGCCGACGTAGTAAGCGGCCGTGTCCCCGAGCCAGACGATGGCGAGGAGGAGGAAGAAAATCCAGGGATCGCGCTGCTGGAGAATGGTGAGGCTGGCCACCGGGGCGGCGAAGTAGAGCGTCGCCCAGGCGAGCACCGCGGAAGCCGGAATGGCCTGCTCTACCGGAGTGCGGGTGAGCAGAACCACGATCGGCGGAACGATGCCGACCGCGGCGACGGCGGCGAGCAGCCAGTGGGCATCCAGAGGGGCGCCGAGCGCGAGTGCGCGCTCGAGCGCCAGAGCGCCGAGCGGAGCGGTGAGCAGCAGGAGGCGCCAGGGCGCCTGCGGGGCGAGAGCTCGGACCAGGCCGATGAACTCGAGCGCCGCCCACTCGAAGACCCCCAGCAGCAGGAGGAGAAAGGCCCACTCCGGAAATCCGAAAACGGCGAAGAGCGCAGCGGGAACGCCGATCGCAGCCGTGACGAGGCGTTTCATCGATCTGATCCGGAGACCAGCGCGTCAGCTCTGGTTGGACTTCTGCGCGGTCGCGGACGAAGGCGCGTGGCTCCGGCCGCTCCCGCCGCCCTGGTCGGCAGGGGACTCGATGCCACCGAAGCGGCGTTCGCGGCTCTGGAACGAGACGACCGCTTCGAGGAGGTTCTTCAGGCGAAAATCGGGCCAGAGGGTCGGGGTGACGAAGATCTCGGTATAGGCGATCTGCCAGAGAAGGAAGTTCGAGACCCGCATCTCGCCGGAGGTGCGAATCAAAAGATCGGGATCCGGCTGGCCGGCGGTATCGAGGGCTGCCGACAGCGTCGCCTCGTCGATATCGATGCGTTCGCCCGCGGCCCATCCGCTGACGATCTTCCTGCAGGCGTCGAGAATCTCGCAGCGTCCGGAGTAGTTGAGGGCGATGTTGAACACCATCCGCTTGCCCGCCGCGGTCTTGTCGAGCGCCTCCTCGAGCGCCTTGATCACGGACGGATCGAGCTCACGCCACCGGCCCAGGATGCGCAGCCGGATGTCGTTGTCGACGAGCGTCCGGATCTCGCGCCGGAGGAACTCCTGGAGCAGATTCATGAGCGTCCAGACCTCGTGGCGCGGCCGCTTCCAGTTCTCGATCGAGAACGCGTAGAGCGTCAGGAATTCGATCCCCAGCCGGGCGGCGCTCTCGACCGTCTCGCGGACCGCCGAGACCCCGGCGCGATGACCCTCGATGCGCGGCAGGAAACGCTTCCCCGCCCAGCGCCCGTTGCCGTCCATGATGATGGCGACATGCCGGGGCAGCCGGTCGAGGTCGACCTGGCGCAACAGGGTCTCTTCCAGCGATCCGGGTTCGACCCGCAACGATGTTTCGGACATTCGATTCAAGTTACCACAGCGTCGGCAGAGTCGTAGTCGATACGTTCCAGGAAGAGCGCGTGCGCGGGGGAGGTCGGCCCCGCCGTGGCGCGCTCGCCGCCCTCGAGCAGGGCCGCGAAACTCGCCACCGAGCGCTGACCGAGGGCGACCTCGAGCAGGGTTCCCACGACTCCGCGCACCATGCCGCGCAGAAAGCCGTCACCGGCGACACGCAGCGTGAGGCCGGCAGTCTCGTTCTCCCAGGCGGCGCGAAAGAGCGTCCGGATCGGCGAGCGATGGCTGCCTCCGGCGAGGGCGAAACAGGAGAAGTCGTGTCTTCCGGGCAGCCTGAGGGTGGCAGTCCGGAGCTTTTCGAGCTCCAGGCGATCGGGAACCGCGAGGACGAAAGGCGCGAGATCCGGGGGCACGAGGCGTCCGGGGCGGATGCAATAGGCGTACTCCTTGGCCCGGGCGGAGAAGCGGGCGTGGAATCCAGGCGGCGCGAGACGGGCTGCGAGAAGCCGGATGCCGCGCGGCAGTCGATGATTGCTACCGAAGACCAGGCCGCGGTTCGAGAACGGGCGGGTGAGATCGATATGCGCCACCTGGGCGCGGGCATGGACGCCGGCGTCCGTGCGGCTCGCTCCGACGACCGCGACGTTCTCGCCGACGAGATCCTCGAGCGCCGCCTCCAGGCGCGCCTGGACGGTGTCAGCGTTCGGTTGGCGCTGCCAGCCGCCGAAGCCCGTGCCGACGTAGGCAATGTCGAGGCGATAGCGATAGAGCCCGGGCGCCACCGCATGGTCGCGCGCCGGGTCGTCCGGAAGGGGCGTAAGACTCATGACCGCCAGATCATCCCTCAGGAAAATAGGGACAGGCACACATTTCCCGCATTTCCTGGAGGGAGGTGAGGAAATGTGTGCCTGTCCCGATTTTCGGTCAACCCGATCGGAAGGCGGCTTGGGTAGGATGTCCCTCATGGTGGCGAATCGCGAGCCGCGGCAACGCCGGGTGACCCTTCGGGCGGCGCTCCCGGGAGATGCCGCGAACCTCTTCGCGTGGCGGCTGGAGGAGTCGGTGCGGCGTCACCAGCCGCTGCAGGAGACGACCGTCGCCGAGCTCCGGGCCGATCTCGCGCGTCAGCGGCTGGACGATCTCTATCGTGGACGAGGCGAGCGTTTCCAGTGGATCGTCCTCGTCGACGGCGAGTCCGCCGGCTGGATCACGCTCGCCATCCTCTCCTGGGAGCACGGCCTGGCCGAGATCGGTTACGCGCTCGCGAGCGCGTATCAGGGCATGCGCCTCATGGCGGAGGCGCTCGGCCAGTTGCTGCCCGAGCTCTTCGTCGCGGTCGGAATCGAGCGCCTCGAAGCGCGCTGCTCGGTGGAGAACGTGCGCTCCCAGAGCCTGCTCGAGCGCCTCGGATTCGTTCGCGAAGGGCGGCTGCGCAGCTACTTCTCGCTGCACGGAGTCCGCATCGACAACTTCCTCTACGCCCTCCTGCGCGACGAGTTCCTGGAGCACCCCGCCGAATGAGGCGGGCAAGCACCAACGCGCAGCGCGCGGGGCGCTCTGAGCCTTAGAGCAGCTCGAGCGTGGCGTAGCGCGCGATCAGCTTCTTCTTGCCGGCGCGCTCGAAGAAGATCGTGAACTTGGCGTCGTCGCCCTCCCCCTCGAGCTCGAGGACGACACCCTGTCCGAGCGTCGGATGGCGGACGCGACTGCCGCGCTTGGGGCCGTGCGAGCTGGTTGCCGGAAGTGGCGAGAGCGCTGCCGGACGGCCGTAGAACTCGGCGATCGGGCGGGTGCGCTCGGACTGGTAGAGCCGGGGGCTCTCGGAGATCTCCAGCAGGTTCTCGGGCACCTCGGCGAGGAGCGGCGACTCGCGCTGATCCTGGTAGGCGCCCGCGATCCGGCGGCGGCGACAGCAGGCGAGGAGGAGGCGCTCCTTCGCCCGCGTCATGCCGACATAGAACAGCCGCCGCTCCTCTTCCAGATCCTCGCTCTTGCCCTGGGAATTCCAGTGCGGGAGAAGACCGTCTTCGAGGCCGGGAAGAAAAACCACCGGGAACTCGAGGCCCTTCGCGCTGTGCAGCGTCATCAGCGAGACCCCGCGTTCGCCGTCCCAGGCGTCGAGGTCGGAGACCAGGGCGACGTGGTCGAGAAAAGCGGTGAGCAGGTCCTCGTCCTCGCCGCTGCCGTAGCTCTTCGATTCGGTGAAGTTCTGCGCCGCCGAGAGGAACTCGCGGATGTTCTCGAGCCGCGCCTGCTCCTCCTCGTTGTCGCGACGGAACATATCGGTGTAACCGGTCTTCGCCAGGACCTCGTCGAGGAGCGCCGGCAGAGGAAGCTCCTCGGCGGCCTTGCGCAGCGACTGGATGAGCGTCCGGAAGTTCCGCAGGGCGGTCGCCGCGCGGGCCGGGAAGCTGCCCAGCGAGTCGACCTCGAGCACGTCCCAGAGTGTCGCCCCGAGCTGGACGGCGCGCTCCTCGAGCATGGCCACGGTCGTCTTGCCGATGCCGCGCGGCGGGACATTGAGGATGCGCGAGAGCGAGAAGGCGTCGCGCGGATTGCGCAGCAGGCGAAGGTAGGCAACCAGGTCCTTGATCTCGGAGCGCTCGTAGAAGCGCACGCCTCCGACCATGGTGTAGGGAATCCGATGGCGGAAGAACTCGTCCTCGAAGGCCCGTGTTTGGGCGTTGGTGCGCACCAGGATCGCCATTTCCGAGAGGGCGTGCCGGCCGCGCAGACCGGTGAGCTCCTCGACCACCCAGGCCGCCTCTTCGAGCTCGTCGCCAGCGCGATGGAGCGCGATCGACTCGCCGCGGCCGGCGGCTGTCCAGAGCTTCTTGCCGCGGCGCAGAATGTTGTGCGAGACGACGGCGTTGGCGGCGTCGAGAATGGCGCCGGTCGAGCGGTAGTTGCGCTCGAGCTTGCGCACCGCGGCGCCCGGAAAGTGCCGTTCGAACTCGAGGATGTTCGCGAGATCGGCCCCGCGCCAGCGATAGATGCCCTGATCTTCGTCGCCCACGGCGGTCAGGTTGCCGTGCGCTCCGGCGAGCTCGGCGACCAGGGTGAGCTGCGCCTGGTTGGTGTCCTGGAACTCGTCGACGAGCAGGTAGCGGGTGCGTTGACGCAGGCGGTCGGCGATCTCCTTGTGCTCGGTGAAGAGCCGCACCGCGAGGCTCATCATGTCGTCGAAATCGACGCCGGAGGCCTGCGCCACCAGCGCCTGATAGCGGCGGTAGACCCGGGCGACGCGCTGCTCGAAGAAGTCTCCCGCTTGGCGCTCGTACTCGGCGGGCGACAGCAACCGGTTCTTCGCGCCGGAGATCGCCGCGAGGAGCGTGCGGGGCGGGAAACTGGTCTCAGACACGCCCTCGGCCGCCATCGCCTGCGTCACCAGGCGCTTCTGGTCGTCGGCGTCGAGGATCGCGAAGTCGCGCGGCAGGCCGACGCGCTCGCCATAGCGGCGCAGCAGGGTCAGGGCATAGCGGTGAAAGGTGCCGACGAAGGTCGGAAGCGGGAAAAGGTCGAGCAGCCGTTCGACGCGGTCGCGCATCTCGCCGGCCGCCTTGTTGGTGAAGGTGACGGCGACGATCGAGCCCGGATCGACGCCGCGCTCCTGCACCAGCCAGGCGACGCGATAGGTGATGACGCGGGTCTTGCCCGAACCGGCGCCGGCGAGCACGAGCTGCGGCCCGTCGCCGTGGGTGATGGCGGCGAGCTGGTCGGGGTTGAGCTCTTGGGCGAAGTCGATGTGGGTTGCCGCGGACATCTCGCCCGACTTTAGCAGCCGGCGTCGCGGTGCCTTGGGCGGGCAGCGGGCGGCGACGAGGGTCCGCGCTGCAAGTGTCGGATGATCGGCGCTCTCAGCCGAGCCGGGTCGCCGAGTAGGGAGCGAGGTCGATCGCCGTCGGTCGCCCGAGCAGGCTCGCGGCGACGAGGTCGGCGCTCGCCGGCGCGAGCAGTATGCCGTGGCGGTGGTGACCGGTGGCGAAGAAGAGCCCGGGGACGGCGCCCGGTCCGAGAAGCGGCAGCCCGTCCGCGGTCGCCGGGCGGAAGTTCGACCACGATTCGAGATAGGGCGCGGCGGCCAGGAGGGGCGCGGTCTCCACCGCCATGCCCAGGATCCGCAACAGACCGTCGGCGGTGACCGCCTTCTCGAATCCGGCCTCCTCCATCGTCGAGCCGCACAGGATCCGGCCGTCGGGGCGCGGGACCAGATAGCCCTTGGGCGAGAAGACGACGCGCGACAGGAGCTCTCGGCGACTTTCGAGCACCACCATCTGGCCGCGCACCGGGCGCACTGAATCCGCCGGCAGGCCGTTGCCCTCGACGCGGCTGGACCAGGCGCCGGCGGCGAGCAGCACGGCGTGAGCGGCGACGCGCCCCGACTCGTGGTCGACGCCGACGGCGCGACCCTTCTCGACCACGATGCGTTTCACCCGGCCGGCGACGAAGTGGGCTCCGGCGCCGGCGGCCGCGATGGCGAGCGCGCGCGCGAGCGGCTTCGGATCGAGGCTCGCTTCGGCGCTGAAGAAGTAGCCGCCGCAAGCGGTCGTCGAAAGCGCGGGCTCGTGGGCGCGCAGGGCGGCGCCGTCGAGCCACTCGGTGGAAACACCCAGCGCGACCAGCCGGGGAAGGTCGGCGCGCCAGAGCTCGGCCTCCTCAGCGCCGAAGACGATGCGCAACGTGCCGTTGGTCCGGAACGAAAGGTCGATGCCGGTGAGCGCCTGGAGCTCCTCGGCGAAGCGGGGCCAGCGGCGCATCGAATCCTGGGCGAGCTCGAGCAGCGGTCCGCCGTGCTGGGCCTCGACGCCGGGCGAGAGGATGCCCGCCGCCGCGCTCGACGCTTCCGCGCCGGGGACGCTGCGTTCGGCGACCACCACGCTCGCGCCCGCCTGGGCGAGCCGCAGGGCAGTGGCACAGCCGTGGACCCCCGCGCCGATGACGACGACGTCGCACGTTTGCATCGCGGTCATGCCACCGGCAACGGCGGTCCGAGGAGCTCCATGTCGCGAAGGATGGCACAGGTCCGACCGCGGCGGCTTCCGAGGCCGGCCGAGCGACGCGCGCGCAGAGAGCATAGAATTCGGGCGATGGCGAAGAGCAAAGTCGCGCTCCTGCGTACGACTCCGCGAACGGTTTTCGCGGACTACCATCGCCTGCTGAACCTGGCCGGCTACCAGGACGTTCTGCCCAAGGACGCCGACACGGCGCTCAAGGTCAATATCTCCTGGCACTTCTTCTTCCCCGGCAGCTCGACCACGCCCTGGCAGCTCGAAGGGGTGATCCGGGCGATGAAACGGGACGGCTACGACCCGAATCTCATTCACGCCTGCCACAATCGCACCGTCGTGATCGACGCCCATCTCGGTGAGCGCGAGAACAAGCAGGTGAACGTCGTCGAAGCGCACGGGCTGCGCAACGTCCACCTCTACGAGGGCGAGGACTGGATCCCGATCGGCGAGGCGGTCGGGGACCTGACGCAGAAGTTCCTCTGCCTCAACCAGGTCTACCCCGACGGTTTCCTGATTCCGCGCCGCTTCCTGGGCGAGAACATCCTCCACCTGCCGACGGTGAAGACGCACGTCTTCACCACCACCACCGGCGCGATGAAGAACGCCTTCGGCGGGCTCTTGAACGAGCGCCGCCACTGGACCCATCCCGTGATCCACGAGACGCTGGTGGACCTTCTGATGATCCAGAAGAAGATCCACCGCGGCGTGTTCGCGGTGATGGACGGCACATTCGCCGGCGACGGTCCGGGTCCGCGGTGCATGATCCCGCACGTCAAGAACGTCATCCTCGCCTCGGAGGACCAGGTGGCGATCGACGCGGTGGCGGCCAAGCTGATGGGGATCGACCCGCTGTCGATCCGCTTCATCCGCCTGGCGCACGAAGCCGGTCTCGGCTGCGGCGATCCGCGCGAGATCGAGATCGTCGGCGATACGGCGGAGGCGACGAAGAGCTGGAACTTCGTCGGCCCCTTCAAGAAGATGACCTTCGCCGCTCGCATGCAGCACAGGATCTACTGGGGACCGCTCAAGAAGCCGATCGAATGGTCGCTGAAGACGGTGCTCGCCCCGTGGGCCTACATCGCGAGCGTGATCTACCACGACAGCTTCTGGTACCCGGCCATCGCGAGCAACAAGATGCGGCAAGTGCTCGACAGTCCGTGGGGGAGGCTCTTCCGCAACTGGGAGAACCTGAAGCCGGACGAGCAGGGCTTCCCGGATGTCGGGGGCACGGGCTCCGTCGTGA
Source organism: Thermoanaerobaculia bacterium (assembly GCA_963806165.1). GTDB lineage: Bacteria > Acidobacteriota > Thermoanaerobaculia > Multivoradales > JAGPDF01 > JAGPDF01. The sequence continues at coordinate 82,144 of CAWDWZ010000003.1, forward strand.
AGCGCACCGGCTTGCGGGCTTTCTTCTCCTCGCTCGGCATTCTCTGGACCTGCATCCGGGAGGCCCCTGAGTTTGCCGCCCGCAAGCGCCGCGCCGCGGTCCGCAAGACCTGAGGCCGAGCCGGCGGGTAGCGAGGCCGGAGCGGCGCGTGAGCCCACCGGTCCGCGTGGGAACCCCACCCTGATGGGCTGGGCGTTCGGGACGCTTGGGGCGCAAAGTGGCAGCGCCGACTCTGTTCCATCGCGAGTCGGCCGCTGTCTCTTCCTACGAGGTTGATGCGTCCCTCCAACTCGCTCCGGCGGCTCGGAGTCGGCGACCCAACCGTCGCTCGGAGGTTTCCCCATGACCATCGCCCGACTCTGGCTCTCTCTGACGCTCTTCGCGGCCTCCGGGGTGCTGGCCCAACCTGCGTTCCTCGAGGTCACGCCGGTGGACAACCCGTATTTCGCGACTCCCGAGAGCGACGACTTCTGGGTCAGCACAGTCGCCCCGGCCGACGTCGATGGCGACGGCGATCTCGACCTCGCCGTGCTCGGCTTCTACGTCGTCTACAACCAGAGCGTCGAGGATCGTCTGGTGGTGCTGCGCAACGACGGCGCCGCGCTCGACGGCAGCTGGACCTTCACCCCCCAGCCGGTGGCGCTCGGGAGTCTCTTCGCGGGGGCCTCCGACCTCGCCTGGGGGGACTTCGACGGCGACGGCGATCACGATCTGGTCGTCGGCAGCGAGGGCGCGACCGCGCTCTACCGCAACGACGGCGGTGCGCTGACCGCGCTCGCCACCGTCCTGCCGGGGTATTCCGAAGACTCCAGCTACACCGGCGCCTACGACCTGCGCTCGATCACCTGGAGCGACTTCGACAACGACGGCGACCTCGATCTCTTGATCCCGTCGGTGTTCGACCCGGGAACCTTCGAGTACCGCACGGCGCTGCTGCGCAACGACGGCAGTGACGGTGCCGGCGGCTGGCTGTTCACCGATGTCGCGGCGGCCCTCGACCCGACCGTCCACGCCCAGAGCGCTTGGGCCGACGACGACAACGACGGCGATCTCGACCTCTTCCTGACCAACGTCGATCCCTACACCGAGACCGGATTCGTCCGCCGCTACGGCAACGACGGCGGTCTCTTCACCGGCCAGGACCTCCTCGGCATCAAGGTCGAGTATGGACTTGCCGACTGGGGCGACTACGACGCCGACGGCGACCTCGACCTGCTCGTGGTCGGCAACATCCAGGAGGCCGGCGGCACCTTCGACACCGTCCTGCGCGTCTACCGCAACGACGCCGGCGTCTACAACGAGACCACGCTGATCACGGCTCCGAACGCCGACTGGCTCGATCTGCACGCCGCCACCTGGGCCGACTACGACTCCGATGGCGACGTCGACCTGCTGGTCACCGGCAACTGGGTCACGAATGCCGAGATCGTGGGGCACTCGAAGATCTACGGCAACGACGGCGGCGTCTTCACCGAGCTCGGCGTCGACCTGCCGGCGCCGATCCAGTCGATCGGACGTGGCGGCGCCTTCACCTGGTTCGACGTCGACGGTGACGGCGACCTCGATTACCTGGTCGCCGGCGCCTACTACGTCCCCGGCGGCAACGGGCTGGTCGAGGCTGAGATGCACCTCTACCGCAACGGCGTCACGCAGGCCAACCAGCCACCCGGTGCGGCGAGCGCTCTCCTCGCCATTCCGGGCGCAGGCCCGGGCACGGTGACGCTCTCGTGGCAAGCGCCCACCGACGACCACACCCTCGCCGCGGCCCTGACCTACGACCTGCGAGTGCGCCCGGCCGGCAGCCCGGCGGCGACCGCCGAGCGTCTTCCCGAACCCGGCGACCGCAGCTCGACGACCGCCTGGACCCTCTCCGGCCTCGCGCCCGGCAGCTATTCCTGGAGCGTTCGCGCCGTCGACACTGCCTTCGCCGGCGGTGCGCTCGCCCAGGGGACCTTCAGCGTCGGGCTGGTATTTGCGGACGGCTTCGAGTCGGGCGACACGAGCGCCTGGTCGCAGCTCGCACGCTGAACCGGCCGCGCCTCAGCTCGCGCCCGGAGGCTTCCAGGGCGTGGCCCGCATCCACTCCACGGCGGCGGGCTCGGCAAGCGGCGGGCTGATCAGAAATCCCTGGCCCAGATCGCAGCCGAGGGACTCGAGACTGCGCCAGGTCTCCGTGTCCTCGATCCCCTCGGCGACCACCTGGCGCCCGACGTTGTGGCCGAGGTCGATCATCGAGCGCACGATCGCCGCGTCGTGCTCGTTGTGGATCATGTCGCGCACGAAGGTGCGATCGATCTTGATCTCCGAGGCCGGCAGCTGCTTCAGGTGGGCGAGCGACGAGTAGCCCGTTCCGAAATCGTCGATCGACAGGCCGACACCCGTCTCGAGGATCTGGCGCAGCAGGGCGATCGCGTGCGCGGGGTCGGCGAGCAGGCTCCCCTCGGTGATCTCGAGCGTGAGCCAGCGCGACTCGAGGCCGGCCGCGTCGAGGGCGGCGGCGATCGCTCGCGGAAGTCCGGCGTCGCGCAGGCTCCGCGGCGAGAGATTGACCGACACGCCGACCGCGGCGAGGCCGCCATCCTGCCAGCGCCGGCAGGCCGCGAGCGCAGCGTCGAGCATCCACTCGGTCACCAGATGGACGAGATTTCCGGCTTCGGCGAGAGGGATGAAGTCGCGCGGCGAGAGCAGACCCTGCTTTGGATGCTGCCAGCGCACCAGCGCCTCGGCTCGCCGCACGCGCCCGGTCGCGAGCTCGATCTCCGGTTGGAAAAGGAGCCGAAACTGGTCGCGGCAGACCTCGCGGCGCAGATCTCCCAGAAGCGCCAGTCGCGCCGGGCTGTGGCCGTCAGCCTCGGCGGCGTAGACCGCATGACCGCGGCCCGAAGACTTCGCGACGTACATCGCAATGTCGGCGCGGCGCATGAGCGTCGTGGGGTCGGTGCCGTGCTCCGGGCAGAGCACGATGCCGATGCTCGCTCCGACGGTCAGCTGCTGGTGCTCGACGCTGAACGGCTCGAGCAGCGAATCGAGCAGCGACTGCGCGACCTCGATCGTCGCGTCGGGGCCGTCGATGTCGGGCAGGAGGATCGCGAATTCGTCGCCGCCGAGTCTCGCCACCGTGTCGGTGACGCGGAGAGTCCGGACCAGGCGCGCGCCCACCTGGCGCAGCAGCTCGTCGCCGCAGTGGTGCCCGAACGTGTCGTTGATCTCCTTGAAACCGTTGAGATCCATGAACAGCAGCCCGAGCGGGCGAGTCGAGCGCCCACTCTTCAGGATCTCCTGTTCCAGACGGTCGTAGAGCAGGAGGCGGTTGGGGAGGTCGGTTAGGGCGTCGTGAAGCGCCTGGCGCCGCAGCTGCTTCTCGATGACCTGGCGCTCCGCGATCTCGTGCTGCAGGCGCTGGTTCGTCTGGGAGAGCTCGGCAGTGCGCTCGAGCACCCGTCGCTCGAGAAGCTCGTTGGCCTTGCGCAGCTCGTCCTCCATGCGCAACCGCTGGAAGAACTCGGGGACCGCCACGGCGATCGCCGGTGCCGCGGAGCGACGGGAGCGGGCGTCCGCGGGAGGGCCCGCGGTGTGCCGCGCGAGATGCGCTTCGATACGCGACGGCGGCGCCATGATGAAGCGGCAGTGGCTCCCGCCCGCCGCGATGCACTCGACTTCAGCCGACACCAGTGGGATGCCGAAGCTCTCCTCGCACCAGCCGGAGGAGTAGCCGGCGCTCATGATGCAGACCGGGACCTCGCTCCGCTGGCCCTTCGCCTGCCAGGCGTGCGATTCGAAGGAGAACGGATGGTCGAAGATCAGGAAGTAGTCGTCGTCCGGGGACGGCCTGGACTCGGGAAGAATGTGCACGTAGGCCCAGCCGGAGAACGCGAAATGAACCGGTCCGGCGGAGAGGCGCTCGATCGGATCGGTGACCCCCATCTTCTCGTGGAAGCGGCGCGCGTCGGCCTTGCCGATGGCGTGCGCCAGATCGAAAAGCAGGTTGTTCGCCACGCTGCGCGCCTCGGCGGGCCCCTTGTCCTGGTAGAGCGACATCACCAGCTCGACGAACTCGACCGACATCGACGCGGCGCGCAGCAGAACGTAGCGCTCGCCGGCGATCGTGATCGTGGCTTCGTCCGGGCGGTGGACACGATCGCGGAAATAGCGCGCCACGTACTCCTGGGCCTTGAGGAAGACCGGGGCGATCTCCGGCGGGACACTGACCGTGGAGAGGTGGGTCCGGAAGCGATCCCAGTCGTTGGCGGGGGAATCGGCGGCGGCGTTCGCGGAGGAATCGGGCGCGAGGTTCAGGCGGTGGCGCAAGGCGAGGACCTCCGCTACCAGCCACTCGCGCGTCCAACCTTCGAGCGCGGGCGCGTCGGGGTCCCCGCGTCTGTCGCTTCCTTCGCTCACGTGGCGCTCCCTCGCGGCGCTCCGGATGGAGGCCATCATAGCCGAGGGCTATTCAGGCGCCCGGTGTCGCCACCGCGCTCAGGGTTCCGGGAGCCGGCTGCTGCGGACGGGCTTGGCGTCGCTCGTCGGGACGTGACAACTGATGCAGAGGTAGCGGGCACCGGCGACCGCCGCGCCGACGACGTCCGGGGCGTTGCGCAGGTCGGTGCGGTGGCTCGGCGGCAGCTCGGGCGCGTCGGCGCCGGCGTCCTTGGCGTGGCAGTCGAGGCAGCCGTTGCTCGTGAGCGTGATCGGGAGGAAGTCGCTAATGCCGTGCGGAATCCGCGGCGGTGCGATCGGGTAGGCCCGCGGCAGGCGCTGGTTGCCTCCCGGGCTGCTGGCGTTCCAGGTGAAGCCTTCCGGATTCGGCACCGCGAACAGGCTGCCGGGATAGAGCGAGAGCTCGCGATCGGAGATCGAGGTGACCTTCGCCGGCGCCTGAGCAGGAGTCGTTGCCCCTGATGTCGCGGTCTCCGTCGCAGTCGCTGGCGCGGTCGCCGGCGGCTGCTCCTTCCTGGGTTCGTCGGCCGCGAGGGCGCCGGGGAGCGCGAGCGCTCCCGCGACGACCGCCAGACCCAGGGCTTTCCGCATGGCCGCTCTCCTCTCCCCGGCGCTCATGCGCGGCTCACCCGCACGGCGCACTTCTTGAAGTCGGTCTGCTTCGAGATCGGGCAGGTGGCGTCGAGGGTGACCTTGTTGATGAACACCGCCTCGTCGAACCAGGGCACGTAGACGGTGCCGCGCGGCGGGCGATTCCGGCCGGCGAGCTCCACCCGCGCCGTGATCCGGCCGCGCCGCGATTCGATCGCAGCGAGCGCGCCCTGGGCGAGACCGCGCGCCGCGGCATCCTGCGGGTGCATGAAGAGCTGCGCCTCCGGCATGGCGTTGTGGAGCTCGGGGACGCGCTGGGTCAGCGAGCCGGAATGCCAGTGTTCGAGCACGCGGCCGGTCGCGAGCCAGAGGTCCCAGGTCGCGTCCGGGCTCTCGGGGGGCGCGGCATAGGGTCGGAAGAAGATCTTCGCCTTGCCAGAGATCGCCACCGGCGCGGCAGCGCCCGGGCTGGCGAGCGTGCCGTAGGGCAGCTTCTTGCCCGCCTTGCCGTAGAAGTCGAAACCGCTGCCTGGAGTGACATACGGATCGTGCGCCTCGTTGAAGCGCCAGCGGGTCTCCTTGCCGGCGATCACCGGCCAGCGCAGGCCGCGCACGTCGGCGCGGAAATAGACGTCGAACGGCGCCAGGTCGTGGCCCTCGCCGCGGCCGAAGCCGGCGTACTCCTCGAACAGCGCCTTTTCCGGGAACCAATCGAGCGCCGCCACCCCTCGCGGGGCGACGGTCGAGTTGGCGTGCCCGCCGGCGACCGGGTCCGGCCAGGCGACTTTGCGGTTGGCGGGCGAGGCGAAGAGCACGTCGTAGAGCGTCGTCTCCGGCGTGTAGCCGAGCGCGGTCGCCGCCGCCATCACGTCGGGCAGCGCGCCGGCGTCGAAGCCTTCGGCCTCGAGTCCGGGGACCTTCTGGGCTCCCCAGACGTCGGCGAGCTTGAAGCGCTTCGAGAATTCGAGCATCTGCCAGAGGTCGGTGCGCGCGTCGCCGGGTGCGTCGACCTGTTGCCGCCACATCTGCGTGCGGCGCTCGGAGTTGCCGTAGGCGCCCCACTTCTCGAAGATGATCGCCGAGGGCAGAATGAGATCGGCGACCTTGGTCGAGAGCGTCGGATAGACGTCGGAGACGACGATGAAGCAGTCCTTCTCGCGCGCCGCGTGAATCCAATGGTTGGCGTTGGCGGTCGACTGGAACGGATTGGTCACCTGCACCCAGAGCCAGCGCAGGGAGCCGTCCTCGAGATCGCGCATCATCTTGGTGATCGGACTGCCGATCTTGGGGTTGAGGGTCTTCGCCGGCAGGTGCCAGAGGCGCTCGGCCTTCTCCCGGTGCGCGGGGTTGTCCACCACCATGTCGGCCGGCAGGCGGTGGGAGAAGGTGCCGACCTCGCGCGCCGTGCCGCACGCCGACGGCTGGCCGGTCAACGAGAAGGCGCCGGCGCCCGGTCTGGCCTGCTTGCCGGTCAGCAGATGCACCATGTACGCCTGCTCGTTCACCCAGGTGCCGCGGGTATGCTGGTTGAAGCCCATGGTCCAGTAGCTGACCACCTTGCGTTTCGGGTCGGCATACTGGTCGGCGAGCTGGACGAGCTTCCGTTTGAAGGCGTCGTGCGGCTCGTCGGGATCTCCCTGGGCGAGCGCCGCCACGAAGTCGAGAGTGTAAGGCTCGAGCGCCTGCTTGAACTCGTCGAACGGGATCAGCCACTGCCGGGCGGGATCGGCGGTCGCCGTCTGTTTCACCCGATTCTCGAGGTGCGGGTCGAGCCCTGCCAGAACCGCCTCGTCGCGGGTCAGCACCACTTCGCGCTCGCGCGCCTGGGTGTCGCGCTCGGCGACGAAGGCGAACTGGTCGGTCGGCCGCATGCCGTAGCCGATGTCGGTGGGCCCGGCGGCGAAGACGCAGTGCCGGTCGACGAACCCCTGGTCGACGGCGCCGCGGTGCACGATCTCGCGCGCGATGTAGTTCCAGATCGCGAGATCGGTGTTGGGCTTGAAGACGATCTCGAGGTCCGCCATGTCCGACGATCGGTTGTGGAAGGTGGTGAGATTGAAGATGCGGTAGCTCGCCGAGCGTTGCCGCTGGTCGACGATGCGCGCCCAGAGCATCGGGTGCATCTCGGCCATGTTGGCGCCCCAGAGCACCACCGTGTCGGTGGCTTCGATGTCGTCGTAGCAGCCCGACGGTTCGTCGATGCCGAACGTCTGCATGAAGGCCGAGGCTGCGGAGGCCATGCAGTGCCGCGCGTTGGGATCGAGGTTGTTCGACCGCCAGCCCGCCTTGACCAGCTTCGAAGCGGCGTAGCCTTCCTGGATCGTGTACTGACCCGATCCCATGATGCCGACGCCGGTGGGACCCAGTTCGGCGTGGGCACGCCGCCACTGGCGTTCCATCTCGTCGAAGGCGCGCTGCCAGGAGACCGCCACGAAGTCGCCCTGTTTGTCGAACTTGCCGTCCTTCATGCGCAGCAGCGGATGGGTCAGGCGGTCCGCGCCGTAAGGGATCTCGGCGTTGGCGTAGCCCTTGACGCAGAGCAGCCCGCGGTTGACCGGGCTCGCGCGATCGCCGCGCACCGCGACGACCCGGCCTTCACGCGTAGCGATCTCGATGCCGCAGCCGACGCCGCAGAAGCGGCAGACGCCTTTGTCCCAGCGCGAGCCGTGCAGCGGATCGACTAGATCGGCGAGATCGGCGAAGCTGACACCGGGCAGGCCCGCCGCCGCGACGGAGGCCGTGGTGACGCTGGTGCGCAGGAAGTCGCGGCGGGAGAAAGGTCGTTTCATGGCTTCGTCTCCTCACGGGCCGGCAGCCCAGCGGCCGAGCCCCGGTTGGATCCATGCGTCAGTGGTCAGTCGTCGTCCGCGTCCTTCTCGCGCTGCCTGTCCTTCTCGCCGTCGCCGCTCTTGCTGCCGAAAGTCGCCGTAAGGCCGGCAACGAGGTCCGCCTTCTCGGCCGGCGAGAGCCGCGCTTCAGGGTGGGCCAGCAGGTAGGTCGCGAGCGGCATCTCGCCGCCGCGCACTTCTTTCGCCGCCTTGGAAGCGTTCTTCTGCGGGCGGTTCCACTCGGAGACATTCAGCTTCGAGCGCCCTTCCTCGACGTCACTCGCGACGAGCCAGGAGACCGGTGCCACGCGCGAGTACCAGGGCCATTTCGTCTGGTTGCTGTGGCAGTCGGCGCAGGCGCGCGAAAAGAGCTCGTGCGTCCGCGGCGCGTCCCAGCCCGGCTCGGCGACGACCGGCGGGTTGGTGTGGCGCCAGCCGTAGGGAACCAACTGGATGGCCACCAGGAGGCCGCCCAGGAAGAGGAGGACGCGAGAGAGGCTCGGACGCTTCATGACTTTGCTCCTTGGCCGCCGGGAGCAGCCCATGCAATGGGCCGAGAGGGGGCCGGAAACGGTCGAATGGGAATCGTGCCGCAGCGGCGCGACAACTAGATTAACAAATGGACTGCCTGGCCCCAAGAAGCCACGGAATCCGACCTTCTGAGTGAAGCCCGCTCCAAGCCCGGCTTTACTGGAGGATGCGATGCCCGAGCTCTCCCGCTGTCGCCCGACCTGCCGCACACTTGTCGCGCTGTTCACGCTGGCCAGTCCTCTGACCGCGGCCGACGGCGATGTCCTGACGACCGGCGTCGCCGCCTTCGACGTGGGCGGCGGCCTGACCGACACCGCGAAGGCGGTCGCCGTCCAAGCTGACGGCAAGATCGTGCTCGTCGGAACGGTCAACACCGGGACCAACACCTGGGGGCTGGCGGTCTCCCGCTCGCTGTCCAACGGGACCCTGGACAGCTCTTTCGGGACGAATGGGCGGGTCGTCAATCCCTTCGGCATTCCCTTCAGTACGTTCGGAAACGCCGTGGCATTGCTCGCGGACGGTCGTATCCTGGTCGCCGGTAGCCAGGACTGGGGAGGGGGAGATTTCGATTTCCTGATCGGCCGCCTGCTCGCCAACGGACAGCCCGACATGACCTTCGCGTCCGGGTCGGGGTTCAATCGAGTCGCTTTCAACCGTGGCGGCGATCTGACCGACGAAGTGGCCGCCATGGCCATCGATTCGAGCGGGCGCATCCTGGTCGCCGGCACGGTCGACACCGGGGCGAGCGACCGCGACTTCGCGGTGACCAGGCTGCTCGCGACCGGCAGCGGCGACAGCACGTTCGGAATCAACAGCAGGGCGGTCATCGGCTATCCGAACGCCGGCGTCGATGTGGCGCGCGCCGTGACCCTCGATGGTTCGGGCCGGATCCTCGTCGGCGGCGCGACGCACACCTCCGCGACCTTTGACTGCGCCGTCGTCCGCCTGCTCGATTCCGGAGCTCCTGATACGACGTTTGGAGGGGGCGAAGGCCGCTGGTATGCCCTTCACGACGGGGGCAACGACTATGTCAATGCGCTCGCCGTTCAGCCCGACGGCAGGATTCTCCTCGCCGGTGAAGACTGGCTCGCCGCCGGGCTGTGGGGCTGGATGGTGCAGCGGTTGTTGCCCGATGGCAATTGGGATACGAGCTTCTCGGACGACGGTTTCCAGGGTGGCAACTTCGCCTGTGGCGTGGGGATGGGCTGTGACTATCGCGATACGGCCTGGGGCCTCGCGCTCCAGGGCGACGGCAAGATCGTGATCGGCGGTGCCGGCAGGGGTGCGAGCAACATCGACTTCGGCGCTTCGCGCCTGCATCCCGACGGCACCAGCGACTACACCTTTGGCTTCAACGATTCATTCGTGTACGACGGCACGATGGTGTTCGATTTCAATCACGGCCTGGGCAGCGACGACGACTACGGCTATGCGCTCGCGCTCGCTCCCGACGGGCGACTCGTCGTAGCCGGCAGCTCGCAGTACAACGGCTTCGACACCGACTTCGCCTGGGTGCGGCTCGACAACGCCTACATCTTCGCCGACGGCTTCGAGTGGGGGAGCTCCGCCAGGTGGTCGGCGACGGCGCCCTAGAGTCCGTGTCCTTGCGTTGCGCCGCACGCGGCGCTAGCTTTGCTCCGAGATGTCCCAGCCAGCAGGGGCCGTGGGCGAGCCGGGCTCGCCGGGCGATGTCACACGTCTCCTCGGGGCGTGGGGTGGAGGCGATCGCGCCGCTGCCGACCGGCTCTTCGCTCTGCTTTACGACGAGCTGCGACGCATCGCGCATCGCGCGCTCGCCGATCAAAGGAACGAAGCGACCCTGCAGACGACCGCCCTCGTCCACGAGCTCTACCTTCGCCTGGTCGGCAGCTTCCGCCCGGCGGACGACGATCGTCGGCGCTTCTTCGGCGCCGCCGCCAAGGTGATGCGCCGCATCCTGGTCGACCGCGCGCGCGAGCGGCAGGCGGCCAAGCGCGGCTCGGGGCAGCGCCCCGCCGCGCTCGACGAGTCGGCGCTCGAGGTCAACGGGGCGTTGTTCGAGGAAGTCGGCGTCGAGGCCCAGGCCGCACTGGCGCTGGCGATCGACCAGGCGCTCTCGGCGCTCGAGCGCCACGACTCTCGCCTGTGCGAGCTCGTCGAGCTGCGTTTCTTCGCCGGCTGCTCGGTCGAGGAGAGCGCCGAGCTCCTGGGCCTCTCCGCGCGCACCGTCAAGCGCGACTGGCAGAAAGCACGCGCGCTGCTCTCCGACTGGCTGAGCGGAGCCGGCTGAGGACCCGGTGACCGAGCGCGCTGCGGGACCCAGCGCTTCGCGCGACGCCGCCTGGCCGCAGCTCGCGGCGCTGCTCGATCGCCTGCTCGAGCTCCCCGAAGAGGCGGTGCGCCGCGAGCTCGAGAGTCTGCCGCCCGAAGACGTGCCGCTCCGTTCTCGCCTCGAAGCGGCGCTCGCCGCGGCGCGCGAGGAGTCCGGACTGCTCGCGCGCCCGGCGGCCGAGAGCTGGGCGCCGCTCCTGCTCGACGACCCTGCGGCGCCGCCGCCGGCCTTCGCTCCCGGAGCGCGTCTGGGCCCTTGGGAAATCGAGGGCGAGCTCGGCCGCGGTGGCATGGGCACGGTCTACGCGGTGCGGCGGGCCGACGGCGCCTACGAACAGCGGGCGGCTCTCAAGCTCCTCGCCGCGAGCACCGACGAACCTGCGGCGCGCGCCCGCTTCCTGCAGGAGCGCCAGATCCTGGCCCGCCTCGAACATCCGGCGATCGCCCGTCTTCTCGACGGCGGTGTCGCGCCCGACGGGCGCCCCTGGCTCGCCCTCGAGCGCGTGGACGGCGCGCCGATCACCGCCTTCGCCGACGCCGGGCGCCTCGCGGTCGACGAGCGCCTGCTTCTCTTTGCGGCGGTGCTGGGTGCGGTCGACTTCGCGCACCGCAATCTCATCGTCCACCGCGATCTGAAGCCCTCGAACATCCTGGTCACCCCAGCGGGCGAGGTGAAGCTGCTCGACTTCGGCATCGCGAAGCTCCTCGACCGGGACGAGGACGGCGAGCGCACGCGCACGCGCGCCGGCGCGCCGCTCACTCCGCAGTACGCGGCACCCGAGCAGGTGAGCGGCGGCGTCGTGACCACCGCGACCGATGTCTACGCCTTGGGCCTGGTGCTCTACGAGCTGCTCTCGGGAGCCCGCCCTTACCGGGTGACGAGCGGCTCGGCGCTCGCTCTCGAACGCGCGATCCTCGCGACCGACCCCAAGCCGCTGTCGGCCACGGTCCGGGGCGAGACCGGGCTCGCGACGGCGCGGGCGACGACGCCCGAGCGCCTCGCGCGGCGCCTTTCCGGCGACCTCGACGCGATCGTCGCCAAGGCGATCGCCAAAGAGCCCGCCGAGCGCTATCTCTCGGCCGAGGCGTTGGCGCGCGACCTCGAGAATCACCTCGCCGGTCTTCCGATCGCGGCGCGGCCGGAGTCGCTCGCCGGCCGGATGCGCAAGTTCGTGCGCCGGCACAAGGTCGGGGTCGCCGCCACGGGCGCTCTCGCGGCGGCGCTCATCGCCGGGTTGTGCGCTCTCGCCTACGCGCTCGTTCAATCGCGCGGGCGGCTGGCCGAGGCGCGGCGCGCCGAGGCGATCCAGGTCTTCCTGGTCGACCTCTTCTCCGAGATCGACCCCGAGCGCGCGCAGGGCCGCGAAGTGCCTCTGCGCGAGGTCGTCGATCGCGGCGCCGCACGGCTCTCGACCGAGCTCCGCGACCAACCGCGCGCGCGCGCCGAGTTGCTGCTCACTCTGGGTACGATCTACCGCCGGCTCGCGCTCTACGCGCCCGCCGAAAAACTGCTCGACGAGGCTCTGACCGTCACGCGGCAGGAATATGGCGCCACGAGCCCTGAAGTGGGGCGGGTGCTCTTTGCGCTCGGAGACCTGCGCTACTGGAAGGATGACTTCGATGGCGCGCTCGCTCGGCAACGCGAGGCGCTCGCGATCTTCGCGGCTCGCGGAGGCGACCTGCGCGCCGAAGCGGCTTCGGCGCACCTGAACGTCGGCGCGGCGCTGCGCCAGCTCGGACGGCTCGACGAGGCGCTCGCCGAGGAGCGCCAGGCGCTCGCGCTCGAGCGCGAGCTCCACGGGGAGGCGAGCCTCGATTTCGCCGCCGTCGCGAGCGGCATCGCGCTGACGTTGCACAGCCTGTCACGGGACGAGGAGGCGTTGCCGCTGGGCGAGCAAGCGCTCGCGGTCTTCCGCTCCGAGCTGGGCGACACGCACCCGAAAGTCGCCGACGCGCGGGAGAACCTGGGCCTGGTGTTGGCGGCGCTCGGGCGGTACGACGCAGCGGCGGCGCAACTCCGGGAGGTGCTCGTCCTCCGTCTTCGGGTGTTCGGCGACGACCACCCCGAGACGCTCGAGGCGATGAACAGCCTGGCTTCGGAGGAGGTCGCCGCCGGGCGGTGGGCGGAAGCGCGCGAGCTGCGCGAGCGCGCCGTCGCGCTGGCGAGGCGGCTCTATCCGCAGGCGAGCTCGTCTCTCGCGACGAACGTCAACAACCTGGGGGTGCTGTGTTATCGGCAGGGAGACTACGTCTGCGCCGAGCGCAGCTTGCGTGAGGCGGTCGAGGCCTGGCGCCGTTCCTTCGGCGACGCGCACCCGGACACGGTATCCGGGCGCAGCAATCTCGGCATGGCACTGCTCGCCTCAGGTCGGCCGAGGGAGGCGCTGCCCGAGTTGGAGGCGGCCCTCGCCGAGCGCCGCCGGCGGTTGGGCGACGTCTCGGTCGACGTGGCGCAGTCGCTGCGCAACGTCGGCCTCGCGCGGCTCGCGCTCGGCGACGAGAGTGGTGCTCGCCAGGCGCTCGACCGAAGCGTCGAGCTCTCGCGGCAGGTCTATTCCCCGCGCCACCCGCGGTTGGCCGAGGCGCTCGTCGCGCGGGCGAAGCTCGAGCTCGTCGGGCGCCGGCCGGAAGAGGCCCGGCGCGACCTCGAAGAGGCTCTGGCCATTCGCACGGAGAAGCTCGGCGCCGACAGCCCACTCACCGCCGAGACCCGCACCGAGCTCGCGAAGCTCGGCGCGGCACCCGCGACGTAACCGCATCATTTCGCGGCCGCGAGGACCACCGTGTGGTACGAGAGCCGTCCAGCGCGCAGGAGGTCGTCCTCGGCGTCGAGCAGGCGAGCGACCGCGGCGTCGAAATCGGCTCGCGGCGAGGGTGGGACGCCGTCAGGCCGGCGCAGATTGGCGTAGATCACCGACAGGAGGTTTCCGCCGTAGTCGCGCTGTTCGAGAATGTCGAATTCACGGGCGATCGCCGGCAGGATGTTGGACGAGGCCACCGCTTCGGTCGGATCCTCGAGGTTGATCGGCGGCCGGATGCGGCCCACCCTGCGGACGCTGCGCGGCAGGTGATAGTAGTGCCAGTTCCAGCGCAGCTCGTCGGCGAGCGTCCACTCGTCCCGCGACGGGCCGACGTACTCGTCGAGGTAGAGCAGCCCGCGCGGCTTCAACGCCCGGCGGAGGAGGACCGCGAGCTCTTCGAGTCGGTCGAAATGGTGGATCGAGGCGTGGAAGAAGATCGCGTCGAGGTCGCGCCGCCGGGGGAGCTCCTCCCAGGCGTCGGCGCAGCAGTAGGCGATGCGCTCCGCCATGCCGGCCTCCGCGGCCGCCCGCGTCGCCTCGGCGATGCACACCGGCGAGATCTCGATCCCGGTCACGCGATCGACCAGATCGAGCCGCACGAGATCGCGCTCCAGGTGTCCCATGCCGCAGCCGACGCTCACGGTCTCGCGCAGGCGCGGCATCCCCTGCAGCCGCCCTTTGAGCCAAGTCGTCGTCCAGGTGTCGGGATCGCCGGAGATGCGCTCGTTGATCCGGGCGCGCGCCAGCGGATGGCTTCCCCAGATCTCCTCGACCCGCGAGTGCGCCGCGATCGAATCCCAGTAATTGACCGGCTCACTCACTGCGGGTCTCTCCACGATTGTCCGCGACGCCCGGCGGCTCTTTTCAACCTAGCAGATATCCCGACACCCGCAAACAGATCGTCCGCCGGGCCGGCCTCCGCGCTGCCGTTCCACTTCCGGCGCCGCGGGCTGGAAACTCCCGGCCTTCGCCGTCGGCGACGCGCAGCTGCGGTATCGTCGCCATCGTCCATGGACAGTCGCGCGCGCTCGATTGCGGTCGTCATCCCAACGTGCAACCGGCGGGCGATTCTGGAGCGCACGCTCGACGCGCTGGCCGATCAGACGCATCGCGACCTGCATGTGGTCGTCGTGGACGACGGTTCGACGGACGACACCTGGGAGTGGCTCCAGGCGCGCACCGAGAGGGAGAGGAGCGCGGCGGCGGCCCCGGGGGCGGTGACCGGCGCGGTTCCGCGGCTGTCCATCGCGCGGCAGGAGAACCTGGGACAAGGAGCGGCCCGCAACCACGGCCTGCGGCTGGTCGGGGGCGGTCTGGTGCTGTTTCTCGGCGACGACGTAATTCCCCGCCGCGAATGCGTCGCCGAGCACCTCAAGGCACATGAAACGGCGGCCGGGCAGCGTGCCGTGGTCGGATTCATCGACTGGCGCCGCAGCGAGATGAAGGTCACGCCCGCGCTCGAGATGGTCAACCTGGAGGGGCACCAGTTCGGCTTCGCGCGCATGAAGCCGGAAGCGGAAGTGCCGTTCGCCTGCTTCTATACCTCCAACCTGTCGCTGCCGCGCGACCTCCTGGGCGACGATCCTTTCGATCGGAAGTTTTCCTCCTATGGGTGGGAAGACATCGAGCTCGGATACCGCTTGAGCCTCTGCGGCGTGAAGTTGTACTACCATCCGGCGGCGGCGGCGGAGCATCTGCATCCGATGACGCTCCGCGACCTGTTCCACCGCCAGCGCCTCGTTGGGAGAGGCCTGCGCTCCCTGATGAGCCTCCATCCGAAGCTCGCGAGGACGCCGCTCTTCTCGCCGCGCGAGCCGCCCCGCTGGTTCCCTGTCGGCAAGCGCCTGATCCCTCCCCTGGTGCCGCTGCTCTCCGCGGTCGACGGCGCCGGGTTGCCGCTCGGCAGGAGAGTCCTCCACCGCGTCCTGCTGTGCGCCTACTACCTGGGTCAGGAAGAGAATTGAGCGGGCCCGCGTGACGCGAGTCTTGCTCCTCTGCCCGGAGCCCGGGCGCCCCGCCATGGCCGGTGTGGGCATCCGCTTCTGGGAGATGGCCCGCCACCTGGCCGGGCGGCACGAGATCGTTCTCGGGATTCCGAACGAGCCGGAGGAATGCCCGCCGCTCGAAGCAGCGCAGATCGTGCGTTACGACGGCGCCAACCTCGCCGGGCTCTGCCGGACGTCCGAGGCCGTGGTTCTGCACGGCCATGTCTCCAATCTCTATTTCGAGTGTGGCGAGACCCGTCCGCTGGTGGTGGATCTCTACGACCCGTTCCCGATCGAGAACCTCAACTATTTCACCGTGCTCGGCGACCGGCCCTATCGCCACGATCGCGCGACGCTCGCAAGGCAGCTCCGGCAAGGCGATCTCTTCCTGTGCTCCTCGCAGGAACAGCGGTTGTTCTATCTCGGAATGCTCTACGCCCTGGGGCGCCTGAATCCGGAGACCTATTTCGCCGATTTCACGCTGGCGAATCTCGTCCGCATGGTCCCGTTCGGCATCTCTCCGATCGAGCGCGAGCCGCGTCTTCCGGTGCCGCCGCCGCTCCTGCGCGGTGTGGTACCCGGGATCGGCCGCGAGGATCCGATCGTCTTCTTCGGTGGCATCTACGACTGGTACGACCCGATGCTCCTCGTCCGGGTTCTCCCCGCCCTGATCGCACGATTCCCCGCGCTGCGTGTCGTCTTCTCGGTGCATCCCAACCTCGAAACGACCCCGCAGGCGACTTACGCGGAGGTGCTGGAGGCCTGCCGCGAGCGCGGCTGGATCGGGCGCCACGTCTTCTTCGTGCCTTGGGTTCCGGCGCACCAGCGGGCGGGACTTTACGGGGAAGCGACCGTTGCCGTGGTCCTCCATCGAGCGCGCTTCGAAGCCGAGATCTCGATGCGTACCCGCGTCCTCGACTTCCTCGGCGCCGGGCTCCCGATCGTGGCTACCGCGGGCGGCGCGACGAGCCGACTGCTCGCGGAAGAGCGCATGGGCCGGGTGGTCCCCGAGGGCGACGCCGGCGCCCTGACCGAGGCTCTGGTCCCGCTCCTCGCCTCGGCCGACCTCCGTCGCGAGCTCGCCGGGCGCGGCCTCGCCTGGGCGGCCGGTCACGGCTGGGAGAGGGTGCTCGAGCCGCTCGCGGAGTTCCTCGCCGCGCCGCGCATCGATCCGCACAAGGACCGCTATCCCCCCGGCGCGATCTCGCCGCCGCTCTCCCCCCGCCGCTTCGGCCGCGCCTTCTGGCGGTCACTCCTGTCCCGGAGCTCTTCGCCTCTTCGACGGTGACGGTTCTTGAACGGCTACTCTAGCCGCGATCGGTTCGCGAGAATCTCCCGCCATAGCCGGTGCGTGTTGCTCGGGAGCTCGTACAGGAGGGTTCCGACCTCGGCGATGACGGGTCCACGATCTTCTGCGGCCAGCAGTTGCGCAATATCCCAAGCGTCCTGTGGGCCGCCAGCGTAGAGCTTGAGCAGGATCAAGTCCGCTGCGCGCGGGACGGCGATGCTGATCTCGCCGAGGTCGAAGGCTTCGGCGCGCTCGAGTATGCGCGCCTGCCAGCCGTCCCGGCCTACGATCAGGTCGACGGGCCGCTCGCCTGCAGCGCTGAAGCGCACGACGCCGGCAAGAGGATCCTCGGCATCTCCGCGCCGGACCTCATAGTGGACCCCTGCAACGGCCAAGGGCGTCCAGAACCCGACGTCGAGCGACCGAGGATCGGTGGTCAACAGGTCGCGATCCAGAGTCGAGCGGCTTGCTCCACGCAGGGAAAGTGCCTCCGCACCGATCAGCGCGCAGCGGATCTCCGCGCGCTCGAGTCGCCCCACGACTTCTGCGAGCAGGCTCATCTGGCTGCAGCGCAACGCGAGGGGCGACGGCCCATCTGGCGGCGGCGAGCGAACTCCTGGGCGGCCTCGGTTTCGGTCACGCCGTGCGCCAGCGCATACATCGCCGCGGCCTCGTCGCCGAGTCGCTGGGCCAGGCGGAGGCGCTCGAGCGGCGACAGCGCGCGCTCGGCGCGTCTGTTCTCATCCCGCAACGCGGAAGCCACTTTTGAGATCACGCCGAAAGTATAGCGGGAGAGCCCGCGCGCCGACTCGCCGGCGCTATTCGACGGTGACGCTTTTGGCGAGGTTTCTGGGCTGGTCGACGTCGGCGCCGCGGCGGACGCCGATCTGGTAAGCGAGCAGCTGCAGCGGGACGACGGTGACGATCGGCGCGAGGGCTTCGGGGAGCTGCGGCACGCGCAGCACGTGGTCGGCGACGCCGTCGAGCTCGGCGGGGTCGCGGTCGGTCACGACGATGACCTTGCCGTCGCGCGCCTTGACCTCCTGGAGATTGCCTTTCACTTTCTCGAACACCCTTCTCCCGGTCGCGATCGCAACCACCGGCAGGTGCTCGTCGATGAGCGCGATCGGCCCATGCTTCATTTCGCCCGCGGGATAGCCCTCGGCGTGGATGTAGGAGATCTCCTTGAGCTTGAGCGCCCCCTCGAGGGCCACCGGGTACTGAATGCCGCGCGCGAGAAAGAGAAAGTCGGTCGCCGTATGGTACCGGCGCGAGAGCTCCTCGATCTCGCGGTCGAGCGCCAGGGCCTCCGAAATCGCCTGCGGCAGATGCGCCAGGGGAGAGAGCAGCCCAGGTTCGATCGCCCGGCCCAGCTGTTGCCGGAGATAGAGCGCCAGCAGGTAGAGCGCGACGAGCTGGGTCGTGAAGGCTTTGGTCGAAGCGACGCCGATCTCCGGGCCGGCGTGGGTGTAGAGCACTCCGGAGCTGATCCGCGTCGCTTGCGAACCGGGGACGTTCGAGACCGCGATCAACCGCGCGCCGCGCTC
The DNA here is from genome assembly GCA_963806165.1 of Thermoanaerobaculia bacterium. Lineage (GTDB taxonomy): Bacteria > Acidobacteriota > Thermoanaerobaculia > Multivoradales > JAGPDF01 > JAGPDF01. The sequence continues at coordinate 100,462 of CAWDWZ010000003.1, forward strand.
CTTGGCGGCCTCCATCGCCCAGACCGTGTCGATCGTCTCTCCCGACTGCGAGATGCCGGCGACCAGGACGGAGGCGTCGGCGATCGGATCGCGGTAGCGATACTCCGAGGCGTAGTCGACTTCGACCGGAATCCGCGCCAGCTCCTCGATCAGGAACTTGGCGATGAGAGCGGCGTGCCAGGAAGTGCCGCAGGCGAGGAGCTGGATGCGGGTGAGCGAGCGCACATAGGCGGGCGCGAGCTCGAGCGCGTCGAAGCCGACCCGTCCGGTCTCGAAATCCACCCGGCCGCCGAAGGTGTCGCGGGCGGCCTCGGGCTGTTCGTAGATCTCTTTCAGCATGAAGTGCTTGTAGCCGGCCTTTTCGACCTGCTGCGGGTCCCAGTTGAGGCGGGTGACAGGCCGTGTCACCGCTGCACCCGCGCGGTCCCAGATCTCGACCCCGGCGCGGGTGAGGCGCGCGATGTCGCCGTTGTCGAGGAAGATCACGTCACGGGTGTGGGCGATGAGCGCCGCCGGATCCGAGGCGAGAAAGCTCTCGCCGTCGCCCAGACCGATGACGAGCGGGGTGCCGTTGCGCACCGCGACGATCTCGTCGATCTCTTGATGCTTACTCTCGGTGCCGATGAGAGCGCAGGCGTACATCCCCTCGAGCTCGCCCACCGCGCGCTTCACCGCCGCGGCGAGATCGCCCGCGTAGTACGAGGAGACGAGATTCGCGATCACTTCGGTATCGGTGTCGGTCGAGAACGTCCAGCCCTCGGCTGAAAGCCGGCGTTTCACCGCGAGAAAATTCTCGATGATGCCGTTGTGGATGATCGCGATGCGGTTCTTGGAATCGACGATCGGGTGGGCATTGCGCTCGGTCGGTTTGCCGTGCGTCGCCCAGCGGGTGTGCGCGACGCCGTAGCTGCCGTGGATCGCCTGTTGCGCGAGGCGCTCGACCAGGCGGTCGAGCTTGCCCTCGGCGCGGCGGGTCTCGAGATGACCGTTCGCGACCACCGCGACGCCGGCCGAATCGTAGCCGCGGTACTCGAGCCGCCGGAGCCCGTCGAGAAGCAGCGGCACGACCTCCCGGGGACCGACATAGCCGACGATTCCGCACATCGTCAGTCGCCCTCTTTCTCGTCGCGCCGATCGGGCAAGTCCTGCGGGACGGTCTCCTGCATCTTCGGCACCGGCATCTCCCGACCACGGCGGTCGGCCCAGCCGGGGACGGTGCGCTGGGGCGAGCGCTCGACGGCCAGAGCGCCGTCGGGCACGTCGTGCGTGATCACCGAGCCGGCCCCGGTCGTGGCGCGGGCGCCGATCCGGACCGGCGCGACCAGCATCGTGTCGCTGCCCACGAAGGCGCCATCGCCGATCTCCGTGCGGTGCTTGCGCTCGCCGTCGTAGTTGCAGGTCACGGCGCCGGCGCCGATGTTCGCTCCTTCGCCGACCTCGGCGTCGCCGACGTAGGCCAGGTGGTTGGCCTTCGCCTTCCTGCCCATGCGGCTGTTCTTGATCTCGACGAAGTTTCCGATCCGCGCGCCGTCGGCGAGGATCGTCCCCGGGCGCAGGCGCGCGAACGGGCCGACGCGGCAGCCGTTACCGACGATGGCCCCGTCCAGCACCGAATAGGGTTCGATGACGCAGTCCTGACCCACGGTCGAGTTGCGCAGCCAGGCGCCCTGGTGGAGGGTCGAGCCGGTGCCGACGCGGCTCGCTCCGTGCAGGGCGACATCGGCGTGGACGACACTGTCGGGGGCGATCTCCGACTCGGGTTCGATCGCGGTGCGCTCGGGAGCGAGGATGGTCACGCCGCCGCGCTGCAGCTCACGCACCTTGCGCTCCAGCAGAAGACGATGCACCCGGGCGAGATCGGCACGATCGTTGACGCCGCGCGCCTCCTCCGGATCCTCGAGCTCCACGACTTCGATCCGCCTGCCTGCCGCGGAGGCGTTGCCGAGCGCGTCGGTGAGGTAGAGCTCGCCCATGGCGTTGTTCGGCTCGAGCGCCGCCAGAAAGTCGAAGATCCCGGGCGCGGGCAGCGCATAGAGACCGGCGTTGACGCGGGAGATCGCGAGCTCTTCGGAGGACGCGTCGGTCACTTCGACGATGCGCTCCAGCGTGCCGTCGAGACGGGTCAGAACGCGGCCCAACGTGCCGGGCTCCTTCAGCGTGGCTGCGGCCATCGCGCCCCAGCCGGCTAGCGCCGCCCGGACGAGACGGTCGAGCGTGGCGGCGCGCACCAGCGGCACGTCGCCGGAGAGGACGAGCAGCAGGGCCGGGCGGTCGACGAGCGGCGCGGCCTGCAGGAGGGCGTGTCCGGTCCCCCTTTGCTCGCGCTGCTCCACCCAGGCGAGGTCGGTCTCCGGAAGCGCCGCGCGCACGCTCTCCGCGCGGTGCCCGACGACGACCAGCAGGCGATCGCATCCGGACAGGCGCGCCGTCGCGAGGACGCGGGCGAGCATCGGGCGACCCGCGACCTCGTGCAGGACTTTGGGGAGAGCCGAGCGCATGCGCCTGCCCTGACCGGCCGCCAGCACGACCGCGATGCGATCCGGTTCCGGGGCGAGGACGGTGGACATCGCTCAGCAGGAAGGGTTGAGGACGAAAGCGAACTCGGCGCGACCGAGAACCTCGGCGAAATCGGAGTCGTGCCGGGCCTGCACGCGGTTCTTCGGGTTCTGACCGACGGCGAGCGCCAGGAGCTCCGCCGCCTCCGCAAACTCACCCTCGAGCGCCAGAATGGAGGCGGCGAGGTAGGCCATCCGTTCGTCGCGCCGATGGCGACCGCCGCGCCGGCAAAGGGCGAGCGCGGTCGCGAACTCGCCGCGATTCTTCTCGAACACCGCGAGGAGATAGGGATCGTCGTCGCTATCCCGCGAGCTCCCGTTGCCGAGGCGCTGCTCGCAGAGGGCGAGATATTGCCGGGCCCGTTCGCCGAGGCCGGGATCGTCGCCGGTGTCGTGCAGGAGGCGGCGGAACAGTCCGGCCGCTTCCCGCCAGTGCTTCTGCTGGGCGGCGGCGACCGCCCGCCCAAAGAGCTCGAGCTGCGGATCCGGCCGAGGCCCGACCGGAGACTTCTTGGCGGCGGTTCGTGGGGCTCGGCGCTTCGGAGTGGGCATTCGAATGGGCGGGGAAGGGTTGGGGGGTGGGCGGGCTCGGTGGGCTCAGCGCTTGCGCAGCTCGATGAGGATCTGCTTGGCCACCGCCTTCAACGTGTCGAAGATGCCCACGCCCGTCGTGGCGATGGCTTCGAAGGTCGGCTCGCGCTTGTAGTTCAGCGTGCGATACATGTCAGCGACGGGGACCACGTCCGGCAGGTCGCGCTTGTTGAATTGGAGCGCATAAGGAACCGTCTGCAGGTCGAAGCCGTGCTCGCGCAGGTTTTCCTCCAGGTTGCGGATCGATTCGATGTTGGCTTCCATGCGCTCGGGCTGGCTGTCGGCCACGAAGACCACGCCATCGACGCCCTTCAGGATGAGCTTCCGGCTGGCGTCGTAGAAGACCTGCCCGGGAACGGTGTAGAGATGGAAGCGGGTCGTGAAACCACGGATGGAACCGAGATCGAGGGGCAGAAAATCGAAGAAGAGGGTGCGGTCGGCCTCGGTAGCGAGCGAAATCATCTTGCCTTTCGCTTCCGGTGCCGTCTTGGTGTAGATGAACTGCAGATTGGTCGTCTTGCCGCCCAGGCCGGGACCGTAATAGACGATCTTGCAGTTGATCTCCCGGCTGGCATAGTTGATGAACGTCATGGCGTCTCGAGAGTCGGTCCGCGGGAGCTCTCGGGTTACTCGGAGAAAAGGGCGTCGATGTCCTCGTCCGTGATCTCGGAGAACGGACTCGCGTGGGTCGGGCTCGCGGCGCCCTTCTCTCCCTTCTGCTGCATGTCTTCGAAGATGTGGTCCATCTCCTGGGTGCCGCGTTTGACCCGCAGTCGCACCAGGCCGAGCGACGAGCGGTCGTCGAAGATGACCAGCAGGATCGCGCGCTTGCCGACGATCGAGATGTGGATATGGTCGCGCTTGCCCTCGTGAAACAGGACCGAGAACTCCCGTTCGCCGATCAGCTTGGCGAGACCGTCCGTCGCCGCTACGTTGCCTGCGGTCAGGCTCGCCAGGCTGGTGGTGTCGAACTGATCGACTTCGCCCGCGGCTGCGATCTGCTGGCCGTTCTTGTCGATGAGGAAGATCGCCCGGGCATTCGCCTCCTGGCGCAGTTTCTTCAGCGCCTGGTCGAGGCGCTGGAACTCCTCCTGATACAAGACCAGCTCAGCTGAAGGCATCGGATCGGCTCTCCCAAGCGCCAGGCGGACCGTCAGGGCGGCCTAGTCCCTCGATAAGTCGTAGATAATACTTCACTATCGCCGAGTCGCCCAAGGTCGGCCCGGAGTCTCCCAGGCAGGTCGGTGAAGACGCCGGCGACGCCCTGAGCGAAGAGCGCCCGGGCCCGGCGAGCCTCGTTCACGGTGTAGACCAGGATCGGTGGTCCCGGTCGGGAGCCGCTGGCGGAGGCGTCCTCCCGGGCGACCCCGCGGGCGACGTGGAGGCTCCAGGCCCCGAGGTCGCTCGCGACCCGCTCGACCCCGGGCGAGAGGCGCTTGGCGAGCGGCGCGATCCGGACCTCCTGCGACCGCCGGCGGAGCTCGCCGAGGAGAGTCCAGTCGAACGACGAGAAGAGCACGTTCTCCCGCCCGGAGGTCGCTTCCAGGGCGAGCGCGGCGAGCCTTTCGGGCGCGGTCCGCCGGCTCTTGAGCTCGATGTTCACGGGAAAGCCGGCCGGCAACGCGGCGAAGAGCTCGGCGAGGGTTGGAATGCGGGCGGGGATCGTCCCGTCGAGCGCGGGATTGTCCGGAGAGTGCAGCTCGAGGGCGGCGAGCTCGCGCAGGGTCGATTCCTCGAGCACCAGATCCGGGCGCCCGGCGAGCCGCGCCAGGGTGGCGTCGTGGTGCAGGACGAGGACGTCGTCGACCGTCGACTGGACGTCGACCTCGAGGAAATCGGCCCCTTCGTCGACTGCGGCGAGCAGTGCCGGGATCGTGTTCTCGAGCAGCGGAGCGCTGCCGCGGTGGGCGGCGATCCAGGGCGGGGGACCAAGTTTCACGACGCTGCGATCTTCCGCCGGGCGCGGCTCGCGCGCAAGCGCGCAGCTGCGCCCGGCGACGGCGCGCGACTTCTGTGAAGGAGGGAGCGAGAGGCTTCGGTAAAGGGGGTTAGGATCGTCCATCAGGGTCGCCAGGGAGTTCCATCGTTTCCGAGGGTTCGAAGAGGATCCAATGCCAGGACGGTTGAGGTTCGAGGGAGATCGCGGCCGGCCTCGGCCGCGCCGGCTCGCCGCCGCCCTCATGATCTCGGCCGCATTGATGCCCTTTAGCGGTCTTTTCTCCCAAACGGCACCTCCCGCGCTCGCGCCGCAGGCAGTCGAGCAGATGCGCCTGCTGATGGCGTGGAAAGAGGGGCGCAGCGGCGCCGAGCGCAAGATCGATTCGCAGCTGCTCTTCGCCCTCGATCGCCGCGACAGCCGCCTGGCGAGCGCGCTCGCCGGGATCCAGACGCTCGAGCTTCCGGACGACGGGCCTCTCGAGGTCGATATCGATCTCACCGCGGCGGCGGAGCCGGGGGCGGTCGCGGCGCAGATCCGCGCTCTCGGCGGTGCGGTCGGTTTTTCCTCCGCACGTTTTCGCGCCCTGCGCGCCACCCTGGGAGCGGGCGAGATCCGGGCGCTCGCTGCCGATCCTGGCGTGCGGGGGATAGCGCCGGCACGCCAGGCCTACACTCACGAGCTCGTCGTCTCGGAAGGCGACCGTACGCACGCCGCCGACACGGCGCGCGCTCTCTACGGTCTCTCGGGAGCGGGGCTCAAGGTCTGCGCGCTCTCGGACGGCGTCGACTCGCTCGCCTACTCGCAGGAGACCGGGGAGCTTCCCGCCGTCACGGTCCTGCCGGGGCAGGCCGGGAGGGGTGACGAGGGGACCGCGATGCTCGAGATCGTCCACGACCTCGCCCCGGGCGCGGCGCTCGGCTTCGCCTCCGCCTTCGGTGGCGTCGCGGCTTTCGCGCAGAACATCCTCGATCTCGCCGCGGACGGCTGCCGGGTCATCGTCGATGACGTGATCTATCTCGTCGAATCGCCTTTCCAGGATGGCAGCCTCGCCGAAGCGGTGGACGAAGTGGCCGCTCAGGGCGTGCTCTATCTCTCCTCCGCGGGCAACGAAGGGAATCTCGACGATGGCACTTCGGGCACCTGGCAAGGGGATTTCGTCGCCGGCGGCGCTCTGCCGGTGCTGCCCGGGCTGCTGCTCCACGACTTCGGGGGTGGCCAGATCTCGGAGTTGGTCCTGAAGAGCGCGCCGGCCGTGGTCCTGCATTGGAGCGATGTCTTCGGCTCGTCGGCGAACGACTACGACCTCTTCGTGCTCTCGGGGGATCTCTCCGAGGTCCTGCGCTTCTCGAACAACACTCAGGACGGCAGCGGCGATCCAGTCGAGATCGTGAGCTTCTTCGGCTCCGGGGCGTCGCAGGGAGAGCGCATCGTCGTGGGGCGCGTCGCGGGCGCCGATCGTCTGCTGAATCTCGTCGCCTTTCGAGGTGAGCTCGCACAGGCGACGAGCGCTGCGCTGCGCGGCCACGCCGCCGCCGCCGGCGCGCTCGCGATCGCGGCGGCACCGGCCGCGGCGGGCTACGCCGCCGGCCAACCGTCCGGGCCGTATCCCCTCGCCTTCGACGCCAGCCAGCTGAGCGAGACGTTCAGCGCCGACGGACCGCGGCGGATCTTCTTCTCCCCGCAGGGCACGCTTCTTCCCGGCGCTCCGCCGGGCAACTACTCTTCGACCGGCGGCATCGTGCGCGACAAGCCCGACCTCTGCGCCGCCGACGGAGTGGCGACCTCGATCGACGGTTTCACGCGCTTCTTCGGCACCTCCGCCGCTGCCCCGCACGCCGCGGCGCTCGCGGCGCTCTACTGGAGCGCCTTCCCCTCCGCGGGCGCGAGCGCGGTGCGCACGGCGCTCGCCGACCACGCGCTCGACATCGAAGCGCCCGGGCCGGACCGCACGACCGGCCGGGGCCTCGTCGACCTCGGGGCGATGCTCGCGGCGGCGGGCGCCCCCGAGCGCGCCAACCTCGAGCTCGGCGCGGTCACTCCGGTCGAGGCCTCCGGCAACGGCGACGCAGTCCTCGATCCGGGAGAGCGCTGGCGCCTCGACGTCGAGCTCGCGAACGTCGGCGGCGCAGCGGCGCAGGCTTTGTCGGCGGTTCTGGTGAGCCAGAGCGCCGAGGCCGTCGTCCTCGATGCGCGCTCCGCCTGGGCGGATCTCGCGCCCGGCGCAAGCGGCGGGAGCCGCGACGGTTTCGAGATCGAGCTTGCGCAGGGCACCGCATGCGGAACGATCCTCTCCTTCGCGCTCACGGCCTTGTATGAAGGCGGTCTCGCCCCCCAGGTGCTGCCGTTCACCCTCAGCGTGGGCGCCCCGGGCGAGCCGGTGCGGTTCGCCTACAGCGGTCCACCGGTCTTCATCCCGGATGCACTGGCGCGCGGAGTGCCCGGTCCGCCGGCCCTCGCGGAGCTCGCGGTGGGAGACCTCGGGGGGCGCCTGACCGATCTCGATCTCTCCCTCGACGGCGAACTGTGCACGATCGAACCCGGCGCGACCACGGTCGGGATCGAACACCCGTTCGTGAGCAACCTGCTGGTCGAGCTCGTGGCTCCGTCGGGAATGGCCGTGCCGATGATCCGTTTCGCCGACGGCTTCGGCAACCACTTCTGCCAGACCCGACTCGACGACCAGACGGACGGCCCATCGATCCAGAGCGTCAGCACCGGCGACGCTCCGTTCACCGGCAGCTACCGGCCGGCGCGCCCGCTGGCGCTCTTCGACGGCCAGGATCCCGACGGTCCGTGGACGCTGCGCGTCACCGACTGGAACCCGCTGGATGTCGGCCACCTCCGCGCCTTCTCCCTGACGCTCACGCCCGCGGTCTGCCGGCCGTTCGCGGGGACGGTGGAGATCCCGGCCGCGCGTCCGGGAGGGCTCGTGGCTCTGGCGCTCCTCCTCGCGGCAGCGGCGCTCTGGCGACTGGCGCAACGCCGCGAGCGACCCGCGGGGGCCTGGAAGTCCACCGATGTCTGAGAGCGCCGGGCTGCCGCAGCCGTCCGCACGTGCGGGAGCGGCAGGGGAGGTCTCGGGGCGAGCGGAGCCGGCGGAGTCAGCGACGCCCGTAAATCGCGACCTCTGGCTCTGGCTCGTGCCGGTGCTGCTCGCGGGAATCCTCTGCGCTCTCGCCGCGAGCAGCGACATCTGGGCTCCGCGCGGCTGGGCTGCCGAGCCCGGCCTCCTGTTCTTCCTGCTCGGCGCCGCGCTCGCCGGCGCGCTGCACCGTCCGTTCGGCGGCGCGGGGCTCGCGCTGGGCGCGATGATCGTCTACCCCGGCTTTGTGCGCTTCGGCGTCGTGCCGGTCGGCGGACTCGTCGCTCTCGCCCTGGTCGGCGCGGAGCTCCTGCAGCGCGCGATCGAGGCGCGCCGTGATCTGCCCCTGCCCGAGCGACGGAGCCTCTCGCGCCTCGCCGGTTGGGTGGCCATCGCCGAGCTCTCGGTGCTCTCTGCGGGTGGACTCTTCCTGCTGCTGCCCGATCGTTTCGCGCTCGCCGCGCTCCTCTCCAGCTTGGCCTGGGTCGCGATCCCCCTCGCCTATGAGCTCGTGATCCGGCGCTCGACGCGGCGGGAGTCGGCGCTCGAATTCCTGCGCTCGCAGGCGTCGTTGAGCTTCGATCTCGGGGGTCTCGCGCTCGGCGCCCTGACGGTGGTTGCGGCCGAGCGCGGGGGTTGGGAGATCGCCTGGGTCGCCCTCGCGGCGTTCGCGCTCCTCGCCGGCGAGGCGGCGCGCAACGGCCTCGCGGCCGCCGGGGGCGTCCGCCGGCTCAACGAGGCGCAGCGCCTGCGCCGCGCCGGCGTGGCCTTAGCCGGCGGCGGTTCCGGGATTCTCGCGGTCGCCGAGCAGGTGCGTGCCGAGTGCGCCTCGCTGCTGCCTTTTTCCTGGTTTCAGCTCGAGCTCGATGTGCCCGATCAGGGGCGCGCCAGCTGGTGGGCGGAGGCCGGTGCCGCGCTCGCTCCGGGGGAGCCGGCGCCGCCACCGGTGCCGCCGGCGCTCCCGGGCATTCACCGGCGCGGGGCGTGGCAGATCGTCGAACGCGCCCTGGGCGATCCGCGGCCGATCGCCTGGGTCCGGCTTTGGTTCGATCCGCGGCGCATCGAGCCCCGGGCGCTGGAGCTCTTCGACGGCCTGTTGCCGCAGATGGCCGCCTCGCTGCGCGGCGCGCTCGTCGAACGCGCCGCGAAGGTGGACCGATTGACCGGCGCGGCATCGCGCCGGGTGCTCGAGCAGCGACTCGAGGAGGCGTTCGCCCGCAGCCGCGAGGCGGGAAGCTCGATCGCCGTGGTGATCTGCGACCTCGATCATTTCAAGCGCATCAACGACAGCTTCGGACACCCGACCGGCGATCTGGCGCTCAAGACCGTCGCCCAGGTCCTGCTCGCCCCGGCGCGCGGCGACGATCTCTGCGCCCGTTACGGCGGCGAGGAGTTCGTGCTGCTCTTCGAAGAGACGACCGGCGAAACCGCGCTCGAGATCGCCGAGCGCCTGCGCAAGCGCGTCGAAGCGCTGGTCTGTCGGGCGGCATCGGGCGAGAGGCTGGCGCTGACCATGAGTGTCGGCGTCGCCGCGGCGCCGGAGCTCGCCGTGCGGAGCTCCGAAGATCTCTTCCACCTCGCCGATCAGGCGCTCTACGCCGCGAAGCACCTGGGGCGAAACCTCTGTCTGCTCGACACCGGCCAGGGGCGCCTGCGCACGGCGGCGGGCGAGGTGGTCGAGCTCGCCGACGGCGGCAGCGCCCAGAAGGCGGCCGAGACTCCGGTCTTCTTCGCCTAGCCGGGTCCTCCGGAGGGGACTCTTCCACTTCGTCTAGAATCCGGCTTTCGACGGCAGGATGGACTCGGAGGACTTCGTGACCGCCAGTGAATCCCGTTGGGCATTGATCCTCGGCTCCTCGAGCGGCTTCGGCGAGGCCGCCGCGCGCGAGTTTGCCGCCGCCGGCTACGACATCTTCGGCGTCCATTTCGACCGCCGGCAGGCCCTGCCGCACGTCGAGGAGATCGTCGCCGACATCGTCGCCCTGGGTCGCAAGGCGCATTTCTTCAACATCAACGCGGCGGACCACGATCGGCGCAAGGAGACGGTCGCCGAGATCCTGCGCCTCGCCGGCGGCAGGCCGGTCGGCGTCCTCATGCACTCGCTGGCCTTCGGCACGCTGAAGCCGTTCATCGCCGACGACGACCGCGAGGCGATCACGCCGGCGCAGCTCGAGATGACCCTCGACGTCATGGCGAACTCCCTCGTCTACTGGACGCAGGACATGGTGCGCTCCGGCGCCCTCGCCGAGGGCGGCCGCGTCTTCGCCATGACCTCGTCCGGGGACCACATCGTCTGGAAGGCCTACGGCGCGGTCTCGGCGGCGAAGGCGGCCCTCGAGGCGCATGTCCGCCAGCTCGCGGTCGAGCTCTCGCCGTTGGGGATCACGGTCAACGCGGTGAAGGCGGGGGTGACGGACACGCCGGCGTTGCGCAAGATCCCGGGCAACGAACAGATCGTCGAGAGCGCCAAGGCGCGCAACCCCTCCGGCCGCCTGACCACCACCCGCGATATCGCCCAGTGTCTGGTCGCGCTCGCGGCGTCCGGCACTCACTGGCTCACCGGCGCGATCCTGAACGTCGACGGTGGGGAAGACATCGCCGGTTAGGAGAAGCTGGAGCGGGGGCAGTGCGGCCGGATGCGCCGCGTTGACACTCGCGGGAAGCGTTCCGTAGACTCAATGGTTGGACGGGGCGTAGCGCAGCCTGGTAGCGCACCTGCCTTGGGCGCAGGGGGTCCCCAGTTCAAATCTGGGCGCCCCGACCAGCTCTTGGACGGACATCCAGAGGCAGCCGACGACAGGAGCCCTCAGCAGATAGCTGCCTGTAGCTCAGTTGGATAGAGCAGCGGCCTTCTAAGCCGCGGGTCGGGGGTTCGAATCCCTCCAGGCAGGCCAATTGGGTCGGTCATTCAGGGAAGCGAGCGGCAGTCAGCAGGCAGTACGGTGAGCGTAGCTCAATGGTAGAGCTCTGGATTGTGGTTCCAGCCGTTGGGGGTTCGAGTCCCCTCGCTCACCCCATTTTCGCGCTCCCGCAGGCGCCCGTAGCTCAGATGGATAGAGCGTGAGCCTCCGAAGCTCAAGGTCACAGGTTCGAATCCTGTCGGGCGCACCATGCACTCCTTTCTTTCCCTCCGCCGGAAACGCCGTGCCCTGTTCCACAGGCCTTTTCGGGCGGGGTGTTAGAATCGGCCGAGATTTTCGAGGAGGCAGAGCCATGCATCGAGCTCGCACCCGTGTCGCCGTACCGTCCGTCCTGCTCGCCGCCGCGGCGCTCGTCGCGCTCTCCGCGGTGCCGGCAACGGCCGCGATCTACACCGTCACGCTCAAGAACGGATCCACCTTCGACAGCCGGTACCAGCCGGAGCAGGCGAGCTGGGACGGCGACAAGGTCGTTCTGCTCACCGAGTTCGGCAATCGGATCGCGCTCTCGGCCGCCGATATCGACAGCGTCACGGTCGACAGCGAGAGCCGGGGCTTCGGGCATCAGCTGAACTCCTCCACCATGATGCTCGGCTGGGCGCCGAACGACGCGCTCGACCCGGCCTCGGAAGAGGGCAAGGCCGCGATCGCCGCGGAAGCCGCCGCCGCCGCGGTCGCCGCGCAGGCGCCCCCGGTCTACACGCAGCAGCAGTTCGTCGAGCCGGGAGCCACCACGGGGCTGCCGATGTGGGTGACCGGGACCAACGCCGTGCCGCAGGTCGAACCGCAGGTCGCGGCGCCGCCGCCGGCCCCGGTCGAGCACTAGACGCCGCAGATTCTTGCCGCAGGGCTCCGCGCGGTGCGGAGCTTTCTTTGACAATCCCGACGTAGCGGTGGCCTCGTGAGAAATCGCGAGGCTCGCAAGAGGGAAGCCGGTCTCATGCCGGCGCGGCCCCCGCCACTGTAACCGGGTACGAAACCGGAGACACCACTGTGTGCCAGAGATCGAGGTTCGGTCGGGCGCGCGGGAAGGTCCGGGAGTAGATCGATCCGGGAGCCAGGAGACCTGCCGCTCGTCCGATGCAATCGTCCCCCGGGGTGTGGGTAGCGACTGCGGCCGGCCTCATTTCGCGCCCCCCGCCCCGCTTCTCCTCTCCCGTCGGCGATGCGTCGTTGCATGCGAAAGGAGATCGGCCATGCGCCCATCCCTCGTCTTCTTCGCTGCACTCCTCGGGGGAGTGAGTGCAGCCGCTCCGCAGAGCTCCGCGCCGTTTTCGGACTCGATCACCGTCACCGCCACCGCCGCGCCCGAAAAGGCGGCGGACGTTCCGGCCACCGTCGACGTCGTTTCTGCCGCGGAAATCTCCGACCGCAAGGCGGGAGAGGCGATCGACCTCCTGCGCACCCTGCCCGGTCTCGAGCTCGTCCAGTCCGGGTCGCGCGGCAAGGCGACGTCGCTCTTCTCGCGCGGCACCAACTCGAGCCACACCCTGGTGCTGTGGAACGGCATCGAGCTCAACGATCCCTATCTCGGCGGCTTCGACTGGTCGACGCTCTCGACCGACGGCGTCGAGCGCATCGAAGTGGTGCGCGGACCGTTCTCGGCGCTCTACGGGTCGAGCGCGGTCGGCGGCGTCGTCCAGTTGATCACGCGCCGCGGCGGCTCCGGCACGATGATCGGCGCGCGATCGGTCAGGCGCGCCTCGAGGCCGGCTCGCGGCAGTTCGCCCGCGCCGGGGCCGCGGCCGGATGGAGCCTCGGCGCGCTCGCCCTCGATCTCTCCGGGCATCTCCGGCGCGGCGAGGGCGAAGTGAAGAACGACTTCTACGACGGCGAGGAGGTCGATCTCGGAATCGACGGCGGGCTCGGGGAGAGCGCCCGCCTGGGGGCACTGGTGCGCTGGGGAGAGAGCGCGGTCGGCGTGCCGTTCGATTTCGCGAGCGTGCCTTCGCCGCGCCGCCGGCAGTCGTTCCATACGACCTCGATCGCGCTGCCGTTCTCGTGGACGAGCTCCGCCTGGCATGTCGACGCGCAGGCCGCCCGCACCGCGACCCATCTCGCGCTCAGTGACGGCGACGATCCGTTCGCCGCGAGCCTCGCCGACGCGCGGCGTGAGCAGGCCCGCTTCGTCCTGCGGCGCACCCTGGGAGAGCATCTCGAACTTACCGGCGGCGGCGACTGGGACCGGCAGCAGGTGGAAACCAGCGACGCTTTCGGTCCGGGCATCGACGCGCGCCGCCAGCGCACGTGGGCCGCCTTCGGCCAGGCCTCCTGGTCGAGCGGGCCGCTGCGCGTCGACGCCGGCGTGCGGCGCGACGACAACGACGCCTTCGGCGCCGAGACCAGTCTGAAGGCGGGAGCTGCCTGGGCGTTCGCGGACCGCTGGCGTCTGCGCGCGAGCTACGGCGAGGCGTTTCGCGCTCCCTCGCTCGCCGACCTCTACTACCCCGGTTTTTCGAATCCCGACCTCGAGCCCGAGCGCTCACGCAGCTACGAGGTCGCGGTCGAGGGTGGGAGCGGCCCCTGGCGGAGCTCGGTCGCCTGGTTCGAGAACGACCTCGACAACCTGATCGAGTTCGACTTCGTGACCTTCGTGCCCCAGAACATCGGGCGGGCGCGCTCGCGCGGCATCGAGGGCTCGCTCGCCGGGAGATTCGGCGTCTTCGACGGCCGGCTGGTCGCGACCTGGCTCGACGCCGAGAATCTCGCGACCGGCAAGCCCCTCCTGCGGCGGCCCGACGGGAGCGCGAGCCTCAGCCTCTACGCCCGCCCGGGCGCCGCGACCGTTGGCGGCGTCGTGCGCTACGTCGGCAAGCGGACCGACTTCGGCGATCAGCCGCTCGACCCTTACACGAGCGTCGATCTCTCGTTCGCCTGGCGTTTCGGCGAGCGCTGGGAGCCGTTCGTCTCGGTCGAGAACCTCTTCGACCGGAGCTACGAGGAGGCGGCGGGCTATCCGGCGCCGGGCACGAGCTTTCGCGCCGGCCTGGATCTGCACTTTTGAGCCGGGTGCGCCGATGAGAGCGGGGTTGGGGGCTCTCCTCGCGGCCGGAATCGGGCTCCACGGCTGCGCAGCGCCCGCGACGACCTCGCCGGCCGGCGGGCGCATCGCCGTGATGTCGCCCTCGGCCGCCGAGACCCTGGTCGAGCTCGGGGTCGCGGACCGCATCGTCGCGGTGGGCGACTTCGTCGACTGGCCCCCGGTGCTCGGCGGACTGCCGAGAATCGGCGCTTACGACGCGCCGAACGCGGAGCGCCTCGTGGAGCTCGGGGTCGCGTACCTGTTCACGACCGCGAGCGAGGCGGGGCGCGGCGAGCATGCGCGACTCAGCGCGCTCGGCGTCCATGTCGTGGCCCTCGATACCTCGACCTTTGCCGGCACGCTCGCGGCGATCGCCGAGACCGGCAGACTGGTCGGTCGCGAGGCGGCGGCGAGCGCCCTCCTCGAGCGTATCGAGGCGCGCGTCGCTCGCGTCCGCGCACGCGCAGCGGCGGCGCCGCGCCGCCGGGTGCTGGTCGCGGTCGGGCACGACCCGCTCTTCGTCGCCGGGCCCGGCTCGCATCTCGACGAGCTGGTGACGCTTGCCGGCGGCGAGAACGTCGCGCACGATGCCCTTTCGCCCTACCAGATGGTCGCCCTCGAGGCGGTGCTCGAGCGCGCGCCGGAGGTCATCGTCGACAGCGCCGACAACCGGCCGGACAATCCGCGCGGCCTTGCACCCGGATTCTGGGCGAAGTGGCCGTTCCTGCCGGCGGTGGCGCAGGGGAGAGTCGCGTTCGTCGATCCCTGGCAGCTCCTCGTGCCCGGACCTCGCCTCGCCGAGATGGCCGAGCTCATGGGGCGTCTCATCCATCCCGAGCTCTTCGGAGCGCCGCAAGCGCAGGACTTCGCCGGCGCGCCGCGGGAAGCGGCGCCAGGCGCGGCGGCCACCGCGGCCGGAGACGCTGCGCGATGACCGGAAGGGACCGCGAAGCGGGCGCGCCGGGAGCACGCGGACGCTCCCGTCTCGGACTCCGCCTGGCGCTCGTCATCCTCGGTCTCACCCTGCTGCTCGGCGCCGCGATCGCGATCGCGGTGAGCTTCGGCGCCGCCGCGGTGCCGCTCTGGCAGCGCCTCCTCCTCGGCGGCGCCTGGAGCGAGGCGCAGCGGGCGATTCTCCTCGCCCTGCGCCTGCCCCGGGTGCTCGCCGCGGCGGCGCTCGGCGGGCTTCTCGGCGTCGCCGGAGTGGCCTTCCAGGCGCTCCTGCGCAATCCGCTCGCCGACCCTTACGTCCTCGGTGTCTCCGGCGGGGCGAGCCTCGGCGGGGTCATCGCCCTGATCGCCGGGGCGAGCGGTCTCGGCGTGCCGCTCGCGGCGTTCGTCGGAGCGCTGGCGTCGCTCGTCGCGATCGAGCGCATCGCCACCAGTGGCGGCCGTCTCACGGTCTTCACGCTCCTCTTGACCGGCGCGATCTTCAACGCTTTCAGCGCGGCGCTGATCTACTTTCTGCAGAGCGTGGCGTCGCGCGAAGAGCTCTCCGCCATCGTCTTCTATCTCATGGGGCGCGTGCCGAGTCCCGGTCCGCTGACCCTCCTCGCGCTCTGGGCCGCCGGTCTCGCGATCACCCTCGCTCTCTTTGCCACGGCGCGGGACTTCAACGCCCTCACCGCCGGCGAAGAGGGCGCCCTGCAGCTCGGCGTCGACGT
Organism: Thermoanaerobaculia bacterium; assembly: GCA_963806165.1. Classification (GTDB taxonomy): domain Bacteria; phylum Acidobacteriota; class Thermoanaerobaculia; order Multivoradales; family JAGPDF01; genus JAGPDF01. Next base: position 116,233 of record CAWDWZ010000003.1, read on the forward strand.
CGAGCGTCTCAAGCGGCGGACGTTCGTCCTGGGCTCGCTTGCCACGGCGCTCACCGTGTCGGCCGCCGGCCTGATCGGTTTCGTCGGCCTGGTCGTACCGCACCTCCTGCGCCGCCTGCTCGGTCCCGACCATCGTCTGCTCATCCCGGCGGCCTTCCTCGGCGGAGCGAGCTTTCTGGTCTGCGCCGATCTCGCCGCCCGCACGCTCGCCGCGCCGACCGAGCTGCCGGTGGGCGTCGTCACGGCGCTCCTCGGCGGGCCTTTCTTCCTGGTGCTGTTGCGCCGCCGGGGGGCGAGCCTCACCGGCGCGGGAGGCGTGAATGGCTGAGGCGCAGCGCGCGGCGCGGCCGCTCCTCGAGGTGCAGGGCCTCTGCGTAGATTACGGGGCACGCCGGGCGCTCGATCAGGTCAGCCTGACGCTCGCGCCGGGCGACGTGGTCGGCCTGCTGGGGCCGAACGGCGCCGGCAAGAGCACTCTGGTGCGCGCGGTCTCGGGCGTGCTCGCCGACTACCGCGGCTCGGTGAAGGTCGTTGGCGACGAGCTCCGGGCGCTGCCGCGCAAGGAGCTCGCGCGGCGCATCGCGGTCGTGCCGCAGGAGCCGCGTTTCGAGTTTCCGTTCTCGGCGCTCGAGGTCGTTCTCATGGGGCGTCATCCGCACCTTTCCGGACTCGCCTTCGAGTCGGCCCGCGACGTCGAGCTCGCGCGCCAGGCGCTCGCTCGTTGCGGCGCCCTGCACCTCGCCGGGCGGGCGATCGACGAGCTCTCGGCGGGCGAACGCCAGCGCATCGTCTTCGCGCGCGCCCTCGCCCAGCAGGCGCCGATCCTGCTGCTCGACGAGCCGGCGAGCTTCCTCGATCTGCGCTTCCAGGTCGAGCTCTTCGATCGCGTCCGCGAGCTCGCGGCGGAGGGCTGCGGAGTCGTCGCGGTGCTCCACGACCTGAATCTCGCCGCCGAGTATTGCGACCGGGCGGTCCTGCTCCAAGGCGGCCGGGTGATCGCCGCCGGGCCGACCGCCGAGGTGTTGACCTACCGCCACTTGACGGCGGTCTACGAAACCGAGATCTACGTCGATTTGAACGACATTACGGGCGCCCTCGTGGTCACTCCGTTGTCGAGCCGGGCGCGGCGCCGGCTCGAGGAGGCGCGACGCAGAGACGATCTCCCCGGGACGCCGTAGAATCCCCGCATGCTCCTCTGCCGCTTCGGCCCCGAAGGACTGCTCGCCGCCGGCGAGACGCTCGCGGAGCTTCGGGTGCTCTTTTCGGATCCGTTCGAGACCGCGCTCGCCGAGTGGCGGTTCGGTCGTACGGTCGATCTCGCGCGCGGCGAGGCGCTGCGCGCGCCGCTCCTCCCCGGCAAGATCGTCTGCGTCGGCCGCAACTACCGCGAGCACGCCGCAGAGCTCGGAAATCCCGTCCCCACCGAGCCGTTGATCTTTCTCAAGTCGCCCTCCGCCGTCGTGGGCCCGGGAGCCGCGATCGTCCTGCCGCCCGAGAGCAGCCGCGTCGATTTCGAAGGCGAGATCGCGCTCGTCGTCAAGAGCCGGCTCCGGCGGGCCTCCGCGGCGGAGGCGCTGGCGGGAATCCTGGGCGTCACCTGCGCCTGCGACGTGTCGGCGCGCGACCTGCAGAAGCGCAACGGCTCCTTCTCGGGCGCGAAGTCGTTCGACACCTTCTGCCCGCTCGGCCCGGCGATCCACCTCGATCCCGACTTCGAGACTCTCGAGGTGCGGACGCGCGTCAACGGCGCCGAGCGCCAGCACGGCCGGGTGGAAGAGATGGTCTTCGGTCTCGCCGAGCTCCTCGCCTACGCCTCTTGCCGGATGACGCTCGAGCCGGGAGACCTCTTCCTGACCGGCACTCCGGCCGGCGTCGGCCCGCTCGCCGACGGCGACCGGGTCGAGGTCGAGATCCCCGGCGTCGGCATTCTGGCCAACCCGGTCGAAGCCTGGCGGCAGTAGCTTGGGAGGCCGGTTTCCGCGTCAGCGCTTGCCGGGAGTGCGCGAGGGGAAGAGAACGAGCGCCAGCGCGCCGGCGAGCAGCAGGTGAATGGCGCCCCCCGCCGTCCGGCCGAGGAAGAAGAGCACCAGCCAGAGGCCGAGCGCGGCGGCGGCGGCGGCGAGCCGCGGGAGCGGAGACATCGCCTGCATCCTACTCCCGGCTCCTCGGATATCCTCGCGGGGTGCGGAGCTGGCGCGTCGCCCATAGCGAGACTCTCTTCAGCCATCGACTGTTCAATCTGCGCCGAGAATCGCTGGTGGCGGAGACGGAGGTCGTCTCGACGCGCGAAGCGCTCACCCTCGACGCTCCGAGCTGGGTCAACGTCATCGCGCTCCTGCCCGACGAGCGCGTGCTCCTCGTCCGGCAGTGGCGGTATGGGATCGGCGCGCCGACGCTCGAGATCCCCGGCGGCATGGTCGAAGAGGAGGATCCGCAGGCCGCCGCCGGGCGCGAGCTCTTCGAGGAGACCGGCTATCGTGCGGGCCGGCTGACCTACCTGGGCGAGGTCGAGCCGAATCCGGCCTTCATCACGAATCACTGTCTGACCTTCGTCGCGCAGGATCTCGTCGCGATCGGGGAGCCCGAAGGAGACGGCGAGGAGGAGCTCGTCGTCGAGAGCGCGGCGCTCGCGGAGATTCCCGGGCTGATCGTCTCCGGCGCGATTCGCCATGCCCTGGTGATCGCCGCGTTCTATCTCTTCGACCACGCCTGGCCGGGCGGAAACGGCATCTCCGAGACCTAGATTCCGGACTCTTCAGCCGCGCCGGGACGACAGATAAACTGCTGCGGCGATGCGAGCTCTGCCCAATCTTCTCGGGGTGGCGGTCGGCGGTGGCCTCGGCTCGCTGGCGCGCTACCTCCTGCAGGGCTGGGTCCAGCGCCGGGCCGACGAAGCGCACGGCTGGGCCGCCATCTTTCCCTGGGGGACGTTGGCGGTCAACGTCTCCGGCTGTTTGGTGATCGGGTTTCTCGCCGCGCTCTTCGAGTCGCGCCTCCTCGTCGCGCCGGAGACCCGCACCTTTGTCTTGATCGGCCTCCTGGGTGGATTCACGACCTTTTCGAGCTTCGGGCTCGAGACTCTCGCGCTGCTGCGCGGCGGCAGCACGCTGCTCGCGTTTGCCAACGTCGCGGCCAGCGTTGTCCTGGGACTGGCCGCGGTCGTGGCGGGCGCGATGGTGGCGCGGGCGCTTTAGCGGAGGAGACGATGCAACTCGAAGGGGACAGAGTGCTGTTGCGGATCTTCATCGGTGAGTCGAACCGCTTCGAGGGCGTGCCACTCTACGAGGCCATCGTGCAGCGGGCGCGCGAGCGCGGCCTTTCGGGAGCTACCGTGCTGCGCGGGGTCGAGGGCTTCGGCGCGAATTCGCGGATCCATCGCGCTTCGATCCTGCGCCTGTCGGAGGACCTGCCGATCGTGATCGAGATCGTCGACAAGCGGGAGCGCATCGAGCCGTTCGTGGAGGAGCTCGAGCCGATGATCGAGGACGGGATGGTGACTCTCGAGCGCGTCGAGGTGCTGCTCTATCGTCCGCGGCGCGATGCCGCACCCGCAAAATGATTGCGGCTCTGCCTCATCCCCCGCGAGGGGTCCTGTCTGGTCCGTATCCCATGGGGTCCTCGCGCTGGGAGGCGCGCTCCGGGCCCCATGGGAGCCCTCGGCCCAGCCACCCCTCGCTCCCGTGGTCGGTGCTGGTTTCCACCATACTCGTTGGGCTCCTGGCGTGCGGAAAGGGCCCGGCGCCGGAGGTCGAAAAGGCGCCCGATCTCGCGACGGTCGAGGTCACCGCCGCACCGGATGCGGCCTATTCGACGGCGGGCGACAAGGTCGAGGCGCGCCCGAGTCCGAACGCCATGGCCGGGGCGCTGCCCGACGGTTTTCCAGCCGACATACCGGTCTACCGGCCATCGAGCCTGATCGATTTCGCGGCGCGACCGGAGGGTGGATCGGTGGTGGTCTTCGCCGCGCCGGCGTCGCCGGCGGCGGTGTCGTCGGCGCTGCGCCAGAAGCTGCGCGCCGCGGGCTGGCTGAGCGAGGGTACGGAGAGCTCCGGCCGGTGGGCGAAGAACGGGCGGAGATTGCGGCTCGTCGTGGAGGAGAGCGCCGCCGGCGCGCGCATCCGCGTCGAGTTCTGACGGCCGGTTCTCCCTTTTTCCCGCCGCCCAAGCTCTTCAGTACCCGGCGCCGGACTCCTGATCGAGCAGCGCCTTCTGCGCCGGGATCTTCTCGACCAGCGCGAACGGCGTGCGCACGCTCGCCAGCGGCTCTCCCACCTGCAGGATCTCCGCCTCGGCGATCGGTCCCAACCAGCCGGCGGCGTCGGCGAGGTAGCGGATCCGCGCCGGATCGATCCCCATCACCCGCGCCGCCGAGGCGTCCACCGCCGGCAGATTCGTGCCGACGACGAGCACTCCGGCGGCCTTTGCCGTGCCCATGATCGGGCCGTCGCCCTCCATGCCGACTATGCCGTCCACGATCGCGAAGCGCGGCCGCACCGTGGCGTTGATGTCGAGGATCGACTCCTGCAGCCCGGCGTAGTGCAGCACGTTTTTCGGCCAGCCGTAGAAGCTTCCAGGCATGATCCCGAACAGATTCTTCATCGCGAGAGTCGCGCCGGTCCAATGATGGGTCTTCATCTTGGCGAGGGACACGATCCAGTCGACCTCGGCGAGAATCGCCGGCAGAGTCAGGCGGACGAGGCCCGAGCGCTGGCCGGCGTTGGCGACGGCGAACCCGCGTTGGCGATTGAGATCGACGAAGCGCAGCTTCTCGTCGACCAGAATCTGGGCGAGGCCCGATTCCTCGAGCACCAGGAGCGTGTCGCGGCGGTGCCCCGGCCCCTCGCCGACGAGGACCTCGGCGGCGCCCAGCGCACGCAGCACTGTGGCCGCGGCGCGGACCACTTCCGGGTGGGTGTTGATCTCGCCCGCGCCGGAGGTGGTCTCGACGAGGTTCGGCTTGAGCAGGATCCGCTTGCCCGCCACCGCGCCGCGCGCGATCCCGATCTCGGCGAGCGCCGCGCGCAGGATCGGCTCGAGATCGATCGCGTACGAAGCGGCGCGCGCCACGCAAACACGGGTCCTCCGATCGCGCTGGCAGCCGACGAGCGCGCCGGCCGCGAAGATCGCCCCGGAGGCGAGGAGCTCGCGCCGCGAAGGTCGCCGGGTGACCAGCCACTCGCGGTTCACGCCGGCCCTCCCAACGCGCCGACCAGACTCTGCCGGGCTTTCGCCACGCTCGCCGCGATCGCGAGCAGCGCGAGATCGGCGGTCTCGTAGCTCCCGTAACGGCTCTCGCGGGCGAGCGTCTCGCGGATCGCGAGCGCGGGCTCGTTGAGATCATCGAGATCATCGGATTCTGTGGGCTCGCCGGGATCGGCCGCAGCCGGCATCGAGCTCCGCCAGGCGCTGCGCGCGAGCGCGGTCCAGCCGAGGGCGAGCGGAGTGCGCAGCGCCGGCGCGACGCGCGCGAGGTAGGCGAGGCTCGCGGCCACGGCCGCCGCCGGGACTCTGCCGGCGAGAGCCGCGAGGACGAGGCCGGTCGACTCCGGCGCCGGCCGGAGCTCCGCTCCGAAGACTACGGAATTGCCGTAGTTCCATCCGCCGGAGGCGATCTGGCGGTCGAGAAGGAGGGCACGCCCTTCGCGGGCCCGCGCGTGCTCGCCCAGGCCGGCGGATTCGAGGGCGAGGAGCGCGAGCGCGGTCGGCTCGGCCCACGAGTAGGTGCGATCGATCCAGGGCCAACCGGCGAGGTTCGTGTCCATGCCGATCGGGCTCAGCGGCGTGCGCGGGAAGTGATCGCCCTCGTGCGCCAGCAGAAAGGCGAGCGCGCGCTGCCGCGCCGGGGCGAGCTCGGGCCGGCCGTGCCAGGCGAGGATGGCGACCGAGGTCGGACTGTAGGCGCCGGGATGGAGCGGCGAGACGCTCAGCCGGCCGTCCGCCGCCTGCATGCGAGCTACGGCGTCGCCCGTGCGCCGGCATTCCTCGTCGCGCGGACCCGCGATCACCCGCAGCGCGAGCGCCAGCCAGACGGTGGCGTCGACGGACGGCTCCGGCTCGTCCGGCCGCGCGAGCGCGGTGCCGTCGGGCCGGGTCCGGCGGGCGAGCCCGGCGCGCAATGTTATGAGCGACGCGAGCAACGCGGGCAACGCGAGCGACGACTCGAGCTCTTTCTCCCGCGGCGCCGGCGCCGGCCCGACCCGCGGCTTCGGGTCCGGGGTCGCCTGCTTCGGGTAGGCAGCGGACATGACGCTTTCACTCCGCATTCTAGTGTTGCGGGCGCCGTTTCTCGCTGTGGGACAATCGCCGCGGCATGACCTGGGGAAAACTCGAGACGGCAGCGGTGGCGCGGGCCCTTTCCGCCGTCGCCGCGGAGCCCGGGGACCTGGCCGAGGTCTACTTCGAGCGCCGCGTCGACGCCGAATGGCCGGCGGCCGAGGCCAGGTGCGGCTTGCGGGTGCGGCGGGAGGAGGGCCTGGCCGCGCGTCTGGTGCGCGGCAAACACGCCTGGCTCGCGAGTCGCGACGAGATCAGCGGTAGCGCGCTCGTCGACGCCCTGCGGCAGATCGCCCGCGCGCAACCTGCGGCGCTGGTCGAGCCGGAGCTCGCCGTCGGGTCGCCGCCGGCGGTCCCGGTGGCGACGCTGCGCGCTTTCCCGGGGGAGCTCGAGCGCTCCATCCGCCGGTATCACGTCGCTTTCCCGCTCCGCCTGACCGTGCGCTGGCACCGTCACGATCTGCAGGTGGTGGGGCCGCGTTGGGTGCCGGCGACCGAACGCGAGGTCTTCTTCAGCGTCGAGGTGGAGATGCCCTGGGGCCGGTATGGAGCGCTCGCGACCGGCCTCGCGGCCGGCGAGGCCGAGCGCGTGGCGCGCGCCCTGGTCGGGCGTTTCCGGGCGCGCGAGGCCGCGCCGCCGCCTCCCGGCCGGCGCCCACTGCTGCTCGCGCCGGGAGCGACGGCCGTGATGCTGCACGAGGCCGTCGCCCATGCGCTCGAGGCCGATCTCCTCGAACGATTTGGCAGAGGTGGCTGGGCCGATCCCGAGAAGGGCGAAGTGCGCTTCGCGCCCGGACTCGACGTGCTCGACGACCCGCGACGGGCGCCTCGCGGTGTCGACCGGACGACCGATGACGAGGGTCAGCCGGTCGTGCGCCGCTGGCTGATCCGCGACGGCGGCCTGGAGCAGCCGATCGCGGATGCGGAGCACGCGGCACGTTCGGAGCTCCTGCTCCCCGGTTCCGGCTTTCGCGGCAACCGCCACCAGTCCCCTCTGCCGCGGACGCACCACCTCGAGCTCCTCCCGGGCGATGCCGATCCGCAGCAGCTCCTGCGCGCCGCCGAGGGCGGAATCTACGTGCGGGAGCTCGACCAGGGCGCGCTCGATCCGGCGAGCGGCGAGGTCGTGCTGCATGCGCCCTGCGGGCGCTTCATCCACGACGGCGCGCTCGCCGACCTCTGCGGCCCGTTCGAGCTGCGCAGCCGCGTGCCGGAGCTTCTGGCGCAGGTCGTCGCGATCGGCCGGGATGCACAGACGGCGGGTGCCGGTTGGTGCGCCAAGGGGGGACAGCGGCGCGCGGTCTGGGCCACCGCGCCATCCCTCGTCCTCGCCGGAGTGGAGATCGCGGGCCGCTCGGGCAGCCGCCGCGAAGCCGAGAGCGAGGGGGAGCGATGACTCCCAGCCCCGGAGCCGAGGCGCTGCTCGCGGATCTTCCTCGCCGCGGCTTCCCCGACGCGGAGATCTTCGAGAAGCGCGGACGCAGCCGGCGCTTCGCGCGCCAGGCCGCGGTCGGTAGTGGGGTCGATGGCGGGGTCGATGGCGCACGGATGAGCCAGGCGATGGCCAACGAGGAGGGCTGGGCTCTGCGCGCCGGCGATCTCCGGCGATCGCTCTTCCACGCGGCCACTGGCGGACCGGAGCCGGCGGTCCAGCTCGAGGACCCGAGCCCGCATCCGCTGCGCCTGCCGGAGCCGCCGGAGTCGCCTGAGCGCTCGGAGTCGGGCCCGGCCGATCCGTCGAGCGTTTTGCCCGAGGCCGACGCGCCGCTCGCCACGGAATCCTCGGCCGCGACCCTGCTCTCGGAGATCGAACGCGCGCTGCGCGGCGAGCTGCCCGCGAGCCGCCTCGTCCTGGCGGTGCTCGAGGACGGCGCGTCGGAGTCGGCGCTCGTGTCGACCCGCGGCTTGCGCGCGGAGTCACGCTCGCGCGCCGCTTTCCTGCGGCTCGAGGTCGAGGACGGAGAACGCCGCTGCCGGTTCGAAGGCGCGGAGCGCGACGTCCGCCAGTTCGAACCGCGTGCCCTGGCGCTGCGCCTGGTCGATCGGCTCTGTGCGCTCGCGGAGCCCGGGGATCGCCTGCCGGCGGCGGGCGGAGATCTGCCGCTGCTGCTCGCGGCGCCGCTCGCCGCGCGGCTCGTGCAGGCTTTCGCGCCGCTCTTTCTCGGATCGGCCGCGAGCGAGCGGCTGGGGTCGCTCGGAGCGTTCTCTCCGGCTCTGACGCTGATCGACGACGGGCGGCACGCCGGGGGAGTTCTGGCCTCGCCCGTCGACGGCGAGGGCCTGCCTTGCGGGCGGGCCGTGCTCGTCGAGCAGGGGCGCTTCCTGCAGCCGCTCCTCGCCTGGTGGGAGGCGGGCCGCGTTGCCGTTCCGGGCTGCGCGCGCCGGGCGAGTTGGCGCGATCTGCCGCGCCGCGCGCCGACCCATTTCTTCGTCGCACCGAGCACGCTCGCGGTCTCCGAGCTCGTCGAATCGTCCGGCGCCGGCGCCTATCTGCTCGACGCGGAGGGCGCGGTGCGGATCGATCCCGCAAGTCTTGCCTTCGAGGTCCCGGTCTCCGGCATGCAGCTCGCGCTCGGCCGCGCCGTGGCGCCGCTCGGGCGCGTCCGCCTGTGCGGCGACCTCCAGCGCTTCCTGGCGGGGATCGAGGTGCTGGCGCGCGACCTCCTCTTCGTGCCTGGAGACGGCATGTTCGGTGCGCCCTCGATGCTGGTGAGAGGGCTCCGGGTCCTGCCGATCTGAATCGGTGAAGCGATCGCAGCGATCAGAGCCAGCGAAGCGATCAAAGCCAGCGGAGCGATCGGAGCCAGCGGAGCGGATGGTATTCTGGATGCGATGCAGCTCGGGATCCTAGGACTCCAGAAAGCCGGCAAGACGACGCTCTTCAACACCCTGACGGCCTCGCACGAGGCGACGGGAAAATTCCTCGCTTCGGAGGCCACCCATCTGGGCGTTGCCAAGGTCCCCGACCCGCGGCTCGCGGCGCTGCGCGATCTCTTCAATCCCAAGCGCTACGTGCCGGCGACGGTCGAATACGTGGATATTCCGGGCATCCAGAAGGGCGAAGGGGCGGAGAGCCTCGACCTCGCGAAATTGAAGACGGTGGATGCGCTGCTCCATGTCGTGCGCGCGTTCGACGATCCGGAGATTCCTCACCCGGACGGCAGCGTCGATCCGTTGCGCGACGTGCACACGATCGACCTCGAGCTCATCCTCTCGGACCACACACTGGTCGAGCGCCGGCTGGAACGCCTCGAAAAGGCGGGAAAGCGCGGCAAGTCCCCCGAGGAAGAGCGCGAAAAGAAGCTGCTCTCGGAGATCGTCATGCCGGCGCTCGAGTCGGAGCGGCCGGTGCGCTCTCTGGCGCTCGCGCCCGACGACGACCGGCTGATTCGCGGCTTCCAGCTGCTCACGGCGAAGCCGATGCTGGTGGTGTTGAACGTCGGCGAGAGCGAGGTCGCGACCGCCGAGGCGAAGCGCTTCGGCATCGACGTCGCGAAGACACCCGCCATCGTGGTCTCGGCGCCGATCGAAGAGGAGATCTCGCGTCTCTCTGCCGCCGAGCAGAAGGAGTTCCTGGGCGACCTCGGGCTCGCCGAACCGTCGCTCGACCGGGTCCTGCGCGCGAGCTTCGAGCTCCTCGGCCGGATCGCTTTCTTCACCGTCGGCGAGGACGAAGTGCGCGCCTGGACGATCCGCCGCGGCACCCACGCCAAGGAGGCGGCCGGCACCATCCACTCCGACATCGAGCGCGGCTTCATCCGCGCCGAGGTCGTCGCCTGCAAAGCCCTGCTCGAGCACAAGACCCTCGCCCACTGCCGCGACAAAGGGCTGCTGCGCCTCGAAGGCAAAGAGTACGAAGTCCTCGACGGCGACGTCATCAATTTCCGGTTCAACGTCTAGCGGCGTCGGTGGGCTCCGTGCCCCGCGCGCCTTTGGCCTGTCTCGAGCGAGGATCCCCATGATTCGCAAGCTCCCGAACGGTCTTTACCGCCTCTACTCGATGAAGAAGAATCCGAAAACCGGGAAGCGGCGCAACTTGGGCACGTTCCCGACCCGGGCGGCGGCCGAGAAGCACGAGCGCGAAGTGCAGTTCTTCAAGCGGCAGGGCTGAAGCGCCGTGACCGCTTGACAAGTTGTCGCCGCTTGCGGCGCGATCTGATTCTCGATCCTGCGCAGACGGTCCCTACGGGCAACCGCCGCCCACCGCCGTCTTGGCCGGTGCTGTTCCAGACCACGCCGAGGTTCCCGAACTGTCCGCGGCCGCCGTCGGACAGGCGCCTGCCTACCCGTTGGGGTGTGGATCCGTCTGGAGCACAGGAAGAAAGTCCCACCGTCGCCTGTCGGTCCACCCTGGCTGAGGAGGAGCTCACCATGAGCGTGTCTTCTCGCTGTCGCGTTGCTGTGGCTCCGGTCTTGTTCCTTCTGCTCTTCGGGTTCGGAAGTACGACTGCCCAAGGGTACAACCTCTCGGATGTGTGGGGCAGCAGCGCGAGCGACGTCTTCGCGGTGGGTGACGCCGGGACGATCCTGCACTACGACGGCAGCAGCTGGTCGGCGATGAGCACCGGCACGAGCGGAAGTTTCGAGGACGTGTGGGGCAGTAGCGGCAGCGATGTCTTCGCGGTGGGTAACGGCGGGCCGATCCTGCACTACGACGGCAGCAGCTGGTCGGCGATGAGCAGCGGCACGGGCAACACCCTCTACGGCGTGTGGGGCAGCAGCGGCAGCGACGTCTTCGCGGTGGGAACCGGGACGATCCTGCACTACGACGGCAGCAGCTGGTCCGCGATGAGCGGCGGCGCGGGCAACTACCTCTACGATGTGTGGGGCAGCAGCGGGAGCGACGTCTTCGCGGTGGGTGGCCCAGGGACGATCCTGCACTACAACGGCAGCAGCTGGTCGGCGATGAGCAGCGGCACGACCTACCCCCTCTACGGCGTGTGGGGCAGCAGCGGCAGCGACGTCTTCGCGGTGGGTCAGGCGACGATCCTGCACTACGACGGCAGCAGCTGGTCGGCGATGAGCAGCGGCACGGCCAACCGGCTCTACGACGTGTGGGGCAGCAGCGGGAGCGACGTGTTCGCGGTGAGTGAGTCCGGGACGATCCTGCACTACGACGGCGGCAGCTGGTCGGCGATCAGCAGCGACACGAGCGAGGCCCTCCGCGGCGTGTGGGGCAGCAGCGGGAGCAACTTCTTTGCGGTGGGTAACTCCGGGACGATCCTGCACTACGACGGCAGCAGCTGGTCGGCGATGAGCAGCGGCACGACCAACTACCTCTGGTCCGTGTGGGGCAGCAGCGGGAACAACGTCTTCGCGGTGGGTCAAAACGGGACGATCCTGCACTACGACGGTAGCAGCTGGTCGGCGATGAGCAGCGGCACGACCAGATACCTCTACGGCGTGTGGGGCGGCAGCGGGAGCAACGTCTTCGCGGTGGGTGAATACGGGACGATCCTGCACTTCGACGGCAGCAGCTGGTCGGCGATGAGCAGCGGCATGGGCCCATGGCTCTCCGGCGTGTGGGGCAGCAGCGGGAGCACCGTCTTCGCGGTGGGTCAAAACGGGACAATCCTGCACTACGACGGCAGCAGCTGGTCGGCGATGAGCAGCGGCACGACCAACGACCTCTACGGTGTATGGGGCAGCAGCGAGAGCAACGTTTTCGCGGTGGGTGACGGCGGGATCATCCTGCATTACGACGGCAGCAGCTGGTCGGCGAGCGGTTTCACCAACTCCCTCTACGGCGTGTGGGGCAGCAGCGGGAGCAACGTCTTCGCGGTGGGTTACTGGGGGACGATCCTGCACTACAATGGCAGCAGCTGGTCGGCGATGAGCAGCGGCACGACCAACACCCTCCGCGGAGTGTGGGGCAGCAGCGCGAGCAACGTCTTCGCGGTGAGTTCCGGGGGGACGATCCTGCACTCCTTCGGCACCATCTGGTCGCCGATGAGCAGCGGCACGACTAACTACCTCTGGGCCGTGTGGGGCAGCAGCTGGCGCGACGTCTTCGCGGTGGGTGAGACCGGAACGATCCTGCACTACGGCAATGAACTCTTCTCGAGCGGGTTCGAGAGCGGTGGCCTGGACGGTTGGTCAGCGGTGGTGCCGTAGGGGCAAGACGCTCGCCGGACAGGTTGACTCCCCGATGTCCCGGGTAGGGCCCCGCAGGAGTTCGGAGCTTGGAGGGCCGCGTAGGTCCACGCTCCGGACAGATCAATCGGGCCGAAGCGCGCGCCGGGCCTGCAGGAGAACCAACCAGGCCGCGAAACAAAACGGACGCGCACGACGACGGATCCTCACGGGTGTGCAACGCCCGGAGCGCGTCCGCTGCGGTACTGTATACTGTACAGAATAAGCGCTACACACGAGGGAGACCCGCATGGCATTCACCGCATCCGACATCGTGCCGCTGACCCAGGCGCGGGCCAACCTTTCCGAGTTGGCCGATCAGGTCAAGGCCGGCTTTGAGAAGATCATCACCAAGAACGGCGAGAGCTATGTGGCACTGATCGACGCCCAACGGCTCGACTACTACCACCGCCTGGAACGCGAGCGCATCCACCTGCTGCTGCTCGACGAGATCGACCGAGGCTTGGCCGATGTCGAGGCTGGACGCACGCGGGAAGCCGGTGCAGCGCTTGCGGATCTCAAGCGCGCGGCGAAGCGCTCTTCCGCCGGCGCGCGCTCGCGCTGAGCCGTGGCCGCGCCGAAGGCCGCCGTCCGGTTCACTGCCAACTTCGAGGCCAACCTCGCTTCGATCGCGGCTTTCTGGCGCGACCAGGAGGCTCCCGGGGCGTATGCGCTTCTGCTGGAGGATCTGGCGCAGAGCGTGATCGGGAACCTCGAGCAACACCCGCAACTGGGTCGGCGCTTCTTGGGTAGGAAGCCGCAGTCGCTCGAGGTCCGGGACCGCGTGGCCAGTTTGCAGCAACGCCTGGGGAAGATGAATGTGCGCGAGTACCTGGTTGGCGACTACCTGATCCTCTACGCCGTGGGCGGTGAGGTCCGGGGCGCGCGGCGCGCGGCAACGGTCTATCTCCTCGCCATTCGCCACCACCGTCAACTCTCGTTCGACTTCGACGGCTTCTGGCACGCGGGCCGGCCCGACCCGGAATGAGCGTATGCAGGATCTGAGGGCAGGGCAGAGCGACGAAGCAGCGGCTGACCTGTCGGTCTGGGAGAGGAAATGGAGCCAGGCCGAATGAGGCGAGCGCCCCGTTCGCTGGAGCCCAGGCTCCTGGCAAGAGGAATCTGCTGGGTACTCCTGGGTCTCTCGCCGTTGGCGATCTCGCCTGCTCGAGCTGCGCCCGGTCTGGATCTTTCCTTGCAGTCTCAGGACTCGTCGCCGGACCGGCGGTTCGAGGTCAGGGTCGATGCTGGGCCGGAGATCACTTCCGTAGTGCTGGAGGCGGACGGGCAGGCTTCGCACCTCCTGCCTCATCGACCCTTCAGGCTCGCTCTCGACCTCGGCGATTCCTGGCGCCCGCTCTGGGTCGTCGCCGTGGGGCTCGATGCTACGGGCCGGGAGCGGGCTTGGGCCGGCAACTACCTCCGGGCTCCCGAGGATCTCTCCGCGGCGCTCTTGCGCAGAGCGGGTGACGCCGGCTTCGTCGTCCTAGTGCGACCCGCGCTGGGGTTGTCGGTCAACGGCGTGGATCTTGTCGCCGGGAGTACGACGCTCAGGAGCCTCGCCGAGCCGCCGTTTCTCTTCCGGATGGATGGTTCAGCTGTCGAATCGCTCCTGGCGGCAGCGCCAGTGAGCGCTCGTGTTCGGCTCAGCCGAGGTGCGGTCCTGGAGTCGTGGATCTCCGAGCGCGCCACCGGCGAGAGCATCGAGGTGCGGGTGGGGCACGTTCGCCTGCAGGGTCCAGCGGAAGTGGCTCTCCCCGCGGTGGACAGCGTCCGGGTCCTCTGGCGGGAAAGGGCGCAGAAGGTGCTCCAGGTCGAGGGCGGCAACGGCGCGAGCCTCGAGCTCGGGTTGATGGTGGATATCTCGGCGAGCACGAGCACCTTTTTCGCAGCCCTTCGCCGGGCGGCCAGCAAGGCAGCGCAGAATCTGCTCGGAGCGCAAGACAGACTGTTCGTCGCGAGCTTTGGCGAGGCGCCGCAGCTGCTCGCTTCCGGCCGGGGCGAGTTCTCCTCGATGCTGGGGCGCTTGCCTGCGGAATCACGAGCCGAGGAGACGGCGCTCTATTCCTCGTTGATCTGGGGCCTACATCAGTTTCACGGCGACGATGCCCGGGCCGCGCTGATCGTGGTCTCGGACGGTTGCGACACGAACAGTCGCGCGACCCTCGGCGATCTCCTTCGCCTCGCCCGCGAGCGCGCGATTCCCATCTTTCTCCTGCGCATCGCGAAGCGCTGCCCGACACCCCCTCCCGCTCGCGGTGTGCCGGAGGGCGCCTGGAACAACCCCACCATGAAGCGCATGCGCCTGGAGGATGCCCTCCAGAAGACCGGCGGCCAAGTCTTCGTCATGAACGACGAAACCGGTCTCGGCGAGGCCTTCAACGCGATCGCCGAGGTCCTGCGCAGACAGTGGCTCGTCGTCTTCGAGCCAGAATCGGCGGACGTTCGCAGCAGCGACGTCCAGGTGACGGTCCCTGTTCCATAGCCGGGGGCGGCCACCGGCGAGGGAGTGCTAGCGTAGGATCGTGCTGCGCTCCTCGAGTTCGACGAGCGGATCGACTGATCGAGCCGGCCTCATCCGCGCGGTCCTTGCCGAGCACCGCCTCGTCCTGCTCCTCGTTGCCGGCTATCTGATCGTCGCCGCGCCACTCTTGGGCTGGGGGCTGCACGGGGATTGGCAGTTTCGATTCGGGTACGGCTGGCTCTTCGGTGGCTGGGCCGCGGGTTCGGCGCTCGTCCTGCTCTGGGCGCGGCTGCGCGGACGTTTTGGGGAGCTCTGGCGCGCGCCGGTGGTGGCGGGGGCGCTCGTCGTCCTGGCGCTCGCGGCGCCGTTCCAGAGCACTTTCAACAGCGTCAAACAGGTCCTGCCGCGCTTCGCGCCGTTCTCCTGGGACGCCTCGCTCGCGGCTCTCGACCGGACGCTCCATGGCGGGATCGATCCCTGGCGCTTCTTCACCTGGATTCTGCGCCATCCGCTCCTGCTCGAGGCCGTGGACCTGGTCTACATGCTCTGGTTCGTCCTCCTGCTGGCGGTCGTCGTGGGCTGCGGCTGGTCGACCCGCCGCCGCCTGCGCGCCCGCTTTCTGGTGGCGACGCTGCTCGCCTTCTTCGGGATCGGCACCGTCGGTGCCTTTGCCTTCAGCAGTGCCGGCCCCTGCTACTACGGACAGGTGGTGAGCGGACCGGATCCGTTCGTCGAGCTGAATACAGCGCTCGCCACGCGCGTCGACCGTGAGGGGATGCTGCTCTACGCCGTCGAGAACCAGCGCGGCCTGTGGGAGATGGCCGAACAGGGCAGGCGCGTGCCGCTGGGCGGCATCTCGGCGATGCCGAGCATGCACGTGGCGATGGTGGTTCTGGTGGCGCTCGCCGCCGGGACGGTCGACCGGCGTCTGGGAGTGGCCGCTTGGGCTTTCGCGCTGTTGACCTTCGTCGGCTCGGTCGTGCTGGCCTGGCACTACGCCGTGGACGGCTACGTGAGCGGCCTCGCGGCGGCCGGTCTCTGGGCCTGGGTCGGGCGCTGGCGCTCGATCCGGATCCTCCCCGAGACGATCGGTACCGCGAAGATCCCCGGCTAGCTGGCTTCGTCGATCTCGACCAGCCGCGACTCCATCCTGCCGGTGCTGTTGTCGCTGGGCAGGAAGGTCGCGGGCGGCTGGACCATCGGAGGGGCAAACTCGGAGTTCGGCCCGCGCAGGGTCGGACGCATGGGCGCGGTCTGCGACCGCGGGTCGCGGGTCCGGGCGCGCGTGCCGGAGGTGATCCGGCCGCCGGCGCTGCCGGCGACGCCCACCACCGATGGGCCGGCGCCGCCGCCGACCTGGTTGGTGGCGCGTCCCGGATCGAGGTCCTTGCTCGACAAGACGCGCGCCGCCGGCTCGTCGCCGTCCGCGGGCACCGGCTTGTCGCCGCCGGCCGTCGCCGGGTTGGTTTCCGCCGGCGCGCCGGCCGGGCGGACGAAGCCGCCTTCCGTGGCACCCGCGGCCTCCCGCGGCGCGGTCGCATCCCCTTCGGTCGCCTTGCGGTCGATCAGCACGCCGGCGATCCGCGCCGGCTCCTCGAACTTCTTCTCCGGCAGCAGCTCGTCGCGATAGTGACGGTAGGAATAGAGCATCGCCGACGTCGCATGCTCGTTGTCGAGAAGATTCGGATTGACCTCCGGGTTGGCGAGCGCCGGGTCGAGCGCGAGAGCCTTCGCATACGCGCGGCGCGCCGGGAGCTCGAGTCCCCAGTGGTCGTAGATCGTGCCTGCCTGGTAGTGCGCCCAGGCGTTTCGGGGCTCGAGCTCGATCACGCGCTTGAACTGCTTCAACGCCGCGCGGCGGTCCTCCCGCCTCTGCAGGAGGAGGCCGAGGTTGAAATGCGCGGCGGCATTTTCCCCGTCGAGCTCGATCGCCTTGCGATAGGCCGTCTCGGCGCCCGCGATGTCGTCCGCCAGGACCAGGAGGCTCCCGAGGTCGTTCTCGACCGCGGAGTCTGCCGGCCGTTCGGCGACGAGCGCGCGCTGCGCGTCGATGGCGCGCCCCAGGTTCTTGGGTGCCGCGCCATAGGCGAGCGCGGCGCAGGCGAGGAAGACGGCAAGAAGCGGGAGGAGCGGGGTGAGAAGGGGGAGCGGGATGAGCTTGCGCAAGGGCGGGTCCTTTCGGGTGCTGGAAGATCGTGCGACTACTTGCTGACCGGCTTCGCCTTCAGCTTGAGCTTGCCGTTCTCGGTGGCGATGCGGAACTGCACCGCCTCGCAGCCGGTCTTCAAGCGGATCGACTCGATCTGCTGCGAGAGGTAGCCGCGGAAGGTCGTGAGCTCCATCACCGGCGCGGCTCCCGTGCCACTCGCTCCGCTCGCTGGGCTCCGCCCGATCATCTGGCGCGTCAGCCCCCGGTAGAGCGCGTCGACGGCCTCGGGCTCGAGACGGTCGGTGACGACGATGCCGGCGGCCGCATCGAGCCGGCGTGGCGCCTCCAATTTCGGGCGCGGAGGACGCGCGCCGCGGCCCTCCTCGAGGTCGCGCAGCCGGCGATGGAAGAGCTCGGAGTAGCTGTTGAATCGGGCTTCGAGAGCGGCGAGCCGGAACTGATCGGCAGCGGCCCGCAGGTTCGCATTCCGGAGCTCGCGCAGGTCGCGGACGAGCTTCGCCCGCTGCTCGTCCGGCGGAACCACGGCCGCGCCCGCGAAGAAGCGCTCGAAGTCGATCTTGAACTTCTCGATGCCATCGGCCAGGGCATCCAGCTGCTGCGCCGCCGACGGACGAGCCGGGACCTCGCTCGCGGCTGGCCGTTTCCCGGGAATTCCGGGCATTCCGCGGTTCCCGTTGGGGCCGCGGTTCCCGGTCTTCCCGGTGACCCCCGGGGGGGAGCTGGACTGCCTGGGATTCACGGGCCGGATCTCCTAGAATCGGTTCATCTTCCGATGTCTTCCGTGGACTCCGATCGCCGCCGCGAGCTCCCTGCGGTCGATCGCGTGCTGGCGGATCCACGATTCGAGCCGCTGCAGTCATTATACGGAACGAGCGCACTGACCACCCAGGTGCGCTCGGAGCTCGGAGCGCTCCGGCAGGAGCTCGGCGCGGGTCGTCTGAGCGCAGAGGAGCTCGCAGAGCGGCTCGCGAGCCTTCCCGAGCGCCTCGAGCGCCTCCTACAAGAGCTCTTCGGCCCGCCCCTGAGGCGCGTGCTGAATGCCACCGGAATCTTCCTGCACACCAATCTGGGCCGCGCACCGCTGCCCGTTGAAGTCGCCTCCCGGCTGGCTGAGCTCGCGACCGCCGCCTGCGACCTCGAGCTCGATCTCGCGACCGGCCGCCGGGGAGATCGCGCCGGCCGCCTCGAGCGACTGCTCATCGCGCTCACCGGCGCCGAGGGCGCCTGCGTCACGAACAACAGCGCGGCGGCCCTGCTGCTCGCCCTGACCGTCCTGGCGAAGGACCGCGAGGTCGTCATCGCGCGCGGTGAGCTGGTGGAGATCGGCGGCTCGTTTCGCATCCCGGAGATCCTCGCGGCTTCGGGTGCCAGGATCGTCGAGGTGGGGACGACGAATCGCACGCGGCTCGCCGACTACGAGCGCGCGGTGGGGCCGGCGACCGCGCTTCTGCTGAAGGTTCATGCGAGCAACTTTCGCATCTCCGGCTTCGTGGCGGCGGTCGAGGCGCCGGCGCTCGCCGACCTCGCCCAGCGCCGCGGACTGTCGCTGGTCGTCGACGAAGGGGCGGGGCTGCTCCGGCCGCACCCGACCTCGGGGGCCCCGGGGACCCCGCAGACCCCGGCGATCGCCGTCCTCGCCGGGCACCCGAGCATGGCCGAGCTGCTCGCGCGCCGGCTGCGATCTCGTCATCGGCAGCGGCGACAAGCTGCTCGGCGGACCGCAGGCGGGGCTCCTCGTCGGGCGCCGGGAGCTGGTGGAGCGCTGCGCGCGGCATCCGCTCTACCGCGCGCTGCGCCCGGGCCGGCTGGTGACGGCGGCGCTCGACGGCGTTCTGCGCCTGCATCTCGCCGGCCGGCCGTTGCCGATCGACCGCCTCTGGGGGACGCCCGCGAGCCTCGAGCCGCGGCTCGCGGCCCTCGCAAGCCGGCTCGGTGGGGAGATCCTGCCCGCCGCGGCCTTCGTCGGCGGCGGTGCGGCGCCCGAGATCGCGCTTGCCGGCCGGGCCCTCGCGCTGCCGGGCGACGAAGCGTTCGCGGCGCGGCTTCGGCGCGGGAGCGCGGGTCTCCCTCCGGTCATCGGCGCCCTGCGCGACGGCCGCTTCTGGCTCGACCTGCGCACCGTCGACCCCGCCGACGACGAGCTGCTGGCGCGCGCCGTCGAGCGGGCGCTCCAGCCGCCGGCTGGCGCGGGCGGGTGAGGCTCGCCATGGCGCTCCGTCTGCTCGTCGTCGAGGACCGCGAACCGTTGCGCCGCATGCTGGTGCGGGCGCTCTCCGGCGAAGGCTACCTCGTCGAGGCGGCGAGCGATCTCGCGGCGGCGCGGGCGCTCCTCGCGGCCGGTGAACGGATCGATCTCGTGCTCTCCGATCTGATGTTGCCCGACGGCAGCGGCCTCGACGTCCTGGCGCTCGTGCGCGCGCGGTCGTCGCCGCACCCGCCCCCTCCGGTCGTCGTGCTCACCGGGTTCGGGTCGGTAGCGGCCGCGGTCGCCGCGATGAAGCTCGGCGCCGCCGATTTCCTCGAGAAGCCGGTCGACCTCGAGCGGCTCTTTCGCCTGGTGGCGTCGCTCGTCGAGGAGGAAGAGCGCGCGCCGGTCTTCGCGCCGCCTGGAGCCCCGCCCATCGTCGGCTCGCATCCTTTGCTGCGCGCGGCGCTCAAGGCACTCGAACGCGTCGCTCCGACCGAGAGCACCGTTCTCCTGACCGGCGAGAGCGGCACGGGAAAGGAGCTCTTCGCGCGCGCCCTGCATGCCCTCTCGCCGCGGCGCGAAGGACCTTTCGTCGCGGTCAACTGCGCGGCGATCCCGGAGAGCCTGGTCGAGGCCGAGCTCTTCGGACACGAGAAAGGCGCCTTCACCGGCGCCGACCGGCGGCGTCCGGGGCGGTTCGAGCTCGCGAGCGGCGGCACCCTGCTGCTCGACGAGGTCGGCGAGCTGCCGCTCGCCGTGCAGGCCAAGGTTCTGCGCGTCCTCGACGACGGGCGCTTCGAGCGCGTCGGCGGCAGCGTCACGCTTGCCGCCAACGTCCGTCTGGTCGCGGCGACGAACCGGGACCTCGCCCGCATGGTCGCCGCGGGGGAGTTCCGGTCGGATCTCCTCTACCGTCTGGAGATCTTCCCGATCGAGCTCCCGCCGCTGCGCGCGCGCGCGAGCGACATCGCGGCCGTGGCCCGGCATCTCGCGGCGGAGATCTCGGCGCGGCTCAAGCTGCCGCCGTTCGAGCTCGCGCCCGACGCCCTGGCCCTCCTCGCCGCCGAGCCCTGGCCGGGAAATGTCCGGCAGCTCGCCAACGTCCTCGAGCGCGCCGCCATCCTCGCGCCGGGAGAGCGCCTCTCGGCGGAGCAGGTCGGACGGCTGCTCGGCCAGGGGCTGCAGGGGGAGAAGGAGAGGCCGGCGGAGCACGGGACCACGGGCGCGCTCCGGGAGGCCTTAGCGCAAACCGGCGCGGTCGACGAAGTCGAGCGTCTGCGTCGGGCGCTGCGCGAGTCCGGCGGCGACAAGCGGCTCGCCGCCACGGCGCTCGGCATGAGCTATCGCACGCTCCTGCGGCGCATCGAGGAGCACGACCTCAAGGGCTATCCGCGCTACCGGTCCTGAGGGGTATCCGGCAGGCCTGAAAACAAGAAGGGCCGGCTTGCGCCGGCCCTTCGAGCCCTACTGTTGCGATCGTCCGCGAGCTCAGGAGGACGGCGGCGGCTCCTCGGGCTCCGGCTCGGCGGGGGTTTCGGAGGTGTCGTCGGATTCCTGGGGCTGGGTCTCGTCGACGCCGGCGTTCTCGACCTGCGGTTTGAAGCCCCGCCCCTGGGCGTCGAACTTCACCGAAGCGAAGTCGGGGACGCCGGGGAAGGCGACCCGGAAGTTGGCGGTCTTCCCGGCCTGGATCTGCGGCGAGTTGACGTCACCGTTGTTGGTCGCCAGCAGCCCCCCGTCCGCGTCGTAGATCGCCACCAGCAGCGTCGGGGTCGTGATGATGTTGGGGCTGCCGTTCTTGATCGTGCCGAAGATCTCGAGGCCGTCGCCCGTCGAGTTCTCGGTCTTCTCCCACGAGATGACCTCGAGCGCCGGGGTCTCGTCCTTCTTGGCCTCACCCTTCTTGGCGTCTTCGCTCTCGCCGGCGGAGCCCATCGGCGGAATGTCCTTCTCCGTCAGCCGGAGGACCGGCTCCTTCTTCTCTTTCACCGCCGGCGCCGGGTTCGCCAGCGCCTCGCGGGCCTGCGTGGTCGCGAGCGCGCTCCGGTCGAGGTCGACCAGGTCGGTGCGGATCGTCGACAGGGTGCCGTTCGGCATGGTGAACAGGACGCGGCGCCCGTCCACCTTCCAGGCGCCCTTGGTTTCGACGCGGGCGCCGTCGCGGGTCACCAGCCAGTCGGCGCGCGCGGCGCCGGCCGTCAGCCAACCGACGACGCCGACGCCGCCGACGGCGGCGACAAGCGCCGTCGTCGCCCAGGTGGTCAACGGAGAAACGCGAGGATTTCTCGGCATCAGAACTCCTTCCAGCTCGTCGGGTCGATGCACAACGGCACCGGGGCGATGAAGACCAGGCCGGTGTCGGAGCGGATCGTCTTGATGTTCTGAGTGTAGTTCGCGTAGCGGCAGCTTGTCGACTGCAGCGTCTTCAACTCGTCCCGGATGAGCCCCAGGGACTCGGTGATGAAGTCGGCATGACTGTCGTCGGCGCCGCCGCCCACCGGATTCTTGGTCGCGCTCTGCTCGACGAACGGCGGCGTGGTGAACTGCTGGATCTCCGTGTAGCGCGTCCGGTCGGCGAGAGTGCCGCCGGTCGGAATGCTGTAGCCCAGGGCGGTCACCGTGCCGACGATGAAGATGTGGCTCCTGCCCGCGCGGCTGCAGGTGCCGTCGTCGTTCGGCACTTCGGTGGGCTGGAAGGAGGTGAAGATCGTGATGCCGGCGAGCGAGAACGCCTCGGTGATGACCTTCTCGTCGGCCGCGAGCGTCAGGTACCAGCCGGGCAGGCTGCCGAGGCCGTTGCCGTCGTAGAGCAGGTTCAGCGCGGTCGCGGCGTTGTTCGGGTCGTCGGGACCGACGGCCTGGTACTTGCTCTCGGTGAGCGGTTGCGTGCAACCGCCGCAGGTGATGTTGATCACCCCGTCGCGGTCGGTGTCGACGAAGTTGTTGTCGAGCAGCATGTAGAAGCGGCCGGTCAGGCCGTCGAACTGCCAGAGGTTCCAGCGGTTGCCGCTCCCGAACGCCAGCGCCACGCGGTCCTTCTTGGCGGAGTAGACCGCCGCGACCTCCTGGTAAATCGGTCGCCCGCCGGTCGAGAAGAGCTGGAACGGGTCGTACTTCTTGAGGTCGCCCGTCGGGCCGATCAGGCGCTCGGCGGTGAAGTTGTAGTTGACGCCGGCGGAGCGCGTCTGGAAGGTCTGCGAGACGAGCTTCATCGGCGTCGACGCGGTCTCGAACTGGACCTTGTAGAGGAAGCCCGCGGTGGTGCCGAAGTAGAGCCGGTCGATGTAGGAGTCGCCGTTGATGTCGACGGCGGCGATGTCGGTCGGGACCGATCCGATCACCCGCTTCTTGTAGATCACCTTGCCGGTCTCGATGTCGACCATGTAGACGTAGTTGCCGGTCACAATCGTCGGGTCGTCGCCGACCCCGCCGCCGAAGACGGCGACGAAGCGATCCTCGGTCTCGTCCGCGGTGCAGGCGCCGGTGCAGACGCGAATTCTGCCGGTCGCCATCTTGCTCCACGAGTTGCCGAGATCGGGCTGGTTGTTCAGATCCTCGTCGAGGACGAGGTCGGAGAAGAGACCGGCGGCGACCTGCACGCGCTGCTTGTCCTGGAACTCCCAGAGCACCGACGGGTACGGCCGGTTCTCGCAGGCGGCGCCGCCGTCGAAGCAGGAGGGCGTGTAGCCTGCGGCCGGTTCCGGCACATGGTCGCTGTCCAGTGTGTCGGGCTGGGTGATGTCGAGCGCGTAATAACCCGGTCCGCCCTCGCGATAGCCGCCGAGGAGGACCGAGCGCCACTCACGGTTCGTGCAGACGGTGCTGCCGGTCTCGCTGGCGTCGGGATCGATGAAGACGTCGTCCACCCGCGGGCTGCCGTCCACTCCCCAGGGTCCCTTGTTGCGATCGTGCTCTTCGACCAGCTTCGCGAGGGTCTTGAGCATGGGGCGCGGGATGAACGAGAAGACTTCGCGTCCGTCGCCGTTGTCGTAGGCGCCGTCCAGAACGTGTTCGGTATCCGACTCGACGTCGTCGTTCAGGTCGTAGTCGACGATGCCGTCGGCGAACTCGTCAGCCTCGGAGACGCCGTCGCCGTCGAGATCCTTGGCCGGCAGGAGACATTCGGCGCTGCCCGTCGCGGGATCGCGGAAGATGCCGGCGTTGAAGGCGTGCAGCTGGCCGTCGTTCGCTGCCGTGAAGAGCAGCGTGCGCCGGCAGACATTGCGGTCGGCGAACAGTCTGTACGAGACCTGCGGACCGCGGGTCGGATCGGGGGGCGCGGCGCAGAGCCGCTTGTTGAGATAGGGATCGCCGGTGTAGTAGCTGAAGTTGGACGGTTTGTTGATCACCAGCGGGTCGGCGTGGAAGATGTCGCCCAAGAGGTAGGTGATCGGAAGAGTGAGGGTATGTGTCGGATCGGTCGGATCCGGGATCGTGCCCTGCTTCTCGAGAAGTACCGTGGTGATGATCGAGTTGGCGCTGTCGTTGGCCGCGGTCTCGGAGGTCGGGTCGCCCACGACGTACCCGATGCCCATGCCGTCCCAGAGGTTGTACTTCTGACTCGCGGTCGCGGGGTAGGTGAAGAGCTTGCGGTTCCCGGGTTCGTTGAACTGCGAGTAGACCACCCGGCGCTCGTTGGCGCCGGTGCCGAGCTGCAGCTGGGTGGCGTCCCATGGCGGAACCGTGTCGACCGTGAGCGGATTGGGTGCCTGGAGGAGGAGGCCCTGCGGAGCGTAGGTTCCGCCGCCGCTCAACCAGCCCTCCTGCAGGTCGCCGGCGTCCCAGAGGTAGCATTCCGCCCTTATGTCGGCGCTGCAAAGTATCGAGCGATTCGGCTGCTTGGTGATCGGGTCAATGGGCAATGGCTTCAGGTACGCGTCCATCCGACCCGCCCAAAAGCCCGCGTCCCGGATCGGCGTGAAGCTCGAGAGGAAGATCTTGTCGGTGGCGTTGGCCTGGACCTGCGGCACGGCCGCGGAGGCGAACGCCGCGGCCTCTTCGCGGATCCGGTTCATCAGGCCTTCCAGGTCAGCGATCAGCTCGAACTTGTTCTGCGGCAGGATCGGCTGCCCGGTGCCGCCGTCGGCGGCCATGCAATTGAGGGTGTTAGTGCCGGTCGGCACGCCGAAGGCGACGACGAAGGTCGAGACGCCGTCGCCGTTGCCGTCGGTGTCGTCCAGGATGTCGGTGTAGGCGCACGGGTTGCCGCCGCAGGTCTCGTCGCCGTCGGTGAGGATGAGGACGTATTTCCGGCGGCAGCCCCAGGAGGAGTCGTTCGCCGCCGCGAAGTCGTCCCAGCCGGTGCTGCTGTTGCAGCTCGTCGTCGTATTGCAGCCGCGGTACCAGTTGCGGAAGCTCGCCAGCACCGCGCCGAGCGGCGTCGAGCCGTTGGGAACCAGCGGCTTCTGGGTGAGATTCTTGACCCGCAGGTAGGTTTCCGATCCGTTTCTCTGATCCGCCAGGTAGGTCGCGTTGCCGAACGCTTCGGGATCGCTCGCCGGATCGCCGCCGTTCAGGCGCGGCGCGAGCCGGTTGAGGAGCTGATCCTTGTTGCTCATGGTCCAGTTCAAGGGGATGACGTCGCCGTACTTGAAGCGCCAGTCGTGCGTCGTGTCGCCTGCCCCGGGGTCGAACCCGCCGGTCTGGGTGGGCCGATCGGGTTTCCGTCCAGCCCTGTCCGCTGCTTGAGATTCGACTGGTTGGCGCCGTTGACGAACTCGTCGGCGGTCTGATCGTCGTTCGGATCCCAGCCGGAGCAGAAGTTGCCGGCGGACGTATCCAGCGTGTTACCGAAACTACCGTCCTCGTGCTGGGTCACGACCGGCGTGCGCGCCAGTGTGTTGTAGTACTGAATGAAATCGCCGACCAGGTCGTAGTTGATCACCTTCGAGTCGACGGGGGCCGTGGTCGAGCAGGAGGCGTTGGTGCATCGGACGATCACTTCGGTCACCGCGATACTGGGGTTGCCGTAGGTCGACCGCCCCGGAATAGGTCACCCGGTAAACCGTCGGGCCGGTGGGCACCCGCAGGTAGAGGATGGTCGACGTTGTTCCGGTGACTCCCAGACGCGGGATCTGCCGATAACGCGTGGTTTCCCAGACGTCGTTGGTATCGGCAGGTCCGTTCGCACCGCACGCGACATTTCCGTCGCCGGTTCCCGCGTTGCAGGTATTGGCGTTGCCGAAGACCTCCTGCGAGCCGGCGACCGGGAAGGTGACGCTCCCGGCAGGGAGAAGAAGCCGGCGGGTTGCGTCGCCGCGACACGGTACACCCAGTGCTTGCGGGTCACGGCCGAGGTCATCCGCGTTGTAGGTCGCGAAACCGATAGTCGACGTCGTCGACCTTCCGCAGCACCTCGTAGAGCGCCTCCTTGGCCTGGCGGAACTTCGACGCCGGGTCGTCGCCGTCGCGCGGCATCGGGCAGTCGCCGTTCGGGCACAGGAAGGTGCAGATGCCCGCGGCGACCTGCTCGGCGGTGCACTTGGGGCGCCCAGTTCATCGAGCCCGAGGTGTCGAGGAGGACCAACACGTAGGGCTGGTCGCTCGCTGCGCAGGATGTCGCGGTCGTCGGCGAAGAGCGGCGGGCTGGCGAGGGCCGCGAGGGTGGCGATCGTAGCGAGCGTGCCCGCGAGCGCGAGCCGGAACGGAATCGCGGAGTTCGGGTCTTCATGGTCGGTTCTCCAGTGCGCTAGATCTTGAGGTAGAGCCCTTCGCAGGGGTCGACTTGGGTCGTCGGGTCGATGTCGATCGTCAGGTCGTCGGGCGCCCGGAGCGCCTCGTCGCTGGAGAACTGACCAGCGCTGGAGATGTCGGTCTTCGACATCGGTTCGAACGACATGACGGCGCCGATCGTCTTGCGGGTGCCGAGCACGGCATCGCCGCGGCGCAGGGCGGTGACCGTGACGCCGTACTGCTGCGGAGTCGAAGTCCCCATTCAGGGCGCAGAGGTCACAGGGGCCGGTGTGGATCTTCACGTACGGGGTCGTGCAGATGGTGTCGCCGATCACCGTGATCTGACCGAAGAGGCTTTCGGAACGGGTCGCGAGATCCAGCTTGTGGCGCGCCGAATCGCGGCTCACCATCAGGTAGGCGAGGGCGACATGGCCGCCGGTGTCGGCGGCGAAGAGCTGGCGCGTGGCCTGCTTTTCGCTGCCGCCGATCAGCACTTCGGTCTGGGTGATGACCGCGAGCGACAGCCCCAGAATCGTCAGCACGACCAGCACGAGCAGAACCGCGAGGTAGGCGCTGCCGGCCTCGGACCGGCGGGGGTTCCTGCGGAGATCGGCGACGGCTAGATGGTTCGTCATGAGGGCTCCTCGGGCGCGCTAGTTGAGATTGCGCACTTCGACCACGGTCTGCAGGAGACGGTGGCGGAACTGTCGGTTGGCCGGCGTCTTGAAGAGGCTCGCCGGGGCGCTGTCGTAGTCGTTGTTCTCGATGAAGTCGACGCCGGCGACCGGATCGAAGTCGGGTGCGGTGTACTTCGAGTCGGGGCGCGCCGCCCGCGCGAGGGTCGAGATGCGCACGTGACAGGAGCTTCACCGGCCGGCTCGGGATCGCGGCGTTGACCCGGTACTGGGCCGCCGTCGGGTCGTCGGTGCTCGAGTTGCCCAGCCAGTCGTCGGTGGCGCGGGCGTCGTCGTCGGCGCCTTCGTAGAGCACATCGTCCGGGCCGAGGGCGTCCGGATCGTCGTCGAACGAGCCGACGCCGCTCGCCACGGAGTCATAGTCGGTGTCGAAAGCGAGCGCGACCTGGAGGTCGAAGATGTCGTCGGCGATATCGAGGGTCAGGTTGGCGGCATCGCCGGCATAGGGCAGCTCCGTTCCCGGGACCATGCGCGCGCGGGCGAGGCGCGGCTTGAGCGGCACGATGTCGTCCCCGACGGTGCCGCGCACGTAGTAGCGGTACTCCTCGAGCACGCAGGCGAAACCCGGCACGAACAGCGGATTCGCGGGCGGTCGCACGATGGGGTTTCCGGTCGGCGAGACGAAGGTCATCGTGAGGGTGACCAGGTCCACGGTTCCCGCCGCGGAGGCGACCTCGGCGACCGCGTACTGATTGCGGTCGACCGAGCTCTGCAAGACGATCAGGCCGTTCCAGCCCGGCACGAGAAACTCGGCGAGATCCTGCTCGCGCCCGAGGGCGACGCGCTTGCGCAGGACCAGGGCGGTCGGCGTGTAGTCCGCCGCGATTGGTCTCATCCATCTGGAACTGCAGGCCGGAGATGCAGCCCCGAACGGTCAGGATGTCGGTGCCGGCGAGGGCCTTGGGCTCGTCCGTGCCGATGGCGACGTCCTGGTCGTCGCCCGTGGCGACGTTGTCGCGCACCTCGACGGCGTCACCGCGCAGCCAGGGGACGGTCAAGGTGACGTTGTCGACCGAGAAGTTGGGCTGCAATCCGCCGCGCC
The DNA here is from genome assembly GCA_963806165.1 of Thermoanaerobaculia bacterium. Classification (GTDB taxonomy): domain Bacteria; phylum Acidobacteriota; class Thermoanaerobaculia; order Multivoradales; family JAGPDF01; genus JAGPDF01. Next base: position 143,869 of record CAWDWZ010000003.1, read on the forward strand.
CGGCCATGCGGGTGGTGCGCACCATGTCGTACTGGGCGACGCGCAGCGACTGCTGCATGTCGGTGATCTGCATCTGCACGCGCGCCATCCGGCTGTGGACATCGAAGACGGTGAGCGCGGCGACCAGGATCTCGATCGCGATCAGCATGCCGATGAGCAGCTCGATGAGCGAAAAGCCGCTCTGCCTGGAGGTCGGAGGGTTCGGGGACATTCGGCGCTCTCCTCAGAAGGACCGGATGAAGCGCAAGCGATAGGCCCCTGCCGCACCGCCGGTGGCGTCCTGCAGCGAGATGTCCACGACCTTGAAGATCACGAACCCCGGCTGGAACCCGCCGTCGAGCGGGGTGTCGAAAGCGAAGTTGTCCGTGAAGTCGTCGAAGGTGAACTGGCGCAAAGTGCGTTGACGGTTCATCACGGGGACATCGTCCGAGCCCAGAGCGGCCGGCAGCTCCCACCGCGTCGAGAGCGCCTGGTCGATGCCGCCGGAGGGCGAGGCGATCTTCTTGAGCGCCAGCGTGTCGGTGACCACGACCGAGGTGCTCCCGGCGGGAATGGTCGTGTCACCGCCGTTGAACGGCAGGGCGAGGTCGGTCTCGAAGGCGTCGGTTGCGCCGTTCGACTGGCGGGTCGAGTCGTTGCCCTTGACGTTGTTGTTCATGGCGCGGGAGAAGAGCGGCAGGATGCCGAGGGTGACGACGAGCAGCAGCAGCGCCGCGATCAGCCCTTCGATAATCGAGAAGCCGGCGGCGGTCGAGGAGCGGCGATCGTGCGGAGCCGGAGAGCTCTTCTTCGGGGGATGCATGCGGTTCTCCTTCGGAATCGAGTCGGATTCGAGGGAAAGGGAAAGCAACCTCGATACCAGCTGGAAAGGGTTGGAATGGAGTGGATGAAGCCCTTTCTTTCCTGCAGTTAAGAGGTTGTCTTCGGGTCAGAGTCGGGGGCTGCCGCGGGCTCCTAGCTACTTTCGGTAGCAATATTGCCAGACGGGAGCCGGATCTCCGCGCGCACGCCGTAAGGCTCCCGCGCTGCGAGAGTGAGGGTGCCGCCGTGCATCAGGACGATCCGGCGCGCGAGCGCGAGGCCGAGGCCGGCGCCGCCGGGTCGTCCCGAAGCGAACGGCTCGAACAGCCGGTCCGCGATCTCCGGCGGCAGTCCGGTCCCGCAGTCGTCGATCGTGATCTGGACCGCTCCGGAGTCCGAGCGCAAGCCGACGACCACCGGCCCGGGCATCTCTCCGGTCGCGTCGTTGGAGCGCTGCGCAGTCTGTGCGGCGCGCGCCAGCGTCGCTTGCGCCGCGTTGAGCAGGAGATTGCGCAGGGCACGCTGCAGGAGCTGGGCGTCGCCGGCGATCGCCGGCAGCGCAGCCTGCGGCAGGACGAGCTCGAAGTCGACGCCGGCGAGCGCCGGGTCGCTCGTCGCGTGGCGCAGCAGGGCGGCGAGATCGACCGGTTCGAGAACTCCCGAACCGGGCCGCGCGAAAGTCAGGAAGTCGTCGACGATACCCGCCAGCGCCTGCGCTTCGCGCTGCGCTTCGGCGAGCTCTTCGCGCGCCTCCGCGGGCAGCGCGCGCCGCGCCGCCAGGGCGAGATAGCCCTGGACCGTGGCCAGACTGTTGCGCAGCTCGTGCGCCACGCCGGCCGAAAGCTCGCCCAGCTGGGCGAGTCCGGCCGCGAAGCGCTCCTCCGCCTCGCGGCGCGTGAGATCGGTGACGTCCGCAAATAACACCAGGAAGGCGGGGCCCAGCCCTCCGACCCCGCCGCCGGCTTCGGCACTCCGGCGCAGCGCCTGCAGGGTCACTCCGAGCTCGACCCTGCGGCCGGCGCGCTCGATCGCCACCGAGGCCCGTGGGATCGAGCGCCCGCGCTCGATCGCCACTGCGATGACGCTCGCCAGCTCCGGATGAGTCGCGAGCACGTCGCTCGCCGCTGCCAGGGCGACCTTCGGCGCCGAGCCGGTGCCGGCCTCCCGCGCGGCGCCGATGGCCGGTGGGGCCGCCGGAGCGCCGCCCAGGAGCTCCACCGCCGCTGGATTCGCGGCCAGCAGCCGGCCCTCGCGATCGAACATCAGGAGCCCGCTCTCGAGCTGCGGCCCGAGCGTGCGCTCGACGGCGGAGAGCTCGTCGAACGCGCCGGGCGCAGCTGCGCTCGCGCTTTCGCTGCGCAGGGCGGCGAGCGCCCGGTCGAACGTCGCGAGCAGAAATTCGACTTCGTCGTCGGATCCTCTCGACGATCCTCTCGTCGATCCCGTCATGGATGGCGTCGGCGATCGTCCGGCGCCGCCGGCACTCCCAGCCGTCCCGGGCGGGGCGGCGGCGCGGGCTTTCTCGAGCAGCGCCTCGTACGGGCGCACGAGGGCGCGCAGATAGAACATGGCGAGCAGGGCGACCGCGAGCGACAGGCCGAAGACCACCGGCGTCAAGATGCGGAGGCTGCGCTGCTGCGCGAAGAGCGTCGGCTCGGGGAGATCGAGGCGGAGAAGGTAGCGCTGGCCGGCGCGCTCGAACGGGACCAGAGCCCTCACCTTCTGGGCGTCCTCCGGGTCGAGGGCTGGCGCGCGCGCCGAAACGCGAGTCCGGGGGCTGCCGAGACCTTCGACGCGCGGTGCGGCGAGCTCGCTCGCGCGCGGGACCGGCCGGGCCAGGGCATCGCCGCCGGTGAAGCCGAAGCTCGCGCGCACCGCGCCGCGCGCGTCGTAGATCGCCAGGGCGGCCCCCGGGGGCAGCCACCGCGCGAGAGAGGTCGCGTCATCGCCTTTGAGCAGGCGGGCGGCGTCGGCGAGCACGACCGCCTGCTTGAGCGTCTTCTGCTCGCGCTCGTCGGCGAAGCGCGCGATGGCGGTGCGATAGGAGAGCAGCGTGATCGACGCCAGGGTCGCGAAGAGCAGGAGCGCGGCCGGAATCAGGATCGGCGCCTCGCGCCGAAGGCCACGCCCGCTCGGCCCGCTCATGCCGCGGCTCTCACAGCAGCGCGAGATAGGCGCGCGCCAGCGGTTCGCCCACGAAGAGAGCGATTCCGCCGCCGAACGCCAGAAAGAGCCCGAACGGGAGCCTGCCCTGGAGCTCGATCGATCCCCGCGCGAGGAGAGTGATGCCGACCACGGAGCCGGCGAGCGAACCGAAGACCAGCGTCACGATGACGCCGTGCACGCCGAGAAAGGCGCCGATCATGGCGAGCATCTTGACGTCGCCGAGTCCCATGCCCTCGATCCCGCGGGTGACCTCCCAGAGCCCGGCCATGACGAGCAGGATCCCGGCTCCGAAGAGCGCCCCCTGCAGAGCGCCGGCGAGCGATCCCCAGACGAGCAGCGGCTGCGCGGCGAGACCCACGGCGACGCCGGGCAGGGTGATCTTGTCGGGCAGCAGGAAGTGCTCGAGGTCGATCGCCGCGAGCGCCACCAGCGCGGCGCAGAAGAGCGCGGCGCCGGCCGCCGTCGTCGTGGGACCGAAACGCAGCACGGAGGCAGCAAAGAGTGATCCAGTAATGAGCTCGACCAACGGGTAGCGGACGGAGATCGGAGCGTGGCAGTCGCGGCAGCGGCCGCCGAGCAGCAGCCAGCTCAGGACGGGCAGATTGTCGCGCGCCCGGATCGCCGCGCCGCAGTTGGGGCAGCGCGAGCGCGGCAGCACGGTCGACTGCCTGAGCGGCAGGCGATGCACGACGACGTTGAGATAGCTGCCGACGATGAGTCCGACCAGCCCGGCATAGACGGCGAAGAAGACCGGTGGCGGCACGATGGCGGCGATTGTATGGCAGCGGCACGGTCGCGAGTGCGCCGGCCGGTGCTCTCGTCACTTCCCGGGTCGCGAGTACGCCGGCCGATGCTGTTGAGACTTCCTCGAGGGCTCGCCTTCGAGGCAGTCTCCTCTTCGCGATCGGGCTCGTGCGCTCCTCGACGCTCGGGGGTCCCCGAGAGTCCCTCCTCGCGCTCTGCGGTGCTCGGAGCCCGATCGCCGTGCACCGCGGTCGAGGCTCGCCTCGGAACATTCTGGACTTACGGTAGCGAGGGGTGGCTGGGCGCACCCTTGGGGACACAATGCGCGGGCGACCCTTCGTGTGCGGTGCCCACGCTGTCGCCCGCGCTTTGTGTCCCCGGTTCTCGCTGGGATACGGACCAGACAGGACCCGTCGCGGCGATAGTGCGGGACTACGCCGCAGGAAGCGGTGGATGCCGGTGCGAGCGCGCCGGCGCGAGCGCAGCGCCAGCAGAAGCGCCGCGAGGGTCGAAACCGCGGTGATCGCCCCCCCGAGGCTCACCCACGGGTCGCGGAAGCGCAGCGAGACTTCGCCCTCGCCGGCGGGAACGAGGAGCGCCATGTAGCCCGCGGCGGTCTCGAAGATCGGCAGATCGAGCTCGCCGGCGCGCGCCCGCCAGCGGGCGTCGTAGGTCGAAGCGACGACGAGGAGCGCCGGGCCCCGCGCCGAATAGGCGAGGCGCACATGGTCGCCGCGATCGTCGACCTTGCGGAGGCGGGCGTCGTCGAGACGGCCCTGCGGAATCGAAAGTCCCGGCGGCTCGCCTGAAGAATTCGTGGGAGGCGCGATCAGATACTCGACCGCATTCAGCGGCAGGCCGTCCGCCATCGCTGCGCGTTCGGCGGCGGCGGCCTCGGGGAAGATCCGGCCGTGCGCGACGAAGCGATAGGGCGGCAGAGCGAAACCGTTCGGCCGCGCCCGCACCGGGGCGACCGAGGACGCGAGAACCGCGCCCAGCCGATGCGCCTCTTCGACGAACTCGTTCGTCGTCTTGCGCTCGACCAAATGCGAGACGCTCCAGGCGCCGAGCAGGTGGAGCTCGAGCTCGGGGTGGCCGCGAATCTGCTCGTAGAAGCGCAGCGCGCGCACCGCCGGCCGGGTGAGGGAGAGGTCGAAATCCTTGTCGAGCGCGTAGGCGTAGCCGAAGAGATTCCCGGTGCGCGAGTCGAGGCGCTCGATCGAGGCGCGCGCCCAGAGGAGACGCGGATTGCCGGCGGTGAAGCACGATCTCGGTCTTGTCGCGCCGGTACGGTTCGTCCGAAAACAACCGACCGGCGGAGGCCGGCAGGTCGCGCGCGACGCGCGGCGGGGCGAAGAGATCGCTCGCGGGGAGGGTGCGCAGCAGGGCGTGGCCGTAAGTCCAGAGCTCGAGGGCCACGAGAACGACCGCCAGGCTCTCGAGCGCGCGCCGGGGAGCGCGGCTGAAGCGGGCGAGGGCGAAGAGGGCGAAGGTACCGAGAGCGAAGGCGAGGGCGACGAGGCTCTCGCGGCGATAGTAGAGGAGCGCCGTTGCTCGACGCGAATCGCCGGCGAGCGGCAGGCCGCTGTGCGCACGCGCAAACCAGACGATGAGCTGCGGCGCACGGAAGGTCAGCACGGCGAAGCCTCCCGCCACGACAACCAGCAGGGCGGCGAGCGCCGCCGGCAGCTCGGCCGCGGGTGCCCGGCCATCGTCTCCGGAGGCCGGCTCGGTCGCGCTCGTCGAGCAGGCGCTGCCAGCCGAGCGCGCCGGCGAAGATCGCCGCGGTCAGAGCGAGCAGCAGGAACTTCTCCGGGTAGCGCAGCTTGTCGACGCCGGGCAGATAGCTCCACGCCCAGCGATAGAACGGGTTGTGCCGCCCGAGGGCGAGGAAGATGCCGGCGATCGTGATCAGGGCCCAGCTCGCGCGCTCGGGCGCGTCGCGGCGGCGTCCAGGAGGCGAAGCTGAGCAGGAGCAGAGGCAGCCCGATGGCGATCAGCAGCAGGTAGGGATAGTCGCGATCGTGGATCCCCCAGCCGAAAAAAAGCGCCCGCTCCGGCCGGGCGACGTCGCCGAAGAAGGCCGGGAAGACGAGCTCCGCAAAGCGTTGCCAGGGAAGCGACCAGGTGGTCGCCTGCTGCCAGCTGAGTCCGGCAGCGCGCGGCGAGTCGGCGAGCCGCGCCAGCGTCGGCACGAGCTGGACGGCCGCGAGACCGAGAGCGAGAGCGAACGCTCCGGCGAGTCGCGGCAGGCGGGCGAGGCGCGGGACCGGGCTCCCCGAGGACGAAGGCAGCGAGAGCTGAGGAGCGTCATGGCGACGATCAGCGGGATCGCCGAGCAGGAAGATCGCCGCGAGGACGGCGCTCAGACCGAACCAGATTCCGCGGGAGCGCTCTCCCTGCGGCGCGTCGAGCAGCGCGAGCCCGAGCTCCATCGCCCAGGGCAGAAAGCTCATCGCGAGGGCGATGTTCAGCGTGTTCAAGAGCGAGAGGTAGGTCGGGCCGCAGGCATAGGCGACCGCGGCGAGGATCGCCGCGGCGTCGCCCGCGCCGAGCCGGCGCGCGAGGCGCAGCGCGCCCCAGGCGGCGAGGGCGGCGTGGATCAGCACGAGCAGATTGACCGCGACCGCCGTGGGCAGGAGCAGGGCGAGCCAGGTGAGCGGATAGAACGCCCCGTAGTTGGGATTGGAGAGCAGCGGCTGGCCGCCGTGCGCGAACGGATCCCACTGCGGCAGTCCGGCGCTCGCCAGATGCGCGAAGCCGGCCCGCATCGGCAGGTGGTACTCGACCATGTCGCGCGTCGCGAGGACGGCGTCGGGGACGGCGAGCGGCGCGAAGAAGGCGCTGAGCAGAGCGCCGAGCAGGAGCGGGACGCGCAGCGCGCGCAGACGCTCGCCGAGGGTCCTCGACCGTCCGGCCGACGACGACGGGCTCATTGCCTTGCGGGTTCGACGAGCGTGAGGGCGCGCACCACCCGGGTCATCGTCTCGACGCCGGCGTCGAGCGTCGCGAGCGCGATGCGCTCGTCCGGAGCGTGCAGGGTGCGCAGCAGCAGCGCGTCGAGCGCGAACGGTGAAAAACCGTAGGCCGCGATGCCGCGGGCGCGGAAGGTGCGCGCGTCGGTGAAAGCCGGAATGAACGCCGGCACGACGGGAACGGGCGGATCGGGCGGAACGAGCGCTGTCGGGGAGCCTTGCGCGAGCGTCGCGGCGATCGTCCGGTAGACGGCGCTGGTCGTCGAGGAGGGCGGCGCGGCCGCCGACGTCAAGCGGACGCTCACCGCGATCCCGGGGCCGAGGAGCTGCTCGAGCTCGGCGAGAAAGACCTTCTCGTCGGTATCCGGGAGCAGGCGGACGTCGATGCCGGCGCGCGCTTCGCCGGCGACGACGTTCACGCGCTCGGAGCCGGCGAGGGTGGTGATCTGCAGCGTGTCGGTGAGCAGGCTCTCGAATCCCGGCAGGGAGATCATGGGCGAGGCTCCGCGAGCGCTCTTGCCCTGGCTGTCGAGCCCGCCCAGCGTCTCGAGAGCGTGGCGAGCCTGCGGGTCGAAGCGCGCGAGCGCGGTCAGGAAGTCGCGCGCCGCCGGGGTGAGCCGTTGCGGGCGGGGCGCCGCGACGAGGCGGGCGAGCCCGGCGATCAGGCGGTGCACGGCGCTCTCGGGATTGGCGGCCGAGGCGTGGCCGGGGCGCCCGGAGGCGCGGACGTCGAGCCAGAGCGGACGCTTCTGGGAGACTTCGATGCCCCAGAAGAGCGTGCGTCCGGAGACCGACCGGTTGACGCCGCCCTCGTTGAGCACCGCTTCGACGTTCTCGAACAGCTCCGGATGGGCCTCGAGGAGCCACCCGGCGCCTTCGCCCCCGCCGGCCTCCTCGTCGGCGACCGCGAGCAGGACGAGCTCGCGGCGGCGCGGCAGCGGCGAGCGCGCGACGTCGAGGAAGGCCCTGAGTTGGGCGACCCCTAAGCCCTTGCTGTCGATCGCGCCGCGTCCCCAGAGCTCGCCGTCGTGGACCTCGCCGGCGAACGGCGGATGCCGCCAGCCCTCTCCGGCCGGCACGACGTCGATGTGGTGGAGCAGGACGATCGCTCCGGGTCTCTCCGCCCCGGCTACGGACTCCTCCGGTCGCACGGTTGCCGGGAGTCGCGCATAAAGACTCGCGCGGCCGTGCGGCGAGACGAAGAGCTGCGACTCGACGCCGGCGGCGCGCAGGATGGCGGCAAGCCACTCGGCGCCGGCGCGCTCGTTGCCGGGCGGATTCGAGGTGTCGATGGCGAGGTAGGCGGCGAGCTCGCTGGCGGCCGGGGAGAGAGTGTCGATCTTGCCGGCGGCGCGCGATGCCGAGCTGCTCGACGCGGCGAGGAGCAGGAGGGCGGCGACCGGAAGCGAAGGCAAGCGCAAGGGAGGATCAGTCTATCGACAAGCGGCGCCACAAAAGACGAACGCCGCGGAGGACCGCGGCGTTCGGAGAATTCGAATCGACTGGAAGCCGGACTTCAGCTGCCAGCGGTGATGGTGCCGCCGGGCCAACGCACGAAGAAGCCGTCCGCCCAGATGATGTCCTCGTCGTACTTGGTGGGGACGAACGGTCCGATCGTGACCTGGGCGAAAGCGGTGAGCGCAGTCTGCCGCCGTCACGGCCGCCGCTGCCGATCGCGATCACCTGCGAGCCGAGCGGGTTGCCGGTGTAGCCGTAGAGGTAGGTGTTCTTCCAGCCGTCCGTTCGCCGGCAGCTCGTTCAGGTAGAAGAACGTCGCCGACGGATGCAGGGTCTGGGCCAGATCGTCGTGCGTGATGGTGGTGTAGGACGTACCGTCCCACGTGGTCACGCCCTGCCCGGCGGCGGCGCCCGACACCACGTCGGTCACCCACGACAGCCAGGCCGTGCCGACGTTGCGCATGTCGGCCATGGTGCGCTTCTGCTTCGCCTTCTGCAGGGCGTCGATCAAGTTCGGGATCAGGATGGCGGCGATGATTCCGATGATCGCCACCACGATCAGAAGCTCGATCAGAGTGAAGCCCCGCTGGCGGTTGCGGAGTTTCTGAATCATCTGCTCTCCTCGTGCCTTGGGAAAAGCTGCCCCCGGATCATTCCGGAGGCGGTACGGCGATCTGTTTTGCAGGCTCGATGCCAGCAGACCGATTCTCGTAAGTCATTGAAAACAAGAGCGAATCTTGGCAGTCCATCCGAGCGATCGACAATCTTTGTCAGTCGCTGCGGGCAAAGAGTGTTATTCGGCCAGCTCGCGCACCAGCTGGCGATAGATCGCCACCCCCTGGACGATACCCTGGCAGTGGCATGCGCTCGTTGGCGCGGGCGATGCCCATGGTGTCCGTCACCGCCACCAGAAACGGGGAGAAGCCGTAGCTCGGGATTCCGGCCTCGCGCCAGAAGCGCGAATCGGTCGCCGTCCAGGGGAGGAAGTAGGGTCCGACGACCGTGCCCGGGTAGGCCTTCTCGATCGCCCGCTGCAGGGCGAGAAAGTCGGCCGAGTCGACCGGCGAGGCGGTGCGTCCGCCGAGGTCCTCGCCGATCTGGTACACCGTCCCGGTGGTGAGCGAATCGGGGAGGAGCTCCGCGAGCACGGTGTCGCGATCCGCTTCCGGCAGGAGATGCGCGAAGACCCGAATCCGGTAGCCCCCTTCCGGATCTTCCTCGACGGCGAAAGTGCGCGAGCTCGTTGCGGAAGAGCGACTTCATGAATGGCGTCAGAGCGTTCGAAGGCCAACCGGTCGCGCAGCGTCGCCTCCGGGTTCGCCAGCCAGCCCTGGAACGACTCGAGCCCGCGCGTCCGCGCATAGTGCGCGAGAAAGATCGCGACCGCCGGCGAGACCGGCGTCGTCGGGTCGGTCGAGTTCGCGGCCTGGAGGACGTCGCGCAGGGCGCCGAGCTTCCCGGCGTCGGCGCTGCAGAAGGTGATCGCGGTGAAGCGCTTCTGCGCGAACTCGATGCCCCAGTACTTGATCTCGTCGGCCGCGGTCGCTTCGACGACGCCGCCTTCGGTGAGCACCACACCCATGCGGGCGACGAGCTCGGGGTGGCCGCGGAGAATCCAGCGCGTTCCGGTTTCGCTCCCCTGTTCCTCTCCTGAAGTCGCGAGGAAGAGGATCGATCGCTTCGGCTTGCGGCCACTCTTGGCGGCGTCCCGGGCGACATCGATCGTCGCCAGGAGCTGCGCGATCGTCAGGCTCTTCATGTCGTAGATCCCGCGGCCGTAGATCCAGGGACCGTGGATCACCCCGCCGAACGGCGGGTAGTTCCAGGTTCCCGAGCTCTCGCGCCGGCTCGACGTCGATATGGCCGGCGAGCACGATGGCGCGCGGGTCGTCGCCCTCGACGAACGCCCAGAGGTTCGCGCGGTTGCCGGCGAGCCGTTCGATGTGCGGGGTGAGGCCGGCGGCGGCGAGCTGGGCGGCGAGGAACTCGGCGCCGGGCACCTCGTTGGCGTTCGGCTCGCTGGTGTCGATGCCGATATAGGCGCGCAGCAGCTGCACCTCGGGGAGCACGCTGAAGTCGACGCCGCTCCACTGGCTCTGGAGCTCGTCGATCCGACGCATCTCGGCCGGAACCGGAGGGTGGGCGAGGGTGAGCAGCAGCTCGAGCGCGAGACCGGTGCCGACGAGCGCCAGGTAGAGCGCCGCGCGAGCGCTGTTGCGAACCAGGCGCTCGGCGGCGGTCGGCGCGGCTTTCGGCATCGGGACGACGACTTTAGCATCCGGCCTCCGCCCGTTGTCTTGTCCGACGCCCTGTCCGACGCCCTGCTCACCGGCTCCGGTCCTCGCGCCGCTCGGCTATCATCGCTGCGCTTTGATTCCCTCCCTCGGCGCGCCGGAAGCCCCAGCGCTCGATCGCACCCGACCCCTGCGACCGTCGCGCGGACGCCGCGGCTTGCTGCTCCTCGTCGCGCTCCTGCCGCCGCTCCTCTTCCTCGCCGCCGAGGCCTGGTTCTTCGACGGCGACTGGCAGTTGCCGCTCGACGACAGCTATATCCATCTCGTCTTCGCCCGCAGCCTCGCGCACGGCCAAGGTCTGGCGTTCAATCCCGGGGAGCTCGTGGCCGGCACGACGGCGCCGCTCTGGACGGCCCTTCTGGGGTTGCTCGCGGGTCTGCCGGGCTCGCTCTTCCTCTGGGCGAAGGCCGCCGGCATCGCGGCCCAGGCGGGGAGCGTCCTGCTGGTCTACACCGTCGCGCGGCGGCTCGACCTCTCGCCGGCGCGCGCCACCCTCGCGGCGGTCCTGGTGGCGGCTTCCGACTGGCTCGTCTGGTCGGCGCTCTCGGGCATGGAAGTGAATCTCTTCGTGCTGCTCATGCTCGCCGGTCTCGCGCGCCACCTGCGCGAACGTTCCGACCCCGGTCTCCAGAAGCCGCAGGCGCTCCCGCCGCTCTCCTTTCTGCTCTTCGGCCTCGCGGCGCTGGCGCGTCCCGAGGGTCTCCTGTTGCCGATCCTCGCGGCGGCCGACCGGCTGTTACGTCTGGCTCCGAAGTCCGCGGCAGAGCCCGGCCTGCGCCTGGCGCGCCCATCGCGCACGGCCTGGTCGGGAGTGCTGGCCGGAGGGCTTCTCGCCCTGCTCGTTCTCGTGCCGGTGGGGCTCGTCTTCCACCGTCTGTCGGGCTCCTTCCTGCCCACCACGGTCGCCGCCAAGAGCCCGGGCCCGCCGGTCTTCCTGCCCGACCTCCACCTCCTCTCGGCGATCGCCGGGATTCTCTTCACCTCGCAACCGTGGATGACGCTGCTCGCGCTCGGCGGCGTCGTCGAGGCGGTGCGCCGTTGGGGAGGGGCGCGCGACCGCGGCCTGCTGCTCGCGCTCTGGACGCTCGCCCTGCCGCTCGCTTCGGCGATGCTCTCCTCGGGGAAGGAGGTCCTCGTCGGCAACTTCGGGCGTTATTTCTTCCCGCTGCTGCCGTGCGTCGTGCTCCTGGGCTCGCTCGCGCTCACCGCGCTGCCGTTCGGCGCGCTTCCGCACGCTCGCCGTCGGCGGCGTGCGGCTGCCGGTGGGGGCGTTCCTGCTCCTTGTCCTCCTCGCGCCGGCTCTCTTCTCGCTCGCCGGCGGCCTGCGCCGCTACCTCAACGCCTGCAGCAACGTGCGCGACAGCGACGTCGCGATGGCGCGCTGGCTCGCACCGCGCCTGCCGCCCGCAGCGCTGGTCGCGGTCAACGACGTCGGCGCCGTCAAGTACCTGCTGCCGAATCGGGTGCTCGATCTCGTCGGCCTGATGACCCCCGAGGTGACCCGGCGCCGCCGCGAGGGCGCGGTCCGGGGCCTGGGCTACGGCGACGTGCTCGTCGAGCTCCTCGGGGAGCGCCGGCCCGATTTTGTTCTCGTATTTCCGAGCTGGTTTCCCTACCCGGCGGCGCACCCGGAGAGCTTTCACCTTCTGCGCAAGGTGGTGATCCGCGACAACATTGCCATGGGCGGTGAGATGATGGCGCTCTACGACACGCCGTGGACCCGCCAGCCGCTCGTCGCCCTGGCGGGAGACACGGCCGAACCCCCTCCCACGGAGTCCCGGTGAACCCAATTCCGATTCTCGACCTGACGCGCGCCCGCCGGCGCATCGATCTCCCTTTGCGCGAGCGCTGGAGCCGGATTCTCGACGCGAACGCCTTCATTCAGGGCCCCGAGGTCCAGGAGCTCGAGCGCGCCTTCGCCGCCTTTCTCGGCGCGCCGGCCGTCGTCGGCGTCGCGAACGGCACCGACGCGCTGACGATCGCGCTGCGCGCCCTCGGCCTGGCGCACGGCGCCGAGGTGCTGGTGCCGGCGTTCAGCTTCTTCGCCACCGCCGAGGCGGTGGTGCTCGCCGGCGGCGTGCCGGTCTTCTGCGACATCGACGCCGCGACCTACAATCTCGACCCGCAGGAGCTCGAACGCCACGCCACCGCGAAGACCGCGGGCGTCATCGGGGTCCACCTCTACGGCCGGCCGTTCGACGTCGAGAGCGTCGCCGCGATCTGTCAGCGCCGCGGCTGGTTTCTGCTCGAAGACGCCGCGCAGGCGCACGGCGCGCGCCGCCGCGGGCGGCGCGCCGGCACCCTCGGGGATCTCGCGGCGTGGAGCTTCTATCCGACCAAGAACCTCGGCTGCTTCGGCGACGGCGGCGCGGTCTCGGGGCGGGACGAAGCGCTCCTCGAGCGCGTGCACCGGCTGGCGAATCATGGCCAGAGCGCGCGCTACACCCATGTCGAGATCGGCACCAACAGCCGTCTCGACAGTCTGCAGGCGGCGGTGCTCAACTGCCGGCTGCCGCTCCTCGACGACGACAACGCGCGGCGGCGGAAGCTCGCGGCGCTCTACCAAGAGTCGCTCGCCGGCGTCGGGCGATCTGCGCTTCCCATCCGACGACCCGCAGGACGAGGTCGTCTACCATCAGATGACGGTCGCCACCGCGCGCCGCGACGCACTGCAGGAGTTCCTCAAGACGCAGGGCGTCGGCTCGGCGGTGCACTACCCGTCGGCGCTGCATCGCCAGAAGGCGATGGCGGCGCTGTTGCCGAAGCCTCCCGCTCTGCCGCGAGCCGACCAGGCGGCGAGCGAGGTGCTCTGCCTGCCGATGTTCCCGGAGCTCGAAGAGAGCGAGGTCGAGCGCGCGAGCGCCGCGGTACGCAGCTTCTTCGACCGCAGGAGCTGAGCCTGCGCCGGAGGACGCTCGGCGCGCTGCTCGTCGCGACGGCGGCCCTCCGGCTGGCGCATCTCGCCGCCGTGCGCGACGCGCCGTTCGTCGCCCAGCTGGCGCTCGACAGCCAGGAGTACGACCGCTGGGCGCGCGCCCTCGCCGCCGGCGACTGGCTGGGGAGCGCGCCGTTCTTCCAGGCGCCGCTCTATCCGTATCTCGTCGCGCTGGTCTATCGCTTTCTGGCCCTGTCTGACGGCGCGCCGCTCGCGGTCTACCTGCTGCAGATCGGCGCGGCGGTCCTCGCCTGCTGGGCGCTCGTGCGCACCGGCGAGGCGCTCGCCGGCCCCCGCGCCGGAGGCGCCGCCGGCTGCTCTTCGCGCTCTACACGCCGTTCTGGTTCTACGACGTGCAGTTGATGAAAGAGAGCTTCGCGGTTTCCGCGGTCTGTCTGCTGCTCTGGCTGCTCGTCTCGGCGCGCGCGAGCGAGCGCCTTGCGCTCTGGTTTGCGGTCGGACTCGTTGCGGCGCTTCTCGCGCTGCTGCGCGAGAACATGTTGCTGGTCGTGCCGTTTCTCCTTCCACTCGACCTTGGAAAAAGGCTCGGTAAAGGGTGGATGGCTGACTCTTCAGCGCGCGACTTTGCTGCTTCTCGGGCTGTCGCTTCCTTTGCTGGCCGTGGCGGCGCGGAATGCGGCGCTGGGCGGCGGTTTCCTGCCGACGACCTCGCAGGGTGGAGTCAACTTCTGGATCGGCAACAACCCGCTCGCCGACGGCACCTACCGGCCGCTCGTTCCCGGCAAGCAGGTTCCCGGGTACGAGCGCGAAGGGGCGCGCATTCTCGCCGAGCAGGCGGTCGGGCGGCCGCTCGCCGCAAACGAGGTCTCGAGCTACTGGCTGCATCGGTCGCTTTCGTGGGCGCGCGCCGAGCCTCTCGCGTTCGTCCGCTTGCAGTTCGCCAAGCTCGGTCTCTACTGGAGCGGCTACGAGTGGCCCGACGCGGTCGACTACTACTGGATGAAGACGATCTCCTGGCCCTCTGCGGCTCCCCGGGCTCGAGTGGAGCGCCGCGGCGCTCCTCGCGCTCTGGGGGCTCCTCCTCGAGCGCCGGCGGCTCGCGCTCTGGGCGCCGGTGCTCCTCTTCGAGCTCGGCTGGATGCTCTCGACGGTCCTCTTCTTCCTCTTCGCGCGCTATCGCCTGCCGGCGGTGCCGGGGCTCCTGCTGCTCGCCGCGATTCCTATCACTCGCGCGGTAGAAGCTTTCGGTAAAGGAGACAAGCGGAGGAGCGGAGCGATGTTCGCGGGCGTGGCGCTCCTCTGGCTGGCGCCGCACGTCCCGGGGTACGCGCCGCGCACCGATCTCGTCGAGTTCAATCTCGGGCGCTTGGCCGAGGAGCGCGGCGACCTCTCGGGCGCTGCCGCGCACTACGAGCGCACCCTCGCCGCCGATCCGGCGAACTTCTCCGCGACGCTCGATCTCGGCAACCTCGCCGCCCGCGCCGGCGACTACGCGACCGCCAGGTCGCGCTTCGAGCGCGCCGTCGCCCTCGCCCCCGACTCCGACGACGCCCACGCCAACCTGGGCGGCGCGCTCCTCGCCCTCGGCGATCTCGCCGGCCGCCGAGCGCGAGCTCACTCGGGCACTGGAGCTCAACGGGGAGAACCGCTTCGCACAGCACAATCTGGAGATCCTCCGGCGGCGCGTCTCGGCACCTACCGCTCCCTGAATGCGCGGATGCGTTCGCCTCCGCCGCCTACGGCAGCTTCGGCGGGTACCAGCCGCGTTCCCAACCCTGCGCGCGGTAGTAGGCGAGCTGGTCGAGGAGGAGGGCGGAGAGCTCCCGGTCGAGCTCGGCGACTTTGTCCGGACGGGACGCCGACGAGGTTGGTGCGCTCGCCGGGATCGTGGACGAGATCGAAGAGCCCGCGCTCGCGGCGGTCGCGAGTTCAGCAGGAGCTTCCAGTCGTCGAGAAGGAGCGCGTCCTCCTGGGTGATGCCCTGGATGGTGAAGAGAAACGGCCGGCCGCGCGCGCTGTAGCCGGGATCGAGGATGTCGCCGCGCCCCTGGAAGTTGCCGTGCGGCGGGAGCTCGAGGAAGTGGACGACCGCCGGCACCAGGTCGAGCACCGAGACCGGCTCGGTGACGACGCGGGGCGCTCTCCCCGGCAGCCGGAGAGCGCCGCGGTGCGGATCTGCTCCTCGAGGAGCGTCGTGCCGTGGGTCGGCACGCCATGCTCGTAGAACGCCTCGCCATGATCGGAGACCACCACGAGCACCGTCTCCTCCCAGACGCCCGCGGCCTTCAGCGCGTCGACGACCTCGCCGACGGCAGGTCCACCGCGTGCAGGGCGTTGTAGAACCGGTTCTCCATCAGCGGAATCTTCGCGGCCGGGTAGGAGAGAAAGGTCGTCGGAAAGTCGATCGCGGACGGCTCGTAGAGCGGCGCCATGCCGGGCGGGATCATGTACGGGTAGTGCGTCGCCTGGAAGTTGAGATAGGCGAGAAACGGCTGTTGCGGAGCGCCTGAAGCGGGCCTCAGCCACGCCTCGAACGCTCCGACCGGCGCCGATTCGAAGACCTTCGACTCCGCGCCCTCGCCGCGGCGCGGAGCGTCGGGCCAGTCGGGGGAATGACGAAAGAGCTCGAGCCCCGGGGTGCGCAGGAACGCCTGCATGTTTCCCCAACCCTCGTTCTGGCAGGAGAAGAGCGCCGTGCGGTAGCCCAGCGGGCGCAGGAGGTCCCAGATCAACGTGCGCGGGTAGGCGAGGTCGATGAAGTAGTCGTGGCGCTCGAACTTGCGCGGGTGGAGCGCGGCGAGGATCGAGGTCTGCGCGTAGTCGGAGTGCGTGGCGGTGGCGTAGGCGCGGGCGAAGACGATCGACTCCGCGGCGAGCGCGGTGAGCCGGGGAGTCGCTTCCGGGCGGGCGAGCGGACCGAAGAGCCGGCTCCACGGCACCGACTCGAGCATGAGGATGACGACGTTGTCGCGCCGGAAGCGCGACGGAGCGGTCCAAGTCGCCGATCTTGCCGTGGCGCGCCGGATCGGGCGCGAAGGCGCGTTGTGGCGCGCCGACCGGTGAAGCTTCCGAACGCTCCCCCTCCGGTCAGTTGGCGGGCGATCCAGCTGGTCTCCGGGGCGAACGTCCCGGTGGCGTAGCGCGCGTAAGGGTAGCGCCAGCAGAGGACGAGGATCGCGGCGAGCGCGACGCCGGCGAGCGCCGCCAGGGGACGGATGCCGGCGCCCGAAGAGCCCCGGCCGCGCACCAGGCGCAGCGCCACGAAGAGCAGCACGGCGAGGCCGATCGGGAGCAGGACGGTGGCGAACGAGCATCGCGCGCTCCTGCGTGCTCCCCTCGGCCCCGAGCTGGCGCAGGCTCCCGAAGACGAACCAGAGGTCCTCGAAGCGCAGCTGCGAGCCGGTGATCGAGAACTTGAACAACGACAGCCCGAGAGCGGCGTAGAAGGCTGCCGAGGGCGAGGGCGACCAGGCGTCGAAACCGCGCTGCCAGCGGTGGGCGGCGACGAGGCGTCCCAGACAGAGTGGCCGCGAGCGCGGCTGATCGTGCCGTGCGCGAGGCCGAGGAAGAGCACCAGGAAGGCGAGGACGAAGTAGGCCCCGAGGGTTGGGGGGTGTGGAGTGAGTCGGAAGCCGCAGGCCCAGTAGAGTGCGCCGGCGTAGACCATTCCGGCGCCGAGAAAGACCGGCAGCGGAGGGCTGTCGAGGGGTCGCGCCGGCGCCTTCCGCATCGTGATCGCAGTGCGCTCCGGGCTCAGCGCACCGGTGGACAGCGGTGCATTCGTGCATTCTACAGATTCGATTCTTGCCTGCCCTGCGCGAGTCGGGGCAGGCCGCCGCCGCGCGCTGGGCAGGGAACATCTATACTTTCCGCAACGACGAGGAGACGATGGCCGACGTTCGCGATCCCCTGACGCCAGTCCATCCGCCACCCCCGGCGAGCCGCATCGCCGTCGTGGTGCCCTGCTTCAACGAAGAAGCCGCTATCGCCAAGGTGGTGCGCGAGTTCGCCGCCCAGCCCGGGGTGGTGGAAGTGCTGGTGGTCGACAATGCCTCGAGCGACCGCACCGCCGAGTCCGCCCGGGCCGCCGGCGCCCGGGTCATCGGCGAGTCGCGCCCGGGCAAAGGGTTCGCTCTCCTTGCCGGATTCCGTTCCGTTCGCGAGGCCGACTACGTGGTCATGGTGGACGGTGACGACACCTATCCCGCGGATCTCCTGCCGCGGCTCGTGCAGGCAGCCGAAGCCGGCGCCGACATGGTCATCGGCACGCGCCTCGAGCAGGCCTCGGAAGGTTCGCTGCGGCATGGGCATGAGCTCGGCAATCGGCTCTTCATCGCGCTCGTTCGGATCCTGTTCGGTCTCAGAACGCAGGATCTCTTCTCGGGATATCGTGTCCTGTCGCGCCGATTTCTCGAATCCGTGCCGCTCGTCGCCATCGGCTTCGAGGTGGAGCTCGAGCTCTCGCTGCAAGCTCTTCAACACGGGTATCGAGTCACCGAGTTGCCGGTGCCCTACCGGCAGAGGCCGGAGGGCTCGGAGAGCAAGCTGCGCACGTTTCCACGATGGCTATCGCAATCCTGGCGGCCCTGCTCATTTTTTTCCGTGATCACCGGCCGCTCACCTTTTTCGGAGTCCTTGCCGCGTTTCTGCTCGTGCTCTCCCTGACCGGGGATCTCGTGGTGATCACCGACTTCGTGCAGGACGGGACAGGTCGCGCGCTTGCCTCTTGCGGTGCTCTCTGCGGCGCTGTTCCTTCTCTCCGCGCTCATGTCTCTCGCCTGCGGAGTGCTCTTGTCGTCGATCAACCGCCGTGCGGCCGAGATCGAAGCACTGCTCAAGCTCTACAGCCGGCAATGACCGAAACGGCAGATGGCCGCTGATCTCCTGTACCGAATGGTCTCACGGCTTCTGGCCGCGGGTCTGGATACTCGATTCCCCGGGCGGACACTGGCCATTTTTCCAAC
Source organism: Thermoanaerobaculia bacterium (assembly GCA_963806165.1). GTDB lineage: Bacteria > Acidobacteriota > Thermoanaerobaculia > Multivoradales > JAGPDF01 > JAGPDF01. The sequence goes on from CAWDWZ010000003.1 coordinate 162,167, forward strand.
GTCGCACACCGATATTCGGCAACGATGGAGCATCTCCGTGCGCTGGGTTTCGACGGCATCGTAGATGGCGGCGCAAACGTCGGCGAGTTTTCTTTCCTGGCTCGACGAGCCTTGCCCGCCGCGGATCTGGTTTGCGTGGAGCCCCAGCCCGAGTGCGCTGCGGTTCTTCGGCGCCGCGGCTTCAGGGTGGTAGAGAAGGCCCTCTGGGACAAGGAGACCGATCTGACTTTGTCGCAGGTGGGGCGAAGCCGAACGTCGTGCACGGTCGTGGGCATTGCCGATCCCATCCACTCCTGGACGGTATCCACCATTCGGCTCGACCAGCCTCGAAGTCCGCGGCTCCAATCTCCTGGTGAAGCTCGACCTGCAGGGTAGCGAGCTGACAGCTCTGGCCGGAATGGGGCAATTGTGGTCTCGCTGTTCCGGGCTGTTGCTCGAGGTCTCTTTCGGCTCCAACGGTACCTATGCCTCCGTCGCATCGCTGCTGGCTGGCCAGGGTTTCAGGGAATACTCCACCGTCAACGAGCTCTCCGTGAATGGCAAGGTGGTGGAGGCCGACAAGCTCTGGCTGCTGTCGTCTCTTCATGACCAGATGCTGTCCGCGGACCGACCCGCTCTAGAGTTCGATGCTCGAATTCCAATTCTTCTTGAGGAAGAGGCGCACTCATGGGCTCTTGGCCGCATTAGCCTTCACCGTCGACTATCTGTTGCAGCCCATTCTTCGAGTTCTTTGGCGCCACCCGGTCCGCAAGACCTTCTCCCAGAGAGGGGAAGATCTCCTCATGGATCGGATACTGGGCATGCCCGGTACGGGCTTCTACGTCGACGTAGGGGCCAACCATCCGAGAAAACTGAGCAACACGAAGCGTTTCTACGACCGCGGCTGGAGAGGCTGCAACGTCGAACCGGATCCGCGCCTGCACCGCGCCTTTGAACTGTCGCGTCCACAGGACATTAATCTCCGCATCGGATTGGCCCAGGAGACGGGATGGTTGGCCTTTTTCCGTTTCGAACCCGACGTTTTCTCCACCTTTTCGCCGGAGCGAGCCGAGCAACTGCGGCGCTCGGGGGTCCGGCAAGTGGAAATGCTGGAGGTGGAGGTCGAGACTTTGGACGGGCTGTTCCGGAAGCACATCCGTGGAAGGACAGTCGACTTCCTCTCGGTCGATACGGAGGGACTCGACCTTTTCGTGCTCAAGGGGAATGACTGGAAGGAGTTTCGCCCGAAGGTCATCTGCGTGGAGGCCCCAGGGCAAGACGATCCTCCAACGCACGCCGATTCCACCAGGATGTTCCTCGAGTCCGTCGGCTACGCGCGTCGTGCCGTCACCCAACAGTACGGTGTTCCGCTGAACGAGATCTACGTCGACTCCTGCTTCAAGTCCTCGTGCGCTGACCCGGCGATTCCCGAAGGCTAGCGTCGGGCTGCGCTAGTCGAACCAAGAAGTCCCGGAAACGCGGCAAGTGAGCCGTGTAGTCGGCGGCCTCGGCTTCGCGCAGTTCTTCGAGCATCGGGCCGGCGAACCCCGAGCACAGGATTTCGCGTCCTGTCGCACGACTATTCCAATACTTCGAAGGAAATACGGCTGTTGGAAAGCGGGGGTGGCCGGCAACCAGGTGAACCTCGGCCCGCCAATAGGAGAGCGCCAGCTCGGCTGCCGAGGCGACGGGTCGCTCTACGTGGATCCAATCCGGGAGCTGCGAGATCCACTTCCCGTCGCCTCGCACGGTGATCTCATAGCCTCGAGCTTTCAGCTCGGAGCAGAGCTCGAGGAAGCTCACGAGATCGTGTGCGTAGCTGAGGTTTCCTGAATACAGAGCGGTTCGCGGGTGTGAAGGAACAGGAACGCCGAGGTCGATCGTCGGCCAGTTCCGAATGACCCGGGCGTTGGTGCCATGGTAGCCGAGGTTCCCGGCCGCCTTGATGACGTGCGGCCACTTGGCCAACTCACGGCGCCAATACCAGCTGAGCAGGGATATGAACGGTGATGGAAAGCGCGCGATGCCGCGAACGAGCTCGGGATAGAAATCCTGTAGCCAATACACCCCAGTGGCACCGGCTTTGCGAACCGCGCGGTGCATGCGAAGCGTCAGTGGCGGAGCCGTGGTGACGACCACCACATCGCCGCGCCCCACTCGCGCCGTCAGAAACGCTTCGAAGGCTCGGCGGACGTCTCGATACTCGGCTGCGATCCGGAGCAGGCTCTGGCGACCGCCCGCACGGTGGCCGACGCGCTCGATCGGCGAGCCTGGGCGATCCCGCTGGCCGGGCCGGTAGTCACCTCGACCTGAAACGAGAGTCGCAGGCGTGCCAGCCAGATTGAGCGCATCGGCCAACTGTTCCGCGTAGATGCCCGTCGGCGCGTCGTCGGGCCATACGAACTGCGAGAAGAGCCATACACGCGGTTGCCGTCCCTGGCCGTAATGCGGTGCCGCCTGTTTCAGGCCGTCGTCCACCCCGGCATTCTAATTTGGAAAAGTCCACCTTCGCGGCAGCCTGCCCAGGCTCCAGCTATACTCGCGAACATGCTGGAACGGGGGGCGCGGGTCTACGTCGCCGGGCACCGCGGACTGGTCGGATCGGCTATTGTCCGCCGCCTCGAGATTGAAGGATTCTCCAACATAGTCAAGGCCGGCCGCGACCAGCTCGACTTGCGCGACCAGGCCGCTGTGAACTACTGGTTCCGCGCCAATCAGCCCGAATTCGTGTTCTTGGTCGCAGGCACCGTGGGCGGCATCCTCGCAAACTCGACGCGGCCTGCCGAATTCATCTACGACAACCTGATGATTCACGCGACGGTGGTCCATACCTCTTATCTGTATGGAGTGCGTCGTCTGTTGTACCTCGGGAGCTCGTGCATCTACCCGCGTGATGCTCCCCAACCCATAAGCGAGGAGTGCCTGCTGACGGCATCACTGGAGCCCACCAACGAGGCCTACGCCATCGCCAAGATCGCCGGCATCAAGCTGTGTCAAGCGTACCGCCGGCAATACGGTAGCGACTTCATCTCTGCGATGCCCACGAATCTCTACGGGCCAGGCGACAATTACGATTTGCAGAGTGCGCACGTGCTGCCAGCGTTGATTCGGAAGTTCCACGAAGCCAAGATCACCGGCGCGAAAGAGGTCGTCATTTCGGGGAACCGGCACTCCCCGCCGCGAGTTCTTGCATGTGGACGATCTCGCCGACGCTTGTCTGTACTCGATGCGGGAGTTTGAGTCCGAGAACCACATCAACGTCGGCACCGGCGAGGACCAGACCATTCGAGAGCTGGCCGAGCTGGTGCGCGAAATTGTCGCACCAGAAGTTGCTCTCGTTTTCGACCCCTCGAAGCCCGACGGCTCGCCGCGAAAGTTGCTCGACATGTCGCGCCTGCACAATCTGGGCTGGCACCATCGAATAGAGCTGCGCGACGGTATTTCGGAGGCCTATCTCTGGTTCGTGCAGCACTACGACGAGATCCTCGCCTCTCGGGGCCCGGAATCTATGGCTCGGCCCACCGCGGGCGCGGCTCTGGCCTAGCTCGAGTTCCTTCAGAAGAACTCGACGCGTCCTTCCGGCTCGGACTGGACCTTGTTCGCCCTGGTCGAGTTTCCCTCTTTCCGCTTCGTTTCGAAGGCCGCAAATTCCCGTGAAATACTCCGGGAACTCGTGACGAGCTCGACCACGACGATGGTGCCCGAGAAAGACTCGATGTTCGCGGGCAGCCCGACCGGAAAGTCGCCCTATGGTGGTGGGCGACCGCGGGAGCGCGGCGTGCTCGGGCTGCTCGCGGCGCTCATCGCGATCAAGCTTGGGTTTCTGGTCTGGTTTGCCTGGAAGGCACGCTGGGTGATGGACGAGTTCGCGCAGGGCTACCTCGGGCACACGATCGAAGAGGGCCTGTATCGCGCGATCGATCCGATCAAGACAGCTCTGCCTCAGCTTCTCTTCTTTTCGCTGCTCCATGGCGACCTCTCGAGCGCCGGGATTCACCAGGGATGGCGCCTGATGGCCCTTTCCGCGGCGCTCGGTGTTGTCGTCCTCGTTGCCATGGTCTCTTACCGGCTCTACGCCTCCTGGGCTGCCGCGCTCGTCGCCGTTCTCGTCCTGCTCTCTTTCTCGAATTTTCTCGAAAGCTCCTATAGCGTCCGCAACGACTCGTTCGCGGTTCTCATGGTCGTCGCCGCTTTCGCTGTCGCCCTGCTCGCGCGCCAGCCCGCGCTTTCGACGTGGGGACCGGGAGTGTTGGCCGGGCTGGCCTTCCTTTGTACGCAGAAAACGGCGTACCACACGGCGGCCCTCGGTCTCGGCATGCTGATCGTCGGCTTCGAAGCGAATCGCTTCCGCGGGGCGATGTTGCGGGGGCTCCGCTTCGCCGCGGGCTTCGCGATCCCCCTGGTGCTCTACGCAGTCGCCTTCGGCGGTCTACGGTTTCCCGTGGTGTTGCGCGCGATGTTCCTTTCGCCGCTCGCCCTGACGTCGATGCTCAGCCACTACTCGGAGGGCTTGGGGAGGTTCGTCGTCCAGACGCTGGCGCGCAATCCGTCCGCCTACCTCGTCTCTGCCGTGGGTCTGGGATGTCCCTGGTCCGCTGGCGCGAAGTTCCCCCCAAGGTGAGAGCCGCCGCAGTTTCGACGGGGCTCATCGTCGCGCTGGTGTTCGCCCATCAGCAGCCCTGGCCCTACGTGTTCGTCATGGCGCTCCCCTTTCTGGCAATCTGGGCTCCGGTGACGCTCCGGATGGTTCCCGCGCCTGGCCGCCTCTGGGGACTGGGAGCGCTGCTCCTGCTGCTTTCGCCGTCGTTCGTCCGCAACGTCCAGTATTTCCGTGAGTCCTCCTCCGCGAGCCAGTTCGAGCTCGTGCGGGAGGCGGAAAACCTACTCGCGCCGGGCGACCGGTATTTCGACGGCATCGGCATGATTCCAACGCGCCACATCGCCGGCCGGCACCACTGGTGGTGGTGGGACTATCCGACGCTC
>CAWDWZ010000004.1:0-627738 GCA_963806165.1 Thermoanaerobaculia bacterium
TTCCTGCCAGTCCCGCCCGAAGGGCTCGAGGCCGCCCTTCCAGTACTCCGTACCGGCCTGATTCAGCGCGAAGGCCGGCGTGCCGAGGTGGTCGGTGACGAGGTACGTCGTGGTCGTCGCGACCGCCGTACCGACCTTCTTCCAGATCGCGATTGGCCTTCCGGCGAAGTAGAGGACGTTGTGGCGTTCTACCGTGCCGCCGGTCGCGGGTAGTCGTTCCAGCGAGTGCAAGCGCCCTGCGCTGCTGTAGGTTGCATTGACGTATCCGCCACTCGTGGCGTCGGCTGCGGACTTGAGGAAGCCCCGGCCGTCGTAGCTGTTCGTGAGGCTCTCCGCGCCGCGGACGACTCCTGCCGAGCTGCCCGGCGTCGTCGAAGGTGAAGTCGAGGACGTTCGCGCCGGCGTTGATCTGCGTCAGGAAGCCGCCGGCGTCGAAGGTGTAGTCCCTCGTGCCGAGGACGTCGAGATTCACGACGTCGAGCCGAGCGGTGTCGCCTGTGGCGCCGCTGTTGTCGTCGTAGACGTAGCTGTCGGTGAGGCCGGCTCGCACTTCGGTGTCACGGTTGCCGATCTTGTCGTAGGTCCACTCGAGCGGGTTTCCTGATGGGCTCGGCGAGCAGGCGGTGCCGCCCCATGGGCCGCTGCCGCAGGTCAGGTAGTACTGCCAGTCTTGGTAACCGTAGCCACGCGTCTCGGTCGGCGCCGGGAGCGTCCGCTGCTGCTGCGTGACGTTGCCGACCTTGTCGGTCGTGTAGTTCAGGGTGAAGAGGCTGCTGGAGAGGGTGATCGACGTCGGCTGGTAGCGGAAGTCGTAGGCGCGGGTCTCGGTGCGGTTGGTGGTCGTGTTGAAGACTAGCGTCGCCAGCGGGCCGTAGGCCTTGTAGGTCGCGGCCGACTTCACCACGAAGACCGCGGCGGCGGCGCCCTCCTTCGACTGCAGGCTGATCGGTCGGTCCATCTTGTCGTAGGTGTAGATCGCCTGCAGGCTTCCCGGATAGGTGATCGTCAGCGGGTTCGAGTTGCCGTCGTAGGTGTAGGTCAGGTCTCCGTCCGTGAGTGTACGCCCGAAGCGATCGTAGCCGTACACGATCGTGGAAGCGTTCCGGGTCACCCCCGTCAGACGTCCGACGTCGAAGTTCGCCGGGGTCGAGCCATAGCCGTAGGTCGTGTCCAGCGCGGTGCCCGGCAGGTCGACCAGGGTCACCCGGTCGGCGGCATCGACTGTTCTTGCCGTCGTCACTCCTCTTCCGTCGGTCTCGGTCGTGAGCTCCCCATGGTCGTTGTAGCTGTAGCTCGAAGTTCCGGAGACCTCGGACACCTGCGCCGTCATCAGATCTCTGTCCGAGTAGGTGTAGCCCGTCGCCGTGCCGTTGCCGTCCACCACGTCGACCAGATGGTCCTGCACGTCGTAGGCGTAGCTCGTCGTCACGTCACCGCCGCCGGCGCCGCCCCAGGGCTGCGTAACATCAGTCAGCCGATTGAGGGCGTCGTAGCCATAGGCGGTCGACGGCTGCGCCGGGAAGCTCGCCCGCGGATGCAGCGGATCCCAGACCTCGGAGAGATTTCCGCCACAGTCGTAGTCGTATTCGGTGATCGATTCTTCCGCCTTGCCAGGCGCCTGGATCGTCTTGTCCAGGTGGCACATCGAAGAGTAGACGTAGCTCGTCTCCGAATTCGCCGTCCAGGCCGTGGTCGAGGTGCCGCGGTCGCGCTTCTCGTTCGTGCGATGCCCGCCGCCGTCGAGGGTGTAGAGCAGGCGCTCCGCGATGAGCGTCGCGCTGATCGTGAGGCACGAGGTCGCCGAGGGGGAGGCCACCGCGGTTCCCCGCCGGACCTCCGTCAGGCGGCCGGCGGCGTCGTAGCTGTATTGCGTCCCGTCGCCCGCCGGGCGCTTGACGCAGAAGAGGTCGCCCTTGTCGTTGTACTTGTAGAGCGTGATCAGGTCGTCGGTCTCGACCGCGTCGTTCGCTCCGCGCTGGATCACCCGGCTCACCCGGTCGAGCGCGTCGTACTCGGTGTCGGTCTTCACTCCGTTCACGTCGGTGACGCGCGTCCTCCGGTTGTAAGCGTCGTAGGCGAAGTTCGTCGTGCCGACGAGCGGATCGGTTCGGCTGTCCGGGATCTGCCCGTTCGTGCCGGGGACGGCGTAGGTGAAAGTTGTCTGATCGGCGGTGCCGTAGCCGGGCGGGTCGATCGCGAGCGGCCTGCCCGCGGCGTTGTAGGACGGGTAGTCCGTGGTGAGCGAGAAGCTCCCGCCAGGATAGGTCGCTTCACTGCCGAGGCTCGTCCGCGACAGCAGGTCACCCGTCCCGGCGTCGTAGGTCATCGTCACCGAGCGGGTGCCCGAGGCGCCGGAGAACGGTCCCTCGATCGCGGTCGCGAAGGCCGGGAAGTTGGCGTCGTAGGCCCATTCGGTCGTCCGCGGCAGGGTCGGATCCGCAGCCGGGTTGTTCGCCGCGTCGATGCGCATCGTCATCTGCCCGTTCGCGTCCCAGACGTAATCGGTGTAGATGCCGCGGCCATCGATGACCCGCGTGGGACGCATCGGGTTCGCGGCGTCGCCGAAGAGCCACTGGCTGTTGGGGCCGGCACCGCAGGTTGGGCAGCCGCCGGTGACGCTCAGGATGCGCGGCTTGCTGCTCCCCGAGGGGTCGCGGTCGAAAGTGTAGACCGAGGCGTTCCCCAGCGGGTCGACCGCGGTCGTCGTCGTCGGGTCAGCCGGATCGTCGAAAGTAAGTGACCATTTCTCGACCGCCGTCGCGTCGCTGTAGTTGGGGGCGCCGGTCCAGGTCTTCTCGGCGTTACCGCTGCTGTCGTAGCTCCAGGCGCGGAGCACCCGGATCGCGGTGCCCATTGCTGGCGTCAAGACGTTCCCGTCGTTGTCCGGCACCAGCGTCATGCGAGTCATCGCGCCGCGGACGTCGCCGTACTTGAGAATCACCGAGCGCCCGTCGGGCTGGTCGATGCGGGCGAGAGCCCGCCCGGCCCAGGTGTAGGTCCAGGTGCGCGTCGAAGTGCCGTCCACGCCGCGGCGGATGATCTTCCGCAGCTTGCCATTCAGATAGGTGAGCTCGTCCCGTTGGCCGTCCGGGAAGGACACCGCGGTGATCTGCGAGCCTGAGTAGGAGACCGCCTGCCATGTGTTGCCGTTGCGGTCCACCGTCTGCTGCCAGAGGCCGGTGGCGCCGAACGTGACGACCGTGCCTGCAAGGTCGTGCAGCTCCCAGCCGCCGCTCGTGGTGTCGTAGAAGAGCGATCGGTACAGTTCGCCGGCGGGACGTTGCCGGAGCCCCACGAGACCTGGTTAGCCACGGTCTGCACATTCTGGCCCGCAAACTCGCAGTGACTCTGCGCCCGAGACAGGGCAGGCGTGCACAAGAGGAGTGTGGCGAATGCCACCACGCAAAGAGATGCCATTCGATTCGGTCGGCTCGCGGTCACGGTCTCGCACATGGATGAGTCCTCCTCATACCTGTAATGACCCGCGAGAGAGTGAAAAGGTATACGTCCGCCGAGAAAAACTTCTGCAACCATCGAATCTCCAGGAACGCCCTGGGCGTACTGCCGCGCTCGAACGTACTCAGAAAGGAGGTGGCACGTCATGCCCGAAGCCAACTCGGGAGGCTCTTCCTCTTTGCAGATCCTGCTGCGGGCGCTCGAGCCGCACTTGCGTACCCTCTCCCGCAACTATCTGCTCGACGCTGCGGACACCGAGGATGCCCTGCAAGATACGCTCTTGCGCTTTGCTCCCTTGCGCCCCGGGATCCGTAACCCGGCGGCATGGCTGATGGTGGCGTTTCGGCGCGAGTGCCTGCGGCTGGTTCGAAAACGGACCCGATCTCCCGAGCTCCTCGTCGATCTGGAGAGGATCGGCGCACCGGATCCCGCCGCGTTGCCTCTGACTCCAGAGGAGCGAATCCAACTTTCGGAGGCGCTCGAGAAGCTGCCGTCCAAGGAGCGCCGGGTACTCTGGCACCGCTTCGCGCTCGGTCTGACCTTTCGAGAGGTCGCCGAAGCGATGGGCTGCAAGGTGGTGACTGCGAAGAAGGCGAGCGCGCGGGCGCTCGAAGCGCTGCGGCGGATCTACCGGAGTGGGCAAGTGGAGTGAACCACTCCGCCGCCGACGGCCCTACCGGTTATTCGTCTCGTCGACCTCGGTGAAGTAGTTCGGCGGCACGAGGACGTCGCGGGGCTTGCAGCCTTGCGCCGGGCCTAGCAATCCTTCGCGCTCCATCATGTCGATGAGGCGCGCGGCGCGCGAGAAGCCGACGCGCATGCGGCGCTGCAGGAAGCTCGCGGAGGCCTGGCGCTCGTGCACCACCAGCCTCGCCGCCTGGTCGAAGAGGTCGTCGTCGATCAGGCCGGCGCCGCCTTCGTTGCCGTCTTCCTCGCTCGCCGCGAGCACCGCCGGATCGAGCTCCGGGCTTCCCCTGCTTCTTCAGCCAGCGCACCAGCGCCGGCCGTTTCCTGCTCCGAGATGTACGGTCCGTGCAGGCGGATCGCGCGGCTGCTGCCCGGGGGCATGAAGAGCATGTCGCCCTTGCCGAGCAGCTTCTCGGCGCCGACGCTGGTCGAGGATCGTGCGCGAGTCGTGGCGGCTGGCGGTCGCGAACGAGAGCCGGCAGGGGAAGTTCGCCTTGATCGTGCCGGTGAGGATGTCGACCGAAGGGCGCTGCGTCGCGACGATCAGGTGGATGCCGACCGCGCGCGCCATCTGCGCGAGGCGCGCGATCGACGTCTCGACCTCCGCCGCCGCGACCATCATCAGGTCGGCGAGCTCGTCGATGACGATCACGTAGTAGGGCAGCGGCTTCAGATCCGATTCGCGCACCGGACCTTCACCCTCCGGTGAGCGCGAGACGCTTGCGGACTTCGGGGTCGCGGATCGCCCGGTTGTAGAAGTCGATCGAGCGCACGTGGACCTCGGCGAGAAGCTTGTAGCGGCGTTCCATCTCCGCGACCGCCCAGCGCAACGCGTTCGCAGCTTTCTTCGGTTCGACCACGACCTCGGTCTTGAGATGCGGAATGTCGGCGTAGGCTCCGAGCTCGATCCGCTTCGGATCGATGAGGATGAACTGCACCTGGTCGCGCGTCGCCTTGTAGAGGATCGACGTGATGAAGCTCTGCAGCCCGATCGACTTGCCCGAGCCGGTCGCGCCGGCGATGAGCAGATGCGGCATGGTGGCGAGATCGGCGTAGTAGGGCTCGCCGTGGATCGTCATGCCGACGGCGAGGGTGAGCAGCGACGGCGACCTGCGGAAGGCGTCGGTCGAAAGCATCGCGCCGAGCCGGATCATTCCCCGGCGCGGGTTCGGGCACCTCGATTCCCAGCGTCGACCGTCCCGGAATGCGGTCGATGCGCACCGACTCGGCCTTGAGCGCGAGCGCGAGATCGTCCTGGAGGTTGACGATCTGGCTGACCTTCACCCCGGGAGCCGGCTGGAACTCGAACACCGTGATCACCGGCCCGGGGCCGATGCCCTCGATCGTGCCCTCGACCCCGAACTCCTCGCAGCGCAACCGGATGGCCTCGCCGAGGCGGACGAGCTCGTCCTCGTCGATCGCCGGCTTTTCGTTCTCGAGCTGCAGGAGATTGAGCGGCGGCAGCTCCGCCTCGGCCCGGGTTTCGACGAAGCCGAATTCCTTCTGCTTCTCTCGACGCACCGGCGCGTCGGCAGGGAGTGGCGGTAGCGCCTGGGCGCCGCCGCCGCTCTGCGACGAAGCTCCCGGCGCGGTGACTCTGCGCACGGTGAGCGGACGGTCGGCCGGCCGCTCCGTGGTCCGGTCGGGACGGCGCAACGGCAGGTCCAGCTCACCGCCGGCCGGGGGCAGGGCAAGGTCGCCAGAGGGCGGGTCCGTCGCCGGGCGTCTTCCGGGCGAAACGCCGGCGAGCTTGTCGAGGCGCTCCTGCTTCTCCTCGGCGACTCTCTGCAGATGCTTCACCACGACTCGTTTGCGCGAGCGCTCCTTCTCCTTGCGCTCCCTGCGCCGGGCCCGCGCCAGGCGCCATCGGTCGAGCGCGCCGGCGAGACGCCGGCGCCAGCGCGCGATCGCATCTCCGAGACTCGTCTGCACGAGCAGCGCCACGCCCACGATGAAGAGCGCCAGCAGGAGCACGAGCGCGCCGGCGAAATTCATCCGCTGCGCGAGCGCCGTCGCGAGGACAACGCCCAGCGCGCCGCCGGAATCGATCGTCCCGCTGCGCCAGAGCAGAGAGGGCAGGAGCAGCTGGAGCAGCGCGGGCAAGCTCACCAGCATGAGCGCCGCTCCGGCGCCCCGGCCGACCACTTTCGGCCGCGCTTTGGGGCTGAGCCTTCGCCAGGCGGCCACAGCCAGGAGCAGTGGAATGAGGAGGCAGGTGAGACCTAGGAGACCGAAGCCGGCGGCGGCGATTTCGGCGCCGAAGCCGCCGATCCAGTTGTGAGTCGGCGCCGGGCCGGAGACCTGGCGAAGAAAGCTCGGATCTGCGGGGTCGAAGCTCGCGCCGCTGGCGCCGCAGATCACCGCGAGGGCGGCGAAAAGGACGCCGACGATCTCGCGCCCCTTGTCGGGGGAGATCTCGACCCGGGACATGTCTCGACGCGGCTCGCTCAAGATTCTTCTGGGTTTCCGATGGCGGAAAGGATAGCACCCGGCGCGCCGGCCGCGTCTGCGACCGCGCCCCGTCCGCCCCCTGCGAGAGCGCGATACAGCTGCAGAAAGTCGGCCAGCGCGAGCGCTTCGGCTCTCGTTCGCGGCCCGCGTCCCAGCTCGATGAGGCTCTCTTCCACGCGCGCGCCGCGAAAAGCTGCTGGAAAGGGAGTTGACGAGGGTCTTCCGGCGTTGACTGAACGCCGCGCGGAGGAGGCGCTCGAATGCGGGCATCTCGCTCTCCGGCAGCGGCGGAGCATGCAGGCGAAAACCGACGAAGGCGCTGTCGACCTTCGGCGGCGGCACGAACGAGCCCGGCCGCACGACGGCCAATTCCGGATCTCGGCGCGGGCCTGCGAGAGCAACGACAGCGAGCCGAACTCCGGATCGCCCGGCGCAGCCACCAGGCGATCGACCACTTCACGCTGCAGCAGAAAGGCAGCGCGCTCGACGCGCGGAAACGCGTGCAGAACCCGATCGACGATGGCCGTCCCGAGCTGATAGGGCAGGTTGCCACAAACCAGCGTTCCGGGAGCGAGAGCTGCCCCAATCGAAGTCGAGCACGTCACCCACCTTTACCGAAAGCTTCTCGGTGGGGAGACGCACCCGGAGCGCATCCGCCCACGCCAGATCGATCTCGAGCGCGAGAACGGTCGCGCCGGCTGCCAGAAGCTCCGCCGTCAGGACTCCTCCGCCCGGACCAATTTCGACCACCAGCCTGTCGCCGGAACCTGCCTTCGGCCCTGCCGAAAACAGGAAATCGAGCAACGGGCGGCATAGGCTACCCGCGCGCAGGTGATGCTGGCCGAGCGCTTTCTTCCGGCGCGGCCGGTCCGGGGGTCGATTTTCTGCTTTCAGGAGCCGTCTCCTCCGCCATCTTGGCACACGACGGATGGCATTTCCCTTGCACTTTCGGCACTCCAGGAGAGTGGCATGGAAATCCTCGTAAATCCTGATTCGACCGGCGGTTCCAGCTCTTCGACCCCTGCGGCTCCGGGTCTCGCCTCGGCTACCCCGGGAATCCCCGGGATCGAGCGCGAGGCGCTCGCCCTGCAAACAGGTCGAAGCCGAGATCCGGCGGGTCATCGTCGGGCAGGACTATCTCGTCGAGCGGCTGCTGGTCGGCTTGCTGGCCCGCGGGCACGTGCTGATCGAAGGCGTACCCGGTCTAGCCAAGACGCTCGCTGCGAAAACGCTGGCGCGGACCCTGGCAATCGATTTCAAGCGCGTGCAGTTCACGCCGGATCTCCTGCCGGCCGACCTCGTCGGCACCCTGATCTTCGATCCGCGCAAGGGAGAATTCGAGCCCAAGCGGGGTCCGATCTTCACCAACGCGCTGCTCGCGGACGAGATCAACCGTGCTCCCGCCAAGGTGCAGTCAGCACTGCTCGAAGCCATGGAAGAGCGCCAGGTGACACTGGGTGACACCACCTACAGCCTTCCCGAGCCATTTCTCGTCCTCGCGACGCAGAACCCGATCGAGCAGGAAGGCACCTATCCGCTAGCCGAGGCGCAGATCGACCGCTTCATGCTCAAGCTCAAGATCGGCTATCCGAGCCGCGCCGAGGAGGAGGAGATCCTCGAGCGCATGGTGGTCGAGCACGAGATCGAGATCCGCCCGATCCTCGATCACGCGCGCCTCATCGAGCTGCGCCGAGCTTGCGACGGCATCTACCTCGACGGCAAGCTCCGCGGCTATCTGCTCGATCTCGTCGCCGCGTCGCGCCAGCCGGCGGCCGCCGGCATGAAGGAGCTCGCGCCGCTCATCGCCTTCGGCGCGTCGCCGCGCGCGACGATCTTCCTGGCGCGCGCCGCCAAGGCGATGGCGCTGCTCTCGGGGCGCGGTTACGTCATCCCGGAAGACGTCAAGGAGATCGCTCCCGACGTCCTGCGCCATCGCGTCGTTCCGACCTACGAAGCCGAAGCCCAGAACCTGACCAGCGACGACCTCGTCGCGCGGCTCCTCGACCGCGTCGAGGTTCCCTAAGTTCCAGGCACCCGGATGCTCTCCTCGCTGCGCGAGCGTTGGCGGCGCCGTGAAGCGGCCGCGCCGGCCGCTGCGGTCTCCTCCGCGCGGCGCGTCCCCGCCGACCTGCTGGCGAAAGTGCGCCGGATCGAGATCTCCACCCGCAAGCTCGTCGACCAGGGCATCGCCGGCACCTATCACTCGCTGTTCAAGGGCCGCGGCATGGAGTTCGCCGAGGTCCGCCCCTATCAGCCCGGCGACGACGTGCGCACGATCGACTGGAATCGAACCGCTCGCATGGGCGTGCCGTTCGTCAAGCAGTTCGTCGAGGAGCGCGACCTCACCGTCTTTCTGGCCATCGATGTCTCGGGGAGCCTCGGTTTCGGCTCACGCGCCATCTTGAAGCGCGAGCTCGCAGCGGAGATCTCCGCCCTCCTCGCCTTCGCCGCGCTGCGCAACCACGACCGCGTCGGCGCGGCCCTGCTCTCCGACCGCCTCGAGCTCTTCCTGCCGCCGCAACGGCGGCGCAATCAGGTGTTGCGCATGGTGCACGACATCCTGCAGCACCCTGCCGCCGGCGGCACCGACCTCGAAAAGGGCCTGGGCGCGGTGCTCTCGAATCTCCGCCAGCGCTCGGTGCTCTTCGTGGTCTCCGACTTCGTCGGGGCGCCACCGGTCAAGGCTCTGCAGCGCGCCGCCGCGCGCCACGACGTCATCGTGGTCGAGCTCGCCGATCCGAAGGACCTGCGTCCCCCGGCGTCCGGTCCGCTGGTGCTGCGGGACGCCGAGACCGGCACGGTGGCCTTCTTCGACGGCCGCAAGCACGCCGCCGCCGAAGTCGCGCGCGCGCGCGGCGAACGCGAGGCGCTCCATGCCACGATCCGCGGCCTGGGGCTGGATCATCTGGCGCTCGCGACCGACCGCCCTTACATGCCCGAGCTCGTGGCGTTCTTCGAGTCGCGGCGCCGGAGGCTGCGACGGTGAGGCACGCGACTCGCGCCGCCGCGCTCGCCGGCCTCCTCGGCCTGGCCGGTCTCGCCGCGGGCCGCGGCGCGCTCGGCGCCGAGCGTCCCGGCGCCGCCGGGGAACCAACGGCCTCCTCGGTAACCGTAGTCCTCGATTCCAAGTCCCTCGCCGTGGGCGACCCGGTCACGGCGACCCTCACCCTCGCACTCGCGGGTGCGGACGCGAACCGCGAGGCGACCTTCCCCGACTGGTCGAAGGGTTGGGGCGACGCCGAAGTCCTGAGCGCCTCGGCGGTCGAACGAGCGCCATCGGCGGACGGTGTCCGCCTGGTGCAGCGCGTGAAGCTCGCGGCATTCCGGCCCGGGACCACCGCCCTGCCTCCAGTCGAAGTCCGGCTCTCCGGCGAACCCGAGCGGCGCATCGCGACGCCGCAGAAGCTCGCGCTCGAGGTGCGCTCGGTGATTCCTCCCGACGACAAGGAGCTCAAAGCCGCGCCGCCTTCGCCACCGCGAGCGCTCTCGGTGCCGCGGAGCTTCTGGTGGACGCTCGCCGGCGGCAGCGCGCTCGCGGCGCTCGCCGCGCTCCTCGCATGGCGAAGACGATCGCCGGCGGACCTGCTGGCCGCACCGGAGCTCTCGCCCGGGGCCGAGCTCGAGCGCGCCTTGGCGCTGCTCGCCGTCGAACCTCCGGCAGCCGCCTTCCGGCTTCTGAGCCAGGCGCTGCGCCGTTACCTCGGACGCCAGCTCGCCTTTCACGCCCTCGAGAGCACCACGACCGAGATCCAACGCAAGCTCGCCGCGCGACGCTTCGATCCGGCGCTCGTGCAGGGTGCAGTGAAGCTCCTGCGGCTCGCCGACCAGATCAAGTTCGCGTTGCGCCCCGTGGAGCTCGCGGAAGTGGCCACGCGCGTCGCCGAAACCCGCGCCCTCGCCATCGCCGTCGAGGAGCATCTCGCACCGGTGAGTGAAGGCGTGCCAACCCGGCCTTCGGGCACCGGAGCCGAAACCGGAACCGGAACCGCAGCATGAACGTTCTGCCGCAGCTCGCCGACCCGATCTGGCTCCTCGCGGCCCTCGCTGCGCCGATTCTGATCTGGCGCCATCACCGGCGGCATTCGCACGGCGCGCTCCTCGCGAGTCGCCTGCCGCGCACGACCGGTGGAGCCTGGCGCCTGCATCTGCCCTTCTATTTCCGCCTGGCCGCCTTCCTGGCGCTCGTCCTCGCCCTCGGCCGGCCGCGACTCGGATACTCGTGGGAGGAGGCGACCACCGAGGGGATCGACATCCAGATCGTCATCGACACCTCGGGCAGCATGGGAGCCGAGGACTTCCAACCCAAGAACCGCCTCACGGTCGCCAAGCAGGTAGTGCGCGATTTCATCGCCAAGCGCCCCGGGGACAGGATCGGTGTGACCATCTTCGGCGGCTCGGCGCTCACCCGCTCGCCGCTCACCACCGATCGGGTGATGCTCGACGAGCTCGTCGATTCGATCGAGCTGAACACCGTTCAGGACGGCACGGCGATCGGCGTCGCGCTCGCCAACGCCGCGAGCCGGCTCAAAGACAGCGCTGCGAAATCGAGAGTCATCGTGCTGGTCACCGACGGCGTGAACAACGCCGGCGAGATCGACCCGCTGTCCGCGGCCGCGGTCGCCAAGGGACTCGGGCTGCGCGTCTACACCATCGGCGTGGGGCGCGATGGCCGCGTTCCGGTGCCCGTGCAGGTGCGTGATCCGCTCACCGGACGGATCGAGATCCGGCGCATCCCCATGGAGGTCCAGGTCGACGAGAAGCTCCTGCGAACGATCGCCGAGCGCACCGGCGGCAGCTTCTTCTCGGCCACCGACCCGGGAACGTTGCGCGCGGTCTTCGAGCGCATCGACCTGCTCGAGAAGACCCCGATGAAGGTCAAGCGCTACATCCGTTACCGCGAGAGCTTTCAGCCCTTCGCGTGGACAGCGCTCGGCCTGCTCCTGCTGCCGTTCGCAGCCGGAGCCCTGCGGATGACCGTCGAGCCATGAACCTCGCCGATCCCCGCCTGCTCTGGCTCGCGCTCGCCGCCCCGCTCGCCGCGCTCGCCGCCGTCGCGCTCCTCCGCCGCCGGGCTGCGGCCGAAGCGGCATGGGCTTCGCGGGCCATCGCGCCGCGGCTGCGCGCCGGCGGCCGGCCGAGGCCACCGCTGTGGGCGGCGCTGCTCCTCGCCCTCGCCGTTCTCGGCATCGTGCTCGCGCTCGCCCGTCCGCGCTGGGGGGAATCGGTCGAGAAGGTCGAGCAGCGGGGCGTCGACATCGTCTTCCTGCTCGACACGTCGGCTTCGATGGGGGCCTACGACGTGCTGCCGTCGAGGCTCTGGCTCGCCCAGTCGCTGGTGCGGCGCATGGCACAGAAGCTGCCGGGGAATCGGGTGGCGCTCGTGCAGGCGGAGGGGGTCGGTGTCGTCATGGCCCCGCTCACGGTCGATATCGCCGTCCTCGACCTGCTGCTCGACGCCGTAGAACCAGGATCGCTGCCATTGCCGGGCACCCAGTTCGCCCCCGCCCTGGCGCGCGCGATCGATCTCTTTCCCGCCGGCCACGACAAGCAGCGGGTGATGGTCCTCCTGTCGGACGGCGAGGATCACGACGAGGAGCTCGCGCCGGTCATCGCCAAGCTGGTCGAGGCGGGCGTCGTCCTGCACGCGGTGGGCGTGGGCACGGATCAGGGTGCCCCGGTGCCGGTCGCCGGCAAGGAGGGCGAATTCAAACGCTCGGCCGGCGGCGACATCGTGATCAGCAAGCTGCACGCCGCGACCCTCGAGAAGCTCGCCACGGCCACCGGTGGAATCTACCTCGAGGCCGCCAATTCGAACGCCGACCCGCAAGCGATCGTCGATCGCATCACCGGTATGCAGAAGCGCGGCCTCGCGAGCTCGACCGTAGCGACTCTCGAAGAGAGGTTCCAATGGCCGCTCGCGGCGGCGGCGGTGGCGCTCGCGCTGTGGCTCGCGCTCACCCCCTACGAGCGCTCGTCCCGGCGCTGGTCGCGGGAGAACGCGAAATGAAGCGCGCCGGTCTCGTCCCCGGGCTCGTCGCCTGGCTCGCTCTCGCGGCTCCCGCCCAGCCGCAGGCACCCGCGACCGCGCCGGGAACCGGAAACCCTGCGCCGCCGGGAATCCAGGGGCTCCCGGGGCTCCAAGTCGATACCGGGGCAAGCGGCTCCCGGGCCGCGCCGATCCTCGAGCCTTACCGCTTCAACGCGCGCGAGCGCACCGCACGCGCCTTGGCGGCCTGGGAGCAGGGTCGATCCCAGGAAGCCGTCGCGCCGCTCGACAGCGCGCTGCGCCTGCGGCCGGGCGACCCGCTGGTTGAATACAACGCCGGTACCGCCCACCTCGGGGCGAAGCAATCCGACGCCGGAGATCTGCTCGAGCAGGCGGCGAAACATGCGCCCGCCGGGCTCGCTCCGGACGTCTTCTACAATCTCGGCAACGCACGGCTGGAGGCCAAGGACGCGGCGGCCGCGGTCGAGGCCTACAAGAGCGCCCTGCGCCTGCAACCCGAGCTGCCGAATGCCAAGCGCAATCTCGAGCTCGCCCTGCGCATGCTCGCGGAGCAGAAGAAGCAACAGGAGCAGCAGAAGAAGGACCAGCAGAAGAAGGATCAGCAGGAGAAGAATCAGCAGGGTCAGGACCAGCAACAAAAGGGCGCTCCGGACGAGCAACAGAAGCAGGGTCGCGAGCAGCAGAGTCCGCAGGGCCGCAATCCCGATCCGCAGCATCCTGACCCGGGCCAGAAACCGCCAGAGCCGGGCCAGGGGGATCCGCGACAGGGCGGCGAGCCGCAGAAAGACCGGCCGCTGCCGCAGTTCCAGGACCAGAAAGACATGACCGCGGAGCAGGCGGCGGCGATTCTCCAGGCGGTGGAGAATCTCGAGCGCCAGCAACGACGGGATCAGGCCCGCGCGTTGGCCCGCGCCAAGACCAGCGTGGAGAAGGACTGGTGAGCGGTCGCGGCCTTCACAGCCGGCCGCAGAGCCGGCCGCGCGCGGCTCTTGCCGGCGCCGCGCTTCTCGCGGCATTCCTGCTCGGCCCGGCTGCGCCGATGGGCGCCGCGCAGCAGCGCATCGAGGCGACGGCGATGCTCGAGCCGGGCCTCATCGGCGTCGACGAGCTCGCGAGCTTCACCATCACCGTGACCTCGGGCGGATTCGGTGGCCTCGATGTCCACCCCGCGTTCGAGCTCGACAACTTCGAGGTCGCCGGCGGACCGTTTCAGTCGCAGAGCCAGCGCTGGGTCAACGGCACGACCTCGAGCAGTCTGCAGCTCACCTGGCGCCTGCGCCCCAAGCAGGTCGGACCGGCGCGCGTGCGCGCGATCGCGCTCACCGTCGAGGGCCAGGCGATGCGGCTCTCGGACAAGGAGATCCAGGTCCAGAAGGAAGCGCCGCCGGGGCGGCCGGCGGAGCCGTCGCCGCAGACTCAGGGGGCCTTCGATCCGTTCGAGGATCTCTTCGACCGCGTCGGCGTCGGCCGGCGGCGGGTGCAAGCGCCCGCGGAGTCCGACCGGCCGAAGGTCTTCTTGAAAGCCGAGCTCGAGCCGCCATCGGTCTATGTCGGCCAGCAGTCCACCTACACGCTCTGGCTCTATACCCAGACCGATGTCGGTCCGTTTCAGCCGTCCCACTTGCCCGCCTTCAAAGGCTTCTGGGTGCGGGAGATCCCCCAGCCGGCGGAGCTCAAGCTGGATTGGATCCAGCAGAACGGGGAGCGCTTCGGCCGCGTGGCGATGCTGCGCCGCGCGCTCTTTCCGCTGCAGGCGGGTCATTTCGAGGTCGAGCCGACGGAGGTCGATCTCGTCGCCCGCCTGGCCGAGATCGGACCGTTCGGCACCCCGTTCGGGCGTTCGGAGACCCTGCACTTGAAGACCGAGGCGCTGGCCCTCGACGTTCAGCCGCTGCCGCCCTCCCCGGCCGGATTCACCGGCGCCGTGGGCGACCTCGCCGTCTCGGCACGGCTCGACCGTTCGGCACTCTCCGTCGGCGAGGCCGCCACGCTCACGATCCGCTCCACGGGACGCGGCAATCTGCAGAGCCTCAAAGCGCCGGCGCTCGCGATCCCGGACGGTCTCAGGGCCTTTCCGCCCCGCCAGGAGAACGCCGAGCGGCTCACCGAGGGCACCCTCGTCTCCTCGCAGGAGTGGAGCTATGTCCTCGTGCCCCAGCGCGCGGGAACCTACGACTTGCCGGCGCTCGCCCTGCCCTTTTTCGATCCGGCTACGAAGCAGTACCGCAGCGCGACGACGCGTCCGCTCGCGCTGTCCGTGACCGGGGCAGCGACGCCGTCAGCCGACGCCAAGCCGGCGCCCGCGGCCGCAGCCGCGGCGAGCAAGTCTCCGGAGGCCGGCGCCGGCGCCGCGCGCCCTTCCGGCCGGCCCTGGATCTGGGCGGCGGGCGCGGGAATCCTCGTCGGCGGCCTCCTGGGGGCAGGGACGCTCCTGCGGAAGGGACGCACGCCGGGCTCGCGCGCTCCGGGCCGGAGCCTCGCCGTCGCCGTCAAGGCGATCGCCGCCGCCGCCCCCGAGGCCTCCCCCCGCGAGACCGCCGCGGCCCTGGAGGACGCCTTCCGGCATCATCTCGAAGCGCGTTTCGAGATTGCGCCAGGCACGCCGGTGTCGCAATGGCACTCCCGGCTGATCGCCGGGAAGGTGGACCCGGCGGCGGCCACGGCGCTCGCCGACCTCACCAAGGAGCTCCACTACCTGCGCTATGCGCCGGAGCTCGCCGCCGCCGACGCCCTCCGCGCCGACGCCCTGGCACGCTCCCGGCGCCTCGCACGCGCCTTGCGCTAGGAGGCTGTTCAGGAACGCCCGCGCTTCTTCTGGTATCTTTTCCGCGAGCCGGTACGCCATGCAGCGCGCTTCGTCATGAGCGAAGTCTTCAGCCTCGACCCCCATGCACTCGAGCAATTCCTCGAGCGCCGACGTGCGTCTCTGCCGCATTTCGAGCCGGAGATGAGTCTCGCCGACAACCTCGTCGAGGTTCTCCGCAAAGCAGACGAGTTCGTCCCCTCCGAGGCCGGTTCGATTCTGCTCGACAATCCGCGCGTCAAGCAGGTCGATCGCAGCCGCAACCGGCTCACCTTTCTCGCCGCCTTCGGCGACAAAGCTCAGTTGCTCGTCGGCCAGACGCTGCCCGCCGATCAGGGCATCGCCGGACATGTCTACCTTTCGGGCAAGGCCTACTCGTCGAAGAATGTTTCCTCCGATCGGTTTTTCGATTCCTCGATCGACGCCGAGACGCAGTACCGTACGCACTCGCTGGTCGCCATTCCAATTCGCATCGGAACCGATGTCTGTGGCGTTCTCGAGCTGGTCAACCGGCGCGGCGCCACCTCCTACAGCGAGCAAGAGCGGAATCTGCTCGAGATCTTCGCCGACTACATCTCGATCGCCATCCAGAACGTCCTCGACGGCAGGCTGGCGCAGGAGGCCGCCAAACGCGACAATCTCACCGGACTGTTCAACGACCGCTATCTGCACGCGGCGCTCGAGCAGACTCTCGCCCGCTGCCGGCCCGATGGCCGCGACCTGGCGCTCCTCTTCCTCGACCTCGACTACTTCAAGCTCGTCAACGACCGGCATGGGCATCTCGCCGGCTCCCAGGTTCTGCGTGAGACCGGCCAGCTCCTGCGGCGGGCGGTCGGACTGGCGCGCGCGCTGGTGGCGCGCTACGGCGGGGACGAGTTCGTGATCGTGGTCCCGGACATCTCGGCACCCGAGGCGATGGCGATCGCCGAGCGCCTGCGGGCCGAGGTCGAGCGCGCCGTCTTCTGCGACGCCCCGGGAGAGATCCAGCCCGATCCCCTTTTCCTGTCGGGCTTGAGCTGCTCGATCGGGGTCGCCACGCTCGCCCGCCATGCGACGCCGGAACAGAGCCTCGCGGTCGCCAAGAGCCAGCTCCTGAAGCTCTCGGATTCGGCGATGTACCGCGCCAAGGAGGCTGGCCGCAACCGGGTGATGCTCGCCGACATCGCGGCCGACCTCGACTCCGGCCTGTCGCGCACCGCGGCGCGTTGACCCGTCCTTCGCGGCCCTGATAGGCTGGACTTGCTTCAGCTTCCTTGGCAGGCCCTCCAGCCTTTCGAATCAATGACTTCCAGAAGACCGACCGACAAGAGGCCCGTATGACGACGACCCTCCATCAGTCCGTTCGCTTCCTCCCGGGCGAGGTGCGCGACGCCCTCTCCCGGCACATTCTCGTCGACGGCTACCACATGGTGCAGGACATCGAGCGCAGCCACGGCGTCTTCCTGTACGACGCCGTCCGCGGTCGCGACGTGCTCGACTTCTTCGGCCACTTCTCGACTTCACCGCTGGGCTTCAATCATCCCAAGACGACGACTCCCGAGTTCGCCCGACGGATCCTGCCGGCGGCGCTCAACAAACCGGCGAACTCCGACATCTACACCACCTTCCTGGCCGAGTTCGTGGAGACTTTCTCGCGCACCGTTCCGGAGCCGTTCCGCAAGCGTCTCTTCTTCATCGAGGGCGGAGCGATGGCGGTCGAGAACACGCTCAAGGTGGCCTTCGACTGGAAGGTGCGCAAGAACCTCGCCGCCGGCCGCGGCGAGATCGGGACACAGATCCTGCACTTCCGCCAGGCCTTCCATGGCCGCAGCGGCTATACGCTGTCGCTGACCAATACCGCCGACCCCCGCAAGACTCAGTATTTCCCCAAGTTCCCCTGGCCGCGAATCGTGAACCCGAAGCTCCAATTCCCATCGACCCCTGCCGGACTCGAGGCGACGATGGCGCTCGAGCGCCAGGCGGTGGCCGAGATCGAGAGCGCGGTGGCGAAACACGGACACGACATCGCGGCGCTCATCATCGAGCCGATCCAGGGCGAAGGGGGCGACAACCATTTCCGCGCCGAGTTCCTGAAGAAGCTCCGGGAGCTCGCCGACGAGCACGAGTTCCTGCTCATCTTCGATGAGGTGCAGACCGGATTCGGAACGACCGGGAAGTGGTGGTCGTTCGAGCACTTCGGAGTCGAACCGGACATCTTCGCTTTCGCCAAGAAGACGCAGATCTGCGGTATCGCAGCCGGCCCCCGCGTGGACGAGGTCGAATCGGTGTTCAAGGTCTCGTCGCGCATCAACTCGACCTGGGGCGGAAACCTCGTCGACATGGTGCGCAGCCAGCGGATCATCGAAGTGATCGAAGAGGACGGCCTGCTCGCCAACACCACCGCGGTAGGCGCCCACCTCCTCGAGGGGTTCGGCGAGCTCGAGCTCCTGTTCCAGGGCAAAGTCACGAACAGCCGCGGCCGCGGCCTCTTCCTCGCCTTCGACCTGCCGGACACCGAGACGCGCAATCGGACGCTCAAGGCGCTCAATGACAGCGACGTCCTCGGGCTCGCGTCGGGCGACCGCGCCATCCGCATGCGCCCGCCGCTCGTGCTGCAGCGCGCGGAGGCCGACGAAGGCCTGCGCCGCATCGAACGGGCACTGGCGACGATCCTCGGCTGAAGCCTCTGGGGTCTCGTCTAGAGCGGTGCGCAGCGGTCGAGGGGAAAGGCCGCGGCGGTGGAGGTCGGCAGCGTCGCGGCGCTCGGCAGTTTCATTTTGCGCACCGCGGCACGCTCGACCCTGATCCGCGCCACGTCCGCGGGCCATGGCGAGCGCCGAAACAGATGCAGGGAGACCGCGAGCGCCGGCGTGGTGTCGATCTGCGCCGCGAGATCCGCCTGCGTCGCGTCGCCGCCAGGGCCGGCATCCGCGGCCGGCACCGCTGTGGCGGCCTGCTTCAGCAACTCCGTCTTCCATCCCGCGTCGATGCCCGGCCAGCTTTCGACCCTGCGGAGCGCGAGACGACGCTCCTCTTCGTGCCCTCGCCACGAGCTCGCCGCCGCGATGCGCGGCTCGGCGAGCAAGGCACGCGCGGCGCAATCGATGCCTTCGCCGGAGAGCGTCGAGAGCTGAAAAGGCGCGAAGCCGCTGAGCGGATCGAGCGCCAGGGCGTGCGCCGAGGCTGCGCGCGCGAGGTCCGTCCGGCCGGCCTCGAGGGCCACCGCTGCGGCTCGCAGCCACAGCGCCGCGACACCCCGCGCCGAGCGCGCAGCCGCGATCGCCGCCTCGGCGCGTTCCGCGATCGGCGTCGTCGCCGACCAGGCCCAGCGGGCGCGATAGAGCGCGAAATCCGGATCGAGCGCCACCGCCTGCGCGAGCAGCGGTGTGACCTCCTCCCTCACCCGCAACGTCGCCGCACGATCGTAGAGGGCGTGGGCGCGGGCGAGCGGTAGGAGGGTCAGCACCGCGCCGCCGGCATAGATCCAGACCGGCCAGCCGAACCTGCGCACCGGCCTTTCTTCCCCCGCGTCCTCGCCGGCAAGCGCCGCGCCCGCGGCGAGCGCAGCAGCGAGAGGCAGGGCCGTGACGGCGAGCTGGGCGCCGCCGAGCGCCGTAAGCAGGAAACCCGCCACGCCGGCTGAACCCGCCTCCACCATTCCCCGGTCGGAAGCCGCGCCACGCCCGCGGATGCGCCGGTAGAGAAAGAGACCGGCGACGGCCGCGGCGAGCGCGAGGCCGGGGAAACCGAGCTCGTAAGCGAGCTCGACGGGCAGTGAGTGCATCTCACCGACGACCTCTCCCGGGGGATTCACCGCCGGCAGCGGCCGCAGGTGCTCGGCGAGCGTCCAGGCGGTAGACCCCGGCCCCCAGCCGACCACCGGACGGGCGAGAGCCCCCTGCCAGCCGGCGCGCAGGTAGACCAGGCGTGCCGCCGACGACGAATCCACGCCGCGCACGATCGCCGCCGCGCGCGGCACGAGCAGGGCGATGGCGAGCAAGGCCAGGCCCAGGACCAGGTGCCGGGCGCGCTCGAAACGCGCCGCTCCGGCGAGCGCCAGGATCGCGAGCACTCCTCCGGCCAGAAAGGAGCGCGTTTCGGCGAGTGCGACGATGCCCGCGACAGCCGCGGCGAGAGCCAACAGGCGGCCAGCCCCCCGTTGGCGCAGGCCGAGCACGGCGACGGGCAGGGTGATCACCAGGAAGGCGGCGAGCAGATTATGGTGTCCGAGCGGCATCGCGGTCCGCGACGTGCTCTGGCGTACCTGCTCGACGATCGCCCAGATCGCGATCGCTGCCACGACGGCGCTCCATGCCGCGCCGCCGAGCTCGCGCCGGCGTGCGTTCGACCAGCACCGGGCCACGAACCCCGGGAGCAGCAGATAGGCCGGCAGGAGAAGCGCTCCGACGCGGCCGGCCCGGGAGACCGGCGAGGCGTAGAGACTCAGGGCGACGGCGACGGCAACAGCGCCGACGAGCCAGCGCCCGGCCCGACCGAGGCGCAGGGGATCGCGCCACGAGGCCGCGCCGAGAATCGCCGCCACGATGACGAGACCCTGCCCGAGCGGGCCGGCCGGAAAGGCCGCGGCCCCTGGAAAGGTCCCGCACCAGAAGGCGAAGCACGCGAGGAGGATGGCCGGCAACAGAGGCATCGGATGGCTGCATTCTAGCGGCAGAGAAGACCTCCTCCGCTCGCGCACGCAAGCTGCGATAGAATTTCGGTCCGGCGCCCGCCTTCTCCGGCGCTCGATTCTTCCGAATCCAAAGCGAATCCACCGCGAATCCCGAGCGCATCGAACGTGAACCCGAAGCGGAGATCCTCATGACTGTCGCCAGCCCTTCCATCGTGTCCTCCCTCCTCTCCCGCCTCGCTCTCGCCGAGGTGAACTCCGGCGCTTTCGCCGGCGCCTGGCTCGAAACCTCCGGACCGCGCGTCGAGTCGATCAACCCCGCGACCGGCCAGGCGATCGCTGCCGTGCGGGACGCAGCCTCCGCCGACTACGAGAAAGTCGCCGCGCGCACCGCGGAGGCCTTCCACGAGTGGAAGCGCTGGCCCGCGCCGCGGCGCGGCGAAGTCGTGCGCCAGCTCGGCGAGGCGCTGCGTCAGCACAAAGAGGATCTCGCGCAACTGGTGACACTGGAAGTCGGCAAGATCCACAGCGAAGGTTTGGGCGAAGTGCAGGAGATGATCGACATGGCCGATTTCTGCGTCGGCCTCTCCCGGCAGCTCTACGGTCTCTCGATGCACTCCGAGCGGCCGTTGCATCGCATGTACGAGCAGTGGCATCCGCTGGGGCCGGTGGGAGTCATCTCGGCGTTCAACTTCCCCGTGGCAGTCTGGGCCTGGAACGCCATGCTCGCCGCGGTCTGCGGCGACTCGACGCTGTGGAAACCCTCCGAGCAGGCACCGCTCACGGCGATCGCCGTGACCAAGATCGCGCAGCGGGTGCTCGCGGCCAACGATGCGCCGCCGATCTGGAATCTCGCGGTCGGCGACCGCCACGCCGTCGGCACGCCGCTCGCGGCCGACCGGCGATTTCCGCTCATCTCCGCGACCGGTTCGGTGGGCATGGGCAAGGCGATCGGCAAGGCGCTGGCGGAACGGCTCGGGCGGGCGATCCTCGAGCTCGGAGGCAACAACGGCATCCTGGTCACCGCCGACGCCGACCTCAACCTGGCTCTGCGCGCGGTGCTCTTCGCCGCCGTCGGCACCGCCGGACAGCGCTGCACGACGACCCGCCGGCTGTTCCTGCACAAGTCGATCGCCGCCGAGATGAAAGCCAAGCTCGTCAAGGCGTACACCTCGGTGCGGATCGGCGACCCGAGCGACGCTTCGACGGTGATGGGACCGCTCATTCACGCCCGAGCGGTCGTCGACTACCGCAAGGCGCTCGAGGTCGCGGTCGCGCAGGGCGGCAGGATTCTCTGCGGCGGCAAGGTTCTCGATCGCCCCGGATTCTTCGTCGAGCCGACGCTCGTCGAGGCGACGCAGCACATGCCGATCACCTGCGAGGAGACCTTCGCGCCGATTCTCTACCTGTTCGAATTCGACAACCTCGACGAGGCGATCGAGATCCACAACAGCGTGCCGCAAGGGCTCTCCTCGGCGATCTTCACCCTGAACATGCGCTCCGCCGAGAAGTTCCTCTCGGTCGACGGCAGCGACTGCGGCATCGCCAACGTCAACATCGGTACTTCCGGTGCCGAGATCGGCGGCGCCTTCGGCGGCGAGAAGGAGACCGGCGGCGGCCGCGAGGCCGGCTCGGATTCCTGGAAGGCCTACATGCGCCGCCAGACCTGCACGCTCAACTACGGCGAGACCCTTCCCCTCGCCCAGGGCGTGACCTTCGACTTCTGAAGATCGGGTCCCGGCGCCGCTTCAGCGGCGCTCGAGAGCGGCCGGAGCGTCGGCGAGCGCCGGCGCGAGCCAGCCGTGGCAGCCGACGGCGGTGAGCCCGGCGTTGGAAAAAAGCTGCTGGTAAAGGGAGGCGGGCCGAAGCTTCAGCGCGTGGCGGTCGCCCTCGATCTCTTCGTCGGAAGTCAGGACCTCGAGGAAGGCAAGGCCGCGGGTCTGCTCCACCAGGACGGGCAATCCGGCCTCCAGCTCGCTCTCGTCGAGATAGTGCAGGACGTCGGCGCAGATGACCAGGTCGAAGGGGCCGCCGAGATCGAGTCGGGACAGGTCCGCGAAGCTCCCGCGCACGATATTGCGCCGCCTGCCGAATCGCTCCACGGCGTACGTTGAGGGTTCGACACCGCTGTATTCGAGCTTCGGGCGCAGCCGCAGGAGCTCTGCGCGCCATCGCCCTTCGCCGCAGCCGATGTCCAACGCCGAGCGCACCGGCCGCTCGAGGAAGCGCTCGGCCATCGCGACGGCCAACGCGACGCGGCGGCGGAGGGCCGCCGGTCCCTCGATCCGGCGGGGTACCTCCCGATACCAGCGCTCGAAATAGGCGCGGTCGTAGACCTTGCCGGCGCCCCGGACGCTCAACGGCCGCTCACCGGTCGAGGAAGACCAGCGTCAACCAGGGGAGGTAAGTGATCACCAGCACGCCCGCGGCGCGAATCGCCAGCCAGGGCAGCACCGCGACCACGATCTCGGACATCGGGCGCTCGAAACGATACGAGGCCAGAAAGAGATTCACCCCGACCGGGGGCGTCAGGAAACCGAGCTCGAGATTGGCGATGAAGATGATCCCGAGGTGGATCGGATCGACGCCATAGGCCAGGGCGAGCGGCACGATGAGCGGCACGACCACCGCGGTGGCCGAGAAGATGTCCATCAGGCATCCCACCACGAGGAGCAGGATGTTCACCGCCAGGAGAAAGACCCATTTGGAGTCGATATGCGCCTGCGCCCAGGCCAGGAGGCGCATCGGCACCTGCGCATCGACGAGATAGCTCGTCAGGCCGAGCGCCACGCCGAGGATGAGCAGCACTCCTCCCACCACCAGCACGCACTCGCGCAGGACGTGCGGCAGACGCCGCCAGGTGATGTCGCGGTGCACCGCGAGCCCGACCACGGCGGCGTAGACGACGCTCGCTCCCGCGGCCTCGACCGTCGTGGCGCGGCCGGTGAGCATCAGGGTCACGATGAAGATCGGCAGGCCGATCTCCCATTTCGCGTCCCACGAGGCACGCGCGAGAGCCTTGAATGCGAACGGCTGGCCGCCGATCCCCGAGCGCCGCCCTTCCCGCAGCCCCCAGGCCGCTGTCGCCGCCACCATCAGCGCACCCGGGAGAATCCCCGCTTTGAAGAGGTCGGGGATCGGGACCTTCGCCACGATGCCGTAGAAGATCAGCGGCAGAGCCGGCGGAAAGAGCAGGCCGAGCGATCCCGCGGAGGTCAGCAATCCGAGCGAGAACCTCTCGCGATAGCGCTCTGCCGTGAGCGTCTGGAAGAGCAGCGCGCCGAGCGCCAGGATCGTCACGCCGGAGCCGCCGGTGAAGGTCGTGAAGAACGCGCACAGCACCGCCGTCACGATCGCGGTGCCGCCCGGGAGCCAGCCCACCGCGGCGCGAAAGAGCGCCAGCAAGCGGAGCGCCGCCTTGCCCTCGGCGAGCAGGAACCCGGTCAACGTGAAGAGCGGGATCGAGGGCAGCGTCGGATGCACCGCGAGGCGGTAGCTCTCGATCGGAACGGCGGCGATCGGAACTCCGTCGGTGAGAAAGAGCCAGACGGCGGCGCCGCCGAGCAGCACGAAGAGCGGCGCGCCGGCCGTCGCGCCGGCGAGCAGCAGAACGAGGCCGAGAAGCTTCGGCGCACCTTCCGTCCAGAGCGGGAATTGGCCGAGGAGCACCCCGGCGACGAGACCGATCGCCGCCAATCCGCGGCCGCTCCAGCGCGGCGAGGCCATCCAGGTCAGGCGGAGCGCGAGGACGAGGAAGGCGAACGGCAGAACGAGCTCCGCCACCCAGATCGGGATCCCGAGCGCGATCTCTCCCCCGGCGCCGCGGTCCAGTCGCACCATCTCCACCGCGGCGCGGGCCAGGAGGGCCGAGACCGCGGCGCCGATCGCACCGGCGAAGATCGCCGCCGCCTGCCGCCAGCGCCCCTCCGGAAAGAGGCCCTCGGAGGCGATGGCGAGGAGCTTCCCCTCCCGTGCGGCGTAGGCCGCTCCGAGGAAGCCGAGCCAGAGCGTCAGGTGCTGCACGATGGGCAGGGCTCCCGGGATGCCGGTGCCTCCCACCTGACGGAGGACGAGCTCACCGCCGACGAGCAGCGCCATCGCCGCGAGCGGCAGGATGACGACGGTTTCCTCGGTGCGCGCGAGAAGTTTCAGTGGCCGGTTCCCCCGCTCGCCGCCGGGCGGGCACGGTACTTCGCGATCGCGGCCTCCGCGGCCTCGAGGATCTCCGGCGGCACGCGCCCGTCGCGCGCCGCGACGGCGAAGCGTTGCGCCTCGGCACGCCAGCTCTTCTCCTGCTCCGCGGTGATCTCGACGACGGAAAGACCGCGGTGGCGCATCTCGTCGATGGCGCCCTGATCCTGCACCGGGACCTCGCGCTCGAGGTCCTTCTCGGTCGCAAGCGCGGCCGCCAGAACCAGGTTGCGATCGCCGGGCGCGATCTTCTCCCAGGCGGTCTTGGTCAAGACGACGCCGCCGACCAGCGGGGCGAGGCCCATGCCGAGCATGTACGGCGTCTGGCGGTACCACTGCAGCGAGAGCGCCGCGATCGGCGTCGTCGGCACGACGTCGATCATCTTGGTCTGGAAGCCGAGCAGAATGTCGGTGGCCGCGAGCGGCACGGGTTGAAAGCCGGTCTTCCTCCAGGCCTGTACCGCACCGTCGTCACCGGCCCAGACGAAGAGCTTCTGCTTCTTGAGGTCGTCGAGCGAGCGGATCGGCTGACGCGAGAAGAGATGAATCCAGCCGCCATGCCCCCAGTGCAGCAGGACGTAACCCTTGGCGGCGAGCCGCGCCTCGAGGGCCGGACGCAGCTCGTGGAGCACGAAGTAGAGCTCGTCGAAGCTCTCGAAATACATCGGAATCTGGAAGACATTGAAGGCGGTGTCGATCTCCGTCAGTCCCGCTACCGTGATCGCGAGACCCTGAAACTGTCCGGCCCGCGTCTTGCGCAGCGCATCCGATTCGTCGCCGGCGACCCCTCCGGCGTAAACCCGCAGCTGGACTCTCCCCGCGGTGTCCTTGGCCCAGCGGTCCCCCATCGAACGGATCGCCAGGTCCCAGATCGAGCCCTGCGGCGCGAGCGTCGCCATCTTGAGGGTCTGCGCGGGCAGTGGCGCCGGCGCCAGAAGCAGCCAAGTGGAAAGCGCCAGCAACGGCGCCCAGACGGCGGCGCGCGTCGCCGGGCGGTGGCGCCGCGATTCATTGCTGACCATCAGTAGCCCCCTCCCTCCGCCTTCGGCGGGGGTTCCGTTCCGGATGGATCGGATTCGTCGACGAAAAAGAGATCTTCGGTGCGCGCGAGAAGCGTACGCGCCCGGCGCTGCGAGATGAGATTCAGCAGTCGGTCGGGCGGCGAGCCGTCGGGGTCGATCGCCAGCGCCTTCGCGAGCGACTCGCGGAACTCCCGCCGCGCCTGCCGCGCCACCGTCGAGGTCCTCGCCCAGGTGACGTACGGGCTCGCGCGCTGGCCGTGGCTGAGCTCGACGGCGCGTGCGAAATGGTGTTGCGCGCGCTCCACGGACCCCCCCATCATCGCCGGCATCGAATCGAAGACGATCATCGCTTCGTGCAGCGCACCGCGATCGAAAGATTCGTCGAGCGCCAGGGCGCGCTCGAAAATCGCCCGCACGGTCGGCAACTGGGCGACCCTCGCCGGATGATCCAGGCCGAGGGAAACGGCCGATCCCCAGGCGACGCCGGTCCAGTAGAGCAGCTCGACGCCCGCCTTCGAAACTCGCGCGAGGGCGGCGTCGGCGGCTTCGGGCGCGCCTTCGAGCTCCCGCCCGGCGTTGGCGAACCGCAGGTCGAGAGCCTGCTGGCAATAGCGGAAAGCCCGGAGGTAGAGCTTCTCCGCCCGGGCGCGAATCTGCAGCGCTCGATCGTAGGACTGGGCTTCGATCTCCTCGGCCTCGGGCTCGATGTACCCACCGGCGTAGCTCGCGTAGCCGCGACACAAGCCCAGCCGCAGGCCGGCGTGGCGCGGCGCTTCCGCCGCCAGGCTCTCCATCGTCTTGAGCGCGAACGGCAGGGCGTCGTGCACCAGCTCGGGATCGTCCTCGGTGCTCCAGGAGGCGCCGCCCGCAGTCAGGGCATCGCCGACCTTGGCGGCGGCGAAGCTGCGCAGGGAGCAGCCGCCGAGCATCAGAGCGGCGAGACCGGCGGCGGAGAGCGCGGCGAGAGGATTCATCGTCGGGTCATTCTAGACAAATAAAAGAGAGGGGCGGTGACGCCCCTCTCGCTCTGCTTCGTGGGTCCCCGGAGCGTTCTCGCGAACGCTCAGAAGTCGAGGCGCAGGCCGAGTTGGATGGTGCGCGGAGTCCCGAAACCGGTCTCCTTGCCGAAGTTGACGTTCGTCGGGGTGGCGCCGTTGGCATTGCCCCAGACCTGATTGACCGAGGGGACGAAGCGGTTCGCCGCGTCCGAGCAGTTGAAGCACTCCGCGAAGACTCCGATGACGCCGAACCCGACATCGATGTCCTTGCCGAGGCGCAGGTCGAGCGAGTAGGAGTCCGGCTGGCGCTCGCCGTTGCGCGCCTGATGCACACCGAGAATGGTCGGACGGTCGACGTTGTTGGTGTCGCCGTTGACGTCCGAGCCCGCTGAGATGGTCCAGGCGGAGCCGGTGGCATAGCGGAACGAGCCGGAGAGGTTGATTCCCCACCAGCCGGTGTCCCAGAGCCCGCTCACCACGCCGCGCCAGGCCTGATCGCGGTTCGAGATGCCGTAGTTGAGGTCGAGGTTCTTGACGTCCTCGGCCTGGATGCCGGCGAAGTTGCGCTCGTTCGAGTCGTGGTCCTTGTCTTTCGACCAGGTGATCGCTGCGTAGTACTGGAAGCCCGCGCTCATGCGTCGCTTGGCGAGCAGGGTGACGCCGGTGTACTGCGACTCGGCATCCGAGAGGCTGGTCGTGACGCGGCCGTAGTAGCTGTTCGGGCGGGTGGAACTGTAGCGCGGCAGCCCGTTCGTGCCGTTGGTCCCCGAGTACTGCAGGTTGATGTCGGTCAGGCGCTGGAGCTGCTTGGCTTCGGCGTAGGTCACGTCGACGCCGACCACGGTCGAGGGCGCCATCTCACGCTCGAAATCGAGCGTCAGGCGGTCGGTGTACGGATTCTCGAAGTTGGGATCGATCGCGAAGACGCCCGGCTTCACCGGATTCGGAACGCGGGTGAAGTCGATGCGCTCGGTGCCGGGGACGGTGAAGTTCGCGCCCCAGCCCGGCGCCAGCGGATCGGTCGGCGGCAGGAGAATCGTCGTGCCGCCGGCACCGGTCGGCGCGTTGATGATGTACTGGGTGCCCTGCAGGCCGTTCGAGGTGTAGAGCTGGGCGAGCAGGATCGCCGGCGTCCGCGACCAGAACCGTCCGGCCGAGAAGCGCAGCACCGATTTCTGATCTCCCGGCGACCAGGTGATGCCGAGGCGCGGCGAGATCTGGTCGGTGAGCTTTGCGTCCGGCACCTTGGCCGAGAGCCGGTAGGAGCCGTTGGCGTTGCGATCGTTCGGGTTCAGGATCGGGTCGTTCGGGTTGTCCTGGTCCTCCAGGCGCACGCCGGCCGAGATCGTCAGGTTCGACTTCAGGAACCACTGGTCCTGAACGAACAGCGCCGTCTCCTTCTGCCCGAAGTCGGCCGTGCCGGCCTGGTCCGCCGTCAGGCCGCCGAGGCCGCCGAACTGGTTGTAGGAGGCCCACTTGCCGGCCAGGAAGTCGGCCCGGCTGTTGAAGCGGAAAACACCGCGCCAGTTGCCCTTGAAGATCTGATTGATGGACGTATCGTTGTACTCGCCGCCGAACTTCAAGACATGGTCGCCGGTGAGCCAGGTCACCGTGTCGCCGATCCCCTTGCGCTTGGCCGTGGAGGTGATGGGCAGGAACGACGACCTCGCCGTAGGAGCCGAGCCCCGAAACCTGGAAGTCCGGCAGATTCAAGCCCTTGTCGAGCCGCGGCGTGTCCTCGGTGACGTAGTTGATGCTCAGGTCGTTGAGCAGGTTGTTGCCCCACTGCCCGCTGTAGGAGGCCACCCAGGCCTTGGTGTCGAGCCCCTCGATGCCGTTGTAGGACGCGGTGCGGGTGGTCGCGTTCGAAGTGCCGTTCACGCCGTCGTACTTGGTGAAGTTGCCGCGCAGCATGAGGCGCTGGGTCGGGGAGGCCTGCCAGTCGAGCCGCCCGAAGAGCACGTCGCCGTCCTGGCCGAAGCCGTAGGTCGGCGGCGAAGCGAGCTCGGGGTAGCGCGCGAATACCGCCGCATCCAGAACGCGCGGATCGATCGGCACCGTCTCGGTCTTGTTCACCTTGTCGTACGAGAGGAAGTAGAAGAGCTTGTCGGTGACGATCCGGCCGCCGAGCGAGGCGCCGTACTGGTCCTTCTTCTGGTCGGCGGGCTCGACGCCGTTGGCGAAGTTCGCGATCAGGCTCTGCGGCTGGTTGTAGTAGAAGGCCGAACCGTGCAGGTTGTTGGTCCCGCTCTTGGTGATGACGTTGACGAAACCGCCGCCCGACCGTCCGAACTCGACGGAAGCCCCGTTGGTGATGACGGTGAACTCCTTGATCGACTCCTCCGAGACGGCGAGCGGTGCGCGACCCTCGGCGCCGCCGATCGTGCCGCCGAAGAAGGCGTTGTTGAAGTCGACGCCGTCGATCGTGACGTTGGTGTTGATGCCGCGCTGGCCGGAGATCGCGATGTTGCCGCGCTCGCTGTCGAAGCGCGTCTGCGGCGTGAGCAGCACGAGGTTGCGGAAGTCACGCGCGGCGAGCGGCATCTTCACGATCTGCTCGGTGGTGACCGTGGTGGAGGACGAGGTGTTGGTGACCTCGATCGCCGCGATATCGGACGTCACGTCGATGGTCTCGACGATCGCCGAGACCTGCATCGTGAAGTCGAAGGTCGGCGTCGATCCGAGAAGCAGGCGCACGTCGCCGCGGCTCGCGGTGGCGAAACCGTCGAGCGCGGCGGTCACGGTGTAGTTGCCGGTGGGCAGATTGACCAGGCGGTAGAAACCCTGGCTGTCCGTCGCTGCCGTTGCGACCAGGCCGGTATCGCGGTTGGTGGCCGTGACGGTGACGCCGGGCAGCACGGACCCGTCCTCGGCGGTGACCGTGCCGGAGACGCGCGTGGTGGTGACGTCGGTCTGGGCCCAGACCGCCGCGCCGAACGTCGAAGCCATCAGGCCTGCTGCGAGAATCCTCTGCAACCTCTTCATACAACCTCCTCGGATCATGGAAGGAACAGGGTGGATCAAGACTGCTGCGAGCGCGAGAAATCTATCGAGAACGACGCAACCAGGATGCGACGGCGCGGTAACCGTATCGTGACTTCGCTCCATGGATCCTACCCGACCGGTGGAGGGCTGTCAGCACTACAAGGATCTGTGCAATACGACTCGGATCGAGTGTTACACTTTCGCGAAAATTCAACGGGAGGACAGGAAAATGGGCAACTGACGGCGTGGAGAGGGTTCGCTGGATCGTTTGTCGTCGTACTCTTGCTGGGCGGGACCGGCGCCGGATTCGGGCAGCAATCCCAGCCCCAACCGCCACCAGCAGCGCCGCCGGCAGCGCCGCCGGCCGCGGACTCCGCCGTCACGCCGGAAGAGACTCCGGTCGTTCTCGACGAGATCACCGTCACGGCGCAGAAGCGGGAGGAGAACGTCCAGCTCGTTCCGCTCTCGATCACCACCCTCGACACCGAGCGCTTCAACCTGGTGACCGAAGGCGGCGGCGACGTCAAGGTGCTCTCGGGTCGCGTTCCGAGCCTCCAGATCGAATCTTCGTTCGGCCGCGCCTTCCCGCGCTTCTACATTCGCGGCCTCGGCAACACCGACTTCGACCTGAACGCATCGCAGCCGGTCTCGATGGTCGTCGACGATGTCGTGCTCGAGAACCCGGTGGTCAAGGGCATGCCGCTCTTCGACCTCGACCAGGTCGAGGTGCTGCGCGGCCCGCAAGGGACGCTCTTCGGGCGCAACACGCCGGCGGGCGTGGTGAAGTTCGACACCCGGAAGCCCGAGCAGGAGCTCGGCGGCTCGGCGCGGCTCTCCTATGGCACCTTCGGCCAGACCAACTTCGAGGCCGCGGTCGGCGGCGGGCTCACGTCGACCCTCTCGGCGCGCGCTTCGGTGCTCTACCAGGGCGAGGACGACTGGGTCGACAACGGCTTCACCGGGAAGAAGAACGCGCTCGGCGGCTACAAGACCTTCGGCTGGCGCGGCCAGATGCTCTGGGAGCCGAGCAAGGACTTCAACGCGCTCTCGAACCTCCACGGCTGGAACGATCGACGGCACGGCGCGCATCTTCCGCGCCAACATCCTGAAGCACGGGCTCGAACGAGCTGGTCGACGACTTCGAGCAGGACAAGGTCTTCCAGGACGGCAAGAACCAGCAGAACATCAATTCGCACGGCGGCGCGCTCAAGATGAACTGGGAGCTCGGCGGCGCGACGCTGACCTCGGTCACCGGCTACGAGACGCTCCACATGCTCTCCCGCGGCGATATCGACGGCGGCTTCGGCGCGGTCTACGCGCCGCCCTAACGGACCCGGCTTCATTCCGTTCGTCGTCCGAATCGGCCGACGGCATCCCGAAGCTCGACCAGTTCACCCAGGAGCTCCGCATCGCCAGCCACACCGGCGGCCGCTGGGATTGGCTGGCCGGCGCCTACTACTTCGACGAGAATCTGAAGGCCGAAACCCACAGCTACGACAGCCTGACGCCGGGCAACCCGCAGGACGGCTTCGCCACGCAGCAGCAGGACTCCACGTCGTGGGCGGCTTTCGGTTCGCTCGACTTCCGGCCGACCGACAAGTGGACCTTCAAGGGCGGCCTGCGCTACACGAACGGACGAGAAGGACTTCTCGGCCGAGCGTCTGGACGGAACATTCCGACGCCGACTGTCGCGCCGATCAAGAAAAACGACCAAGGCCGATCTCTTCACCGGCGACCTCTCGGCGACCTACAAGGTCGACGACGACACGAACATCTACGGCCGGATCGGAACCGGATTCCGCGCGCCGTCGATCCAGGGTCGGATTCTCTTCTGCGCCGACTTCGCGGGCGGCACGGACCCGGAGACGAATTGCGTCTCGGTGGCCAAGGAGGAGAAGCTCACGTCGGCCGAGATCGGCGTGAAGAGCGAGATGTTCGACCGCAAGCTGCGGCTCAACGTCGACGGCTACATGTACCAGGTCCACGACCAGCAGCTCGTCGCCGTCGGCGGTCAGACCAACACTGCCCGGCTCTTGAACGCCGACCGGACCGACGGCTACGGTCTCGAGGCGGATGTCGACATCGCTCCGTCCGCGGACTGGCTGATCACGCTCGGCGCCAGCTACAACCGCACCGAGATCAAGGACCCGAGCCTGCTGGTCGGGGTCTGCTTCGCCTGCACGGTCATCGATCCGATCGTGGGCGGCAACGCGCGGATCGACGGCAATCCGCTGCCCAACGCGCCGGAGTGGATCTTCAACGGCATCGTCGACTACCGGCACCCGATGGGCTCCGGACTCTTCTCGGCGAGCTTCGACTGGGCGTACGCGAGCGAGAAGAACTTCTTCCTCTACGAATCGAAGGAGTTCAAGGCCGACTCGCTCGAGCTCGGCACGCGTGTCGGCTACACCTTCCCGGATGCGCGCTACGAGATCGCCGCTGTTCGCACGCAACCTGACCGACGAGAAGATCGTCCAGGGCGGCATCGACTT
Source organism: Thermoanaerobaculia bacterium (assembly GCA_963806165.1). Taxonomy (GTDB): domain Bacteria; phylum Acidobacteriota; class Thermoanaerobaculia; order Multivoradales; family JAGPDF01; genus JAGPDF01. The sequence goes on from CAWDWZ010000004.1 coordinate 31,702, forward strand.
CGACAACCTGACCGGCATGACGAACGAGCCGCGCTCGATCGGCCTGGAGTTCGGCCTTCACTTCTGACCCCCCGCGTGCGGTCAGGCCTCCGGGCGCACTACGAGCAGTGCGCCCGGATCGAGGCTCACTTCGAGCCCGCCCTCTTCCGGACTCGTCACCGGGGCGATCGCTTCGCCGTCGCCGTAGAGCATCGACGGGCGATCGAAGGCGAGGCGCGCGCGGCGCGTCCGGAACGTGGAGATCGCGGGATGGGCGAGATGCCGGCCCGAGTAGACGCGCGGAAACACCGCGAGAAGCTGCGCGCGGGAGATCCGGCGGACGATCACGACATCGAGCAGCCCGTCGGTCGCGTCGGCGCGGGGCGCAATGTGCATTCCGCCCCCGAACCAGCGGGTATTGGCGAGGGAGATGAACATGACCTCGCCCTCGAAGCGCCCGCCATCGTGCTCGAGCGTCGCCAAGAGCGGCTTGAAGCGCGCGAGCACGCGGATCACCGACCAGGGGTAGACCAGCGGGCCGCGCAGACGGCGCACGCTCTTGGCGTATGCCGCGCACTGGCTGTCGAAGCCGGAGCCTGCGACGCCACAGAAGATCCCGCCACCGGCCCGGCCGAGATCGATCCGGGTCACTGGCGCCGCGAGAGCGGAGACGATCGCAGCGCCGGGCTCGAGAGGAAGCCCCAGCTCCCGCGCCAGATCGTTGCCGGTGCCGAGCGCGATCGGGGCGAGCGCGCAACCGCTGCCGGCGAGACCCCGCGCCGCCCGATTCCAGGTGCCGTCGCCGCCGGCCACCAGCAGACGCTCGACACCCGCCTCCACTGCACGCCGCGCGCACTCGGTCAGCGCCTCCGGACCGGCTGGCACCTCGAGCGCGATGCCGTGCCGGCGCGCGGCCGCCGCGATCGCGGCGAGCGCACGGCCACCGCGACCTCGGCCCGCGGCGGGGTTGAGCAGAATCCGGGCGGTCATCGATGGCAGCTCGTCGTCCTCGATCCTAGCAGCGACTCCCTTCCGGGCTAGACTCCGCCCATGCCGAAACCGCAGTCGCAGGTGCTGGTGTGCGTGAACGACCGTGGGCCGGAGTCCGAGAAGCCTTCCTGCGCGCAGCGGGACGGTCTCGCGGTCTACCATGCCTTCAAGGATCGCGTGAAGGAACGGGCGCTCCGCGACCAGGTTCTGGTGACGCGCACCGGTTGCCTCAAGCACTGCAGCCGTGGGGTCACCGTCGTGGTCTGGCCGGGAAACTACTGGTACGGCGGCGTGCGCACGAGCGACGTCGCCGAGATCCTCGACCGCAGCGTGCTCGGCAACCCGGAGCGCGACGAGATCGAAGAGATCGAGCGCCTGCTCATGCCTCCCGGTCCCTGGGAATGAATCCGGTGATCCCGCCGCGCACCGCGGTCGCGCATCGCGCCGCCGGAGTTTCCACGCTCTCCCCGTTTCTCCGCGCCGACGGCGGCGCGCTGGCGCGCTGGCAGACCCGCGTCGAGCTCTGCTGGGACGAGGATCACCTCCATGTTCGTTTCCACTGCGCCGACGACGACGCCTGGGGAACGCACACCGAGCGCGACGCCGCGCTCTGGCAGGAGGAAGTCGTGGAGCTCTTTCTCGCCGCCGGCGAGGCGGTTCCGACGCGCTACTTCGAGTTCGAGGTGAGTCCGGCCGGGATGCTCTTCGACGCCAGCGTCGCGAATCCCCAGGGCAATCGCACTGGACTTGCCGTCGATGCGGCCTGGAACTGCCCCGGCGTCGAGTGGGCCGCCGCTCCGGCCGGGGGCTCCGCCGATTGGCGCGCCCGGCTGGCGATCCCCTGGCGTGGACTCGGCCTCGCCGCCGCACCGGCGACGATGCGCGCCAACTTCTTCCGCATCGAGCGCCCGCGCGGCGGCGAGCCGGAATTCTCGTGCTGGTCGCCGACCTTCACAACGCCGGCTGATTTCCATCGTCCGGATCGATTCGGCGTTCTCGCGCTGATCCGCTAGACTGTCGTCTCCAGTTCCGCGGAGGCTCACGCTCATTCGCAACACTCACGCCCAACCCCCGTTCGATCTCGATGCGGCCGTAGCACATCTGAGTCGCAGGGACCGCACGCTCGCCAAGCTGATTCGCGAGGTCGGCCCCTGCAGGCTCGAGATCGCGCAGCGCCAGAGCCCCTACGAGGCGCTCCTCGAGTCGATCGTCTACCAACAACTGACCGGCAAGGCCGCCGCGACGATCTACGCGCGAGTGTGCGCGACCTTCGGCTGCCGCCGCTGTCCACGACCGGAGAAGATCGAAGAGGCTTCGGTAGAGGCCCTGCGCGCCGTCGGGCTGTCGCGCAGCAAGGCCGCCGCGGTGAAGGACCTGGCGCAGAAGTCGCTCGCCGGGAAGATTCCCACCCGCAGGGCGGCGGAAAAGCTCTCCGACGCCGAGCTCGTCGAGTCCCTCACGAGCGTTCGCGGCGTCGGAACCTGGACCGTCGAAATGTTCCTGATCTTCACGCTCGGCCGGCCCGACGTGCTGCCGCTCGACGACTACGGCGTGCGCAAGGGATTCGCGCACACTTTCGGGAGGGACGTGCTGCCCAAGCCCAAAGAGCTCGCGGCGCTCGGCGAGAAGTGGCGGCCATTCCGCACCGCGGCCAGTTGGTACCTCTGGCGCTCGCTCGACCTCGACGCGAAGGACTGACCGTGGGCAGAAGGTCGCGCCCGGTCCTTCTCCTGCTGCTCGTCTGGGTCGTGGCGGGAAGCGTCGCCCGGTCGTCCGCCCTGCCGGCGGGCGGCTCGCAGGCGGCCAGCGAAGCCAGCGGAGCCAGCGGAGTCGTCGTCGAAGACCTCTACGCGCTCGGCTGGATGTCGGACCTCGCCGTGGCGCCGGACGGAAAGTCGGCGGTCTACGTCTGGACGCGGGCCGATCGGGCCACCGACAGCTTCACTTCCCGGCTCCATCGTCTCGACCTCGCCAAGAGTCCCGGGGAGTCGCGTGCCCTCTCGCCAAGGCCGCACGAAGCGGTCGAATCGATCGACGCCACGCAGCCGCGCTTTTCTCCGGATGGAAGATTTCTCGCCTGGATCGAGAGCAGCGAGAAAGGGGAGGCGCTGCGCGTCGCCCCGGCCGCAGGAGGAAGGCCCACGACGGTGCTCGCGCTCGACGGAGTCCCGGGCAGCTTCGCCTGGTCCCCCGACGGCGAACGGCTGGTCCTCGAACGCCTCGACGCGGCGGCCGCGGGAAGCGCCGAGAACGCCCCATGGGTGGTGACGCGCTCGCTGGCGCGGCGCGACGGCGAGGGCTTCCTCGACGATCGCCGGACCCACCTCTGGCTGGTCGATCGCCGGGGCGGCAAGCCGAGGCAGATCACCTTCGGTCCGTACGACGACAGCTCACCGGCCTTCTCGCCCGACGGGTCGCGGATCGCATTCGTCTCCAACCGCAGTGCCGATCCCGACGCGACGGACAACACCGACATCTACGTGGTACCTGGCGGCGGCGGTGAGACGACCGTGCTGGTCGCCCTGCCCGGAGCCGAGAGCGCACCTGCTTGGTCGCATCGCGGCGACCGGCTGGCATTCCATTCCCTGCGCCGCGCGGATGACTACTACCAGCCGCAGCGCCTGATGACCGTCACCACCACCCCGAACGGCGTCGGCGAGCCGGTCGACCTGACCGGTGCGCTCGACGCCTGGATCGCGTCGGACTGCATGCCGGAAGGGAGCGATCCGGCGGCGCCGCTATGGACGGAGAACGACAGTGCCATCCTCACTCTGTTCGAGTACCGCGGCGGCACGCGCATCCTGAGGGTCGCGGCACGCGATCCCAGAGAAGAAGTCTCGTCTTCGAACACGGAAATCGCCGCTGCCGGGAGAGTGCACGGGCTCCTGCGCGAGCTGCCGCAGGGAAAGGGACTGCTCTTCACTCAAACCGACCCCACCCATTTACCGGAGCTTTTTCTCGCGCCCACCGGAGGAGGCGAAGCGCGCCGCTTGACTCACTTCTATGACGCCTGGCTCGCGCAGCGGAGGCTCTCGACTCCCGAGAAGCTGGTGGCGAGGAATCCGGCCGGCGACGACGTCGAAGCCTGGCTCTATCCCCCGCTCGCGCTGCCTGCCGGCAAGAAGGTTCCCCTGGTGGTCTATATCCACGGCGGCCCGCAGGGCTTCGACGGCGATTTCTTCGACTTCGATCTCGAGAACCAGCTCTTCGCCGCCCACGGCTGGGCCGTACTGCGCGTCAACTATCGCGGCTCGACTTCTTACGGCGAACGCTTTTCGCACGCCATCTGGGGCGACTGGCAGAGCCGGGAGTACGAAGACCTGATGAGCGCCCTCGATCGCGCGATCGCCACCCACGCCTGGATCGACGCCGAGCGCCTGGGGGTCGGAGGTTGGTCCTACGGCGGCATCCTTACGCTGTGGACCGTGAGCCACACCGACCGCTTCAAAGTCGGGGTTCCGGAGCGCTTCGCCTTCGACTACCTCTCCTCGTTCGGCGAGGATCAGTGGTTCGTCTGGATGCTCTCCGAGCTCGGCAGCCCGCTCGACAACGAGGAGCTCTACCGGCGGCTCTCCCCCGGAACTTACGTCCGGAACATCCGGACCCCGCTCTATCTCATCGCCGACGAGATGGACTTCAACTGTCCGATGTCGCAGGCGCTGCAGCTCTACCAGCGCCTGCATCTGCTTGGCCACCCGACCGAGCTCGTGGTCTATCCGGACGAGTCGCATTCGATGTCGGAGCCGTCGCATCTCGCCGACCGTCTGCAGCGCCTGCTCGTCTGGTTCGGACGCCACCTCGACAACTGACCGCTGCAGCGTGCGGTCCCTCGCCACGCCGGAAGGGAGCGGCTACGTCCTCGGCTTGCTGGAAGTCCCCCGGGAATGCGCGCTCCGCGCCTCGGCCTGCTTGCCGAGAGTCGCCTCGCGTGCCGCATCGCCGCCGCGCCCCAGGCGGCTGAAAACATCGGCCAGCACGTAGTGCCCCAGGGGCACGAACGGGCCCTCGGCATCGAGCTCGAGACCGCGCCGCGCTTCGCGCTCTGCGCCGGCCAGGTCGCCTGTCGCGAGCAGCGCGCGCGCCAGGAAGAGACGGCCGACCGCATACTCCCCGTTCACCCCGACCGCGCTCCGGAGAGCCGCGAGCGCGCCGGCCGGATCGCCCATCGTCTCGAGCAGCCGGCCGAGATTGAACAACGCCTTGAAGTTGGTTGGATGGTCGGCGATCTCCTGCCGGTAGGCGGCGGCCGCTTCGGCAAGCCGACCTTGCGACTCGAAGATCAGGGCCCGGTTGTAACGTGCATGCTTCGCCTTGGGGTCGATCGCGAGCGCCCGGTCGAGCGCCGCATGCGCCGCCTCGAGGTCCTTGCGGCGGAACGCCACGACCGCCAGCCCGACTTCGGCGCGGGCGGTCTTCGGCTCGACCTCGAGCGTCCGCCGGAGCCCCTTTTCGGCGTCGGCGTCGCGGCCGGCGTCGAGCTCGACCTGGGCGAGACGATAGAGGATCTGGGCGTTCTTCGGATCGCCCTCGAGGTACTTGCGATAGCCCGCCACCGCGGCGTCGATCTCGCCCCGGGCCACGAAGGTGTCGGCGAGACCGATCATCGCCCAGTCGTGGTCGGGCCGGCGCTTCAGCGTCTCGCGATAGTACTCGGCCGCCTTCTCCCAGTTGCGCTGGCGGTACTCGACGTTGGCGAGCGTGAACCAGGCATCCACGACCTCCGGGTCCTCGGCGAGGACCTCCTGGAGGAGGGTGATCGCCTGCGCCGACTCCTTGCCGCGTGCCAAGCCGCGCGCGCGGCTCATCTTGGAGAAGACGTCGAGACGGTCCTTCGGATCGGGAAGGTCGCGGAACGACTTGCCGGTGTCGGGCGCCTGAGCGCCGATGTAGCCGAGTGCCGCCAGGGCCCGCATCGTCTCTTCGTCCTCCTCGACCGGCGCCGAGCCGGAGGCCGCGGGCTTCACCGTGGCGTCGAGCGCCGCGAGCTCTGCGCGCAGGTCGCGCACGACCCGGCGCTCGCTGTCGGCGAGATTCGTCGTCTCCCCCGGATCGGCCGCGACATCGTAGAGCTCGGCGCGCGGCGCCTCGATGAAGTGCCAGCGGTCATTGCGCAGGGAGCGCAGCTCCGACCAGCCGTAGTGGAGCCTCGACATGAAGATCTCGCTGTAGCCGCGCGGCAGCGCGCCGTTGGGATCGGCTTCGCCCACCATCAGTGGAACGAGGCTCCGGCCCTGCCCGGGCTCGAGCCCGCCCGCGACTCCGGCGAGCGCCAGGAGAGTCGGAGCGAGGTCCTGCTGGCCCACCGGAGTGGCGACGACGCGGTGCCGCGCCGCGGAGAACGGCGCATCCACGATCAGCGGCACCCACGAAGTCGAGCGATAGATGAAGAAGCCGTGCTCGACCTCGCCATGATCGCCCAGACCTTCACCATGATCGCCGACCACCATCACGATCGTGCGGTCCCGCAGTCCGCGCTGGTCGAGATGGGCGAGGAGCCGGCCGACCAGGCTGTCGGTCCAGGCGATCTCGGCGTTGTAGAGCGCGCCGGGATAGCGGCTCTTCCAGGGCTCGGGCGGGGTGTGTGGAGTATGCGGATCGTAGAGATGGACCCAGGCGAAGAACCGCCCGCCCCTGGCGGCATCGAGATCCGAGAGACCGTCGAGCCACTCCGTCGCCTTGGCGATCGTCTCGTCGCCCGGCCGCTGGATCTCCCCGAGACTCAGGTTCTGCGCCTTCTCGAGGTCGAAGTCGTCGAAATAGCGCTGGAAGCCCTGGGAGATGCCCCACTTGTGATCGAGCACGTACGCCGAGACGAATCCGCCGGTATGGAAGCCCGCGGCCGCGAAGGCCTCGGCTAGGGTCTTGCGCTCCTCCGCCAGGCGGAAGCCGCCGTTGTCGCGCACTCCGTGGGCCGCCGGCAGGAGCCCGGTCATGATCGTCGAGTGCGCCGGCAGCGTGAGCGGCGTCACCGACGAGGCCTGCAGGAAGAGCGTACCGGCGGCGGCCAGCCGGTCGAGGACCGGTGTCTCCGGCGGCGAAGCGCCGAGCGGGCGCCCGTAGACGCCGATGCGATCGGCGCGGGTGGTGTCGAGCGTCACCAGCAGGACATTCAGATTCTCGCGCCGGACCCCCGCCGGCAGATCGCCCAGGCCGTCGGGCTCGTGCGTGCGGCAGCCGGTGCCGGAAAGGACTCCCGCCGCGAGCAGGATGGAAATCCAATTCCGCGCAGCGGATCCAGCGGGGCGTCGGCGAATTCCCATGGCAGCGAATGCTACGCGATCGCCGGGAGCAGCGCGCCAACCCTTGTCGGGGATGGACTTCGGCGTTATCCTGCCGGGCAAGTACCGCAGCGTTCAAAGTTGGCAAAGGTCTTGCGCTCGCCCCAGGCGGGGCCGGATCTTCGCGAGCCCAATTGCAGTCTCATCGAAGAAAGGGAGGATGGCATGCGGATTGGACGGATCGGCAGGACGCTCGGATGGGTTCTCGGCGCGGCGCTCCTCGCGAGCGGCGCCTGGGCGCAGAGCAAGACGACGGCGGCTCTCACCGGCACGGTGACCGACGAATCCGGGGCCGCGATTCCCGGCGCGAGCGTCGAGGTCGAGAGCCCGGCGATGATCGGCGGCGCCCGCACCGCGACGACCGAGGCGAACGGGCGTTTCCGCTTTCCCGAGATCGCGCCGGGTATCTACTCCGTCTCCGTTGCGCTCGAAGGCTTCCAGCCGGTGCGGATAGAAGGCGTGAAGCTGGTGACCGGCGCCTCCCAGGACGTCTCGGTAAAGATGGCCGTCGCGACGGTCACCGAAACGCTCGTCGTGACCGCGGAAGCCGCGACCGTCGATACCGCGAGCTCCGCCACCACCACCAACCTCGACAACGGCTACCTGCAGAACCTGCCGACCACCCGCTTCCAGCCCGACATCCTCGACCTCGCCCCCGGCATCAACAACAGCGTCGCTTACGGTTCGGCCGACTCCGGCCTCGCCTACCAGCTCGACGGCGTCGACACGTCCGACCCGGAGGGCGGTACCGCCTGGTCGTTCGTGAACTCCAATATCATCGAGGAGGTGCAGCTCGTCGGCCTGGGCGCCGCCGCGGAGTACGGCAGCTTCACCGGCGTGGTCTTCAACAGCGTCACCAAGTCGGGCGGCAACCAGTTCAAGGGCCTGGTGGACGCCTACTACTCCAACAAGGGCCTTTCCGACAGCTTCTCCGGCGCGGAGTTTGCGGGTCTCAATCCGCGCCTCGAGAGCTTCATCGACACGACGGCGCAGATCGGCGGACCGCTCTCCCAGGACAAGCTCTGGTTCTTCGTCTCGGGTGAGTACTTCAAGCAGGAGAGCTCGAACGGCGGCCCGATCCGCTCGGAAACGTCGCCGCGCGCTTTCGGCAAGCTCTCCTGGCAGGCCAACGAGCAGAACAACGTCGAAGGCTGGCTCGAGTGGGACCGTTACGACATCATCGGCCGCGGTGGGGACGCGTTGACGCCGCTGGATGCGACCGTTACCGAAAACGCACCCGAGTACGTGGCGAACCTCTCCTGGCGCTCGATCCTCTCGGAGAACACGATCTTCAACATCTCGTACGGCGGCTACGACGGCTACTATTACCTCGATCCGCAGAACGGTTACAACGTCGCCGGCCACTTGGACTACGACAGCGGTCTCCATAGCGTCAACTCGCTGTACTACTACCTCGCCGACCGCCAGCGCAACCAGGTTGTGGCGTCGCTCTCGCACTTCGCCGACAATTTCATCAAGGGCGACCACGACCTGAAGTTCGGCATGGAGCTCGAACGCTCGACGCTGCGCAGTCGCTACGGCTTCCCGACCGGAGTCTGGTTCTACGACAACTACGGCTACGCCGACGACCCGGGCACGCCCGAGTACGACTACGTTCCGTACACCCAGGGCTACTACAACTACAGCTACGATCTGAAGGGCACCATCGAGCGCGGCTCTCTCTTCGCCCAGGACAGCTGGCGGGTCACGCCGAGCTTCACCGTCAACGCCGGCGTCCGCGGCGAGCTCAACCACGGCAAGGTCCCAGGGCAGGGACAGATCTTCTCGAACACCGCCGTCGCCCCGCGGCTCGGCTTCGCCTGGGATTTGAGCCACGACGGCAAGACCGTCCTCAAGGCGCACTATGGCCGCTACTTCGAGAAGTTCGTCGCCACCGAGTTCTACTATGCCGCGGTGGGCGCTTATACGCCGCTCGAGTTCCACAACATCTACCCCAGCGGCTACATCGAGAATCTCGGACAGTCGACTGTCGATACCGTCGTGTTCGACAAACAAGTCAAGCAGCCGTACATGGACCAGTACACCCTCGGCATCGACCGTGACCTGGGCGGCGGCGTCATAGCGTCGTTCACCTACATTCATCGCGAGAAGAAGGACTTCGTCGAAACCGTGAGCCGCGACGGCATCTTCATTCCGATCAACGGGACGATCCGCGAGACCGGCAGGCCGGCGACACTCTTCGACTATCTGAACCCGGAGACCGACGTCCTGGCTTACCGGAATCCGCCCGAGCTGCACCGCAAATACGAGGGCTACATGTTCGTCCTCAACCGGCGGCTGCGGGACAACTGGCAGATGCTCCTCTCCTACGTCTACTCCAAGGCGACGGGCAACATCGACAACCTGAGCTTCGGCGGCGCCTACGGCGGCGACAACGCGGGCAGCTTCCTCAACACGCCGAACTCGCTCGTCTTCGCCGAGGGGAACTTGACGAACGATCCGACGCACCAGGTCAAGCTCCAGGGCTCCTACGCGATCCCGAAAGCAAACCTCCTGTTCTCCGGCAACTACACTTTCAACACCGGTGACACCTACAATCTCCGTTCGACCTGCCTGCTGGTCGATGGCGAGTGCTACAGCTTCAACCAGGGAACCAACCGGGTGCACGGCGAGCCGCGCGGCTCGCGGCGGCTGAAAGACAAGAGCGAGCTCGACCTGCGCGCCGAGTGGTACATCGATGCCGGCCCGGCCGACGGCCGGATCGGCCTCTTCCTCGACGTCTTCAACGTGACGAATCAGTCCCGTTTCACCCTCGTCCAGGACCGTGCTGGAAGCAGTTTCGAGACCGGCCTATCGACGAATTCGCCGCGGAGCTACCGCATCGGAGCGAAATACACCTTCTGAGGCGGACCTGATGGATGCGGTCGAGACCGGGGCCGGCGAGCGATCGCCGGCCCTCTTCTTTCAGCGCTCCAGCGGTTTCAGAGGTTCAGCAACCGCAGGATGTCGGCCGCGCCGCAGACCGTGAGGCCGCGCGCCGGCTCGACCGCGAGAGCGGTCACCACCCCGTCGTCGGCGATCAGCGCGAAACGCCGGTTGCGCAGGCCCAGCCCGATCGCCGAGAGATCAGATTCGAGCCCCAGAGCGCGCGCCAGCTCGGCGTTGCCGTCGGCGAGCATGAGGATCGCCTCACCCACCCGATGCGCCTCTCCCCAGGCCTGCATCACGTACGGATCGTTCACCGCCACGCAGGCGACGACATCGACGCCGTGCGCCCGGAGCTCGGCGGCACGCTCGACATAGCCGGGCAGGTGCTCGTTCGAGCAGGTCGGAGTGAACGCCCCGGGGACACCGAAGAGCACCAGGCGCTTCCCGGCGGCGAGCTCGCCGAGCGGCACGAGCTCGACGCCTGAGCTTCCGATCCGGCGCAAGTTCAGCTCCGGCAAGCGCTCTCCGATGGCGATCATTCTCTTCTCCAGTTTCAGCTTATCAATGGCTGCGCAGCAGCCGTGTCGGCGGACTCCGGCGGTCAGGAGATTGGGGTGCCGCCTAGTCAAGCTGGGCGCTCACCCCAATCTCCTGACCGCCGGAGCCCGCCTGTACGAAAAATAGGGACAGGCACACATTTGTCTTCGAATGGGGAACAGGCATCGAATTCGAGAGAAATGTGTGCCTGTCCCTATTTTTCGTATCCACCGACGAGGGGTGGCGGAAGTCAGAGAATCGACTGCGCCCGCGCCGGTCCGCGCCGCGCCACCCAGAGGACCGAGAGCACGGCGACCACGGCGAGACCCAGCGCGAGCCCCCACCAGATGCCGATCAGGCCCAGCCTCTCCCGCCGCCCGAGCCAGGCGGCGAGCGGGAGTCCGAGCCCGTAGTAGCCGATCAGGTTGAACAGCGCCGCCGGCCGCGTCCGCCCCATGCCGCGCAGCACGCCGCTCCCGACCACCTGCAGGCCGTCGAAGAGCTCGAAGGCGGCGACGACCGGCAAGAGCGTGGCCGCGAGGGCGATCACCGCGGCGTTGGGCGTGAACCAGAACGGGATGGTCGAGCGCCCGGCGATGAAGAGCAGCGCGAACAGGGCCATCACGCCTCCCCCGAGTGCGAACGCCACCCAGGCCGAACGCTGGGCGGCTCGCGGCTCACCGGCGCCGATCAGATTCCCCACCCGCGTCACGGCGCCGAGGCCGATGCCGAGCGGCACCATGTAGGTGATCGAGGCCAGGTTGAGCGCGATCGAATGCGCCGCGAGCTCGATCGGCCCGAGTCGCCCGGCCCACAGCGTCGAGATCGCGAACGCCCAGTACTCGAGCGCCAGCATCACCGCGACCGGGATCCCCAGACGCAGAATCTCCGAGAGACCCTTGACGCGCAGGCGGGTGAGATCGAGCACCGTCGTCGCGCCGCGCTGCAGGCGAAACTTCCGGATGACGACGAGCAGGGCGGCGAGCATCATCACCTCGGTGATCGCGGTCGCCAATCCGGCCCCGACCGCGCCCATCCGCGGCAGGCCCCAATGGCCGAAGATCAGCAGCCAGTTCAGAAACGCGTTGAGCCCGCAGGCGGCGAAGCTCACCCACATCGCCGGCCGCACGATGCCGCGCGCCTGCAGGTACTGCTTGAGCGCCACGAAGAGCAGGAAGAACGGCAGCCCTGGAATCTGCACGATCACGAACCGGCCCGCCAATGCGGAGCTGGCGGGGTCCTGACCCAAGGCCAGGAGGATGCGCTCGGCGCCGAGCCAGAGAGCGCCCAACGGCAGGCTGACCGCGAGCGCGAGGGCTCCGGCGTGGAGCAGGACCTCGCCCAGGCGCTCGCGGTCGCGCGCGCCGTGGGCCTGCGAGGCGATCGCGTCGAGGCCGAAGATGAGCCCCATGGCGCAGATCGTCGTCCCCATCACCCAGATGCGGCCGAGCGAGACCGCGTTCAGGGAGAGGACGTCGATCCGCCCGACCATCATCAGGTCGATCGTCCAGAGCAGCATCGTCGAGAGCTGCGTCAACGCCACGGGGGTGGCGAGCACGGAAAGCCGCCGGGCTTCCCGCCAGCTCGCGCTCGAGACTCCGAAGGGCATCTGCGAAAACTATCGCGCCGGCAAGGAATTCGCTCGTGTAGACTCCCGGTCGTTCAGCGGAAATCGCGATGACCCCGGACCCCCTCGCCCTGCGCTCCGAGAGCGTCGCCGAATTCACCTTCAAAGCCGTCGCCGCCGGCGTCGTGCTCGGGGTGCTCTTCGGCGCCGCCAACGCCTACCTCGGGCTACGCGTCGGGATGACCGTTTCGGCCTCGATCCCGGCCGCGGTGATGGCGGTGGTCGTTTTCAAGGCGCTCAAGCTCAAGTCGACAATCCTCGAAGCGAACCTCGCCCAGACCATCGGCTCGGCCTCGACGGCGCTCGCCACCGGCACGATCTTCACCATCCCGGCGCTCTTCCTCTGGGGGATGGTGCCGCCCTACATGCAGGTGGTGGGGCTCTGCTTCCTCGGCGGCCTGCTCGGCATCTCGGCGATGATCCCGCTGCGGCGGCTGCTGATCGTCGATGCGCACGACGAGCTTCCCTACCCGGAAGGCCGCGCCTGCGCCGAGGTCCTGCGCGCTTCGGAGAGCGGCACCAGCGCCGGCATCTGGATCTTCCGCGGCATGGCGGTCGGCGCGGCGGTGAAGCTGCTCGTCTCGGTGGCTTTCTTGATGCCGTCGGAGATCACCTATCTGCTTCCGGTATTGCCCAAAGCCGAGCTCGCGCTCGAGCTCTCGCCGGCGCTCTTCGCGGTCGGCTTCATCCTCGGTTACCGCCAGGCCGCGGTCTGCGTCGCGGGGTCGATCGTCTCGTCGCTCGTGCTGATTCCACTCATCGCCTGGATGGGGGCGCACCTGGGTACCCCGGTCTACCCCGAGACGGTGCGCCTGGTCACCGACATGGGCGTCGCCGACATCTGGTCGCGCTATGTGCGCTACATCGGGGCCGGAGCGGTCGCGACCGCGGGCATCCTCACCGTGGCGCGCAACTTCCCGACCATGGTCGCCTCGTTCACCGCCGTCGCGAAGGGGCTGCAGAAGAAGGCTGCCGGACCCGGCGCGGTGCACCCGCACGAGGTCGCGAGGACCGACCGGGATCTCCCCGGGGCCTTCGTTTTCGGCGGCATCGCGATCGTCGTCGCCGTCTCCTGGCTCGTGCCCGGCATCTTCGCCGGCGGCATGAGCCTCACCCAGCGCGCCGTCTGCGCGGCGGGGGTCGGCCTCTTCGGAGTGCTCTTCGTCGCCGTCGCGGCGCGCATCGTCGGCATCGTCGGCGTCTCGTCGCAGCCCACCTCGGGCATCGCTCTCGTGACCCTTCTCGGCGTCGCCTCGGCGTTCGCCGCCGCCGGCTGGATCGAGGGCGGAGCCAAGGCGGCGGTCCTCACGGTCGGCACGATCGTCGCGATCGCCGCCTCGAAAGCCGGCGACATCGCGCAGGACCTGAAGACCGGCTATCTGGTCGGCGCGACCCCGGCGAAGCAGCAGCTCGGCCAGCTGATCGGCGCCGCCGTCGCCTGCTGGGCGGTCGCCGGCACCGTCCTCCTGCTCGGCAACACCTACACCTTCGGCGGCAAGGAGCTCGCGGCGCCGCAGGCGACCCTCATGAAGACGATCATCGAAGGGGTGCTCTCGGGCAACCTCCCCTGGGATCTCGTGGCTACAGGAGCGGGGGTTTCCATTTCGGCGATGCTCTGCGGCGTCTCGGGCCTCGCTTTCGCGATCGGCGTCTACCTGCCGCTCTCCTCGATGGCCTGCCTCTATGTCGGCGGCCTGGTCCGCAAGCAGTTCGAAAAGGGCGCCGCCGAGAAGGACGGCAAAGGCAGGAGCGACAGCGATCCCGGCATCCTCGCGGCATCGGGGCTGGTCGCCGGAGAAGGCCTGGCCGGCATCGCGATCGCCGCCGCCGCGGCGCTCAAGTGGATCCCGAAGAGCGCCGACCCGCGCGTCGGCGGCCTCCCCGGAGAGCTCCTGACCCTGGCCTTCATCCTCGCGGTGCTCGGATTCCTGCACCTCGCCGCCAGGTCGGGCTCGCGAGTCTCGGGAAAGCCTGCGGTCTGACGCGGGCGATTCGAACCTCAGCGGCCGCGGATCCAGGCCGAGGGGTGGCGCTCGAAGCCGACCTTCGCGTAGTAGTCGACGGCTGCCGGGGCGGCGAGAAGGATGAGCTTGGCTCCGGGCTCGAGATGACGGAGCGTCTCGTCGATCAGCCCCCGCCCGATACCCTGATGCTGCGCATCCAACACGACCGCGAGATCGGAAAGGTAGCAGCAGTAGGTGAAGTCCGTGATCGACCGCGCCACGCCGACGAGCCGCTCGCCGAGCCGCGCCGTGACGATCAGGTTGGCGTTGGCGAGCATCCGTGTCAGGCGCGCAAGGTCGTCCACCGGCCGCCGTTCGCCGAGCGTCGAAGCGATCAGGACGCCGCGGAACTCCGTGGCCGCAAGAGTGCTCTCACGCTGATACCGGATCGCCACGCCCTGAAGTCTAGTGCCCCTTCCCCCCGTGCACTCCGGCTTGCATCCCAACCCGGGTTGGGCGATTATCCGGGAAATTTCGTTTGTGGATCCCAGCGCCAGCCGTCGCGTTCGGCTCGCGCATGGCCGGGGCAGCCACATGCCGGTGAGCTCACGCAAGCCGGCATGACCCCATTCGTCGCGAAAGCGCACGTTACCTAGCGAAGAGATTCCCTCTTCGCACGACCTGCCAGGAGGATCCCCGATGCGCGTCCCGCACTCGCTCCGCTTCGCCCTTCCGCTTCTCGCCATCCTGTTCAGCCAGGCCGCCCGGGGCGACCTCTCGGTCGCTCCCATCGGCGGCGGCGTCAACGCCAACTCGATGGCGGCGGCTCTGCTCAATACATCTTCCGGAATCGTCATCAACAGCGCGAGCTACACCGGCGCCAACGGCGCGTCGGGCACCTTTCAGGCCGGCACCGACATCATCGGCATCGATCGCGGCATTCTGCTCACCAGCGGCGCGGTCCAGACAGTTCTCGGGCCGAACGACGACACCGGCGCCGGCGTCGACAATAGCCGGGCCGGCGACGCGCAACTCGACGGCCTGATTCCCGGCGGGTCGACGCAGGATGCATCCGTTCTGACGATTCACTTCACGCCGACCGGCAATCACGTTCAGTTCTCGTACGTCTTCTCTTCCGAGGAGTACAACGAATTCGTAGGCTCGGAGTACAACGACATCTTCGCCTTCTTCGTCGGCGGCACGAACTACGCCGTCCTGCCGGGCACCAACACGCCGGTCGCCATCAACAACGTCAACTGCGGCAACCCGCCCTTCTTTCCGCCGACGAACTGCAGCTACTTCATCGACAACACGGCCGGCGGGCTCAACACGCAGATGGACGGCATGACCACCGTGCTCACTTTCACCGCGCCGGTGAATCCGGGCGTGCAGAACACCATGCGGCTCGCGATCGCCGATGTGAGCGACGGCATTCTCGACTCCGGGGTCTTTCTCGCCGGGGGGTCGTTCACCGACACCACGGGATGCGTCCCGAACGCCACGACGGCCTGCCTGCTCGGCAACCGCTTCGAGGTCAAGATCCGATGGGAGGACTACTCGCACGTCCACCGTGACGCCTTCGTGGCCTCGGCCGGGACTTCGGACTCGGCGCTCTTCTACTTCCAGAACCCGCTCATCTGGGAGTTCCTGATCAAGCTCATCGACGGATGCAGCCTCAACAACAAGTACTGGGTCTACTTCGCCGCCGCGACGGACGTCGGCTACGTGGTCACGGTACGCGATACCCAGAGCGGTGCGGCGCCCAAGACCTACACCAACCCACTGGGCACGGCCTCGCCCGCGACCACCGACTCGAGCGCCTTCAACTGCCAGTGAGCGTCGGCCGGGCGGCAGATAGAAGAGAAATCAGTCCGGTTTCCGCGCGCGCGCAAGCGCCGGGGCGGGAGTACAATCCCGCGCCACGCCCAAAATGAAGGGCGTGCGTCCGCCTCGAGGGCTGCCGCGTGGGCGGCCCAGCTCGAGACCGGATCGGCTTCAGTTCGCTGCACGAACGAAAGGGAGGGCAGGATGCTCAAGCGCCGAATGTGGGTCACTTTTTCCGCCTCGCTGCTCGTCTTCGCCGGCATCGCGCTGGCGCAGCAGCACACCATGGCCGCGATTCCGGACGCACAGATCATCGCCAGCGCGATGACCGCGGCGCCGCCAGCGGTCGCGAAGACCGCAACGGTCATCGACGTCGGCGCCGACGGCAAGGCGCGGGTCGTCCGCCCGGGCACGAACGGCTTCACCTGCATGGGCGACAACCCGGCGACCCCCGGACCCGATCCGATGTGCGGCGACGCCAACGCCATGGATTTCATCAACGCCATGCTCGCGCATCAGCCGCCGCCGGCCGGCAAGGTCGGCTTCATGTACATGCTCGCGGGCGGCACCGACGCCAGCAACACCGACCCGTACGCCACCCAGCCGACGGCGGCCAACCACTGGGTCAAGACCGGGCCGCACGTGATGATCGTCGGCGCCAAGGATCTGATGAAGGGTTACCCACGCAAGGCCGATCCCGACACCTCCGAGCCCTACGTCATGTGGCCCGACACGCCGTACGAGCACCTCATGATCCCGGTGAAGTAGCGCGAACGGGCGGGGAGCCGACCCGCTACCTGGAACCGGCGCCCGTGCCCGACCGGCGCTCGACGCAGGTCTACGGCGAGCAGAGGAAAGCGTCGACGTCGGTCGTCGCGGGTGCCCGGGTGCCGAGCGGGTTGGTGTAGGTCCTGGCGGCCCCCGTCCGGAGATCCGTGACTTCGAAAGTGTAGGCGACGTTGGTGGTGGCGGCGAAGAAGAGCCAGCGGTGGTTGTTCAGCGCGCAGCCGTCGACGACTTTCACCAGGACCTCCATGTTGCTCTCATCGAAGAACCAGAACAGCCCCGATTCGTCGGTCGACGGTACCGCGCGGAAAACGCCCTGGCCGCCCTGGAAATCGGTCCAGGTGCCGCGCAGGGCAAAGCGGTTGTTTGCGAGGCACATCGTTTCCTCATCGGAGACACAGGCGTCCTGCCCGCCGTGGTCGTCATCGAGGATCAGGATCGAAGCGGTGTCGCGACCGCCGAGCTCTCCGCCGACCGCGTTGGTGAGCACGATGCTCACCGTCTCCTGCCTCTCGGCGATCGTGTCGTCGATGAGTGGCACGGTGACGCTCTTCGCGCCGGTCTCGCCGTCGGCCCAGTTCAGGGTGCCGGCGGTCGTCGTGTAGTCCGCGCCGGCGGTGGCACTGCCGTCGAAAGTAGAGTAGTCGACGTTCGCAGGGCCCGCGCTGTCGCCCTGCCGAACGACCACGAAGGTCGCGGCTCCGGCGCTCTCGAAAGCCGGGAAGATGGCGCTGCGCAGCCTGATCCGGCTCGCGGGCGGTACGGGGTCGCCCCCACCGCCATCCTGCGGCAGGACACGCACGACGGTCTCCGCGAGCGTGCCAACTTCGACGCCACCCGTCGGATTCGACAGCGCAACACCGAACGTCTCGAGGCCTTCGGCGACGTCGTCGGCCAGGATCTCGATCGCGATGGTCTTGTCGCCGCCGTCGCCGGCGGCCCAGGTCAGAGTTCCGGCGGCCGCGGTGTAGTCCTCGCCCGCGAGCGCGGTGCCGTCGTGGGTCTGAAAGTCGACGCTGACTTCTCCACTCGTGCCGCGGTGGCGGCGCACGACGACGACGGCAGCGCCGTCGCTCTCGTGCACCGGGAAAGAGGCGCCCCGGAACTGCACGAATCCGGGATCGCCGTGCGGGCCGGTGGCGAACGTGGGCGAGCTGACGACGGCGGACGACCCAAAGAACGCCAAAGCGAGGAGCAGGTGCGAGGTCGACAGTCGGGTCTTCATGACTTCCTCCTTGGCGAGCTCGAGTCGATCCTGTTCCGGGAGGTCCGGGTCCGAGTGGACCAGTCCGCCCAAGAGTCGGGTGGCCCGCGAACCACTACCTTAGGAAGTGATCGCGCGATCGCCTGTGCAGCGGATGACCTTTCCACAGCGCAAGGCCTCACATTCGCGGAAATCTGCGCTGCGGCGGCGCGGATCGCCGGCGACCCGTTCCAGCTCGTCGCGGGGCACATCGCACGGCCCGTGATGGCGACCGGCCGCCGGCAATGACAGGATCGAGCTGCCGGAGTGGACGCAGCCACGGAGCGAGGTGGGGGGATGGATTCCGAGAAGTCGATTCCGGAAACCTGGATCGCGCAGAGCGGGGTCGTCCTCTTCCTGCTGCGTGGCGCCGCTGGCTCGCTGCGGCCCGTCTACATCACGTCCAATGTGCACGACCTGACCGGCTATTCGGTCGAGGAGGCGCAGCAGCCCGGCTGGTGGGAGGAGCATCTCCACCCCGATGACCGCCGAGAGCTCGTGGCGCACCAGCGCGAGCTCCTCGCCGGCGGGCTGGTCACCGATGATTACCGCTTCCGGCACCGGGACGGCCACTACCTGTGGCTCCGGGCCCAGCGCCGCAGCTCGCTGGGCCCGGCTGGCGGCGACGTCGTCGGCACCTGGACCGACATCACCGGGCTCAAGAACCTCGAATCCGAGCTGGCGACGAGCGCTGCGCGCTACCGCCAGCTCTTCGAAGCCAACCCGCAGCCGATGTGGGTCTACGATCTCGAGACGCTGGCGTTTCTCGCGGTCAACGACGCCGCGGTCGCTTTCTACGGCTATACGCGCGAAGAGTTCCTCGGCATGACGATCCGCGATATCCGTCCCGAGGAGGACGTGCCCTGCCTGCTCGCTCACCTGGAGAGGATGCCCGCCTCCTACCGCTCGTCGGGAGAGTGGCGCCACCGCCGGAAGAACGGCGAGGTCCTGCAGGTCGAGATCCGGTCGCACGCTCTCCGGTTCGCCGGGCGCTCGGCGCGGATGGTGGCGGTCTTCGATCTCACCGATCGCCTGCGCGCGGAAAGGGCCCTGCGCGAGACCGAGAGCAGCTACAGCAGCCTGCTTCGAGAGCGTCTCGGACGCAATCTACATCCAGGACGCCGAGGGTCGCTTTCTCGACGTCAACGACGGCGCGACCAGGATGTACGGCCATCCGCGCGAGAGGTTCGTCGGCAACACACCGGAGTTCCTCGGCGCCCCCGGCAGAAACGACTTGCGCGAAATCGGGCGTGCGGTTGCGCGCGCGCTCGCCGGCGAGCCGCAGCGCTTCGAGTTCTGGGGCCTGCGCAGCAGCGGCGAGGTCTTTCCCAAGGAAGTTCGCCTCTTTCCGGGCACTTTCCACGGCCAGAGCGTTGTCATCGCGTTGGCCGAGGACATCACCGAGCGCAAGCGGGCCGAGGCCGAGCTCCGGCTGCTGCGGGAGGCGATCGATCAGGCCGGGGAGGCGATTCTCGTCACCGACCGCGAGGGCACGATCCACTATGCCAATCCGGCCTTCGAAACGGTCACCGGCTACAGTCGCGAGGAGGCGCTCGGGAAGAGCACGCGCCTCTTGAACAGCGGCCAGCAGAGTCCGGAGTTCTACCGCGACCTGTGGAGCACCATCACCTCGGGTCGCACCTGGCACGGGAGCCTCGTCAACCGGCGGAAGGACGGCGCGCTCTATTCGGAAGAAGAGAGCATCTCGCCGGTCTTCGACGAAGAGGGTCGGATCGCCAACTTCGTGGCCGTGAAGCGCGACGTCAGCGCCCGGCTGCAGCTCGAGGAGCAGCTCGTGCAGGCGCAGAAGATGGAGAGCATCGGACGGCTCGCGGGCGGCGTCGCGCACGATTTCAACAACATGTTGAGCATCGTCCTCGGCTACGCCGAGCGCGCCAAGGAGCGGATCGACACCGAGAATCCGGCGCAGGTGGATCTCGACCAGATCCTGGTCGCCGCCGAGCGCTCCTCCGACCTGGTGCGCCAGCTCTTGGCCTTCGCGCGCCGGCAGCCGATCGAGCCGCGGGTGCTCGACTTGAACGAGCTCCTCGGCCACACGGGGAAGATGCTGCGCGGGCTGATCACGGAGGAGATCGAGCTCGTCCTCGACCTCGGCGCCGACCTCTGGAGCGTGCGCGCCGATCCCGGCCAGATCGACCAGATCCTGGCCAACCTGATCGTCAATGCACGCGACGCCATCGCCGGCAACGGGCGGATCACGGTCGCGACGCGCAACGTGCCGACTGGCGAAGCGCGAGCGCCCGCGGTCCGGCGGCGCCGCCAACGACTGCGTCCTCTTGAGCGTCACGGACACCGGCGAGGGCATGGCGCGCGCGACGCTCGAGAGACTCTTCGAACCGTTCTTCACCACCAAGGAGGCCGGCAAAGGGACCGGCCTCGGGCTCGCCACCGTCTACGGCATCGTGCAGCAGAACCGCGGCCGGATCGAAGTCGAGAGCGCTCCGGGCCTCGGCGCGAGCTTCCGGATCTACCTGCCGCGTTGCGCCCCGGACGCCGACGCCGAGCAGGCCCCCGCCATGCCGGCGGCTTCGGCGACGAAGGCCGAGACCATCCTCCTGGTCGAAGACAGCCCCCAGCTGCTCAAGCTCACCGGCGAGCAGCTCGAACGGCTCGGCTACAAGGTGATCTCCACCTCTTCGGCGACCGAGGCGCTCGCGTTGGCCACCCACGCCATGTCGAGGTTCGACCTCCTGCTCACCGACGTCGTCATGCCGGAGCTCAACGGCCGCGAGCTCGCCGAGCGCTCGCGGGCGCAGGATCCGCGGTTGCGGGTGCTCTTCATGTCCGGCTACCCCGCCGACATCGTCTCCGAGCGCGGCATCGTGCCCGAGAACGCCCACTTCCTGCAGAAGCCGTTCGAGTCCCTCACCCTCGCCCGCAAGGTCCGCGCCGTCCTCGACAGCTGAGCGTCAGCGATTCGGCGAAGACGCCTGTCCCGTCACGTGTTCAGCACCTCGCGCACTTTTCGATTCAGCGAGAGCCGTGTGAAGGGCTTCTGCACGAAGGCCATCCCCTGCTCGAGCATGCCGTGGTGCAGCATGGCATCGTCCGTGTAACCGGACATGAAGATCACCTTGATTCCAGGTCGCGTCTTCACCAATCTCTGCACGAGCTCCCTGCCGCTCATACCCGGCATGACCACGTCCGTAATGAGCAGATCGATCGGTCCTTGAGAGGTCTCGCACTCCTGTAGCGCCTCCGCTCCGTCGCTGGCGGCGATGACCTTGTAACCGTCACCCGTGAGCATCTTCACGATCAACTTCCTGACCAGCTCGTCGTCCTCGGCCACGAGCACGGTCTCCGAGCCACGCAGCACCGGGGCAGGGCTCTCCGCCATCACCGCCGCGGCCACCTCCCCGACTCGCGGCAGGTAGATCTTGAAGGTCGTGCCCTTGCCCGGCTCGCTATAGCACCAGAGGTCGCCTGCGCTCTGTTTCACGATGCCGTAAACAGTGGAGAGACCCAGCCCGGTGCCCTTTCCCTGCTCCTTGGTGGTGAAGAAGGGTTCGAAGATCCTCGCCATGGTCGCTTCGTCCATGCCGCAGCCGGTGTCCGTCACGGCGAGCATCACGTACGGGCCCGGGCTGACCCCGAGATGCCTGCCGGAGTACTCCGCGTCGAGATCGACGTTCGCCGTTTCGAGCGCCAGCCTGCCGCCTCGGGGCATCGCGTCGCGCGCGTTCAGGACGAGGTTCATGATCACCTGCTGGATCTGTCCGGGGTCGGCCCTGACCGGACCGAGGTCAGCGGCCAGCACGGTCTGCAGGTCGATATCCTCCCCGATCAGTCTCTGCAGCATCCGGTCCAGGTCCGAGACCAGAGCGTTCAGGTCGAGGACCCGGACCTCCAGCACCTGCTTGCGGCTGAAGGCGAGGAGCTGGCTCGTCAGGGTCGTCGCCCGTTCACCACACTTGCGGATCTGCTCGACATCGGCGGCAAGCGGGTCGCTGTCGCTCAGGCGGCCGGAGGCGAGGTCGCAGTAACCCAGGATGCCGGTAAGTAGATTGTTGAAGTCGTGGGCGACGCCGCCCGCCAACAGGCCGATGCCTTCGAGCTTCTGGGATTGGCGGACCTGCTCCTCGAGCTGCCGGCGCTCCGTGATGTCCTCGATGACGCCGAGGACACCGACCACCTCGCCCTGCTCATCGCGAAACGGCACCTTCACCGTGTGCACCCATCGCTCCTGCCCACCCGCCAGATAGGGCTCGTCGATCTCTTTCGTCACTCCCATGGCCATGACTTCGCGGTCGTCGGCTCGGTAGGCATCCGCGAGTGGACGCGGATAGAAGGCGAAATCGTCCTTGCCGATGATCTCTTCGGGGGGAAGTCCAACGTCTCTTGCGAAGTTCGCGTTGCAGAACAGGTACGCGGACTCCCGGTCTTTGACCAGAATGCGGTGCGGAAGGTGCTCGACCAGATTGTGTGTGAGCCGCTCGTTCCTGCGCAGCGCCTCCTCGACCTTCTTGCGCTGCGAGACGTTGCGAACATTGCACTGAATGACCCTCTCGTCGTCGACCAGATAGGCATTGCTGACGAACTCCACGGCGATGACCTCGCCACCGGAAGTCCGGAGCGGCAGGTCCTCGTAGCGGATGTAACCCTTGGTCTGCAAATCGAGGAACGCCACTTTCGACGCAGTGGCATCCGCAAAGAAACCGATCTCCCAGAGCTCCTTGCCGAGAAACTCGGCATGCGAGTACCCCAGCATCTTCACCATGAACGGATTCGCGTCCACGATCTGGCCGTTGACGGCATCGAGAATCAGGATGCCGTCCTGCGCCGTTTCGAAGAGCCGCCGGTAGCGCACCTCGGAGGCCTGCAGCGCCTGGGGAGTCTCCCAGGCGGGGTGAGAGGGGTCCGCATTCGAGTTCATGGATCTACCTCCGTCGCCGCCGCATCCGTTCGCATGCCGGAGTGGCCGTCGGCGAGCACGGCTGTCTTGAGCCAAGGGAACCGCTCAGGCGGATTGATGGGTGCAGCGGAGCGAGCCAACCCTCGGGAAGGACCGACCCCGGCCTGGCGCCCCGCGCAGAGAACTCCGGATCCGTGACGGCTCAGCACAGAGCCGCAGGCAGAGGAGGTCCGTCGGCTGGCAGTGTACTCCCATCCTGGCGCTCGCCGCGCACGCGCTCGTCCGGGCGCCGATCTGGCCCGCAAACGCACCGATCTCCATCAGCGGATCAGCGCCGCGCCGCGGCCTGCTACCATCGCCGCAACTTGAAGCCGCTTTCCCTTTACCAGCCGGGTGCGCTCGCATCGGCCGATCGCTGGATCGCTGCCGCGATCGGTCTCGCGTTCTTCGCGGTCTACGCCATCGGCGCCTGCCGGACGATCTACGTCGGCGACAGCGGCGAGCTCACCACCGCGGTCTACCTTCTCGGCATTCCGCATCCGAGCGGCTACCCGCTCTATGTCCTGCTGGGCAAGCTCTGGACGCTGGCGTTGCCCGCGGGCTCGATCGCTTTCCGCATGAGCCTCTTCTCCGCCGCCTGCGCAGCGGCGGCGGTGGCACTTCTTTTCGCGCTCGCGCGCCGGCTCGGACTCGTGCAGCCGGCGGCGGTGCTCGGCGCCGGCCTTCTCGGCGTCGCACCGAGCTACTGGGGCGAGGCGAACATCCAGCGCGTCTACGCGCTCGGGGCGCTTTGCCTTGCGGCGGCGCTCTCGGCGGCGTTCGCCTGGAAGCGCGAGCCCACGACGCGCCGTCTCGCCATCGTCGCTTTCCTCTGCGGCCTCGGAGCCACGAACCACACCTTCATGCTGGTCTTCACCGCCGGCTTCGCCTGCGCCGCGCTCCTCACCGAGCCACAGGCGCGGGAGAGCCTGCGCGATCTCCGCCAGTTGGGTGCCGCAGCCCTCGCCTTTGCCGCCGGGCTCCTGCCGTACGCCTATCTGCCGCTGCGCTCGCGGAGCGACCCGGCGCTCGACTGGGGCGATCCCGAGACCCTCGACCGCTTCCTCGCCGTCGTCCTGCGGCGCGGCTTCTGGGAGCGGCGCTGGCTCGAGAGCACGCGCGACTGGGGAACGATCGCGGGCGACTTCCTCGCCAGCGTCCCGGTCGAGCTCACCGCCGGCGGCGCGGCGCTCGCGCTGCTCGGCGTGCTCGCGCTCCTCGCCGCCGGACGGCGGCAGCGCTTCGCGCTCGCGCTCCTCCTTTTCACGGCGCTCGGCAATCTCGCCGCGATGGGCCTCCACGGCTCGCGCAGCGACCTCTTCATCTGGCACCGCTACTACATCCCGGCTTACCTTTGCGGCGCTCTCCTCGCCGCCGTCGGGGCCGACGCGTTGGCTTCACGGCTTCCGCGGCGGCTCGCCTGGCTCCTTCTCGCCGTGCCGCTCCTCGGGCTCGCGACGCACTGGCGGCAGTTCGATCGCAGCCGCTACGCGATCGCCGAGGACTACAGCCGTCGCCTCCTCGCCGGGCTCCCGCCCGGCGCGCATCTTGCGGCGAGCGACGACAACATCCTCTTCGTGCTGCTCTACCTGCGCCACGTCGAGGGCTTGCGGCCCGACCTCGACCTGATCGCGCAAGGCGTCGGCGACGCGCCGCTCGCGCCGCTGCACTTCGATCCCGACACGACCGGGCTCTACTTCACCCACCACCCCAACTGGAATCTTCCCGAGCTCGACATCGTCGCCGAGGGCCTCGCCTTCCGTGTCGTGCGGCGAGGGGGAGCCCCAGCTCGGAGCGCGCATGTCCCCGTCCTCCCCGCCGAGCTCGCCGGCGAGAGCGACCCGGATGTGCCCAAGGACTACCTCACGCAGAATCTCATCGGCGAATTCCACTTCATGCTCGGCCTCGATGCCGAGACGAGCGCTCCGCGGTCGGCCGAGCGCGAGTTCCGCGCGGCGGCGGCGGCGGCGCCCGACAACGATGTGCTGTTCTACAACCTCGGCCTGGTGTACGTGCGCGACGGCCGTCTCGCGGAGGCGCTGGCGGCCTTCTCGCGCTCGCAGGAGATCAATCCACGGCATCTGGCGAGCGGCGAGCGCGTGCGCGCCGCGGAGCGCATCGAGGAGGTTCGGAGAGCCTTGCGGCAGCAGGCCGGCTCCCGGCCCTGACCAGGACTTATTCGCGGTCCAGGACGCGCCGCACCGTGGCGGCCAGGTCGGCGATGGCGAACGGCTTCTGGAGGAAGTGCACTCCCTCTTCCAGCACGCCGCCCTTGGCGATGACGTCGGCTGTATACCCCGACATGAACACGCACTTGAGCCGCGGATGGAGAGACATCAGCCGCTTCGCCAGCTCCCGGCCGTTCATTTCGGGCATGACCACGTCGGTGAGCAGCAGGTGGATGGCGTCGGCATGCTCTCGCGCGCGAAGGAGCGCCGCGCTCGGGCTGCTGGCTGCAAGCACGGCGTAGCCCTGCGCTTCGAGCGCCCGCGTGGTGAGTCGCAGGATCGCCGGCTCGTCCTCGACCAGCAGGATGGTCTCCTGGCCGCGCTGGGCCGGAGCCGCCACACTCACCTTGCGCACCGGCTCGGCCTGACCCACATGGCGAGGCAGATAGATCTCGAACGCCGTGCCTTGGCCCGGTGTGCTCCTCACCACGAGGAAGCCGCGATTCTGCTTGACGGCGCCGTAGACCATGGACAAGCCGAGGCCGGTGCCCTCGCCCACGCCTTTGGTGGTGAAGAACGGCTCGAAGATCCGGGTCAACATCTCCGTGTCCATGCCGCCGCCGGAGTCACTCACGGTGAGCCGCACAAAGTCGCCGGCCACGGCGTCCACATTGTTGGCGCAGAACTCCGCGTCGATGGCGCAGTTGGCCGTCGCGAGCGCGATCCTGCCGACGCCCGCAATAGCGTCCCGCGCGTTGACGCACAGGTTGGCCACGATCTGGTCGATCTGCGACGGGTCCATCTCGATCGGCCAGACCGTCGCCGCCGGCTGCCAGGAGACCTCGATGCTCTCGCCGATCAACCGCCGGAGCATCGTGAGCATCCCGGCCACGGTCTCGTTCAGGTCCAGCACCCTGGGCGCGATGGCCTCCTGGCGGGCGAAGGCCAGCAGCTGCCGCGTGAGAGCGGTGGAGCGCCCGGCGGCCTTCTGGATCTCGAGCAGGTCGGCGTGGAGCGCTTGCGACGGGTCCACCTGGTCGAGCGCCACCTCGACGTAGCCGAGGATCACCCCCAGCATGTTGTTGAAGTCGTGGGCGACACCGCCCGCGAGACGCCCCACAGCCTCCAGCTTCTGGGACTGGCGAAAGCTCTGCTCCAGGACTTTGCGCTGTGTGACGTCCTGCTTGACGGCCACGAAATGGGTCAGCTCCCCGCTCGGATCGCGCAACGGAGTGATCGTCATCTCCTCCGTATAGAGGGACCCGTCCTTGCGTCGGTTGATGACCTCTCCCTGCCAGACGTTGCCGCCCAGAATGGCGTCCCACATCCCCTTGTAGAAGGCGCGATCATGGGTTCCCGACCTGAGCAGGTCTCCAGGCCGCTTGCCGATGGCTTCGCCCTGGCTGTATCCGGTGAAGGTGGTGAAGGCCGGGTTGGCCCATTCGATCACCCCCAGGCGGTTGGTGATCACGATGGCGTTGGCCGCGGCTTCGAGCGCCCCGCTCTGCAACCGCAGCCTGGCTTCGGCGCGCTCGCGTTCGCTGATGTCCTGCATGGCGCCCAGCATCCTCCCGGCGTTGCCGCTCGCATCCCAGGTGATGATGGCCCGGTCCTCGACCGTCGCATAGGAGCCGTCCTTGCGGCGAAATCGATACCGGTCCGCCCAATGCTCGCTCCTTGCATCCAGCGCCGCCTGGATACCTGCCCTCACCCTCGCCAGGTCGTCGGGATGCACGAGGCTGGTCGAGAGGTCGAAGCTCGTCTCCCGCTCGTCCGCCGAATAGCCGAACAGGGTCTGGAAATTGTCGTTGCGCCAGATGGCGCGGGTCTTGAGATCCCAGTCCCAGATGATGTCGAAGGACGCTCGATTCGCGAGCTCGAAGCGCTCGTGGCTCGCCCGCAGCTCCTTCTCGGCGCGGAAGCGGTCGGTGATGTCCAACGCCATGCCGCGCACGATGGGCGTCGCCACTCCCTCGGTCCGCATGCTCGTCTCGAACTCCCAGTACCGCCTCTCACCCGTGGCGGTCAGGATTCGCATCGTTCCGCGGGCCCTGCCGTCGCGCACGATGGTCTCCAAGTATTCCTGAAACCGGTGACGCACCTCGGGAGCGATCAAGTCTGCCAGGTTCATCTTCAGCAAGACGTCGCTCGTGTATCCGCTGATGCGGACCGCCGTCTCGTTCACGGACAGGAGATTCCCCGCGAGATCACAGGTGGAGATGATCTGCTGACTGTTGTCCAGCAGGTCTCTGTAGCGGTCCTCGTTCTCCCGCAAGGCTGCTTCTGTGCGCTTGCGCTCGGTGATGTCGCGGAAGGACCAGACCCGGCCGGTGACGGCCGATCCCTCCAGCATGGGGGCCGAGAAGCGCTCGAAACTACGCCCGTCCTTGAAGTGAATTTCGTCCAATCCGGTCGTGTCGGAGGCATAGAGCGCCTGCACCTTGTGCAGGAAAGCATCCGGCTCGGAAAGCTGGGACAGCACGTGATTCAACATCGCCTGATCGTCGCCGCCCGCGATGAGAGCCGGCGGGATCTGCCAGAGATCGGCGAAGCGTTGATTCGTCTTGAGAACCTTTCCTTCACGGTCCACGGCCAGAATCCCGTCGTTCGTGGATTCGAGGATCACCCGCAGCTGGGCCTCGCTCGCGCGCAGGGCCTTTTCCGACCGCAGGCGGTCGGTGATGTCCATGGCCATGCCGCGCACGACGGGCACGGCCACCCCCTCGGTCCGCAGGGTCGTATTGTGCTCCCAGGTTCGCCGCTCGCCGCTCGCGGTCTGGATCCGCATGATCCCGCTGGTATGCCCGTCGGCCTGAATGGACTTCAGGTACTGCGGGACGAGGTGCCGGAACTCCGGAACCACGAGGTCCGCCAGATTCATCTTCAAGAGGGACTCGCGGGAATACCCGGTGACACGGACTGTCGTCTCGTTCACGGTGAGAAAGTTCCCGTCGAGATCGTAGGTGGAGACGAGCTCCTTGCTGTTGTCCACCAGGTCGCGGTAGCGGTCCTCGTTCTCCCGCAGAGCCTGTTCCGTGCGCTTGCGCTCGGTGATGTCGCGAAGAAAGGTGGAAAAATGTCCGCTACCGCCCGGCAGAAAGGTGGTGCTCAACTCGACGTCGATCAGACGTCCGTCCTTGCACCGGTGCCGGCGCTCGAACCTGGCCGAGCCGGATTGCTGGATCCGATCGACGACGGCCGCGATCTCGCCGGCGCTCTCGTCGGCCTCGAAATCGGTGAGGTGCTTGCCCAGCATCTCTTCTCGCCTGTAGCCATGCATCTGGCAGCAGACTTCGTTCAGATCCAGAATGCGGCCCTGATCGTCCACCAGCCAGTATCCATCCAGAGTGGTGCGCAGAATGGCTGCCTGTTCCTCGCGGCCCCGCCGCAGCAGATTCTCGGCGCGATGCTTGTAGAGGGCGATCTCGATGACGATCTGCAGCTCGCGCTTTTCGACCGGCTTGAGGATGTAGCCGAACGGCTCGCTGCGTTTGACACGATCCAGCGTTTCCTCATCGGTGAAGGCCGCCAGGAAGACGACCGGCAGATCGAGACGGTCGCGGATGATCTGGGCGGCAGCGATGCCGTCCATTTCTCCTTCGAGGTGGATATCCATCAGCACCAGATCGGGCCGCTGTTCCTCGGCGAGCTGAACGGCGCTCTCGGCGAGCGCGGTGTCCGCCAACGGCTCGTAGCCCAGCTCCGATAGCTGCCGCTGGAGATCCCGGGCGACCTGGGGCTCGCCTTCAGCGATGAGAATTCGGGTTTGTGCCATGGAAAGGACTGGGGAGGCAGCCTGGGGCCGCAACAAGGCGTTACTCTATGCCGATTCCCCCTCGCGCTGGAGGCGCGCAGGCCCCTTTGACCACGGGCGTCCCGGTCCCCTGGGGCTCGGGACCCACTTGCCGGGGTGGGGGCCCCCACCCCCTTTGCGGGTGTCGCGGAGGAGAGAGACCAGGCCCACACTCCTGGCGGGGGAGGTCCGTTCCAAGGCGAGATCCCCTCGGATGGGGACCCCTCCGGGGAGGTGAACGATGCCAGTGATGCGTGTCGTCGTCGGTTCCCTCGCCGTCCTTCTCGCACTCGGCCTGGTGGCCTGCAAAGCGCCGGCGCCGGCGCGCGCCGACAATGCGCCGATGAACCCGGCAACCGAGAAGGCCGCGATCCGTCTGGTGCTCCACGATTTCCTCGAACGCACGCCGGGAGCGCAGCCGGTCGACGTCGAAGTCGCCCAGGTCGGCGTCGATTCGGGCTATGCGTTGGTCACCTGGACGCACGACAAGGAGGCCGGGCAGGCCGTGCTCCGCAAGCAGAGCGGCGCCTGGACCGTCATCGAATCCGGAGTCGGCTGGCTGGGTCTGCGCGGCGTCAGCGCCGAGCAGGTACCGGCCGACGTGGCCAAGCGCCTGCTCGACCAGATCGATCCGAAGTGGGGTTCCTACGAGGTGCCCTGACTGGGCGGCAGGCTCGCGACCTCAGCCCGGCGGTCTCTCGGCCGCCAGGAGGCGCAGGTAGTCGGCGGATTTCTTCGCCCGTTGCAGCAGACGTCCCGGATCCTCCTCCGCCGCGAGCTCCAGGATGAAAGCGCCCGTGAAGTGCACGTCGGCGAGCTGGCGCAGCAGCTCGGGCCAGGGGATCGCGCCCTCCCCCGGGGGCAGGTGATCGTCGCGCTCGCCGCGATTGTCGCTCGCATGCACCATCCAGAGATGCCCCGAGAGCTTGTGCGCCACGTGGCGCAGGTCGCGGGAGAGGAAGGCGTGTCCGGTGTCGAGGCAGATGCCGACATCGGTCGAGGCGAGCGCTCCGAGCAGCCAGAGCAGCTCGCGCACATGTCCCGCGAAGAGGTGCGGCAGCATGTTCTCGAGCGCCAGCCCCACGCCGAGCTCCGCCGCCCGGCGGGCGATGCGATCGAGCGCCTCCGCCGCGCAGTCCATGCGGTCCAGGCGCTCCTCCCGCGGCACTCCCGTCGTCTCGGGTCCCGGGTGGAGCACGAAGAACCGGGCTCCCAAGGTCGCCGCCGCCTCGGCGGCGCGGCAGATCTCGCGCACCGCACCGTCGCGCTGGCCGGCGTCGAGCGCCGAGATGTCGATGCGATCGGCGAACGGAGCGTGGAACGAATGAACTTCGAGCTCGAGCTCGCGAATCCTCGCCGCCGCAGCGGCGCAGGCGGCGCGGTCGTGATAGTCGAGATGGGTCGGCGACGACGAGATCTCGATCTTCCGGAAGCCGGCGTCGCAGATCGGCTCGAGGCAATCGAAGACACGCGTGCGCCAGAACGAGCCGGTGGACAGGCCGACCGCGAGGTCCAGCCGGGCCGGGACCTCAGCCATGCCCACCCCCGCTCTGCGCGGCCGTTCTCAGCGCTTCCAGATTCCACAGGCATCCGGTACCGGGGCAGAGCCACTTCTCCAGCGTCGAGGTGCAGTTGAAATCGACCATCTGATCCCGCCCGAGGGCGACCAGACCGGCGAAGATCCTCGTGTAGACCTCCGCACGCAGCGCCGCGTCGTGGAAGTGAAAGTCAGCGATCCAGCCGTAGGGACGCTCGTACTTGGAGCGGATCAGCCCCGAGATATGTCGCGGCTGCCAGCCCTGCGCGAGCAGCACCCAGACCAGAAGTTGGAGCGCCCCCGGCTGCAGCAGCAGGTCGTTCGGGCGCGCGAGTATCTGCGTGGCACAGGCCGGAAGCGAGCCGGCATCCAGGCGATCGTAAGTCATCGGCCAGAGCTCGGGAGGGTCCGGCGGCTCGGAGTAGAAGAGGCGATGAAATTCGGCCAGCTCGCTCGTCTCGTACTCGGCGACGAGACTCTCCATGGCGCGCGAAGCGTCGGGGATCGCCGTGCGGCAGCGGCGGGCGAGCGCGCCGGCGAGCTCGGGATCCCGCATGACGCGGATGCCTTCCTTCTCGTCGTCGAGTGCCGGGATGGCGACCAGCCGGGGAATCGCCGCGGGCGGCGGCGGAACCCAGCCGTAGCTCGCTGCCTTGAGATAGGCGGTGAACGGCATGCGGATCGCTCTGCAGTGCAGGGGGTCGGCGTACTCCGAGAGATCGATGGCCACGATCTCGCGCCCGTGCGCGCCGGGTCCGACCACGACGGCGGTGAGCTCGACCGGCACGGGCGACTGGGAGGTCGCGTCGAGAATGCGGTGCCCCAGATACTCCATCACCTTGCCGAGGCCGTCCCAGGCGGCACCCGCGAGCACCCCCACCCGCTCGCCGGCAGGTGGCTGCGGCGTCGAATAAGCGATTTGCAGGCCGTCGGTGAGGACGGCGAGGCGGACGAGCGCCGCGAACGCCGGCGAACGCCGCCCGATCTTCCAGACGAAATGATGGCCCCGCCCGGTCAGCAGGTGCAACGCCTCGATCCCGAGCTCGCCCAGGATCCTGCCGATCGCGGCGACCACTTCGCGCTGCACGAAGAGGCTGCGCTCCGGATAGAGGAGCGGCTCCCACGGCCGATCGAAGTGGACATGCTCGATGTCGAGGTGCACGAGGAGGGAGTCGCGATCCCAGAGCGAACGCGCCACCTCGTGTCGGCCGTCGAGCATCGCGGGAAGATCGGTCACCGGGCGAGAGAGCACCGGCGGAGCGGGCCGCGGGTCCGGCGAGGTCAGAAAGACGGTCGGCGAATCGGCGAGCGTGCGACCGCCCAGGTACTCCTGCAGGCGGCTGCGGACCGCCGGCTGCGCCGAGAAGCGCCGCCAGCCGGCGACCGAGGCCCACGCGGACGCGGGCGCCTTGGAACCGCGCGAAGCCACCACCCTTCCAAGGTACTGCCAGGAGCAGCGCGGGACACCACCCGCGCAGGCGGGGAGCGTCGACACCTCCCCAGGACGCTGGCGGCTAGCGCGGATTCTCCCGGATCGTCGAGTCGTCGAGCGGATGGCGCCAGCGCAGACCGGGAAAGCGCGCGAAGTCGCGGTCGGCGGTGATCCAGACGCAATCGTTCTCGATCGCCAGGGCGGCGCGCGCGGCATCGGAGACGAGATTGCCGCGCACATCCGCGCGCTGGCAGATCTCGCGGAAGATCTCCCAATAGCGCTGCCCGGAGCGCACCAGTCGGCAACCTGGAAGCGCGAGCAGAGCGTCCGCGAAGCGCATCGCCTCCCCCGCCGGGGATGGGCGCGCGAAGACGCGAGGATGGGTGACGACGCGCAGGAATCCTACGAGCACGGTTTCGGAGAGGCCGAAGGCGGCGGACGAGCCCAGCTCAGCAGAGAGCCATCCTCGATACTCGTCGTGTCTCTCGGCATCGCCGCGAAAGGCGCCGACGAGAATATTGACGTCGAGAAGATTCACCGCGGATCGTTCATCCGGTCTTCGAGCTCGGCGTTGTCTTCGATGCGCACTCCGGGAAGCAGCCCACCCCCGACCGTCGAGACCGGCAGATCGATTTCGCCGCCGACTGCCCCGCCAGAGGGCTCTCCCGGTCGGGGCAGATAGGTCGAGTAGATCGCCTCTGCGATCACCTCTCCGAGCGTCGCATCCCCCTCAGCCGCCTTCCTCTTCGCGAGCTCGAGCGCCGGCTCTGGCAGGTTCACCGTGGTTCGCATGAGAGTATTTTTCCTCGACTGGCATCATGATGTCAATCTTTGATGTCTTGATGTCTAATCGTTCTTCAGGGCAGAGTCGGAGAGCTTGCATCGATCATGGATTCGTCTTACCATTCAGCTATCGAAGGAGATTGTGATGTCAACGGTGACGATTTCTTCCAAGTATCAATTGGTGATTCCTAAGGAAGTAAGGGAGTCTCTCGAGCTCAAGCCCGGGCAGAAGTTGCGCGTCTTCACTTCGGGTGACCGGCTGGAAATGGTGCCGGTAAAGGTCCTGCGCTCGATGCGCGGCTTCCTCAAGGGCATCGACACCTCCGTGCCGCGCGACGAGGACCGGGTCTGAACGTCGTCGATTCGAGCGGCTGGCTCGAGTACTTCGCGGACGGGCCGAATGCCGCCTTTTTCGCGCCGGCACTCGAGGACTCTGCGCAGCTCATCGTCCCCACGATCACGGTCGTCGAGGTCTACAGGCGGGTCTGCCAGCAGCGCGGAGAGGCCGCGGCGCTCGATGCAATCTCCCTCATGCAGGCGGGCGAGATCGTCCACCTCGACCTCGCTATTGCCGTGCTCGCCGGCCGCCTCGGCATCGAGCTCCGCCTGCCGCTCGCCGACTCGATCCTCCTCGCCACGGCGCGCGCCAGGTCCGCCATCTTCTGGACCCAGGACGCGGACTTCGCAGGGATCGAAGCCGTGCGCTACCGCGCGAAAGCCTGAAGCCGGTTTCTTTTCTGCGCGTTCAACGCGGGATCCGGCGCCAGACCGTCGCTAGAGAGATCTCTGAAAAAGGCCATAGACCACCCCCGGCGCGGGGCGGCCCTTGGCGATGAGCTTAGCCGGAGTTCCTGACGCGGCGGCCCAGCGGCGAATCCGGCCGAGGCTCACCTGCTTGAGACCGGTCTCGATGATCGTCCGCGCCTTCTTCCGCGTGGCCTCCGAGAATCCCGGCAAGCTCCAGCCAACCTCCCGCAAGAGTCGATGGCGCAACCGGTCGGGAAGCCACTCGAGAGAGGGCAGACCGGTATGGAGCTCGCGGGTGTGAAACCGGGTCGGAAACTCGATCAAGAAGTAGCCGCCCGGCTTGAGTACACGAAGATGCTCGGCGACGTAAGCGGCCGGGTCGGCCGTGTGCTCGACGATGTGACCCGAGACCACGACGTCGAACGATCCCCCGGCATAGGGAACATTGCGCCCGTCCACCGGCATCGGAAAGAACCCGGGATACCCCGCCAGCCGTTCCGCCACCAGCGTCACGTAGAAGGCATCCACCTCGGTGCCATGAATCTCGCCGAAGCCCAGATTCCGCGCCGCGATCATCTCGCTCCCCGACCCCATCCCGGAAACGAGAATGCGCGGTCTGCGTTTCGCACGCGCTGCGTCGCTCTCGCCGGAGGGTCGTTCCGAGACCCCGTTCTCCGCTTCCCGCTCGAATCTTTCAGCAAGGTAGGGCATCAGGAACCGAAAACGCAGCGTCGCGCCCTCGATCGAAAGAGACCAGCGAGCGGCCTGCGCCACGTCTGGGTAGGTGAGGCGCGTGAAATGCTCTGTCAAGCGCCTTGCCACTTGGAATTCGACTGCTGGATCGAGCGCCAACTGCGGCATCACGCTTTTCTCTCTGGTCGTCCAGGTTGATTCCACGAGTCGGCCGCAGCCTCCTTCATGGTCGATCAGGGCGCAGCATAAGCCGGCAGCACGACGTCGCACAGGGCCCACAGGTTCAGGCCGACCAGAACTGCGCCGATCCCAAGCGTTGCAGCCGGGACTGACCATGGTCGCTGTACGCCCTGCAAACCTGGCGAGAGTCTCCGAACCAGCCTCTTCGTCATGACATAGCTTTCCAACAGCCCAGCAACAAGAACGATGGCGAGAGCCGGCAGAACATGCGCCACGAGGCGGCCTTGCGGCTGAGAGGTCGTCAAGTTGAATTGGATCAATGCCGCCACTGCCAGCAATACGGCGCATGACATCAACAGCCAAGCACCCGTATCGACCCGAACCGCAACAGAGCGTGGCTCTCGATGCCGCTGAATGGCAAACGTCACGCAGCCCACCGCACTGATCAACCCAACGCCCAACCAGAGTCGATAGAACCAGTCTGGCATGGCGATATGCATGAAGCCGAACTCGCCGACGAGCGACTGCCCGAGCCTTCCCCAGAAGGGCGCGCCAAAATAGGGTGAAAACAGGGACTTACGGTCCAGTTCGCTGGCAAAGCCGACCGGATCAATGATGAAGTACCGCCCGAGCAGATCCCCATACACCAGCTCGTTACGAGCGAACCAACCTGCGGTCACAAGCGAAGATACGAGGCCGATCCACAACAAGTACCGCACCCTCTGTTTGGCCGCGGCTTCGATTTGCCAAATCGCCAGCAAGGCGAGCGGCACGAGCGATACGGCGGTGAGCTTGGTCAGGACGCCCAGCCCAAGCACGACTCCCAACGCCACGCAGTCGCGGCGCCGCGCACACTCAGGCGCGACGCGCAATCTCGCCAGCAGATAGAGCGCAATGGCGCCGAACGCGATCGCCAGGCTGTCGTTGCTGACCGTTGTGGTGATGAAAGTGAACTGTGGCAAGAATGCAACCAATGCGGTCGTCACCAGCGCCAGCTGACTATCGTGCCTGAAGGCCAGGAGCGCTGCCTTGTAACAGAAGAAGACGGTCACCGCGCCCAACGCCAGAGTCATCAGGCGCAGAGCCATCAGATCGTACGGAAACGCGGCGTCGGGCCTGAAGAAAGTACCCGCCTGATAGAAGAAGTTGTTCTCGCGTGGCGGGCGTTTCCAGAAGAAATTTGGATTGGCTCGATTCAGCCACACGTTCAGATCCGTTGCAGATATGCCCAAGGCTCGCACTGTCCGATACGTCGCCGCCCCGACCAGATAGTAGAGCGGCGGCTGGTGCGCCTCCCACCCCACGAGCGGTGTCTGCGGATGTCGCAGGTCGGGCCATTCGCCGCTCAACGCCACCAGCTGAATGAACGCTACATGACCGATCTCATCAGGTTTCTCGAAGGGGGGAATCAATATTGCCCACCCTGCCCCGATCAACAAATACAGACTGATGATGGTTGCCAGTGCTCGCGAGCGCCAGAAAGACAACAGGAAAGTCACGAAGTTTCTCGCCTTTCGCTTTTCCCGATCCTTGACGTTCTCCCAGGGAACATCGCGAGGATCCTATGCCAGCGCCGTTCGCCTTGGACGAGTCGATCGGCTGACCTGAACGACTTCGAGACGAGCGCACGAACGGGGCGCGTCATCGATCGCGGATAGAATTCGACCATGGAGTTTCAAGATGTCCTGAGCCGGCTGAAGTCCTTTCAACCTCCGGAAGGCTGGCGCGGGGGGCTCTTCTTGCTCCCCGAAGGAGCCATGCGCGAGGTCTATGAGAGCGTTCTGCGGGATGCCAGCTCGTGCATCGAGCTCGGTACTGGATTCGGCGCGACGACTTGCGTCATCGCCGCCGCCTTGCAAGAGAAGTCCGCCGGGCGAGTCGTGACGATCGACATGATCCGACACGCACCGGTCAACGTCGAATTGGTGAGCCAATATGTCGGGTTGCGTGACCTCATCGATATCGTCGTCGATCCGCTGGGTTACAACTGGCATCTCGCTGAGCGGATTCGAGCCGCATCGACAACTGGTGAGTGCATACCCGAGTTCGACTTCTGTCTCCTCGATGGCGCACATGAGTTCCTTCCGGATGCTCTGGCATTCACCTTGGTTGCGAAACTGCTGAAGCCAGGTGGGACGCTCGTTCTCGATGACGTCAACTTCCATTTGCGGCAAGTCCCCAATTGGGCGGACTTCTTCGCCAATCGCTCGGACCGGGAGCTCGACACGGAGCAGATCCGAATGGTCTGGGATCTCCTGGTGCGGCAGCACCGCGATTTCGAGGCTTTTCGCCTGACTCAGGAGGGCCGTGTAGGCTGGGCTCGCAAGAAGAAGCGCCGCTTCTGGATCTGAATCCGCCAAGATAGGGGGAACCGCATGTTCTGCCCACAGTGCAGGTCGGAATACCGCGCCGGCTTCACCCGCTGCGACGATTGTGACGTGCCGCTGGTCGCGACGCTGCCGCCGCTGCCTGAGGCGGGGGATCCTTCGCCGCGCGATCTCGTGACGGTCTTCGAGACCGGTGACCCGGGGCTCCTCGCGATGGCCCACTCCCTGCTCGACGAAGAGCGCATCCCCTACCTCACGCTGGGGGAGGGGTTGCAGGACCTTTTCGCGCTGGGGCGGTTCGGCACCGGTTTCAGCATCCTCGCCGGGCCGGTCCACATCCAGGTCGAACGGGAGCGCGCCGAGGAGGTGCGGACGCTCCTGGCCAAACTCGAAGAGCATCCCGGCTCGCAGACTCCGGTCGAGTCCGACGGGCCCGATCCGGGGCCCGCCTGGAGAGAGGAAGAGGAGGAGCGGGAGCCCGAAGTCTGAGCTCCCGTCGCGAGGCGCCTACGGCCCCCAGGCGGAGGTGTTGCCGGACTCGAAGCCGTCGTTGAAGATCGGGCCGACGTGGACCAGGCGGAAGTGGTCGGCGACGCTGGCGTCGGGGCGGATCATGCGGACGTCCAGCTCGCTGCCGGCGACGTCGATCGCCAGCGAGCCGAGCTCGGAGAGGCCGACCGCGAGCGCCGGCCAGGGCGTGATCGTCCCTTCGAAGCGGCTGCCGGTGCCCGAGACGACGTAGACCGTGCCGTGGTGCGGGCCGGGCACTTTGAGGTACGCGCCGTCCCCGTCCGGGTCGCCGTCGCCGCCCGCCTTCAGCATCGTCGCCGGGTCGAACGTGTCCGTCGTGCCGAAGTGCCCATCGATGAGGAAGGTGCGCTCGTAGCCGTGACTGTGCCCGGAGAGCACCAGATCCACGCCGTGGTCCTCGAGGATCTTCACCACGTTCTCGCGCATCCGCTTCATGATGCCGAAAGAATCCGCGGGATTGTCGCTGTCGTGCGTGCCCTTGGTGTACGGCGGATGGTGGAAGGCGACGATCGTCCACGGGCGCGTGTTCGCCGTGAGATCGGCGTCGAGCCAGGCGAGCATCGGACTGCCCGGCGTGGTATCCGAATCGGCGGAGTCGAGCTGCACCACGTGCAGATCGCCGCTCTCGTACGAGAAATAGGCCTCGGTCGTGCTCGCGACCCCTCCGGCCTCGCCGTTCTTGGGCAGCGAGAACATGTCGAAGAACGGCCCGGTCTGGGTCGTCGAGTCCGAGGAGAGCGCGTCGTGGTTGCCGATCACTGGCCAGACCGCGACCGTCGACAAGGCCTGCTGATAGACCTCGTAGACCGCGGCCTGATACTCGGCGTCGGTGCCGTAGCAGTAGGCGTTGTCGCCCAGCATCAGCCAGAGATCGGGAGTGGCGCCGTTCGCCCAGATGGCATAGCCGTCACGCACCTGGGCGGCCCCGGTCGACGCGGGCCCGCCGCACAGCGGCAGGCTCGTCGCGCCGCAGTCGCCGATCACCCAGAGGTGCTGCGCGTCCGGATCCCCGGCCACCGGCACGGTGCGGAACTGATGCGCGCTGTCGCCGCCGGCGAGAATCTGCGGCGTCGTGTCGACGACGTAGCCGACCGCGTAGTAGTAGAACGTCTTCGCCGTGAGCCCCGGAACTTCCACCACATGTTCGGTCACCAGCGCGGCCGCGATCGCCGTCTGGTCGTAGACCCCGGCGACCTCGCCCCAGCCGGCCCAGGTATCGGTCGCGACGTCGGTGCGCCAGCGCAGCACCGCCGCGCTCGTCGAGGTGCGCTGCAGATACGGCCCACGCACGATCGCGACCGCCGCCGCGGGCAGAGCGCGGGAGGCCAGCAGGAGAAAGAGCAGGAGGAAACGGGCGCGCATGGCGGGCAGTGACCGGCGGGTTCGAACTCGACCCGGCGCTCGCGGCGCCGCGTGAGGTCTAGGATCTCTCCTTTTACCATACTGCAGGCGGTCTCGCCGTGAGCTTTCGCCTGACCGTATGCAGGGAGCGATCCTCCTCGAGCTAGCCAGCGAGTGGATCCACCGCAGCGAGTCCGGGAATACCCTTGAACCGGCGGTCGTGCGTCCAGATCTCGGTCGCCCCGCCGTCGAGCGCCGCGAGCCCCACCTGCAGGTCGAAGATCCCGTTCCCGAGGACTCGTAAGTCCTGTGCGAGGCGCAGAAGACGAGCCCCGAACGATGCGCCCGGGAGCAGCAGGATCGCTCCGGCTTCGGCAAGTCCGGCGAGATAGTCGCGCACCTCCTCCGGGCGGCTCGGCCGCTTCGTTGCGGCGGGATCGGTGACCACCGACCAGAGCTCGGCGATGCACGGCAGCGGGATCCCCCAACCTTCGCTGACGTTGGCAGCCTTTTCGATCGCCCGACGGGCAGCACGGTGCTCAGCGAGAGCCGCGCGATGGGCGTACACGAGCAGATTGGTGTCGATAGCGATCACTTTGAGTTGCGCTCCAGCGCGATGCGCTCGTACATCGACTCGCGGTCAGC
The DNA here is from genome assembly GCA_963806165.1 of Thermoanaerobaculia bacterium. GTDB lineage: Bacteria > Acidobacteriota > Thermoanaerobaculia > Multivoradales > JAGPDF01 > JAGPDF01. The sequence goes on from CAWDWZ010000004.1 coordinate 70,887, forward strand.
GACATCGACACCGGGCGGCAGGCCGCCCGCCACCGTCACCCAGCGCACATGGCGGCGCTTCGCGGGTGCCGCACCCCGCGGTGGCCAGGAGGCCAATTCCCGGCGCAGGCCGCTCTCGACGAGGACCTTGAGGGTGACCCGCCTCTCGGCGGCCTCTTTCTTGGCAGCGACAAGGAGATCTACCGGCAGCTCGATCGTCGTCTTCATATGGGAAGCCATATTACCCTATTTATGGGTGAGCCGGCTCTGCCTTTCTCGAGCGGTACGTCCCGCTGTCGAGCGCGCTTCAAGCTAGACTGCCCAAGTGAGGAACGGTCTCGCAAGTATCTCCCTTGGTGCAGCGCTCCTCACGAGCCCAGGCTTCGCCGCGGCGACGGCGCGCGCCGCGCAGACGGTGCGGCCGGGAGCGATCTTGCGTTGGCCGGGCGAGGGCATCCTCGAGTGCCGGCAGGGAAAGAAGAGCTTCGCGCCGATCGCCGAGACCTGCCTCTTTCCGATCGATCTCGGAGCGAGCGGAAGTCTCGAGGTCGAGCGCCGCACGACGGCAGGGGTCGAACGGCGCAGGCTCCAGATCGGGCGCTATCCCTACCCCACCGAATCGATCACCGGCGTCGAGGAGAAGTACGTCTCGCCCTCCGCCGCGGAGCTGGCGCGCATCGAGCGCGAGAAACAGGAGACGGCGGCGGTCTTCGCCCGTTCCGGCGCCCGCCGGTTCTCGCTGCCGCTCGGCGCGCCGCTCGCCGAGCTCCCCGAGGGCGGCCGCTTCGGCGCGCGCCGGATCTTCAACGGCCAGGCGCGGAGCCCCCACGGCGGCACGGACTTCAAGGCGGCGCCGGCTACGACGGTCTACGCCGCCGCGGACGGCGTCGTGGCGCTCGCCGCCAATCAGTATTTCGCCGGCAACGCGGTCTATCTCGACCACGGCGACGGGCTCGTCACCATGAGCTTCCATCTCTCCGAGCTTCTGGTCGCGAACGGCGACGAGGTGAAGCGCGGTCAGGCGATCGGCAAGGTCGGCGCGACCGGCCGCGTCACCGGGCCCCATCTCCATTTCGGCGCGCGCTGGCGCGGCGCGCGCGTCGACCCGCAGCAACTGCTCGCCGATCCCGCCACCTGGCCGGCGCTCGCGCCCTAGCCCGCGACCGGAGCCCCGCCGCCGCAGACGATGCCGGCGCCGGTCAGGGCGGGCAGGACGGGCCTCCGACGTTCAAGGTCCAGGCACAGGGGTCGCTCGATTCGAAGCCGTCGAGGAAGATCGAAAAGCTCCCGAACGTCGCGGTGACCGCGCGGTCGACCGACATCGTGAGATTGCATCCTGCGCTCCCCGTGCAGTCGCCGCTCCAGCCGATGAAGTACGAGCCCGCGGCGGGCGTCGCGGTGAGCGCCACACCCGTCCCCGCGGCGTAGGCTTCCGTGCAGTCCCCCGGACAGGCGATGCCGGCCGGAACGCTGCCGACGCTGCCACTCCCCGCTCCGGCGAGCGTCACGTCGAGCGTGCGCAGCAGGCCGAAGGTCGCGGTCACCGCGCGGTCCACCGACATCGTGAGATTGCATCCCGCGCTCCCCGTGCAGTCGCCGCTCCAACCGATGAAGTACGAGCCCGCCACGGGCGTCGCGGTGAGGGCCACGCCCGTCCCCGCGGCATAGGCCTCTGTGCAGTCGCCCGGGCAGGCGATGCCGGCCGGGACGCTGCTGACGCCCCCGATTCCCGCACCGGCGAGGGTGACGTCGAGCGTGCGCAAGAGGCCGAAAGTTGCGGTCACCGCGCGGTCCACCGACATCGCGAAATTGCACGCCCCGCTGCCGGAGCAGTCGCCGCTCCAGCCGACGAAGTAGGAACCCGGGTCGGGCGCCGCCGTGAGCGCGACGCTCTGCGTCAGGACCCACGACTCGCTGCAATCGCCGGGGCAGGCGATGCCGGCCGGCACGCTGGTCACCGTGCCGGTGCCGCCGCCCGCGAGCGTGACCGTGAGCAGGTGCTGGACCGGCGGCGCCGCCGCCGCCTCGTACGCGCCGGCGTCGCAGGTCGCCACCGTGTCGCCGTCGCCGTCGGTCGGACGGAGGTCGCCGCGCTGATCGACGACCATCGGCTCGTCCTGCGCCAGCACTGGATTCCAGCTCGCGCAGCCCAGCGGATCGCCGCGATCGATCGCCGGGCTTCCCGTCCCCGAGCGCCTGCGTCTCGGTCGGGCCGCCGTTCGAACCCAGCGCCCCGAGCAGCGGCTCGAGCGGCAAGCCGCTCGTCCCCTCCTGGTCGGTGCCGGTGAACGACGCTCGCGCAGCCGTTGTTGATCCGGATCAGGTTGTAGCCCTCGCTCACCACGCCCGCCGTGGCGCTCGCGCAGTCGGGGCTCGCCCCGCCGGTGTTGCCGGCGAAAAGCGAATTGCGCGGCCGGATCGTGCCGGCTGAACGTGCGATGCCGCCGCCGGTGCTGTTGGCCGTGTTGCCGGCAACGGTGACGTTGCGCAGGCGCGTCGTGCCGCCGACGACCATCAGCCCGCCTCCTTGCGCGACGAGCGCCCACCGCCGACGTGCCGATGGCGTTGCCCGAGAGCGTGACGTTGTTGAGCGTGCAGTCGCCCTCGCAGTAGAGACCGCCGCCGCGACCATCGGGGCCCGGAACGCCCGAAGTCGTTCGCGCCGTCGCCGCTGCGGTTGCCGGAGAGCGTCGTCGCCTCGAGGAGCAGGGAGCCGCCGGTGAGGTTCGCGATGCCGCCGCCGTCGCCGCCGGGACCATAAGGACCGCCGCCGGCGCCCGAGGTGCAGCCGCTCACCGTCGACTGGGTGAGCGTCGCCGTCCCGGCATTGGCCAACGCGCCGCCGCGCCCGCCCTCGAAGACCGTCGGCGGCGAGAGCGAACCGCCGCCCACACCGGCGAGATCGCCCGCGAAGACCAGGAGGCTGCCGGTGAAGATCCCACCCGCGGCGACATAGACACCCCCTCCGTCGCCACCCGGCGCATTGGACGTGATGCCGCCCTTCCAGGCCTGGCAGCCCTCGAACCGGCTCGACGCCATCGTGGCCTCGCCGAGGATTTTGAGGCATCCGCCGTGCTTGTCGCCGCTCAATCTCGTCTCGCCATGGCTCAGGGTGAGACCGGAGAGCGCGACGACGGCCCCCACCTGAACCGTCATCACCCGCACGAGATTCGCCCCCGTGACCGCGAGCAGCGCGGCACCCGGCCCGCTGATCGTGATGTCGTGGGTGACCGAAAGCTGCAGCAGGGCGGCGGTCAGGGTGATCGTCCAGGGCGGCGAGCCGGGCAGGGCGAAGAGAATCGTGTCGCCGTCGCCGGCGGCGGCGATCGCCTCGCGCAGCGAGCAGTCACCGGGAGCACAGGTCGGATTGTTCCGGTCGGCGGTGATGTCGACTGTCCAGTCGAGCGCTTGGGCTGGAGGCTGGGTTGTTAGATTGAAAAAAAGCGCAGTAAGGGAAAAGAAGAAGAGAGGGGCTCTGCGAGGGGCCATCGGGACCTCCGACTTTCGGGCGACACTCGGGCGCCGGTCGGACGCCGCTTGGGCGCCAGTCGAGCGGGGAACTCGAGCCGTGACCGTTCGAGGGTAGCACGCTCGCTGCGGCGTGGCGGCACGGCCGGGTCGGCCGCGGTCTGTTCGGGCGCTATTGCGCCTGCGGAGCGAGGCGCAGGATGCGGCCGCCGGAGTAGTCGCAGAGGTAGAGCTCGCCCGCCTCGTCCTCGCCGAACGAGCTCACGGCGAAGCCGCTCTCGAGCAGCTTGCCGACCGTCGCCTTGCCGGCGGCGTCGCGCGCCAGCGCCCAGACGACGCCGCTGCAGTAGTCGGAAAAAAGGTATTGGCCGGCGAGAGCCGGGATCGCCCGTCCGCGATAGACATAGCCGCCGGTGACCGAGCAGCCGGCGTCGTGGCCGTATTCGTGGACCGGCAGCTCGAGACCGGCCGCGCTGCAGCCCCGGCGCGGCTCGAAGCAGTGCAGACCCTCCATCGTCTTCCAGCCGAAATGGAGCGGCCCTGGGCGCTTCGAGTCCGTGACGTCGATCTCTTCCCAGGAGTCCTGCCCGACGTCGCCGATCCAGATCTCGCCGGTGGCGCGATCGAAGCTGAATCGCCATGGATTGCGCAGCCCGCGCGCCCAGACCTCGCCGCGCGCGCCGGCGACTCCGCCTGGCACAGGCTGGTTGCCGGGCGGGATCGCGTAGGGCTCGCGGCGGACGTCCAAGCGCAAGATCTTGCCGAGGAGCGAAGCGGGATTGCGCGCGTTGTCCCACGGATCGCCGCCCCGCCCGCCGTCGCCGGTGCCGGCCCACAGCATGCCGTCCGGACCGAAGGCCAGCATGCCGCCGTTGTGGTTCGGGGCCGGGTCCGCCATCTCCAACACCACGCTCTCCGAGGCCGGGTCGGCCCGATCCGCCGAGCCGCCGGGCTCCGCGCCGGCGGGCTTCGCGCCGGCTAAATAGCGGGCGATGCGGACAACCGGACCGGCCGCGCCGCGCGCCGTATGGGCGACGTAGAGGCGCCGCGAGGTCGCGAAATCCGGCGCGAGGGCGAGGCCGAGGAGCCCCCGTTCGCCGGAGCTCTCGTCGAGCCGCGCCGAGAGGTCGAGAAACGGTTCGGGCAGCACTTTGCCCGCCCGCACGACGCGGATCCTGCCGCCCTGCTCGACGACGAAAAGGCGCCCGCTGCCATCTCCGGCATGGGTGACGAAAAGCGGCCGGTCGAAGCCGCCGGCGACCGCCACCAACCGGACCGACCCGCGGAGCGGGCTCACGACCGGAGCCGCGTTGCGCTCGACGGCCGCAAAAGCAAGCCCTCCTGGCCAGCCCGCGGCCGAACCTTGCACGAACCGCCGGCCCGTTCTGGCCAGGAGCACCACCGCGACGAGGCAGAGGACGACCGCCAGCGTGGCGCGGGGCGTGCGGGAACGCATGGGCGGATCGTATTCCTCTTTGTGGCCCGGAAGGGGAGAGAATGTCGCTCCATGTTGGAGAGAGGGCGGGAGAGAGGGCGGGAGGGAGAGCGCGCAACCGGATGAACCCGATCTCGCGCACCGCGATCTACTGCACCGGCGTCCGCGCCCTCGACGCCCGGACGGCGGCGCCGCTCTGCGGCGACCGCTACGCCGAGCGCTTCATGGACGACGCGGCCTGGCGTCTGTTCGCGCCCTTCCGCCGTTTCCAGGGGCCGAACGGCAGCAACGTCGTGCGCCATCGCATTCTCGACGACCTGCTGCGCGCGCGCCTGATCGCCGAACCCCGCTTGCGCGTCGTCCTGCTCGGGGCCGGTTTCGACGCGCGCGCCTTCCGTCTCGCCGGCGGTCGCTGGCTCGAGGTCGACGAGGCCGACCTCCTGGCCTTCAAGGAGCCGCGTCTCCCGGCGGCCTCCTGTCCGAACCCGTCGAGCGCGTCGCCGTCGACTTCGCGACCGAGTCGCTCGTCGAGAAGCTCGCGCCGTTCGCGGGCGAGGACCGCGAGAGCCCGGCGATCGCGGTCATCGAAGGGGTGCTGATGTACCTCTCCGAGGCCGAGATCCGCAAGCTCCTCGCGGCGCTCGGCGAGCTCTTTCCCCAGCTCGAGATCGCCTGCGACATCGCCACCCGGGAGTTCCTCGCGCGCTACGCGCGCCGCCTGCATGCGAAGATCCTCGGCCTCGGCGCGAGCTTCGCGCTCCCCGCCCGACCGCTCGCGGAGCTCTTCGCCGAAGCCGGCTTCGCGGAGCGCGAGCGCATCTCGATCCCCGGCCGCGCCGCCGAGCTCGGCGCCCTCCCCGCCCTCGAACGCCTCGCCGTCCGCCTCCTCCGCTCCCTGCGCGAGGGCTACACCATCCGGGTGTTCGGACGCACCGATGCGCCCAAGGGCGCTCAGTTCTCTTCGCGATCCTGAATCAGGGGTTCGAGCCGAGGGAGAAGCCGCGGAATCTCGAAGCTCGCGACATCCCAGACCAAGTCGAAGTTCACGCTCAAGTAGTCGTGAACGATCTTGTGGCGCATACCCACTATCTCCGACCAGGGAATCTGCGGATGTCTGGAGCGGCAAGCATCGGAGACGCGACGCGCCGCTTCGCCAAGGGTCTGGATAAGGTGCGTCAGGGCCAGTCGAACGTCTTCGTCGGCGTCGAAGGCGGAGCGATCGAGGCCGTGAACACGACTGTCGATCTTGCGAGCCAGGTCGTACATCTGCCCGAGGTAGGCGACATCTTCATGCCGCATACTGGACTTGCGCCTCGGCCAGCACCCGCCGCCGCAGATGCGGGCTCAGATACTTACGCGCGACCAGGTCGATCTTTCGGCCGCAAAAAAGCTCGGAGAGCTCACGTTCCAACTCGAAGATCCGGAATCCCAATACCGTTCCTGGCTCGAAGTCGACCAACAGATCGACGTCGCTGTCCGGGGCGAAGTCGTCTCGGAGGACGGAGCCGAAGAGCGCAAGCTCTCGAATTCCCCATCGCCGGCACAACTCTGCCAGGCGAGCTGAGTCGACCCGAACGGGGACCCTCGCTGGTTCCTTGTCCACCTGGAAAGTGTAACCCAGACCCAGGCGACTGAGGAAGCCTTCGCAGCTCACGCATCTTCTTGTCTCCTGAGGGTTTACCGAACGGGCTTGCCACTCCAACCTGGAAGTTGCGCCAGGACTAGAAGGCTCCCGACGGTCGGGGTGACGCGCGGCGAGCGGTGAGGGAGAGCTCGGTCACGATTCGCCCATTGCGTGTGGCCTACGGCGTGCCCTCGACCAGCATCGCGGCGGTGGTCTTTGGGTTGCCGTCGTTCGCGGCGGCGGGGATGCCGAGGAGGCGGGCGAGGAGCGGGTAGACGTCGACGTTGTCGAGCGGCGGCGTCTTGAGCCCCCGGCGGAACGACGGGCCGGCAGCGATGAAGATGCCGTGCATGTCGGCGCCGGCCGGGTCGTAGCCGTGGATGCCCTTGGGGAAGTGGCGGCGCGCCGCGGCGAGGTCGGCGCGGGTGGCGAAGAGCGACCAGCCGGAGTCCACCCAGGCGACGAGCGGCGAGATCCGGCGATGGGCGCGGAAGTGGAGGCGCTCGGGCATCTCCGCCTTGCGCGCGACATGGAGATGCGGATTCGCATGCGCCAGGGCGCGGAGAATCGCCTCTTCCTTCCCCGGCAGCGGGCGCAGCAGGGCGAAAACCGCCAGATCCTCGAGCGCCGGACCCTCGAGATCGGCGGGGTCGATGAAGTCCGCGAGCACGAGCACCTTCGCGGGATCGGCCACCGTCATGCCGTGGTCCGAGACCACGATCCAGTCCACCGAACCGGTGAGGCCGCGCGCCGCGACGCCGGCGCGCAGGCTGGCGAGCAGGGCATCGTCGTGCGCCACCGCGGCCCGGGTCTCCGGCGCGGCGGGCCCGAACGTATGACCACTGCGGTCGGGCTCTGCGAAGTAGAGCGTGATGAGGCGCGGCCGTCTCTCCGGCGGTCGGTCGAGCCAGCCCAGAACCTCCTCGACCCTGGCCTCGTCGATCGCGTCGGTGTCGTAGCGCTGCCAGGTCGTCGGGCGCACGCCCGCGATCGCCGCCTCGGAGCCGGGCCAGAACGACGACGCGGTGACGATGCCCTGGCGCTCGGCGCCGACCCAGATCGGCTCGCCCTCCCACCAGCGCCCATCCTCGACCGCGGTGCGGTCGGCGAGCGAGAACGACGACTTCCACTCCGGGTCCCACATCGAGTTGGCGATCATGCCGTGATGCTCGGGACGCAGCCCGGTCACCAGCGTGTAGTGATTCGGGTAGGTCTTCGAAGGGAAGCTCGGCACGAGCGACTGCGCGCGCACGCCCTCGCGCGCCAGCGCGGAGAGCGCCGGCGCGCCGTGGAGCTCCGGATAGTCCCAGCGCAAGCCGTCGAACGAGATCAGCAGGACGATCGGCGGGCTCGCTGGGGGCGCTGAAGCTCCCGCTGCGGCGACCTGAATCTCCGGAATTCCGAGTCCAGCCCCGCGATTGCCGAGCGCGCCGGTCTGCAGGCCGGGCGGCAGATGGCCGACGTCGCCCACCGCGATCACGCGCACGACCGCGTGCGCATCGACGGTGAGCACGGTGAGGCTCGCGTGTCCGATCGACATCGTGAGCCAGGCGGTCGGATCGACCGCGAGCGCCTTCGTCACCAGCCAGCGGATGACATTGCCGTGCGCCACGACGAGCTCGTGACGGTCGGCGCCAGCCGGCGCGGCAGCGAAGAGCCTTGTCGCCAGCCGTTCGAGCTGCGCGCTGCAGGCGGCCAGGTCTGCCGGCTTCTCGCCCGCCATGATGTCGGCGCGCCGCGTCGGCGGGGTGCATTCGGCGAGCTCGGGATCGATCGCAATTGCGGGAGCGCCGAGCTCGCCGGCGATCACCTGCGCGGTCTCGCGCGCCCGGGTGAGCGGGCTCGCGAGAATCGCATCGAATGCGAACGGCAGGCCGCGCAGCCGGTCGCCGACGAGCCGCGCCTGCGCCACGCCGATCGGCAGCAGTCCCTTCCCTTGGCGCTCGTCGCGCGGGTCGTCGGTGTCGTAGGCGCCGTGGCGCACGAGGTAGAGCGTGCGCACCCCGCCAGGAGCCGCTGGAGCCGCGGGCGCCGCGGGCGCTGCCGGCGCTGGGGCCACCGCAGATATCGCCGGCATCTGCGCCGCCCGTGAATCTCCGGTCACCGCGCCGGTCGCCGTGCCGCCCGCCAGCGGGAGAAGGGCCCAGGCGATCAGAATGGCGAACGGAGCTGCCGGCCGGTATCGCCTCGTCCAGCTCGTCATGCCGGCCTCGAAGCGCTGCGCGTTCCCGTCATCGGGCATCTCCCCTGACATCGCGGCGAGATTATCAGCGCTGCCAACGGCGACCGCACAGTCGGTTAGACTCCGCCCGCCTGCGCAAGCGACAGGGAGTCTCGATGACGGGCCGACTGTTTCCTTTCCTTACTGCAGCTTTTCTTCTCGTCCAAGCTGCACCCGTCGTCGCGGCGGCGGCGGAGCCGGCTGCGCCTGCTGGACACCAGGTGCGCGTCCCTGGCTACGCCTTCGATCCGCTGCGCGCCGGCGAGCCGGAGCTCGCCGTCGCCGATCGCGCGTCCGCGAGCGCCACGGGCTTGCGCCTCGTGCAGCTCGCCGGGCCGCCCACGAGCGCGCGCTACGCCGCGCTCGCGGCGGCCGGCCTCCGGATCCTGCAGTACTACCCGTACGACACCTATCTCGTCTGGGCGGATCCGGCGACGGCCGAGCGCGCCCGGGCGCTGCCGTTCGTGCGCTGGGTCGGCTCCTTCCACCCGGCCTACAAGCTCGGCAGCACGTTGGGGCGAGCGCCCACGGACGGCGCGGGCCGGATCGCCAACCTCGTCGCTTTCGTCTATGTCGCGGGCGATCGTCAGGCGCTGGTCACCCGCCTCACCGCCCTCGGCGGCGAGCTGGTGCGCGTCGCCAAGGCCTCCGCCGACGGCTCCTTCGTGACCGTCGAGCTCGTCGCCGACCCCGCGAGCGTGCCGGCGCTGGCGCGCGATCCGAATGTCGTCTGGCTCGGAACCCGCCGTCCGCGACCGATCCCCGACGACGAGATGTCCGACCAGATCGTCGCCGGAAACCACCCCGGCGGCGTTCCGGTCCCGGGCTACCTCGCGCACCTCGCGACGCTCGGCGTCGACGGCACCGGCGTCGTCTGGGCGATCTCGGACACCGGCGTCGACTGGGACCATCCCGATCTCGCGTCGCACATCGTGGGCGGCTACACGGCGCCCGGCGCCGACTGCACGATTCCCGGCCAGCCCGGCAGCGACTGTCCCGGCGGCGGGCACGGCACGCACGTCGCGGGCATCGTCGCCGGCGACGCGACGGCCGGCTTCGCGGACGCCGGCGGCTTCCTCTACGGCCTCGGCATGGCCCCCGCGACCAGCCTCTTCGCGCTCAACATCTTCGGCAGCATCACACTGCAGGAGATGACGAGAGTCGCGCTCCAGGGCGGCGCTATCGGCTCCAACAACTCGTGGAGCACCACCGGCATCGCCGGCGCCGGCTACACCGCCGACGCCCGCCTCGAGGACATCCTGGTGCGCGACGGCAACCTCGACACACCGTCCTTCGCCGAGCCGTTCCTGCAGGTCTTCTCGGCCGGCAACTCGGGCTGCACCTCGGGGTGCCCCTCGACGATCACCGAGCCGAAAGAGGCGAAGAACATCCTCAGCGTCGGCAACAGCCTCAACTTCCGCGCCGGCGACATCGACAGCCTGCACTCCACGAGCAGCCGCGGCCCGGCGCTCGACGGCCGGACGCTGCCGACGCTCGCCGCGCCCGGCTCCACCATCGCCTCGACGCGCAACGACACCGGCGGCCTCTGCGCGACGGCGATTGCCGGCACCGACAGTCTCTACGCCTTCTGCACCGGCACCAGCATGGCGAGCCCCCACGCCGCCGGCGCGGTGGTGCTCCTCGCCCAGTGGTGGCGGGCCCGGCACGCCGGAGTCGATCCCAGCATGGCGATGGCGAAGGCGCTGCTGGTCAACGGCGCCGTCGACATGGGCGCCGCCGACATCCCGAACAACAACGAAGGCTGGGGGCGCCTCGACATTACGCACGTGATCCAACCGGCGGCGCGAGCCGTCGCTCTCGATCAGCAGCTGGTGCTGACCGGCACCGGCCAGCAAGTGACTCGCCTCTTCGAGATCGACGACCCCGGCCAGCCGCTGCGCGTCACGCTCGCCTGGTCCGACGCTCCCGGAGCGGTGGGGGCGAATCCGGCCCTGGTCAACGACCTCGATCTCGAGGTCGTCCACGACGGACTGACCTACCTCGGCAACGTCTTCGCCGCCGGCGCCTCCGTCCCCGGAGGGGTAGCCGATCCTCTGAACAACCTGGAGAACGTCTACGTCACGACTCCGGTCGCCGGGCCGGTGACCGTCACGATCACCGCGACCTCGATCGCCGGCGACGGGGTGCCGTACAACGGCTTTCCGACTGACCAGGACTTCGCGCTCGTCTGCTCGAACTGCGTCCCCCAGGGGATCTTCGCCGACGGCTTCGAGAGCGCGGACACCAACGCCTGGTCGGCAGTCGTGCCCTGAGGAGATCAGGGCCGGTTGAGGCTCGGCTTCCAGCGGCCGGTGCGGAAGACTTCGCGCATGTCGGCGAGCACCTCGCGATCGATCAGCAGCGGCTCGCCCTTCGCGAGGTCGATGCGCTGGACGTTTTCGACCCGGATGTCGTAGTTCTCCCAGCCCATGTAGTCGACGAGCAGCTTCTGGAAGCGCGCGTCGACGACGCCGTTCGCCGGCCCCTTGTCGAAGCCGCGCTTCGCCCACATGGTCTGCAGCTCGCGGGCGATCTCCGGCGTCACCGGAATCATGTTTTCCGGCTTGGAGCGCGTGAAGTAGAGCCGGTTCAGGCGGTAGAGCCGCTCGAGCTCGGCGATCGGAGTGAGGTGGTCGTAGACCGAGATGTCGATGTAGTTGTCGAGGCCGTCGTAGCCCGCCCCTTTGCGCACCACCAGGAGCGCCGCGCTCTGCTCGCCGCGCTGGTCGCCGCCCGCCTTGCCGCCGGCGACGAGCGCCGCCATCAGCCGGTCGGCGAGCTCTCCCGCCGTCGCCTCGTAGGCCCGGGCCATCGCCTCGACGGTCGCTTCGGAGACCAGGATATTGCCCTGGATCGTGAAGCCTTTGCCGGCCACGACCCTGCCGATACCGCCGACTCCGTCTCCGGGACCGACCGACTTCGTCGGTGCCCCCGCCTGGCCGACCCGTCCTCCCGCCCACGAGAAGCACTCCTTGCCGGTCCAGGTGGCGGCGTTGCCGCGCGCGTCCACGATCCCGACCTGGCGCTGCTCGCGCTGCGGGTCGTCGCGCACCAGGATCGCGAGCGCCTCTTCCGCCGTCGCGCCGTGCGCCAGGAGGTCCAGGCCGTCGTTGCCGAAGGAGACCTTGGCGAAGCTCTGCGTCGCCACCGCGCCGACGCCGGCTCTCGCCCAGGGCACGACCGCACGCACGTTGGGAAACTTCGACTGCACGGCGATCCCGAGGTCCCCGGTCGCCGGATCGAGGGCGACGATCGAGAAGGTCGAGACCAGGGGCTCACCCAGTGCATTCGTCGCCGGAGGCGATTCCGCGCCGAGAGGGGCGAGCGCTAGGAGAAAAAAGGCTGCTGGTAAAGGAAGGAAGCTTCGGCGCCTTCGCATGTCCGGGACGATAGCGCAGTGCGGGCTCCGACCTCCGCCGGGGTGCGCCGCGGCAGGGGGTTCGCTAGACTCCCCCTCCCTTGAAGAGCTCTCCTCCGCCCCCCGAGCCGGGCGCCGGCTCCGAAACCGCGCGCCTGCAAACGTCCAACATCCCGGTTGACCGCAACGATCTCGGCTTCGGCTCGGTCGTCGCGCGCCAGAGCCGCGAGCGGCTGCTCAACCGCGACGGCAGCTTCAACGTCCGGCGCGAAGGGCTGGGATTCCTCCAGTCGCTCTCGGTCTACCACTCGCTGCTCAACATGAGCTGGACGCGCTACCTGCTGGCGCTCACCGGCGGATTCCTCGCGGTCAACCTCGTCTTCGCTTCGATCTACTTCCTCGCCGGACCGGAAGCGCTCTCGGGCCTCCACTGGACGACGACCGGCAGCCGCTTCCTCGGCGGCTTCTTCTTCTCGGTGCAGACCTTCGCTACCATCGGCTACGGCGGCATCGCGCCGGCGCGGCTCTCGGCCAATGTTCTGGTCGTTCTCGAGGCGGTCACCGGCATGCTCCTGGTGGCGCTCGCAACCGGCCTGACCTTCGCGCGCTTCGCGCGCCCCCGGGCGCGAATCTTGTTCAGCGATCGCGCCGTCATCGCTCCCTACCGGTCGGGAACCGCTTTCGAGTTCCGCATCGCCAACGCCCGCAAGAACGAGCTCACCGACGTCCAGGCGCGGCTCCTCCTCGCGCGGCGCCGCGCCGGGGGCGACCGAGAGTTCCTGCCGCTCAAGCTCGAGCGCGAGAGCGTGCTCTTCTTCCCGCTCTCTTGGACCATCGTCCATCCGATCGACGAGACGAGCCCGCTCAACCGCCAGACGGCGGAAGACCTCGTCGCGGCGCACGCCGAGTTCCTCATCCTGCTCTCCGGCAACGACGAGACCTTCAACCAGGTGGTCCACGCGCGCTCGTCCTACGAAGCCTCCGAGCTGGTCTGGAATGCCCGCTTCCTGTCGCTCTACAACCCGCCCGACCCCGACGGCGGGATCAGCATCGACGTCGGCAAATTGTCGGCGATCGAAAGGGTCTGAGCGATTCGGCGTTACTTCGCCGTCGCAGTCGAAACGCGGGCGGGCTGGGCGGCGAGGTAGCGCCAGAGAGAGCGCTGCTCGTCGTCGGTCATGGCGCGGAGCATGCTCCAGGGCATCGCCTGGCTCACCCGCTCGCGCGCCATCTTGAGGAAGAGCTCCTCGTTCCAGCCTTGGAGCGCGCCGCCGGGGGTGAGGTTCGGCGCCAGGATTCCCGTGCCGTCGGGCGTGAGCTGGCCCGAGAGCTCCGGCCCATGGCAGTTGCGGCAACCGAAAGTGCGCACGATGTACTCGCCGTTCTCCGCGTTCACTCCCGCGGGCGGCTTCGCGGGTCGCGGAGCCCTGTGGTCCATGCTCAGAAAGGGCACCGACTTATCCAGAATCCCGGCGCCGAGCAGGGCCTTGGCGAGCAGGCTCGGCTGCGGCTCCGGCCAGCTGCGATCGACCGGCGGCAGCGACTTCAGATAGGCCAGGAGGTCGCCGACGTCGCCGTCGCTCAGGAAGTAGAAGACCTCGGCCGGCATGATGATCACGGCACGGCCGCGGGAGTTGACGCCGTGGCGGAGGGTGCGCACCCAGGTCGCGTCGTCGGTGTAGGTCGCGCCGACGCCCCCCGCTCCGCGGGTCAGATTCGGCGCGTTGAGGAGCATGAACGAGGCGTCGTCGATGAACTTCTTGCCGGCGAGGTCGTCGCCATGGCAGAAGACGCACCGGGTCCGGGCGAGGTGCGCGCCGCGCGCGATCGCCTCGGCGTCGGTGGGCACGGCGGGCGCGCCGACGAGATCTGGAGCGACCGTACGGGTCGCCGAGAACTTGCGACCGCCGAGGAAGATCAGAACGGCGGCGACGAGGATTGCCGCCCCGATCAGCGTGACGAGCGCCCTGCCGATCCACTTCAGGAGCCTTTTCAACGCGGACTCTCCAGGGACTGCCGCTCGGATCCCGGCCTCAACCGACGACCACGAGGGGCGAGGCGAGCGGACGGTTTTCGGGGGTGAGGGCGTGGCGGTACTGGCGGGCGAGGGCTGCGGTCTCCGCGCGGGTGACGAAGCGCTCGTAGAGGTTCGTGCGCTGCTTCGGCTCGTAACCGGCGGCGCGGATCAGGTGCTCCATCTCGTCCTGGGTCATCTTGTGCTGCGTGCCGGCGGCCGAGACGACGTTCTCCTCGATCATGATCGAGCCCATGTCGTCGGCGCCGAACGCGAGACCGGTCTGGCCGATCTTCTTGCCCTGGGTGACCCAGCTCGACTGCAGGTGCTGGATGTTGTCCAGGAAGAGGCGCGAGACGGCGAGCGTCTTCAGGTACTCGTCGGCGTAGACCTCGGGGATCTCCTGCATGTCGGTGTGCTCGTGCTGGAAGGTCCAGGAGATGAACGCCGTGAAGCCGCCGGTCTCGTCCTGGAGGTCGCGGATGCGCTGGAAGTGCTCGAGGCGCGCCGCGAGCGGCTCGCCCATGCCGTACATCATGGTCGCCGTGGTCCGCATGCCGTGGCGGTGCGCCTGGCGCATGATGTCGATCCACTCTTCGGGGGAGGCCTTGGGGTAGGCGAGAACCTCCTTGCGGATGGCGTCGGAGAGGATCTCGGCGCCGCCGCCCGGGATCGACATCAGGCCGGCCTCCTGGAGCACGCCGATGACGTCGAAGAACGACATGCGCTCCTTCCTGGCGATGAACTTGATCTCCGGCGGCGAGAAGCAGTGACGATGGATCGCCGGGTAGTGGTCGCGCAGGAAGTGCAGCAGCTCGACGTAATAGGAGAGCGGCAGGTCCGGGTTCACCCCGCCCTGCATCAGGACGCCGGTGCCGTTCAGGGCCAGGGTCTCTTCGATCTTGCGCCCGATCTCGTCGAACGACAGCAGGTAGCCCTCCGCATCTCCAGGTGTGCGGTAAAACGCGCAGAAGCGGCACTTGTAGACGCAGACGTTGGTGTAGTTGATGTTGCGGTCGACGTTGTAGGTCGCGACCGCCGGGTCGTTGTGGCGGTCGCGCACGCGCTGCGCCGCCTCGCCGAGAGCGAGCAGCCCGCCGTCGAGGAGCAGCCGGTGGGCGTCGCCCGCCGAGATCCGCCGCCCGGCGAGGGCATCGTCGAGAATCTCCGGCACGGCGCGGGAAGAGGGCGCGAAGTCGCTCATCCGGGGAATTCTAGCAGCGGGCGAGCAGGAAAAAGGCCCGCCTCCCCTCGCGGGACGGCGGGCCCTGGAACCTGCGGCAAGAGCTCTATCCGGTCTACGGACAGGTCGCGAAGGCGTTGCTGTCGGTGACCGAGGTGAAGAGGGTGGTGCCGAGCGGATTGGTGTAGGTCTTCGTCGTACTGGTCACCGTGTCGAAGACGGTCACCGTGAACTGGACATTGGTGGTCGCGGCATAGTAGACCCAGTAGCGGCCGTTGAAGCTGCAGGCGTTCACCATCTTGATCAGGAGCTCGAAGTTGGCCGGCGAGAAAAACCAGAAGATCGCCGAGTCGGTCGAAGCCAGCGGCGCCGTGTAGGCAACGAACGGCACGAACGAGAAGTCGTTGCCGGTCACCGAAACCTGGAAGCGCCCGCGGAGCAGCTCGGCCTTGCGGCCGTCGTAGAAGCCGAGACTCCCGTCGCCCACGATCACGCGCGTCGCCGGCGAATCGCAAGCGACCATGTTCGAGAACGTCCCGCCTGGGGCGGGGTCGTAGCCTGCGGTCACCAGATAGTAGTCGCTGCTGAAAAGGAACGGCCGCGAATCGATGCGGGATTCGCCGATGAAGAAATCCGGGCCGTCATCGTCGAGCGCAACCAGATTCGTAAGCGGACTTGCCGGGTTGAAGGGGCCGTCGTACAGGAAGATATAGCCGTCGAAGTCGCTCTCCTGGATGCTCTCGATGAAGCAGTCCGTATCATCGTTGGGGTAGAACGGCTGCACCGAGTAGGGCGTGAAGGTGCCGCTCAAGGTGCTCAGCGAGCTGGGGCGATTGAAGACCGGAGTGCCCAAGGTCGCGGTCGAGCCGTAGAAGGTCGTCGCGGCATCGGCAAAGACCGCCGCCGAGAGGACGAAGGCAACGAGGAAGAGGCGCAATGCGATTCGAATCATGGGTTCCTCCTTCGGCTCGCCGAATTGGTTTGGGCACGGAGAGGGGACCCGGGGCGAGGAATCGCGGCCTCCCGTCTCCGATGGCTCGTCGCCATCCTGTACAAGCTACCACTCTAGAATACGGCTTCCGCCTCCGGTAGAGGACAAACTGCAAGAGGGCGCTGTCCAGCGGCCCGGTCCCTAGGGTCTCGCCGTGGCCGCGGCCCGGCATAAGCTTAAGGTTTACCATGCGCCTCCCCGGCTTTCTCAAGCGAACGATCGACGCGGCGCTCGCGCGGCGGGGGTACGAGCGCGTTGCGAGCTCCCTGGTCTACCCCTGGCAGCGCGAGCCGGCGACCCAGCCGAGCCACAGCGGGGCGCCGCTGCCGGCGGGGGCCGCGGAGGCGCTGCGCGCCGATCATCCGCGCCTCGTGGAGCTCACCCGGCGCTATCACGCGCTCGACTCGCCGCTCGCGCGGGTGGCGCTGTGGACCGACGCGCACGTCGCGACCGCGGACCTCGCCCAGTTCCGCGGCGACAACCCTTACGTCCACCAGTTGCGCGGCCGCAACCTGAACGAGCTCGGCTATGCCCTGAGCTACTACTGCATCCGACGCAACGAACCGATCGAGCGCCTGGGCCTGTTCGACCGCCTCGACGAGGACGGGCTCTTCGGTGTCCACACGTTCACCCTCGAGGGCCGCCGGATCTCACGCGATCTCCTCGACTCGGTGCTCGAGCTCGCTTTCCTCGACCGCCACGTCGGACTGGGGGGACTGGCGGGACTGGCAGGACCCGCGGTGCGCACGATCCTCGACATCGGGGCCGGCTACGGCCGCCTCGCGCACCGGGCGGTGACCGCCTTCCCGGAGACCGTGCGCTACCTCTGCACCGACGCCATTGCGACCTCCACCTTCCTCTGCGAGTACTACCTCGCGTTCCGCGGGATCACTGGAGGTCTTGGCGGGGGTCCCGGCGGAGGCGCAGCGGATCCCGCCCGCGTCGTCCCCCTCGACGAGCTCGAGTCGGCGATCGCGCCGGGTGCGGTCGACGTCGCGGTCAACATCCACAGCTTCTCGGAGTGCACACCCGCCGCGATCGAGGGTTGGATGGCGTTCCTCGCCCGCAAGCGGGTCGGCCACTTGATGGTCGTGCCGAACGCGGTCACCTCCGCCGGCCCCGACGGGGTCACCATGCTGACCAACGCAGGTCACGACTTCAGCCGCATCGTGCGCCAGCACGGTTACACTCTGGTCGCGAACGAGCCGAAATTTCCCGAGCCGGTGGTGCAGGAATACGGCCTCAGCCCCGCCCGTTACCTGCTCTTCCGGCGCGAGGTCTGACCGCGGCGGAACCCCGATTGAGGAGAGAACTACGCAGGCGACGGCCGGACCGCGGGCGTAAACTGCCGGCGAAAGGAGGTCTCCATGGGTCTTTTCGACTTCATCAAGAATGCCGGCACCAACGCCTTCGGCAAGGAAGGCGCCGCACCCCAGACTTCCCCCGCAGGGCCCCAGACGCGCAACGTTTCGCCGGCCGAGCTCGACGCGATGAAGCGCCGCAAGGCGCTCGAGAAGCTGCTCGGCGAGCTCTCGCTCGAGGTCGAGAATCTCAAGATCGACGTCACCGGCGACGTTGCCACCGTCCACGGTCTGGTCGACGACCAGGCCGAGCGCGAGAAGGTCGTCCTGGCGCTCGGCAACGTCATCGGCATCGCGCGGGTCGACGATCGCCTCGACACCAAGCAGAAGTCGGCCGAGTCGCAGATGTACACCGTCGTCGCCGGCGATTCGCTGTCCAGGATCGCCAAGAAGTTCTACGGCAACGCCGGCAAGTACCCCGTCATCTTCGAGGCCAACAAGCCGATGCTCAAGGACCCCGACAAGATCTACCCCGGGCAGGTGCTGCGCATTCCACCGGCCGGGTGAAGGTCCGACGGTCTCTTCTCTACCTGCTCGCCGGGCTCGCGCTCGGCGAGCTTTTGTATGTCGGCACATTCGAGTGGGCGGCGCAAAGCGGCGCGCTCGCGCGCTGGATCAACGTGCGCCCGGACAAGGCCAGGATCACCTTCCGCAGCGCCCACTCCTGGTTTCCGTTCCGGGTGACCCTCGCGGCGCTCGACCTCTCGGTCCAGACCCCGCGCCTGCAGTGGCGTCTGCAGTGCGACGAGGCTTCGGGCTGGATCCCGCCGGCGCCGCTCCTCGCGCGCCGCCTCCGGGTCGAAGCAGGGAGGATGGCGGGCGTCGAGTTCGGCATTCGACAGCGCGCCGACACGCCGCAGGATGCCGCGGCTCGGGAAGCGCTGCTCGCCCCTATCCCGGCCTTTCCGCTCACCGGAACACCGGCCCTCGCACGGCCGCTGCGGCCAGCCTGGAATTTCGAGTTTCCGCGCCTGACCGCCACCGGAGTGCGCAGCGTCTGGCTCGACGAGCTGCATCTCACCGGCCGGATGCAGGCCGCAGGCGGCTTCGCGATCCGGCGCCGCAAGGAGGCCGAAGTCGAGCGCAGCCGGCTCGAGATCACCGCCGGTACGTTGACGCTCGCCGGGAAGGCGCTGGCCGATGGCCTCGTCGGCACGCTCGGCTTCTCCACTTCCGCCTATGCCTATCGCGAGCACCGCGGACTCGATGCACTGCCTTTCCTCGACGCAACGACCACGCTCGCCGGCAACCTGACCGCCGCGCCCCTGCTGCAGCGGTATCTCGCCCGTGCCCCGTGGCTGGAGCTCGACGACAGCCCGGCTCCGTTCACCGCCAAGCTCGCGCTCCGGCGCGGCGCCTTCGCCGCCGGCAGCCACCTGCAGACGGAAAGTGCTGTCCAAACGATCCGCCTGTTCGGTTTCGAGGCTCACGGGAATTCGCGTCTGAGCTTCGATGTCCGCCGCGATGGCGGCAGCGATCAGGCCGAGCTCGTGCTGCGCGAGGACGACTTCGAGCTGCGACGCAGCGCCGCCGCTGCCGGCGTCGCCGCCGTCGCCGCCGGAAGCGGCTTCGTCGTGCGCGCCTGGACGCGCGATCTGCGCCCGAACGGCCTGCCCAATGACGGGCACATGGCGATCGATCTCGGCGAGGCTCACCTTCTCGACCTCGCCGGATTCTCCGATCTCCTCCCGCCCACCGCCGGCCTCACGCTGGCAGGGGGCCATGGCACCGTGCACGGCAGCCTCGAGGCCGATCTCGGCGGCAGCGGCCCGGCCTCCGCGAAGGGCAAGGTCGCCGCGGAGATCGAAGAGGCGGCGCTCGTCTCCAACGGCGTCCGGTTCACCGGCACCCTTCGCCTCGACGTCCCGATCGCGAGCCACGACCTCGCGGGACGCCTCTTCGACCTCGCGGGGACGGAGCTGGAGCTCACCAACTTCAAGGGTCCGGCGGGCAGAGCGCCGGCGGGGGCGAAAACGGTTGCGGAACCGGGCTGGTGGGGGCGCATCGAGGTCGGTCAGGCCAGGTTGCGGCTCACGGAGCCGCCCACCGCCGAAGGGAAGTTCTCGGTGAAGATGCGCGATTCGGTGCCGCTCGTCCAGCTCTACGCCTCACGCAAGGAGCTGCCGAACTGGGTCGAAAAACTGCTCGTGGAGCCGGACGTCGCGGCCGCCGGCGCCTACACCTACACCCGTCCCGAGCTCAAGATCCGGGATCTTCGGGCGCGTTTCGAGCACTGGGGTTTCGCGGCCGACCTCGAGCTCGGCAAGGACCGGCGGCGCGGCCGCCTCCTCCTCGAATGGCGCAAGCTCGCCCTCGGGGTGCGGATCGAAGGCGAGCAGCGCACTTACAAGCT
This sequence comes from Thermoanaerobaculia bacterium, assembly GCA_963806165.1. GTDB lineage: Bacteria > Acidobacteriota > Thermoanaerobaculia > Multivoradales > JAGPDF01 > JAGPDF01. The sequence continues at coordinate 90,874 of CAWDWZ010000004.1, forward strand.
CGCCGGCGCCCGCGCCTGGTTCGCCAAGGAAAGACTCTAGGACAACGGCTCTGCCCGGCGCGGCACTCCTGCTCGGCGGCCCGGCGCGGCACCTCCCAACTAACGGGATCCTCCGCTCCTCGGGCGCTCGTGGGCCCCTTCTCCTCCCATCTCGCGCCCTGCGGTGCTCGAATCCCGTTAGTTGGGAGGCGCCACGCCTCCGGTGCCGCTGCCGGAGCCACAGTCGCCAGAACGGCAGCCTCTTTTCCCTTTACCGAAAGCTTTTGCTTTTTATCTTAATATGTTATGTTTTAGTCTAATAAAGCAGTTTTTTAGACTAAAATTAACTCTACTAAGGAGCCTCTCATGCCAACCGCTCTCCGCGACTTTCTCGAAATTCCCTACGACAAGCTCGAGGAGATGAACCTCGAGGCGAAGGCCGAGCGCCTGGCGCACAAGGACCCGGCGAAGATCCGGGAAGCGCGCATGAAATATCTCACCGACGAGCGCCGGATCAAGGCGGTGACGGTCTGCTTCACCGACCTCGAAGGCCGCCTGCACATGCTCGATTACGACAAGAAGTTCCTGCTCAAATCGACCGACAATCTGACCTTCGACGGGTCGTCGATCCGCGGCTTCTCGCAGCAGGCCGAGTCGGATCTGCGGCTGGCGCTCGACTGGGCGGCGTTCTACTGGCTGCCGTCCGACATCTTCGGAGCCGGCAAGATCCTGGTCTTCGGCGAGGTGCAGGAGCGCGACGGCAGCCCCTATCGCGGCGACGTCCGGGCCCGCTTGAAGGCCTTCGGCGAGCAGCTCTGGAAGAAGGACCAGACGGTGGCCTACGCCTCGAACGAGATCGAGGGCTTCCTCTTCAAGGGGCGCGACGCCGAGCGCCACTACCACGAGAACGGCGCCTTCGAGTTCATCTCGACCGGGGGCTACTATCACTCGCTACCCGGCGACGCGCTGCGCCAGTTCATCGACACGGCGGCCGAGGTCCAGCGCGCGATGGGCTTCGCCAACGAAAAGGACCACCCGGAGGTGGCCCCCTCGCAGTTCGAGATGAACTACGCCTATACCGAGGCGACGGTGGCCGCCGATCAGGTGCAGCTCTACAAGCTGCTTTCGCGCCAGGTCGCGGCGGGGATGGAGATGACCGCCTGCTTCCTGCCGAAGCCGGTGGCCGGAGTCAACGGCAACGGCATGCACACCAACATGTCGCTCGCCCGCAAGGGCAAGAACCTGTTCTACGACAAGAAGGGGCAGGACGGTCTCACCGCGCTCGGCTGGAGCTTCATCGAGCGCATCCTCGCCAACGCCAACGACATCTGCCTCTTCCTCAATCCGAGCGTCAACTCCTATCGCCGCCTCGATCCGCATTTCGAGGCGCCGAACCAGATCAAGGCCTCGGCGATCGACCGCGGCTCGATGGTGCGCATTCCGCTCGGCAACGAGAAGTCGGCGCGCATCGAGGTGCGCTCGATCGCCCCGGATGCCAACCCGTATCTCGCGATCTACTCGGTTCTGCGCACCGGCATCGAGGGACCGCTCGCGGGCGAGGAGAACGACGGCAAACGTCCGCGCACTCGCTTCCTGCCCGACAACATCTACGATGGGATGCGGCTATTCAAGGCGAGCCGCTGGGCGATGGAGCTCCTGGGCGAAGAGGTGCACGGCAAGTACGCCGATCTCAAGCTGGCCTCGGCCGAACGCTGCCCCAAGGCCCTCGGGAATCGGGTCAAGCGCAGCGAGATCCAGTTTCACCACGAGGTGACCAACCAGTACCTCTGGTCACGCTTCTAGGAAGGGGTTCAGGGGAGGTAGGACCAGACCCAGGTGTCGCCGGTGTCGAAGCCGTCTCGGAAGATGCCGGGATCGAGGGCGAATTCGATCGGATTGTGCCCCCAGGTGACCTGCAACGGAATCGACCCCGGCGCGAGCAGGTAGCTCTCGGCGGCGACGATGCCGATCTGGGAGAAACCGAGCGGGACGCCCGGGAGGGTGCCGAAGCGCACCGCCAGGAGATCTCCCGGCAGGCTGTTGAAATCTTCCAGAGTGAAGGAAGTGAAGTCGATCTGGACCTTCCCCGCCTGGGGGTAGGTCACGTCGAGGCTCGTCAGACTCCCGTGGTGCGGGTTGGCGGTCACTGCCGGCAGATCGTTGGTGATGGCCGGGTCGTAGGTGATCACGATCCGGCCCTCCTGGAGAGCGAACGGCTCCTCGGTGCCGATCTCGATCGCCGCGCCCGAACCGGGCTGCACTTTGCCGCCCTCGGCTGAGAGGACGACTGGAGCGGTGGGCGCGCGAACCGTCAGGGTCCCGGGGCGGGTTTGGATGGTCACCCCGTCGTTTTCGGGGTCGTTCAGGAAGGTGAGGCCCGGGTCGAGAGCGATCGTGTACTGGGTGCCCGGCACGAGCGTCGGGTCGAGCGTCACATAGAGCACACCCAGAACGCCGTCCTGGGCGTTGATCGTCGCCGACAGCGACTCGAAGACCGCGTCGATCGACTGGGTGAGAGAGTCGAAGGTGATCGTCTGCGTGACATCCACGCCGCCAGCGACGCTGAAGATGAAGCCCGCGTCGTAGCTCTGGATCGGGCTGGCGGTCCCCTCGACGACCCCGAGCGCCGGATTGATGAGGGTGTGGAGCTGCCCGCGGCGGACCGGCCGAGAGGCGTAGGTGCGAAAGACGATCGCGGTCTGCTCTCCCGGCGCCCCGATCGCGTCCTGAACCCGGATCACCAGTGGCTCGGGTACGATCGCGCCCGCGGGCGCGCCCATTGCCAGCCCAACGACGCAGATGCCACCGGCCAGCGACCTGGCCACTCGGGTCCTGCGATTCGTCCCCTGGCGCATCGTTCTCACTCCCCGCGGGCGGCTGCGGATCCGTTCACTCTAGAAGAACCCTGAAGCCCCCGCAATGAAATCCTCTGTCCGGCCCGGGCGGCGGCGATCCGCGTGGCGGACCTCGCCTCTTCCTGGGACAGTCGAAACGGCCGCGCGGAACGTCCCGCGTCTGAGAATCCCCGGCGGAGGCGCGCGATACAGTTCCACCCACCGTCCGGCGCTGTCCAATCCGGCGAACAGGCGGATCGAGGCGTCGCCGCAGCGGCGACCCGCCGAGAGACCGGGGACATGACCATGCGGCATCGCTTCCTGAAGAGGGCACTCGCCGGCTGCGTGCTGATCGCATCCGCGCTTGACGCGCAAGCGGTTCGGCCCGCCGAATCCGCGCTCGTCGCGGAACCCGGGTCGCCCACCTGCCCGCCGACGTCGCTCGTCGCGGGGCTCGTTCCGAGCGTCGTCCAGCAGGTCGCAGGCAGCGCCGCTCGCCTCGCCGACGGCCAGGTGGCGCCCGAGGGTGGCGTCTGGGATTCGGCTCTCGCCGTGCGCATGATTCCGTCCGAGACGGTCGTGACCTTCGATCTCGGAGGCGAGCGCACGCTGCGCTCGCTGCTCGTGCAGGCAGACGCCAACGACACCTATCTCGCCGAGGGGTCGAGCGACGGCGTCGACTTCGCCCGCCTGGGGGAGATTCCGGCGCTCGCAGGGCAGGACGGCCTGCGCACCCGCGCCTTGCGCTTCGCGGCCCGCTCCCTGCGCTTCCTCCGCCTGAGCAGCTCGAGCGGCGACGGCCGGGCCTCGATCTCCGAGGTTCAGGCCTACTGCGTCGATCCGGGCCAATGGCAGCCCCGGCTCCAGGTCGTCGACACGCCGCCGGCGCGCGCGCCGCACGAGAGCCGATTCCAGTGGAACGACACTTCGAGCCGCTGGTGGGAACTCACCCTCGCGCTCCTCGGCCTCGCGCTGCTGCTCTGGGACGCCCGGTCCCGGCGATTGGAGCCCGGGGAGCCGGTGGAGACGCGGGGGCCCGCGAAACGGCAGCGACGCGAGAAGCGCCCTGCCCGATCGGACCGCGCGCGGGCGCCGCGGCGCTGGCTCTTCGCCGTGGTCGGACTGGTCTCGGCGCTCACTTACTTCAACTTCGGCGCCTTCCACTTCGGCTCGTTCATCCACGGCTGGGATACCTTCCACTACTACCTCGGTGCGAAGTACTTCCGCGAGCTCTCCTATGACCGGCTCTACGACTGCGCGACCGTCGCCGACGTCACCGCGGAGGCGACCGATACGAAGGCGGCGCTTGCCGCCCGCAGAGCCCATGCCGAGCGCCGCAAGATCACCAATCTGCGCACCAACGAGCTCGAGTCCTCGGCCGGGATCCTCGCGCATCCCGAGCGCTGCACGGCGCACTTCAGTCCGGAGCGCTGGCAGGCTTTTCGTCACGACGTCGCCTGGTTCCGCGACCGCGAGAGCGCCGGGCGCTGGGACGACATCTTCAGCGACCACGGCTTCAACGCCACCCCAGTCTGGAACATCGCCGGGTCGCTCCTTGCCAACCTCGCGCCGGCGAGCGACCGGCAGATCCTGCTGCTCTGCCTCATCGATCCGCTCTATTTCGCGGGGCTGGCCGCGGTCCTCCTCTGGGCCTTCGGAATTCCCGGCGCGGCGGTCGGCCTGCTCGTCCTGGCGACCGATTTCCCGGCGCGCTTCTTCTGGACCGGCGGCGCTTTTCTGCGCTTGGACTGGCTCTTCTTCACCGTCGCCGCGGTCGCCTGTCTGCGCAGGGGGCGGCCGTTCCTGGGCGGCGCCGCGCTCGCCTACGCCGCCCTCCTGCGGGTCTTTCCGCTCTTTCTGGCAGCGGGCCCGGCCGCGATCCTCGTCGCCGGGCTGGTACGCGAGATGCGGGCGGCGAAGGGTCCGCTCGGCACCCGCCTGCGCGCCGCCCTCGCCTCCGGAGCGCTCAGGCCGCCCCTGCGCTTCGTTGCCGGGGCGCTCGTCGCGACGGCGCTCCTCGTCCCGGCGAGCCTGATCGTCGACGGCGGGCCGGAGGCCTATCGCCAGTTCCTGGCCAACACGGTCAAGCACCAGCGCACTCCGCTCACCAACCACATGGGTCTGCGCACGGTCGTCGCCTTCCGGCCGGCGGAGGTCGGGCGGCGACTCCATTCGGAGAGCGCGCCGGAGCCGTGGGGAGCCTGGAAGGCGGCCCGCCTCGCCGCCTGGAGCCGCTCGCGCGGCGTCGCTTTCGGGATCGCGCTTCTGGCGCTGGGCCTCGTGGCGGTCGGATCGGTGCGCTCCGGCGAGCTCTGGATCGGCGCGGCGCTGGGAGCGGCCTTCATCCCCTTCGCCGTCGAGCTGACCTCCTACTACTACGCCTTCCTCATCGTGCCGGCGCTGCTCTGGACGGTGCGCCGCGAAGCCGGAGTGGCGATGCTCCTGCTCGCCGCGTTCGGTCTCTTCGTCTCGCTGGCGCCCATCGACGGCATGCCCACCTGGCGGGACGAGCAGTACACCCTCATCTCGCTCGCCACGCTCGCGGCGCTGCTCTACATCGTGCTGCGTTTCGCCCGCTCGCGCCCTCTGTTCCGCCCCCCGCTCGCCCTGTCTAAGCAGGGGAACAGGAAAGTCGCGACGCCCGAACGCCTTCGGCCCGAGACGATCCGCTACAGAGAGGAGCACAGATCATGCTTGACCCCAAGCGCTTCAAGGGCGGCCTGCTCGGACTCGGCCTGGCGGTCTTCGCCGGACTGGCCGGGTTGACGGGAGGGGCCGCGCCCGCCCAGGCCTCGGGCCCGGGCACCGTCAAGTTCAACGAGCTCAGCGTCTCGGTTCTCGAGGAGGCCGGAGTCGCCATGGTCGTCGTCGAGCGCTCGCAGGGCGACACCGGCGCGATCACGGTCGACTACGCCTCGGCCGACGTCACGGCCACGGCGGGCGCCGACTACGACGCCGTAGCCGGCACCCTTTCCTGGGCCAACGGCGACGGCAGCAACCGCACGATCACCGTTCCGATCACCAACGACGCCGATCCGGAAGCGAACGAGAGCCTGGTGCTCGCCCTGTCCAACGCGACCGGCGGCGCCACGATCGATCCGACCCACAGCACGCTCGCCGTCGTCATCCTCGCCAATGATGGCGGGAGCGGCGGGAGCGGCGGTTCGGGCGGGAGCGGCGGTTCGGGCGGCAGCGGCGGCTCCGGTGGCAGCGGCGGCTCCGGTGGCAGCGGCGGCTCCGGCGGCAGCGGCGGCTCCGGCGGCAGCGGTGGCTCCGGCGGCAGCGGCGGCTCCGGCGGCAGCGGCGGCTCCGGCGGCAGCGGTGGCTCCGGCGGCAGCGGCGGCTCGGGCGGCAGCGGTGGCTCGGGCGGCAGCGGTGGCTCCGGCGGCAGCGGCGGCTCCGGTGGCAGCGGTGGCTCCGGCGGCAGCGGTGGCTCCGGCGGCAGCGGTGGCTCCGGCGGCAGCGGTGGCTCCGGTGGCGGCTGTGAGCCCGGCGACAACTGCACGGGCGACGGCTCGGGCGTCATCAAGTTCGACGAGCACACCTTCCTCGGTCTCGAGACCGGCAGCTTCGCGGTCATCACGGTCGAGCGCTCGCACGGCGAGGACGGCACGGTGTCGATCGACTACGCGACATCGGACGGCACCGCCAACGCGCCTTCGGACTACGCCGCGGTCTCCGGGACCTTCACCTGGGGCCCGGGCGACGGCTCGACCAAGAACTTCACGGTTGCGCTCGTCAACGACGGCATCGTCGAAGGCAACGAGACGGTGAATCTGATCCTCTCCAACCCGACGGGCGGCGCGGTCATCGACGGCGACCGCGGCACGGCCGTGCTCACCATCATCGACGCCGGGGGTGTTCCTCCGGGCGGCGACCACCATCCGGGCACCTTCAAGTTCGCCGAGGAGAGCTACCAGGTGATCGAGGGCCAGGCCTTCGCGGTGATCACCGTCGAACGCTCGCACGGTGAATCCGGCGCAGTCTCGGTCGACTACTCGGCCGCGGCCGGCAGCGCGACCGCAGGGGAGGATTTCGAACCGGTCTCCGGCACGCTCTCCTGGGCCAACCACGACGAAAGCACCAAGACTTTCCAGGTGCCGATCGTCGACAACGCGATCCCCGAGGACACCGAGACCGTGCTGCTCGCGCTCTCCGGAGCGACCAACGGCGCGGACATCGATCCGGTCCGCGGCTCGGCACTGCTCAACATCCTCGACGACGACGGCTCGCAGGCCGCCTGCGTGCCGAGCGACACCAACCTCTGTCTGCTGGGTGGACGCTTCGCCGCCCAGATCACCTACCGGACACCGAATGTCGGCACCGGCGCTGGACATGCGGTGCACTACTCCAACGAGACCGGGCTCTTCTGGTTCTTCAACCAGGACAACGTCGAGATGTTGCTCAAGGTCGTGGACGGCTGCAACGTCCCGGGCCTGAACGCTTACTGGGTCTTCTACTCGGCGACCACCAACGTCGACTTCACGCTGCTGGTGACCGACACCCAGACCGGCGTCTCGAAGCAGTACAGAAACCCGCTCGGTCTCGCAGCCGAGCCGATCCAGGACGTTTCGACCTTCCAGTCCTGCCCGCAGTAACCTCCCCGTAGCACCCCTACCTTCGGCGGCCCCGGATACGTCATCCGGGGCCGCTGTCTTTTTCGCCCGGCGGCGAATCGACCCACCCTTCACGGGCCCTTCGCCGATAGGATCTCCCGGTGTCCCGGCTGCCGGCGGCCCTCGCACTGCTCTGGATCTGCCTTCTTCCTGCGCGCCTGCCCGGCCTCGGCCCCGAGCGCACCGGGCCCGAGGAGGTGGCGCGCGAGCGCTGTCAGCGCTTGAACGACTCCGGCAGCTATGCCGACGCTCTGCCCTACTGCCGGGAAGCGGCGCGCTTGCGCCGCGCCGACGGCGATCGCTCGCTGCTCGGGCGGTCGCTCAACAGTCTCGCCCTGGCGCTCGAGATGACCGGCGATCGCAGGGCCGCTGAGGCGAGCTATCGCGAGGCGCTCGCCCTCCACCGCGGCCTCGGCGAGCACGAGCAGGAAGCTCTGGTGTTGTCGAACCTCGCGGCGCTCGCGATCGGCGGCGGCGACTACGGTGGAGCGCTCGCCTGGCTCGCCGCGGAGGAGGCCGTCGCGAACCACGCCCTCGCCTCCGGCACCGAGCCCTGGGCCGCTGCGGAGGGCAACTACGTGCGCATGAATCGCAGCGTCGCGCTCGAGCAGCTCGGCGCCTACGCCGAAGCGCTCGCCGAGATTCGACCCCTGGCCAACCGGCAGCGCTCCGCCGGCTCCGGCGACATCGATCGGGCCTCGGATCGTGCGGCGCTCGCGGTCAACCTGGCCGTCCTCTATCGCAACCTCGGTGACCCGCGCCGCGCGCTCATTCTCCTCGACCAGGCGCGGGTCATCTACGAACGGTCGGGGGACCGTTCGGCGCTCGCCAATCTGCACCTCAATCGCGGCCTCGTTTTCGAGCTCAATCTGCACGCGCCGGGCAGCGCGGAGGTCGAGCTCGCCCGCGCCCTCGAGCTCGCCCACGCGAGCGGCGATCGCGGCGAGGAGCTGCGCACGCTCTGCGCGCTGGGCGATCTGCGGCTGAGCGACGGCCGCCTGGAGGAGGCGCGCGCCGCGTTCGAGCGCGCGCTCGCCACGGCCATCGCCTCCGATGCGGCCGCCGGCCGGTGGGCGGCGGAGGCCGGCCTCGGGCGCGTCGCGCGCGCCGCGGGGGATCCGGCTGCGGCCCTCGGCCACTTGCGCGCGGCGATCGCCGAGATCGAGAAGACCGGCGCCGGACTCGGGGATTCTGCGCTCCGCGGCGGTCTGCTCTCCGACCAGCGCGCGGTCTACTCGACCGCGGTCGATCTCCTGGCGGAACGCGCGGTGACGAGCGGCGACGACGACTCTGCGCTCGAGGCGCTGGCCCTGGCCGAGCAGGCCAAGGCGCGCGAGCTCCTCGACGCGCTCGCCGGCGGCGGCTCCGGAGAGCCGCTGCAAGCGGGAGCGATCGCCGCTCTCGCCCCGCGTCTCGGACCGACACTCGCCTATTTCTTCGGTGAACGCCACCTCTGGCGCTGGGAGCTTGCGGGCGGCGGTCCGTGGCGCGTGGCGGAGGCGGGAGAGCCGTCCGAAATCGTGGAGCTCACGACGCGCATCCATCGCCGCATGGCGCGCTCGGAGCCGGCCTCACCGGCAGATCTCGCGCTTCTCGGCCGCAAGCTCCTGCCGGAGAAGCTCCCGCCCGGCTCGGAGCTGCGCATCGTGCCCGACGGCCGGCTGTTCTATCTCCCGTTCGACCTCCTGCCGGACCCGGCGCGACCGGACTCGAGCCTCCTCGAGCGTCTCGCCGTGAGCTACCTGCCGAGCCTCTCGGTCTTCGCCCATCTGCGCCCCACCGCCCCGGCGCCGCGCTGGCGGTTCGCCGCTCTCGCCGCTCCCGAGCTCCCTGTCGCCGCGCGCCCCGACTCCCTCTCCGCCCTCGCGGGAACCGGGTCGATGGCCGGGCTTCTCGCGCAGCGCTTCGGGTTGCCGCCCCTGCCCGGTGCCGAGCGTGAATCGCGGGACGCGGCACAGCAGCTCGGAGAACCGAGTGTGGTCGATGTCGGGAGCGCGGCGACGGAGGAGCGGCTGCGCCTGCGCGCCGGCGAAGGCGTCCGGGTCCTGCACATCGCGGCCCATACCGTGGTCGACGAGTCTCTGGCCGGCGGCGTGGCGCTCTTCCTCGCTCCCGGATCTGGGAGGAGCGCCGGCGAGTCCGCCGGCGCCGACGATGGCCTGGTCTCCGCGGCGGAGCTCGCGCACCTCCCCCTCGCGGCAGATCTCGCGGTGCTCTCCGGATGCCGCACCGCGCTCGCCGAGCAGGAAGGCAGCGGCAGCGACGGCGCGGGCGGCGGGCGCTCGCTCGCCAGCCTCTCGGGCGCTCTCCTGGGCGCCGGGGCGCGCGGCGTCGTCGCTTCCCTCTGGGAGGTCGGCGACGCCGCGACCGCCGCGCTCATGGAGCAGTTCTATTTCGAGCTCGCGCGCGGAGTCCGCCCAGTGCTGGCGCTGCGCGACGCCAAGCTGCGCCTGGCGCGCGACCCGCGTTGGGCGAAAGCACCGCGCTGGGCCGGCTTCGTGCTGCTCGGCGACCCGGAGCCGGTCGCCTCGCCGCGCTCCCCGTGGCTGGGGCTCACCGGCGCGCTCCTCCTCGTTGGTCTGGGTCTCGCCCTGCTGCTGCGACGCCGGCGCCGGCGCGGGGAGGTCGAAGGGCCCTAACCCGGTCTAGTTCGGCGAGGGCTCGATGCGGAAGCTCGTCGGCGCGGAGTGCGCCACGGCGCTCGCGGAGGCATCGAGAGCCGTCACGTTCCAGCGGTAGGTGACGAACGACTCGAGCTTCGCCGTGAGCTCCGGCGGCGCGCTCAAGGTCGTCGCCGGCGAGAGACCCTGCCAGACGAGATCGCCCGCGACGTCGCGCAGCTCGACGCGATAGCTCCCGGCACCGGCCACGGCGCGCCAGGAGAACTGCGCCGGCGTGGCATGCAACGTGCCGATCGGGGAATCGAGCAGCAGCTCGCCGCTGCGCACCACATCCGATGCGGGGGCGTCGGGAAGCCGCGGCGCGCCGCCGATCGTCCGGTGTGCCCACTCGAACATGAAACCGAGGCCGACGACGACCATGGCCGCCGCCGCCCAGCGGGTCCACAGAGGGGTTTCGCTCTTCCCGCGCAGGCGCGGGCGCTCCATCTTGAGAACGCGCGCCATCTGCGGCGGCGGCGCGATCGGGCTCTCCGCCGCTGCCGGAACAAGACTCAGAACCTTGAATCCGCCGGCGACCCGGGCGATCTCCTGCGCCTCGGCGGCATCTCTCGGCGAGTCGTCGAAGGCTCGAGCGAGCTCGAGCTCGGCGGCGCAGGCGAAGCAGCCCGCGGCGTGCGCCCGCAGCGCTTCGGCCGCGGGCGTCTTCGCGCCCGTAAAGAGCGCGTCGACGAGCTCGGCGAGCGGCGGACATCCGGCTGCGGGCTGCAAGGCCTCGCGCAAGGGCCGATTGCGGTCGAATTCGATGGCGTTCATGAGATCTCTCCCTGAGAGTCTTTCGGCAGGCCGGCGCGTCTGCCTGTCGCCTGGGCGTTCGCCGGAGTGGCGTGCTCCGTCTGCTTGAAACTGCGCTGGAGCTTGCGTTTGGCGCTCACCAGGTAGGCCCTGGCGCCCGACTTGTTGTCGAGCTCGAGCAGGTGATCGATCGCGGCGAGCGTCAACTCGTCCACGAAGTGGAGATGCAGGATCCTGGCTTCGAGCGGCTCGAGATCGGCGGCGATCGCCGCCCGCAGCTGCTGCACCAGGAGCGCGTGGCCGACCTCTTCCTCGACGCTCGGACCGGCAGCGGCCGGCTCGAGAAAATGCTCGTCGTCGATCGACTCGGCGTCGCGGCGGCGGTTGGAGATCGAGCGATTGATCGCGACGCTGCGCGTGACGAGGTAGAGCCAGGTGGCGAAGGAGCTCTCGAAACGAAAAGTCTCCAACCGTTCGTAGACCCGGACGAAGACTTCCTGCGCGAGGTCCGCCGCCTCCTCGCGGCGGCCGCTGGTGCGCAGGCACCAGGCCGCGACCCGCGTCTGATAGCGCCGGAAGAGGACGTCGAGATGGCTCGCCGCGCGCTCGGGATCCTGCCGGGCCGCCCGGACGATCTCTTCGTCGCTCCAGCTCGCGATCGTCTCCATCGTCCCCTTGATCCCTGATGCCGCACGCGCTCGCCACCGCTGGTACCGATGCGATACCGCGGCCGGGCGGAAGGGCAGCAGCCGGGCCGGCCGCTCCGCCGGCCCGCCGGCGAGCCTAGCCGATCCTGCCGGCAAGCCGAAAACGGCCCCGGCGGTACCCTTCGGCTCCCGCTCGGCGGGATTCCCGCACGGGACCTTCGGGGATGGGGAAAGCGGCAGGGGCCTCACGTCTCCCTGAGACAGCCGGGAGGGGCCAGTGGAACAGTTCACTTGCCCGGACGGCGACGAGCTCGCGTCCTTCTGTGGCTGCCGGGATCCTCATTCGCCCAGCTCCGGATGTTCGGCGGGCTCGACCGGCTCGGCGCACAGATCCCAGAGCGCGCCGAGAGTGCCGAACGGCCCTCCCCAGACGGCGCGCATCAGCACCAGGCGCCACTGCTTGCGGACCAGCCCGCGGATGCGTATCGCGCGGAAGAGCAGCACGGGGAGCACGCACAGGCAGCCGAGATTGAGGGCGACCGCGGTCCACAGGAGGACCGGGGTCGAGGGCGCTTCGGCCTGCGTCAGCTCGGCGATGGCGGCGGCGAGAAAGCTCGCGACCGCCGCGAGGAGCGCCGCGAGTCCGACCCAGCGGTACCAGAGGATCGAAGGCGCGCGCCCTTCCCCGTCGGTGGCCATCTCAGTCCGAGCCATCGGCCCGCGCGACCTCGACCCGCCGTTCGCCGTCCTCGTCACGGATCCTCAACAACCAGGGACGGCAGCAGACTTCGCAGTCCTGGACGAGCGTGCCCGCGACGTCGGCCTCGAGATGAACCTCGACCTCCTCGCCGCAGTAGGGGCAGACGACCTGGAAATCCTCTTCCATCCGCCCGCAGTCTACGGGACCGGGGCGGTGCTGTCTTGCCTCAGGCGTCGTGGGCGCGCTCCATCCGCCGGTCGGGGACGATCCAGATCACCGCGACGGCGACGTAGATCGCCTGCGAGAGCCGCGTGTCGACTGCGGCGAGGAAGATGGCGACGGCGTAGAGGACCACCGAGAGAATCCCCTTGAGATCCTTGCCGAGAGCGCGCGCCAGCTTCGACTCCGGGCCGTGCAGGCGCGCCAGAGCCTGCGCCAGGATGTAATAGGCGATGCCCGCCATGAGCAGCACCGTGCCATAGAGCGCCGACGGCAGCACCGCGCGCGGGTTCTCGCCCATCCACGAGGTGACGAACGGCACCAGCGAGAGCCAGAAGAGCAGGAAGAGGTTCGGCCAGAGCACCGAGCCGTTGACCCGCGTCGCGAGGTGCAGCATGTGGTGATGGTTGTTCCAGTAGATGCCCAGGTAGACGAAGCTCAGCACGTAGGCCATGAAGATTGGCAGCAGTGGCCGGAGCGCCGTGAGCTCCGTCCCCTCCGGTGCTCTGAGCTCGAGCACCATGATCGTGATGAGAATCGCGATCACTCCGTCGCTGAACGCCTCCATCCGCCCCTTGCCCATGCCGCCTATCCCTCGCCTCGTTCCGTCGAGGACGGACGATAGCGATTTCCGGCCGCGCGGTCACGGAGCTCCGCCCGAGGATTCAAGCTACGAGGAGCTTTCCGGACTCCTAGTCGAAGCGATGCTCTGAGCCTCTTCTCCCAGCGATCGTCTTGCGACTCCTTCCCTCTGGTCCAGCGAGACCGGATAATGGCCGTGCGTGGCCGCCATCGCCGAGCTCATCGACGCCTTCGGAGCCGGTCTTTACCTGCTCTTCGGGGCGGCGCACCTCGACCTCTGGCTGCGCCGCCGGGACCGGCGCGGCTACCTCTGGTTGACCGCTGCCAGCGCCTTCGCGTTGACCGTCGACGCCACCGGCTTCGCGATGCGTCGCCTCGAGCCGAACGTCGATCCGCTCCTCGCCACGTTCAACCAGCTGGCTGCGGCCGGCGCCACGATCTGCGTCTACGAGCTGGTCGTCGCGCTCGGCAGAAAGCCGACCGGCGCGCTGGCGCGCGCCCTGGAGCTCTTCACGGTCGCCGTCTCGCCCCTGCCGTTCTACGCTCAGACTCCCCAGGAGGTGGCGCTCGGGAGCTGCGGGTTGCTGCTGCTCGGGGCGATGGCCCGGGCTTTTCGCACCGGCCGGGAGGGCGATCCGGATTCCCGCCTCGTCGCCCGCGGCATCCTGGTCGGGATCCTCTGCCTGCTCGCCGATATCCCGATGGCGCTCGGCTGGGTGCCGCTCATTCCCGGCCTGCCGCTGGCCGGGTTCACCGTGCTCTTCCTCGCCTCGGCGAGATCGCTCAGCAACCGCTTCGATCGCGACTTCCGGGAGCTCGGTGAGCTCCGGAGCGACCTCGAGCGCCGGATCGAAGAGCGCACTCTCGCCCTCCAGAACGCCAACGCCCGGCTCGCGGAGGCCTCGCGCACCGATGCGCTCACCGGACTTCTCAACCGGCGCGGCTTTCTCGAGCAGGGAGAAAGCGCGCTCGACCGCAGCCGGCGGTCGCGGAAACCGCTCTCGGTCCTCATGGCGGACGCCGATCACTTCAAGCGGATCAACGACCTCCACGGCCACGCCACCGGCGACGTCGTCCTGCAGGGTCTCGCGCAGCTCCTGCGCGGCGCTCTGCGCAGCCAGGATCTCGTGGCGCGCTGGGGCGGCGAGGAGTTCATCCTGCTGCTGCCCGAGACCGACCTCCATGGCGCGTCGCTGGTCGCGGAATCGATCCGCCGGCAGGTCGCCGATCGGCCGCTGCCCGCGGGCGAGCTCGAGCTCCCGGTCACGCTCTCGCTCGGGCTCGCCGAGCACCGCCCGGGGCGCCGTCTCGAGGCGACGATCGCCGACGCGGACGCGGCGCTCTACCGCGCCAAGGCGGAAGGGCGCGACCGCGTGATCGCGCACCGCTGAGCGTCGACGCGCGGGCGGTTCCTGACCAGAAAGAGAGGCCGGCCTAACCGATCGCCTTGCGTAGGGCGAGCTCGATCGTGCCGGGCTCGCGCTCGACGAGCTCGTAGGAGACGTTGACGATCGGTTTGTCGGACTTGAGGACGCGCGCGAGCTCGATCGGAGTCCCTTCGACGACCAGATCGGCCGGCGTGGCGCGGATCGTCGCCTCGAGATCGCGAATCTGCTCGGCGCCATAACCCATCGCCGGCAGGATGCCGCGCGCATTCGGGTACTTGGCGTAGGTCGCGGCGAGCGAGCCGACGGCGTAGGGCGACGGATCGACGATCTCGGCGGCGCCGTTGTCGTGGGCGGCATACCAGCCGGCGCCGTAGCTCATGCCACCGTGGGTGAGCGTCGGGCCGTCTTCCACCACCAGGACGCGCTTGCCGCGGATCGCGGCCGGATCCGAGACCCGGATCTCCGAGTTGCAGCGCAACAGAATCGCACGCGGGTTGAGCCGCCGGCAGGTCGCCTCGACCTCCGCGACTTTCGCCGGATCGGCGGTATTCACCTTGTTGACGATGATGAGATCGGCGAGCAGGACGTTGACCTCGCCGGGATGGTAGGTCGCCTCGTGCCCCGCCCGGTGCGGATCGACCAGCGTGATCTGGAGCGTCGGCGCGTAGAACGAGGTGTCGTTGTTGCCGCCGTCCCAGAGGATGACGTCGGCTTCCGCCTCCGCCGCGCGCAGGATCTTCTCGTAGTCGACGCCGGCATAGACCACGAACCCGTTGTCGATGTGCGGCTCGTACTCTTCGCGCTCCTCGATCGTGCACTTGTGCCGGTCGAGGTCGTCGTAGGTCGCGAAGCGCTGGCAGATCTGGAGCGACAGATCGCCATAGGGCATCGGGTGCCGGATCGCGACCACCCGCTTGCCCATCGCCTTGAGGATCTTCGAGACATAGCGCGTCGTCTGCGACTTGCCGACTCCGGTGCGCACCGCCGTGATGGAGATGACCGGCTTCACCGACTTGAGCATCGTCTGCTGCGCCGCGGCGAGCACGAAGTGCGCTCCCGCCGCGATCGTCCGCGACGCCAGGTGCATGACGTCGACATGGGCGAGATCGGAATAGGAGAACCAGGCCTCGTCGATGCGCTCGGCGACGATCAGGCGTTCGAGCTCCTGCTCGGCGACGATCGGGATGCCCCGGGGATAGAGGCCGCCAGCGAGCACCGGCGGATAGGTCCGGCCCGCGATGTCGGGAATCTGGGCGGCGGTGAAGGCGACGACCTCGAACTCGTCGCGGTCGCGGAAGAGTACGTTGAAGTTGTGGAAATCGCGCCCCGCCGCTCCCAGGATCAGCACTCGTCGACGTCGCATGCCCTCTCCTTCCTTCGAATCCGTCCAGCCGGAACGATAACGGCTCCCGTCCTACCTCCCCATACCCGCGCGGGTAGGCGCCGCCGCCCCGTCGCGGTGCGACCGGATCTCGTCCCTGCACTGTTCCAGCGCTCTGCGGCACCTGTCAGAGAGAAAAGACCCCAACTCGCCTACCCTCGCGGCGAGCCACACAGGCGGAGCGCTCCGCCAGGAGGAGATCCTGACCATGATCCCCATGATCCCCATGATCCCATCGACCGGAAAGATCAGAAAGATCCCGGCACGGCACCTGTCCGGTCGCCGCGAGCTCTCCGTACGGCTGCCGAGTCTCGCCCTGCTCGGTCTGGTGCTCCTGGCGGGCCCCGCGCTCGCCGCCGGGGCAGGCTCGCCTCCGGGCCTCGACGACGAGCTGACGACGGCCCTCAGCGCGGCCGGTTTTACCGGGACGGTCGGCTCCTCGATCGAGCAGCGCCTCGGCCGGCCGATCGATCCCGACCTCGCCAACCTCGGAAGACTCCTCTTCTTCGACACCTCCGGCGGGCTGCACAACGACAACACCTGCGGCGGATGCCATAACCCGGCGAACGGCTTCGGGGACAGCCAGTCGATCGCCATCGGCGTGCAGAACAACAACCTGGTCGGACGCAACCGCCTGGGCCCGCGCAACCAGCGCCGCACGCCGACGGTGGCGAATACCGCCTTTTATCCCAACCTGATGTGGAACGGGAGGTTCGCCGCCCCGTCCGGCGATCCGTTCGACAATTCAGCGGGCTATCTCTTCCCCGCGCCCGAAGGCGCGACGCGGTTCCCGCCCTACGATCCGCTCGTGACGCACCTCCTGGTCGCGCAGGCGCACATCCCCCCGACCGAGCTCGTGGAGGTCGCCGGTTTCACCGGCACGGCCGGCACGATCGGTCCGGACTTCGATCAGTTCGACGACGGTCTGGGCGGGGTCGTTCCGCCTCCCGACGCGAGCGGCTTTCGCAACGAGCCGATTCGCCAGGCCGTGCTCGCGCGCTTGAACGGCACGCCGGCATATCGCACGCTGTTCGGCGACCTCTTTCCGGAAGTGGCGGCGGGAGCGCCGATCGACTTCACCATGTTCGGGCGGGCGATCGCGGAGTTCGAGTTCACGCTCATCCTCGCCGACGCACCGATCGATCGCTTTGCCCGCGGCGACCGGTCTGCGATGACGGAAAAGCAGAAGGAAGGGGCTCTGGTCTTCTTCGGAAGGGGCCAATGCTCGGCCTGTCACGCCGTCGCCGGACCGTCCAACGAGATGTTCAGCGACTTCGAGATGCACGTCGTCGGCGTGCCGCAGATCGCACCGGTCTTCGGCGCCGGATCCGGGAACGTGATGTTCGACGGGCCCGGCCACGACGAGGACTTCGGTCTCGAGCAGCTCACAGGCGATGCCTCGGATCGCTACAAGTTCCGGACCTCGCCGCTGCGCAACGTCGCGCTGCAGCCGGCCTTCTTTCACAACGGGGCCTTCACACGTCTCGGGGACGCCATCCGGCACCACCTCGACGTTGCTGCTTCGGCACGCGGCTACAACGCCGCAGCCGCCCGTGTGGCGCCGGACTTGCGGAGTCGTCTCGGCCCGATCGAGCCGGTCCTCGCGCGGCTCGATCCGCTTCTCGCCGCACCCATCGACCTCTCCGAGCGCGAGTTCAACGCCCTGGTCGACTTCGTCCGCGACGGGCTGCTCGACGATCGGGCAAGAAAGCAGAACCTCTGCGAGCTGGTTCCGGAGAGCGTACCGAGCGGATTCCCCATGCTGCAATTCGTGGACTGTCCGCGGCGCGGGCCGGGTCGCGACTGAGGTCGCGCGCCGCGACCTGACCGGGACCCTGCCCCCCGCTCGAGCGGCGGGAGACCGAAGCCGCTAGCTGGGCGCGCCGGTCGAGGCGCGATTCGAGGTCGGGAGCTTCGGCCGCGCGATCTCGCGCGCCCGCACGACGTAGCGCAGCGGCGCCGGACCGACGTAGCGGAAGGGATAGCAGGTGACCAGCGTGAGCGTCGGGTGATCCGCCGGCGCGAGGACGTCGACGCGCTGCGGCTCGACGATGCGGATCGACTCGACCTCGTAGTGAAAATCACCGTCGAGCGTCTGGAGCAGCAAGCGATCACCGCGAACGATCTGCTCGAGGCCGCGAAAGTCGGTGTCGCGATGCCCGGCGAGGGCTACGTCTCCCGGCTCCCCCGGGCGGGAGCTCGCGGGGAACCGCCCCACCGCGCGGCGCAGGGTCTGGCTGTCCACTCCGTCGACCACCAGCGCCGAGAGCGCGATCGCGGGAATCTCGAGCCGGGCGAGAAATGGGCGCCGTGGGGTGCTCGCCGTTCTCGCTTCCGGCCTCTCGGACCTCTCGGACTTCTCGGTGAAGGAGCGCAGGCCCTGGTCCAACCGCCGGCCCTCGCGCGCGCTGAAGGCGGCGCGATCGGCGAAGACGAGCCCGAGAATGAGCGCGCTCCCGAGAGCCACCGTCCAGAGCGCGGCTTCGAGGGGCGCCCAACCCGTACGGTGCCCCCGCGACGTCATGCGGCGGAAAAATGAAAACGCCGGAGCGTTCGCGGACGAACGCTCCGGCAGGCCTTCGACTTTCGGGTCGGCCGGTGGACCGCCGACCGTCGGGCTCACGAGTGGCGGAACCGATTGACTGCGATGGCGCCACCGGCGGCGAACAGTCCGAGCAAGGCGACGAGCGGCAGCGAGCTTGCGGTCGCTGGAAGCGCTGCGACCTTGGTCTCGTCGTCCGCTACATACGGCTTCGCGCTCACCGGCGCGACGGTCGTGGTTGTGGTCACCGAGGCCTTCGCCGTCGGCGCGGCCGGGTAGGTCTCCGCGACGGTAGCAGTCACCTTGGCTTCCGCCACGGGCGGTGTCACGGTCGCTGTCACCTTGGTTTCAGAGGCGGGCTCTGTCCAGGTTGTCACCGTCTTGGTCTCGACTGCAGGCACCATGACGATCTTGCTCGCGACGGGCCCGGTGCCGGCGAGCGTGACGTATTCGGCGGTCACGCGATCACCCGGGTGGAATTGACCCGGCACGACCGTCGTGTCGGTGACGATGAAGACCATCTGCTGACCGTTGTCGCCCTTGACGGTCAGACGGTTGGCCTCGGACGTGATCACCGTTCCGGTGACCTGGAGGTTGTTCTTGACGATGCTCGCCCCCTCGGCAGGCTGGGTGGAGCTGGACGTTTGCGCTACGGCGACGGAGACCGCTGCCAGCGCGAGAAGAATTGCGACTGTCGTGCGGTGGACCATGGACTGCTCCTTGGGTTTGCGGTGCTTTCGGATCGATACGACCTAGTGTCGCAGGACTCGGCGCCTGGCCGCTAGGAATCTTGCAAAGCAACTCTCGTTCCAAGTCCTGAGGTTGCAACGACAGGACTTACCCATTCGAGCCCTGATCGGAGGGGGCGTGCGCAGGGAAATTGCACATTCCTCCAGTCCACGGCGCGGCCGTGCGCGGGGCGGTCTCGCGGCGCGGCGTCGCTTCAGCCCGGGGGCGAGGGACAGCCGAGTGCCGCTACCTCGGCGGCGCGGCCGAGCGCGCGGAGGTTGGCAGCGCGCTGCTGGCAGGCTTCGGTCCACATGCTGTTCTTCGCGCCGAGGCGTTGCCCGAGAATCGTGAGGGCGCGGACGAGCATCGGATCGGCCTCGGCGAAGCGCTTCTCGTGCGCGAGGGCGTCGGCGAGATTCATCAAGGTGTAGGCGACCGTGAGGTGCTCCGGGCCGTGCAAGTGCTCGGCGAGCGCCAGCGTCCGGCGGAGCGACGCCTCCGCTTCCGCGCTCCGGCCGAGCTCGACGAGCAGACCGCCTTCGCTGATCCCGAGGGTGACCAGGCCCGGGTCCGCCGCCCCCTTGCGGCGCGCGACCGACGCCGCGAGCTCGCGCTCCATCGCCAGCGCCTCCGCCGGGCGGCCGAGCGAGTAGGCATCGATCATCAGCGCCGAGCGCAAATCGTCGGCCTCCTCGCCGTCGGCCTGGCCCGAAGCCACGAGGAGGGCGAGGCCTTCCCGCGCGGCACGGTCGGCGCCGGCAGCGTGACCGAGATTCCAGCGCGCGAACTGCAGGGCGGAGAGTCCGGCCACGATCGCGGGATCTCCCGCCGGGAGCGCCCGGCGAAAGAGGGCCACCGAGCGTTCGGCGCTGGCGAGGGACTCCTCCTTGCGGTTGAGGTTGCCGAGGACCTTGGAGAGGTCGGCGAGGATCTCGGCTTCGACCGCCGGTTCCCCGGCGAGGTCCTTGGGCAGCCGGACGAGCGCTGCCTGCACGAGGTCCTCGACCGAGGCCGGCGCGGCGCTCTTCCGCCGCAGCGGATCGGCTTCGTCGAAGATCGAGAGCAGGAACTTCTCGACCCGGGCCGTGCGCACCGACTCGGTACGCGCCCGCTCGGCCTCGCGCCGGGCGAGATCCGCCGCCGCGAGCGCCGCGGAGCGCTGGGCGAGCGCGACGGCGAGGCCGGCCGCGACCACCACGACGACGACGAGTCCGGCCGCGACCGCGGTCCGGTTGCGGCTCGCGAAGCGGCCGACCCGGTAGCCCAGGGAATCGGGGCGCGCCAGGACCGGACGGCGCTCGAGATAGCGCTCGAGATCCTCGACCAGACGCCTCGCACGAGGTGTAGCGGCGCTGCGGGTCGGCGTGGAGAGCGCGCGCCAGGACGAGATCGAGGTCGCCGGCGAGCTCGCGCGCGCGGCGCTCGCCCCCCGCCGTCTCGGCGACGCTGCGGCTGGCGCGCGGCACCGTCTCGCCGCGGATCTCTTCGGCCAGGGCGTCCGAGGTCCCCGCCCGGCGCGGAAACGGGCGGCGGCCGGTCAGGAGCTCGAAGAGCACCGCGCCGAGCGCGTAGACGTCGGTCGCCGTGGTCACCGGTTCGCCGCGGATCTGCTCCGGCGCTGCGTAGGCGGGAGTCAACGGCAGCGCGGTCGTGCGCGCCCCAGCGGACGGGTCGCCGGGCAGGTCACCGGGCGAATCGAGGAGCTTCGCGATGCCGAAATCGAGCAGGCGCACTCGGCCGTCGGCCGTGACGAGGATGTTCGACGGCTTCAGGTCGCGGTGGACCACCAGCCGCGCGTGCGCCGCGGCGACCGCCCGGCCTGCTTCGGCGATCAGCCGGAGGATCTCGGGCACGCCGAGATGCTGCTCATCGGCGAAGCGCGTGATCGGCACGCCCTCGACCAGCTCGAGCGCGAAGTAGGGCCGGCCGTCGTCCGCGACGCCACCGTCCAGCAACCGGGCGATGCTGGGGTGATCGAGCCGGGCCAGGATCTGGCGCTCGCCGAGGAAGCGGCGCACGAGCTCGCCCGAGTCGAGGTCGCCGCGCACCAGCTTGAGCGCGACCTCCTGCTCGAACTGGCCGTCGGCGCGCTCGGCGCGCCAGACCTCGCCCATGCCGCCCCGCCCGAGGAGCTCGCGCAGCGCATAAGGACCGACACGGTCGCCGGGAGCGGGACCGCCGGCGCGCGCCGGCCAAGCGGGGTCCAATGCTAGGTCCGATGCGAGGTCCGATGCGAAGAGCGCGGACGGCGGCGCGACCGTGCCGAGAAACGATTCGGGGACGGCGGAGTCGGCGACCAGCAGGGCGCGCACTGTGCCGGCGAGCTCGGCGTCCCGCGCCGCGAGCTCCGCGAGCGCGCGCTCGCGGGTGCTCGCGTCCAGCTCGCAGAGGCGCTCGAACCAGCCGCGCGCAGAGTCGGTCGTGTCCCCGGAAGAAGTCATATCGCGGAATTGAGCGCGCCCTTGCTCAGGGGGCGACCGGAACGGGCTCGCCGCCGAGCTCGCGGTAGAGGAAGGCGCGGGCGGTACGCCAGTCGCGCTTGACCGTGCGGCCGGAGACCCCCATGGCTTCGGCGATCTCCTCGACCGAGTAGCCGCCGAAAAAGCGCCATTCCACCAGCCGCGCCAGATCGGGCTCGGCGCCGGCGAGCTTTTCGAGCGCCGCGTGCACCGCCAGCAGCTCCTCGGCCTGATCGTCGACGGCGATCTCGTGCTCGTCGAGCGAGAGTCGGAGAGCGCCCCCGCCGCGCTTGTCGGCGAGGCGTGAGCGCGCGGCGTCGACCAGGATCTGGCGCATGGCGCGCGAGGCGAGGGCGAGAAAGTGCCCGCGGTCGCGCGGCGACCAGCCGCCGAGTCGATCGAGCTTGAGATAGGCCTCGTGCACCAGGGCGGTGGTCGAGAGCGTGGCGCCCCGGCGGCGCGCGAGCTCGCGATGGGCGAGCCGGCGCAGATCGGCATACACCAGCTCGAACAGCCGATCGCGCGCCACCTCGTCGCCCGCGCGCACCGCGGCGAGGAGCCGGCTGACTTCGACGGCGGACGGGTCGCCGCCGGTCAGGGCGCCGGAATCTGGATCGTCGCTCATTGCAGGAACGCGTAAGAGTATGCGTCGGACCGACGCGGCGCAAGGAACCCCGCCAAGGGCCCCGGCCGCCGAACCTGTCCCCGGCAGCGGCTTTCTCCCGTGAGACTGGGTAGGACAACCTTCATTCTCCGAGGGAAGCGACCATGCCCAGCCGTCTACGATTCTCGCCCCGCCGCAGCCCCGCGCTCCTCGGCCTCCTCGGTCTCCTGGCTGGAGCGCTCGCCGCCGCGGCTCCGGCCCGCGCCATGCCGCAGGACGGAGCCCTGGACACCAGCTTCTACGGCACCGGCAAGATCGCCTTCTCGCCGACCCTGCCGGGTACCCGCTCGGTAGCGGCGTCGGGCCGGACGCGCGACGGTCTCGGCTGGTGGTGGGCGGGCACGGTCAACGACGGCAGCTCGGTGCGCTTCACCTACTCCATGTTGAACGCAGTCGGCCCGGGCCAGCTCGATTGCGCCTACACCGTCCCCGGCGCGACCAACGTGGAGCTCAGAGCCGCGGCCTTCGACCTTTTCGACCGCCTCGTCCTCGCCGGTTGGGCGACCATCGGCGGCCTGCAGCGCTTCGTCCTGGCGCGCATCCCGCTGCCCGAAGCGAGCTGCGGCGCGCTCGACACCGGATTCGACGAGACCCTGGGCAACGCCGACGGCTGGGTGATCTACAACTTCACCAACCACGCCCAGTTGAACGCGATGGCGCTCGATCGCCTGGGCGGCATCACGCTCGCCGGTCGGTTCCAGGGGACGCCCGACAGGGACATCCTGATCGTACGTCTCCTGTCGAACGGGCATCTCGACACCGGCTTCGACGCCGACGGTGTCGAGACCCTCGACTGGGTCGGGGCGGACGACTCCGGCACCGCGATCGCCGTGTCGGAGAATCCCGCCGGGACGCTCCACCTCTGGATCGCCGGCTATGTCACCTGGAATAGCCCGCCCACCAACGTCGACGAGGACCTCTACATCGTCAAGCTCACCACGACGGGTGTGCTCGAGACCAACCACACGATCACCTTCGACGCCGGCGGGCAGTTGAACGACGAGGCGACCGGCATCGCCTTCGATGCGAGCGCGCACAAGGTCTACGTCGTCGGCACGGTCAACGAGAGCAGCCAGTCGCTTCTCGCCGGCGTAGCGCGCCTCGACGAGGGCGGTACGCTCGACCCCACCTTCTCGGGCGACGGCAAGATGACCTTCCATTTCCCCGGCGACCCGGCCACGGCGGTCGACTTCGCGAGAGCGGTCGCCGTCCAGACCGACGGCAAGGCGGTCGTCGTCGGCTCTCACGCCGACTTCGTGAGTGGAAACTACGACGTCGGCGTGGCTCGTCTCACCGGCGCCGGCACCCTCGATCCGACTTTCGACAGCGACGGGCGGATCCTCGTCGGCTTCGACCTCGGCGGCGAGCTCATCGACAACGCCGCCAATGTCACCCTCGCCGACGGCCGGCCGCTCGTCGGCTTGACCGCCCAAGACTCCAATACCCACTCCGTGCCGGCCCTTTTCCGGCTGTGGAATCCGCTCATCTTCCGCGACGGCTTCGAGTCGGGCCAGCTCCTGCCCTGGGCCCCCTAGCCCGGTGAGTGGACTGTTGCACTCGGCCGCAAGAATGGGATTGAGAGACTGGGCTCTGCGCGAGGTGCCCGGTTGCCCTATCCTCAAACGAAGCGGCGGTACTCGACCGTGGGCCTCGCGGCCGTCACGCTCTTCCTCGCCTGCGAGCGCGGCTCGGCCGGCGTCGGCCGGTCCTGTGGAGGGTGCTTCGTCCCGACGGAGGCGCGGGCGGTCGACACTTCGGCTCCCGATCACGTCATCGGCCTGGGCACGCCGGCGAGCTGCACTTCGGCTGCGGTCGTCTCGACGATCGCTCTCGGCGGCGTCATCACCTTCGACTGCGGACCCGATCCGGTCACCATCGTCCTCGCGCAGACGGCCAAGATCTACAACGCCACCGGCCCGGTGATCGTGATCGACGGCGGCGGTCTCGTGACTCTCGACGGCGGCGGGGCGCGGCGCATTCTCTATATGAACACCTGCGATCCCGACCTGGGCTGGACGACCGATCACTGCGACAACCAGGATCATCCGCGGCTGACGCTGCAGAACCTGACTTTCGCGCACGGCAACTCGACCGGCGCGACTCCCGATGGCGGCGGCGCCGTCTTCGCGCGCGGCGGACGGATCAAGGTGGTCAACTGCCGCTTCGAGAACAACGTCTGTGACTCTGTCGGGCCGGACGTCGGCGGCGCCGCGCTGCGCGCCTTCGACCAGTCCGAGGACTTGCCTCTCTACGTCGTCGGCAGCACTTTCGGCGGCGCTCCGGGGCACGGCAACAGCTGTTCGAACGGCGGCGCCCTGAGCTCGATCGGGGTCTCCTACACCGTGCTCAACAGCGAGCTCAGCTACAACCAGGTCACCGGCTGGGGCGCCAATCCGCCCCGGCCCGGCACTCCCGGCGGCGGCAGCGGCGGCGCGATCTACAACGACGGCAACACCTTCCACCTCACGGTCTGCGGCTCCAGCATCCACGACAGCGAGGCCATCGAGGGTGGCGGTGGCATCTTCTTCGTCAGCAACAACCTGACCGGCACCCTGACGGTCGCCGACACATTCATCTGGAACTGCCCGAGCGACGGCTTCTGGACGCCACCCTGGCCCTGGCTCTTCTACCTCGGAATGGGCAGCCCGCAGATCACCGACTCGACGTTCGACGTGCCGCCACCGGACCTCTTCTGCGACGGCTTCGAGTCGCAGGACCTCCAGGCCTGGGGCACCAGCCCCCCCTGACCAGCGCCGACCAGCAAGCTCATGGCCTCACACCTCCTGCGCCCGCCGGGCGGAGGTGTACAATCCCGGCTTTCCATTGCGGGCGGTCCCGCGCGCTGCGAGCTCCTGGACCGGTGGAGATTCGGGTTGCCGCAAGGCCCATCGGGCCAGAAGGAGGATCGGCCATGCGCCCCTCCGCCAGACACCTCGCTCTGCTGCTCGCCCTGATCGCGCCCGGCGCCGCCCACGGCGTCGTGCGCCGGATGTTCATCACCTCGGTCACCGGCAATGCGCGGCTCGGCGATTGGCCGGACGCCGGCGCCGCGACCGGCGTCGACGCCGGAGACGCCATCTGCGTGGCGCGCGCAGCCGCCGGGGGTCTCGCGAACCCCGCCGGCTTTCGCGCCTGGCTCTCCTCCTCCACGACCGACGCCTATTGTCACATTCATGGCCTGACCGGCCAGATAGCGACCAACTGCGGCCAGCCCAGTCTGCCCGCCGCCGCCGGTCCCTGGCGACGCTCCGACGGCCTCCCGTTCGGCGCCGATATCGTCCACCTGCTGAGTCCCGACCAAGAGGTCCTGCTGCCCCCGAACCAGGACGAATTCGGCGTCGAAGTTCACGATGCTTCCTGGACCGCGACTTTCCCAGACGGCTCCTACTTCGCGCCTTCGTGCAACAACTGGACTTCGGCAATCGCCGCGCAGTCCCCGATGGTCGGGAATTCGGAAAGTACCGCGGTGGGCTGGGCCAGCGGAGGCTCGGCTGGCAGTTGCGCCGATCTCGTGCATCTTCTCTGCCTCGAGAGCGGCGTGGGCGACCCCCTGCCGCGGTTCGCGAACTGGGGGCGGCTCGCCTTCCTGACCTCGGCGGCCGGCAGCGGCAACCTTCACTCCTGGGCGCAGGCCGGGGGGCAGAACGGTCTCGCCGCCGGCGACGCGATCTGCCGGAACCTCGCGACGACGGCGAGCCTGCCCAATCCGACGAGCTTCAAAGCCTGGCTGTCGACGAATACGGTCGACGCCCGCGACCGCTTCGCTCATGACGGTCCCTGGATGCGGCTCGACCGCGCGCGCATCGCCGCCGACCTCGCGGACCTCACCGACGGTTTCCTGCATACGGCGCTCAACCTCACGGAGACCGGGATCTACATGGCGAACTTCAACGTCTGGACCGGCACCGATGCCAGCGGACTGGCGGTGGTAGACCGGTGCAGCGAATGGACCAGCGGCTCGGCCGGGGTCGACGGAGGCAGCGGGGTGGCAAACTTCGCCGGCCTGGCGTGGACCTTCAGCCTCCCCACCGGATGCGACCTCCTTGCGAGCCATCTCTACTGCCTCCAGGACCTGCCGCTCATCTTCGGCGACGGCTTCGAATCGGCCGGCACCGCGGTCTGGTCGGTGGTCGTACCCTGAGCCGGGCACCCTCGAGATTTTTCCGATCGCCAACTGCATGACCTACCGTCTTGACACAGCTTGGTGCTTTGGTGCGTTGATGCTAGAATGCACCCGATGGCCCGGTTGACCATTTCTCTCCCTGAAGAGCTTCATCAGGCGCTCAAGGAGGCCGCGGTGCGGCGCAAGGAGACGATCGGCGACTTGATCGCCGCGAGCCTGATCGCCTACGGCGTCAAGCCCGAAGCATCCGCCGTGGAGCTGGTGCGCAGAGCCCGCCTTCGTTCGGCGCTGCCGGAAGCGCAGGCCCTGCGGCTCGCCCTCGCCGAGGCCGCAGCCGTCCGCTCCGAGCGCACCGCGAGCGCTCGCCGGGTATCCAGACGCACACGCTGAACCAGCTGGCGGTCGTCGACACGAACGTGGTCGCCGCCGGGCTCCTGACCTCCGACGAGTCGGCGCCCACGGCGCGGATTCTCGATCTCATGCTCGCCGGCGCTCTTCGATTTCTGCTCTCGATCGAGCTCCTGGCGGAGTACCGGGAGGTGCTGCTGCGGCCGAAGATCGCCGGCACCCACGGCCTCTCCGCGAGCGAGGTCGACAGGCTCCTCGCCACCCTCGCTTTCCATGCCGTCGTGCGCGAGATCGAGCTCCTCCCCGCCGGTCACGCTCCGCGCGGCGACGAGCACCTCGCCGCACTTCTCGTCTCCGACCCGAGGGCCATTCTCGTCACAGGCGATCGCGCCCTGGCTCACCAGGTCGGAGCGCGCGCACTCACTCCACGCGAGTTTCTCGTGTCTGTTTCCGACCGGACCTGAGCCCCGAGCTCCCCGCATCGCTCTTCGCACCGGCGTTGCGTTAGGCTCTTCTCCGTCATGAGCGAGATCCGCGAACGTGTCCTCGAACGATTCCTGCGCTATGTGCGCATCGACACCCAGTCCGAAGAGAAGTCGACCGCCTATCCTTCGACCGCCAAGCAGTTCGACCTCCTGCGCCCGCTGGTCGACGAGCTGCGCGCGATCGGCCTCACCGACGCGGGCGTGGACGAGTGGGGCTACGTGATGGCGACGATCCCCGCGACGACGACGAAGGCGAACGTGCCGGTCGATCGGGCTCCTCGCCCACGTCGACACCTCGCCCGAGATGCCGGGCGCCGGCGTGAAACCGATCGTGCACGTCGACTACCGCGGGCAGGATCTCGTGCTGCCGGACGATCCCTCCGCCGTGCTGCGCTTCGCCGACAACCCGTGGCTCGCCGAGCAGGTCGGCCACGACATCGTCACCGCATCGGGCACGACGCTCCTCGGCGCCGACAACAAGGCCGGCGTCGCCGAGATCGTCACCGCGGCGGAGTACCTTGTCCAGCACCCGGAGATTCCGCACGGAGCGATCCGCGTCGGCTTCACCCCCGACGAGGAGGTCGGCCGCGGCACCGAGCACTTCGACGTCGCGAAGTTCGGCGCCGCCTTCGCCTACACGCTCGACGGCGAGACGCTTGGGCGAGCTCGAGATGGAGAGCTTCTGCGCCGATGCCATGACCGTCACCTTCCAGGGCTTCAACACCCATCCCGGTTACGCGAAGGGCAGGATGATCAACGCGATCAAAGTCGCCGCCGACTTCATCTCCCGCCTGCCCGACAACCGGCTCTCTCCCGAGACCACCGGCGGCTACGAAGGCTATGTCCACCCCTACGTGGTCACGGCGAGCGTCGAGCGCACCGCCGTCCGTTTGCTGATCCGCGACTTCAAGGCGCAGGGTCTCCAGGAGAAGGAGATCTTCCTCGAGAACCTGGCGCGCACCACGGTCGCCGACTGGCCCGGCGCTGCGGTCGAGACCAAGGTCGAGGAGACCTACCGCAACATGCGCGTGGTGCTCGACCAGCATCCGCAGGTGGTGGACAACGCCCGCGACGCGATCCGCCGCGCGGGGCTCACGCTGCGCGAGCGCCCGATCCGCGGCGGCACCGACGGCTCGCGCCTGTCGTTCATGGGTCTGCCCACCCCGAACCTCTTCGCCGGCGAGCACAACTTCCACTCCCGCCTCGAATGGGTCTCGGTCGACGACATGGAAAAGGCGGTCGAAACCGTCGTCCAGCTCGCCCAGATCTGGGAAGAGCGCGCCCCCGGCTAGCCGCGAGCGACTAGCCCAGTTCCGTCGGCCGGTACAGTCCGCCGATCGCCAGGCGGTGGACCCGCCCGGAGAAGCTCTCCGACTCCTCCCGCAGCAAGCGCTCGAGCACGCGGTCGGCTTCGTCGATCGGCTCGTCGGAGAGGTCGAAGGTCCCCCAGTGCATCGGAATCATCTGCCGCGCCCCGAGATCGCGAAAGGCCGCGAGAGCCTCCTGCGGATTCATGTGCACCGGCTTCATGAACCAGCGCGGCTCGTAGGCGCCGGTCGGCAGGAGGGCGAGATCGAGGCCTGGGAAGAGGCGGCCGTACTCGGCGAAACCGTGGAAGTAACCGCTGTCGCCGGCGAAGAAGGTGCGCAAACCCGGGCTCTCGATGAGCCACGAGCCCCAGAGCGTCGTCGCGATCGGTTGGGAGAGGCGCCGCGACCAGTGCTGCGCCGGCAGGAGCGTCAGGCGGAAGCCCCGGCACTCGGACGACTCCCACCAGTCGAGCTCCTCGACGTCGCTGAAACCAAAACGCCGGACGAACCGGCCGAGTCCCAGCGGCACCCTCCAGGCGATCCCCTTCGCCAAGCGGGAGAGCGTCCAACGGTCGAGATGGTCGTAGTGATTGTGCGACAGCACGGCCACCGCGCTCGCGGGAACCGCGGCGAACGGCAGGCCCGGGGCACCGTGCCGCCGCGGCACCAGCGCGCGCGGACCGAAGTGCGGGTCGGTGACGAGGACGCTCGAGCCGTCGTGCAGCGCGAAGGTCGCGTTCCCGACCCAGCTCGCCTCGGGAGACTCCGCGCGCCGCTCGAGGCTCGCGCCGTCGTTCCCGACCCGCGGCACGCGCGGCGGACGCCGCCGGTCATACCGGTTTCTCGAAAGGAGCTTCCAGCGCACGAGATCGCGGAACGACGCCTGGGCGACGCCCCAGGGATTGAAGAAGCGCCCGTGGACGAAGTGCGGCGCCCGCAGCGTGTCGACCGTGCCGATCACGGACGAAGTTTGACACGACGGTTTCCACGCTGCGCCCGGAGATTCTCCGCGAACGTCGTAGGCTTGCGCTCATGAAGCGCGTCAGGCGGCTGTCGGATCTGCGTGGTCTCTCGCGCCTCGCGGTCGAGGCGACGATCGGCTTGACCGATCTGGTCGAGGAGGTGCACCGCAGTGTCACGAGCCTGCCGGCGGCAGGTGCCGTGGGTCCCTCGCGGTCGCCGCGCATGCGCGGGATCACCGGCTTCGTCTATGGCACCATCCGGCGGATCGCGAGCTGGGTCGGACACAGCGTCGACGGCGGGCTCAGGCAGCTCCAGCCGCTCCTACTGGCTGATGCCTCGACTCCGGCATCGCCCGCGTCTCCGGCATCTCCGGCATCTCCGGCCTCTCCTCATCGCGACGCCGTGCTCGCCGCGCTCAACGGCATCCTCGGCGATCATCTCGCGGCGAGCGGCAATCCGCTGGCAATCCCGATGCAGTTCCGCCGGGCGGGGCACGCCCTCGATCCGGCGAAGGAAAGGGGCGACAAAGTCCTTCTCCTCGTGCACGGTCTCTGCCGGAGCGACCTGCAATGGCTGCGCAAGGAACACGACCACGGCGCGAGACTCGCGGCGGATCTGGGCTTCACGCCCGTCTACCTGCTCTACAACAGCGGCCGGGCGATCGCGACCAACGGGCGCGAGCTCGCGATGCGACTCGAAGCGTTCCTCAGAGACTGGGGAGAACCGGTAGCCGAGCTCGTCGTCGTCGCCCACAGCATGGGAGGCCTGGTCATGCGGAGCGCCTGCCATTTCGCAGACACCTCCGCCGCCGGTGCCAGCGGTTTTCTGTGGCGGGAAAAGCTGCGCAAGATCGTCTTCCTCGGCACGCCCCATCTCGGTGCGCCGTTCGAGCGCGGCGGCAACTGGGTGACATGCGCCCTCGACAAGACCTCCTATACCGCAGCCTTCGCGCGTCTGGGAAGGATCCGAAGCGCCGGCATCACCGATCTCGGCTACGGCAACGTAGCCGACGAGCCCGCGGAGCAGGCTGCGGAGCGCCGCGAAGAACGCCTCGCCCGCGAGCGCGGCCCCGGCGTCGCGGTGCCGCTTCCTCAAGGCGTCGCCTGCTATGCCGTCGCCGCGACGCTCGCGAAAGGCCCCGATCTCGGCGCCGGAACCGGGGCGCGAGCGGCAGCGAAAACGATCCTCGGCGACGGCCTGGTCCCGCTCGCGAGCGCCCTCGGCGACGATGCCGACCCGGCGCGACGGCTCGCGATTCCAGCCGCGCGGCGCTTCATCGGCTACGACATGAACCACCTGGCTCTCCTCGATCGCCGCGAGGTCTACGAGCAGATTCGGGCCTGGCTGGCAGAGCCGGCGGGGGCCACCCCCTAAGGCAGGCCGGGCGCCTCTCCCGTGGGGTGTTGCCGCGCCGCAGCGCGGCGCAGACCATGGCAGGCGGAGGTCGAAGGGCATGCGGTCTCGCGCTTCGAGGTCGGTGTCGGACCTCCGGTTGAAACGCCCTGGCAGGATTCGCGTTCCGGCGTAGCGCGCCGGGCGCTGATAAAGCTCTTCGGTAGCAAACGTGCCTCCAGGGCGCTCCCCGGTGGTTCACTCCTTCGCCGCCTCCGGATTGGGGACGACGGGCCGGTGGCGATGAGCGTCGAAATGCAGCGGGCTTCGCGGGGGGCCGGGGCGCCATGAGGCCGCGTATCGTCAAGCGCGTCCTCCTCGCGGTCGGGCTCGTGTCGCTGGCGGTCTTCGGCACCTCCGCCTGGCTCGCCAGCCGCGCCCACGAGCGCGAGCTCGCCGCCCTGGTCGAGCGCCAGGCGCTCATCCTGAGCGACACCATCCGCAACAGCACGCGGCACGCGATGCTGCTCAACGAGCGTCAGATGGTGCACCGCATCATCGAGCAGATCGGTCGCCAGGCGGGGCTCGAGAAGATCCGCGTCTACAACAAGGAGGGCGAGGTCATCTACTCGCCCGACCCGACGCTCGTGGGCACGCGCGTCGACCAGCACAGCGAGGCCTGCGACGGCTGCCATGCCTCGGGCACCTCGGTGGCGGAGCTCTCGGCCGGCCGGCGCACGCGCGTCTTCCGCGACACCGCCGGCGGCCGCCGCCTCGGCGTCATCACGCCGATCGCCAACGAGCCGGCCTGCGCCGACGGCGGATGCCACGCCCACGCCCCCGGCCAGAAGGTGCTCGGCGTTCTCGACGTCACCGTGTCGCTCGCCGACGTCGACCGCGCCGTGGCTGCGGGCCGGCGCTCGGCGGTCGGAATCGCGCTCGCCGGCATCGCGGCGATCAGCCTGCTCCTCGTCGGCCTCTTCAACCGCTGGGTCGGCAAGCCCGTCAAGACGCTGCTCGCGGCGACCCAGAAGATCGCGGCGGGGGATCTCGAACATCGCGTGCCGGTGGCGCGCGGCGACGAGCTCGGCCAGCTCGCCGCGTCGTTCAACCAGATGACCGTGCGGCTCGCCGAGGCCCGCAACCAGGTCTACCAGTCGAACAAGCTGGCCTCGGTCGGCCGGCTTGCCGCCGGCATCGCGCACGAGATCAACAACCCGCTGACCGGCGTGCTGACCTATTCGAGCTTCCTCCTGAAGCGCGCCACCGACGAGGAGACGAAGAGCGATCTCGGAACGATCGTCAACGAGACCAAGCGCTGCCGCGACATCGTGCGCGGGCTGCTCGACTTCGCGCGCCAGGTGCCGCCGCGCAAGACCCAGGTCGACTTGAACGCCATCGTCGAGCGCGCCCTCGCCATCGTCGACAACCAGCTCCGCGTGCAGAACATCCAGGTCACCAAGAGCCTGGCCCGAAACCTGCCGCCTTTCGCCGCCGACGCCAACCAGCTGCAGCAGGTGGTGATCAACCTGCTGGTCAACGCCGCCGATGCCTGCGAGTCGGGCAATCGCCAGATCTTCCTCGGCACCGACCTCGAGCGGGTGGACGGCCGTTCGACGGTGAAGATCAAGGTCGCCGACAACGGTACCGGCATCCCGGAGAAGAACCTCAGCCGGATCTTCGAGCCGTTCTTCACTACCAAGGAGAACAAGGGCACCGGGCTCGGTCTCGCGGTCTGCTGGGGCATCGTCAGCGAGCACGGCGGAACCATCGACGTCGAGAGCAAGGTCGGCCGCGGCACCACCTTCACCGTACGGCTGCCGCTCGAGGCGCGCGCGGAGGCGTCCGAGACGGCGACCGCGGGGAGCGCGTGATGAGACCGGAGCTCGACGTGCTCCTGGTCGAGGACGAGCCCGTCGTGCGCGAGGCGGCGGCGCGCATTCTGCGCCCCGAAGGTCTGACCGTCGATCGCGTCGAGGACGTCGCCGGAGCGCTGGCCAGGATCCGCAAGGCCAAGCACCGGGTCGTGCTGACGGACCTCATGCTGCCGGGCTTCTCGGGCTTCGATCTGCTCGAGCGCGTGACCGGCGAGCGGCCCGACCTGCCGGTCATCCTGATCACCGGCTACGCCACCATCGAGAACGCGCTCGCGGCGTTCAAGAAGGGCGCGTTCGATTTCCTGCCCAAGCCGTTCGACGTGCCGGAGCTCCTGGGCGTCGTGCGCCGCGCGCTCAAGGCCGTCGAGCTCGGGGCCTGGCACGCCCTGCCTCCCGCGGCGCCGGGCTCCGGCGGCGAGCTCCCCGGCGAACGCTACTTCCTCGGTCAGCACGCCTGGGTGGCGCTCGACGGCGGCACGGCGACCTGCGGCCTCGCCGAGAGCTGGCCGGGCCTCCTGGCCCCGATCCGCGAGCTCGTGCTGCCCGAGCCGGGCGCCCGCCTGACCCAGGGTCTGGCCTGCGTCGAGCTCGTGACCGCGGACGAGTCGATTCACCGCGTTTGGGCGCCGCTCGGAGGCACCGTGCTCGAAGTCAATCCGGCGGTTCGCGAGGACCCCGATCTCTTGAATCGTGCCCCGTTCTCCTCGGGCTGGCTGGTGCGTGTCGCGCCGGCCGACCTCGAGACGGAGCTGGACGCTCTCACGCGCCGTGCCGGCGACTCGCCTGTGTCGACGAGGACCGGCGGGAAGAAGGAGAAGCGATGGTCATTCTGATAGTCCTTCTGACGATCGTCATTTTCGCCGTCGTCGACCTCACTCTCCGGTTCGCGCTGAAGCGACTGCAGACGGCGCGCGCGCGGCGGGAACGGCAGCGGGCGCTCGACATCGGCCTGAAGCTCGAATTCGCCGAGGAGGCCACCAGCCTGAAGCGCGTCGAGGTCGCCTCGCCCCGGGCCCGGATCCTCGCGGTCGACGACGAGCCGGTGATCCTCGACAGCTTCCGCAAGATCCTGGTGCTGGCAGGCTACGCGGTCGACACCGTGGAGTCCGGTCCGGAGGCCTTGAGCCTGGTGCGCAAGTACGACTACGACTTCGTCTTCACCGACCTCAAGATGCCGGGCATGGACGGGCTCGACGTCGCCAAGGGCGTCCATCACCTGCGCCCGGACATCGACATCGCGATCATCACCGGCTACGGCACCATCGAGTCGGCGGTGGACGCGATGCGCTTCGGCGCCGTCGACTACGTGCAGAAGCCGTTCACCGAGGACGAGCTCGTCGAGTTCGCGAACCGCCTGCTGATTCGCCGGCAGGATCGCCGCGCACGTCTGACGCCGCCCGAGATCCGCCTGGTGACGCCTTCGAAGGCCGGCCTGAGCTCGCCGCGGGTGGTCAACGTGCCGGGCGGCGTCTACGTCTCGCCCGAGCACACCTGGGTGGGGATCGAGATGACCGGCGAGGGGCGCATCGGGCTCGACGACTTCTTCCAGAAATCGGTCGGGCCGGTCGAGGCGCTCGTGCTGCCGGAGGCAGGCCGTGAAATGCGCCGCGGCGAGCCGCTGTTCAGCCTCAAGGTCGACGGCCAGGAGCTCGCCTTCTCGGCGCCGCTCACCGGCAAGGTCGTGCGCGTCAACCACGACCTCGACTACCAGCTCGATCTCATGCGTCTGCGCCCGTACGAACAGGGTTGGATCTGCACGATCGAGCCGCGCGAGCTGACCGCCGACCTCGA
The DNA here is from genome assembly GCA_963806165.1 of Thermoanaerobaculia bacterium. Classification (GTDB taxonomy): domain Bacteria; phylum Acidobacteriota; class Thermoanaerobaculia; order Multivoradales; family JAGPDF01; genus JAGPDF01. The sequence continues at coordinate 125,256 of CAWDWZ010000004.1, forward strand.
GAAGCTCGTCATCGGCGCCGACGCCTTCGCCTGGTACCAGTCCGAGGTGCGCCGCTTCACCGACCGGCTGGCCGAGGAGCTCGCGGCCGAGCCCGCCGTCGACAAGAAGAGCCCGCACCCCGACGAGGCCGAGCGCCGCGCCGCCTGCCGCGCCTTCGCCGGCTGCTTCCTGGCGCCGCCCGCCGGGCGTACGCCGGCGCCGCCGGACTCTCCGCAAGCGCGCTCCGCGGGCGCGACCGCGAAGGTCGGCGTGTGAGCCGCCATCCGGGGCAGTACCAAGGAGGTCTCATGCGCGTCCGTTTCGTTTGTTTGTCGCTCGCCTGGCTGGCGTTCGGTCTGTTGCCGCTCGCGGCGGGTTCGCCGCCGGCGGCCGGCGCCGGCGCGGCGCCCGCCGCCGCGGGCGCGATCCCGGAGACGATTCGCTGGCCGTCCGCGGTCGGCGAGGTCGTCTTCCCGCATCTCCGGCATACCGCGGAGCTCGGCGCCGAGTGCGCCTCCTGCCACCACGAGACGGTGGCGGCCAGCCTCAAGGTGCCGCACCCGGACTACTTCGACGATTTCTGGGTCGACTGCGCGGTCTGTCATACCGGTGCCACGGCGCCCGCGGTGGAGCGCAAGTGCGTGGCCTGCCATCCCGAGCGCGCCGCGGGCCTGAATATCGAGATGCCGACCGTCAAGGTCTCGATCCATCGCAGCTGCTGGGGCTGCCACACGACCGGCACCGGCGAGGAAGCCAGCGTTCAATGCGGGTTCTGTCACCACCGTCCGGAGCATCCGGGCGCCTCGCCGTCCGCGGCGGCGGCTGCCAAGTGAGGAAACCATGAATCGACGCACCTTCTTGAAGGTCGGCACCGCCGCCGGCGCAACGCTCGTGGCCGGCCGCGCTGAAGCCAAGGAGAACGGCAATCCCGAGGAGTTCGTCGGCGTCCTCGTCGACACCACGCGCTGCATCGGTTGCCGCGCCTGCGAGCGCGCCTGCTCCGAGGCGCACGACCTGCCGGTGCCCGACATCGAGCACGACGGCGCTCTCGCGGCGTTGCGCTCGACGAGCGAGACCCAATGGACGGTGGTCAACCGCTTCGCGACCTCGAAGGGCGATGTCTTCGTCAAGAAGCAGTGCCTGCACTGCTGGCAGCCGGCCTGCGGCTCGGCCTGCCTGACCAACGCCATGTACAAGACGCGCACCGGGCCGGTGATCTGGCGCTCGGGGAAGTGCATGGGCTGCCGTTTCTGCCTGGTGTCCTGTCCCTTCGACATCCCGAAGTTCGAGTACCACTCGTGGAATCCGAAGATCCAGAAGTGCTCGATGTGCTACGAGCGGCTCGAGCAGGGACTGGGGCCGGCATGCGTCGGCGCTTGCCCGACCGACGCGCTCACCTTCGGCACCAAGCGGGAGCTCATGGAGATCGCCCGCCTGCGCATCTACCACCATCCCGAGCGCTACGTGCACCGGATCTACGGCGAGGCCGAGGTCGGCGGCACCAGCTGGCTCTACCTCTCGGCGGTGCCATTCGAGGAGATCGGCTTCCGCACCGATCTCGGCACGACGCCCTATCCGGAGTACACCCGCGACTTCCTCTACGGGGTCCCGCTGGTGCTCTTCGGTCTCCCCGCCCTGCAGCTCGGGCTCCACCTGCTCGCCGACAAGAAGGACGAGGCGATGGACGGCTCCGCGTCATGACCACGATGCCCATCTCTCCCGCCGCCGACCGGCTCCCTCTCCTGCGCTTCCTCGCCTCGGAGCTCAAACCCAAGGCGCCGTTCCTGACGCCCTTCAACCTGATCTCCATCCCGGTCATCCTGCTCGGCATCGGCGTGCTCGTCCGGCGCTTCATCTACGGCCTGGGATCGATCACCAACCTGTCGCAGGACCATCCGTGGGGCCTCGGAATCGGCTTCGACGTCGTGACCGGCGTCGCCCTCGCGGGCGGCGCCTACGTGCTGGCCTTCGTCGTCTACGTGATGCGGCTCGAGAAATACCACCCGATCATCCGCGCCACGGTGCTGAATGGCCTGCTCGCGTACATCTTCTACGCCGGAGCGCTGGTGCTCGACCTCGGCCGGCCGTGGAACGTGATCAACCCGGTCATTGGCAACTCGTTCGGCTACAACTCGGTCCTCTTCCAGGTCGCCTGGAGCTTCCTGCTCTACATGATCGTCGAAATGGTCGAGCTCTCGCCGGCTTTCGCCGAATGGCTGGGCTGGAAACGCGCGCGCCGCATCCTCGCCTCGCTGACGCTGGGCGCGGTGATCCTCGGCGTCACGTTGTCGACCCTTCACCAGGCGGGTCTGGGCGCCCTTTTTCTGATGGCGAAACCGAAGATCCACCCGCTCTGGTATACCGAGTTCATCCCCATCCTCTTCATGGTCTCGAGCATTTTCGCCGGGCTGTCGATGGTCATCCTCGAAGGCACGTTGACCCACCGGATCTTCAGCAAACAGATCCATCCCGAGAAGCACGGCTCGTTCGACGATCTCCTGCTCGGGCTCGGCAAGGGCACCGCGATCACCCTCTTCGTCTACTACTTCTTCAAAGTGCTCATCTTCGTGCACGAGCGCCAGTGGGATCTCCTGACGACGGGGTGGGGGGCCTGGTATCTCGTGGAGGTGCTCGGCTTCGTGCTGGTGCCGTGCGTGATGTTCACCTACGCGGTGCGCAACCGCCGGCCCGGGTTGCTGCGGCTGGCGGCGGCCGGAGCGCTCATCGGCGTGCTGCTCAACCGGTTGAATATCTCGGTGATCGCCTTCAACTGGCAGCTTCCGGTGCACTACTTCCCGAGCTGGCAGGAGTTCACTGTGACCCTGACGGTGGTCTTCACCGAGATCTGGGTCTTCCGCTGGATCGTGCTGCGCCTGCCGGTGCTGCGCGAGGCGCACGAGCTGCCGTATCCGCGTCCGGCCGACACGAAGTCGGCGGCCTGAGCCCTCCGAGGAGAGACCATGGAAACCTACCGCTACGTCAACATCTTCGAGACCAAGGGCCTCGAGTATCTGTTGCTCATCGCCTTCCTCATTCTCTTCATCTTTCTGGTGCGCTACCTCTCGGGCGCCGGCCGCAAGACCTGAGAGGGGACGGGGAATGGGGGCTGTCCCCAATCGAATGGTGGGTACAGTCCCCAATTATTCGGTACTCTCGCAGCACATGATCCTCTCCCATTGTGAATTCGCCGCCGCCCTGATGGCGCGGGGGCGAGAGACTCCGGATGCGCTCGCCTTCGCCTGCGGCGGCGAGCGGCTGTCCTATGGCCGGCTCCTGGACGAGGCCTCGCGGCTCGCCGCCGGGCTCGCCGCACAGGGGCTCATGGCCCGCGATCGCGTTGCCCTCGTCCTTCCGGCCGGCCTCGAATTCGTGCGCGGATTCGCCGCCGTCGCGCTCGCGGGCGCGGTTCCGTTCGCGATCCCGCCCGAGATTTCGCCGGCGATCGCGATGGCACGCGCGGCGCGGGGGCGCCCGAGATTGGCACTCACCAGCGCCGGCGCGCGCGCTCCGCTGGCCCTCGCCGCCGAGGACAGCTCGATTCCGGTGCTGGCCCTCGAGGAGCTCGCGCTGCCCTTCGATCCAGCGCTCCCGCCGCTCACTCTCCCGGAGATCGAGCCCGAAGACCCGGCGGTCCTGCAGCTCACCTCGGGCACCACCGGCGAACCGCGCTTCGCCGTTCTCTCCCACCGCGCTCTCTCGGCCTGGCGGCAACAGGCGGCCGGGCCGCTGCTCGCCGCTCCGGGCGACGTCCTCGCCGGCTGGGCTCCACCCTGGCACGTGATGGGCCTCGTCCGTTTCGTCATCCTGCCGGTCATCTGCGGCGTCGAAACCCATCTCGTCCCGCCGGCGGTGCGTACGCTCGGCACCTGGCTCGAAACCGCCGCTCGCGTGCGTGCGACGTTCACCGCCGCGTCCGATTTCGCTCTGCGTACGGCGGTGCGCCTCGTCGGCCGGCGGGAGCTCGATCTCGGCGCCTTGCGCTGCGTGGTTTCGGGCGGCGAAGCGGTCCGGGCCTCGAGCATTCGCGCCTTCGAGGAGAGGTTCGACCTCGCTGGCATCGTCCGTCCCGGATACGGACTCGCGGAGGCGACGCTCACGGTCACCTGGGTCCGGCCTGGCGAGACGCTGGCGATCGACCCGGCGGGCAACGTCTCGTGCGGCCGCCCGCTACCCGGCGTTGCGTTGCGCATCGTCGACGAGCGCGGCTGCGAACTCGCTCCAGGAGAGCCGGGAGAGATCCGGGTCCAGAGCGCGAGCCTGTTCTCGGGTTACTTCGACGGCGCCCCGGGCGACACCCGCGTTCTCGCCGACGGCTGGCTCGCGACCGGCGACTGGGGCCGCCTCGGTCCCGATGGCGAGCTCTTCGTTCTCGGACGACGGCGCAATCTACTGAAACATGGCGGAGCGACGTACGCGCCGCGCGAGCTCGAAGAGGCGGCAGAGCGTGTCGGCGGCGTCGCCGCCGCGGCGGCCCTCACCCTCGCCCGCACGGACCTTCAAGGCAGCGTCCTCGTGGTCGTGGTCGAAGCGTCGCACCCGCTGGAGCGGCAACCCGAGGATCTCGCTCGCGACGTGGCCTCGGCGATCCGTCGCGCGATCGGACTTCTGCCCGGCGAAGTGCTCATCGTCGGTTCGGGAACGTTGCCGCGCACGGAGAGCGGCAAGCTGCGCCACGCCGAGCTCCGCCGTGCACTCGCGACTTCTGCGCTAGCGCCGCATCGCGTCCTCGTCGGGCGCCTGGATGGTTGGGTCGACGGCTGATCCGAGCAGCAGCTGGCGCAGCAAGCCGAGACTGATCTGGCCGGGCGATCGGCGCAGGAGCCTCTCGAACCAGCGCACGACCTGCTGTGGCCCATCCTGCGAGTCGGTTCCCATCGCGACCGCAGCTCCGAGCTCGACGACCACCCGGCCGCCCTCCCAGAGCGCAGCCAACGGCGCTACGCGCGCGCCGCTCGCGCGCGCGAGCGCGAAGCCGCCCCGCCCCACCGCCAGCGATCGCCCGAGGAGTGTGCCAGGTCTGCCCGCGCCGTGCGGGCCATCGAGCGTGGTCACCACGAACTTGCCCGTGCGGAGGGCGCCGAGTCCGCGGCGCAGCGCTTCCGTCCGCGCCTCGAGCCCGCCTGCGGTCGCAGCGATCTCCTCCTCGGGAAAGGGCTCATGGACCGCCGACCAACGCAGGACGGTACGCGGCCCGGCGACCTGCTCGAGGCCCAGATCGAGGAGATAGAGCGCGCCGATGTGGGCGGTGACGAGGACGAGCGGCGGTCGGAGCGCCGCCGCCGCACGCGCGTCGCGAAACCGCACCAGCGGCGCGAACGGCGCGAGCGACTGTCCGGAAACCCGGCGGACGACCAGCCGGTTTCGCGCTTCGTGGACCGCGATCGCGAAGGCGACCCTGCGGCTCTCGAACCGGCCTGAGCCATAGAGGGCCGCGACATCGCGCGCCGAGGGCCAACGGCCCGAGAGCACTGCGCGCAGTTGGCCGAGCGCCGCAGCGGCGAGAAGCGCCCCGCGGGCGGAAAGGCGAGATGCCGCGAGCGCCGACTCGACCCGATCGAAGAGCGCGCGGCCGACGCGGAGGTGGCGGGCTTCCCGCTGGTCCGGAAGAGCAGAGGGGGGCGCGATCGCAGCGGGCGCGGGCACGATCAGCGCGCCGGGGTGGCGCCCTGGAGCTTCGCGATCAGATCGCCGACGGTCATCGCGTCGTCGAGCAGGAGGTCGCCCGGCAGCTCCCTCCCGAGCTCGCGCTCACAGGCGACGAGCAGCTCGAGCAGGTCGACCGAATCGAGGCCGAGGCCGGCGTCGTCGAGCCGCAGCTCCGCGGAGATCGGTCGGTCGCGCCAGAACGACGGCAGATGGCTGCGCACGATCGCGAGCACGCGCGCGGCCGCAACCTCGTCCTCCGTCGTCGGCGCGGCAAGCGGGTCTTCGGACATGAGGTCGCACTCTAGCAGCGGGCCTATAATCCCGTCGTGCCTCCCCTGCTCCGCGCCGGCGGACCGGCGCCCGCGCGCCGCGAGGCGGCGGTCCGTCCATGATCGTCGGCTCCCACATCGGACGGTTCGAGATTCTGCGCGAGCTCGGTGAGGGCGGCATGGGCCGGCTCTATCGGGCGCGCGATCCGCGCCTCGGTCGTGTGGTCGCGATCAAGCTGCTCTCCGAGCGTCTCGATCAGAGCCCCGAGCACACCCTGCGCTTCGCCCAGGAGGCGCGCGCCGCCTCGGCGCTCAACCACCCGAACATCGTCACCATCTACGAAGTCGGCGACCACGAGGGCTACCCGTTCATCGCCATGGAGCTGGTCGAAGGTCAGAGCCTGCGCGACCGGGTCGAGGAGCGCTTTCCATCGCTGCGCGGCCTGCTCGCGATCGCGGCGCAAATCGCCCACGGCCTCGCTGCGGCGCACGAGAAGGGGATCGTCCACCGGGACCTCAAACCCGAGAACGTGATCGTCACCTCCGAGGGTCTCGCCAAGATCCTCGACTTCGGACTGGCCAAACGCCTGGCGCCGCCCTCCCTGCCTACGTTGCCGGGCGGACCCGGCGACCAGGTGACTTCCGATCCCGCGCTCTCCACCGAGCCCGGGCGCCTGCTCGGCACCGTCGCCTACATGTCGCCCGAGCAGGCCCGAGGCCTCGCGCTCGACTTTCGCTCGGACCAGTTCGCCTTCGGCGCCGTCCTCTTCGAGATGCTCACCGGGCAGCGCCCCTTTGCTGGAGCCACCACACTCGACACCCTGGGTGCCATTCTCAACGAAGAGCCGGCGGGCATGGCGGAGCTCGAGGCGCGGATTCCAGCCCCGCTGACCTGGGTCGTCCGGCGCTGTCTCGCCAAGGACCCGGCCGGCCGCTACGCCTCGACGCGCGATCTCGCGCGGGAGCTCGACACGATCCGCGAACGCCTGACCGACGCCGGGAGCCTGGCCGGCTCCGGCACGTTGCCTGCGCTGGCCTTGCGACGGCGCCGCCGCCGGATCGCGGCCGCGGCCGGCCTCCTCCTCCTCCTGACCGCGCTCGCCGGCGCTCTCGCCTGGCACTTCCTGGGCACAGGCCGGTCGGCCGAGGTGACCGCGGAGATAGCGGCGAGCACTTTGCGGCGCATCGCCGTCCTCCCCTTCCGCGATCTCTCCGAAACTCCTGCGGGCGTGCGGATCGGCGAGGGCTTCGCCGAGACGGTGAGCGTCCGGCTCGCGGCGGCGGCCGGTCTCGCGGTACTGCCGACCGCGGCGCTCGAGCCGCCCGCCGGCGAGCGCGGCGAGTCGAACGATCCCCGCGAGATCTCGCGCCGCACGGGTGCCGAGGCGATCCTGCGCGGCACGCTGCAGTTCCAGGGACCGACGGTCCGCGCCACCTTTTCCATTCTGGGAGCAGACGGGCGGCAGATCTCGGCCGGGCAGGCCGAGGGACCGGCAGAGCGCCTGCTCGCGCTCCAGGACGAGATCGCCGGCCTCGTCGCCGCCGCCCTCGGTGTGCCGGCAGCGGGAGCGCGCGCACCACGAGCGGAGCCGCGCTTCGCGGAGGACCGATATCTCGAGGCGCTCGGACATCTGCGGCGCTACGAGAACGAAGCGTCGGTCGACGCGGCGATGCATATCCTCGACGAGTTGGGCGATTCCCCCCAGGTCGCGGCCGCCCGCGCCCGCGCCTACCTCGCGAAGTACGAGATCACCCAGCGTCGCGACTGGGCGGAGAAAGCGATCGCGGCGAGCCGTTTGGCGACCGTCGAGGGTCCGGAAGAGGCCGGAGCGCACGAAACTCTCGGCCGTGTCCAGATGCTGCTCGGAAAGCCCTTGGATGCGGCGCGCGAGTTCGAGGGCGCGGTGGCGAGCCAACCCAACTCGGTCGAGGCCCGCTTCGGGCTCGCGGAGGCGCTCAATCAGCTCGGGCGGGTCGCCGAGGCGGAAGCGAGCTTCCGGAGTGCCGTCGCGCTCCAGCCCGGCTGGTGGGGATCGCACAGCCACCTCGGCGTCTTCCTGCTGGGCAAGGGGAGGTTCGAGGAATCGCTCCCCAGTCTGCGCGAGGCGATTCGTCTCTCGCCCGACAACACACGCGCCATCGCCAATCTCGGCGTCGCCTACCAGCAGCTCGGGCGCTACGAAGAGGCGCTCGCCGAGTACCGCCGGTCGATCGCCATCCGCCCAACCGCCGCGGCGCTGTCGAATCTCGGCACCTGCGAGTTCGTGCTCGCGCGCTACGCCCAGGCCGCGGAAACCTACCGCCGCGCCGTCGCGTTGCAGGGGGACAACGGCGTGCTCTGGCGCAACCTGGGGGATGCGCTGCGCTGGACAGGCGGTCACGAAGCCGAGGCGCGCGCCGCTTACCGGCGGGCGATCGACCTGCTCGAAGCCGATCTCGCGGTGACGCCGGGTGACGCCGAGCTCGAGACGGACCTGGCGTTCGCCTATGGCCGCAGCGGGCGCCGCGACCTCGCGCGCCTCCACGCCGATCGCGCCCTCAAGCTTGCTCCCACCGACGGCTACATCCTCTACTCGGCGGCGCTCATCCGGCTGATCGCGACCGAAGTCGAGCCGGCGCTCGACCTCCTGGCGCGCGCCCTCGCCGCCGGCTACCCGATCGAAGCGGTCCGCACCGACCCCGAGCTCGCCCCATTGCGCTCGCAGCCGCGCTTCGTCAAGATGCTCGCTCAGTCGACTGCAAAGTGAAGGAGTCGGCGGCCACGGCCGCCAGGGAGGCACCATGAATCGAGTCGCCGCGTACGCAGTCGTGTTGCTCTGTGCTTCGTCGCTCGCCTGCAAGACCGGAGGCACCCCGCCGCCGGCGCCGCCCCCGCCCCCACCCCCGCCGACGCAGATGACCTGTGAGATTCCTCCGACGTGCCAGGCCCCCAGCGGCAAGATCCTGGTCGGCAAGCTCGCGACTCTCCCCGCAGGCCAAGATTGCATCGTTGTCAGCAGGAGCGCAATCGTCGAATGGGAGGGCGACATCGACGTCAAGACTCTGCTGATCGGATGGAATCAGAAACCTGCCCCTTACTTGTGTGAGACGCCACCGCCTGCCGCACCGTGCGCTGGCAAGAGCTGCAAGTTCGACACCGCGACGCTACCGCCGATGAAAGCTCCCCTCTGTCTCTGCTACGGAGTGGGCGTAGTCGACAACGGCGGGATCTTCAGCTCGCAGGATCCGCGCCTGATCATTCGGCCCTGAGGGCAGGCGAAAGGGATTCCGGCGCTTCGGTTCGCGGCGCGCCGGCGCGCCACCAGAGCAGCAGCACGGTGCCGGCGAGGAGCGCCTCGCCGGCGACGTGATGGCTCCAGTCGAACAGAGTGGGCGCACTCGCGCCGACGGCGAAGATAAGGACGAGGCGAGTTAGGTTGACCAGCAGAATCAGGCCGACGCCCCTAGCGGCGGCGCCGAGTCCGTGGCGCAGTCTCGGCCGCAACGCGAAAAGACCGGTAAGGAAAAGTACGCAGTGCAGCCAGGCCGTGCAATTGCCGGTCACCTCGAGCGCGAAGCCGCCGGGGTGACGCAGGACCGCGCCATCGCGCGCGACGGCGACGCCGAGAAGCTCGAGCGTGCCGGCGGCCGCTGCCGCGAAAGCGCGGCATGCCGGGTCCCAAGCGGAGACCTCGGGCAGCAGTAGCGCGCCGCGGTAGAGCGGCGCTCCGAGCACCGTCACGGCGGCGAGGAGCGTCGCCGCGAACGCCGCGCGACCCGCCTGCGTCACGCCCTCGCCCGTCTCCGCAGCGCGAGCGGTGCCGCGCCAGCGAGCAGCAGGAGGCTCCAGGTGGAGAGCGCCGGAGCTTTGTGCGGCGTGGTCGGCGCCGGGGTGGCCGGCGTCGAGGGCTGGGACGGCGACGCCGGAGCGGGACCGCCGACCGCGGCGCGGAAAGCCGCCACCGTACAGGCGGTCTCGTTCAACACCCGCGCGTCGTCGTGGAGCGTCGTGTCGCCCATCGCCACGCCTTCGACGACGACCTGCGGCGTCGCCCAGGCGTCGATGCGCGTGCAGCCCACCGGGCAGTCGTACGACATCACCGTGCGCTTGCGGTTGGCGAGCGAGAAGAAGCCATGGCCGTAGGCAAACGGGCTCGCGGTGTCATCGGCTTCCGGGTTGTGGCGCGCCCCCTGCAGGTGGCCGATCTCGTGTCCGAACGAGTAGTAGCCGGTGGCGCAGTTCTGGCCGACCACGGCGTAGGCGCCGCCGACGTCGGCGAGGATGTCGTGCGCGATGCCGCAGAAGTTGCCGTTGCCGGTGAGCAGCACGACGACGTCAGCCCCCGCGGCGTCGCGCAGCGGCGGGATCTCGTCGAGGAAGCCGTCGGCCGGGGCGGCGAGCCGCGCCACGTCGACTTCCATGTCGCCCGACTCGACGTAGGTCGTCTTCGCCGTGCGCACCAGACGCAACCGCGGCTGGATACCGCTCTTGGCGTAGGAGTTGTTGGTCTCGTCCACTGCGAGCTGGATCAGCCCGTCGATCGCGCCCGCCTGCGCCTCGGCCGCCGGGGTGTAAGCGACCAGGACATCGATCGTGCCACAGGCATCGGCGGCTTCGGCTGCATGGTCGGCGCCGCCACCGGCGACGGGGGTCGCTTCCCCGCCGCCGACGCCCGGCGCATCGGCTCGGGTGACTCCGTCGGGCCGCGCGGCGCGGGCGCCGGTGCCGGGAGCAGCGGTGGCCCGGGCAACCATCGCAGTTCGCGCGGCCCGCGCACTCTCCTTCGTGATGCCCGGCATCGCGGGCGGGCGCTCCTTCGGCGCGCGCTTCTCGCGGTCGAACGCCGGCGGATGTTCGGGCGGGAGCTTCTTGGTGTCGACCTCGACGACCGCGGTGGCGCCGCCGCCGAGCGCGCGGACCCGGTAGAGCCGGTCGCCGTCGCGGATCGTCCCGGTGACCTGACTGTTCTTCACCACCAGGGCGGCGCTCTGCGCACCGGTCGGGTCGCCTCCCGTCCAGCTGTAGTCGTCGGGAGCGCGATCCGAGCGGCTGCGCGTCGCGAGCATCATCGTCGAGCCGGGCACGAGATTGATGTTGATCGCATCCGCCGTCTTGGGGACGTTGAGGTTGACGCGAAAGAGCTGGATCGCGCCCGACGACGGATCCTGCCGCAACGCGTCGAGGGTGCGCTGCTGCTCCGGCGTCAGATCGAAGGCGGCCATCGGCAGGAAGAGATCCTGTTTGCCGGGCGGCGGCTGGTCGGCGGCAGCTAGAGGCCTGCCCGGCGGCGCTGCGGTCTGGCCTGCGGCCGGCGCGGAGCCGAGCAGAGCCGGGAGCGCCGCGAACAGCGCGGCGGGGAGTAGCGAGAGGATGCGGGGCATGCGTTCTCCTTTCTCGGGTCGTGCGGAGACTAGCGGTTCGCTTCGGCGTCCCGCACCCTGGCGAGCAGGGCGGACAACGCCTGATGCTGGGCGGGATCGAGCGTAGCGGTCGCGTTCCACTCGGCGAGGCGCAGGAAGCGGACCGCGTTGCCGGCGAAGAAGCGCGCGCGGTAGGGCGCCAGGGCCGGCTCGTCGAAGAGGCCGGTGAGCAGCGACAGGATGCGCGCCCGGTCGTTGAGCACCGCCACCATGTGCCAATCGCTGCCGTAGAGGATCTTGTCGCCGAGGGCGTAAGGTCGCTGGCCGTCGGGCGCGAGAGGCAGCAGCGCCTCGAAGCGGCGCCGCAGCGCCGCGAGCTTCGAGGGATCCAACACCTCGTCGCTGTAGCTGAAATCGAGGAAGACGTTCTCGTAGCGCGTCGCGAGATCCCAGGCATCCTTGTCGAAACCGCTGGCGGCTGCCCAGGGCAGATCCGAGAACCAGCCGTCGCCGCCGCCGGCGTGCGCCAAGGTCAGGCGCAGTTTCGGGAACTCGGCGAGCACCCGACGCCAGGCCCGCGGGTCCGCCATTGCGCCGTAGCCGTTCTTTCCCGAGACTGCCTCGAAGCCGTTCGGCGTGCAGTGGGCGAGGAGCGGCATGTCGTGCGCCGCGCAGTAGGCGAAGAGCGCGTGATTCACGCGGTCGAGATCGGCGCCGGTCCACCCGCCGTAACGCGCCCGCCACTGATCGCGCAGAGCGAATTTCCACCACGATGGCTTGTCGGGCCAGGCAGCGTTGCCCGACGCCCGGTAGCCGCTCGGCGGATAGAACTTGACTCCGATGGCCTCCCCGGAATCGAGCGCCGCCCGCACGATCGGCAGCGCCAATTCGCGCCGGAACGGGTCGAAGGCCACGAAACCCAGGAGCTGGCCCGGGAATCGCTTCGCGAGCGGCGCCAGGCGCTCGATCTGTCCGGCGTTCGGGAGGCTGGGGCGGTCGTCGTAAGGGCGCTCCATGTCCATCAGGTGGTGGATCATCAGATCGACCGCCGGGTAGTCGCGCCGCGCCGCGCGTACGATCGCGAGCTCGTCCTGCATGAGGGTGGCGAGGAAGCGCGCATAGCTCTTCTCGCGCTCCGGGGCGAAGCGCGCCTGGTCGAGCGCCGCGCCGACGAGCGCGAGGTCGCCACTTTCGCCGGGTGCGAGGTCGGCGCGCGGCGGCGCGCCGGCGACGTACTTGCGCAGCGCCCGGCGCTCGGAGGGCGTCAGCAGCTCGCCAGTCGCACCGACCGGCCGATCGGCGCCGGCGCGCTGGATGCGGCCGAGGACGAAGCTTCGCGCCGCCGATTCACTCAGAGTGTCGACATCCAACGCGTCGGCGGCGGGAACCTCGTCCGCGGGGTGCGCCAGATCGGCGAGCGGTGTCGCTCCGACCAGCAGCCGGTCGAGCACCTCCGCGACTGTCTTCGGCACGCCGCGCGCGATGAGAATGCCCCGCACCGGCAGGTAGCGCAGATTGAACAGATGCGTGTGCACGTCGATGATCGGCGTTGGCGCTGCGGCGGCCGGCGCCGGCGCTCCGAGCGCAGCCGCTGCGGCGAGCGCCACCCCCACCGTCATCGCCAGCCGCCGGGTCCAACCGGGCGAGCACCCGCGCACGGCTCGCGAGGCCCTCGCCTCGCGCCCGCCTGCGTCTCTCACGGAACCCAGGGCAACCTCGCTCTCCATGGCGCCACCTCCCTGCTCCTCGACTCGAAGAGCATCGCGTCCGCCCGGCGCGCTCGCCGGGCGACTCTCCTACTCACACTCTAATAACGAATCCGATTGCGAAAGCGGTCAGATTTTCTCGCGCCGCGCCGCGTCGTACCGCAGCCCCCGCCCCCGAAGGCGGCCGTAAAGTCTCATGTTTTCATGCACATGCAAGACGAATCGGCTGGCACCTCGCCCGGGCTGAAACCCGGCACCCGAACTCGCGTATACTGTACGACACACACTATGTATCGCAAAGTAAACAGATGAGCCCCGAACCGATCGACAACCTCCGTCTCGAGCTCCGTCGCGGCTCGCTGGTGCTGGCGGTGCTGGCGCAGCTCCGCGCCGAGCAATACGGCTACACCCTGCGCAAGGCGCTCGCCGAAAAGGGGATGGCGATCGACGAGGGGACGCTCTACCCGCTGCTGCGGCGGCTCGAAAGCCAGGGGTTGCTGGTCAGCGAGTGGCGCGAGGAGGAGCGGCGCAGCAAGCGCTACTACAAGCTTTCCCACGACGGCCGGCTCGTCCTGCGCCAGCTCGCGGCGGAATGGCGCAGCCTCAACGCCGCTCTCGACACGTTTCTCTAGGAGAGAAGTCATGGATCTTCTCGACCGCTATCTCCAGGCCATCCGCTGGTGGCTCCCTGCGGGCTCGCAGCTGGATCTGGTCACCGAGCTCGCCGACGACCTGCGCTCGCAGGTCGAGGACAAGGAGCTGGAGCTCGGGCGCAAGCTCCAGGAAGGCGAGGTGATCGCGATCCTGAAGCGCTGCGGGCACCCCATGACCGTAGCGGGGCGGCTGCTGCCCGGCAAGTTCTGGTTCGATCCGGCGCTCGCGGTGGTCTATCGCTTCGTGCTGCGCGTAGTGCTGCTCGGCGTGCTGCCCGCCGCTCTCCTGGTGGCGCACCTGCCGGCGCTCTTGACGTCGCACAACCGGACTGCGGTCTTGCTCGGCATGTTCGGCGCGATCGTCCAGGCCGCTCTTTTCGCATTCGCGATCCTCACGCTGATCTTCCTCGTGCTCGATCGTTCCAGGGACCGATTCGGAGCGCGGCAGGAGTGGGATCCGCGCCGGCTGCCGCGCCTGCGTGACACGCGGCGCATCGCGCGCGCCGGTTCGGCCGTCGAGGTCGTCGTCGGATGGCTCTTCCTCTCCTGGTGGAGCGGCGCGGCGAGCGGCCTGTTCGATTCCTCCCGGTTCGGCGTCAAGCTGCCGTGGGGGGAGCTCTGGGAGAGCTTTCACAGCCGCTTCTATTGGCCGATCCTGCTGCTCTCCGCCGCCGGCATCGCGCTCTCCGTCGTGGCGCTCTTTCGCCCCTACTGGACGCGCCCGCGACTGGCGACTCGCACTGCGATCGACGGCACCCTCGCGCTCACGCTGGCCACGGCTCTGCGCCCCTACTGGGCGGATTTCGTCCTGCAGCTCACGCGCCTGACCGCCGGCCGCCAAGCGCTGCCCGCGACGGGTGCGGAGCAGATCGTCGCCCAGCTCGTCGTCGTCGGATCGCTCGCGATCACCGCGGCGATCGTGGCCGTAGTGACGGTCGTCGATCTCTACCGCACCCTGAGTTGGAAATCCGAGCGCGCGGCCGGCGCGCCCGATCCGGCGTCGCGCTGATTCCGCGGGTCGAGGATCCAGGCGGCTCTCAGGGAGACCGGCAGCAGCGCCAGGTCCGCGCCCGGACGCCGCACACTCCGCGCGAAATGGTCGGCCAGCGCTCCTCCTGCCTGAGCTTGAACCAGAAGGAGATGCAGATCGATCGCCACCGCGAGCAGGCCCCGCCAATCGCCGACCTTGAGCGCGGTGCCGAGGAAGGCGACGAGGAGGCCGGCGTAGATCGGATGGCGTATGTAGCGATATGGGCCGCTCTCGATCAGCTCATGGTCGTGCTTGAGCTTCACCACGCTGCTCCAGTTGCGTCCCAGAACCCGCCGCGCCCAGCAGGCGAAGAGCACGCCGCCCCAGGTGAGCGGCGAGGCCGACGACGAGAACGTCGCGACCGGGCGGGACGAACCGCACGCGCAGCACGCTGTCCGCGAATCCCTTCCCCGGACCCAACAGATTGTAGGCGAGCATCAACGGCAACCAGTAGGCCAGGATCGCGCTTGACCAGCCGCTCCGCCCGGCTCGTCGCCTTGAGATCGCGCGCGCTCCACAACCAGTCGACGCACAGCACCACCCGGGCGACGTCGAATCCCCTGCGCAAGATCTCGTCCGTCTCCACCCGCGCTCCTTCCATCCGGCCAAACGCGGCCGCCCTATCGACGCAGGCAGTGGTTAACCGATCCGGGCAAGAAGGATACGTTGTCCCGCAGTTTCGCGACCGGAGAAGAGTCCGAGGCCAGGCGACAGATCCTCTCGGAGGAAGCCTCTGTCGGCGAAGCCTGCGGCGAGAGACCTCTCACGATCCGACGAGAGTCAGCTTGCGGCGCTTGCCTGGCCCCCAGCGGAAGATGCGGAAATGGGTGTCGAAGGCGAGCGCGCGGTCGAGGCCGAGTCGATCGATGAAAGCGAAGCTCGTGCAGTCGACGAGACTGAGCTCCTGGTCTCGCCAGGCCTCCGCAATGCCGCGCGCTGCCGCAAGGTCGGCGCTCGAAAGGCCGGCGACCGTCGCCAGGCCGTGCGCGAGATCGTCCCAGAACTGGAGCGCCGCGCCATGGCCGAGCCGGGAGCGCACCAGAAGCCAGGTCTCGACCATCACATGGTCCGTAGTGATCCACTCGCCCGGTCGGCGCGCGGAGAATGCAGCCCTTGCGGCGAGATGGTGGCGGTCGGAGCGGCTGGCGAGCGCGTAGAACCCGCTCGTGTCAACGAATGTCCGCACGCCGGATCGCTTCGCCGAGATAGTCGTCGTGCCGCTCCGCAACCTCGCTCGCTCCACACTCGCCGATGCCAACGAAGGCGAAGTACGGTTCGCGTTCCGAGACGGGATCGCGACCCTTGGCCAAGAGCTGGCGGTCGATCAGCCGGCGCAACTCCTCCGTCATGCTCACGCCACTGCGCTCAGCCGCGCGGCGCAGCGCCGCGTGCTGCTCCTCGGTGAGGTAGACCTGCGTGCGAATCATGGTGATGATGTTAAGAGTGACATCATCGTAATGTCAACCCGCGGAAATCGCGATCCGGCGCACGGCGACCAGCGAGAGATCGTCGGCGCGCGGAGCCCCCGCCAGAAAAGCCTCCAGATCGGCGCGGCAGGCGGCGAGAAGATCGGGCAGGGCGAGGCTCGAGGCGCGACGAAAAGCCGCCGCGGCCCGCCCGATGCCGTACTCCTCGTCCGCTTCGTTCGCAGCCTCGGTCCAGCCATCGGTGTAGAGGAGCAGCGTTTCACCCGGAGCGACGGAGAGCTCGCGCGCGCTGAAGGCGGCACCGGCAAGCAGCCCCAGCGGGACATCGGCGCCCTCGACCGGGCGCACACCGCGAGCGTCGGCGAGCAGGGGCCGCGGGTGGCCGGCGTTGGCGAGCTCGGCGCGCCCATCGGGGAAGAGCCGCAGCACCGTCAAGGTGGCGTAGCTCGCCGCCGCCGTCGCCTCTTTGAACAGCGAGTTGGCGCGCCCGAGCAGCTCGCAGAGCGATACCTCGGCGGCAGCGAGCGCGCGGAAGAGGGCGTGGAGATGGGTCTGCAGCAGCGATGCCGCGACTCCCTTGCCGGCGACGTCGCCCAACAGCAGATGGAGCGGCTCACCGTCGCGGGCGGAACGCACGACATCGACATGGTCGCCGGAGACGATGCCGAGCGGCTCCCAGAGAAACGCCACCTCCCAGCCGTCCTGCACGACGCTGCGCGCCGGCAGCAGGGCACGCTGCACCCGGGCGGCGGCTTCGAGGTCGCGCTCGAGCGCTCGCCGTTGGTCGAGGGTGAGGCACTCCAGGCAGACGCGGACGAACGGATCCGCCTCGAGCCGTTCGCGCTCCATCGGCTCGTGGCAGACCGCGCAGATCCCCCAGCTCCCGACCTCCATCTCCGAAAGCACGGAGTCGACCCGCCGGAGGAGGTCCACGAGTCCTTCCTCCTGTCGCGACGCGGTGAGGCTGGCCAATTGCGTGCGACTGGCGCGCAGCCGCTCGCGGACCGCGACGGAAGCGACGGGGGCGACGCTCATGACGCGCCCGCGGCCTCGGCCTTGGCCAGCAGGGCGATCTGGCCGGCGTGGTAGGCGTTGTGCTGCAGGATCCCGAGCAGCATTCCGCGCAGGGTCGGATCCGCACCGGCCACCGCCAGATCGAGCCGCTCGTCGTCGAGCTCGAGGACGGTCGCATGCAAGCGGCGATGGGCCTCCTCGAGACGCCCGAGCGCGGCGCGCCAAGCGGCCTCGGGGTCGCTCTCTCCGCGAGCCGCGGCCGGCCAATCCGACTCCGGCGCCAGCCCGGTCATCGTTTCGCCTTCGATCCGTCGCCGGGCGCCATCGAGCCAGAAGGTGATGTGGAAGACCAGCTCGACGATGTTGTGCGCGCTCGGAAGCGGGCGCCGATGGGCGCGAGCTGCGGAGACGCCGGCCAGCGCCTCGGCAACGGACGGCCCGTGCCAGGCGCCGCCGCGGAAGGAGCGTTCGAGCTGATCGGCGAAGCGGCTGGATTCGCTGGCTTCGGTGCTGGGGAGAACAGGGGCGGTCGGGGTCATATAACCTCCTTTTGTCATCAGGACGGTTAGATCGTATCGAATACAAATTAACCTGTCAAGAGCCTCAGAGTGGTTATAATGAGCTCGATGGATGATTTCCCACCCACCCCGCCCCCGCCGGCGTCAGGAGGTGTTCCCGCCAGCGGTCCGTTCGAGCTTTCCGGTGGGATTCTCTGCCTCGACTTCGTCAACAGCTGGGGCGATCGCGCGCGCTCGGAGAGCGACCAACTGCGGGATTTCGACGACCTGCTCGCCTTCGGTGCGCAGACCGGTCTGCTGGGCGGGGATCGCCGAGAGCGACTTTCGGCCTGGTCCGCCGGTGACCCCGCCGCGGCGGCCGCCGCCCTGGCGGCCGCATGCGCGCTGCGCGAGAGCCTCTACGGGATCTTCGCGGCGCGCGCGCACGAAAGGGAGATTCCACCGCGCGACCTGGCCCGGCTCAACGCCATGCTGCGGGAGGCGCTCCCCCACCTGCGGGTGGAGGCGCAGCCGGCGGAGCCCGCCGATCGGAGCCCGGGCAGCGCGCCCGTACGAGGCGCGCCGCGCTTCGGCTGGGCCTTCGAAGCCAACCTCGCGCCGACCTCTCCCCTCTGGCCGATCGCCCGCTCCGCCGCCGAGCTCCTGGTCTCTTCCGACCTCGCGCGCGTGACCCAGTGCGACGGCGACCGCTGCACCTGGCTCTTCCTCGACCAGAGCCGGACCCACACCCGCCGCTGGTGCTCGATGGAGAGCTGCGGCAACCGGGCGAAAGCCAAACGCCACTACCAGCGCCGCCGGGAGGCTTGAGGGCGGGAGACCGGGACTGTTCCCAATCCTCTTCATTTCAGCTAGACTGTCTAGCCATGACAGCTCCAGCTCGATGGCAAGTTCAGGAGGCAAAGAACCGTCTTAGTGAAGTGATGCGGAAGGCGCGCGAAGAAGGGCCGCAGCTGATTACCACCCGGGGCCAGGAAGCCGCGGTCCTGCTCTCGATCGAGGAGTATCGGCGGCTCACGCAGCCGCAGGAGAACCTCTTCGACTTCCTGCAGCGCTCGCCCTGGCGCGACATCGAGATCGACATCGAGCGCTCGCGGGATACCGGGCGCGACGTCGATCTATGAGTCTCCTTCTCGACACCTGCGTTCTGTCGGAGCTGCGCAAGCCGCAGCCGGATCGAAACGTGTTGCGCTGGATCGAGAGCACGGAGCCGTCGCAACTTCACCTCAGCGTTCTCTCACTCGGCGAGATCCGCAAAGGAGTCTCGCGCTTGCCGGAGTCGCCGCGCAAGGCGAGCTTCTCGAGCTGGCTCGAGAGCGACCTGCCGCGGCTCTTCGGCCATCGGATCCTCGCCGTGGACGCCTCGGTCGCGGATCTCTGGGGCCGTACTGTCGCCAGGCTCGAGAGCCAAGGGCGGCCGGTCCCGGTCGTCGACGCGCTCCTCGCCGCCACCGCCCTGCATCATCGTCTGACCCTCGTCACCCGCAACGTCGCCGACTTCGCACCCTTCGGCGTCGCGCTCCTCAATCCCTGGTCGGGCCCGTAGAGGACTCCGATGCCCGCGAAGTATGCTCCGAGGATGATCACGCGTGACCCCAGCATGCTCGGTCCGGCAATTCACCCCGGCGAGATGCTGCGCGAGGAGTTCCTTCGCCCGCTCGGCCTCACGCAGGTCGACGCAGCGAGCGAGCTCGGCATCTCGGTCAACCGCCTGAACGAGCTCGTCCTCGGCAAGCGCGGCATCACGGCGGACACCGCGCTCCGCCTCGCCCGCCGCTTCGGGACCACGCCGCAGCTCTGGATGCATCTCCAGGCCGACTGGGACCTCCACCAGGCGATCGGGCGGGGATCGGCGGCGTAGTCGAGGAGATGGCGAGCCGGTTCTCGGCCTTTCAATCAGAGAGCACGATGGGCTCGCGAATCACCAGCCTCAGCGGAGCTCGGTGCTCAGGCGCATGACTTGGCCAGGGGCAATTCGCGCCAGGAAGTGTCGAAGAGTCTGAATCAGCGGTATCAGATCGGCGATGTCGCTCGAGCGGGCGCTGACGACGATGATGCTCAGCCGGAGGCCTGCGAGATTCTGCTGATCGGGCAGTTGAGCATCGGGCGTCAGGAAGACGTCGAATCGCTCCTCTGCAATCCGAAGCAGCTCGCCGTTCTTCTTGCCTGCCCAACCGATCTCTGGAACCGTGAAAACCGTGTGCTCCGGGAGGTGTTCCTTCAACTTCCGCGGCAGGGACTCATCCAGCAGGACGCGCATGTTCCAAGACGGCCTGACCTGCCTCTTCGAGCCCGGCGACGGCCTGTTCCCGGCGAACAGTCGGGAAATCATCGAGAAACTCAGCCAGCGTGTGCCCGCCCTCGAGATAGTCGAGCAGCGTACGGAACGGCACCCTGGTGCCGGCGAAGACGGGCGTCCCGCTCATGATTTCCGGATCAGCGTGAACAACCGAGGGCCGACTCATAGCGTCGAAAATTGTACACCCCCAGCCAGCTCTTCCTCAGCCAGAACCCGATTCGCCTCGAGGACGAGAGCCACCGCCTCCTCGAGATTCGCCCGAGCCTCGTCGAGCGTCTCGCCCTGGGTGTGCGGTAGAAACAAGGGAACGGTCTTCGTTCTTCGCTTTCTTGGGCCCAACCGCATCTCGTCAGCGCTTCGCAGGCGCCTGCACCCGCCCATCGCCCTAGCCAGCCGCAGGCTCGCTCTCTTGGTCGCCATGCGAGCCGCAGCCGTCGTGGGGTGCCCTTTAGCCAGAGCCAGCTCTTCGTAGCACAGGCCGAGCTCGATGCGCTGAAAAGAAACTTCGCCAGAACCTGTTCGCTTCTGCTCCGCCGTTCGTTTTACCTGGATGAAGGCAGAAGTCCCTCCTGCCCGGAGCCTTTCTCGGCCGCGTCCCAATCTCCCGCCAAGGCCAGGCTCCCGGACTGTCCCGGGCTCGCGCCTCCTCTAACTGCCGCTCTCTCTAGAAGGGGGAACCCATGCTCGCCCGCACCGCCGCTCTAGCCGTCACGTTCGTGCTATCCACTGCTGGTCTCGCAGCTCAGCCGCAGAAGCTCCAACCCGTGGATCTGTCGGCGCAGGTGCGCACGCAGCTGTCTCGCATCTTCGAGGAAAAGGCTAGCCGCTCCCCAGCTCTAAAGAAACTCTCCACCGCTCTGGTCTATGAATATCGAGAGCTTCGACAGGACGCTCAGATGGTCGGTGTCCCGCGCTTGCCGGCAGCGCTGGAGATGCGTTCGGGCAACCTGGTGCAAGTGGACATCACCGCAGAGGTCATACCCGATCTGCTTCGCGCGATCCGCCTGGCGGGCGGCGAGGTCGAGTCATCCTTCCCGCAATACGATGCAGTTCGCGCCTGGATCCCTGTCGGAGCATTGGAGGCGATAGCGGGTAGGGCTGAAGTCAAGCGGATCGTCGAAGCAATCCCGCCCCTTCTCAACAGGATCAATACATCGGAAGGTGATGTGGCGCACCGGGCTATCGTCGCGCGCAGCCTTTATGGCGTCAACGGGAGCGGCGTCAAAGTAGGCGTCCTTTCCGACAGTGTTGACGCGCTTGCTGCCACGCAGGCATCCGGCGACCTCCCTGGCGTAACCGTCTTGGCAGGGCAATCGGGGTCGCCTGGCTCCAGCGAGGGCACCGCGATGCTGGAGATCGTCTACGACCTCGCGCCCGCTGGTCAGCTCTTCTTTGCAACTGGATTCGGATCTGAAGCCAGCATGGCCAACAACATCGTCCAACTGGCGAACCAGGGTTGCGATGTGATCGTGGATGATGTTGCACATCTCACCGCCCCCGTCTTCCAGGATGGAATCGTTGCGCAGGCGGTAGACCAAGTCGCAGGACAGGGCGTTCTCTATTTCTCGAGCGCAGCCAACTCCGGAAACCTCTCCAGCGCAAACTCGGGAACTTGGGAAGGAAACTTTTCGGCTGGGGGTACGTTCGATTTCGGTCAGACTTCCGGCACAGTTCACAGCTTCGGCGGGAGCCTTAGCAACCAACTCACCGCCACCCAGGGGAACATCATCACCCTCCAGTGGTCCGATCCTTGGGGCGGTTCGGCCAACGACTACGATCTTTGTGGGCTCAGCGCCGACGAGACCCAAGTGCTCGCGTGTTCCGTCAACGTACAAGACGGCAATGACACTCCCCTCGAAGTTCTTCCTGCTGGTCCGCCTGTTGGGATGAAGCTCGTCGTGGTGAATTATGCTGGTCTAGCTCCTTCGAGGTTTCTGCATCTGGCTACGAATCGGGGCCGGCTACAGTTTGCGACTTCTGGAGAAACGAACGGCCACTCGGCAGCGTTAGGCGCCTTCTCCGTGGCCGCGGTTAATGTAGCTACAGCAGCCGGTGGAGCATTTACCGGCGGAGCTGCTAATCCAGTCGAGTATTTCTCCTCGGACGGGCCACGAAGGATCTTCTACTACGCGAACAGTACTCCTATCACCCCGGGGAACTATCTTGCGACTGGCGGGAGCCTCCGCCAGAAGCCCGACATTGCTGCGGCGGACGGCGTAGCAACGGCCACGCCAGGCGGATTCAATCCTTTCCTTGGCACCTCCGCCGCAGCTCCTCACGCAGCTGCGATCGCGGCCTTGATGCTCGACGCGAGTCCAGGAGCGACGCCAGCGCAGGTGCGACAGGCCTTCGCGTCCAGCGCTCTGGACATCATGGCGCCCGGGGTTGATCGAGATTCCGGATATGGATTGCTCGATGCAGTAGATGCGATCGACGCGTTGACGAGCGACGGGAATGGCTGCGTGCCCGATTCCGACACCGCGTGTCTCCTCGGTGGCAAGTTCAAAGTCGAAGTGCAGTGGACAACCGCAAGCGAAACGGGAGCCGCACAAGTCATGGCTTTCGGAGGACAGCGCGCGGAGTCGGACGAGTCGGTCTTCTTCTGGTTCTTCGGTCCGAGCAACTTCGAGATGGGCGTGAAGATGGTCGACGCGTGCGTCCCGCCTTTCAACCACTACTGGGTTTTCGTTAGCGGCTTAACCAGTCAGGCATATACAGCGACGATCACGCGTGTGTCCAACCCGCTCGACGTCCAGACCTACTCGAACCCGCTCAACACGCTCCCAACTACTGCAGCGGACATCAACGCTTTCACGTGCCCATGATGGAGGTCGAGGAAAGCAACCATCGTGGCGCCATCTGGTTGAGTGCAGTGCGAACGACCCTCTTGAACCCAAGTACGGTCGCGAAAGAGCGTTGCCGCAAGCGCTCGTCAGCCTTGAGTTCTTCGGTAGTCCAGCCTGAGGCGATAAGACGGCCAATTGGAAGCGCCACCTTTCCCGAACCATGGGCGATGGCGTTCCGTATCTCGGCGAGGAGCACGAGTTCGCGGTACCACCACTTGCGCTGGTGAACTCCGCTGGTTCCGCTCAGTTCTCGCACAAGCTCCTCTACTCGAGGTGCCTCATCTGTCTCGCTACATCCTGCGGCTGCCGCCAATCGGAAGTGGCACACGGAGAGCAGATGCAGGAGCAGAAGGTCAACCACAAACCCAGGGAGCTCGCTGCGGCGCTTCTTGATATCTCGCGGCGACATCGCCGTCGCCCTTACAGGTCTGCCGTCTTGAGCCAAGCTCTTTATGCGCCGACTCAGCGTGCCCGAGACAGTTCTCGGGTCGGCTTCTAGGATCATGGATGTCGCTGCAGCAGCGAGGTATCCGAGCTGTGTCGCTCGCAGCAGCTCTGCGGCCAGGGTCGATTTCTGACTAGGCGTCACGACTCCTCCCTGCAGCGTGCCACTCGTGCAAGCGGACCTGGTTGTCCTCACTAAGGACTCTCACGGGAGCCTCTGCCACAGGGGCCGCTCCTGTCAGCCGACCGCCCCCAGCAGGCGCTTCAGGCCCTTCTCCGCGCCCATGGCGAGGTGGATTCGGAGGACGCGGCGGCCGCGCTCGGTGAGGACTTGGAAGTCGCCGCGGGCTTGGCTGGCGATGACTTGGCCGAAGGTCAGGCGGCGGTCCGGGATTTGGAGATCGGCGGTCGGCTTGTCGGTGAGCTGGAGGAAGAGGCCGCTGGCCGGTCCGCCCTTGTGGGCCTGGCCGGTCGAATGGAGGAATCTCGGACCGAAGCCCAGGGTGCTGGCGACGCCGGTGGTTCTGGAGATGGCGTCGCGGAGCTCGGCCATCGCGGCTTCGTTCTCGGGGCTCATCTCGAGGAAGGCGCAGAGCGCCACATAGTCGCCGGGTCGCGCGCGGTCGAGATGCGCCGCGAGGAGGCCGCCCAGCGACCGTTCGTCGGTGGCGAGAAAGAGCGCGGCGGCTTCGTCCCGGTCGGCGAAGAGCTCGACGCCGTGCTCGGCGTAGAACGGGCTCTCCCGCGGCAGCGCGCCGGTCTCCTCCACCTCCTGGGTCAAGTCCCGCGCCGCGACCTTCGCGGCTTCGACGTCCGGCTGATCGAACGGATCGAGCCCCAGGTGCGAGCCTGCCACCGCGACCGCGATCTCCCACCGGAAAAACTCCGCGCCCAACGACGCGAGGTCCGCACAGTCGATCTCGATCACCGGCAGACCGGCGGCGAGCAGCGCTGTCACCGCCTCCTCCTGGTCCTGCGTCAGCCGCCCCGCATAGCGGACGACCACGAACAGGCGGTCCCGTCCGTACCAGTTCGGTGGCGCCAGCGGCTCGCCGTCCACCGGCAGAATCATCTTGCCCAGCTTGCCGGTCGACTCCGCGATCAGCTGCTCCAGCCAGGCACCCAGAGCGGCGATCTCCGGGGCGAGAATCAACGTCAGCTTGTCCCGGCCCGAGGCCGCCGCGACCCCGAGCGTCAGCCCGAGAGCGACCCCGGGGTTCTCCAGAACCTTCAGCTCATGGCAGGAGGCGGCAAGCTCCGCGGCGCGCTCCAGGTAGCGCGGCAGGTCGATACCGAGCAGCGCGGCCGGTACGAGGCCGAACGGCGAGAGCGCGGAATACCGTCCCCCGATCGAAGGCTCCCCGGGGATGAGCGCCAGGAACCTCTTCTCCCGCGCCAGCTCGTCGAGCGCCGAGCCGGGATCGGTGATCGCGATGAAGCGCGCGGCTGCATCGCCGCCGAGTCGCGATGCGAAGCTCTCCAGGAAAAAGCTCAGCAGGAGGTTGGGTTCCACGGTCGAGCCCGACTTGCTCGCGACGACCACCCACGCACTCCGGGGATCGATTCTCTCGGCGAAGACGCGGATCTGATCGGGATGCGTCGAGTCGAGGACGTGCAGGCGCGGCGCGCCGGGCAACTCCGCGAACGAGCGCCGCAGCACTTCCGCGCCGAGCGACGAGCCGCCCATGCCGAGGAGAAGGACGTCACGGACTCCCTTGTGCGCGGCGACCCGGCCGAGCTCGGCGTAGCTCCCGAGGCGCGCCGCTTCGCGCTCCGGCGCGTCCAGCCAACCGAGCCAGCGACCCTCGTCGCGCCCCGTCCACAGCGTCGCGTCCCGCGCCCAGAGCCGGGCGGTCTTCCCGGTGTCCATCCAATCCAGCGCCGCGCGCGAAAACGCCGTGCGCAGCTCCGCCGGCAGACGCGCGTTCATCTCGCCCCCGGCGAGCGCCGAGGTGCGAGCTCCGAGCTCCTGAGCGCGATCGCGCCGAGGAGCTTGCGGAACGGCTCGACGAACTTCGCCACGCCGTCGGCGAGGAGCTCATCCGTCGCGGCATCCAGTGAAATCCCGAGCGCGGCGAGCTCCGCGAGCTGCTTGCGCGCCTCGGTCAGGCCTTCGCCGAGCGTCGCGCGGGCGACGCCGTGATCGCGGAAGGCGTCGATCGTCTCCGGCGGCATCGTGTTCACCGTGTCGGCTCCGACGAGCTCCTCGACGTAAACCACGTCGCGGTAGGCCGGGTTCTTGGTCGAAGTCGACGCCCAGAGCAGACGCTGCGGGCGGGCACCGGCTGCGGCCAGACGCTGCCAGCGCGGGGACGCGAAAAGACCGGTAAAGAGGGAGTACGCCTGCTTGGCGTTGGCGATGGCGATCTTCCCTTTGAGCGCCTCGAGGCGGGCGCGGTCGCGGGGCGTCGCGGCCTTGGTCTTCTCGTCGAGCTTCTTGTCCACGAGCGTGTCGATCCGCGAGACGAAGAAGCTCGCCACCGACGCCAGGCGATCCACTGCCAGCCCTTTGCCGAGCCTTTCCTCCAGCGCGGCGAGATACGCCTCGGCGACCTCTGCATACGCCTGGCGCGAGAACAGCAGCGTGATGTTGACGTTGATCCCTTCGGCGAGAAGGGCGCGGATGACCGGCACGCAGGTCTTCGTCCCCGGCACCTTGATCATCAGGTTCGGCCGGTCGACCTCGTGCCAGAGGCGGCGCGCTTCGGCGAGCGTACCGTCGGCGTCCTCGGCGAGCTCGGGAGAGACCTCGAGGCTGACGTAGCCGTCCTGGGTGTGGGTCCTGCGGTAGACCGTGGCGAGGAGATCGGCGGCCTGGCGGATGTCGGTCACCGCGACCTGCTCGTAGACCGCGAGCGGTGTCGGCAGCGGGCCGGAGACATTGGCCACGATCGCCGCGATCTGGACGTCGTACTCGCGGCCGCCGGAGATCGCTTTCTCGAAGATCGCCGGATTCGAGGTCATGCCGCGAACGCCGTCGCCGGCGATGAGCCTCGCGAGCGTGCCGTCCTCGAGCCAGCTCCTGCGGATGAAATCGAGCCAGACCGACTGCCCGAGATCGACGAGCGCGAGAAGCGGGTTGCTTGCGGTCATGCGGAGTCTCCGGAAAAGGTCCGATCCAAGAGCGGGTCGAGAACGAGAGGCCGCGGCGCCGGATCGAATCGGGACAGGGAGAGGATACCGCGATACATTTCTCCCGATGAAGCGCCGTTCCGAACTTTCTTCCTATACCCGATTCGCCTGGTTCGTCCTGACGGTCAACGTGCTGGTGATCGTCTGGGGCGGGTACGTCCGCGCCAGCGGCTCCGGCGCCGGTTGCGGACAGCACTGGCCGCTGTGCAATGGAGTCGTCGTGCCACAGGATCCGAAGCTCGAGACCCTGATCGAGCTGGGGCATCGCGTGACCAGCGCTCTGGCGCTCATCGCCGTTTTGGTGCTCGGCATTCGAACACTTCGCCGGTACCCAGGGCCTGGCGCTCGCGCTCGAGCGCAGCGCCGATTGGGCTGGCTGGCGATGCTCTTCATGGCCGGCGAAGCGGCGATCGGCGCCGGTATCGTGCTGCTCCGATACGTCGGCGAGAACAATTCCGCGCCGCGCGCCGTTTGGATGGCCGGGCACCTGGTCAACACCTTCCTGCTGCTCGCGGTGCTGGCGCTCCTCGCCGAACGATCCCGAGACGACACGCCGGCCGAAAAGCTCTCGGCAAGAGAGGTCAAGGCCGGCCTTCCGCTTCCTGGACGCCGCACCTGGGTCGAACGCCTTTCCCTTGCTGCCCTTCTCTTGACCGCCATGACTGGCGCGATTGCGGCGCTCGGCGACACGCTCTTTCCTGCGCAGTCGCTCGCCCAGGGCCTGGCGCAGGACCTCTCCCCGACGGCGCACTTCCTGATCCAGCTGCGCGCGCTCCATCCGCTGGTCGCGATCGCTACCGGGCTCCTCTGGCTCTACCTCGCTCAGGAGGTGAGGAAAGCGAGTCTGGCCAGTCGAGCTCCGCATTCGCTCCCCGCTCGACGCGCCTCCTCCTGGGCGGCGCTCCTCACCGGGCTCCTCTTTCTGCAGTTTTCGATCGGGCTGCTGACGTTGGCGCTCCTCGCGCCAGTGCCACTTCAGCTCGTGCACCTCGCGGTCGCCGACCTGGTCTGGATCGCTTCCGTCCTGGTCGTCGAATCCAGGAAGCGCCTGGCGGTCTAGGCCTCGAGCGCTCTCGCGACGACCTCGCCCAGGCGGTGGATGCCGACCTCGATGACCTCCGGCGTGCAGTAGGAGAAATTGAGGCGCATCGAGCGCTCCCCGCCCCGTCCGGGATAGAAGGCCGACCCGGGGACGAAGACCACCTTGGCCTTCACCGCCTCCTGCAGAATGGCCGTGGAATCCAGGCCCTCGGGGAGCGTCAGCCAGAGGAAGAGGCCGCCCTGAGGCTCGGTCCAATGAACGCCGTCCGGCATCCGGCGGGCGAGGGCGTCGAGCATCGCCGTCCGGCGCAAGCGGTAGAAATCGCGCAGCTTGCGCACGTGCTGATCGAGGAAACCGTGGCGCGCCGTCTCATAGGCCACCATCTGATTGAAGGTCGAAGTGTGGAGATCGGCGCCCTGTTTGATCTGCACCAGCCGTCCGATGACGTCGGCCGGCGCCACGACCCAGGCGATGCGCAGGCCGGGAGCCAGCGTCTTCGACAGGCTCGAGATGTAGATCACGCCGCCGCGAAATTGTCCGCTGGCGGCCGCCTTCCCCTGGCGCTCGCCATGGTACTCGGAGTCGATCTCGACCAGCGGCGGCTGATGCTCGCCCTCGTAGCGCAGTTGCCCGTACGGGTCGTCCTCGAGGATCGGCACGCCGTAGCGGCTCGCGAGCTCGACCAGGCGGTTGCGCCGCGCGAGCGGCAGCGTCGTCCCGGCCGGATTGTGGAAGTTGGGCAGCACATAGAGGAATTTCGGCCCCGAGCGCAGCTCCTCCTCGAGCCGGTCGACCCGCATCCCCTCGGCGTCGATCGGCACGGTGAGGTAGCGCGCCTCGTAGGCGTTGAAAGCCTGCAGCGCACCGAGGTAGGTCGGTGCCTCGACCAGAATCCGGTCGCCTGGGTTGATCATGAGCTTGCCGATGAGATCGAGCGCCTGCTGCGAGCCGGAGGTGATGAGGACGTTCGCCGGCGTGACCCGGATGCCGTAGCGCTCCATGTGGCGCACCAGCATCTCGCGCAGCGGGAGATAGCCCTCCGTGGCAGAGTACTGCAGGGCGAGACGCCCCTGCTCGCTGAGCACCTTGTGGCAGGCCGCCTCGACTTCGGCCACCGGAAAGACCTGCGGCGCCGGCATCCCGCCGGCGAAGGAGATCACTTCCGGGTCCTGGGTGTACTTCAGGAGCTCGCGGATGATCGAGCTGGTGAGCCCCTCGGTGCGCTTCGCGAAGCGCTCGCTCCACGGAGTGTCGACGTAGCCGTTGCTGCCGTTCGTGGGCGACTGAGGAGTCGGCGTCGCCGGAGTCAGTGGAGTTGTCGAAGCGATGGGGGACATCAGAGCAATCTCCTCTTGCGGGCCGCCTCGCGCAGCTCGCCGCGGAAGTCGGGATGGGCGATCGAAATGAGCTCGAGGGCACGTTCGCGCAGACTCTTGCCGAAGAGACTGGCGATGCCGAACTCGGTCGCAACGTAGTGCACGTCGGCGCGCGAAGTGACGACGCCGGCTCCTTCGGCGAGCACGTCGACGATGCGCGAGACCTGGCCGTTCTTCGCCGTCGCAGGCAGCGCGATGATCGGCTTGCCGCCTTTCGAGCGCGCGGCGCCGCGGACGAAGTCGACCTGCCCGCCGAAGCCGGAGTAGATCCGCCTGCCGATCGAGTCGGCGGAGACCTGGCCGGTGAGATCGATCGCGATCGCAGAGTTGATCGCCACCATGTTGTCGTTCCTGGCGATGATGAACGGATCGTTGACGTAGTCGCTGGGATGGAACTCGACGAACGGGTTGTTGTGCAGGAAGTCGAAGCTCTTCTTCGTGCCGAGCACAAACGAGGCGATGATCTTGCCGCGGTGGAGGGTCTTGGCCTCGTTGGTGATGACGCCGCTCTCGAAGAGATCGATCGTGCCGTCGGAGAACATCTCGGTGTGGATGCCGAGGTTGCGTTTCCGGGTGAGGAAGAGCATGACCGCGTCGGGGATCTCGCCGATGCCCATCTGCAGGGTGGCGCCGTCCTCGATCAGCTCCGCGACCTGGGCGCCGATGGCGCGCGAAACCTCGCTGACCTCGCCCGGCATCGGGAGCTCCACAGGCAGGCGGTCGATCTCGACGACGTGGGTGAGCTTCGAAACGTGGATGAAACTGTCGCCGAGCGACCGCGGCATCTGGCGGTTGACCAGGGCGATGACCGTCTCGGCGCGCTCCGCCGCGGCCTTGGTGCATTCGACACCGACGCCATAGGAGCAGAAGCCGTGCTCGTCAGGGGGCGACAGGTGGATCAACGCGACGCTCACCGGTTGCAGGCCGGAGTTGATCAGGCGCGGGATCTCCGACAGGAAGATCGGCACGTAGTCCGCGCGGCCGTCGGCGATGGCGTCGCGGACATTCGCACCAGTGAACACTGAACGATGGCGGAAGGCGTGCGCATGTTCCGGCGCCGCATATGCCGCCTCGCCGAGGACCATCAGGTGGATGACCTCGACCCCCTCGAGCTCGCCGGCGCGCGCGGTCATCGCCTGGATGAGCTCGGTCGGGGCACAGCAGCCGGCGTGGATCCAGACATGATCGCCCGAGCGGATCGCCTTCACCGCCTCCTCGGCGGTCGTCACCTTGCGGCGAAAGGCCTCGTCCCACTGCATTAGCTGCCTTCCTTCCCGGTCGAGGGCGACGGGGGAGGCGCTGGCGGCCAGGGAGCGGCAACGAGACCGTGGACGCGGGCGAGCGCTGGGTGCACGCAGGCTCCCTGATGGAGATAGACGCCGCGCGCGAGGCGCCGATGCCTGAGCGCCGCCGACTCGATGCCGTCGCGCGCGACGGCAGACAGGTACGGCAGCTGGACACTGGTCAGGGCGAGCGTCGCCGAGCGTGACGCAACGGACGGCAGATTCGGCACGCAGAAGTGGACGATGCCGTCGACGGTGTAGGTCGGGTCGGGGAACGAGGTCGGGCGCGACGTCTCGAAGCAACCGCCCATGTCGATCGCGAGGTCGATGACGACACTCTGCGGGCGCATGAGCGCGAGCATTCCGCGCCGGACGAGCACCGGGGCGCGCTGGCCGCGCACCGCGGCGGCGCCGAGCACGATGTCGGCAAAGGCGACGACCTTCTCGATGTTGGGCGGCGTCGAGAGCATCGTAGTCAGGCCCGGGCCGAGCGCCTCGCGGGCGCGGCGCAGCGGCTCGATCGCCAAGTCGAGCATCGACACCTGGGCCCCGATACCGAGCGCGGCGCGCGCCGCGCTCGTTCCGAGAACGCCGGCGCCGAGCACCACGAAGTGCGCCGGCGGTACGCCGGGCGCGCCGCCCAGCAGGATCCCTCGTCCGCGATGCCCGCAGGGACCCGAACCGGTGTTAAGCAGGAGGCTGGCGCCGAAGACGACTGCGAGCCCGCCGGCGATCTCGGACATCGAGGTGAGAATCGGGGCGTTGCCCTCCTCGTCCTCGATCGCCTCGAGGCCGACGGCGGTGACGCCGCTCGCGAGGAGCGTCGCGATCTCCTCCGGATGCGCCGCCGGGAGTCCCCAGAAAGCGAACACGATCTGACCCGAAGGCAGGAGCCTGAACTCCTCCGGCCGCGGCGGAAAGACGCAAGAGAGGAGTTGCGGCCGGAGGAGGATCTCCATCCGGTCGAAGACGATGCGGCCGCCCGAGGCCTCGTACTGGCTGTCCGCGTGCCCGGCCTCGACTCCGGCTCCCGTTTCGACGAGCAACTCGTGCCCCTCATGGACGAGGGCGCGCACGCCCGACGGCGTGAGCGCGACCCGCCGCTCGTGCGCGTGGGTCTCTTTCGGAATCCCGATCCGCATCGCGAGCCTCCCTTCCTACCCCCCAAGACGATACCGTCCCTCCGACCGAGATCCACCGTCCGCCGGGGTGGCAAGCCCCGGTCTCCCTCCCCTTTTTTGCGGCCTCCGCCTCTCCCGCACCTCCCGGATCTCCTGGTTGCGCCATACTCGGCAGGCCATGGACTTCGCCCACTCCCCCCTCGCCGAGAGCGCTCTCGAGCGCCTCCGTGCCTTCCTCGCCGCCGAAGTCGAGCCGGTCGAGGAGGCGGTGCTGCAGGACCTCGCCCACAGCTGCCCAGGGAGCGACTGGAGGCAGTGGAAGACCTCGCCCGTCGTCGAGGAGCTGCGGGGCCGGGCGCGGGCCTCCGGGCTGTGGAATCTGTTCCTCCCCGACCCCGAGCTCGGCGCCGGGCTCTCGACCCTCGACTACGCCCCGCTCGCCGAGGCGATGGGCGCGAGCGCCCTGGCGAGCGAGATCTTCAACTGCAACGCCCCGGACAGCGGCAATATGGAGGTCCTCTTCCACCACGGGACGCCGGCGCAGAAGGAGCGTTGGCTCGCGCCCCTGCTCGCGGGCGAGATCCGTTCCGCCTTCTGCATGAGCGAGCCGGCGGTGGCTGCCAGCGATCCGACGAATCTCGCGGCGACCGCCACGGTGGACGGTGACGAGCTGGTGCTTCGCGGCCGCAAGTGGTGGGCGACCGGGCTCGGCCATCCGCGCTGCGAGCTCGGCCTCTTCCTGGGGGTCTCCAATCCGGAGGCGGATCGCCACCACCGGCACAGCCTGGTGCTCGTCCCGCTCGCGACCCCGGGGGTCCGGATCGTCCGCATGCTGCCCTGCTTCGGCGAATACGATCCGCCGGCGGGCCATGGCGAGGTCGAGTTCGACCAGGTGCGCGTGCCGCGCGCGAATCTCGTCGGCGCGCTCGGCCAGGGCTTCGAGATCGCCCAGGGGCGGCTCGGACCGGGGCGGGTGCACCATTGCATGCGGGCAATCGGCGCCGCGGAGCGGGCGCTCGAGCTCCTGGTCCGCCGCAGCCGGTCGCGTCTGGCGTTCGGCCGACCGCTCGCCGACCTCGGGGGCAACCGCGAGCGCATCGCGGAGCTGCGCATCGCGATCGATTCCGCCCGGCTCCTCGTCCTTCACGCCGCCTGGAAGATGGACCGGACCGGCGCGCGCGCCGCGCGCGCCGAGATCTCGGCGATCAAGGTCGTCGTCCCGAACATGCTGCAGCGGGTCGCGGACGAAGCCATTCAGATCTTCGGTGGCGCCGGCCTGACCAACGACCTGCCGCTCACCGCCTGCTTCGCGATGGCCCGCGCCTTGCGCATCGCCGACGGTCCGGACGCGGTGCATC
Organism: Thermoanaerobaculia bacterium; assembly: GCA_963806165.1. Classification (GTDB taxonomy): domain Bacteria; phylum Acidobacteriota; class Thermoanaerobaculia; order Multivoradales; family JAGPDF01; genus JAGPDF01. The sequence goes on from CAWDWZ010000004.1 coordinate 157,737, forward strand.
GGGCCGTGATCGCGCGCCTCGAGCTCCGCAAGTACGATCCTCCGTCCCCGCTGGTCACCCACCCCTAGGGCTCGCAGGGCATGCCGAAAGGGAGCGGTTCCGGCAGCGGCTTCGGCGAAACTCTGGATGCCGGCGCGATCGCCCGCGTCGATGCCTGGCTCAAGGGCCGGGTTCCGGAGATCGCCTCCAGCCCGTCTCCAATCGTCACTCAGTACACGGGTGGCGCCTCGAACTGGACTTACAGCCTGCGCTATCCGTCGCACGACTTCGTGCTTCGACGTCCACCGGCCGGTACCAAGGCGAAATCGGCCCACGACATGGCACGCGAGGCAGAGATTCTGAATCGACTCGCACCGTTCTACCCGCTCGTCCCGGCGACGATCGCCTACTGCGCCGACCCGCAGGTGCTGGGCTCCGACTTCTACGTCATGCGGCGGATCGACGGCGTGATCCTGCGCCGGAATCTCCCGCCCGGGCTTCGCCTCACCGCCGATTCGACGCGAGCACTCTGCCGCCACTTCATCGACGCTCTGGTCGCGCTCCATCGCGTCGATCCGCAGGCCGCGGGCCTCGCCGAGCTCGGCAAGGGGGCAGGCTACGCCAAGCGTCAGGTCGCCGGCTGGACCGATCGCTACAGCAGGGCGCGCACCCGCAACGTACCGCGCGCCACCCGGGTGATGAACTGGCTCTCCGCCCACGCCCCCGCCGACGTCGCGACCTGCGTCATTCACAACGACTTCCGATTCGACAACGTGGTCCTCGACCGGCAGGAGCCGACGCGCATCGTCGGCGTCCTCGACTGGGAGATGGCGACCGTCGGCGATCCGCTGATGGACCTCGCGGGCGCCCTCGCCTACTGGGTCGAAGCGGGCGACGATCCTCTCTTCCGCGCCCTGCGCCGCCAGCCGACCCATCTGCCCGGCATGCTCAAGCGCCGCGAGGTCGTCACCGCCTATTGCCGCGCGTTGGCGATCCGCGAGCCGGACTGGACCTTTTACGAAGTCTTCGGCCTCTTCCGCCTGGCGGCGATCGCGCAGCAGATCTACTTCCGCTATCACCGCAAAGAGACTCGGAATCCGGCCTTCAGGCACTTCTGGCTCTACGTGCACTACCTCCTCTGGCGCTGCGGCAGGATCCTGAAGCGCGATCTTCGCTGAACCTCCGCAGTTCGACCGCGAAAGGATTCGAACAAGGTGTCGCGCTATCGTCCAGGGGTGACTTCGATACCCAGCCCCGCCGGAGAGACCTACCGCGAGCGGGCGGCTGCCGCGAGCTCCGGCGAGCGGCGCGAGGCTGCCCTTTCGCTGCGCATCTCCTGGCTGCGCTTCGGCGCCTTTCTCGTCCTGCTGCTCGGACTCGGCTTCGGACTCGCCGGCCTGGGAAAGGGTCGGACGGCCCCCTGGTTCGCCGCTTCAGCCGGCCTCGTAGCGCTCGCGGCTCTCGTCTCCTGGCACGAGCGGGTGATCCGGCGCGAGCGCGCTTTCGCCGCCCGGCGCACCGTCAACGAGAATTCTCTGCGGCGCTTCCAACGCCGTTTCGACGAGCTCCCGGTCTTGCCCTTTCCGGAGATGGCCACCGCGGAGGCTACGGCAAGGGACTTGAATCTCTTCGGTCCGGCCTCGGTCGCGCAATGGCTCGGCGCGGTCGCGACGCCTTCGGGCCGCGATACTCTGGCGTGTTGGCTTACAGAAAGCAAAAGCTCGGTAAGTGAAGTCGTCGGACGGCAAGTCGCGGTTGCCGAGCTCGCGCCGGAGCTCGACCTGCGGCAGGAGCTCGAGGTTGCAGCTCTGCCCCTCGCCGCAACCTCGGCGGCGACGGCGCGCTTCGTCGAGTGGGCAGCCGGCAATCCCTGGGGAGAGCACCATCCGCGCCTGGTCGTTGCGGGCAGAGTGGCCGCGCTCGCGAGCTTCGCGACCTTCGCGGCCACCAGCGCAGGTCTCGTCCCGCTGCACTTCTGGCTCTTCGTCCTGGTCGCGAACTACGCCTGGACCTGGACGATCCGGCGCTCCCTCGCCGCGGAGATGGAGCGTCTCTCGGCGCGCGAAGGCGCCTTCTCGGGCTACGCGAGTCTCGCTCCGACTTCTGGCCGCAGCGCTCCTTCGCCGCGCCCTGTCTCCGTTCTCTTTCTGCCGCGTCTGGCAGCGTCTGGCCTGGACGCGGCAGCCGAGCTCGGCAAGCTCCACCGCCTCGCCGAGCTCTCCGACGTGCGGCACTCGAGCGTGCACACCCTTCTCCAGGCGGCGGTGGCTTGGGATCTCCTGCTTCTCGCGCGCGTGGCGGCCTGGCAGCGCCGCGCCGGACGCTTCGTGGGCGATTGGCTCGCGGCGACCGGCGAGCTCGAGGTGCTCGCGGCATTCGGCCAGGTGCGCTTCGACCACCCCGACTGGGCTTTTCCCGAGATCGACGCCGCTGCGGAGCGCCTCACCGCCCGCGGCCTCGGTCACCCGCTGATCGCCGAGGCCACGCGGGTCGGCAACGACGTCGAGGTCGGTCCCCGGGGCCGGCTGCTCTTCGTCACCGGCTCGAACATGTCGGGCAAGAGCACGCTGCTCAGGGCGATCGGCGTCAACGCTCTGCTCGCGCAGGCCGGCGCTCCGGTCTGCGCGACGGCGCTCCGCATGCCGCCGCTCGCGGTCGAGACCAGCGGGCGGATCGACGACTCGCTCGCCGAGGGGGTGTCGTTCTTTCTCGCCGAGCTCCGGCGCCTGAAGGAGATCGTGACGCGGGCGAGCTCTCCGACTCCGCGCGTGCTCTTCCTGCTCGACGAGATCCTGCGCGGCACGAACAGCGCCGAGCGCCGGATCGCGGTGGCGAAGATCGTCGAGCGCCTTCTCGCCTCGGGGGCGATCGGCGCCGTCTCGACGCACGACCTCGAGATCGCGCGCGTCCCCGCGCTCGCCGAACGCCTGCACGCGGTTCACTTTCGCGAGCGGATCGACGACGGCCCTCGCGGTGCGAGCGCGCCGGTGATGCACTTCGACTACATCCTGCGCGAGGGAATCGCGACGACGACGAATGCGTTGGTCCTGCTCCGGCTCGTCGGGCTCGATAGTCCGGAAGCGCTGCAAGGAAAAAGCTCGGTAAAGGGGTTGGTCGCACCGTGATTCGCGCTCTGCGAGCCCTGCTCCTGATCGTGGCGCTGCCCGGAGTTCTCGCCTGCGGCGATCGCCAGGAGACCCGCGCGGCGGCGGCCGCGTCCCCGTCGACAGTTGCTTCGGGGAGCGCTCCGCCCGGTTTCCGCGTGGTCGGCGAGCTCGCCGCCCGCGCCGCGCGGCGGCCGCCGATTCTCTTCATCGGTCTCGACGGCGCCGATTGGCAGCAACTCGAGCCGCTTCTGGCCGCCGGCAGGATGCCGCAGCTCGCGCGCCTGCGCGCGGCTTCCGCCTGGGGAGAGCTCGAGACCGAGACGCCGGCGCTCTCGCCGCTCCTGTGGACCTCGATGCTCACCGGCGTCTCGCCCGTCGAGCACGGCATCCTCGACTTCAGCCGATTCGCACCCGGCACGGGCTTGCGCGAACCGATCGGAAGCGAGGAGCGCAAGGTGCCGGCGATCTGGAACGACCTCACCTGGGCGGGCAAGAGAGTCGACCTCCTCGGGCTCTGGGCGACCCATCCCGCGGAGCCCGTCGACGGCGTCGTCGTTTCGGATCGCCTCTTCGGCTTTCTCAACGTCGAGGCCACGCCGCCGCCGGGAGCGATCTATCCGGAGTCGCGGTCGAGCTGGGCGGCCGCCGAGCTCGCGGCCAGCGAACGCGCCACGGACCTCGTGGCGCTTCGCGCCTACCTGCCCTGGCTGTCCGAGGCCGAATATCGCGAGCATGCGACGGCCGCCCGCGCCTACGACCATCCCGTCTCGGCGCTGCGGCGGATCCTCGTCGACACCCGCCTCTATGGCGGCATGGCCGAGTCGCTCCTGGCGGCAACGGCCGGCCCGGCGCCGGATCTCGTGGTCGTCTACCTGCAGGGCACCGATTCGATCGGCCACGTCTTCGCGCCATTCGCGCCGCCGCGTCAGGCGTCGATTTCCGAGCGCGACTTCGCGCGCTACCGCGACGTGCCCGAGCGCTACTTCCGCGAGATCGATGCCCTGCTGGGACGGCTCCTCGCGGCGGCCGAGCGGAGGCAGGCGACGGTGGTCATCGCCTCGGACCATGGTTTCTACTGGCGCGAGAACCGTCCAGCCAATTGGGCGAGCTCCGCCACGCAGACCGCGGCCCGGTGGCACCGCAAGCAGGGGATCTGGCTGGTGCATGGCGCCGGAATCGCCCCCGGCCGGGGGCCGGGGGCCGCGCTGCGCCAGGTCTTCCCCACCCTCCTCGCGCTCGCCGGCCTGCCGGCCGCAGCGGGCGCCGAACGGCGTCCGCTGGATTCGATTCCGCCGCCGGCCGAACCGGCCTTCGACTACGCCCGGGTCTTTCGCGAGCTCGCGCCGATCGCATCGTCGCGCTCGCCGGATCCTTCGCGGCCGGCGACGGCCGCGGCCAACGCCGACGCGGCCAGGGCGGCGCAGGAGGAGCTCGCCAAGCTGCGCGCGCTGGGCTACATCGGCGCCAGCGAATCCACGCGTGCGACCGCGGCGGTCCTGGCCGCGGGCTCGACCCGGACCGCGAGCTCGTTCAACAACGAGGGCATCGTGCTGCGCGGCGAAAAGCGTGACGCCGCGGCGCGCACGGCGTTCGAAAAGGCGATCGAGCTCGAGCCGAATCTCGCTTCGGCGCTCTGGAATCTCTCCGACCTCCTCTTCGCCGCCTCCGACTTCGAGCCTTCGGACGAGCTCCTCGCGCGCGCCCTCGCGAGCGGCATACCGGACGGCACGAAGCTGGTCGTGGGCCGCGCGATCCAGTACGAGCGCACCGCCCGGATCGCGCGCAGCCTGGCGCTGCTCGACCAGGCGCTCGCGGCGCGGCCCGAGGAGGGCGAGCTCTGGCTCTACCGCGGGCGCTATCGCGTGCAGAACGGCGACTGCCGCGATGCCGTCGGAGACTTCGCGCGCGCGGAGGCTCTCGCTCCGGGCAACTCCGACGTTTTCGCCGCCGCCGCCCTGGCCGACCTCTGCGTCGGTGATCGCACGAGCGCCATCGCCGCTCTGCGCCGCGCTCTTGCGCTCGCGCCCGGGGATGCCCGCCTGCGCGCCCTGCTCGCCGAGCTCGAGTCGCCGGCGGGGCGCCCTTGATACGCTTTCGTCGTCATGATCCCATCCCGTCGCAGCGCCACTTTCCCTAGCCTCGCCGATCGTTCCCTGTCCCGAACGATCCGGATCTTCTCCGCGCTCTGCCTGTTGCTCGCGCTCCCGGCGCTGGCCGATCGCGCCGCGCCGTCGGACATGGTCGGCGATGTCATCGCCGGACTTCACTGGCGGCTCATCGGCCCGTTCCGTGGCGGGCGCGTCCTCGCGGTGGCAGGAGTGCCGGGCGAGCGCGAGCACTTCTATTTCGGCAGCGTCAACGGCGGCGTCTGGGAAACGCAGGACGCCGGGCGCACCTGGCAGCCGATCTTCGACGGCCAGCCGATCGCCTCGATCGGCGCCCTGGCGATCGCGCCTTCGAACCCGAAGGTTCTCTACGTCGGCACGGGCGAGGCCGACATGCGTTCCGACATCGCGCAGGGTGCGGGGGTTTTCAAGTCGATCGACGGCGGCAAGAGCTGGAGCTTCCTCGGCCTCGCCGACTCGCAGCAGATCGGCCGCATACTCGTCCACCCCACCGACGCGAACCGGGTCTACGTTGCGGCGCTGGGGCACCCTTACGGCCCCAACGCCGAGCGCGGCCTCTACCGCTCGCGCGACGGCGGACAGAGCTGGCAGAAGATCCTCGCCAGCGACCGGACCCCCGACGACACCGGTGCGATCGATCTCGTCTTCGAGCCCGGGAATCCGGAGGTGATCTACGCCGCGCTCTGGCAGACCCGGCGCACACCCTGGAACATCTATCCGCCTTCGAGCGGCCCGGACAGCGGACTCTTCAAGTCCGTCGACGGCGGCGATCACTGGACAGCGGTGAGCGGGCACGGCTTTCCGGCCAAGGTCGGGCGGATCGGACTCGCGATCGGACGCACCGCGCCGCAGCGCGTCTACGCGATCGTCGACGGCGGCAGCTCGGACGGGACAACCGCCGGCCTCTATCGTTCGGACGACGCCGGCGCGACCTGGACCCACACCTCCGCCGATCCGCGTATCTGGGGGCGCGGCTGGTACTTCGGCGGCATCAAGGTCGACCCGCGAGACGCTGACCATCTCTGGGCCCTGAACACCGCGATCTACGACTCGCACGACGGCGGCAAGACCTTCGTGCCGGTGAAGGGCGACCCGACCGGCGACGACTTCCACGAGCTGTGGATCGACGACAGCGACCCGGCACGGCAGATTCTCGGCGTCGACCAGGGTGCGATCGTGACCCTGAACGACGGCGCCACCTGGAGCTCCTGGCTCAACCAGCCCACGGGTCAGTTCTACACCGTCTCGACCGACAATCAGTTTCCCTACTGGGTCTACGGCTCGCAGCAGGATTCGGGAGCCGCCGGCGTCCCGAGCCGCACGACCCAGCGCGACGGTATCAACCTGACGCACTTCCGCGAATCGACGGCGGGCGGCGAGGCCGACAACATCGCCCCCGACCCGCGCGATCCGCAGGTCCTCTACGGCGGCCGGGTCGACAGGCTCGACCTGCGCACCCAGCAGACGCGCTCGGTCGATCCGACTCTGCGCTATCCCGAGCATTACCGCAGCACCTGGACCCTGCCGCTCGTCTTCTCGCACCGCGATCCACGCGTCCTCTACTTCGCCAACCAGCGCCTCTTCCGCACCGCCGACGGCGGCGAGCACTGGTCGATCGTCAGCCCTGACTTGACGCGCGAGGATCCGGGCACGCCGCCGAACCTCGATCCGCCGACCGCGGCCCATCACGAGCAGATCGGCCCGCGGCGCGGCGTCATCTACACCATCGGACCGTCGAACCTTCTCGACGGCGAGATTTGGGTCGGCACCGACGACGGGCTGGTCTGGCGGACGAAAGACGAAGGCGCCCACTGGGAAGACGTCACGCCGGCCGAGCTCACCGGCTGGTCCAAGGTCGGCGCCGTCGAACCCTCGCACCACGACGCCGAGACGGCCTACCTCGCGATCGACCGCCACCGGCTCGACGACTTCGCGCCGTACGTCTACCGGACGCACGACGGCGGCAAGAGCTGGCGTCTCGTCACCTCGGGCATCCCGCAGGGCAGCTTCGTCAACTGTGTGCGCGAGGATCCGCTGCGCAGGGGACTGCTCTATGCCGGCACCGAGAAGGGCGTCTACGTCTCCTTCGACGACGGCGAGGCTTGGCGGGCGCTCCAGACCGGTCTGCCGGTGACCTCGGTCCGCGACCTCGAGCTCCACGGCGACGATCTCGTCATCGCCACCCACGGCCGCGCCTTCTGGATCCTCGATGACTTGACGCCGCTGCGCCAACTCGAGGCGAGCGCCGCGCCGGGGGCCGGGTCTCCCGCGCCGACGGCCGCCCGGCTGTTCGCGCCCGCCACGGCGATTCGTCTGCGACCCGCCGGCTTCACCGGCACTCCGTTTCCGACCGACGAGCCCGCTGCCCAGAACCCGCCGTTCGGCGCTCTCATCGACTACTACCTGCCGCAAACGACCGACCGGCCGGTCGAGCTCGAGGTGCGCGACGGGCAGGGCACGCTGGTGCGGCGCTATTCGAGCGCCGAGCGGCCGAAACCGATCGACCTCGCGAAGATCGGTTCCGCGCCAGCATGGCATCCGACGCCATCGACACTCGAGTCGACTGCAGGATTCCATCGCTTCGTCTGGCCGCTGCGCCACGCGGCGCCCAACGATCTCGCTCCGGAAAACCCTTTCGCCGATGGCGTCTGGGCGCTCCCGGGGGATTACAGGGTGAGCCTCGTCGTGGACGGCGTGCGCCTCGAGCAGCCGCTCACCGTCGCCGCCGACCCGCGCGTCGAGCTCGCGCCGGACGCTCTCGGCGACGAGTTCCGCCTCGCGAAAGAGATCGAAGCCGAACGCGCCCGGCTGGCGAAGATTGGACGCGGTGTGGACCGGCTGCTCGACGCCGTGGAACCGGCGATTCAGCAGCTCGCGGCACGGGCCGGGCGCGAGGGACGGCTCGTCGTGGCGCTGACCGAGTTCCGCGACCGGCTTCTCGAGCTCGCCGGGAAGCCCCCCGCCGGCTCGCCGCCGGGCGCCTGGTGGCTCGGGGCGCGCGCGAAAGAGAGCGTGCGCTTCGCGGCCGGGGCGCTCGACGGGCTCGCCGAAGCGGTGGACGGCGCCGACGCGGCGCCGTCCGCGGACGCCCGGCAGGGCCTTGCCGAAACGCGTCCGCTCGTCGACGCGGTCGAGCAGTCATGGTCGCACCTGCGCGAGAAGGAACTGCCGGCGCTCGACCGCAGGCTGCGGGCTGCGGGCGCACCGGCGATCAGGTCGGGCCTCCGAGTCCAGGGCTGAAACCGCGTAGACGACGCGCGAAGCGTCGAGCGCGCAGCCCCCGGGTGTGGTATTTTTTGTGGTCGGCATTCCATGAATCGGGAGGCACGCATCAGCGAATCTGCGGGCAACGCGCTGCTCCGACCGTTTCGCTTCGACGGGCTCCAGGTGGAGCGCTTCGAGGTGCTCCCGGGGTCTCCTGCCGGCGCGGCAGGGCCCTGCGAAGTCCTTCTCTGGCTGGACTTTGCGGGCGAGACCGGGGAGTCGCCCGGGGACCTGCAGGGAGCGCTCGCCGAGCTCCTGGAGCGCGCCGCGCGCCGGATCGGGAGCGACGGGGTCCTCCTCCTCGCGCTGCCCAATCGTTTCGGTCTTCGTTTCTGGTCGGGCTGCCCCGAGCCCGGGACAGGCAGACTCTTTTCGCCCCTGAGCGGCGATTCGGCCGCCGGCAGCCCGCGCCTCGTTTCGCGCCGTGAGCTTGCGGAGGCACTCGCCGACGCCGGTCTCGCCGCGCTCGAGTGGTTCTTCCCGGTCGGGGAGCTCGGGGATTCCGCGGACCCCGGCGCGCTCTTCTGCGAGACCCTGGTCGCGGCGGCACCCGAGATCGCCTCTGAGCTCGCCACCGGCCGGCCGTTCGCCGACCCGGTCCGGCCGCGGCTCGATCTCTTCCCGGAGGCGCTCGTTTCCCGCGAGCTGGCACGCGCCGGACTCTGCGCGGAGTTCTCGAACTTCTTCCTCGTCGCGGCCTCCGCCTCCCACGACGCCGCCATCTGGTCCCGGCTGCGCCCACCGGGTGCGGAGATCGGCTGGCACTACGCGGCCGATCGCAAGGAGCCGACCGAGACGATTTTCGAGCTCGGAGCGAACGGGGTCACGGTTTCCAAGCGCCGGCGCGACAGCAAACGGGCGCGGGACCTGGGCGATTTCATCTGGGTCGGGACGGAGCGCTCGCCGATCGCTCCCGGCGAAGCGCTGCGACTGCGCCTGCAGGAGCATCTGATCGCCGGCAGGTTCGATGCCTTCCTGCTGGAATTCGCAGCTTTCTTCGCGTTCATCCGGGCACGATTCGGGCGCGGCTCGAGCTTTGCCGGGGACGCCGTCGACGCGCTGGTCACCAACGCGACGCGCGACGAGAACGGGACCTTTCACCTCTTCGATCTCGAGTGGCGGGCACGGAAGGGGATCGACGTCTCCTGGTGGATTCTGCGCAACGTCCTCGCCTGCCTCGATATGCGCGGGCCGGCGATTCCAGGAGTCCCGACCGGGGCCGTGCTCTACGAGACACTCTGTCAACGCCTGCATCTCGAGCCGCGGCTCACGGCCGACCTCGCCTGCGAAAGGGAGTTCTCCAGTGCGGTGCGCGCCTCTCGGCCGGAGCTCCACGCGGCCGCGACCGCGACTGCCCTGGCGCGGCCGTGGCCCGTAACGGCGCTGCAAGGCGGCGACGGAAAGGCGATCCGCGAAGCCATGGAGCTCGCGGCCTGCCATGAGCAGCTGGTCGCGGATTACCGCAAGCTCGAGGCCTGGGCGCTGAACCTCGAGTCCCAACTCTTGCGCCGCGAGGCGCCGCCCACGCCGCCCACGCCGCCCACGACGCCCCTGGCGCAAGCGGCGCCAGAGGCTCCGGGGCCTCGCGCAATTCCCGCAGCTCCGCTGGCGCGCCCCAAGGTACGCGCCATCGTGGTCCACCACCGCAACGCCGAGCTGCTCGACCACTGCCTGCGCGCCGCGCTCGGGAGCACCGGCGTCGATCTCGACCTCGTTCTGTTCGAGAACGACTGCCGCGAGGCCCTCCCCGACTGGGTTTCGAACGAGCCGCGGGTTCACCGGCTGGCTTCGCCGCGTGCCCTCGGATTCGGCGCGGCGAACAACCGTGCCGTGGCCTGGAGCCGGGCTCACCTGCCGGCGGTCGATGCCTATTTCTTCCTCAACAACGATGCCGTCGTGCGAGCCGACACCGTGGCACGGCTCGCCGCCGTTCTCGACGAGCATCCTGACGCGGCCGCTGCTGGTCCGCTCATCCTGATCTGGGGAGCCGAGGATCACTTGAACAGCCTCGGGCTGAACCTCTCCACCGCGGGCGAGGCTTGGGACGAAGGCATCGGCGTGCCCGTGGCGCGCCATCTTCCGCTCCCCGGCCGCGAGGAGGTTCTGGCGGTGACCGGCTCTGCCATGCTCGTTCGGCGCCGCGCTTTCGAGGTGGCCGGTGGCTGGAGCCAGCTGTTCGACTTCTACATGGAAGATCTCGATCTCTGTCTGCGCTTCCGGCGGCGCGGACAGTCCGTCTGGCTGGTGCCGGATGCGGTCGTTGCGCACGCCGTTTCCGCAACGGCAGGTCCGGCTTCCGAATTCAAGCTCTTCCTGTTCTGGCGCAACCGCTGGATTCTCATGCTCCTCCACTGGCCGTGGCGGAGACTTCTCCGCGCGATTCCGGATCAGGTGCGGATCGAGCACGCCAGCCACCGCGCGCGAGTGCGGGCTCGCGACCTCGTGACCGCAGACCGGCAGCGTCGCGCCTGGCTCGGCGCCCTGGCGCTCCTGCCACGAATCCTCGCGGCGCGCCTGGGCCATGGCAGCGACGAGTCCTGGTGGAAGCTCCTGAAGGCGGCGGGGACTGCGCCGACCATTGTTCTTCCGGAGGTCGTTGCGCGCGGTCGGCCTTGGGAATCTGCGATCGCCGGGGGCGTTCCACGATGAGCCGGATCCTGATCTGCGGCGTTGCGCCACTGCCGTTCGAGAACACGCGGAAGAACTACGGACCGGGAATCCGAACCTGGCAGTTCGCGCGCTCGCTCGCCGAAGCCGGTCACGATGTCCGACTGCTCGCGGTGACTCTCGACGACGCCTATTCGACGCCGCCGGTGCAGCTCGAGATCGTCGACGGAGTGCGCATCGAGCGCCTGTCGAGCGGCCTGTTCATCAATTTCGATCGCATTCGCTCGCAGTTCGCCGAGTTTGCCCCGGAGGGCGTCGTCGGCGCGACGATCTATGGCTCCTATGCGCTGGCGATCGCCCAGCCCAAAGTCCCTTTCTGGGCCGATCAGTTCGGGCACGTCATGGCCGAGGCCCAGGCCAAGGCCGCACTCGACGGACATGACAGCGTCGTCCCGTACTTCTGGAAGCTCCTCGAGCCGGTGCTCTGCTGGGCGGACCGGCTATCGGTCGTCTCGGAACGTCAGAAATGGGCGGCGGTCGGCGAGTTGGGCGCCGTCGGCCGTTTGACTTTCCGCACCATCGGCTACGACTTCGTCGCCGTGGTGCCGTGCGCGCTTCTGCCAGCCAACGGGGGCGAGCCGGCTCTGCCCGCTCATCATCGCTTGAGCGCGGAAGATCTTTTTCAGACCCTCTGGAGCGGGAGCTACAACACCTGGAGCGATGTCCGGACCCTGGTCCGCGGACTCGAACGGGCCATGGCGAGGAACTCCCGGATCCGTTTCGTCTCGACCGGCGGCGACATTCCCGGTCACGACGAGTCGACCTACCGCGAGCTCGTCGAACGCGCCGGGAGATCCCGCTACGCCGGACAGTTCGATCTGCGCGGCTGGCTGCTCGCCGACGAGCTGCCGGAGGTCGTAGCCGCTGCCGACCTGGGCATCCTGACCGAGAAGCCGATCTACGAAGGGATGATGGGCAGCAAGAATCGCATCGTGCAGTGGATGGGCTCCGGCCTCGCGGTCGCTTACAACGACTTCGGAGATCTCGGTGAGCTTCTCGAGCGCCGCCGGCTCGGGCTGACCTTTCCGGTGGGGAATGCCGATGCCCTCGCTGACCGGCTCTGCTGGGCGGCCGACAATCCGCAGGAGCTCGCGCGGATCGCGGAGAGCGCGCGCACCTACGCCATGGAACACCTGACCTTCTCCGCCACCACCCGGGAGCTCGTCGCCTGGGCGGCGCATCCGGTCTCCGCACCCGACGTCGGACACAAGCCGTCCAGCCGCGCGCTGGGGACCTCCGCCTCGCCGCCGCCGCAGGTCGAACCGGGATACCCGAAGGCCGCGGAGCCTCCGGCGGCGGCCATCCCAACCAGCGCCGCGAGCTCGCTCAGTGACCGTGCCAGCGACGTGGGTGCGGAGTCGGAAGCCATTCTGACCGCGCGCGGCGGCGCGACGACGGTGGGAGCGGCGAGACGCGCCTCGGGCTGGGGAGCCGCGGCCAGCCGCTGGTTCTCGCGCCGCTCCTGATTCGACCGCCCGCTCTCGAGCTCGCATCCCGCCGCCGCGCGGCTCAAGGCACGCCGAAGGCGAAGAAGAGCAGCGCCGCTGCTCCCGCCCCACCCAGCGCGAGGTCGGCACGGGAGATCGCGAGCTCGCCTTCCCGGCCGCGTCGCCCGACGGTCTCCACGGTCCACACCGCCCCCAGGATGAGCAACGGCAGGAGCGTCAAGCGATAGCGCGACTGGACGTGCACGAAGTAGAACAGAGCGAGCTCGTAGACGAGCAGGCCGACGATCCAACGCGCGCCCCGCCGCCGCTCGCGCACCAGGCGCACCAGACCGAACGGAGCGCCGATGAGAATCGCGGCGTAGAGGAGGACCTCGAAGTGGCCGAAGAACCGGGCCAGGGAAGGCGGCGCGTTGCGATAGCCCTCGCCGGCGAGGTAGCGGCTGCCATCGGGGGGAAGCATGGCGCTGAAGTAGGACTCGCGGTCGAACAGACGGAAGTACTGGCGCGGAAACTGACCGGTGAGGACCGCCGGCAGGCCGCGCGTTCGGACGAGATCGCGGAGGCGCTCCGTGAGCACGCGCTGGCGCTCGGCGAAAGTCGGTCCGCTCTCCCGGTAGAGCAGATACTCGCTCCAGGCCCGGTCGGCCACCAGACTGCGCGGGGAGCGATCGTTCAACCCGACCCAGAGATTGAAGCGTGCGCTGCCGCCCAGCCCCCAGGCGCCGTTGCGGGAGTGCTCGAACAGGACTACGGGCGCGAGCACCAGGAGAAAGGGCAGCAGGACGAGCAACCCACGCGCGATTCGTTCCCTCGCCGAGGGGGCGCGCGCGAGCGCCAGCACGAGGAGTGGCGCGAACGGCAGGAGGAGGCTCTTCAGGGCGATCGCCGAACCGAGGACGGCGCCGAAGAGGAGCCATCCGCAAGTCGCCAACGCGCGTCGCGACCGGGCCGACGCCGCAGCCGGCTCCGCTCGCTTCGCCGGATTCTCCGGCAGCAGATGGATCGCGAGCCGGAGCGCCACGAGGAGCAGAGCGAGATGCAGGACCTCGGGCCAGAAGAGCCGCGCGAAGGCGGCGATCTCGGGATCGAGGACGAGGAGCGACCCGGCAAGCACGGCGACCTCTCGTGCCGCTCCGGCCGCCCGGGCGATGCTCGCGAGCGCTCCTCCCGCGACGAGGAGGGCGAGGAACTGGAGCGCGCTGACGCCGGCGAGGGAGCCCCCGCCGCGCAGCCAGAGGGCGAGGGTCGCCGGGTAGCCTGGAGGCCAGAGCGGATCGAGCTCCGCCGGCTCGCCCGCCGCCCAGGCGGTCGCCACCGCGACGTAGAGTTTTTCGTCCCCCGACAGCGGCCGGGGAGTCGTCCCTTCGAGCCGCGTGAGGCCGAGCTGCAGGAGCGCGGCCAGCAAGAAGACGCCGGCGAGCACCAGGAGAGCCGTTCGAGCCCCGGGAGCCGGGCGCTGCGGCAGAGGCTCAGGGAGGCGGGAGGCGGTCATCCCCAGCCCGCTCGGGAACCGGTGCCGGTTCCGGCGCCGGCCGCGAACCCGGCTCGGAGGAGGCGCTCGTCGCCTCCGGCAGCGCCAGCCGGAGCGCCGGATCGCCGAGCAGGTTGTACTGGCGGACGAGGTCGGGACTCCGCGAGCGCCGCTTGGCCCGCATGAGCGCCTCGCCGACGGTGGTTCCGGGCTGCAGTAGCTCTTCGAGCAGGAAACGGCTCCATTCTTCGCGCGGGCCGTTGCGCCACGAAGCGGCGAAAACCGCTACCGCGCCTTTTCCCGGCTCGCGCAGGAGCTTCTCGCCGATCGAGTCGGCGGTCGGATGGTCGAACGGCGCCGAGTAGCAGGTCATGCTGAGCACGAGCGGGAGTTTCCCCGTCACCTGCAGTCGCTCGACGTCCGAGAGATCGAAGAGGTCGCGCTGCGAGGCCAGGTCGGGCGCCGCCGTGCGCCAGATGTAGCGCCCGCCGTGGCCGAAGAAATGCACGATGAGGGCGCCCTCGTCGAAGGCGGCGCGCAGCGCCTCCTGGTCGACGGTGTTGGGCGGCACTACCGGCTTGGGGTAGACCTTGCTCGCGGTGTAGCCGCGCGGCGCGAGCTCGGCGGCGAGAGTGTCACTCGAGGCCTGGGTGTGCTTTTCCTCGTTGGTGACCCAGAGCACGCGCGAGCGCCAGTCGCCCGGCGGCGGCGCGGTCTCGTAGGCCACGATCTTCGCCACGATGGCCTCGACCTCGCGCGGTTCGATGACCGGAAAGCGCCCGACCGCGAGGTCCGGACTCTCGTCGTCGCCATCGATCGCGACGAAAGCGTTGTCGCCCGCCGCATGTCCCTCTTCGCTGCCGTAGCCCCAGGTCGGAATGAGATTGCGCGACGCGCCGACCGATTCCGAAACATAGGGCGTGCTGCCGTTCTGGATGAACTCGGCGCGGTCGGAGAGTTGGAATGCCCAGTCGGGCGAGGCGATCGTGGGGTGCTCGTTCTTGCCGTCCCAGCTGGCGTCTCCTACGAGCAGCAGGAAACGCGGCGCGGGCGCCTGCCAGTGATGGAAGGCGTAGTCGACGAAGTCGCGGATGGCGCGTGGGTCGGTGATCCCGCCGCTCCACTCGTCGTAGATATCGCGCACGTCGACCTCGGCCACGGTGAGTCCCTGGCTCTCGCGCAACGCGACGAGCGGAGCAACAGCGGCGGCGAGCCGCGGATGCACGACGAGCAGGTAGTCGGCCTGGTGGTCCGGCCGCCTCCAGGCCGATGGCCGATCGAGCTCGAGCGCGCGCGCCGCGCGGAAGTTCCCGGCGGGAACTGCCCACATCGCGCTCGCGCTCGCGAGCTCCACCGTCAGTGCCTGAGTCCGCGGCGCGCGCAGGAGATAGCGCTCCCCGGCGTCGGTCACGAGATCGAATGCGGCCCCTGCGGGAATCGAGATCCGCGAGGTCGCCCCGGCGAGATCCGCCCGCGGCTCCAGCCTTACCTGTCCGGCGGCGGCCATTGCAGGGGTGGGCGCGGCGGATCGGAGGCGCGGAGCGGGCGCGACGAGTCTCGAGGTCCGCGGCGCGACAACCTCCACCCAATTCAGGATCGAGACGTCGACCAGCGGCTCCTTGTCGATCCCCGGCCGCTCGGGCACCCGCAGGGCGAGCCGGTGGACCGTCGCCTGAACCTTGGCGACCGGCAGCTCGAGCTCGATCCGTTCGGCGGAGCCTGTACCCGACCACTCCCGGCACCCGATGACCTCGCCGTCCCAGAGCACTTCGACGGCGTGCTCGGCGAAATCGCGCGTCGGTTTTCGCCGCGGTCGCGACCAGCCCCGGACCTCGATCGCGAGCTCGATCAGTCCGGCGCCGGCCGGCGCGCTCGTCGAATCGAGGTCCGTGAGGTCGATCGGGAGCTCGAACGGCTCACTGTCGAGAGACGAGAGCTTGCGCCAGTACCAGAGCTCCTGATCCCCGAGGCCTGCTTGCGGGTAGCGCAGGAGGATGCGATCTTCTTCCTGGTGAATTCGCCGCTGCCAGCGCGACGCGGACGCCGGAGCCTCCGCGGGTACGGGCCGCACCGTGCCGGGGCGCAAGCGGTCAGCGGAGACGTCGGAGACCCCGGAGACGCCGGAGACCCCGGAAATTGCTGGACCGTCCGCCAGCCAGTAGACGTTGAGGCTCGAATACTCGCTGTAGTACCCGTGCTCGCCCGCCAAGCGGTCGCCGGCGAAGAGCACGGCGTCACCCGGCCCGAATCGACCGTCGCCGCCGTCCTCGACGAAGATCGGCACGGCCGCCGCGCGGTGAGAGAGGTGAAGGCGGGCGCTCGCGAGCTCGCTTGCCGGCCAGCCGGCGGCGACCAGCTCTGCGTAAGAGACGCGGTAGACGCCCGGCTCGGAGAGGAAGATCTTGACTGCCGGCCGGTCGGCTTCCTCGGCGGGCTTCGCGGCCGCCCTGCCGGACTCCGGACCGGCCGCCATTCCTGCCGCCAGCATGAGGCCGACCGCGAGCGCGCACGGGCGGCGCCCTCCGGGCAGGACTCGCGGGTGGCTGCGCGTCGGCCGGGGTGGATTCAAGGTGCCGGAGGAGGCGCGGGCGGAAGCTTGGCGCGGGCCCGGTTGACCGGCGTGAACTTCTCGCGCTCGCCAGTGATGGAGATGCTCTCGACGTAGTAGTAGTAATCCTTCGTCGGATCGATCGTGTCGTCGACGAAGGCGTAGGAGTGGCTCTCGTCCGAAGTGCCGGCGCCGGCAATCGGCTTGGCGTTCAGGCGGACGAACGGACCCGCTTCGCTCTCGCCGCGGAAGACATCGAAGCCGAAGCTGTCGACTTCGCTCGCAGTCGTCCAACGGACGGTATTCCGGTAAGGCGGCGCGGGCGCTGACGGACTCGCCGCCGGAGCGGGACTCGCGGCGGGCGGCGGGCTCGCCGCTGGGCCCGGTCGTTGGTCCGGGGGCGGGGCCGGGGCTGGGGTCGCAGCGGAGCGACAGCCGGTCCAGGCCGTCAGGATGAGAGCCAACGCCAGCCCGGCCTGGGCGCCGCGGATGGGAGAGGTTCGGGGCATGAGGCGGGAAAGCCTAACATGGCCAGGGCGGGCGACCGTATAATTCGTTGCCCATGCCCGCACCCGCCGTACCTGCAGTCGCTGCCCAGCAGCTCAGCAAGACCTACCGGGTGCACGCCAGTCCGATGAGTCGCGCCGTCGAGCTCGTGACGCGGCGCCCCCGGCATCGCGCCTTCCACGCCCTCGACGACGTCACCTTCGAAGTTCCCGCCGGCGAGGGCTTCGGCCTCATCGGCGAGAACGGCGCCGGCAAGAGCACCCTGCTCAAGATCCTCTCCGGAATCACCGCGCCATCGAGCGGCCGGATCGCGGTTCGCGGCCGGGTGGCCTCCATCCTCGAGTTGGGCTCAGCCTTTCATCCGGACCTGACCGGCCGACAGAACATCGTGCTCAACGCCGCCCTGCTCGGACTCTCCGAGAGCGTGATCCGCGACAAGTCCCCCCAGATCATCGCCTTCAGCGAGCTCGGCGGATTCATCGATCAGCCGGTGAAAACCTATTCGAGCGGCATGTCGATGCGGCTGGGGTTCGCCATCGCCACCCAGGTCGAGCCCGACGTGCTGATCATCGACGAAGCGCTTTCGGTGGGGGACGGCTACTTCCAGAAGAAGTGCATCGACCGGCTCCAGGAGTTCACCTCCGGCGGCGGCACCCTCGTGCTCTGCTCGCACGCCATGTACTACATCTCCGCTTTCTGCACGAATGCCCTCTGGCTGAAGAGCGGCAAAGTCGCAGCTCTCGGCCCGGCGCAGGGCGTGGTGCGCGCCTACGAGGAGTTCCTGCTCGCCAAGGCCGGGACGAGCCACGCCGACGACGCGCTCGTCGCGGGCCCCGCCCGGATCAGCGACGTGCGCCTGCCCGGCGGGACGCTGGCGCGCCAGGGCGAGACCCTGGCGCTCGAGATCGCCTGGAAGAGCGACGACCCCGGAATCGCGTTTCATCTCGGCATCGGCTTGAACCGCATCGACGGCGTCGAAGTCTGCTCCTTCAGCACCCTGCACGACGGCCGGCGCTCATTCTCGGGCAGCCGCAGCTACGCCGTGCGGCTCGAGATCCCGGATCTCCAGATCATCAAGGGGAGGTTCTCCATCTATGCTTTCCTGGTCGACGACACGGGGTTGCACATCTTCGACCGCCAGATCCTCGCCGACGCCTTCGCGGTGGAGAGTCCGCGTTACGAGATCGGACTGGCCCACTTTCCGCATCGCTGGAGCGGCGGCTCCGCGGAGGCGGCAGACGTTCACCCGGAGAAGGTCCACCAGGAGAAACCACAGCATGTCTGATTCCACGAACTTCGTTCTCGCGGCGGGTGCCGCCGGCGGGAGCGCCGCCGATTCCGAGCCGGCTCCGGCCCGGGTGAGCCCCTACCTGCATGCCGGCGAGGAGCAGGTCTACAACCCGCTGACCGATCGCAAGCTCGCCGCGGGGGATCCGCTCTTCGCGGCTCTCAGGAGCTTCCAGAGCGGCAACGCCGTCCCGGCGGCGGAGATCGAGGCGCTCTCCGCCGGCGGCTGGCTGCTCGCCGACGCCGAGCAGGCCTCGCGCACGTTCCTGCTCAAGTACGTCTCGCTCGAGGCGCACACGGTCTGCAACCAGTCCTGTTACTTCTGCCCGGTTTCGATCGCGCCGCGCGAGAGCCACTTCATGCCGATGGAGCTTTACGAGCGGATTCTCGGCCAGCTCTCGGATTACCGCTCGACGATCGAAGCGCTCTTCATGATCAACTACAACGAGCCGACCGCCGACAAGCGCTTCGTCGAGCAGGTCCGGGCGATCCGCGCCGCGGGCCTGCCGCCGGCCGTCCTCACCAATGGCACGGGGCTCACGCCCGACCGGGTGGACGCGCTGGTCGCGATGGGGGGGCTGCGTTTCCTGTCGATCAATCTCTCGACGCTCGACCGCGAGCGCTACAAGAAGGAGCGCGGCGGCGATCACGTGAACGCGGTGCTGCGCAATCTCGACTACGCCAGAAACAAGCCGCTCGCCGAGCAGATGGACATGGTCGTGCTGGGCACCGGCAACGAAAACCACCAGCGCGACTTCGCGGAGATCACCGCGCGCTTCGCCGGCAGCCGGTTCGCCGTCAAGTACTTCGAGGTCATGGACCGGGCGGGCTACCTGCAGATCGGCGCCAAGCCCGCGGTGCCGATCGGCAAGCTCTGCGGCTGCGACAACGTCGGCTCGCGGCCGTTCCAGCATCTCCACATCACGCCGCACGCCGAGTGCATCCTGTGCTGCGAGGACTACGACGAGAAGCACGTCGTCGGCGACCTGAACCACGAGAGCGTCACCGAGGTCTTGACCGGCGCCAAGCTCGCCCTCCTCCGCCGCTGGATCTACGGCGTCGAAGAGGCGCCCGCCAACTTCATCTGCCGCGGCTGCACCTTCGCCCTGACCAGAAATTAGGGACAGGCACCAATTTCCCTTGAAATTCGTGCCTGTCCCTAATTTCTCCGCGCCACCAGCGCCCGTTTCGCGCGCCCGAGCCGGCTGCCGTTCCACCCGTGCGCCGGACCCATGAGGAGATAGATCCATCCGCCGTACTGCGGGCGATCGGGCAGAGCGAAGATCAGAACGCACGAGACCACGGCGAGCGCCACGCTGAGCAGGTGCGCACGCATGCCGAACTTGAGCGTCAGCTCTTCGCCGGGAGTGAGGTTCAGCTCCCTGCGCTTTCGCCACGCATGGCGATGCAGGAGCGCAAAGGTCGAGAAGATCAGGAAGATGCCGGTGCTGTACAAGAGGAGAACGACTCCTCCGTCCGCAGCCGTGATCGCCGGATAGCCGCGCGCCATGAAGAGCGGGCCGACCAGGGCCATGGTCAGGAAGCGCAGCGGATAGACGTAACAGAGCACGACGAACAGGAGCACGGAGTTCAAAATCACGGTCCAGGCATCCTGCAAGCCGTAGCGCCGGAAGAACTGGTTGTGCTGGTACCAGATCCAGCACACCATCGCGAACATGAGAGCGAACGGCCCGGCGCCGCGCATCATTCCGAGCAGCTCCTCGGTGTCCTTCGGCGTCTCCAGCGACACCACCAGGAGAGTCAGCGCAAAGGCGAACACCGCGTCGCTGAACCCTTCGAGACGCGAGACCTCCCGGTGGCGAAGATGCTCGGACATTGCCGAATTCTAGTCGAACGGCCCTGCGGCTCCAGTCACTGCCGCCGCCATGCGTTGCTTCTAGCTCTTCCACCCCGGAGGCGCCGTTCGCGCGAGGACGGCCAGATGTGGGCCGCGCAGATTGCCATTCGAGGACAACCTGCGGAAGCCCTCTCTTCCGGTCAGGGCGTAACGTAGCTCCACGAAGTCGTGTCGCCGGAGGCGAAACCATCGCCGAAGAGGCCCGTGTCATCGAAGAGCTGGTAGAGGAAGAAGTCCCGGTCCGCGCCGTCCGATACGCCGCCGATGTAGGCGCTCCCGTCGGGGCCGGCGATGGCGAGGTAGCCCTCGTCGTCGCCACCGCCGTCGTAGCGATGCGCGAAGAGCTCGTAGCCGCCGGGGCTGTAAGCGACGGTCAAGAAATCCAGGTTCGTGCCGTTGTCTGAGGTGCCGGTTACGAACAGCGTGCCGTGTGAGTTGAGCGTCAGGGTGGTCGCGTAGTCGACGCCGCCAGGGACTCCTCCGCGCACCCGCGACCAGAGGAGCCCGCCGGCGGCATTGTAGGCGAGAGTCATGAATTCCGGATCCGAGCCGTCGAGCTGGTACGACCAGCCGGTGACGAAGGCCCGTCCGGCAGCGTCCACCGTGATCGCGGCGCCGACGTCCCACCCGCCGGAGGCGCTGTCGGCAATCGCCGCCCAGCGCTCCGTGCCGTCGGGCCCGTAAACGATCGTCAGGATGTTCTCGCCGACGAAGGAGGCCGTGGTCCCCGTTGCAGCTACGCCGCCGTCGGGAGTTGGGGCGAGTGCAAGAATGTAATCCGACACCTCGTCATCCGGGTTGTGTGAGGCCCACCAGAGCCGGTTGCCCGCGGAGTCGTAAGCTACCGTCAGGGTGCCCCAATAGCCTCCCGAGCCGAGCGTGGCACCGCCGACGTACACGGCTCCCGTCATCCCAATGGTCAAGCTGGTGGTGGATGCCGCCCTGGAGAGCCCGGGTCCCCACTCATCTGACCAGACCTCGTTGCCGCCGCTCTCGTAGGCCACGGTGAGCATTCCGGGATAGCCGTAGCTCGCGCTCGTGTTGGAGCTGCCGGTGACGACAATCAGTCCGTCCGCAGTTACCGCGATGCAGCAAGCGCTGTCGTTCCCGTACGCCTCGCCTTGACGGGTACGCGACCAGAGCTCGGCGCCGGTTCGATCGTAGGCGACAGTCAAGTAGTCGTTCCCGCCGGGGCTTCGCGTCGTCCCGGTCACGTAGACGTTACCGTTCGCCGGGTCGACGGCGATGGCGGCGGGGAACGCCTGAAAGTCGTTCGGATTGGACTTGCGCGCCTCCCAGATCTTGCGCCCCGAGGCGTCGTAGGCCACGGTCAGGTAGTCGAGCGTCATGCCATCGAAGGAGCTTCCCGTCAGGTAGATCCTGCCGTCGTACCCCGTCGCGATCGCTCCCCGACCCCGGTTGTCGGGTGCCGATCCGGGCACGTCTGCGGCGGAGATGAGCGGCTCCTTGCGCGCCCAAAGCTCGTCCCCATTTGCGTCGTAGGCGATCGCCAGAATGTCGCTCAATAGATCCGTTTGCGAGGCCCCGACTACGAACAACAGGCCCGTCGCTCCCGGCGCGACAGCGGAGGAGGCGTCGCTCCGGCCTGGAGCGGGCGTCCGAATTCGGGTCCAGATCGCTGCTCCCGTGCCTCCGGAGACTTTCAGCACCAGCGCGCGGTTGTCGTTCAGGGCGGGGCCGTAGTGCCTCCCCGCAACGACGACGTTTCCATCCGCCGACACCGCCATGCCGGACGCGACGGACATCTCTCCGGCTCCGTCCTCTACATTAACGGCCCACCGCTCCAGGCCCGTGCTGTCATAGGAGACGATCAGAAGAGCGCTGTTCTGAAACCCATTGCTCGGCGTGCCGGCTACGAAGACATTTCCGCTCGTATCGGCGGCGATCGACCAGGACTCCTGGTCACCCGCTCCGCCTTTGATGGCCGCCCAGAGCTCGTTGCCGGCGACGTCGTACGCCACGGTCAGAATGTCGTGTCCCGACGCTGCGGTCTCCGAGATCCCCGTCACGACAAACCGACCGTTGCCGTCTACAACCAGCGCGTGGACCTCGTCGTTTTGTCCCTCGCCGCCGTCCCGAGTGCGGGCCCAGAGCTCTTTTCCCCCTGCGTCGAAGGCGACGGTCAGAAAGTCGCGGGGGTAACCGTTGGACTTGCCTGCGATCGCCAGAACACCCGTCGGATCCATGGCCACGGCGCCGTCGTCGGGGGCGAGGTCACGCTCGCGCTCCCACAGCAGATTGCCAGTGCTGTCGTAGGCGACCAGCGAGGTCCACTTGGTCGAACCGTTGCTGATCTCTCCGACGACGACGACGCGCCCGTCCTGGCCTACCGCGACTCCTTGCGCGCGATTCCACCGATAGGCCGGATTCCTGTTCGTCCGCGCCCAGAGCTCGTTCCCGGCCCCATCGTAGGCGACGGTCACCATCCAACTGGCGGTCGATCGGGTGGCCGTCCCGACGACGATGACGCGACCGGCGCCATCGACGATCAGGTGCGCGGGGACGTCGTCGCTATCGTTGAACCCGCCCTTCAGGCGATACCAGAGGAGGTCCCCGGCGGGGCTCCAAGCGAGGGTCAGGAAATCCCTCAGCGAGCCGTTCCGGACTTCGCCCGTGGCGTAGATGTTGCCGTTCGGACCTTCCGCGATGTTCCAAGCCGTCGCATTCGACTCGACCAGGCCGCCGTCCCAGCGCGCTTGCCAGCCTACGCCCTGCGCTGCCGCTCCGGCGGCCACGAGACCGAGGGCGAGCGCGAGCAGAAGAAACCGGTAGCCTCCACGTCGGTGCCCAATCGAAACCGGCATCCTTCCAACCGCCAAGGCGATTCTCACCGCATCGCTTCTCCCACGATCTTCCTCCTGGAATGCGGAGATCACGGTTGAAATGTGCTGGATCTTCATCGCACCTCCAAGAATGCGAACCCATTCACGAGCGGCGACCTATTGATGGCTGCCATCTACTCGAAGGCTCCAAGGTGCGCCACGAGTCACTCTGAAGTGAACTCTATGAACAATGACGATCGACAGGGAGAAACCGAACACTCTAAAGCTGAAGTACCGCAAGAAACTGAAAGAATCTCCGAGATCGGAGGGGCCGGACGATCTCAGCCTGCCCAAACGGGTGGGGAACAACTCGAGATTCAGATCGTTGTGGCTTCGGTGCGCTGCTCCCCAGCCGGGCGCGGCCGGCGAGCTGGACGGGCGGCTAGCTCGCGGCGTGCGCGAAGCGCAGCGGCGCGGGGGCGGAGGTGAGGCCGTGCTCTGCGCAGCGGCGCAGGAACTCGGCGAGGCCGGCCTGTTCGGCGGGGCCCATGCGGTAACGAAGGTTGCGCGTGAAGTAGTCGCGCAGGATCGCCGGCGCGAGGCCGGTCTCGCTCGCCGTTTCGGCGACGATCTCATCCAGCTCGAGCAGCCCGAGCTCGAGACTGGCGGTGAACGGCGCCACGAGATCGTCCGTCGCCTGGCCCTCGCGCACCGCCCAGACCGCGAAGACGAACGGCAGGCCGGTCATCTCCAGCCATTCCCCGGCGAGATCCAGGACGACGTAGCGCTCCCGCGGCACGGCGAGCGCCGGGTCGCCGATGATCAGCGCGGCGTCGGATTCGGCGAGCATGGCGTGGAGCTCGGCCCGGGCGGGGCGGAACTCCGGGATCAATCCGTAGCGATGCTCGAGGATGAGCCGCACCAGGGCGGCCGAGGTGCGGCTGTTCTCGTCGAGAGCCACCGACTCGATCTCGCCGACCGGAACCTTGGAGACCAGCAGGACGCTGCGCACCTCGTGCGTCGCGGCGATCGCCAGGCCCGGGAGAACGACCAGCCCGGGAATGCGCGCCAGCTCGATCGACGGCACCAACCCGACGTCGAGCGTGCCCGCGGCGAGGCGGTCGGCGATCACCGCCGGCGGCAGGTTCTCGCACACGAAGGCGCTGCCCATGGCTCCGCTGGCTCCGCTGGCTCCGATACCCCCGCGGACCAAACCGCGAGCCAGCGGCCGGCTGTTGATGTAGTTGACGATGCCGACGCGAATCTGCTTCAAACCTATTTTGACATCGCGTTCAGGAAGTCGAGGTTCGTCTTGGCCTTCGAGAGCTTGTCCAGCAGGAGCTCCATCGACTCGACGACCGAGAGCGGATTCAGGACCTTTCTCAGCACCCAGACGCGGCGCAGCTCGTCCTCGGGCATCAGGAGCTCTTCCTTGCGGGTGCCCGACTTGTTGATGTCGAGCGCCGGGAAGGTCCGCTTGTCGACGAGCTTGCGGTCGAGGTGGATCTCGCAGTTGCCGGTGCCCTTGAACTCCTCGAAGATCACGTCGTCCATGCGGCTGCCGGTGTCGACGAGGGCCGTGGCGATGATGGTCAGCGAGCCGCCCTCTTCGATGTTGCGCGCGGCGCCGAAGAACCGCTTCGGGCGGTGCAGGGCGTTGGCGTCGATGCCGCCGGAAAGGACCTTGCCCGAGGGCGGCTGCACCGTGTTGTAGGCGCGCGCCAGGCGGGTGATCGAGTCGAGCAGGATGACGACGTCCTTCTTGTGCTCGACCAGACGCTTGGCCTTCTCGATCACCATCTCGGCGACCTGCACGTGGCGGGTCGCCGGCTCGTCGAAGGTCGAGGAGATGACCTCGCCCTGCACCGAGCGCTGCATGTCGGTGACCTCTTCCGGGCGCTCGTCGATGAGCAGCACGATGAGCGCCACTTCCGGATGGTTCTTGGCGATCGAGTGGGCGATCGACTGCAGGAGCATCGTCTTGCCGGTGCGCGGCGGCGCGACGATCAGGGCGCGCTGGCCCTTGCCCATCGGCGTCACCAGGTCCATGACGCGCGACGACATGTCGGCCGGAACCTCGAGCTTCAGGCGCTCCATCGGGTAGAGCGGCGTCAGGTTGTCGAAAAAGATCTTGTTGCGGGCGACTTCCGGATGCTCGAAGTTGACCGCTTCGACCTTGATCAGGGCGAAGTAGCGCTCGCCGTCCTTCGGCTGCCGGACCTGGCCGGAGACCGTGTCGCCGGTGCGCAGGTCGAAGCGCCGGATCTGCGACGGCGAGACGTAGATGTCGTCCGGTCCGGGCAGGTAGTTGTACTCGGGAGCGCGCAGGAAGCCGAAGCCGTCCGGCAGGCATTCGAGCACGCCCTCGGCGAAGATCAGCCCGGACGACTTGGTCTGCGCTTCCAGAATCTTGAAGATGAGCTCCTGCTTGCGCAGGCCGGCCGCGCCTTCGACGCCCAGGTCCTTGGCGGCCGTGGTGAGCTCGGCGATCGACATCTCCTTGAGCGCCCGGATGTCGAGCATCTGCTTGCCGGAGCCGGTCGCGCCTTCGTTCGTCGGTACGGGCTCCGACCCTACGTCGAGAGGCAATTCAATGGCTTCCGGGACCTTCGGCATGTTCTTTCTTCCTCTTCGGTTGCGGCGGGGTTTCCCCCGCGAGAAATTCTGCGATGGATTTCCAGAGTTCACGGACACCCTCCCCTGTTTGGGTGGAGACGGCCAGGATCGCCGTCGGTTCTCCGACCTGCAACGCTCCGGCGATCTGCTCGAGGCACCGGGCGCGTTGTCCTCGCTTCACGTCGTCGGCCTTGGTAGCCACGGTTACAGTCTTGAGCCCCAGACCTGCAAAGTACTCTCCAGCCTGTTCGTCCAGAGCCGTCGCGCCGATTCGCGCGTCCACCAGCTGAATCACCATCCGCCGCGGATGCGGGGTCCGCAGGTAGTCGTTGATGACCTCGGCCCACTGGCTCCGGGACTCCTTCGAAGCACGTGCATATCCGAAGCCCGGGAGATCGACGAAGTAGAAGGAACCGTTGACCCGAAAATAGTTGATCGTCTGGGTCCGGCCGGGAGTGGAGCTCGTGCGCGCCAACTTCCGGCCCAGAAGCTTGTTCAGCAGACTCGACTTGCCGACATTCGAACGCCCGGCGAACGCGATCTCCGGCAGCTCATCGCTCGAGAATCCGGTGCTGTCCGCCGCCGACCGAATGAACTCCGACTTCTCGATCTTCAGTGCCGACTCCGGGGCGCCGCAGGATTTGTCCGACAGAAAAAGCGAAGCTTGCAGCGGGTTCGGCGAGAGGATCTAGTGCGCCAGGGATCCGGAGTCCAGAGGGGGCTCCGTCGGCCGTCCCGGGAATTCTCCCTCATTCCGGGGCCGCCATGCAAGCTCGCCCTCGAGGGCGATCCCGAGCACCTCGTCCATCCACTCGACCAGATGGATCTGCAGGAGATCCCGGACCTCGCTCGGGATGTCCTCCAGGTCCTTCTCGTTCTCGCGCGGCAGGATGAGCTCGGTGATCCCGGCGCGAAACGCGGCCAGCGCCTTGTCCTTGATCCCGCCCACCGGCAGCACCTTCCCGCGCAGGGTGATCTCGCCCGTCATCGCAATGTCGCGCCGGACCGGCAGCTTGGTCAGCGCCGAGATCAGGGCCGCCGCCATGGTGATCCCGGCCGAAGGCCCGTCCTTGGGGATCGCCCCCTCGGGAACGTGGATATGGACGTCGAACTTCTCGCTGAAATCGGGATCGATGCCGAAGATCTCGGCCCGGCTGCGCAGATACGAGACCGCGGCGCGCGCCGACTCCTGCATCACCTCGCCCAGCTTGCCGGTGAGGATGAGCTTTCCCTTGCCTTTCATCAGGCCGACCTCGGTCTCGAGAATCTCGCCTCCGAACTCCGTCCAGGCGAGACCGGTCGTGACGCCGATCTCCGGCTTCTCGGCGCGCTTCCAAGGGCGATACCGCGGCTTCCCCAGAAGCGCGCTGATGCGCTCGGGCGTCACCGAGACCTCCCCGCGCTTGCCTTCGGCGACCACGTTCCGCGCCAGCTTCCGGCAGACGGAAGCGATCTCGCGCTCGAGGTTCCGCACCCCGGCCTCGCGCGTGAAGCCCTCGATGAGCTGTCGCAGGGCCTCGTCTTCGAAGGCGACGTGCGCCGCCTCGAGACCGTTCGCCTTGAGCTGCTTCGGCACCAGGAACTGGGTCGCGATCGCCTTCTTCTCGTTCAGCGTGTAGCCGGAGAGCTGGATGACCTCCATCCGGTCGCGCAGCGCCGCCGGTATCGGATGCAGCACGTTCGCCGTGGCGATGAACATGACCTTCGAGAGGTCGTACTCGACATCGAGGAAGTGGTCGACGAAAGCGTGATTCTGCGCCGGATCGAGCACCTCGAGGAGCGCCGCCGAGGGGTCGCCTCTGAAATCCATCGACATCTTGTCCACTTCGTCGAGCAGGAAGACCGGATTGACGGTTCCGGCCTTCTTCATCATCTGGATGATCTGGCCGGGAAAAGCCCCGATGTAGGTGCGGCGATGGCCCCGGATCTCGGCCTCGTCGCGAACCCCGCCCAGGGAAAGACGGACGAACTTGCGCCCGGTTGCCCGGGCGATCGAGCTCGCGAGAGAGGACTTGCCGACGCCGGGCGGACCGACGAAGCAGAGAATCGAGGCCGGCGTCTCGGTGGTCAGCTGCCGGACCGCCAGGAACTCGAGGATCCGCTCCTTCACCTTCTGCAGACCGTAGTGCTCCGAGTTCAGGGTCTCTTCCGCCTTCTTCAGATCCTTGAGCTCCCGGCTCGACTTCTTCCACGGCACGGAGGCGATCCACTCGATGTAGTTGCGCGACACGGTCGCTTCGGCCGACACCGGCGGCATCGACTCCAGGCGCTTGAGCTCCTGATCGACCTTCTCGGCGACCGCTTTGGGGAGCCCCGCCTTCTCGATCCTCGCCTTGAGCTCCGCGACCTCGTCGGTGCGATCGTCCTTCTTGCCGAGCTCCTGATGAATGGCCTTGATCTTCTCGTTGAGGTAGTACTCCTTCTGGGCCTTCTCCATCTGCTTCTTGACCTGGACGTTGATCCGCCGGTCGAGGTTCATCTTCTCCATCTCGACATCCAGGAGATCGAGGAGACGCTGCAGCCTTTCGTAGGGCGAGAGGAGCTCCAGCAGCGCCTGCTTCTCCACCGTCTGGACCGTGAGATGCGACGCGAGCGTGTCGGTGTACCGGTCGGGCTCGTCCAGCTTCAGCGTCGGCACGAGGCTCTCGAAAGCGAGGTGCTGCGACATCTTGGCGTACTGCTCGAACGCCCCGAGGACCTTGTTCATGAAGAGCTGGAGCTTCTCGGACATCGGATACTGGATGTCGTAGGTCTCGAGGTGACTCCAAAGCGCGCCTTCGCGCTCCTCGAAATCCATCAGCTTGCCGCGCTTCACTCCCTCCACCATGACCTTGATGTTGCCGTTGGGCAGCTTCAGGTTCTGGACGACCCGCGCGACGACGCCGAAGTCGTACAGGTCCTCCCGCATCGGCTCGTCGATCTTGGGGTCGCGCTGGGCGACGAGGAAGATGCGCTTGGGAGTCGTCGCGAGCGCGATCTCGAGCGCCCGGACGGAGCTGTCGCGGCCGACGATGAACGGCGCCATCATGTGCGGAAAGACCACCATGTCCCGGAGCGGAACTACCGGGAGCGTCTCCCTCTGGGTCTCGACGAAACTTCCGGCCACGCTCACCCGGCCTTTCGCAGCGTGGTCACCGGTTGGGAGCGCCGCACCACGGTGTCCTCGGTGATGACGCACTCCTGGATTTCACGCTGCGACGGGATCGTGTACATCAGGTCCAGCATGAGCTCCTCGAGAATGATCCGCAGTCCGCGCGCCCCGACGTTTCTCTTCAGGGCTTCCTTGGCCACCGCCTTCAACGCTTCGTCGGAGAACCGCAGCTCGACGTCCTCGAATTCGAACATCGTCTGATACTGGCGTACCAGGCTGTTCTTGGGCTCCTTGAGGATGCGCACCAGGGATTCCTCGTCGAGCTGCTCGAGCGCCGCCATCACCGCGAGGCGGCCGACGAACTCGGGGATCATCCCGAACTTGATGATGTCCTCGGGCAGGGCCTTGTCGAGCACATTCTGCTTCGACTGTTCCTTCTTCGACTTGATCTCGGCGCCGAAGCCCATGGTCTTCTGGTTCAGGCGCTTCTCGATCTGCTCGTCGAGACCGACGAACGCCCCGCCGCAGATGAACAGGATGTTGGTGGTGTCGATCTGCAGGAACTCCTGGTGCGGATGCTTGCGGCCGCCCTGCGGCGGCACGTTGCAGACCGTCCCCTCGAGGATCTTGAGCAGCGCCTGCTGCACGCCCTCGCCGGAGACGTCGCGGGTGATCGACGGGTTCTCGCCCTTGCGCGCGATCTTGTCGACTTCGTCGATGTAGACGATGCCGCGCTGGGTCTTCTCCTTGTCGTTCCCGGAGGCCTGGTAGAGCTTGAGGATGATGTTCTCGACGTCCTCGCCGACATAGCCCGCCTCGGTGAGCGTGGTGGCGTCGGCGATGGTGAACGGCACGGAGAGGAGCCGCGCCAGGGTCTGCGCGAGCAGGGTCTTGCCGGTGCCGGTCGGCCCGATCAGGAGGATGTTCGACTTCTGGAGCTCGACGTCACCGCTCCTGGGCCCCTTCTCGGAGAACTCGATGCGCCGGTAGTGGTTGTAGACCGCGACCGCGAGCTTCTTCTTGGCGAGCTCCTGGCCGATGACGTACTCGTCGAGCAGCGCCTTGATCTCGTGCGGCTTGGGGAGCTTGGTCTCCTGCTGTTGCTCGAGGAGGCGGTCCTCCGCGATGATGTCGAGACAGATGTCGACGCACTCGTCGCAGATGAACACCGTCGGCCCGGCGATCAGCTTCTTGACCTCGCGCTGGCTCTTGTTGCAGAACGAACACCTGAGGGCGTCGTCGCCGGACTCTTTCTTGGGCATCTCTCCTCCGATGTCGCGGGTCGCAAACCACCTAGGGGCTGGCGATCCCGGCTGCTACAACCAACCCTTCTACGCCGCTATTCCGGCCGCCGAGTGCTTGTTCTCAGGCCCTTCTTGCGGCACCGGAAAGCCAAAGGAATCATAGCAAACCGGGAGCCGACCCGGCTCGCCGGTACAGTCCTCCGGCGGGATAGCCGTGAAATCGCCGGCTTCTTCTGAAAAGGACCTGATTCAATCCGCGATCAACTCGAAGTCGGCGCCGACGGCTTCATAGGTCGCGGCGGCGCGGCGGTCACGGGTCAGGAGCGTCGCTCGCGCGTGGAGCGCGGTCGCCGCGACGAGAGCGTCGTAGATGGCGCCGCCAGCGAGTCCCTTTCGCGCCGCAAGTTCGATCAGATTGCGATGAGCGGCCTCCGGAAGCAGGAGCAGGTCGCCGCCGAATTCCGCCGAGAGGAATTCTGCGACCACCGCTCCGGGGGCGCGATGTGGCGGTGGAAGTCGCGTCAAAACGGAGTAGCTCTCGATGAGCACGTGCGCGGAAAGGCGCGGCTTTCGCGCCAGAGTGGCGGTCGCGGAGGCGTGCGCTTCGTGCCAGGAGGCGAAGGCCGCGACCACCACGCTCGAGTCCACCGCGGTCACCGGCGCGTGCGCTCGAGCGTCGCGCGGACAATCTCGTCGGTCAGGGGAGGAAGCGGCTTCTCAGGAACGGCGACGAGTCGCCCACTCCTGCGGCGGAGAGACATCCGCGTCGGCGCGGCCTCGATTTCTATCCGCCCGTCGCGTTCCAGAAGATCGATCTCCTTGCCCGCCGAGAGGCCCAGGCTGTCTCGGAGTGCTTTCGGGACGACGATCCGGCCGGCGCCATCAATGGTAGTTCTCATGGCAGAATTCTACCATAGATTCTGCCATCGAGCCTTCAGGCGCCTTCGGCGCGGCGGCTACTTCAGCCCGGGACGGCGGTGGGTTTGCGCCGGTGCATGATCTGGTCGACGAGTCCGTAGGCGACCGCTTCTTCGGCGCCGAGGATCTTGTCGCGGTCGGTGTCGTCGTGGATCTGCAACTGGGTCTTGCCGGTGTGGAAAGCGAGGATCTCGTCGATCTTCTCGCGCAGCTTCAGGAGCTCGCGGGCGTGGATCTCGATGTCGGTCGCCTGGCCCTGCATGCCCTGCGTCCACGGCTGGTGGATCAGGACGCGGCTGTTGGGGAGCACCGTGCGCTTGCCGGCTTTGCCAGCGGCGAGCAGCACCGCGGCCATCGACGCCGCCTGCCCGATGCAGAAGGTCGCGACATCGGGCTTGATGTATTGCATGGTGTCGTAGACCGCGAGTCCTGCCGTCACCGACCCGCCGGGCGAGTTGATGTAGATGTGGATATCGCGCTCCGGATTCTCGGCTTCGAGAAAGAGCATCTGGGCGATGATCAGGCTCGCCACTTCGTCGTCGATCGGCCGGCCGAGGAAGATGATGTTGTCCTTGAGCAGCCGGGAATAGATGTCGTAGGCACGCTCGCCGCGATTGGTCTGCTCGACCACCATCGGAATCAACATGTTCAGGTCCTTTCGGGTCCTTCTAAACCTGCGCCGGCTGGGCCGCCGCGGCCTGCTCGGCCTGCCCCAGCAGTCGACGAACGGTCTTTTCGCGACGCATCTGAGCCCTGAGCCCCACCAGTTGCCCCGCCTCGTCGAGGCGCTGGCGCAGCGCCGGGGTCGGAATCCCCTGGGCGCGCGCCAGCAGCTCTAGCGCCTGCTCGAACTCCTCCTCGGCGACCTCGACCGCCTCGTGTTCCGCGATCGCATCGAGCAGGAGACGCGCCTTGACGCGCCGTTCTGCCTGCGGACGCGCCTGTTCGCCGAGGCGCTGCCAGTCGAGCTTCGCGCTCTCGAGGTTGACACCCCGGCGAGCGAGGTTCTCGGCGTAGTCGCGCAGCAGCTCGTCCACCTCGCGGTGCACAACGCCTTCGGGTAGCGGAATCGGATGGCGCTCGGTCAGTTGATCGAGCATCGCGGTCTCGCGCTGGCGCAGCGCGTCGTCGCGCTTGGCGGTGCCGATCCGGCGCGCGATGTCGGCCTCGAGCTCGGCTACGGTGGCGAACTTCCCGAGATGCGCGGCGAAAGCGTCGTCCAGCACCGGCAGGATAGGTTCGGTGAGCTCCACCAGACTGACCTCGAAGGCGCGCTCGGGCGCAGGTTCGACTTCGGCATCCGGCCGGAAGTCGCCCTCTTCTCGCGCTTCCCGCGGGGCGCGCGGCTCGCGGCGGGTGAAGCGCGAGCCCTGGCCGACCGAAAGTCCGGCGACGGCGAGCGAGAGCTCCTCCCAGATCTGCGGCGAGCCGACCTCGATGTCGACGGTCTGGCTCTCGGCGACGATTTCGGCGTTGGCGTCCGCAGGATCCGCAGGCGGACCGACCACCGGCTTGAGCTCGATCTTGGCGCGGTCGCCGGTCGCCGCCGGACGGGAGGCGCTCCTCCACTCCGCGTGCCGCAGGCGAAGATCGGCGACCGCTGTCCGCACTTCCTCGGGCGTCGCTTCGACCGGCGGATCCGGCAGACTGAAGTCGCGGAAGTTGCGCAGCTCGATCTCCGGCCGGACCTCCACCCGGGCGGTGAAGGTCATCCCGGCGCCGGTCTCCACCTTCGCCATCTCGACTTCCGGCGGCAGCAGCGGATCGATTCCCTTCTCCGCCGCGGCCTGGCGGAAGTAGCGCGGCACCAGGCGCTCCACGACCTCGCGCTGGATCTGGTCGCCGAAGTGCCGCTTGACCAGATTCTGCGGCACCTTGCCCTTGCGGAAACCGGGCAGGTTCGCCTTGCGGCCGAACTCACCCACCACGCGAGCGGTCTCGGCCTCCACCGCGGGCGCCGGAATCTCGATCTTCAGCTCCTTGCGGCACGGGCCGATTTCTTCCACGTTCAGTACCACGCTCATCGGCGATCTCTGTCCTTGGGGGAAATGAAATGGTGCGAAAGGGGGGACTCGAACCCCCAACCCGATCGCTCGGGACTAGATCCTAAGTCTAGCGCGTATACCAGTTCCGCCACTTTCGCGACAGCGGGATCCATGCACGGAGGAGGCGAGAGGAGTGGGCGATGGTGAGCCGCGTAGGACTTGAACCTACAACCCGCAGATTAAGAGTCTGCTGCTCTACCATTGAGCTAGCGGCCCCTCTAGAGCGAAAAATATAGCGGACGAACGCCTCGACTGGCAAGAGCCCGCCCGGACTCCGGTCCGGCGCGAGGCGGTCATCCACCCTGGACGAAGCGGACGATCTCGACGACGTCGCCAGCCGCGACCTCGGTTTCTCCGAATTTCGCGCGCCGGACGATCCCACCATTGACCTCGACCGCGACGGCCTCGGGGTCGCATCCGACCGACAAGACGAGGTCGCGGAGCGTCATGCCCGCCGCCACTTGGTGCGAGCTCCCGTTCAGTCGAATCTCCTTCTCCGATCTTTTCGCGGTTGTCATGGGTAGCAGGAGAAGATCGCGGCAGCCGGCCCTTGCGAGGGCTCAGAGCAGCTGCTTGATCTCGGCACGGCCGAGATTCGAGGAGCCGGAAATGATCAGCGCCGCCGCGCCGCGCGCGAAGGCCGGAATATCGAGCCGCATCTCGACCGCCCCGACGTCATCGGTCTCGCCCACCATGAGGGTGCGCGGGTCGGCGACCGTCGAGAGCATTTTGACCGATACCTGCACCCCGGCGAGCGGCAGCCCACTCTTGGACGAGTAAGCGCGCAAAGTCAGGCTGTTGATCTTTCCCGGCTGGATCTCCTCCTGACCGTCCATGGCGAGAATGAGCTGCTCGTGCTCGGCTTCCGTCGACAGATAGTCGAGGATGACCTGGTCGAGCGTCGGGCCTTCGTCTGCGTCGTCGAGAATCGCGATCTGCGACAGATCCCCGAGGTCCGCGGGCAGCCCGATCGCGGAGGCGTCCAGGGCGTCGGCCGGGCTCGCCTCCGCCTGCGCGCCGGGCTGAGGAGGGGTCGCGGGAGCTTCGTGCCGCGCGGTCGCGCTGCCCGCGCCTGCCGAGCCCTTGGGTCCCCCCGCACCCGCGCCAGCGGGGCCTTTGAGCCCCTGCAACTTGCCGTCGAAGCGACCCGCCCGGATCGCAGCCACGATCGTGCGATGCTGGTGGTCCATGAGGGCGGAGATTTCGGGGTCGCCCTTGCCCTCCGCGAGGAGCTCCGCATAGCTCGAGCGCTTGGTCGCGACGACCCGGCCGGCCACGTAGACGACGCTCTCGATGAACGGATTGCCGCGTCCCTTGTCCTCGGTCTGGACATGGATCACCGTCTCTACGTGACGTACGTCGGTGTTGTATCCGGTGATCATGGTCGGACTGCGGTTGCTCGCGGCATTGTAGGAAGGCCCTCCCCAACGGTCAAGGCGACGGTGGACGCTCCCTCGGGCACGTGCGAGAATCGCTCTCCAGGAACTCTACCGCGGCCGGCGGATGCCCGGCTGCATCCAGCCCTACAGGAGGAGCTTCGATGTCGCAGAACGCCGCCCCCGCCTCACCCGCCGCCGATACCGCCACCCAGACGCTCGTTCACTACCAGGTCCGTGACGGCGTCGCCTATCTCACTCTCGACGATCCGCCGGCCAACACATACACCCACGAGATGATGCGGAGCCTCGACGAGGGCATTCTCAAGGCGCGCTTCGACAAGGACGTTTACGTCATCGTGCTCACCGGCACGGGCGAGAAGATGTTCTGCGCCGGCGCGAACATCAACATGCTGAAGGCGTCGGATCCGCACTTCAAGTACTACTTCTGTCTGCATGCCAACGAGACCCTGTCGCGCCTAGAGCAAACCCCGAAGCTGGTGATCGCGGCGCTGAACGGTAATACGGTCGGCGGCGGGCTCGAGATCGCCATGGCCGCCGATCTGCGGATCGCCAGGAAGGGCGGCGGCAAGATCGGCCTGCCCGAAGTCACGCTGGGCGTGCTCCCCGGCACCGGCGGAACGCAGCGCCTGGTGCGCATCGTCGGCAAGAGCCGCGCGATCGAGCTCATGGTCACCGGACGGCTCTTCTCCTTCGAGGATGCGCTCGGCTACGGCATCATCGACTCGATTCTCGAAGGCGAAGACTTCATGGGCCAGGTGCACGCCTACGCCAGGCAGTTCTGTCCGCCGGGGAAGGCGGCCAAAGCGGTCGGGCGCATCAAGCGCGCCGTGCAGTCGGGCGCCGAGATCCCGTTCGAGTCCGCCATGACCCTCGAGCGCGAGTTGCAGCAGCAGCTCTTCCAGAGCGACGACGCCAAAGAAGGGCTCGCCGCCTACGTCGAGAAGCGCGCGCCGCAGTTCACGGCCAAATGATGTCGCTGGAGAAGCCGCGCTCATGACCTCCGACGCCACGCGCTCCCCGCGCCGGGCCTGGCGCAGGCTGGCGCTGGTCGCGCCCGTGCGCACGCCGATCGGGAAGTTCGGCGGCGGTCTCGCCGGGCTTTCCGCGGCCGATCTCGGGACGCATGCGGCCGAGGCCTGCCTGCGCCGCGCTGGCCTCGCCGGCGACCTCGTCGACCAGGTGATCTTCGGCCATGGCCGCCAGGCCTCCGGCGGACCCAACAGCGCCCGACAGATCGGCTATCGCGCCGGGATCCCCCCGGAGCGACCGGCGTTCACGGTCAATCAGGCCTGCGGCTCCAGTCTCCAGGCGGTGCTCTCGGCGGCGCGGACGATCCTCCTCGGCGAGGCCGCCATCGTCCTCGCCGGCGGCACGGAGAGCATGTCGAATACGCCCTACCTGCTGCCCAGGGCGCGCTGGGGATACCGCCTCGGATCCGACGAGATCGTCGACGGCATGTACCGCGATGGCTTCAACGACCCGCTCTCCGGGCTCATCATGGGGGAGACCGCCGAGGAGCTGGCGGAGCAGGCCGGCGTCTCGCGGGATGCCGCCGACCGCTATGCCGTTCTCAGCCAGCGACGCTGCGAAGCCGCCCGCCAGCGTGGACGTTTCGTCCCCGAGATCGAGCCGATCCGGATTCCGGGCAAGAAAGGCGAGACCGTCCTCGCCGCGGACGAGCATCCGCGCGATGGCGTGACCTTGGAATCGCTGGCGAAGCTGCCGGCCGTCTTTCGCAAAGGAGGAACCGTCACGGCGGCCAACGCCTCGGGAATCACCGACGGCGCCGCCGCCGTGCTCGTCGCGAGCGAGGAGGCCCTGGCGCAGCACGGCCTCACCCCGGCGGGCTACCTGCTGGACTGGGAGGTGGTCGGCGTCGACCCCAGGATCATGGGAATCGGGCCGGTTCCCGCGACGCAGAACCTCTTGGCGCGCAACGCCCTCGACTACTCCGATATCGAGGCCGTGGAGCTGAACGAGGCGTTCGCCTCGCAAGCGGTCGCCTGTCTCGCCGAGCTGCCCTTCGACCGGACGCGGGTCAATCCCGACGGCGGGGCGATCGCCCTCGGCCACCCGATCGGTGCGACCGGCGCGCGCCTCGTCGTGACGCTCCTCGCCGGCATGGCCGAGCGCGGCCAGCGCCTCGGAATCGCGACCCTCTGCATCTCCGGCGGCATGGGTATTTCGATCCTCGTCGAACGGCCGGCCTGAGGACGGGGGGAGCGGGCGTGCCCAATATCGTCGTGGCGTACATCAAGGAGGAGAAGGTCGCCCCGTATCTCGAGGCTCTGGCCGCGGTCGGCGTCCCCGAGTCGGACATCTTCCGCGCGACCCCGCGGAGGTCCGCGACGGTCGATCTCGAGGAGCTTTGCGCACGCGCCGACGGAATCATGCTCACCGGCGGCGCCGACATCCAGCCCTGTCTCTACGGCGAGGCGCGGATCCGCCAGGCCAACCTCGACAAGCCGGTGCCGGATCGCGACCAGATGGAGTGGGACCTGCTCACGCTGGCGAGCGCGTACCGGACTCCGGTATTCGGCATCTGCCGCGGGCACCAGATGGTCAACGTCTTCCTGGGCGGCGCCCTCTACCAGGACATCACGCTCCAGACCGCTAACGAGGGGCACGACAACTTCATCGACAAGGGCTTCGCGCTCGACCACTTGGCGCACGACATTCAGTCGACGGAGATCGAGCATCCCCTCGCCGCCTGGATCGAGAGATTCGGACGGCCGGAGGTCAACAGCCGCCACCATCAGGCGGTGAAGATCCTCGGCAGGGGCCTCGTCCCGGCCGCCGTGGCGCTCGATGGCACGGTCGAAGCGACGATCGCGCAGGACTCGGATTGGTGGGTCTCCTCGGTCCAATGGCATCCGGAGAACCTCGTCGACCAGCCGTTCCATCGCGGTCTCTTCACGGCCTTTCAGGAGGCCGCGGAGAGTTTCGCATACCGCCGCACGCCGCCTCTCGCGGCAGGAGCTCAGCGATGACTGCTACCCCGGACCCGCTCGTCGTCGCGCGCGATGCGCCCGACAGCCGCGCGGCGACGGTCACCTTTGGCCGCCCGCCGCTCAACATTCTCGATCTCGACCTGCTCGCGACGCTCGATGCCCGGCTCGCCGAGCTCGCGCTCGACGGCACGCTCCAGCTCGTCTTTCTCCGCGGCGCCGGCGAGAAAGCGTTCTCGGCCGGGGTCTCCGTGCAGGACCACACGCCGGACAAGGTCGAGCGCATGCTGCTCTCGTTCCATGGCGCGATCGCCAAGCTCCGCGACCTCGGGGCGATGACCGTCGCCCTCGTGGACGGCCACTGCCTCGGCGGCGGCATGGAGCTCGCCCTCGCCTGTGATCTCGTTCTCGCCACCGAGCGCAGCCGGTTCGGGCAGCCGGAGATCGCTCTCGGCTGCTATCCGCCGGTAGCGGCGGCGCTCTATCCGCGGCGCATCGGGAGCGGCCGGACGCTCGAGCTGCTGCTCACCGGCCGGACGTTCGACTGCGGCGAGGCCGAGCGCCTCGGTTTCGTCGACGAGCGGCTCGCCGACGCCGCGGCGCTCGCGACTCGCGCCCGGGAGCTCTCCGGCGCGATCCAGCGCCAGAGCGCCGCCGTCACGCGTCTCACCAAGCGCGCCGTCCGGGCGGGCGAGAACCGCCCCTATTCCGCGGCGCTCGCCGAGGCCGAGCGCATCTACCTGCGCGAGCTCACCGCCACGGCGGACATGCCCGAGGGGATTCAGGCCTTCGTCGAGAAGCGCCCGCCCGTCTGGCGACACCGCTGATCGCTTCCGCCGGAGAACTCCGCGAAACCGGTTCCCAGCAGCCCATCTCCGACCCGAACCCATCCCTATGACCCGTTCACGACTGCCATCCGCCCGACTCCGGCCGCCCGCGCTGGTGGCCGGGACATTCCTCTTCGGCACCGTCCTCGCCGGGTCCGTCTTCGCCGATCCTGTCGTCTTCGCCTACGCTCCAGCTGCCGGGAAAGATCTCCTCCAGCGCGAGGTCTACACCGAGAGCTCTCGGGCAGGAGGCGTGCAGGAGACGAGGTCGGTTGCCTCCGAAGTGAGCGTACGCATCTCCCGGGAGGCCGGCTTCTTCTTCGTCTTCAACCATGTCGCGCGTGCCGCCGCAGCGAGAAACGGCAAGCCGAGTGACGAACCGATGGTCGCGGCGCTCGCCGGCACGGAGACCCTCTACGTCGTGCATCCCAACGGCGTGCTGGCGACCATCGACGGCCTGCAACGGGTCTACGAACGTCTGCTGCCGGCCCTCCAGGGCGAGATGCGCAGCCGGTTCGAGCGCCGCCTGCGAGAGAACCGGATCGAGGACCGGACCCGCGCACTCTGGTTCGATGCGACCGAGATTCTCGCCGGACAGACGCTCGAGCTCGATCGCGACTACTTCTTCGACTCCGCCTGGCCCACGGACGAGGGCTGGATACGCCATCAGACGCTGCTGCGTCTCGGTCCCTGGGAGACGTCGCCGCGCGGGCCTCTGCTGCGGCTCGCGGTCGCCTGGGTGGCGGATGCCCGCGCCGCCGTACCCGGCGCCCAACGCTTGCAACCGAGGGTCCCATCCACCTTTTCGCCGGCCCTGCCGGGACGGCTCGCGCAGGGCTTGACGCTCGCCGGCAACGCCAGCCGGCTGGTGGACCCGGCGACGCTGACCGTGTGGCGGGATCAGAGCCTGCGTCAGCTGCGCAAGCTGGTGCCGGTTTCGGAAGACCTGGCGATCACCGTGTCCTCAGAAGAGAGGTCCGACATCACGCTCGAGCCGGCGCGGCAGCTGGAATCGGCGAAGCCGGCGTCAAACTGAAACGAAACGAGGAGAATCATGCCCCAGACCGTGCTCATCGACCGAGAAGGCCGCGTCGCGATTCTGACCATCCATCGCCCCGACAAGCTCAATGCATTGAACGAGGAGGTCCGCCTCGAGCTTCTGCAAGCTCTGGCGGCGATCGAAACCGACGACACGGTGGGTGTCGTCGTCATCACCGGCTCGGGCGAGAAATCGTTCATCGCCGGCGCCGACATCGGCGAGTTCGCCGGCCGCTCGCCCTTCGACCAGCGCTTCGCGATGCGCACGCCGCGCATCTTCGACATCATGGCCACCTTCCCCAAGCCGGTGATCGCGATGATCAACGGCTTCTGCCTCGGCGGCGGCTGCGAGCTCTCGATGTCGTGCGACATGCGGATCGCCTCCGACAAGGCCCGTTTCGGCCAGCCGGAGGTGAATCTCGGCCTGATTCCGGGCGGCGGCGGCACGCAGCGCATGCCGCGCCTGGTCGGCATGGGCCAGGCGATGCGCCTCATCCTCTCGGGCGACCTCATCCCGGCCGCGGAGGCCAGGGAAATCGGCCTCGTCGATCTCGTCTTCCCGGCCGCAGAGCTGCGCGCGAAGACCCTCGAGCTCGCCCAGAAGATCGCCAGCAAGAGCCCGCTCACCCTCAAAGTCGCCAAGGAGGCGATGCGCGCCTCGGAAAAGCTCGCGATCGAAGACGGCCTCGCCTACGAGCGCGACCTCTTCTGCCTGTGCTTCTCGTCCAAGGACATGGAGGAAGGCGTCGCCGCCTTCCTCGAGAAGCGTCCCGCCGCCTGGACGGGGAGATAGACGAAGTTCGACAACCGTTGTGGCGAACTCCGGCACTCGGGCTGCTGTGGTCGCGGACTCCGGCACTCGGGAGATTGGAGTGCCGCCTAGTCAAGCCGGGCGCTCACTCCAATCTCCCGAGTGCCGGAGCCCGCTCGCCAGCCCACTTCTTTCTCGACTGTGTGCGAATCCTTGGCGCGCTCGCTAGACTGCGCGCGTGGAAATCCCTGAGTGGTTCAACCTCGCCGACTGGCTGCTCGATGCGCGGGTCGCCGAGGGGCGGGGCGAGCGGGTCGCGCTGCGATTGCCCGACCGCAACCTGACCTATCGCGAAGTCCAGGCTCTCGCGGATCGGTTCGCCGCGGTACTCCAGGGGCTCGGCGTACGCCGGGAAGAGCGCGTCTTTCTCGCTCTTCCCGACGGGGCGGAGTACGTCGGGGCGCTCTTCGGGATTCTCAAGGCCGGGGCGGTCGTCGTCATGCTGAACCCGGAGCTCGCTCCCGACGCCGTCGCAGCTCTCTTCGACTACCTCTCGCCCCGCCTCGCGATCGTCGGCAGCCGGTTGGCCGCCGGATACGGCGCAGCGCTCGGTCTCGCGGCCGAGCGGCCGACGCTGCTCACCGTCGGAGAGCCAGTGCCCGGCTGTCCGTCTTTCGACGAGCTTGCGCGCACCGTCGCCGACGACTCGACGACCGTACGCACGCACCGCGACGACCCGGCGATCTTCCTCTTCTCCGGCGGCACGACCGGGCGGCCGAAGGCGGTCGTCCAGAGTCACCGCTCCTACGCCTTCACGACGCAGGCCTACGGCCAGCGCATCCTCGGCCTCGCCGAGGACGACGTCACGCTCGCCGTGCCGAAGCTCTTCTTCGGCTATGCGCTGGGGTCGAACCTCTTCTTTCCCTTTTCGGTCGGCGCGAGCGCCTGCCTCTTCCCGGAGAAATCGACCGCGGAGGCGATCTTCGCCGCGATCCGCCGCCATCGGCCGACCGTGCTGGTGACCGTGCCGACGATGATCCAGCAGATGGTCGCCCACCCCGCGGCCGCGGCGCAGGATCTATCCTGTCTGCGCCTCGCGACCTCCGCCGGCGAAGCGCTCGCGGTCTCGCTGCGCGAGCGCTGGGACGCCACTTTCGCGGTCGAGCTGCTCGACGGCCTCGGCACCGCCGAGCAGTGGCACGTCTTCCTCTCGCAGCGCCCGGGACGGGTACGCCCCGGCACCCTCGGCGAGGTCGTCCCCGGCTTCGAGGTGCGGGTGCGCGACGAGGACGGACGCGATCTCCCCGACGGCGAGATCGGCCAGCTCTGGGTGCGCGGCGGCGCGCGCGCCTGGGGTTATTTCCGCGAGATGGCGAAGACGCAGGCGACTTTCCGCGGCGAGTGGGTCGTGCCCGGCGACCTCGTGTCGCGCGACGCCGACGGCTTCTTCACCTACCAGGGGCGCGGCGACGATGTCTTCAAGGTCGCGGGCAGATGGTTCTCCCCCGCCGAGGTCGAAGCGTCCCTGCTCGAGCATCCCGACGTCGCCGAGTGCGCGGTGGTCGGAATCGTCGACGAGAACGGCCTCGTCAAACCCCATGCCTGGGTGATTCCAAGACGGCCCAGCGAAGATCTGGCGCGCCAGCTCGCGGACCACGTGGCGCGCGAGCTCCAGCCCTACAAGGCGCCGCGCGCGATCCACCTGGTCGCCGAGCTCCCGCGGACCCATCTCGGCAAGATCGACCGGGGGGCGCTCAAGCGTCCGGCCGACGTCGAAGGAGCCGGCCGATGACCGGCGCGCGCTCTCCGCTCGCCGAGCTCGAGCGCATCCGCGCCGAGTTCGGGCCGGGTTGGCCGGAGAAGAAGCGATCCCTGCTCGCCCGCCTGGGGCGCACGCGCCTCGGCTCGGCGCGCGCGGTCGCGCGCCTGCACGACCTGCTGGTCTTCCTGCGTGCCTATCCCGACGACCGGGCGTCCCTGCAGCAGGTGGAGGTCCTGCTCGCGGGGTTCGACCGCCGCCCCGATCTCCGGCGCTTCCGCGCCGCGCTCGCCGACACCGGCATCGCCGGCACGACGATCACTTTCCCGTTCTTCGCCGAGACCGCCTGGCGCCTCGCCGAGCGCTTTCCCGACCGTCTCGGGATCGCTTGGGACCAGATCGCCAATCCCGCCGAGCTCGAGCGCTGGCTGCCGTTCGTCGCTCACCCTGCCGAGGCACCCGGACTCGACGAAATCGCCTGGTCGAGCGCCGAATGGCTCGACCGGATGCGGGGAGCTGCGCAGGCCGACGCGGCGTTCTTTCTCCGCCGCCTGCGCGTCGCGATCCCGGACCCGTTTCTCTTCGAGCGTGTCGTCGACGACCTCGAGCTGACGTTCCGGCTCGCCGCCGGGAAGACGACCCCGGCGCGGACGCGCGAGCGCTTCGCGGGCGCTCCGATCGCCTTCCACAGCGCGCCGCTGCGGCGCGGACGTCCCGATCTCAAGCGGGAGCTCGCGGGAACGCCGCGCGGCACCCTCCGCTCCCTCCAGCCCCAGGAGACGCAGAAGCTCTCCGGCCGGAGCGCCGCGAGCATGCTCGCGCTGGCGCGCGACGCCATGGTCACCCGCAGCCGCGACCTCGACGCCTTCGCCTACGGCAGCGTCGACGACATCCGGCTGGTAACCTGGGAGGACGGCCTGCAGTTCGCGGTCATCGGCGTCGTGCCCGAGCGGCGGCTCCTGCTCGAAGCCGTCTACGCCTTCCTGACCCTGAAGAACGGCGTGCCCATCGGCTATGTCCTGAACAGCGCGCTCTTCGGCTCGGCGGAGATCGCCTTCAACGTCTTCGAGGCGTTTCGCGGCGTCGAGGCGGCGCAGGTCTACGCCCGGGCACTGGCCACCGTCCGCGATCTCTTCTCGGCCTCCGCCTTCACCATCTTTCCCTACCAGCTCGGCGACGGCAACGACGAGGCGCTCGACTCCGGCGCCTGGTGGTTCTACCAGAAGCTCGGCTTCCGGCCGCGGGAGCCGAAGGTCGTCGCGCTCATGGACCGGGAGCTCGCGAGTCTCGCCCGCGACCCATCGCACCGTTCGAGCCGGGCGACGCTCGTGCGCCTCGCGCGCGAGAACGTCTTCCTGCATCTCGGACGCGAGCGCCGCGACGTCATCGGCGAGGTCCCGCTCCCGGCGGTAGGCGTCGCGGCGACGGCCCTCCTCTCCCGCCGCTTCTCTGCAGCGAGCGACCGCGGCGATCGATCCGCTGCCATCGAAGCCCGGTCACGGCTCGGAATTCCGGGCTTCGGCGGCTGGAGCGCGAGCGCGCGCGCCGCGTTCCATCGCTGGGCACCGGTCGTCCTCTTGCTGCCCGGCCTCGAGAGCTGGAGCCGGGTGGAGCGCAGAGCGCTCGGCGAGGTCATTCGCGCCAAGGGTGGCCGGAGAGAGTCGGACTTCGTCCGGCTCTTCGATGCCCACCCCCGGCTGGCGCGCGCGTTGGCGCGCCTCGCGCGACGCTCCGAGGAGCTCTGATCGCGGCGCGATCCGGAAACGATCGGATGCGCGCGCCTATTCGACGGCGCGCGGAGTGGCCTGCAGGCGTACGACGCCGATGATCCCGGCCAGCGTCAGGACGCACCCGAGCGCCTGGAGCCAGCCGAAGCGCTCATCGAGAAAGACCGCGCCGAGACCGAACGAGAGCACCACCGTGAGCTGGGCCATCGCCCCCGCCTGGACGTTCGTCACCCAGCGGTAGGCGTAGGTCATCGCGAGCTGGGCGGCGATCGAAGTCGCTCCGACCGCGCCCAGCAGGAGCCACTCCTTCGAGGTCGGCGTGCGCCAATGGAGGAGCCCGACCGGCGCCGTGGTGAGCAGGCCGAAGAGCGTGAAGCTGCCGTAGATCGCCCACGAACCTTCCGTGCGGCGGGCGGCGCGGATCGCCGCGACGGCGGCGCCGGAGAGCACCGCCGAAACGAGCCCGGCGGTCTCCCAGCGTCCGAAGTGGGCGAGGAGGCCGCCATCCGAGAGTCCGCCCGTGACCAGCGCGACGCCGAGGAAGGCGAAGGCGGCGGGCAGGATCACCCATCGCCGCACCCGCTC
This sequence comes from Thermoanaerobaculia bacterium, assembly GCA_963806165.1. GTDB lineage: Bacteria > Acidobacteriota > Thermoanaerobaculia > Multivoradales > JAGPDF01 > JAGPDF01. The sequence continues at coordinate 201,731 of CAWDWZ010000004.1, forward strand.
ACCGAGGAAGAGAGCGGCGAAGATCACGCTGAAGATCGGTGAAGAGTAGTTGAGCAGCGTCGCCGTGCCGACCGGTATGTGCGCGATAGCGAGGAAGTAGAGCAGGACGGCGGTGCCCCCGAAGAGGCCGCGGTAGACCAGGAGGTCGAGTCGTTCGTAGGTGAGCGCCCGGCGCGCCAGGCGAGGGACGCAGACGAGCGGCAGCAGCATGAGCGCGAAGCGCACGAAGGCGACCTCGCCGCCCGAGAGCTCCCGCGAAGCGAGCTTCGCCGCGAGGGCCATCACGGCGAAACTGACCGCCGAGATCGCGGTGTAGAACAACGGGTGGCGCGGTCGCATCGAGCGGGGGTGTAGGGCCGCCGCGCTCTAGCGGGCGATCGGCGAGCGCAGGAGGTCCGCGAGCCAGCCCGGAACCGGCGTCTTCCCGAAGGTGCCCATGTCGACGCAGACGGTGACGATCCGGCTCTCCGCCGCGGGCCGCGCGATTTCGCGATGCAGGAAGCGGTACCGCCACTCGACCGAGCTTTCGCCGACGCGCGGAATGGCGACCTCGATCTCGGTCTCGTCGCCGTAGCGCAACGGCCGGTGGTAGTCGGTCTCGAGATGCACCACCGGGAAACCGATGCGGTGCTCGCGCAGCAGCCTCGGATAGTCGACGCCGATGGCGTCGCGGAAGAACTCCTCCATGGCGACGTGACAGAAGTGCATGAAACGGGGGTAGTAGACGATTCCGGCCGGATCGAGATCTCCCCAGCGAACGTGCAGTGGCGTGCGAAAGGCCATGGCAGGAAGTCTAGCTCGCCCACCCGCAAGCCCGCTCGTCGAGGCGCCCACCGAGGCTGCCGGAAACCTGCCTCATCCCGATGCCGGCTTCGGCTTGCCGAGCAGGTACTGACCAGGCCAGGTGAGATCGACGCCGTACCGCGTCGCCGCGTGCAGGGTGAGATAGGGATCGGCGAGGTGCGGCCGGGCGAGCACCGCGAGATCCGCGCGGCCCGCAGCGAGCACCGTGTTGGCGTGGTCGATGTCGAGGATCGCGCCGACGGCCATGACGGGGATCCCGGCCTCGTAGCGGATCTTCTCTGCGAACGGCACCTGGTACATCCGGCCGTAGTCGGGCTTCGACGCGGGCGAGTTGCCGGCCGAGGAGACGTCGATCAGGTCGCAGCCGAGGAGCTTCAATTGCCGCGCGACGGCGACCGCGTCCTCGGGAGTGAAGCCGCTGCCGTCGCTCATCCAATCGGTCGCCGAGAGGCGCACCGAGATCGGCAGGGCGGACGGCCAGGCGGCGCGGACGGCGCGGAAGACCGCGAGCGGGAAACGCATCCGGTTCTCGAGCGCGCCGCCAAATTCGTCTCGCCGCGAGTTCGAGAGCGGCGAGAGGAAGCTCGACAGCAGATAGCCGTGCGCCATGTGCAGCTCGAGCCAGTCGAAACCGGCCTCGGCGGCCCAACCGGTGGCGCGCACGAACTCGGACGAGACCCGGTCCATGTCTGCGCGATCCATCGCTCTTGGCGCCGGCCACGACGGGCGGAACGGATCCGCGGAAGGGGCGAGCGTCGTCCACGCCCTCTCCGCGGCGGTCAACGGAACATCCTCCCCCTGCCACGGATGCCGCACCGAGCCCTTGCGTCCGGCGTGGGCGAGCTGGACGCCGACCTTCGCCGTCGAATGTGCGTGCACGAAGTCGACGATCCGTTTCCACGCCGCGACATGCTCCCGGCGGTAGAGGCCGGCGCAACCGTGAGTGATGCGCCCCTCCGGCCGAGACGTCGGTCATCTCGCCGATCACCAGTCCGGCGCCGCCCACGGCGCGGCTGCCGAGGTGCACGAGATGCCAGTCGCCGACCGTGCCGTCCGCGGCCGAGTACTGGCACATCGGCGAGACGACGATGCGGTTCACGAGCTCCACGCTGCGCACCCTGAAGGGCGTGAACGCCGGCGGAAGCGTCGTCGCTTGGGCGTTGGCGCCCGCGAACGACCGGTCGACGCGTTCGATGAGCCGCGGATCGCGTACCTTCAGGTTGTCGTAGGTGATGCGCTTCGAGCGCGTCAGCAGGTTGAAGACGAACGGCACCGGCTCCTGCCCGAGATAACGGGAGGAATTCTCGAACCACTCGAGACTGGTCTGGGCGGCGCGCTGGAGCTTGGCGACCTCCACCCGCCGGGAGATTTCGTAGGCGGCAAGGACCGCCGGCACGTCCCCGGTGCCCAGGTGGCGAAAGGCCGCGACGAGCGCGATCGAGTCCTCCATCGCGAGCTTCGTCCCCGAGCCGATCGAGAAATGCGCCGTGTGCGCCGCATCGCCGAGCAGAACGACGTTGCCTCGCCGCCAGCTCGCGCAGCGAACGGTCGGAAACTGCCGCCAGACCGACCGGTTCGCAAGGAGGCGGCGACCCTCGAGGTGCGGCGCGAAGATCCGCTCGCAGAACGCCACCGTCTCCGCCTCGCCCGCGCGGTCGAGCCCCGCGCCGCGCCAGGCCGCCTCGCCGCACTCGACGATCCATGTGCTGCGATCGGCGGCGAACGGATAGGCGTGCACCTGGAAGAGCCCGTGCTCCGTCGGCTCGAAGATGAAGGTGAATGCCGGCAGCGCGAAATCGGTTCCCAGCCAGGAGAACCGGTTCGGCCGCAAGTCGATCGTCGCGCCGAAGTCGGCCGGCGAAGCGCTGGCGCACCGGGCTGTTCACGCCGTCGCAGCCGATCACCAGATCGGCCTCGGGAAGGGCGCCTTCGGCCGCGACCTCGTGCTCGAAGCGCAGGACGCAGCCGAGCGCTTCCGCCCGGCGCTGCAGAATGCCGAGGAGCGCGGTGCGGGCGATCGCCGCAAATCCGTGTCCGGTCGATTCGATCCTCTCGCCGCGGAACCGGGTCTCGATCTTCCTCCAGGTCCGGAAACGCCTCCGGATCTCGGTGGCGGACTCGGGATCGGCGTCGCCGAAGAAGGACAGCGTCTCGTCGGAGAAGACGACGCCGAAGCCGAAGGTGTCGCCCGGCCGGTTGCGCTCGCGGATCTCGATCTCGACCGCCGGAAAGGCCCGCTTCATGAGGATGCCGAAGTAGAGCCCCGCCGGTCCGCCGCCGATCGCCACGATGCGCATGGCGGGATTCTATGCGGCGGCTCGCACCGGAACCGCCCATCTCGTCGCCGACTGGTCTAGGCTCAGGTGCACGATGCCATGGTGGGTAGGTGCAATCGCTGAAGTCGCCTGGATCACGGGCGTCACCGTCTGGGTCGCCACCGATCGGCGGGCGCCCGCCTCGACTCTGGCCTGGATCGTGGTCCTCGCCTTCCTTCCCCTGCTCGGAGTGCCGATCTACTTTCTGATCGGCCCGCGGCGGCTGCGGCGCAAGCGGGTCCGCTATCAGGGGCTGAAGGAGACCCTTGCCGCTTCGATGTCCGTGACCAAGGCGGAGGCGGAGATGCCCGACGACATGGCGCGGCAGGTGAGGCTGGCGACGCGGCTCGACGAGGCGCCGCTCTCCACGGCGGGCACGCTCGTGCTCTATCGTTCGGGCTCCGAGGCCTTCACCGCCATCGAGCGGACGATCGCCGAGGCCCGGCACCATGTGCATCTCGAGTTCTACATCTGGAGCGACGACGCAACGGGGAGAAGGGTCCGCGACCTGCTCGTCGAGCGCGCCAGGGCCGGGGTCGAGGTCCGCGTGCTCGTCGACGGTGTCGGCACCGGCCTGCGGAAGGCCTTCTTTCGTCCGCTGCTCGCCGCCGGCGGCGAGTTCGCGCGCTTCAATCCGCCGCGCATCGGTCTGCGCTCGCGCCTGCTGAACTTCCGCACTCATCGCAAGATCGTCGTCACGGACGGACGGACGGGCTTCCTCGGCGGCATGAACGTCTGCGACGCGCAGACCATCGGCGCGTCCGGCGAGCGGCCCTGGCGGGACACCCAGCTGCGGCTCGAGGGTCAGGCCGTGCGCTGGTTGCAGCGCGCCTTCTTCGAGAACTGGCAGTTTGCCGCGAACCAACCGCTCAAGCTCTCGCCGGAGTACTTTCCGGAGCTGCCGCGCGGCGAGCACCTTCTGCAGATCGTGCGCTCGGGTCCCGATCGCACCGACTTCCCGATCCTGGAGTTTCTGTTCTCCGCCATCGCCGGCGCCGACGAGCGCATCTGGATTACCTGCGCCTACCTCGTCCCCGACGAGGCGATCCTCACCGCGATCCGTTCGGCGGCGCATCGCGGCGTGGATGTCCGCCTGCTGGTCCCGATCCGCGGCGACTCGCGCCTCGTCGCGGCTGCCGTGCGCTCCTACTACGACGACTGGCTCGCCTGCGGCGCGCGGGTCTTCGAGTACCGGCCGGCGATGTTGCACGCCAAGTCCATGGTGGTCGATCACGAGCTCGCGGTTGTCGGCAGCGCGAACTTCGACAACCGGAGCTTCCGGTTGAACTTCGAGATCCTCGCCGCCGTCTACGGCTCCAAGGTCGCTGGCGAGCTCGCCGCCAGCTTCGAGGAGGACCTGCGACGCGCCCGCGAGGTCCAGCCGTTCCACCTCACCCGCCGCGCCTACCCCCGACGCCTCGCGGAGTCAGGCGCACGCCTCTTCAGCGTCCTACTCTGACGATCGTCACCAAGCGGCGCTCTTCGGTTCTCGAAGTCCGCTCTTGACAAAGAGGCACTGCGTACTAGTACACTAGTACACATGCTTCATCTCCCTCTGCGCATTGACGCCGCGGACCCACGGCCGATCGGGCGCCAGATCGAGGAAGGGATCCACAACCTCGTCACCGCCGGCGCGCTCGCGCCGGGGGAGCCGATCCCCTCGGTCCGGGATCTCGCCCGTGATCTGCGGGTCAATCCGAACACGGTCGCCAAGGCCTTTCAGCGGCTCGGCGAGGCCGGGATTCTCGAGGTGCGGCGCGGCGAAGGCACTTACGTCGCCGCGAACCCTCCCCTGCCGACCCCCGCCGAGCGCCGGGAGAAGCTGGGCGAGGCCGCCGCGCGCTACTCCACCGCCGCCGCGACCCTCGGCGCCGACGCCAAGACGGCGGCGCTCGCGGTCTTCGAAGCCTTCCTGAAGCTCGACGTGCAAGGGAGAAAGCGCCCGTGAAGATCCTGATTCGCGACGTCACGCTCCGCTACGGCAAGACCACCGCCCTCGACCGGCTCGACCTGCATGTGCCGGAGGGCTCGGTTTACGCCCTCCTCGGCCGCAACGGCTCGGGCAAGAGCTCGCTGATGCGCGCCCTGCTCGGCATGCGGAAACCGGACGGCGGGGTGCTGGAGATCGACGGGCTCGATCCCTGGAGAGCGCGCCACCGGCTGATGGCTCGGATCGCGGCAACGCCCGAGACGCCGGACGCGCCGCCGGCCATGAACGTCGGCGCCCTGGCGCAGTTCGTCGGATCGTTCCATCGCGGCTGGGACGCGAGCGCTCTGCGTGGCCGCCTGGACCGCTTCGGCATTCCTTCGGACAAGCGCTTCGGGGCGCTCTCCCGCGGCCAGAAGGGACTGGTCATGCTCGCTCTCGCCCTCGCACAGCAGCCGGAGCTCCTCCTCCTCGACGACCCGACGCTCGGCCTCGACCCGGTCGCCCGCCGCTTCGTCTTCGACGAGCTGATCGGCGAGCTCGCCGACCGCGGCACGACCGTCCTTCTCGCCACGCACGACCTCGACGGCATCGAGCGCATCGCGACGCACGTCGGGATTCTGAAGACAGGAAAGCTGCTGGTAGAGGGGGAGATCGAGGATCTGCGGGCGCGAGAAGTCGCCGCAGGCTCGGCCGCGCCGACGCTCGAGAACCTCTTCTTCGCTCATGCCGGAACGGAAGGAGCCTGACCGTGCGCGGCTTCCTGCACCTCTTCCGAAGAGACCTCACCCAGCGCTGGCCGCTCTTCGTCGCCTCGTTCGCGATGGGCCTCTTCATCCTCGGCATGCCGTACCTCCCTGGATCGCGCGTCTCGCCCGCCGAACTCCGCGGAGCCGCGGGCCTCGTCGCCGCCCTCGTCTGGTGCGCGGTCCTGGCGATCCTCCTCGGCGGCTCGATCTTCACCCGCGACCTCGTCGAAGCGCCGCCTGGCGTTCGATTTCAGCCTGCCAGTCCGCCCCACCGCCATCTGGGCCGCGAGACTCCTCGCCGCACTCGCCACCATCGCCCTCGCCGGCGCCCTCCTCCTCGCCGCGCCAGCGGCAGCCGGCATGGACTTCGCCGGCGCGGCCGCCGGCTTCGACTTTCTCATCGGCACTGGCCTCGCGATCTCCGTTCGCAGCGCCATACTTGTCCGTCCCGCTCCTGTTCGCCGCCCTCCTGGTCCTTTCGAATCCGGTCGCCCTGGGCACTCGGACTAGGCGAGGGTGGATCGGAGTCGACCTGATCTCGCTCGGAGCAGCGAGCGCGGCGGCCCTCTGGAGTCTTCAACTGCTGCGCTTCTGGGGAGCCAGGGAATCCATCTGGAGGACCTTCATCCTCTTTGCGGCCGCGACGGCTCTCGGCGGCGCCATCGCCTCCCTTCGCCAGCTGCGGACCGGCCGCACCGAAACCGACAGAGCGCAACGCTTGCTCTCACTCACCTTCCTGTTCGCTTCTCTGCTCATTACGTGCGCGCTCGTCGGCTTCACCCACTGGCTAGTGCGGCCGCCGATCCGCTCACTCTGGGCCGACCAAGCGTTTGCCGCGAGCCTCGGTCCCGACTGGGTCCAGGTCAGCGGCCACGCAGGGCGAGCACCGGATATTCAGATGCGATTCCTCCTGCAACCTGGAACCGGGCGATCTCTTCTTCTCGGCCCGATCGCGCCCTGGTTCGACGTGCGATCCCCATTCCTGAGTACCTCGGTGGACAGCTCGCTCGACGGAAGTACCATTGTTCTCTGGGAGCTCGATCCGGGTGCTGCCGGCTCCCTACGGCTTCACAAATTGGCGACGGACGCACAACCCCTCGTCGCCACGCCGACTCCGATCACGGCTGACCGTTCTGCGGAGCGCTGGGCCCTCTCACCGAACGGGCGTTCGATCGCGATGGTGGAGCGCACAGGCACGAACCAGGACCCCAAGCGGCTCGTCGTCTACACGATTCTCACCGGAGCGGTCGAAGCCTCGATTCTGATTCCCGCTTGTCAGTGGCGCGGGAACATTCTCTTTGTCAGCTCGCGCGAAGTTCTCGTCCCCTGCGATGGATGGCCCCGCCTCGCCAAGACGGACGAAGAGAAGAAGCTGCTCCGCGAGGTGCCCTATGACGAAGTCGGGAGGCTGCTCCGCGTCGACCTCGAGCAGAAGACTGTGACGGGCGACGAGTTGATCCGATTGGGGCCTCCTCCGAACGAGGCCGTTTCCGGCGCTTCCAGGTTGATTCGGGGGTCTGCCGGCTGGTTTGCCGTCGAAAAGATTTCAACCTCGGCCGCAGATCGTTCGTGGCAGCTCGTCGAGCTCGAGTCACGCCGAACGGTCATGACCTTTGCCCTGCCGGCGCCGGCCGGTGGCGCCGACATCAATCCCTCCGGACAAGTTCTGCGGGACGGCAGGCTTGTCCTGACCTGGAGCGATCAGGAAACCAGCGGTCTCCAGGTCTTCGACGTCAACGGCAAGCTCGCGCGCGCCATTCCATTCCCTCCCGGAGCAGACCTCCGCATTCTCGCGGAAGCCTCTGACGCTTCGCTGCTCGTCTGCAGTCGCCGACCGGGCTCGCGCGACTGGAATGTTCTCCAAGTACTGCGAACTGTCGATCTCGACTCCGGCCAGGTCCGAGAGCTGGCCTCCTGGGCCTGGGTCCCTCGGCTTCAAGATCGCGGCTTGGTTCGATCCGTGAGTCTGACTCGGAGCTCCAAGCTCACATGGTTCGATCCGCGCTCGAAGATCCTCAAGCCCTTGTTCTCGGACGACCAGTACCTAGGCGACCGCAAGACCTTAGAGATAGACCCGCGATGGCAGCGTTGGTCGGCCAAGGAGCGAAAAGACCAGTAAGAGGGGGAAAGCTTCTCGCTCCAGATTCCGAGGCTGCATCCCGCCGCAGGCGCCAACGATCGCCGAGCCCAGTAGCGCAGGGCGGTCCCGAACGAAACCGGTGGCGCTATCACTCGGGCGACCAGGCCGGCGCGACCAGCCGTCGCCGCCCGTCATCCGACTTCAGGAGCCCCGGCTCGTCCAGCGCCTCGCGGTCCCAGAGCTGGCAGGTCACCAGCTTGTGCATCTGGTCGAGACCCTCGCAGTAGTTCGAGAAGATGCAGCGCCGGACCTCCGCGCCGCGCCCCAGGCGGATCTTGCGGAACCAGTCGGGATCGGCGAGCGACTGGCGCGCCGCCGCGACGATGTCCGCGGCGCCGGCCTGAAGCAGGCCCTCGGCCTGCGCGAAGCCCGAGATGCCGCCCGCGACTACGACCGGCGTCGCGAAGCCGGCCGAGCGTACGGACGCGACGGATCTCGGCGACCGCCGCGACGTTTCTCCCGAACGGCCCGAACGCGTCCGAGATCGCGGTCGGCATGCACTCGTAGCCCGACGGACCGGTGTAGGGGTAGGCCGCCCAGCCGACCTTGGGCTGCTTCGCGTCCTCGAACTTGCCGCCGCGCGAGAGCGACAGGAAGTCGACTCCGGCGCGCGCGAATTCGGTAGCGAAGAAGGCCGCGTCCTCGGCGGTTCCACCCCCGCCCTCGACGCCGATCCGCTCCTCGGCGAGAAATCGGCAGCCGACGGCGAAGCCCGGGCCGACGCGCGCCCGCACCGCGGCGAGAACCTCGAGCGGAAGGCGAACGCGGTTCTCGCGCGCGCCGCCGTAGCCGTCGTCGCGCGAGTTGAGCGGCGAGAGGAACGACGCCATCGTGTAGGCGTGGGCGAAATGGAGCTCCACGCCGTCGAAGCCGGCGCGCTCCGCGCGCAAGGCCGCGGCGGCGAAGAGCTCCGGCAGCACGGCCGGGAGATCCCGCACGGAAGGAAGATGGAGGTCGGTGACCAGATCGCGAGCCCCGAACTGCAGATCGTGCCACTCGCGCGGCGAGAGAACCTCACGCAGAGCCTCATCGGCGAGCGTCAGCAAGACGGCCCGGGCTTCGTCATCCCCCTCTACTGAAAGCTTCTCCTTGTGGCTTTCGGAGATAGCTAGATACCGCGCAAGAAAAACAGCGCGTTCCGGCCTCCGGCGAATCGACAGAAAGTCGATGATCTGCAGAAGGAGCTTTGTTCTTCCGCCGCTCGCGCGGCGGACGGTGGCGGCGAGCTCCGCCAGTCCCGCCAGGAAGCGATCGTCTCCGGCCCTGAGCAGCGGACCGCTGGCGACGTCGCGGATCCCCGTCGCTTCGACGACGATCGCCCCCGGCTCGCCGCGCGCGAAACGCTCGTACCAGGCGAGCACCCGCGGGGTGACGAAGCCGTCCTCGGTGGCGCGCCAGGGGACCATCGCCGGCACCCAGGTGCGCTCGGCGAGGCGGAGCGGACCGACGTCGATGGGTTGAAACCAGAGGGCCTCCGCCGCGGCGCCAGCCGTCGGCCAGGCCGGCTCGGGCAGCGCGTGCCGGATGCGCTCGGCCGGCTTCCACATCGACCCGGACTACCTCAGAAGCTCGCGAGCGATGACGAGCTGTTGGATCTCGGAGGTCCCCTCGTAGATCCGCAGCGCCCGCACCGCGCGATAGAGACGGTCGACGATCGAGCTCGCCAGCACCCCGCGGCCGCCGAGAATCTGCACGGCGTCGTCCACGATTCGCTGCGCCGCTTCGGTGGCGAAGAGCTTCGCCATCGCGGCGTCGCGGGTCAGACGCTCGGCGCGAGACCCGGCGCTCCGGTCGCGCTCCCAGGCGGCGCGAAAGGTCAAGAGACGAGCCGCCTCGAGGTCGGTCGCCATGCGCGCGACTTTGGCCTGGATGAGCTCGAACTCGGCGATCGCCGCGCCGAACTGGCGGCGGACGCGGGCATGTGCGATCGCTTCCGCGAGGGCGCGAGCGGCCATGCCACAGGCCGCCGCGGCGACGCTCGGGCGCAGCAGGTCGAGGGTGCGCATGCCGAGCTTGAAGCCTTCGCTCTCGGCGCCGAGGCGCGCCGAGACCGGAATGCGGCAGCTCTCGAAAGCGAGCTCCCCCAGCGGATGCGGCTCCGAGAGCACGTAGGGGCGGACGAAACGCAGGCCCGGCGTCGCCGCCGGCACCACGAAACAGGCGATTCCCCGCTTCCCCTGCGTGCGGTCGACCGAGGCAAAGACGCAATAGAAGTCGGCGATTCCGGCGTTGGAGATGAAGCTCTTGACGCCGTCCAGCACGTAGGTCGCGCCGTCGCGACGGGCCGTCGTGGCGATCGCGGCGACATCCGAACCGGCCTCCGGCTCGGTCATCGCGAAACCGGCGATCGCCCGGCCCGCCGCGATCTCGGGCAGCCAGCGTGCGCGCTGCTCCGCGCTGCCTGCGAGCGTGATCGGCATCGAGCCCAGGGCCTGCAAAGCGAAGAGGGCATCGGCGAGCGGCGAAGCCCCGGCGAGCGCCTCGCGAATCAGGCAGAGCGCCCGCAGCTCCGGCTCGCCGCCCTGGCTCCCGATAGCGCCGGGCTCTCCCGGGACGACGTGCTTGAGCAGGCCCTCTTCGCCCATTGCCTCGACCAGCCCGCGTGCCGCGCCGCGCGCCGCGCCGTCGTCGGCCGGGGCGGCGAGAGCGGCGAAGCGCCGGGCGGCGATCTCCTCGACGAGCGCCGCGAGCTCGAGGTGCTGCGGCTCGAGGAACGCGCGGATCGAGCGCGTTCCGGTCATCGGAAATCCGGCTTGCGCTTGTCGCGAAAAGCCTCGTAAGCCTCGCGGAAATTCGCGTCCTGCATGCAGATCGACTGGATCTCCACCTCCGCCGCGAGCGCGGCGTCGAGGTCCAGCGCCGCTTCGCGATAGAGCATCCTCTTGGTCACCTCGAGCGCGAAGGAGGGGCCCGCTGCGAGGCGCACGGCCCAGGCGCGCGCCTCGTCGAGCAGCCGCTCCTGCGCGACGACCCGCGTGTAGAGACCGATGCTCTCGGCGGAAGCGGCGTCCAGGAACTCACCGGTCAGGAGGAGCTCCATCGCGCGGCCGAGCCCGACGATGCGCGGCAAGAGCCACGACGCCCCCATGTCGGCCCCCGACAGGCCGACCCTGGTGAACAGGAAAGCGATCTTCGCGCCCGGCGCGGCGATCCGGATGTCGCAGGCGGAGGCGATGACGGCACCGGCGCCGGCCACCGTGCCGTTCAGCGCTCCGATGATCGGTCTGCGGCAGGCGATCATCGAGCGGATGAGCGCGCCGGTCGCGCGGGTGAACTCGAGCAGGCCGCGAGCGTCGGTTTCGAAGAGTTTGCCGATGATCGCCTCGACATCGCCGCCCGAGCAGAAGGCGCGGCCCGCTCCGGTGAGGAGCACCGCGCGCACTCCCGGCTCGGTGTCCAGGGCGTCGAAAACCGTCTTGAGCTCGTCGTAGACGTCGAACGTCAGGGCGTTCAAGCGCTCCGGTCGATCGAGGGTGATGGTCGCGACGCTCGTGGCGGCATCGAGCTGGTAACGGAAACTCTTCGGCTGGATCGTCATGGCGCGCCTATCTTAGGGGTCTCCGGGCTCTCAGCGGTCTTCAGGGTCTCCGCTGGTTCCGCGGCCAGAGCTGCGGTCGCCTCGATCTCCACTAGCGCCCCAGCCTCGAGCAGATCCGCGACTTCGACGAGCGCCATCGCCGGAAAGTGCCTGCCCATGACGCGGCGATAGGCCTCTCCCACCGCACGCAGCTCGCCGAGGTAGAGACTCTTGTCGGTGACGTAGATCGTGAGGCGGCAGATCTGGTCGATGCCGCCACCGGCGCTCTCGACGACGACGCGGATGTTCTCGAGGGCACGCTCGAACTGCGCGGTGAATCCGCCCGCGACCAGGCGCTGCTCGCGATCCCAGCCGACCTGTCCGGCGACGAACAGGAGCCGGCTCCCCGCCGGAGCGAGCACGCCATGGCTGAAACCCCGCGGCGCCCCGAGCGCTTCCGGATTGATCGTCGTGAGGCGCGCGCTCATCCGAGGAATGCCCCGCCGTCGATTCCCAGAGTCTGCCCGTTCACCCCGCGGGCACGCTCGTCGCATAGGGTCACGGCGACGAAGGCGACCTCCTCCGCGGTGATCAACCGGTGCTGCGGGTTGGTCGCCACGAGCAGCTCGCGCGCGGCCCCGGCAGCGAGGCCGGCTTTTTCCACGATGCGCTCCACCGACCGGTCGGTCATCGGCGTGTCGACGTAACCCGGACAGATCGCGTTCACCGTGATTCCCTTGTCCGCGAGCTCCGCGGCCAGAGCACGAGTCAGGCCGACGAGAGCGTGCTTGGTCGAGGCATAGGCCGCGATGTAGGGCCCGCCGGTCCGACCCGCGAGCGAAGCGATGTTGAGGATGCGCCCCCAGCGGCGGGCGACCATGCCGGGCACGAACGCCTGGGCGCAGAGAAACGGGCCGGTAGCGTTCACCGCGAAGAGCCGATTCCACTCGCCGAGCGCGATGCGGGCGAGCGGCGCCGAGCTCGCCAGTCCGGCGTTCGCGACGAGAATATCCACGGTCCCGAAACGCGCTTCGGCCGCCGTGCGCAAGCGGACGATCGCGGCCGCGTCCGTGACATCGCAGGGTACCGCCTCGGCAGACCCGCCGGTCTTGCGGATCTCTTCCGCGACGACCTCGATCTCGCCGGCGGTGCGCGCCGCGACGACCACCCGCGCACCCGCCCCCGCGAGGAGGCGCGCCGTGGCGGCGCCGATTCCCCGTCCGCCGCCGGTGACCACCGCGACTCTGCCGTCGAGATCGATCTGCATCCCTAGCCGCGCGCCCGCAGGAGGTCGCGAATCTCGGTCAGCAGGCGCACGTCGGCAGGAACCTCGACGGGAGCGGCCGCCACCGGCGCCGGACGCCGCATCGCGTTGACCCCCTTGACGATCAGGAAGACGCAGAAAGCGACGATCAGAAAGTCGAGAACAGCCTGCAGCAGCAGTCCATAGTGCAGCAGCACCGGCTCCTCCGCGGAGCCGCCTAAAGTCCAGGCGAGTTTCGTGAAATCGACTCCACCCAGAAGCAGCCCCAACGCCGGCATGAGCACATTGTCCACCAGCGCCGAGACGATCTTGCCGAACGCCCCGCCGATGATGACGCCGATGGCGAGATCCATGACACTTCCCCGGTTGATGAAGGTCTTGAACTCCTGGAACATCCCCATGAAATCCTCCTCGCGTCCTGTGCTGTCGTTCGTTCGAATCGCATCAGCCTAGTTCGGCACGAACCGCTTCGGCAAGGATCGCGCCCAACTCGGCCACCAGCGCCCGCCCCTCCTCGGCCGACGCCGCCGCCGGATCGCCGCAGTAAGCGAGCGGGAGACCTGCGTCGTCGAACGTCGCATGACCGCTCCGGACCGCTTCGACCAGCGAAACCGGCAGCGGCGGAAGCCGGAGTCGCGCCGCCTCGTCGACCCGGTCCGGCCGCTCGGCGAGAACTATCGACGACTCGTACCGCCCCCCGTGGCAGGCACCGGACCGGAACTCCTCACCGAGCCGCGCAGCGAGCAGGCGCCGGGTCAGATCTGGATAGGCGACGCGCACCCGCCCCGACTGGCGTAGATCGTCGACCGCCGAGCGCAGCGCCGCGACCTGCTGCGGATCGAGATGGGCGTTGGCGAGCGCCAGGACCTGAACGCCGCGCTGCGCCACGGCGAGCCCGATATCCACGACCAGCGCAGCGAGCGTCTCGGGACGGATCGAGAGCGTTCCGGAGTGCTCGTTCGCGAACGGCGCCGGCGCATAGGCGAGGGCAGGCAGAACGAGCGCTGCGATCCCTTCCTTGCCGAGCTTTTCTGCGCCTTCCCGCGCCATCGCCTCGGCAATCTCGATGTCGGTATCCAGCGGCAGGTGCGGACCGTGCGCTTCGACCGCGCCGAGCGGCAGGATCGCTGCCGAACGGCCTGAAGCAGCGGCAAGCAGCGCTTCGAGTTGCCGGAAGTTGTGCTCCTGCCAACGCATGGACCTGACGATGCTAGCAGCCGCCGCGCCTGCCATTCCCTCTGTCACCCCCGCTCTCAGGGAATTTCGTGGCGCTTGCGCTTCTCCCAGAGACCCTTGCGGCTGATTCCGAGCAGGGCGGCGGCCCGCCCCTGATGTCCGCGGCTCGCGGCGAGAGCGGCCAGAATGGCGACGCGCTCGGCTTCGGCAAGCGTCGGCGGAGCGGTCGACTCCAACTCCTCCGGCGGCAAAGGGTCGAGGAGGTTCGAGTCGGCCACCAGCATGGCGCGCTCGAGCACGTTCTTCAGCTGGCGGAGATTCCCCGGCCAGGAATAGCGCGGCATCCAGGCCCGGGCGCGCGCCGAGAGCTCGAGCCCCGGGCGGACGAACCGTTCGCCGAGGTCGGTGAGCAGGGCTTCGAGCAGCGCCGCGAGCTCGCCGGTGCGCTCGCGCAGCGGCGGCAGCATGAACGTGAGGACCTCGAGGCGAAAGTAGAGGTCGGACCGGAACGCACCGCGCTCGACGCGGGCCGGAAGATCGTGCGCGCCGATCGCCACGAAGCGGACGTTGGCCTGCGTCTCGGCGCCGCCGAGCGGTGCATAGCGGTTCTCGGCGAGGAGCCGCAGGAGCTTCGGCTGGCTCGCAAGCGGCAGCTCCTCGACATGGTCGAGGACCAGGCTGCCGCCTTCGGCGCGCGCCACTCTCCCCGGCTGACTGCGCTCGGCGCCGGTGAAGGCGCCGGCGCGAAAGCCGAAAAGCTCGCTCTCGAAGAGCGACGGCGGAAGCGCCGCCGGGTCGAGCTCGACGAGCGGCGCCGAAGCTCGCGGGCCGCTCCTGTGCAGCAAGCGCGCGAATACCGAGCGTCCGGTGCCCGGTTCGCCCAGGATCAGTACCGGGGAGGAAGAGGCGGCGACCTGCGGCGAAGCCGCACCCAACGTTGCTGGCAGACTGGCGAAGTAGGACTCCATCGCCGGCTGCCCGGAGCTCACGGAACGAAGCCCGGGGGCGCGAAGTCCGCGGTGACTTCGGGTGCGTCGCGCCAGAGGCGCTCGAGACCGTAGTAGTCCCGGCGCTCATCGAGCAGCGCGTGCACCAGGAAATCCCCGTAGTCGAGCAGCACCCACTGCGCCGTCGTGTAGCCCTCGACATGCAGCGGATGCACGCCGGTCTCTCCCAGGCGCTGCTCGACGGCGTTGGCGATCGCCTGAACCTGCCGTTCGTTGCTCGCGCTCGCGATGACGAAATAGTCGGCGAAGGAGGTCACCGGCTCGAGGTGCCGGACGCGGACGTTCTCCGCCTTGGTGTCGTGGGCCGCGGCCACGGCTTCGCGGACGCGGGCCTGAATGTCGATCGAGGTGACGGAAGGGTTGGCAGCTGTGCGCGCGGGCAGGGTCATTGATAGAGGCGGTATTTCGACAGATATCGTACCACCCGCGGCGCCAACCAGCCGTCGGGGATCCGTTCCCCCGCCGCGAGGAGGCGGCGCACCTCGGAGGAGGAGACCGCGAGCGGCAGGTTGTCGACGAAGTGGACGCGTCGGGCGGCGATCGCGAGCTCGAGCTCGGGTGCGAGACCCGGACGCGCCGCTTCGAGGTCGTAGCCCGGGCGGGTGAGGACCACGAGCTCGGCCGCCGCCACGAGCTCGCGCCAGCGCATCCAGCTCGGCAGATCGACGAAGGAATCGGCTCCCAGGATCACGAGGAGCTGCGACCCCGGCTCGGCGGCGCGAAAGTGCTCCAGGGTCTCCACGGTGTAAGACGGCCGGCCCAGAGTGAGCTCGTGATCGGAGACCTTGAGGTCGGGATGGTCGAGAAGCGCCAGCTCGACCATGGCGTAGCGCGCCAGAGCGGGCGCGAACCTGCGCTCGCGCTTGTGCGGCGGGGTCGCGGTCGGCAAGTAGATGACCTCGTCGAGCGCCAGCCGCCGCTGGGCCTCGCGGACCGGCTCGAGGTGTCCCTGGTGGATCGGATCGAAACTGCCGCCGAAGAGGCCGATCCTCACCGCGGCGCCTCGAGCCGCGCGGCCTCGAGCCGTGGCGCTTCGAGCCGCAGCGCTTCGAGACGATGCGAGAGGAGGCTCACGAGCTGCGGCAGCCCCTTCCCGGTCGCCGCGCTCACGAGCAGCAGCGGCAGCCCGCGCTCGGCGGCCGCGGCCGCGAGCTCGAAGCGACGCTCTTCGCGCATCGCGTCGAGCTTGCTGCCGACCAGGATGCGCTCGCGTGTGAGCAGGTCGGGACTGAAGGCTCCGAGCTCATGCTCGATTGTGGTCAGATCTTCGAGCGCCGAGCCCTCGGCGGAGAGATCGACCAGGTGCAGAAGAATCCGGCACCGTTCGACATGCTTCAGGAACTGGATACCGAGCCCGGCGCCCAGCGCCGCGCCCGCGATCAGGCCCGGCAGATCGGCAACCACGAACGGACGCAAGAGCGGTCCTTCGGCCACGACTCCGAGATTCGGGATCAGGGTGGTGAACGGATAATCGGCGATCTTCGGACGCGCCGCCGAAATGACGCTGATGAGGGTCGACTTGCCGGCGTTGGGCAGGCCGACGAGACCGACATCGGCCAGGAGCTTGAGCTCGAGACGGAGCCGCCGCTCGCCGCCTTCTTCACCCGGATCGGCCCGGCGCGGCGCGCGATTCGTCGGGGTGGCGAAATTCTGATTGCCTCTGCCACCCCTGCCGCCGTGGGCCACTTCCAGGCGCTCGCCGTCGACGAGCAGCTCGCCGAGGATCTCCCCGGTCTCGTCGTCCATCACCACCGTGCCCATCGGCACCTGGATGACGAGGTCTTCGCCCGACTTTCCCGTGCGATTGCTGCCCAGCCCATGCTGTCCGCGCTCCGCGGCGTAGATCGACTGAAAACGCAGGTGATAGAGGGTATTCAGCCCTTCATTCGCGACCAGGAAGACCGAGCCGCCGGCACCGCCATCGCCTCCGGACGGCCCGCCGTGGGGAACGAACTTTTCGCGCCGGAACGCGACGCACCCGTTTCCACCGCGGCCAGCGCGTACCGGGATGACCGATTCATCGAGAAAGACCACGGAAGGAGGGTGCCGGAAACCGGCTAGAGTCTATTCGGCTGGAACGATGTGCACGTACATGCCGCGCTGCCCGCGATTCTGGAACTGAACGGTTCCATCGATCTTCGCGAACAGAGTGTCGTCCTTGCCCAAGCCGACGTTGTTGCCCGGATTGTAGTGGGTACCACGTTGGCGAACCAGGATCGACCCACCCGCCACTTTCTCGCCGCCGTACTTCTTCACGCCGAGCCGCTGGGCGTTCGAGTCGCGGCCGTTGCGGGTGGATCCTTGACCTTTCTTATGTGCCATTGACGGAAGCTCCTGGAGGGTTGGGGCTTAGATGACGATGTTCTGGACGCGGACCTTGAGATAGTCCTGGCGGTGTCCGCCCTGGCGCTTGTAGCCCTTGCGCCGGGTCTTCTTGAAGATCCGCACCTTGCGACCGCGTGTATCGTGGAGCAGCTCGGCTTCGACCCGAGCGCCGGGGATCACCGGATTCCCGACCCGGGTGCCACCCTCGCCGTAAACCAGCAGCACGCGATCGAAAACCACCTTCTCGCGCTCGTCTCCCTTGCGAGGTTCCACGGGGAGGAGCTCGACATCGAGCACGTCGCCCGGCTGAACTCGGTACTGTTTTCCACCTGTTTCGATGACAGCAAACATGACGACACACCTCTTTCGCCGCACTGATTGCGGGCCGCAAAGCTTACCTGTCCGGGCAGGAGCCCGTCAACCGGCGCACTCCGCCCATCCGGAGCCGCCAGCCTGGCGCAACCCCAGCCGGTGCTAGGCTCCGGCCGGTGCCGGCCCCCCTGTTCGAGCTCGCGACCGCCACCGCACTCTCCGCCCGCGGGCTCCGGGCCGAAACCTTCCACACCACCCACGACTGGGTGCTGAAGCTCTGGCGCGGCGGCGCTCCCGGCGGTGAGCCCTGGGTGCTGCTGCACGGCCTCGGCGCAACGGCCGCCACCTTCCTCCCGCTTCTGCCGCAGCTCAAGCCCGACTGCGAGCTCCTCTTGCCGGAGCTTTCGACGCTCGGCGGCTCGCGGGGTCCCGCGCCCGCCCTCGGCATCCCGGAGGCGACCCGCGCGCTCGCGGAGCTGCTCGAAGGGCGCTTCGCCGGCCGTCCTCTCACCCTCTGCGGCATCAGCCTTGGGGGCTGGGTCGCCGTGCGCCTGGCGATCGCCCGGCCGGACCTGGTGCAGCGCCTCCTGCTCATCGTGCCCGGCGGCTACCGGAATCAGGACTGGGCGCGCATCGGCCGCCTGGTCCGGGTCGAGACCTACAACGACACCGCCGCGATCTGGAAGGCCCTCTTCGTCCGCCCGCCGCTGCTTCTGCGGCTCGGCCGGCCGGTGCTCTATGTGTCGTACAAGTCCTCCGCGGTGCGCGCCGCCCTCGCGACCCTGCGCGAAGAAGACAGCTTCGGCGACGACGAGCTCGCGACCCTGCGCATGCCGGTCGGGCTCATCTGGGGCGCCGAAGACCAGCTCTTTCTGTGCGACGCCGGAGAGCGGATGGCCCGGGCGATTCCGAACGCCCGTTTCTATCCGATCGCGAAGGCCGGGCACGGCGTCCAGTGGGAACGTCCGCAGGAGTTCTTCGCGGCCGTCCGGGAGTTCCGCCGCGACGTTCCCTTGTCCTGACGGCGCGAACAGGGGGAAGATCCACTCCCGAAGCTCCCGGGAGGGCTCGCTCATGTCCGCACCCGAATTTCTCATCTGCCTGAACTGCGAATCGCCCTGCTACGTCTTCGAATGGGGGGACCAGGGCTGCGAAGAGGCTCTCTGCCAGATCTGCGGCAACGACGAGCCCGACCAGTTCGCGACCGAAGACGACTTCGACGCCATCGTCATCGACCACGGCGAAAAGCACTAGGAACGCGGCTCTCTCTTATCGACGCTCGTCGCCGAAGCCGACGCCGACGGCGCGGGCTGTTCCGACGAGCTCGCCCTTGGGGTCGACCAGCTTCTGGCCGGCGCAGGCCTCGTCGAGCGAGACTTCGGCCACTTCGCCGCCGCGCAGACAGACCATGGTTCCGAAATGCCCGGCGGCGGCGAGCTCGGCGGCGCGGCGGCCGAGGCGCGTCGCGAGAATGCGGTCGAACGGCACCGGCGAGCCGCCGCGCTGAACGTGTCCCAGCACCGTCACCCGGATCTCGTGCTCGATGCGCGGCGCGAGCTCGCGCGCCAGACGTTCGCCGGCGCCGCCCAGGCGCGGATGTCCGTCCCCGCCGTCGGCCTGGCGCCAGGAGGGCTGCCCGCCTTCGGAGGTTGCGCCCTCGGCCACCACCACCAGCGAATACGACTGGCTGCGCGCCGCGCGCTCCTCGATCTTCGCTTCGACCGCTTCGACGCGGTACGGAATCTCCGGGATCAGGATCACGTCGGCGGCGCCGGCGAGCCCGGCGTGAAGCGCGATCCAGCCGGCGTCGCGCCCCATCACTTCGAGAATCATCACCCGGTGGTGGCTCTCCGCGGTGTCGCGCAGCCGGTCGAGGGCGTCGGTCGCCACTTCGATCGCCGTCCAGAATCCGAAGGTGTAGTCGGTCGCGGCGAGGTCGTTGTCGATCGTCTTGGGTACGCCGACGATTGCCATTCCGAGGGCGGAGAACTGGCGCGCGATGCGCAGGCTCCCGTCGCCTCCGATCACGACGAGCGCATCGATCGCCGCCTCCCGGGCGTGCTGCACGACCTCGGCCGAGCGGTCCACTCTCGTTCCACGCTCGTCGCTGGCAGCTGTGCCGGACAGCATCGCGAACGGATTGCACCGGTTGGTGGTGCCGAGGACCGTGCCGCCCTTGCCGACGAGGTCGCGCACGCCGGAGCTGCTGAACTTCCTGTACCGGCGCTCGAGCAGGCCCTCGAAGCCGTCCAGGATGCCGATCGTCTCGATGCCTCCGAGCCGGTCGGCGGTGCGCACCACGGCACGAATGACCGCGTTCAATCCCGGCGCGTCCCCGCCGCCGGTCAGCACGCCGATGCGTCGAACTCTGTCCATCAGCGCGATTGTAGGACGAGGGCCGACCCGGGAGCGGGTCAGACCGCGGCTCCGGGCTGGGCCACGGCGAGTGGCAGGGCGACGCGGAAGAGCGAGCCTTTGCCTTCTTCGGTCTCGAAGGAGAGCTCGCCGCCGTGGGCGCGCACCACCCGCTCGGCGATGGCGAGACCGAGTCCCGAGCCCCCTTTCCGGGTGGAAAAGAAGAGCTCGAAGACGCGCGGCCGGATCTCCTCGGGAATGCCGGCGCCGTTGTCTTCGACCTCGAGCAGGACGCGTGGGCCCTCGCGCCGGGAACGCAGGACGACCCGGGGAGGACGTCCGGTGCCTTCGCTCGCCGCGAGGGCATTCTGGAGGAGGTTGATCAGCAGCTGCTGCAGCTGCTCGTCGTCGACCCGGACAGCCGTGCCGGGGGCCTCGTCGGCGACCTCGAAAATGGCTCCGCGCAGGGCGAATTCCTGCGCGACGACGGCGCGCGCGCGCTCGAGGATCTCCGAGGCTGGAATCGTGCTCAAGCGCAGCGGACGCGGGCGCGCATAGCTCAGGAAATCACTCACCAGGCGCTCCAGCCGGGCGACCTCCGAGCGCGTGATGGCGAGGAGCTTCTTCTGACTCGAGCTTTGACCCGGGCCCGGGCTCGAAGCCGTCAGCGGGCGCGCCAGATCCTCTTCCAACATCTGCATGTTGAGATTGAGCGAGTTCAGTGGATTGCGGATTTCGTGCGCCAGGCCCGCGGCGAGCGTACCGAGGTAGGCGAGGCGCTCGGCCTCTGCGGCTTGCGTTTCGAGGCGCTGACCGCGCCGGACGAGGGCCGAGATCAGCAGAAAGGCGAGGACGACGATCGCCACGGTCAGTCCACCGATCCAGGTCGTTTGCCGGATCAGCTCCTGCCGGAGCTCCGCGATCCGGCGATCCATCTCGAGCGGGCTGATGCCGATACGGAGCGATCCGAACTCCCCGATCGGCACGGTGACGTCCAGCGAATTGACCGCGTTCGCGGGCAGTCGTATCGGTCGGGTCTCCTGATGCTCGAGAGTCCGGTTCTCGACGCGCGGCGCTCCGGCGGGCAGCTCGCGCTCCGTGCGAGTCGGCGCGCCGCCGGGGGATGCGGGTGCGGCGATCTCGGTCTCGCGACGCTCTTTCATCACCAGAACGCCATCCCGGTCGGTGATCTCGACAGTCTGCACGATCTGTCGCTGGCGCAGGACCGAGTCGATGTAGGTCTGGGTCTCGCGCTCGAGCGCGACCGCCGTGAAGAGGTCGCCGCCGGTGCTCTCGGCGCTGCCGGCGATTCGGCCGGCGAGGTCCTGCGCTTCGCGGCGGGTCTCGAACAGAACCCGATCGAGCTCGCGCCGCGAGAGCGTCTGGAAGATCAGCCAGGAGAAGAGGACGAAGTCGCTGACGATGAACAACCCGAGAAGGGCGAAGATGATCCAGTTGCGCCGGGAGGGCGGCCTTCTGGGCCTCACAAACACACCGAAAGCATAACACCGGCCGAAAGCGCTCACGCTAACCCAATGAAAAGAATGGATTTGGCAAGGGCCGCATGATCTTAGCTCTTGGCACTAAGATTTTTGCAGATGGAGGAATACCTGCAGAAATCCACGTGTTTTCAACTCTGAATCGACAGCCCCGGCTCGCCGCAGCCGGGGACCAACCGACGAAAGGAGAACCACCATGCCCACTGGACTCATTCGCTTCAACCCCGAGACCGACCTCTATCGTGGCCGGATGGACCGCCTGTTCAATCAGATGCTGAACGCCGCCTGGAGCCCGCTCGCGGCCACCGAGGAGGTCACGAATCGCGGCTTCCTGCCGGCGGTCGACATCCGCGAGACCCCGGAGATGCTGACCCTCACGGCCGAGCTGCCCGGCCTGACCAAGGACGACGTGCAGATCACCCTCGAGAATCAGGTCCTGACCATCTCCGGCGAGCGCGCGTTCGCCAAGGAGACCAAGGACGAGACCTGCCATCGGATCGAGCGCAGCTACGGCAGTTTCGCGCGTTCCTTCACCCTGCCGACCAATCTCAAGACCGACAAGGTGGACGCGAAATTCGACAACGGCGTTCTGACGATCCAGCTGCCGAAGGCGGAAGAGACCAAGCCGCGCAAGATCACCATCGGCTGAGGCCGTCCTTCAGGAGGCGGGATCGAGCGGGAGCCTCACGGCTCCCGCTTTTCTTTTCGGGGCGACTTCTCTACCATCCTCCAACGATGTCCAAGAGTTCCGTGGCGAGAAGTCGGCTCCGAGCGGCAGCTCTGGCGGCGCTCGCCGGTCTCGTGCTCGCTTGCTCTCCGGACCGGCAGGCGGCGACCGCGCCATCCACACGCGGCATGACCGCCGTCGGCGCGACGATCGCCGATCTCTCCGGCGTCAACGAGCTGCTGGCGAGCGATATCCAGTTCACCACCGACGTGCTCGATCAGCTCTTCCTGAAACTGCTCGCCGAGCAGCCAGACTTCACCGAGCATCCGCCGACCTTCGCTCCCGAGCTCGCGCGGAGCTACGAGTGGTCGGAAGATCACCATGCGCTGACCTTCCACCTCCGGGAGGACGCCGTGTGGAGCGACGGCGTGCCGATCACCGCCGAAGACGTGCGTTGGACCTGGCAGGCGCAGGTCTCCCCGCAGGTCGCCTGGAGCTACGCCCATCTCAAGGACGCCATCACGGACGTCGAGGTCGTCGATCCGCATACCGTGCGCTACCTCTTCAAGGACGTCTACCCCTATCAGCTCGTCGATGCGATCGAAGGCAAGATCCTGCCCCGGCACGTCTGGAGCCAGATCCCCTTCTCGGAGTGGCAGGAGAAGGCAGATTGGTTCCGGGATCATCTCGTCACCAGCGGACCTTTCCGCCTCGCCGCGTGGCGTCCCGGCGAGGAGTTGGTGCTGGTGCGCAACGAGCGCTACTTCGACCCGGCGCTGCCTCGACTCGATCGGGTGATCTTCAGGATCGCTCCCGACGCCGCGACCCATGTCGAGCAGCTGCTCGCGGGCGCGCTCGACTTCGCCTGCGGACTCACCCCCGGTGATGCGGCGCGGATCGCCACGGACAAGGACCTCCGACTCGTGGCTTTCGACAACCGGCAGTACGACTACATCTGCTGGAACACCTTGCGCGCGCCCTTCGACGACCCCGAGATCCGCCGTGCCCTGACGCTCGCCATCGACCGCCAGGCGCTGGTCGACACGCTCTTCAAGGGCTACGCCCGCGTGGCCTCCTCGCCGATTCCGTCGAACGTCTGGGCCCACGATCCGGCTCTCCAGCCGCTGCCATACGATCCCGCCGAGGCCCGGCGCATCTTCGAACGCGAGGGCTTCGCCGATCGCAACGGCGACGGGATCCTCGAACGCGACGGCCGCCCGTTCGCCTTCGAGCTGACGACAAACTCCTCGAACCGGATTCGAACCGCGGCCCTGGTCATGATCCAGGAGCAGCTGCGCAAGGTCGGCGTCGCCGCCACGCCGCGCACGATCGAGATCCAGGCGCTCACCGAAGCGAACCTCGCGCACAACTTCGACGCCACCGTCTCCGGATGGGCCGTGGATACGACCCTCGATCTCAAGCCCTACTTCCACTCGACCGAGAGCGCCGGAGGCTACAACTTCGGGAGCTACAAGAACGCGGAGGTCGACCGGCTGCTCGACGCTGCCCGGCGTGCGCCGACGCCCGAGGCGGCGAAACCGGATCTCGTGCGGATGCAGCGGATCCTCGCTGCGGAGCAGCCTTACACCTTCCTCTGGGAGCCGCGGCGGTTGTGCGCGCTGCGCACCGACCTCGTGGACGTACGGCCGAACGCGCTCTCCGCGTACTTCAATCTGCCCGAGTGGCGGCGTCGCGCAACCCCCGACTGATCGTGTCCCGCGCGCTCCTCACCAAGTTCACTTCGACCCTGCTCCTGGGCTGGCTCGTCCTCACCGCCGTCTTCTTCCTGCTCCGGCTGCTGCCGGGCGGGCCGGGCGCGGTGTTCGAGGATCCGCGCGTGCCGCAGGAGCAACGCCAGCGGCTGCGCACGCTCTATGGCCTCGACCGCCCCCTGCCCGAGCAGTACGCGCGCTGGATCGGCGGAGTCGCACGCGGAGAATGGGGCTACTCGCTGAGCCAGCACCGGCCGGTCGGTCAGATCCTGCGCGAGACGGCTCCGAACACCCTCCTGCTCTCCGCCGCGGCGCTCGTGCTCGAGTTCACTCTCGGGCTCGCGCTCGGCGTGGCCGCGGCGGCGCGCGCCGGCTCCTCCGTCGACTTCGGGCTGCGCGGCGTTTCGCTCGCTCTCTGGTCGCTGCCGACCTTCTGGCTCGGGCTGATGCTGCTCGCAGCCTTCGCCGTGGCGGTGCCGCTCTTCCCCCCCGGCGCGATGCGGTCGGTCGACGCCGATTCGTGGGGCGCTTGGCGCCGCGCCCTGGATCTCGCCTGGCACCTGGCGCTTCCCGCGGCGGCGATCGGCCTCCCCGCCTCTGCGGCGACCGCGCGCTTCGTCCGCTCGACGGTCCTCGAACGGCTCGGAGAACCTTACGTGCAGTCGGCGCGCGCCCGCGGACTCTCCGAGCGCCGCGTTCTCTGGACGCATGCTCTGCGTTCCGGTCTGGCGCCGATCGCCCAGCTTGCAGGCCTCTCGCTCGCCGCCCTCCTGTCCGGCACGATCGCGGTCGAGGTCGTCTTCGGCTGGCCCGGCTTCGGGCGCGCCACCTATGACGCGCTCGTCGCGCGCGACTATCCGCTCCTACTCGCCGGGACGGCGCTCTCCGCCGCCTTCGTTCTGAGTGGGAGCTTCCTCGCCGAGGCCCTGCAAGCCTGGCTCGATCCCCGGCTTCGAAATGCCTGAGCTGCGTTCGCGTTCGCGAACCTTTCTCGCGGGAGCGGCCCTCCTCATCCTGATCGTGGGCGCCGTGGCACTTCTGCCGGTGCTCTGGCGGCAGTCTCCGGACCGTCAACTCGATCCGGCCGTCGCCGGCCTCGCCGCTCCCGGAAGCCGGTTCGAAGTCCTCCACCTCGCCGACGGTCGGGCGCTCGCCGCGGCCTCGGTGGAGATCACGCAGACGGACGTCGTGCTCCGGGGGCAGCCGCGACCGACGCGGCTCGCCATCGCCGAGCTCGCCGGCGGAGCGCTCGGGCCGCGTGCGCTCGGCACGCAGAGCTTTCCGCTCGGCAGCGACGAGTTCGGACGCGATGTCGCGGCGCGGGTGCTCGCCGGAGGCCGCGTCTCGCTCACCGTCGCCGGCTGGACCGTGCTTCTTGTCTGCCTGGTCGCGCTGCCGCTCGGAGCCATCTCCGGCATTGCCCCCCCGGCGATCGACGCCCTCGTGCTCAAGGGACTCGAGGCGCTGCAGTCCTTTCCCAGGCTCTTCCTGCTCCTCGGCTTGGCGGCAGTCGTGCGGCCGGGTGTCGTCTCCGTCGTTCTCATCCTCGGTGCGACCGGCTGGATGCCGATGGCTCGCCTGGTGCGCGCCGAAGTGCGCTCCCTGCGCGAACGCGAATTCGTCCTCGCGGCGCGCGCCGCCGGAGCCGGGCGCTCGCGCATCGTCCTGCGTCACCTGCTGCCCAACGCTCTCGCACCGGCCCTGATCGAGGCATCCCTCGCCGCCTCGTCGGCGATCGTCAACGAAGCAGCTCTGTCCTTCCTCGGTTTCGGGCTGCAACCGCCAGCCGCGAGCTGGGGGAACATGATCGCCGATGGGCGCGGCACGCTTTCTGGCGGCTGGTGGGTCGCTTTCTTCCCCGGCGCAGCGCTCGCCCTGACGGCGATCGCCTTCAACCTCCTCGGAGAGGGGCTGCGCGACGAGCTCGATCCCCGCGCCTTGGCGCGCTCGTCCCGCTCGATCCGGTCGTTCCGGTCGTTCCGGTCGCCGAGCGCGCCTCGCGTGCCCGGCGCGCCTCGCGTCTGATGCTGGTTCGCGACTTCGACTTCGACCTGCCCGCAGACGCGATCGCCCAGGAGGCCGCACCGCGCGGCGAGAGCCGCCTGCTGCGGCTCGACGAAGCGGGAGCCTCGCGGCACGCGAACATCCGCGACCTGCCCGCGTTTCTCCGCCCGGGCGACCTCCTGATTCTCAACGACACCCGGGTGATCCCGGCGCGCCTCTTCGCGCGCCGCGTCGGGGGCGACCCCGCCACCGCCGGCCGTGCCTCGGGCGCGGGCGGGCGGGTCGAGCTTCTGCTGGTCGAGAAGCTCGGCGCCAAGAGATGGCACTGCCTCGCCAAGCCCGGCCGCAAGGCCAGAGTCGGCACTCGCCTGCGCCTCTCCGCGGAGGTCGAGGCGCTCGTCGTCGCGAAGGAGGAGGATGGCCGGCACACGCTCGACTTCTCGGTCGAGATCGAGCCCCACCTCGAGGCGCTCGGGCACGTGCCGCTCCCGCCTTACATCGCCCGCGCCGATCGAGCCGAGGATCGAACGCGCTACCAGACGATCTGGGCGCGCGAACCCGGGGCGATCGCCGCCCCGACTGCCGGCCTGCATTTCTCGGAGGAGCTCCTCGAGAGGCTCGACGAACGCGGCATCGAACGCGCCTTCGTCACCCTGCACGTCGGCATCGGGACGTTCAAGCCGGTCACCTGCGAGCTCGTGCACGAGCACATCATGGAGCGCGAACGCTACGAGATCCCGGAGGCGACGGCGGCGGCGATCGCCAGCGCTCGGCGCGAGGGCCGGCGGATCGTCGCCGTCGGAACCACCGTGGTGCGGACCCTCGAGAGCGCCGCGCAGGCTGCTCGCCCAGGCGAAGCCGTTCCAGCCGGCGCCGGTACAACCGCGCTCTTCATCACCCCGGGCTTTCCGTTCCGGGTCGTCGATCTCCTGCTGACCAACTTCCACCTGCCCCGCTCGACCCTGCTCATGCTGGTATCGGCCTTCGCCGGCCGCGAGCGGGTGCTCGCCGCCTATGTCGACGCGATCGCCCAGGGCTACCGCTTCTACTCCTACGGCGACGCCATGCTCGCCGGCCGCCGGAGCGAACCCTAGGGCTCAGGGCACGGATGTGGAGCGCGCGATGCGGCTCGCCACGACGGCCGCGCCGAAGCCGTTGTCGATGTTGACGACGGCGACCCCCGGCGCGCACGAGTTGAGCATCGTGAGGAGCGGCGCCAGGCCCTCGAATGCCGCACCGTAGCCGACGCTCGTAGGCACGGCGACGACCGGAGCGGCGACCAGGCCGGCGGCGAGCGCCGCCAGCGCGCCGTCCATGCCGGCGACGGCGACGACGACGCGTGCGCGGCGCAGGTCGCCCAGGCGGTCGAGCAGGCGATGCAGCCCGGCGACGCCGACATCGGTGTAGCGCGCTACGCGGTGGCCGAAGTGTTCGAGGCAGACCGCGGCCTCTTCCGCCACCGGCAGATCCGAGGTCCCGGCGGCGAGCAGCGCAATCTCGCCCTCGTCCCGCGTCGGTTCGCTGCCGAGAGTCACGATCCGCGCGCGCTCGTGGTGGATCGCGCCGGGGAACTCTCCGGCCAGGCGCACTCCGACATCGTCCGCGAGCCGCGTGACGAGAAAGCGACCGTGCATCGCCGCGAAGCGGCGGCAGATCGGAAGCAGGTCCTCCCAGCGTTTGCCCGCGCCGTAGACGACCTCGGGATGCCCGGTGCGCAGCTCGCGGTGCAGATCGAGCTTGGCGAACTCGAGGTCAGCGAACGGCAGCTCGGCGAGATCGGCGAGCGCCTGAGCTGGCGTGCACGCGCCGGCGGCGACGGCTTCGAGGAGACTCTTCAGCCGCTGGGGATTCATGCGCCTCGTGGAGTGTCGGCGCCGCCGCGGCGATAGCCGGCGGGATCGAGCGTCGCGCCGCGGAATCCGAGCGCCAGAAGGTCCGGCAGCAGCGTGCCCCAGAGCGACTCGAGCCGACGCACCTCGCTTTCTCCCACCTCGACACGCGCGCCCATCCCGTCGTGACGCACCCGCACGACCCGGAAGCCGCGTTCGAGCAGCAGCTCCTCGGCGCGTTCCACGCGGCGGAGCTTCCCGAGCGTCACCGTCTGGCCGTGCGGTATGCGCGAGGAGAGGCAGGCGTTCGCGGGCCGGTCCCAGACCGAGAGACCGAGCGCACGGGCGATCTCCCGCACCAGCTCCTTGGTGGCGCCGTGGGCGAGCAGCGGGCTTTCCACTCCCTGCTCGCGCACCGCTTCGAGGCCGGGCCGGTCCGGCCCGGGATCCGAGGAGTTGGTGCCGTCGCAGACCCGGGAGTAGCCACGCTCCTTAGCCACGCGCATCATCGTCCCCATGCGCATTCCCTGGCAGACGTAGCAGCGCCACGCGGGGTTGGCGACATACTCCGGATCGTCGAGCTCGGAGTAGGTGACGACCTCGTGCGCAATGCCGATCTCGGCGGCGAGAGCCCTTGCCTGGTCGAGCTCGGCTCCGGCGAGGCTTTCCGCGGCCGCCGTCACGGCGAGCGCCCGGCCTCCGAGCGCCCGCTGGGCGAGCGCCGCTACGACGGCGGAATCGACTCCGCCGGAGAATGCCACGAGAACCGGACCCTGCGCGGCGAGATCGCGTTCGATCTCCAGGCTGAGGGCAAGCGCGCTTCGGGTCATCGGCGCGAGTGTAGCAACTCCCGCGCTCCGTTCCGGCCGGGTCAGAAGCGATTCTCCCCGGCGGTCCACTTGGCGGGCGGCGGAGGCCCGGCGCTCGCGAGCTTCGACAACAGGATGGCGGGATCGCTCGCGACCCGCAGCAGGGCCCGATGGCCCGAGCTCACGAATCCCTCCTCGACGGTCCGGTCGAGGAAGGCGAGCAGAGGATCGAAGTAGTCGCCGACCGCGAGCAGCCCGCACGGCTTCTGTTGCAGGCCCAGCAGCGACCAGGTCCAGGCTTCGAAGATCTCTTCGAGCGTACCCACACCACCCGGCAGGGCGACAAAGGCGTCGGAGAGCTCGGCCATCTTCGCCTTGCGCTCGTGCATCGAATCTACCAGGTGGAGCTCGGTGAGGCCGGCGTGGCCGACCTCGCGTTCGAGCAGGAATCGCGGCAGGACGCCGATCACTCGGCCGCCGGCCGCGAGCGCCGTGTCGGCGACGACTGCCATGAGACCGACACTGCCGCCGCCGTAGACGATCGTCAGGCCGCGGCGCACGGCCTCCCGGGCGAAGAGTGTCGCCGCGGTGCGATAGCTCCCGCCGCGACCGGCGAGCGAGCCGCAGAAGACGCCGAGGCTCTTCATTCAGCGGCTCGCGTACTCCTCCACCGGGGGGCAAAGGCAGACCAGGTTGCGATCACCGTAGACGTTGTCGATGCGGCCGACGGCGGGGAAGAACTTGCCGTCGCGCACCCAGTCACGGGGAAAGATCGCCTGCTCGCGCGTATAAGGCCGGTCCCACTTCTCGTCGGCGATCGCCGCGGCGGTGTGAGGAGCGTTCTTGAGCGGATTGTTGCGGCGATCGATCCGCCCCTCCTCCACCGCGCGGATTTCCTCTCGGATCGCGATCATCGCCTCGCAGAAACGGTCGAGCTCCCGCTTCGACTCGCTTTCCGTCGGCTCGATCATCAGCGTTCCCGGCACCGGAAAGGACATCGTGGGGGCGTGAAAGCCGAAGTCCATGAGGCGTTTCGCGACGTCCTCCGCCTCGATTCCCGCGCTCGCCTTGAAGGGCCGGAGGTCGAGGATGAACTCGTGCGCCACGCGGCCTTTGGCGCCGCGATAGAGGACGGGGAAGAAATCGCCGAGCCGCGCCGCCATGTAGTTGGCATTCAGGATCGCGACCGCGGTGGCGCGCGTCAAGCCGTCGCCGCCCATCATCGCGATGTACATCCATGGAATCGCCAGGATGAGGGCGCTCCCCCAGGGTGCGGCAGCCACCGGGCCGATCGCCTGCTCGCCGCCGCAACGCACCAGCGGGTGCCCGGGCAGGAAGGGCGCCAGGTGCCTGGCGACGCCGATCGGACCCATGCCCGGGCCGCCGCCGCCGTGCGGGATGCAGAACGTCTTGTGGAGATTCAGGTGGCAGACGTCGGCGCCGTAGTCGCCGGGGCGGCAGAGTCCGACCTGCGCGTTCATGTTGGCGCCGTCGAGATAGACCTGTCCGCCATGGGCGTGCACGATCTCGCACAGTTTGCCGATCGCCTCCTCGAATACTCCGTGCGTCGAGGGATAGGTCACCATGATGGCGGCGAGGCGCGGGGCGTGCTCGGCGGCGCGCGCTTCGAGGTCGGCGATGTCGATGTTGCCGTGCTCGTCGCAGGCGACCGGCACGACCTTGAGCCCCGCCATCACCGCCGACGCCGGATTCGTCCCGTGCGCCGAGACCGGAAGCAGGCAGACGTCGCGGTGCTTTTCGCCGCGCGACTCGTGGTAGGCGCGGATGACGAGGAGGCCGGTGTACTCCCCCTGAGCGCCGGCGTTCGGCTGCAGCGAGATCGCCCCGAAGCCGGTGACCTCGCACAGCCAGCGCTCGAGGTCGGAGAGAATCTGGGCGTAGCCCGCGGCCTGCTCGAGCGGCACGAACGGATGCAGGTCGGCGAGGTCCGGCCAGGAGATCGGCGCCATCTCCGAGGTGGCGTTGAGCTTCATCGTGCAGGAGCCGAGCGCGATCATGGAGTGCGCGAGCGACAGGTCGCGTGCTTCCAGGCGCCGCAGGTAGCGCAGCATCTCGTGCTCGGTGTGGTAACGGTGGAAGACCGGGTGAGCGAGAATTTCCGAGCTGCGCGCATGTGGCGGCGGAATCGCCGAACGCGCCGCCACCACAGCCAGATCTTGAAGCGCCTGCGGATCGGTGCCGAAGAGGTCGAGGAGATCCGCGATGTCGTCCGCGCCCACGGTCTCGTCGAGGGCGATCCCCACTCGACGCTCGCCGAGCTTGCGCAGATTGATGCCGCGCCGCGCCGCGTCGGCCAGGAGGCCATCGGCGTCCCCGCCGGTCTCGGGCGCGAGCTCCACGGCAAGGGTGTCGAAGAAAGGCTCCTCCGCGAGCCGATGCCCGGCACGGCGCAGCCCCTCGGCGAGCGCGACGGCCATCTGGTGGATCCGCATCGCGATCGCGCGCAGTCCCTCGGGTCCGTGGTAGACGGCATACATCGAGGCCAAAATCGCGGGCAACACCTGAGCGGTGCAGATGTTGGAAGTCGCCTTCTCCCGCCGGATGTGCTGCTCGCGGGTCTGCAGGGCCATGCGGATGGCGGGGTGGCCGGCGCTGTCCTTCGAGACGCCGATGAGACGGCCCGGCATCTGGCGCTTGAACTCGTCGCGCACCGACATGAAGGCGGCGTGCGGTCCGCCATAGCCCATCGGCAGACCGAAACGCTGCGTCGAACCGACGGCGATGTCCGCGCCGAACTCGCCCGGCGCGCGCAGCAGCGCGAGCGCGAGCAGATCGGCCGCCACGACAAGCAGGGCGCCGCCCACGTGCGCGAGCTCCGCGAGCGGCGCGTAGTCGATGATCTTGCCGTCGGTGGTCGGATACTGCACCAGCACGCCGAAGATCCGGCCGCCCGCGAAATCACAGTGGAACGGATCGCCGGTCGCGATCTCGATCCCCACCGCGCGCGCCCGCGTCTGGACGACGGCGAGCGTCTGCGGGTGACAGGAGCGATCGACGAAGAACACCGGCCGTTCGATCTTCTCGAGATGCGGGTGGATCGCGGCACAGACGTGCATCGCTTCCGCCGCCGCGGTCGCCTCGTCGAGCAGTGAGGCGTTCGCGACCGGCAGGGCGGTGAGATCGGCGATCATGGTCTGGAAGTTGAGCAGCGCCTCCAGCCGGCCTTGCGCGATTTCAGCCTGATACGGCGTGTACTGGGTATACCAGCCCGGATTCTCCAGGACATTGCGCTGGATCACTCCCGGCATGCGCGAAGCGTTGTAGCCCATCCCGAGGTAGGAGCGCGAGCGCCGGTTGCGCGCCGCGAGCGCCTGCAGCCGGTCGAGCATCTCCTGCTCGCCGGGCGCCCGGTTCTCCCCGGAGGCATCGATCGCGAGCGACCGGGCGGCGCGAATCGACGCCGGAACGGTCTCCGCGACGAGCTCGTCGAGAGTACGCAGGCCGAGCGCCTGCAACATCTCCCCGACTTCCGCTTCGTTCGATCCCAGATGCCGGCGGACGAAAGTGTCGAGCGGCTCGAACAAGTCAGTGCTTTCCCTGCTGCACGAACTCGGCGTAGGTCTCGGCATCCATCAGATTGTCGAGGTCCGACGACTCGGAATACCGGATCTTGATCAGCCAGCCATCGACGTGCGGATCCTCGTTGACGAGCTCGGGATCGTCGGCGAGCGCCTCGTTGACCTCGACGACCTCGCCGGCAAGAGGGGTGAAGACCTCGGCGACCGCCTTGACCGATTCGATCGTCCCGATCTCGTCGCCGGCGTCGTAGACGTGCCCGACCTGCGGCAGCTCCACGAAGACCACCTCGCCGAGCTCCTTCTGGGCGAAATCCGTGACTCCGAGCACCGCGATGTCTTCCTCGACCCGCACCCATTCGTGTTCCGTCGTGTAGCGATAGTCTTCCGGATACATCCTCGACTCCTTCCTCTATTTCCGTTGCGCCGCGCCGCTCCGTCTCCGGAGTGCGCTAGCGTGATCGCTTGTAGAACGGCAGGGCCGTCACGCGGGCCGCCAGGAGCTTCCCGCGCACATCGATCTCGATCGCCGTGCCGACTTCGGCCAGCGCGATCGGCAGATAGGCCATGCCGAGCGCTTTCTCGAAGGTGGGGCTCCAGGTTCCGCTGGTGACGGCGCCCACCTTTTGTCCATCACGAACGATGCCGCAGCCCTGGCGCGCGATGCCGCGCGTCACGACCTCGAACCCCGCGAGATGACGCTTCTCGCCGCGCGCCCGCGCCGCGACCAACGCTTCGCGGCCGACGAAGTCGCCCTTCCCGAGCTTCACGACCCAGTCGAGCCGGGCGTCCCAGGGAGTCGTCGTGCGGTCGATCTCGTGCCCATAAAGCGCCATGCCGGCCTCCAGGCGGAGCGTGTCGCGGGCTCCGAGTCCCACCGGCACCAGCCCGGCCCGTCCGCCGACGGCGAAGATCGCCCGCCAGAGCTCGAGCGCGTCCTGCGGGTCGACGAAGATCTCGAAGCCGTCCTCCCCGGTATAGCCGGTGCGCGAGAGGAGCGCGCGCTTTCCGGCAACTTCGCCATGCGCGAATCCGTAGTACGGGATCGGTGCGAGGGCGGTCGCCGTGAGCGGCTGCAGGATCGAGAGCGTGCGTGGACCCTGCAGAGCGAGGAGGGCGATCTGGTCGGAGCGGTTCTCGAGCGTCACCCCTCCCGGCCTGGGAAGGGATTCGATCCAGGCGAAATCGCCCGCGATGTTCGACGCGTTCACGACCAGCATGAACTCCTGCTCGGCCATACGGTAGACCAGCAGATCGTCGATGTACGTGCCTTCGGGAGTGAGCAGGGCGCTGTAGTGAATGCGCCCGATGGCGAGCTTCGCCACGTCGTTCGGGGTGAAGCTCTGCACGAAAGCGAGAGCGCCCGGGCCGGCGATCGCGAACTCGCCCATGTGCGAGACGTCGAAGAGTCCCGCCGCCGTGCGTACGGCGCGATGTTCGTCGATGACGCCCGTGTACTGCACGGGCATTTCCCAACCCGCGAAGTCGACGAGCTTGGCACCGGCTGTGACGTGAGCCTCGTAGAGCGGCGTACGGCGAAGGACGGGGGAACCTGCGGGAACGGCTGGATCGGCGGACATGACAGGGAAACTATATCGCGAACAATCGAGTCGATACGGCGATACGATCAGGTGTTGGAATCGACCGGCACCCACGCCAAGGAGGTCTCATGTCCGCACTCTTCGATCAGATTTCGCAGCATCTCGACGCCGACACGATCGGCCAGATGGCGCGGCAGATCGGCGCTACTCCCGGCCAGACGAAAGCCGCCGTCTCGGCCGCCGTGCCGATGCTGCTCGGCGGCCTGGCGAGAAACAGCGCCACGCCGCAGGGCGCCGCCGGCATTCTCGGAGCTCTCGAGCGCGACCACGACGGAAGCCTGCTCGACAGTCTCGGCGGCCTCCTGGGCGGCCTCAGCGGCTCGGGCGGCGGCGGACTCGGCGGCATGCTGGGCGGTCTGCTCGGCGGCGACTCACCCTCGACCGGCGAGACGGGCAGTGGCGGCAGCATGATCGATATGGGCGGCGCGATCCTGGGCCACGTCTTCGGCGGCAAGCAGGGCAACGTCGCGAGCAGCCTCGGCCAGTCGACCGGCCTGCAGACGGGCCAGATCCTGAAGCTCCTCGCGATGCTCGCGCCGATCGTGATGGCCGTGCTCGGCAAGCAGCACCGGGAGAGTGGCGGGCTCGACCAGGGCAGCCTCGCCGACGTCCTCGGCGGCGCCTTCCAGAAGTCGGCCGCCGCGACCGCGCACCCTGGCGGCGCCGGCGGTGCCGGAGGTATCGGCGACCTGCTCTCCTCCGTCCTCGACAGGAACCACGACGGCAGCATGATCGACGACATCGTCAACCAGGGCGGCGGCATCCTCGGCTCGCTCCTGGGAGGGCCGAAGAAGTCCTGAGAAGTCGGACGATCACGGCTCGGAAGACCCAGGTCCCGGACCGTAGCGATCGGCGGGGTGGTCTCAGGGAGCAGGGACTGGGGCGGGACCGCGCTTGCGCTTCGCCTCGACGAGCGGCGGGAGCTCCTGGCGGTCCTGGGCGAGGTAGTCGACGACGTCGGCCTTGCTGCGGAGGTCGGCGGTCCAGCGGTCGATCTCGTCGTTCAAGCGGCGCTCGCGCAACACCGCGCGGATGCTCTCGCGCACCGAGTCGATCGTCGGCAGATCGGCGGCGCTGGCGCCCTTCTTCTGGAGCTCCGGCACCAGTTCCTCGGTGTAGTAGCGCCCGATGTCGTCCACGCTGACGAAGACCCGCGGGCCCAGGCGCTCTTCGACGTACGCGAGCACCGCGAGCTGGCGGGCGAGGAGCTGCCGCAGAGCGGTCTCGTCGAGCCCCAAGCGGGCAAGCTCGGCGCGGTATGCCTGCTCCGACGGAAAGCGCGACCGGGTCTGTTCGACCTGCCAGTCGAGACTGGTGAGCGGTGCGGCTTCGAAGCCGAAGCGGTCGATCTCGTGCAGGCGCAGACGCTGCTCGATCAGGAGATCGAGCGCCCGGCGGCGCTGGTCGGCGACGCTCTCGCCTGCGCGCGCCTCGAGCAGCCCCAGTCGCAGGAGGCGCTCGATGTCCGAGTCGAGGATCGGATCTTCGTCGACGACCGCGACCACGCGGTCGACCAGAATCGGGGCCGGAGAACGCGGTCGATCAGGAACCGGGCTCTGGGCCCCGCCTTGGGCGCCGGGTTGCGAGAAAAGCGTGCCAGAGCCCGCCGCGACGATCGCGATCAGGAGCGGAAGGACGGGGCGCGGGAGCAAGCGGGGGGCCTCGGCCGGATGCTAGCATTCAGCTCGAGATGCCCGAGAGACGATCGCGGATCAAGGTCGGACTGGCGCAGATCGACGCCCGGCTGGGGGATCTCGAATACAACCTGGCCCACCACCTGGAGTGGATCGCGCGGGCGCGCGCCGAGGATGTCGAGCTTCTCCTCTTTCCCGAGCTCTCGCTCACCGGTTACCGCCTGCTCCACCTGACTCCGCGGGTCGCCATCCATCCCGCCACCTCGTCGATCGTGCAGCGCCTCTGCGAGGCGGCGCCCGGCATGGCCGTGGTCGTCGGCTGCGTCGAGGAGGACGAGAACGGCGCGCTCTACAACAGCGCGCTGCTGCTCGCCGGTGGCGAGATCGCCCACGTCCATCGCAAGCTCTATCTGCCGACCTACGGCATCTTCCAGGAGGGGCGTTTCTTCAGCGAGGGGCGCACGCTGCGCATGGCGAAGCTCTTCGACAATCCGTTCGGCATCCTCATCTGCGAGGACTTCTGGCACTCCGACCCGGCCGAAAAGCTCGCCCGGCACGGCGCCAAGCTCATCGGCATCATCTCTGCCTCGCCGGGTCGAATCGGTCCCGATGCCATGCCCCCGTCGCAGGAGGCGTGGGAGTCGCTCACCCGCGCCTCGGCGCTGCTCAACACTTCGTGGATCGTCTACTGCGGGCGCGTGGGCTGGGAGGAGGGCACCTTCTACACCGGGGGAAGCCATATCGTGCGACCGGGCGGCGAGCTCCTGGCGCGCGCGCCGTACTTCGAGGAGCACCTGCTCACCGCCGAGATCGACCTGCGCGAAGTCGACCGCCTGCGCTGGCGATTGCCGATTCTCGCCGACGAACGCAGCGACATCGAGTGGCGGGAATGATCCGCAGGGAGGAAGTCGCCGGCCGGCTGAAGCTGAACGAGGCTCTCGCCGTAGCGGCACTGGCCGACTTTCTGCGCGACGGCGTCGAGAACGCCGGAGCCTCCGGACTCGTCCTCGGGCTTTCGGGCGGCGTCGATTCCGCGCTCGCCGGCGCGCTCGCCGCGCGCGCCATCGGGGCCGAACGGGTGCACGCTTTCTTTCTTCCCTACTGCTCCTCGGATCCGCAGTCGGCGGTCGACGCGGCGACGGTGGCCGACCGGTTCGGCCTCGCTCTCGCGACGCTCGACATCACGCCCCAGGTCGACGCCTATTTCGACCGCGTCGACCGCGAGGCCGACCGCGTGCGACGCGGCAACAAGATGGCGCGCGAGCGGATGTCGATCCTCTTCGATCAGGCGAAGAAGCGCGGCGCGCTCGTCACCGGAACGTCGAACAAGAGCGAGATCCTGCTCGGCTACTCGACGATCTTCGGCGACAACGCGAGCTCGCTCAATCCAATCGGCGACCTCTACAAACAGCAGGTTTGGCAGCTTTCGCGCTTTCTCGGCGTGCCGGAGCAGGTCGTCGCCAAGCCGCCGTCGGCCGACCTCTGGACGGGTCAGACTTCCGAGAACGAGCTCGGCTTCGACTACGCGACGGCCGACGAAGTGCTCTATCTGATGTTCGACCAGGGCCTGACCGCCGCCGAAGTCGTTGAGCGGGGTTACTCCGAAACGGTGGTCGAGCGCATCGTCCGGCTCGAGCACGCCAACCGCTTCAAGCGCCGGCTGATGCTCATCGCCCGGCTCTCCGGAAGCGCCATCAACCTCGACCGCGAGATTCCGCGCGACTGACGCGCCGGACCACCCGCTCCCTTCCCGCCGCCGTGATTGGACGACTTCTTCTGGTCGCGACACCGATCGGCAACCTGGACGATCTCTCGCCGCGGGCGGTGGCGGCGTTCGCCGCCGCCAACCTCGTCGCTTGTGAAGACACCCGGCGGACGGGGCTTCTGCTGCACAACCTGGGGATCAAGAAGCCGCTGGTCTCGCTGCACGAGCACAACGAGCGCGCGCGCGTGGCGCAGATCATCGCTGCCCTCGAGCAGGGGCAGACGGTGGCCGTCGCCGCGGACGCCGGGACCCCGCTGGTCTCCGACCCCGGTTACGTTCTCACGCGCGAGGCGATCGCGGCCGGCCACAAAGTGGAAGCGATACCCGGCGCCTCGGCGCCGCTCACCGCGCTCCTCGTTTCAGGACTTCCACCGCATCCCTTCACCTTCGCCGGCTTCCCGCCGCCGAAGAGCGGCAAGCGCCGGAGTTTTTACCGCCGGTACGCCTCCCTGGGCCACACGCTGATCGTCTTCGAGTCCCCGCACCGGCTCCTCGCCAGCCTCGAGGACGCGCTCGCCGAGCTCGGCGACCGCCCCGCAGCGCTCGCGCGCGAGCTCACCAAGCTGAACGAGGAGGTCGTGCGCGGAACGCTCAACGAGATCCAGGCCGACTTCGCAGCCCGCGACCGGATCCTCGGCGAAATCGTGCTGGTGATCGGAGGGAACGGCGGCAGCGAAACGGCTCTCGATTAGTCAGAGCCTGCCGGTGATCCAGCAGCCGCCCAGCACCTTGGTCGCCTGGTAGAAGACCGCCGCCTGGCCGGGAGTCACGCCGCGCTGCGGCTCGGCGAAGTCGACCTCGACCCGGCCGCCGTCGCGCGGGCGCACCAGGGCCGCGACGCCCGGATGACGGGAGCGGATCTTCACCGTCACCTCCACAGGACACGGCGGCGGATCGCCGATCCAGTGCAAGCGCTCCCCGGCAAGTCCCGGCGCGAGCAGGTCGGCCTCTTCACCGACCACGACCGCGTTCTCCGCAGGCAGTACCTCAAGCACGTAGAGCCGCTTCGAGGAGGCGACCCCCAATCCCCGACGCTGGCCGACGGTATAGCGGTAGTACGGATCCCCTTTACCGAGCCTTTCGCCTTCCACCGTCCGGACCTCAGCCGGAGCCTGATCTGGCGCCGCACCAAAACGCCCGGGGTGCTCCGCGATCTGCCCCTCGACGAACTCGCGCACGCCGGAGGCCACGAAGCAGACCTCCATCGACTCCCCCTTCTCGGCCACCACCAGTCCCGCGCGGCGCGCGAGCGCGCGCACTTCGGGCTTGGTCATCTCGCCCAGGGGAAAGGCGCTCTTCGCGAGCTGTTCACGGTCGAGCTCGAAGAGGTAGTAGCTCTGGTCTTTGTCGAGGTCGACCGCCGTGTGGAGCTCCAGCCCTTGCGGCCCTTCGACGATCCGCGCGTAGTGCCCGGTCGCGATGCGGCCGGCCCCGAGCCGCGCCGCACGTTCCTGCAGCAGATCGAACTTGACGAAAGTGTTGCAGCGCACGCAGGGCGAGGGCGTGCGGCCGCCCAGATAGTCGCGCACGAACGGATCCACGACGTGCTCGCGGAACTCCTCGTCCATGCGGAGCGTGTAGTGGGGAATGCCGGCCTGGGCGGCCACCCTCTTCGCGTCCCCGAGGTCGAGCGCGGAGCAGCAGCGGCCGTGGACCTCCGCGCTCGAGCGGTCCCAGAGCAGCATCGACAGGCCGACCACCGGCTCGCCGCGCTCGGCGAGCAGCCAGGCGACGACCGAGGAGTCGAGTCCGCCGGACATCGCTACCGCAGTCAGCCGCGGGGCGCTCGAGCTCATCTCGCGCTCCGCGCCGCGACGCCGCGCAACGCCTCGACCGCGTGCGCCAGCGCCGGCAGAAGCGCGTCGACCTCCGCGACCGTATTGGGCAGGCCGAAGGAGACCCGGATCGAAGCGATCGCCTCTTCTTGCGGCATCCCCATCGCGATCAGGGTCGGGCTCGCCTGCACCGTCCCGGAGGCGCACGCCGCGCCGGTCGAAACGGCATGGCCGTCGAGATCGAGGCGGATCATCAGCTCCTGTCCCACGACTCCGGGGAAAGCGACGTGCGAGGTGTGCGGCAGGCGGGGCGCGGTGGCGCAATGCACCCGCGCGTCGGCGATCGCCGCCAGACCGGTCTCGAACCGCTCGCGCAACCGGATGAGGTGGGCGTGGCGCGCCGCGAGGTCGCGCTGAGCGATCGCACAGGCCCTGCCGAAGCCGACCAGCGCCGGGACGTTGAGCGTGGAGGCCCGCCGCCGGCGCTCCTGGGCGCCGCCAACCAGGAAGGGTGTGAAAGCCGCTCCGCCGCGGATCCAGAGGGCGGCAGCCCCGAGCGGGCCGTGGAACTTGTGCGCCGCGAGGGTGAGGTAGTCGACTCCAAGCTCCTGAACCGAGACCGGCACTTTTCCAACCGCCTGAACTGCGTCACAGAGCACCGGCACGCCGCGCTCGCGCAGATCCCGGGCCACCTCCGCCACCGGCTGGAGCGTCCCGAGCTCGTTGTTGGCCAACATGAGCGCTGCGAGTCGCGTACCCGCGCCGGCCGCCGCCGTCATCCGGCTGAGCGCCACCACGCCGTCGGCGCCGGGCGGAACCTCTACCAGCGCGACTCCGGCGCGCGGCGCCCATTCCCTGGCTGCGGCGAGCACCGACGGGTGCTCGAGGCCAGAGATCGCGAGCCGATCGCCCGGGGCGCTCGCCCCGAGCACGCTCGCGATCACGGCGTTGTTGGCCTCCGTTCCGGAAGCGACGAAGACGATCTCCTCCGGCGTCCGGCAATCGATCAGCCGAGCAACCTGTTCGCGGGCGGCCTCGACGGCCTCGCGCGCCGCCTGGCCGAAGCGATGCACGGAGGACGGATTCCCCCAGCGCCCGGAGCTCGAGCCCGAGCCCTCGCCCGCACGCCCCGCGGCGCCTCCCAGCCAGGGGAGCATCGCCTCCCGGACCTCGGGGTCGAGGGGAGTCGTCGCATTGTGGTCGAAGTAGGCTCCGCGCATGCGCCGGCCATTCTAGCTCCCCACCCCCGGCACCGGATCTGCAACAATCTCGCGCGATGTCGACCCCAGTCCGCCGTTCCCTTCTCGCCCGCCTGCTCGTTTCGACCGGCGGCCTGCTCGTCCTGCTGCTGGCGGCGCCGCGGCTGCCGGCGATCGACCAGAAGGATCTGCCCGCGGAGTATCGCGCCTGGCTCGAAGAGGTCGACTCCATCCTCACCAAAGAGGAGCGCGCCGCCTTTTTGAAGCTCGAGAAGGACTACCAACGCGATGCCTTCATCGAGCGCTTCTGGGAGGCGCGCGATCCTTACAAGGACACCGCCCGCAACGAGATGCGCGAGACCTGGACGGCGCGCGTCGAGGAGGCGCGGCTCTACTTCGGGAACATCAAGGAGGAGCGCGCCCGGTTCTACCTCCTGAACGGCCCGCCCGCGGCGCGCCTCGAAGGCCAATGCACCGGGACGACCTGGCCGATCGAGGTCTGGGCCTACCAGCGCAGCGAACGGATCCACGACGATGTCCTTCTTCTGATCTTCTATCGCCGATTCTCGCAGGGCCCCTTCAAGCTCTGGTATCCGGACGAGGGCCTCGCGGCGCTGATGCAGTTTCCCCAGACCGGCGCGACCGACCAGTCGATGCTCGACGAGCTGGTGAAGAACTGCGTTCAACGCGACGACATCGCGGCGGCGGTGGCGTCCGTGCTGCGCATGGGGCGCATGGACTTTCAGCGCCTGATCGACCAGGCCCAGGCACCCATTCCACCGAGTCTCGCGCGAGTGGGTCTCGACCTTCAACTCCTATTCCACCGATCTCCCCGCCGACGCCGCGAATCTCACCGCGGAGCTCGCCATCACCTTTCCCGGCCGACGCCAGAGCCGCTCGGTGCTGCAAGGAACGCTCGCCGTCTCGACCGCCAATCTCAAGCCGGCGGACAACGCCGGCGCGCGCTCCTTCGACTTCCAGTTGAACGGCGAGGTCTTGATCGGCAAGAAGCTCTTCGACGCTTTTCGCTACAAATTCGACCTCCCCGCGGATTCCGCTCCGCCGGCGATGATCCCGCTCGTCTTCGAGCGCTTCCTGCGCCCCGGAAAGTACACCCTCATTCTCAAGCTCGAGGATCTGAACGGCGGCGGCTTCTTCCGCAA
Source organism: Thermoanaerobaculia bacterium (assembly GCA_963806165.1). Lineage (GTDB taxonomy): Bacteria > Acidobacteriota > Thermoanaerobaculia > Multivoradales > JAGPDF01 > JAGPDF01. The sequence continues at coordinate 242,815 of CAWDWZ010000004.1, forward strand.
GGCGGTCGACCTCGAGGTGCCGTCGGTCGAGGGGCCGGTTCCGCCGGAACCCGACCCCCTCTCCGCCGGGATCTTCGCCGAAGCGAACGCGGCGCTCTCGACGCTCGACAACACCATCCGGCTCGTGCCGCCCAGGGGCGACCTCCAGGCCGGCCTCGTCCGCTTCGACAGCCTGACCACCGGGTCCGCCATCACGGAGGTGCTGTTCACGCTCGATGGCCGGGCGATCCTGCGCAAGAACCGGCCGCCGTTCTCGGTGGAGCTCGATCTCGGAGAGGTCCCGCGGACGCGCACGCTGCACGCCAGCGCCTTCGACGCCAAGGGGCAGGAGGTCGCCTGGGACGAGATCAAGGTCAACGCCAGCGCCCACCGCTTCAGCGTGCGGCTCATCGAGCCGCGCAAGGGCGTGCACTACGACAAGAGCCTGCGCGCCGAAGCCGAGGTCGAAGTGCCCGAGGAGGGCGCGCTCGAGCGGGTCGAGTTCTACCTGAACGAAACACTGGTCGCGACCCTCTTCCAGGAGCCGTTCACGCAGCCGATCGTCCTCCCGCCCGACGGCAGCATCGCCTACGTCCGGGCGGTCGCCTATCAGGCCGACGGCAACTCGACCGAAGATCTCGTCTTCGTCAACGCGCCGGAGAATCTGGAGGAGCTCGACGTCCAGTTCGTCGAGCTCTACACGACCGTGCTCGACCGCGAGAACCGGCCGGTGAGAGACCTGCAGCAGAGCGACTTCCGCATTCTCGAGGACGACGTTCCGCAGGAGATTGCCCGCTTCGAAAAGCTCGAGAATCTTCCCATTCACGTCGCCATCCTGCTCGACGTCTCGGCGTCGATGGAGCCCAGCCTGGCGCAGGCGAAATCGGCGGCGCTCGAGTTCTTCCAGCAGGTGATCACGCCGCGAGACCGCGGAGCGCTCATCGTCTTCAACGATCATCCCCTGCTGACCGTCAAGCTCACCAATCAGGTACCCGCGCTCGCGGGCGGGCTCGCCGGGCTCAAGGCCGAACGCGGCACGTCGCTCTATGACTCGGTGGTCTTCTCGCTCTTCTACTTCAACGGCGTCAAGGGCCAGCGCGCGATTCTGCTGCTCTCCGACGGCAAGGACGAAGGGAGCCGGTTCAACGTCGAGGAGACGCTGGACTTCGCGCGCCGCGCCGGAGTCGCGATCTACTCCGTCGGGCTCAACATCCCGCGCTCCGACTCCGAGGTGCGCCGGGTCTTGAGGAAGCTCTCCGACGAGACCGGCGGCCGCAACTTCTTCATCAAGGACGCGTCCGAGCTCAAGGCGATCTACGACTCGATCCAGGTGGAGCTGCGCTCGCGCTACCTGCTGGCCTACCAATCGACCAATGCCAGTCGTGAGCAGCGTTTCCGGATCGTCGACCTCAAGGTCGACCGCTCCGGCCTCGATGCCAAGACGATTCGCGGCTACTATCCTTGAGATTCGGTCCCGGGCGCCGCCGCGCTAGGATGCCAGTCCTGCGCCGATGCGACTCCGGACCCTCGCGGTATCGCTGATCCTCGTTCTGCCATGCGCCAGCCTGGCCGCGGACGAGCCGCCGGCTTTGGCCATGCCGCCAGCGGACACGGCAGCGGATTCCTTTCTCTCCGATGTCGCGCCGCTCCTGAGCCCCGCGGAACGCGACGCCTATCTCGCTCTCACCCGCCCCTACCAGCGCCAGGCGTTCGAACGGCGGTTCTGGGAGGTGCGCGATCCGTTCCCGCAGACGCCGCGCAACGAGCTCGAGGAGCGTTGGACGGACCGGCTTCGCCTCGCCCGCGAGCGCTTTCCCACCGCGGGCGACGAGCGCTTCCGCATGACGTTGTTCAACGGCGAGCCGGCGCGCAAGATCCAGCTGCGCTGCGCCGAGCTCCTGCGTCCGGGCGAGATCTGGTTCTTCGGCGCCACCGACAAGATCCCGCACGGCTTCGCCCTCGTCTTCCTCTCCAGCGGGGTCTCGGAGAGCGCTCCGCACCGCCTCTGGTCTCCGCGCTCCGGCTACACGGCGATCCTGACCTGGTCGATCCCGCCGTCGAGCGACCTGGCGCGCGAGATGGAGGAGCGCATTCCGCGCGACTGTCCGCGTGGCGACGAGATTCTGGGCGGCTTGGCGGCGGCATCCGACTGGGACGATCTCGCCCGCGAGTACGACGTCGTCCCCCACCCGAATCCCGAGTGGGTGCGCACCTTCCTCTCCTACTCGACCGACCTGCCGGAGGGTGCGCTCCCCCTGTCCGCGGAGGTCGAGATCCGCTTTCCCGGCCGCAATCAGAGCCGCACCGTCGTCGACGCGAGCGTGATCGTCGCCGCCAGCGAGTTGCTCTCCGGCGCTCTCCTCCTCGACGGCGAGGTCCTGCGCGGCGACGAGCTCTTCGACCACTTTCGCTATCGCTTCGAGCTCTCCGCCGAGCGCCTGCGCGCGGCGACGACGCTGCCCTTCTCCGCCCGGCGGTTTCTCCGCCCGGGGAGCTACACTCTGGTGCTGCGGCTGCAGGACCCCGCGAGCGGCCGCGTCTTCCGACGCGAGATGCCGCTCGAGGTGCCGGCGCCCGGAACGCTCACGGCGGGTAGCCCGCCGGCTGGCATCGAGGCAGGTCCCACCACCGCGGTCGCGGCGGCCGGCGCGGCCGCGGCTGCCGTTTCGACCGGCGGCTCCGCCACCTCCTCCGCCGACTCCGGCAGCGTCGAGCCCAGCCTCCGGCTGCTCGCACCGACCGACCAACTGGTCTCCGGCCGGCTCCGGGTGGAGGCCGACGTGCGCGGCGTCGTTCCGAGCCGCGTGGACTTCGCGCTCGACGGCAAAGCGCTGCTCTCCAAGCGCCGCGCGCCGTTCTCGATCGAGATCGATCTCGGCCGCTCCTTGCGCTTTCGGCGCCTTGCGGCCGCCGCCTTCGACGGTGCCGGGGCGCTCGTCGCCGCCGACGAGATCCTGCTCAACGGCGGTCCGCATCGCTTCGCGCTGCGCTTGACCGAGCCCCGCCGGCTGCCCGAAGCCGGCAAGCCGATCGAGGCGCGGGCGGAGATCGACCTGCCCGAGGGCGAAGAGCTCGATCGCGTCGAGTTCTATCTCAACGAGGCGCTCCTCGCGACGCTCTTTCAGCCGCCTTTCGCCGTGTCGCTGGTCGCTCCGGCAAGCAGCGGCCTCACCTATCTGCGGGCGGTCGCTTACTTAGCCGGCGGCGGAGCTGCCGAGGATGTGCGCATCCTCGGGGCCGAGCAGAACGGCGAAGCGGTGGATGTCGATTTCGTCGAGCTCTTCGCCTCGGTTCTCGACCGTCGCGGCCGCCCGGTGACCGACCTCGCGGCCGAGGACTTCCGGGTGCTCGAGGACGGCAACGAACAGACGGTGCGCCGTTTCGAGAAGGTCGATTCGCTGCCGATCCATGCCGGCGTGATGATCGACACCTCGGCGTCGATGCTCGAGGAGCTCTCCGACGCCGAGGCCGCCGCCCACCGCTTCTTCAGGGAGATCCTGACGCCGCTCGACCGGGCCGCAGTGATCACCTTCGCCGACGCACCACGGCTCGCGGTGCGCTTCACCGGCAATCTCGAGGTTCTCGCGGGTGGACTCGCCGGCCTCAAGGCCGAGGGCGAGACTCGCTTCTACGACAGCCTCGCCTTCGCTCTGCACTATTTTTCCGGCGTCCGCGGCAAGCGCGCGCTCATCCTCCTCACCGACGGGGACGACTCGGAGAGTCGCTATCGCTTCGAAGAGGTGCTGGACTACGCTCGGAGAACCGGAGTGACGATTTACGCGATCGGACTCAACGTGCCGTCGAATCCGGTCGACGCCGGCGTCCACCTGGATCAGCTTGCGCGGGAGACCGGCGGACGATCCTTCCGCATCCACGGCGCGAAGGAGCTTGCGAGCATCTACGAGACGATTCGCCAGGAGCTGCGCTCGCAGTACCTGCTCGCCTACCAATCGTCGCGCCTCGACAGCTCGACGGCCTTCCGCGAGATTGCCGTCGAAGTCCGGCGTCCGGGAGTCACGGCCCGCACGATCTCGGGCTACTACCCCTGAGCATCCCGTTCTCTCGTCCATGCCGCGCATTCCACCCGATCCTCCGCACCTGCCGACCACGCTGCGGCTGGTCCTCGCTTCCGCCTCGCCGCGCCGCAGCGCATTGCTCGCCGACCTCGACCTCGCATTCACCGTCCGGCCGCCGCAGATCGACGAGAGCCCACGCCCCGACGAGCGGCCTCCGGACATCGTCGCGCGGCTCGCGCGCGAAAAGGCGATGGTGGCACTCGAACCAGGTGAGATCGTGCTCGCCGCCGACACGATCGTGGTCATCGACGACGAGGTACTCGGCAAGCCCGTCGATGCGCGCGACGCCTGCGCGATGCTCGCCCGGCTCGCGGGGCGCGACCACGAGGTCTTCACGGGGGTTGCGTTGGCGGACGGGACCGGCAACGAGCCCCGTCTCGTGAGCCGGGTCGAGCGCACACAGGTGAGGATCCGTGCGATGAGCCCCGAGGAGATCGCCGCCTACGTGGCGGGGGGCGAACCGATGGACAAAGCGGGAGCCTACGCGATCCAGGGTTGGGGTGCGGTCTACGTCGAGGCGATCCGGGGCAACTACACAAACGTGGTCGGGCTGCCGATTCCCGCCGTCGAAGCCTGCTTACGCGAGCTCGGGTTCGGCATCGACCGCTTTCGCCGGACGCCGCCGGACTCTCCGGAAGCGGATGCCGGGACTAGCCCTCGAACTTGGTCGGCTCTCCCAGCTCGGCGAGCGAAAAGTTCGTCATGATCTGGTGGCCGTTGAAATCGAGGACGCGTAGATCCTCCACCGCCGCGAGATCGGACGCCACGCTCTCGTAGGCGCGCGCATAGCGCTCCTTGACGGCTGCGAGCGCCACTTCGTAGGCGATGAACTTGACGATCCCCTTGTAGCGCAACTTCTCGACCAGGCGCGGATCGGAGAGCTTCGGATAGGTCGAGAGCACGAGGATCGGCCCGGTTCCGGTGAAGATGAGATAAGGCCGGATGCTGGGGTGTGGGCTCATGGTCCGCTCTCCCGGCTGCGCCCGCACCGTAACCGGCACCCTCGCGGCTGTCAAGCCGAGACCGCGAAGAGCGCGCTAAATCGCTCTGTCACAGATATTTAGGATCTTCGTAACCGGCCCGTCACCCGCCTACTGTGGAAAAGGATCGCTCCTGCGCCCGAGAGCTCGCGAGGCGAGTCGTGACGGCATTCGTAACTAACTCATGAAAAGCGATTTACAAGGTGTGCACAGGATTGTGTTCAAAACGCTGGAAGAGCCGTCCAATGCGCCTCTCGTCCTCCAGCAACGCCTGTTTTCCACAGACTTATCCGCGCTGCCTGTGGATGGGTGCATGTTAGCCTCCAGACGATGGTCGCGACGCGGATTCTGGTCGTCGAAGACGAGCCCGACATCGCCGAGGTGCTGAAGTTCAACCTCGAGCGCGCCGGCTTCGCGGTCAGCGTCGAGCGCCGCGGTGACAGCGCGCTGGAAGCGATTCGGCGCCGTCCTCCGGAGCTCGTGGTCCTCGACCTGATGCTGCCCGGGCTCGACGGACTCGAGCTCGCGCGGCTGCTCAAGCGCGATCCCGCCACCTCCGGCCTGGCGATCGTCATGCTCACGGCGAAAGGCGAGGAGCTCGATCGGATCGTCGGCCTCGAGCTCGGCGCCGACGACTACATCGCCAAGCCGTTCAGCCCGCGCGAAGTCGTTCTGCGGATCAAGGCGGTCCTGCGCCGTCGAGCCGGCGAGGAGGATCCCTCCGAGGTGATCGAGATCGGGCGACTGCGGCTCGACGCCGCGGCGCACCGCGCCGAAGTTCGCGGTGTCGACGTGGCGCTCACCGCCACGGAGTTTCGCCTGCTCCGCCTGCTCATGGAACGCCAGGGCCGCGTCCAGACCCGGGCGCGCTTGCTGACCGACGTCTGGGGGTACGCAGAAGACGTCGACAGCCGGACGGTCGACACGCATGTGCGTCGACTGCGGCACAAGCTCGGCTCGGAGTCCGATCGCATCGAGACCGTGATCGGCGTGGGCTACCGGATGCGCGGCCAGTGAAGCGCCGCCGATGAAGTTGCTCTTGTTGCGCCACGCGGTCGCCGAGGACCGGGCCACCTTCGCGTCGACCGGGAAGGAGGACCGCCGACGGCCGCTCACCGACGACGGGCGCAAGAAGATGGGCAAGATCGCCGAAGCGCTCGCCGGGCTCCTTCCCGACCTCGCCCTGATCGCGACCAGTCCGTTCGTCCGGGCCCGCGACTCCGCCGAGCTTCTCGCTCGCGCCTTCCCCGAGCGCCCGGTGCTCTCGGAGCTCATCGAGCTCGCGCCCACGGGCTCTTCGGCCGCCCTCCTCAGGTTTCTGCAGGCGCAGAAGTCGCTGCCAATGGTGGCTTGCGTCGGCCACGAGCCGAACCTGTCGCAGTTCGCCGGCTGGCTCCTCGCGGGCAGCGAGAAGTCGTTCCTCGAGCTGCGCAAGGGGGGCGCCTGCCTGCTCGACATCGCGGGCCGCATCGCCCCGGGAAACGCAATCCTGTCGTGGCACCTGACGCCAGCCCAGTTGCGCGCGCTCCGATGACCTCCTCGGCGTACGCCTGTAGATGAAGATTCCGGCCGATCTCCTGGCACGCCCGGCCGAGGAAGCGGTGCGGCGCCTGGCCCTGGCCCAGCTCGAGAAGGCAGCGGCGGCGCGTGATCAGCTCGTCGAAGGCGACCGCGACGAGGCGCTGCACGATTTCCGGGTCGCGCTGCGCCGCCTGCGGAGCCTCCTGCGCTCGCACCGCGCAGCCTTCACGGTCGAGTTCCCGAAGAAGACGCTCCGCCGGCTCGCCGCCCTGGCGCGGGACACCAATCCCGGGCGCGACGCCGAGGTCCAGCTCGCCTGGCTCGCCACTCTTGCCGGCGACCTCAAGCCCGCCGAGCGCGCCGGCCACCGCGAGCTCGTGCGCGACCTCACCGAACGCCGCGACGAGAGCTATCGCAAAGTCGAACGTGAGATCCTGCGCAACTTCGCCGCGATCGCGGAGGAGCTCGGCGCGCGACTCGTCGTCTACCAGATCAGCGTCGACCTCGAGCGCTCCTCGCGGCCACGGAGCTTCGCCGCCGCAACGCGCGAGGCGCTCGCCCGAAGCGGCGAGGAGCTGTTCGAGAAACTGGCGAAGATCGAAACCGTGACTGACGAGTCCGCTGGCCACGCGGCGCGCATCGCGGCGAAGCGCCTGCGCTACCTCGCAGAGCCGCTCGCGCCCTGGATCGAGGCGACCGGACGGCCGGTCGAGCTGCTCAGAGCGCTGCAGGATCTGCTCGGAGAGTGGCACGACGGCCAACTGCTCGCCGCACACGTCGCTCACGCGCTCGCCGAGATCGAGTCGAAACGCGCGCAGAGCCTGATCGCGGCCACCCTCGACGGCTCGGCGGCGAACCCGCAAGCCGGGGCGCCGGTCCGACGGCGCGAGCGCGCCGGCCTCATTGCAGTGGCGCGGAGGCTGGGCGGTCGACGGAGCGAGCTGTTCGAATCTCTCGCGCACGATTGGCTCGGGGAGAGCGCTCCCCTCCGCCTCGAGCTGCTCGCGACCCTGAAGGCGCTGGACGAGGCGCTCGCTCCGCGGCCCGGCAGGCAGTCTCGCCGGCCGCGTTAGCGCTGGTGTCGCCGCAAGGCATTCTCCATGAAGATCGCCTGGCTGGCGCGCACCGGCTCATCCGGCGATGGGAGGACCTTGGTCCAACTTCCTTCCGCGCCGAGCTTCCACGCCTTGCGGTTGTCGGCGAGCTGCACGTCGAGGATTCGCTGCAGCTCCGCGGCGAGCTCGGGCGACTCCACAGGAATCATCGTCTCGACCCGGTAGTCGAGATTGCGCGACATCCAGTCGGCGGAGGCGATGTAGTACTCGGCGGCGCCGGCGTTCGCGAAGTGGAAGATCCTCGCGTGCTCGAGAAAACGGCCGACGATCGAGCGCACGCGGATGGTTTCGCTCATCCCGGGGATGCCCGGCCGCAGTCGGCAGACGCCGCGCACGATGAGGTCGATCTCCACTCCCGCGCGCGAAGCGTCGTAGAGGGCGCGCACGATCTCCGGATCCTCGAGGGCGTTCATCTTGGCGACGATCAGGCCACCCCGCCCGCTTCGCTGGTGCTCCGCTTCGCGGGAGATCAGCTCGAGGATCCGCTTGCGCATGCTCACCGGAGCCACCACCAGCTTCTCGAAACGCTGGTCCCCGATATGACCCGAGGTCAGGAGGTTGAATAACTGGGCCGTGTCGGCACCGAGCACCGGGTCGCAGGTGAAGAGACCGAGATCGGTGTAGAGCTCAGCCGTGTCGGTGTTGTAGTTGCCGGTTGCGAGGTGGACGTAAGTGCGCAGACCGTCGGCCTCCTGCCGCACCACCAGCGAGACCTTGGCGTGCGTCTTGTACCCCAGTACGCCGTAGGCCACGTGGGCACCGGCACCCTCGAGCGCCTCTGCCCATTCGATGTTGCGCGCCTCGTCGAAGCTCGCCTTGAGCTCCACCAGCACCGCGACCTGCTTGCCGCGCTCGGCGGCCGCGATCAGGGATTGCACCACCGGCGAGTTGCGGGAGGTGCGATAGAGCGTCTGCTTGATCGCGAGCACCGCCGGGTCTTCCGCCGCGATCTGCAGGAAGCTCTGCACCGAGCTCGAGAAGGCGTCGTAGGGATGGTGCACCAGGAGGTCACCCTCGCGGATCACGCGGAAGAGATCGACATCGCGCGCGTCGCCCGACGGCTCCAGGCGCGGGTGGATCGCAGGTCGCCACTGCGGCTCCTGCAGCGTGGGCAGCGGCAGGGAGGCGAGCTGGAAGAGATCCCGCGCCGCGAGCGGCGGTCGCACCTCGAAGAGATCCGCCGGGCCCACCGCGAGCTCGTCGGCGAGAAGCATGCGCATCCATTCAGGCATCTCCGGCACGACCTCGAGCCGCACCACCGAGGCGAAGCGGCGCGCGCGCAGCTCCTCCTGCACGGACTCGAGCAGATCTTCGTCTTGCTCCTCGTGCTTGGCGACATCGGCCGCACGGGTTACGCGAAAGGGGTAAGACTCGAGAAGCTCCATCCCCGGGAAGAGACGCTCCAGGTGTTCCGCGATGACCACCTCGAGGGGGACGAAGCGCATCGAGTCCGGAAGCTGAATCCAACGCGGCAGGCTCGCGGGTACCTTGAGGCGCGCGAAACGGATCTCGGCACTCGAAGGCGTGCGCAGAGCGACCGCGAGCGAGAGCGAGAGGTTCGAAATGAACGGAAACGGATGGGAAGTGTCGAGCCCGAGCGGCGTGAGGATCGGAAAGACGAAGCGCGAGAAAAAATTCTCGACGAATCCCCGTTCGCTCGCCGTGAGGTCGCGGACTCGCACCAGCTCCACACCGTCTTTCGCGAGCTCCGGCAGAATCGTCTCGAGCAGCAGGGCGCGCTGCTGCTGGTATCGCGGCCGGACCCATTCGCCGATCTCTGCGAGCTGTTGCGCCGGCGTGCGTCCGTCGGGCGACACCTTCGGCGCCGCGCTCTGCTGCTGGAGCTTCAGGCCGCCGACCCGCTTCATGAAGAACTCGTCGAGGTTGCCGCCGAAGATGGCGATGAACTTGAGGCGCTCGAGGAGAGGCACGCTCGGGTCGTCGGCCTCGGCCAGCACCCGGGCGTTGAACTCGAGCCAGGAGAGCTCGCGGTTGAAGAAGAGCGAGAGCTCTCCCGCCTCGCGGCCCTCTATCGCGCTTTCCGGACTGCGGCCAGCGGGGCCGGCTGGACTGATGGGGCTCGAGGTCTCCGGCATTTCATCCCCGTCCGGCGGACGCTCGCGTCCACCCTCGACTGGAGAGTCAGTCTACCTTTCCGAGGTGACGGCGGAGTGACGATCGGAGCGCCGAGGGGATGGTAGGCTTGACTCTCGCCTGCAGGCCGAATCTCGAAGCATCGCCGGTTCTTCTGCAAGAGGGGTTCATGAGACTGGATTCCGTCATCAAGAAGTTCCTGCCTCGCGAGGAGCGCTTTCAGGAACTGCTCCTCAAGGATACGCAGAACCTGACGCGCTCGGGCGAGCTCTTCCTCGCCATCGCGAGGAGCACCAAGCTCGAGGATCGCCGGATCAAGCTCGTGGAGCTCAAGGCGCTCGAGCACGAGGGTGACGAGATCACCCGCCAGGTCTTCGAGGCCCTGAACCGTTCGTTCATCACGCCGCTCGACCGTGAGGACATCCGCTCGATCGCGGTCGATCTCGACGACATCCTCGATTTCCTCGAGGGCATCGCGCGCTATCTGGTCATCTTCCATATCGACGAGGCGCCGGAAGCGCTGACCCGTTTCGCGGAAATCCTGCTCGAGATGATCGGCCAGATCGATTCGGTCACCCGTCTGATCTGGAACCTGGGCAACGAGCGGCAGGTCCGCGACGCCCTGGTGCGGATCTCGGACCTCGAAAACCAGGGCGACGCTCTCTTCCTCACCGTGATCGCCGACCTCTTCCGCTCCGACAGCGGGCGCAGCGCCGTCGAGACCATGAAATGGAAGGAGATCTACCAGAATCTCGAGGACGCCTGCGACTCGTGCAAGGACTTCACGCACATCATCGGCAACGTGGTGATCAAGAACGCCTGAGCCGGAGCTTCGCCTGTGACCGTTCTCATCGCCATCATTCTCGTCGCCCTGGTCTTCGACTTCCTGAACGGCTTCCACGACGCCGCGAATTCGATCGCGACGGTCGTCTCGACCCGCGTGCTCTCGCCGCAGCAGGCGGTCGCCTGGGCGGCGTTCTTCAACTTCGTCGCCGCTTTCGTGCTCGGGACCCACGTCGCCAAGACGATCGGCAAAGGGATGATCGACATCTCGATCGTGACCTCTCAGGTCATTCTGGCCGCCCTGCTGGGCGCGATCTTCTGGAACCTGATCACCTGGTACTTCGCCATCCCCGTCTCCTCTTCGCACGCCCTTCTGGGCGGCTACGCCGGCGCCGCCATCGCCAAGGCCGGATGGGCGTCGATCCTCTGGTCGGGATGGACCAAGACGCTCCTTTTCATCGTGCTCGCGCCCGCGATCGGGTTGATTCTCGGATTTCTCCTGATGGTCGCGGTGAGCTGGATCTTCCGCCGCGCCCGCTCCCACCGAGTGGATCGCTTCTTTCGCCGGGCGCAGCTCGTCTCGGCCGCGCTCTACAGTCTCGGCCACGGCGGCAACGACGCCCAGAAGACGATGGGCATCATCACCGGCCTGCTCGTCGCTTCCGGCTATCTCGCAAAGTTCGAAGTGCCCATCTGGGTGATCCTGATCAGCCACCTGGCGATCGCGCTCGGGACTCTCTTCGGTGGCTGGCGGATCGTCAAGACGATGGGCTCGAAGATCACCAAGCTCCAGCCGACGGGAGGTTTTTGCGCCGAGACCGCCGGCGCGATAACGCTCGTCGGGGCGACGTTCGCCGGAATTCCGGTGTCGACCACCCACACCATCACCGGCGCCATCATGGGAGTCGGGGCGACGCGACGCCTTTCCGCGGTGAAGTGGGGCGTCGCGGGGCGCATCGTCTGGGCATGGGTACTCACCATCCCGATCTCCGCGGCGGTCGCCGCCCTTGTGTACCTGGCGATTTCACGCCTTTTCTAGCTCTGCCCTCTCCGCTTCCTCTTCTTCCGCTCCCACTTCTCTGATTCAATGGCCGGCGCAATGAGCTCGCGCCCGGCCACCCGAAGACGTCCCCCTCCGCGCCCTCGTACGCCGCGCCAGAAGAGCACGCCCGTCGCGGCGAGTCCGGGCCGGCTCGCGGCGATCGACATCGGCTCGAATTCGATTCACATGCTGGTCGTCGAGCGCGGCGGACCGGGCGCCTATCAGGTCCTGGCGCGCGAGCGCGACATGGTGCGCCTCGGCAAATCGGCGCTGGCCGGCGGCGCACTGTCGCGCAAGGCAATGCGCAAGGGCCTCGAGGCGCTGCTCAAGATGACGACCCTGGCCCGTCTCAAAGGGGCGGGCGAGATCGTCGCCGTCGCCACCAGCGCGGTGCGCGAAGCCGAGAACGGCCCCGAGTTTCTCGCCCAGGTGCGGGCGCTCACCGGGCTCGACGTGCGCGTGCTGACCGGCGCCGAAGAAGGCACGCTCGTCTTCCGCGCCGTGCAGCACGCGGTCGATCTCTCGCAGGGCACCACGATCCTGGCCGATGTCGGCGGCGGCTCGAGCGAATGGTGCGTGGCGCGGCGCGGCAACCTGCGCTCGGTGCAGAGCGTGCCGCTGGGGTCGCTCCGTTGCGCGGCGATGCTCCAGGGCGACCCGCCCGCCCTGCGGTCGCTCGAGAAGCTCCGCCGCGCGGTGCGCGACGGCCTCGCGAAGCTCAAGACTCCAGCGAGCACCGACCGCCTGATCGCGACCTCGGGAACGGCCACCTGCTGCGGCGACCTCGCCGATCTCCTCGCGGGCCGGGAGCACGGCGCGATGACCGGGGGCCTCCGAGAGCTCAAGCTGCGCGAGCTCAACGCCGTCGTCGAGCGGCTGCAGACGTTGACCGTGGCGGAGATCGCCGAGCTGCCGCCGGTCGGAATGCCACGCGCGGGCTCCATCCTGGCTGGGGCGGTTCTCCTGCAGGAGCTGGCGGCGAAGGCGGATGTCGACCGGCTCTTGCTCTGCGACCGGGCGCTGCGCGAAGGACTGGTGCTCGAAGCTCTCGGCGCGCCGCCGCCCGAGGCTCCTGCCGGCGGCGAGGTCCGGCGGCGCCAGATCGTCGACCTGGCGAGCCGCGCGCCCGGAATGCTCGCCCACGTGCGGCAGGTGGCGCGCCTCGCCGGCCGTCTCTTCGACATCACCGCCCCGGTGCACAATCTCGGCGGACGAGAGCGCGAGTGGCTCGAATTCGCCGCGCTGCTGCACGATATCGGCTATTCGATCCATTTCCAGCGCCACCACAAGCACAGCCACTACCTCATCACCACCGCCGATCTCGACGGCTTCGACCCGAAGGAGATTGAAGTCATCGCCGAAGTCGCGCGTTACCACCGCGGCGCCCCTCCGCGATCGAAGCACCCGTCGTTCGCGGCTCTGCGCACCTGGCAGCAGCGCACCGTGGAAAAGCTCGCGGCGCTGCTGCGCGTCGCCAACGCGCTCGATCGCACCCACGCGGCGCGCGTCGTCGAGCTCTACGCCTCGCTCCGGGGACGCCGTGAGGTCATCATCGAGGTCCTGTCACCCTTCGAAGTCGGTCTCGAGCTCGCGGCGGCGCGCCATCGGGAGCGCCTCTTCGAACGGGTCTTCGGCCGGCGGCTCTCCTTCCGGCAGGGCCTCGAAAAGCGCTCCCGCCGGCGCTAATTCAACTGTCACAAGGAGTTAACACCCCGGTTGTGAACCCGGGTCGGAATCCGCTGCGGAAATTGTGCGGGCAGGCCTCCGAAAAGCGCCGCCGCAATTCTGGAATAGCCCAACAAGCTCAATGGTGACAATAGTTGCGATGCTTGCACAAGAACCAGTGCAGAACGCTGAAGAACGCCTGAAGAGCGTGTTTCCAAGCCGGAAGAAAGGCGCTTTTCCACAGCCTTTTCCACCTCGCTTGCGGAGAACCCCGCAAGCGCCCGCCGGGCGCCCTCCGAGCCTCTGCGCGGCTCGGATCGCAGCGCGTTGTACACTGCCTCTGCCCCCGATCCATGGCCTACTCGTTCGCCCCCAGACTCCGCCTCGCTCCGCTCTGGCCGGCTCTGGCCGCGCTCGCGCTGGCGGCGGCCCTGGCGACGATCCTGCTGCCCCGGACGCTCGCCGACGGCGCTACCGTCCAACTCGCCCAAGAGGCGAGAATCCTCGAGGCGGTCGTGCCGGCCCCGGCCACCTTCACGGCGCCCGATCTCGCCCTCGAGCGGCGTCTCCGGCAGCTCGTCGCCGGGACCGATTTCCGCATCACAGTCATCGCCCTCGACGGCAAGGTGGTCGCCGACAGCGACCGCCGCGACGACGAGCTCGCGGTCATGGAAAATCACCGGACCCGGCCCGAGATCGTCGCAGCGCTCGCCCGCGGCGAGGGCACTGCGGTGCGCCACAGCCACACCACGGGACTCGACACTCTCTATGCCGCCCGCCTGGTCCACGACGCGAGCGGCAGATCCTGGATCCTGCGCCTCGGCCAGCCGCTTTCCACGATCGCCGCGCTGAATCGCCACCTGCTGCGCATCCTGCTGCTGGCCGCGCTCGCGGCGCTGGCGCTCGTCGCCCTGCTCTCCTGGTGGCTCACGCGGGCCCTTTTCCGGCCGCTCTCCGAGCTCATCGCCGCGGCCGATGCCATGGGACGCGGCGACTACGGCGTCGGCTTTCGCGTTCCCGAGCAGCGCGAGCTCGCACGCCTCGGCAAATCGCTGCACAGGATGGCGCGGCGGGCGGACGACCAGATTCGCGCGGTCGAGGCGGAAAGGGACCACCTGCGCGCCACGGTAGCCGGCATGACGGAGGGCGTGCTGGTGACGGACGCCAGGGGGAAGGTGCGCCTCTTGAACCCCGCTTTCTACGAGATCTTCGGCGTCCCGTCCAACGCTTCACCCGGGGAGGTCCTCGATCTCGCCCGCGAGCCCCGGCTGGTCGACCTCATTCAGCAGGTGCTCTCCGAAGGCGGCGAGCGCGCGCTGCACCTCGAGCGCCTGGAGCCGGTTCGCCGCACCCTCGCGCTCGCCGGATCGAACCTCGGGGCGCAGGAAGGTGCCGTCGTCGTCGTCCGCGACATCACCGAGGCGGAGCAGTTGAATCGCATGCGGCGCGATTTCGTCGCCAACGTCTCGCACGAGCTGCGCACGCCGCTCTCCGCGATCCAGGGCTACGCGGAGACGCTCTGCGACGGCGCTCTCGACGAACGGGAGACGGCGCTGCGTTTCAGTCAGCGTATCGTCGAACAGTGCCGGCGCCTTTCGGCGCTGCTCGCGGACCTTCTCACCCTCTCGCGGCTCGAGGGCAAGGAGCCGCTCGAGACGCGCGAACCGGTCGATCTGCGCGCCCTCGCGAGCGAGGCGATCGAGCTCGTGGCGGTCCAGGCCGCGGCGAAGCAGATCACGGTCGAGCTCGCTCCGGGGCCGGCGCCGGTCGTGCCGGGCGATCCGGAGGGCCTTCTCCGCCTGCTCTCGAACCTGCTCGAGAACGCCGTCAAGTACAACCTTCCCGGCGGCAGAGTGGCGGTCAGCCTCGCGACCGGAAACGACCAGGCGACGATCGGGGTCCGGGACACCGGGATCGGCATTCCGGGGTCGGCGTTGCCGCGCATCTTCGAGCGCTTCTATCGCGTCGACAAGGGCCGCGCGCGCGAAGAGGGCGGCACAGGGCTCGGCCTCGCGATCGTCAAGCATGTGGCGCAAGCCCACCACGGACGGGTCGAAGTCGAGAGCGTGCCCGGCAAGGGCTCGACCTTCCGCGTCCTCCTGCCGTTGCGGCATCCCTGAGTCAGAGCTCTCCGTTCTCCAGAGCGCCTGTCGCACGGCTGTCACATCCGTGTCGCAGGTTCGCAGAGTCCTGCCGATATCTTGCCTCCGACTCGCGGGGCCGATTCGATCTCGAGAGGTCGGGCGTCGCGAATGGAAGTCGATCCACTAACCTCAAGGAGGAGTTTCACCATGCGCAAGTCAGCAGTGTTCGCCGCGGGGCTCTGCCTGCTCGCCGCAGCCCTCGCGGTGGCCTCATCCGCCACCGCCCAGCCGATCACCGGCCTCTACTACGTCGAGGTCTCCAAAGACGACCGGGTGTATGTCTTCAACACTCCGGAGCGCTTCAAGTCCTGGTCGGCAAGCGGCGAGATCGGCACGGCTGTGACGCTCATCGGAAGGGCCGAGGGCGGCCAGACCCTGGTCGGCGAGAACGAGACCGCCGTCGATCTCTATCTCTTCAAGCACAACCTCCCGGCCTACGACCGCCCGACCCCCAAGCCCGCCGCCCCGCCGAAGTTCCCGGCGACCAAGATCCAGGGCCGCTTCTTCGGCGACTTCACCTCGAAGAACAACGAGAACAAAGGCACGGGAGTGAAGTCGAGCGACAGCGGCGTCGGCATCGACGTGAAGCGCTTCTACTTCACGGTCAGCCACGACTTCGACGCCACGTGGTCGGCGCAGTTCCAGAGCGACATCGGCGACCAGGGCGCCAAGCGCTACGACGTCTTCGTCAAGAAGGCGTTCGTGCAGGCCAAGTTCAGCGACGCCGCGATCCTGCGCGCCGGCTCGGCCGACACTCCCTGGATTCCGTTCGCCGAGGGCGTCTACGGCATGCGCTACTTCGAGCAGACGATCACCGACTCGCTGGGCTTCGGCGCCTCCGCGGATTGGGGCCTCCACCTCCTGGGGAGCTTCGCCGGCGGCAAGGTCGGCTACCAGGTGAGCGCTGTAAACGGCAAGGGCTACAGCAATCCGACACGCACCGAGAGCGTGGACTTCGAAGGGCGCCTTTCGTTCAAGCCGATCGAAGGAGCTGACCTTCGCGGTGGGCGGCTACTCCGGCAAGCTCGGCAACGAGACCAAGGCAACGCCGGCCAAGCACACCGCCGAGCGCCTGAACGGAATCGCGGCGTACTCGAATTCGATGTTCGGAGTCGGCGTCGAGTATTTCGAGGCCAAGAACTGGAAGAACGTGACCACGGTTCCGACCGACAAGGCGGACGGCATTTCGATCTTCGCCAACGTCAACCCGGCGAAGGACTGGAAGATCTTCGCGCGCTACGACCAGTCCAAACCCAGCAAGGACCTGAACGACGCGCTCAAGCTCAATCTCTACAATCTCGGCGTCGAGCGCCGCTTCAACAAGTCGATCTCGGTCAACCTCGCCTATAAGTTCACCCAGGTCGAGGGCGGCACGGTCGGCACCGGCAACGGCACCATCGGATCGGCGGTCCCGGGCAAGAAGGGCGAGTACAGCGAGGTCGGCCTCTGGGCGATCTACGAGTTCTAGAAGCCCCGGTAGCAGCAAGAGAAAGGCAGTATCCTCCCTCGGGTTGGGGAGACTCCAAGCCTCGGAGTCTCCCCTCTTTTTCTATCCGGTGCTACATTGATCAACGAGGCGGAACGGACAGATCCATGGAAAGACATCGGGACCAGGACCTAGAGAGGATTCGCCAGTCGCTCCTGCGCATGGGGGGGCTCGTCGAACGGATGACCAGCGAGGCGATGGCGGCGCTCGTCGAGCGCGACACGTCCCGCGCGCAGGCGGTGATCCGCACCGACAGCGAGGTCGATCAGCTGGAGAAGGATCTCGACGACGCCTGTCACGCGCGTCCTCGCGCTGCAGCAGCCGACGGCGGTCGATCTGCGGTTTCTGGTCTCGGTGATGAAGATCGCGACCGACCTCGAGCGCATGGGTGACTCGGCGGTCAACGTCGCGCAGGCGGCGGAGATCCTCAATCAGGAGGCGCCGCTCAAGCCCTACATCGATCTGCCGCGCCTCGCGGTCATCGCCCAGGAGATGGTGCGCGACGCCCTCGACAGCTTCGTCCGGCGCGACGCGCGCGCGGCATTCGAGGTCTGCCGCCGTGACGACGAGGTCGACGGGCTCTACCGGCAACTCTTCCGCGAGCTGCTCACTTACATGATCGAGGATCCGCGCACCGTGACGCGGGCTCTCCACCTGCTGCTCATCGCCCGCAACTACGAGCGCATCGCCGACCACGCCACCAACATCGGCGAGGACGTCATCTTCTACGTCGAAGGCCGCGATATCCGCCACCTGGCGAGCGCCGACGTCGCCGACCTGCCGCGCTAGCGCGCGCCGACTCTACGGGCAGCCACCGCCGACCGCCGCGCTCCAGCGGCAAGCGTCGCCGGCCTCGAAGTCATCGGCGAAGAACGGGAAGCGTCATCTGCCAGACTCCGCCGCCCGTTCCGGCGTAGAGAGTGCCGGGGGTCGCGGGATCGATCGCCAGGGCACCGACTCCGAAGCGATTCGTCAGGCCCGGGTTGACCTCGGCCCAGGTGCCGCCAGAGTCCGTGGACTGGAAGACCCTGCCTTGGTCCGTCCCGGCGTAGAGAATCTTGGAAGCCGTGGGGTCGATCGCAAGAGCCTAAGGACGTCCGACAGTCCCGTGCTCGCCTCGGCCCAGGTGCCGCCGGAGTCGGTGGACTTGAAGACGCCGGGATCCTCCGGCGTAGAGCGTCGCGGGCGTCGCGGGATCGATCGCCAGAGCGACGACGATCAGGTCCGTCAGGCCTATGTTGGCCTCGGCCCAGCTGCCGCCGGAGTCGGTCGACTTGAAGATCCCGCCGGAGTTCGTCCCCGCGTAGAGTGTGGCGGGAGTCGCCGGATCGATCGCCAGAGCCAGGACCGACTGAAATTCCAGGCCCGCGTCGGCCTCGGCCCAGGTGCCGCCAAAGTCTGTGGACCTGAAAACCTGGTAAGCCCCGGCGTAGAGCGTCGCGGGGGTCGCGGGATTGATCGCCAGAGCCCGGACCCAGTCGATCGTCATTCCGTCGTTGATCGCGGCCCAGCTGCCGCCGGAGTCCGTGGACTTCCAGACCCCGCTGCCGCCCGTTCCGGCATAGAGCGTGGCCGGGGTAGCGGGATCGATCGCCAGAGAGATGGCATCGACGTTCGTCAATCCCGTGTTGGCCTTGGCCCAGGAGCGACCGGAGTCGATCGACTTGAAGATCCCGCCGAAGTAAGTCCCCGCGTAAAGCGTGGTGGGGGTCATGGGATCGATCGCCAGAGCGCCGACCTCCAAGTTCATCAGTCCGAGGTTGGCCTCGGCCCAGTCGCCGCCGGAGTCGGTGGACTTCCAGATGCCGCATCTCGTCCCGGAGTAGAGCGTGGACGAGGTCGTGGGATCGATCGCCAGAGCAAGGACTGCACGGCTCGAGGGTTCCGAGTTGGTGGCTGCCCAGTTTCCGCCGGAGTCCGTGGACTTGAAGAGCCCGCCCTCGTACGTACCGGCGAAGAGCGTCGTCGGGGTCGTGGGATCGATTGCCAGAACGCTGATGTGCGAGTTCGTCAGCCCCTCGATGACGGCGGCCCAGGTGCCGCCGGAGTCGGTGGACTTGAAGACCCCGCCGCCGTACGTCCCGGCGTAGAGCGTGGCCGGAGTTGCGGGATCGATCACTAGAGCCCTGAGCTGCAAGTTTGTCAGGCCGGCGTTGGCGGCGGTCCAGGTGCTGCCGGAGTCGGTGGACTTCCAAGCTCCGCCGCCGTTCGTACCGGCGTAGAGCGTGGATGGGGTCGCGGGATCGATCACCAGAGCCAGGACATTCGGGTTCAGACCGGCATGGGCGGGGACCCAGGTGCCGCCGGAGTTGACGGATCTGTACACCCCGCTGCCGCCGTTTGTACCGACGTAGAGAATGGATGGGGCCGTGGGATCGATCGCAAGAGCCGTGACCTGCGCGTCCGGCAGACCCGCGTTGGCAGGGGCCCAGCTAGCGCCGGAGTTGACGGACTTGAAGACCCCGTCGCGGTCGGCCCCGGCGTAGACCGTGGTAGGGGTGGCGGGATCGATGGCCAGTACATTGGCGAACCAGTACGGGGGGTCCGCGCTGGCGGCGGCCCAATTGCCGCCCGAATCGGTGGACTTGAATACTCCGTTCCACGTCGAGGCGTAGAGCGTAGCGGGAGTCGCGGGATCGATCGCCAGGGCGTTGACCGTCGCGCCGTAGGGCCCGTGGCTCGTCCAGACGCCCGCTCCGGCGTAGACAGAACGCGGAAATCGCCGCCGCCGAGAGGGCGAAGGCGAGAGCGATCCATCGTCCGCTCTGTCGAGACCGCGTGCCCGGATGCAGATTTCGTCTCATCGAACCAACTGTGCAAAAGTACCGTAGCACAGCGCGCGAGCGCCTCAGCCGCGCTCGGGCAGAGAAGCGCACAAGGGGACACGATCGAGATCGTGTCCCCTTCTTCGTCGCCCTCCCGCCCTTCTTGTCACACCGCTGTCACATTCCGTTTCCGCGCCTGACAAACCCGGTTGCGAGACTCCCCCTGTCACCGGCGAGCCCCGCCCCGCGGCTGCCCGGACTCATCCCACGGAGGAATCGAACCATGAAGCGCACGTCGCTCCTGACTCTCGCAGCCCTCGCCCTCGCCGCAGCGTCTTTGGCCGCTCCGCTGGCCGCCCAACCGGCGAAGGTGGAGGCATCCATCGCGCCCTATGCCAAGGCGAGCGGCATCTCGGGCAACCTGAGCTCGGTCGGCTCCGACACGCTGAACAACCTGATGACCTTCTGGGCGGAGGGCTACCAGAAGCAGTATCCGAACGTCCGCATCCAGATCGAAGGCAAGGGCTCGTCCACCGCGCCGCCGGCGCTCATCTCCGGCACCTCTCAGCTCGGTCCGATGAGTCGCACGATGAAGGCCGAAGAGATCGACGAGTTCTCGAAGAAGTACGGCTACGAGCCGTCGGTCCGTCCGGGTCGCCGTCGACGGGCTCGCGGTCTACGTCAACAAGGACAACCCGCTCGAAAAGCTCACGCTGCAGCAGGTCGACGGCATCTTCTCCAAGACCCGCAAGCGCGGCGGCAAGGAGATCAAGACCTGGGGCGATCTCGGCTTGAGCGGCGACTGGGCAGCGAAGCCGATCTCGCTCTACGGCCGCAACTCGGCGTCCGGAACGTACGGCTACTTCAAGGAGCATGCGCTCGACAAGGGCGACTACAAGGACACGGTGAAGGAGCAGCCCGGCTCCGCCTCGGTCGTGCAGGGCGTCACCGAGGATCGCTTCGGCATCGGCTACAGCGGCATCGGCTACCGCACCTCGGGCGTGAAGCCGCTCGCGATCTCGGCCAAAGGCGACGTCTACTTCGGCACCAGCGCGGATGACGTACTCTCCGGCCGCTACCCGATCTCGCGTTACCTGTACATCTACTACAATGCGGCTCCGGGCAAGCCGCTCGACCCGCTCGTCCGCGAGTTCCTGCGTTTCGTCGAGTCGCGCGACGGACAGGAGATCGTCGTCAAGGACGGATACATGCCGATTCCTGCCAAGGTGGTGAGCGAGGAGCAGGCGAAGCTTAAGTAGGCGCGCGCGGAACCGAGGGGCCCGGCGCCGCTGCAGCGCCGGGCCTCATGTCTTCCTTCCTCGCTTCGCGACTCGATCATGGCGATCCTCGACGGAAATCTACCGGCGTCGCTCGAGTCCGACGACCGTCGCGGCACCCCTCCGCGGTCCCGCGCCTCGGCGAAGGAGCGCACCGCAATCCGGCGGATTTTCGTCGATCGCGCCGCCCGCTGGGTCGTCACCGGCGGGGGCATGGCGATCATCGCCAGCATCCTCGGCATTCTGATCTTCATCGTGCTCGAAGTCGCCCCGCTCCTCCGGCCGGCGCGAATCGAGGTCGGCGCGACGGTCGCCGTCAACCAGGAGATCCAGGCGCTGACCGTCGACGAGTACCAGACCCACGCCGCCCTTCTCGAGCCTGGTGGAGTCATCCAGATCGTCCGCCTCGCGGACGGCGCGGTTGTCGGTGAGAGGCGCCTGGCCGGCGACGAGCTGATCGCCGCACGCGTCCCTCCCGGCGCCGCCGCCTTTACCGCCTCGACCCGCGACGGCCGGGTCCTCGTCCAGACGATCGCCTGGCGGAGCGAGTTCGGGAGCGACGGCAAGCGTGAGATCCGCCCCGAGTTTCCGGAGCCGGTCGCGCTCGAAATCGACCTCCAACATCGCCCGCTCGCGACCTATGCGGCGCAGCTCGATGGTCCGGACCGGGTGGCGGCCGCCGCGCAGCTTGCGGATGGCAGCGTGGAGGTGGTCAAGCGCGAGGCGGTCGCGAACGCCTTTTCGGGCGAGATCACCCGCACCGAGGAACGACTTTCGTTGACCTCCGTTCCAGCCCTCACCCAGATGCTGATCGACCGCGATCAGCGCAACCTCTTCGCCGCAACCGCGGGCGGCGACATCTATTGGTGGAGGTTGGACCGGGGAGATGCATCTCCTCCGCAGGTCGCGTCCGCGGGCGCCTTCGAGATCACCGCACTGAGCCTCCTCATCGGCGACCGCTCCCTGGTCGTCGGACAGGTGAACGGATCCTTGAGCGTCTGGTTTCCCGTGCGACAGTCCGACGAGACCTTCGTCCTCACCCGCATTCACGACTTTCCGCGGCACGCTTCGGCAATCAGCCTGATCGCGCCCTCGCAGCGCAACCGTACCTTCCTCGCCAAGGATGCCGCCGGCGAGCTCGGGATCTACTTCTCGACCTCCGAGCGCACGCTCTGGCGTGGCCGGACGCCGATCGAAGGAGCGACTGCGCTCACAATCTCGCCCAAGGGCGACGGTGCTTTCGTCGCCGGCCCGGGCAAGCTCGCCTTCGTGAGCATCGACAATCCCCACCCCGAGATCTCCTGGAAGGCGCTCTTCGGCAAGGTCTTCTACGAAGGTTACGAGCGGCCGGAGTACGCCTGGCAGTCGACCGGAGGAACGGACGACTTCGAGCCCAAGCTATCGCTGACGCCGCTCCTCGTCGGCACGTTGAAAGGTACCTTCTACTCGCTTCTCCTCGCCATTCCGCTCGGCGTTCTCGGCGCGATGTTCGCCTCGCAGTTCCTGCATCCGAAGCTCCTCGCCTACGTCAAGCCGACGGTCGAGATCATGGCCGCGCTGCCTTCGGTCGTGCTCGGCTTCCTCGCCGGGCTCTGGCTGGCGCCGGTGCTCGAACGGTACTTCCCGGCGCTCATCCTGATGTTCATCGCGCTGCCTCTCGTTGTCTGGGTCGCGGGCCTGGCCTGGAATCGTCTGCCGCTCGCCGTGCGCGCCCGCTTTCCCAGCGGTTCGGAGATCGTGCTCTACCTCGCGGTCGTGATCCTCGGCCTGCTCGCCTGCTTCGAGCTTTCGCCGCTCTTCGAGCGCCTCGCCTTCGGCGGCAATTTCCAGAGCTGGCTGCTCGCCGCCACGGGACTGAAATACGACCAGCGCAACGCCGTCGTGGTCGGATTGGCGATGGGCTTCGCGGTCATCCCGATCATCTTCGCGATCTCCGAGGACGCCTTCTCGAACGTGCCGCGCAATCTCGTCTCCGGATCCCTCGCGCTCGGCGCCAACCGCTGGCAGACCGTGACGCGCGTCGTGCTTCCCACCGCCTCGCCCGGCATCTTTTCGGCGGTCATGATCGGCTTCGGGCGCGCGATCGGCGAGACCATGATCGTGCTCATGGCGACCGGCAACACGCCGATCATGGAGATGAACGCTTTCAACGGCTTCCGGACGCTCTCGGCGAACATCGCGGTCGAGATTCCGGAGGCGCCCTTCCACGGCACGCTTTACCGAACGCTCTTCCTCGCCGCGCTCCTCCTCTTCGCTCTCACCTTCCTCGTCAACACCGCCGCCGAGCTGGTTCGCCAGCGTCTGCGGAGAAAGTACGCGCATCTCTAGTGAACGCGAGGGTGAGCAAATTGACCGACAAGGCTCGGTCCGGCCGGCATCGGCGCGAGCTCTTCGGCTGTCTCGATGACCGCGCTTTGCGGTGGCGCCCTGGCGCTCAACCTGGTGCTCATTCTCGGCCTGCTCGCCGTGATCGGCTACCAGGGCGGGAGGTTCTTCTGGCAGCGCGACCTGCCGGAGTTCACGCTCGTCGACGGCAGCAAGCTGCTGGGCGAGATCCATTCCCGGCAGACGATCCCCGCCGCGACTGCCGGCGCCGGCGGCGAGCGGCTCCAGCTTCGGCTGGGCAATCGCGACCTCACCGGCGGCGACTTCCGCTGGGTCGACGTCTCGGCGATCGCGACACCGCGAGCTGCCCGCGCGACGCCGTGGTGCTCGAGCGCCTGGAGTGGGGGAACTTCTACGGCCGGATGGTCGAGCTCAAGCGCGGCGACGAGATTCTCGCCCAGGGGGGCGCGGCGGTCTGGCAGGGCATTTCCCGCTCTGCACGCGGCCAAGCTCGCCGAACGCAAGAAGATCCGAGAAGCTCGAGAAGGGTGCGATCGGCGACGTCAACCTCGAGATCGAGAAGCTCCGCCTTGCCGCGCGCCGTCTGGAGCTTGCGGCTCCGCCGGCCGACGTCCGGTCCCGGCAGCAGGCCGCCATCGATCTGGCGCTGGCAGCACGGCAGGCCGAGTACGAAAAGCTGGCGAGCGCTCTCTTCGCGCAACGCGCGCAGCTCGTCGCGGAGACCGCTGGTCATGGAGGCCGCCGACGGCACGCGCAAGGAGATTCCGGTCGGGGCAATCGTCCGCGCCATCCGGCCCAACGAGATGGGGACGCTGGCGAAGCTCGCGCTCTACGCTTCGCGCGTCGCCGAGTTCGTCACCGGCGAGCCGCGCGAGTCGAACACCGAGGGCGGCATCTTTCCCGCGATCTTCGGCACCGTCATGATGGTCTTCCTGATGTCGTTCGCGGTCGTGCCGCTCGGCGTTCTGGCCGCGCTCTACCTGCGCGAGTACGCCAAGCAGGGGCTCCTCGTGCGCATCGTGCGCATCGCGGTCAACAATCTCGCCGGCGTGCCGTCGATCGTCTTCGGCGTCTTCGGACTCGGCTTCTTCGTCTACACCGTCGGCGGCAGCATCGACCGGCTGTTCTTCCCCGAGGCCCTGCCGACGCCGACCTTCGGCACCGGCGGCATTCTCTGGGGCGCGCTGACGCTCGCGCTGCTCACCGTGCCGGTGGTCATCGTCGCGACCGAGGAGGGTCTCGCCGCGGTGCCCGCAGATCGTCCGCGCCGGCTCGCTGGCGCTCGGCGCGACGAAATGGGAGACGACGTGGAAAGTGGTCCTGCCGGCGGCGGCTCCTGGCATCCTGACCGGCGTCATCCTCGCCATGGCGCGCGCCGCCGGCGAGGTCGCGCCGCTCATGATCGTCGGCATGGTCAAGCTCGCGCCGACCCTGCCGATCGACGGCAACTTCCCCTTCGTCCACTTCGAGCGCAAGTTCATGCATCTCGGCTTCCACATCTACGACGTCGGCTTCCAGAGCCCGAACGTCGACGCCACCAAGCCGCTGGTCTTCGCGACCGCGCTGCTGCTCATCCTGGTCGTCACGGCGATGAACCTGGTGGCGATCTCGATCCGCAATCACCTGCGGCGCAAGTATTCCGGCAGCGCAGTCTGAGGAAGTGACATCATGGCCACTCCAATCCGGCTCGAGGAGTCTCCGATGGTCGAAATCGAGAGCACCCGCCAGGCAGGGTTTCCCGCCGGCTACCTTCCGGTGCCCGAGCCCTCTGTCGTCGGAGATCCCGCGCTGCATCCCGCGATCGAGAAGCCGATTCTGGATATCGAAGCTCTCAGCCTCTGGTACGGCAAGAAGATCGCCCTGAAGGCGATCTCGCTCGAGATTCCCGAAAAGCAGATCACCGCCTTCATCGGGCCCTCCGGGTGCGGCAAGTCGACGCTTGCTGCGCTGCATCAACCGGCTCAACGACCTCATCGACGGCGTCCGCATCGACGGCCGAATTCTCTTCGAGAAGCGCGACATCTACGCCCCGGACATCGAGATCAACGCGCTGCGCAAACGGATCGGCATGGTCTTCCAGAAGTCGAACCCGTTCCCGAAGTCGATCTACGAGAACGTCGCCTACGGTTGCCGGATCCAGGGCATCAACCGGCGGAGTCTCCTCGACGAGATCGTGGAACGGAGCCTGCGCGACGCGGCGATCTGGGACGAGGTCAAGGACCGCTTGGACGAAAGCGCCCTCGGCATGTCGGGCGGCCAGCAGCAACGCCTCTGCATCGCCCGCGCGCATCGCCGTCGAGCCGGAGGTCATCCTGCTCGACGAGCCCTGCTCGGCGCTCGATCCGATCGCCACCGCGAAGATCGAGGAGCTGATGGAGGATCTGAAGAAGCGCTACACGCTGGTCATCGTGACGCACAACATGCAGCAGGCGTCACGGGTCTCCGACTACACGGCCTTCCTCTACATGGGTGAGCTGATCGAGTACAGCGCCACGCGCAAGCTCTTCCTCAATCCGATGAAGAAGCAGACCGAGGACTACATCACCGGCCGCTTTGGCTAAGAGCGGCCTCGATCACCGGCCGCTTCGGCTGACGCTGTTCTCGGCGAGCGCCGCGAGCATCTCCTCGATTCGGCCGAACTTGACCCGGGGACGGCCGGCCGCGGCGCCGCGTTCGACCTCGATCCTGTCGAGCCTCTTCCAGTCGGTGAAATCGACCGGGCGGAGGCCGCGCTCCGCGAGGAGGGCGTCGATCGATGCTGTCTCTCCGGCAGCCTTCGCCCGCGACGCGGCGATGGCGGGCAGGTCCTCGAGCATCGCGGTCGCGGTCTCCGTCCCGTCCGGCTTGTTGCTCCCGATGAGGCCCGTCGGGCCGCGCTTCACCCAGCCGGAGACATAGAGACCGGGAATGGGAGTGCCGGTCGCCGGATCGAGCACGCGCCCGCGCTCGTTGGGGATGATCGCGCGCCGCGCGTCGAAAGGCAGGTCGGCGAGCGGCAGCGAACGATAGCCCACCGCGCGGACGACCAGCCCGACGGGAAGAGTCGAGCGCTCGCCGGTACTCTCCGCGACGAGACTCCCGGGTTCTCCGACCAGTCGGTTGTGCTCGAGCTCGAGTCCCGATACCCGCCCGGCTTCGCCTTCGATCGCCACCGGCGAAACCAGAAAACGCAGGTGGATACGGCGGCCGGCAGCGGTCGAGCCGCGCGCGGCGACGGCGCGCAGGATCTCCATGTTCTTCTGGGCTTGGGGGTCCCCGGCGAGCTCGCAGGCGCTCCCCGGATCGAGCTCGAGCTCTTTCGGGTCGACGACGAGGTCGACGCCCGCGAGGTGGCTCATCTCTTTGAGCTCCGCGGGCGACCACTTGGCCTGCACCGGACCGCGGCGCACGACGAAGTAGACGTCCCGGATCTGGCTCGTCCGCAGGAGCGCCAGCGCGTCGTCGGAGATGTCGGTCGACGCCAGGTCCTCCGGATCCCGCCCCAGGATACGGGCGACGTCGACGGCGACGTTGCCCGCGCCCACGACCGCGGCTGCGCGCACCGAGAGATCGACCGGGAGATCGAGGAAGTCGGGGTGCGAGCTGTACCAGGCGACGAACGCCGTCGAAGAGTGGCTGCCTGCGAGATCCTCCCCCTCGAGACCGAGTCGGCGGTCGCTCTGGCCACCTACCGCGAAGACGACCTGGTCGTAGTGCGCCGTCAGGTCCGCGACCGCGAGATCCCTCCCCAACTCGAGATTCCCCAGGAAGCGCAGTCGCGGATCGAGCGCTACGCGTTCGAAGACCCGCACGACCTCCTTGATCTTCGGATGATCCGGGGCCACGCCGAAGCGCACCAGGCCATAGGGCGTCGGCAGGCGATCGAGGAGGTCCACCTCAAGCTCGACCTCCTTCCTCGCGAGCAGCGCAGCCGCGGTGTAGAAACCGGCAGGCCCGGCGCCGACAATGGCGATCCGCAACGGACGATCGAGAGCGCGCTGCGGATCCGAAATCACGATGTCCGAGGATACAACGTCCGGCGCTCCTGCCAGGCCAGGCGGCTCCTAGGAGTCGGAGGTCTTCATCTGCTTGCGCAGTCTGCCGAGCGTCCGGTTCACCGGATGGTTGCGCGACAGGAATCCGACCACCGGCTTCTTGCGCACGCCGATCTCGCTCTGCAGCCCGCGTAACGCCGTGTTTCTCGGATCGAGAGCGAGCCCTTGCGCGATGGAGGCGACCGCCCCCTTGCGATTCTTGGCCAGCACGTACACGCGGGCGAGGTTCAGATGACAGTCCGGATGGTAGAACTGCGTCTTGACCGCGTGCTGGCAGAGGCGCAGCCCCTCCTTGACCTGCCGCTGGTAGCGCGCGATTCCGTAACCCAGAAAGGAGTAGGCGACTCCCGGAACGCTCTCGCTCAAGCCGCGCTCCTTGACCAGGTCGGCGAGGATCGCGAGGCCACGGCTCCAGTCGCCGGCCCGGCAGATCTCGATCGCCGCCTCGGCCAGAGTCCGCGGGGAAGCGCCGTCGTTCGCAGAATCGATTCGACTCGACATCCCTGATTCCGCCCTTTCCGGTCGGGTGCCTCGGTGGGCACGTGTTACACTTTCCTGCATTGTCGCGCTTCTGGCGCCCGGTGACAAGCGATGTCCGTCTCTGAACCGCCCGATGTCAAGGAACTGGTGGCGCTCGCGCGTCGATTCGCCGAGCGGAAGCTGTACGAAGAGGCCGCCGAGCTCTTCGGCGTGGCTCTCCGCCTGGAGCCGCGCAACCTCGGCACTCGCCTGGCCCTGGCCCGGATCCGCCGCCTGCAGAAGCTGCAGGGCCGGCTGGCCGCGAAGGACCCGATCGAAGGCGCCCGGGCGGAGATGCGGCGCAACGGCATCGACGCCTCCCATTTCGTCGGTCTCGCCTGGCTGTACGCGGAGAAGGGAGAGGAGTTCCGGGCGCTCGAGTGCCTGCATATCGCCCGGCTCAAGGACCCGATCAGCCCGGCGAACTTCAAGCTCGCGGCGCGCATTCACTTCCGGCTCCAGGACTACGACAGCGCCGCGGAGCTCCTGCAGCGCGCCCTGCGCTACAACCCGTTCGACCGCGAGGCCGCCGAGCTCCTGGGCCAGATCGAATACGAGCGCAAACAGTTCGCCGAAGCGCTGGCCGCGACCATCGATGCCTTTCTCCTCCTGCCCTCGGTCGACGAGGAGCGGGCGATCCGGCTGCGCCGGCGAATCCGCACGCTCAAACATCTCCTCTCCTGGCAGAGCAAGCAGGTGGTCGCCCTGTTCCGCGAGCGCGAGGAGCAGCTCCACACCGCCTTCGACCGCCTGGAGTGGCGCCGGGAGCGCTTCCGCAGCGAGGAGACCTGGGAGAGCCTGGCGCTCGCGGCGCTCGTCGCGCCGCCCGACGATGGCGGTCGCCTGAAGATCGCCGCGAGCCTGCGCAAGCTCTCCGCCTGGGCGCACCTCACGGACGAACAGATCTTCAAGTTGAGCGCCGCGGTCGAAGAGAAGAGCTTCGACACCGGTGCCCTCGTCTTCGGCAACAACAGCGAGGGCCTCGACCTCTATCTTCTCGAGGAGGGCGAGATCAGCATTCAGCGGCCCACGCCCTACGGCACCTATCCGCTCGCCCTGCTGCAGGCGGGGTCGATGTTCGGCGAGGTGAACTTCCTCACCCGCGGTGTGCGCACCGGCGATGCCCTGGCCCTGAAGCCCTGTCGCCTGCTGCGCTTCGACGGCGCCGCGCTCGAAGAGCTATCCCGCGGCTGGTCGGAGTTCGGCGTCCAGCTCTACTGGGGACTCTGGCACTCGCTCGCCGGCAAGCTCCGCTCGACCAACGAACAGCTCAAGACCTTTTTCTCCGCCGACAAGCAGCCGGAGAACTTTCTCCGTCTGCGGCGCGGAAAGCAGGTCATGGGTGCGGTCGAGGTTCCTCCCGACGACAAAGTCCGCCTCTTCCGCGAGCAGGGCCTGTCGAGCAAGGAGCTGACGACGCTCGCGACCTTCTCGAAAGAGCAGCGCTTCGAGTCCGGCGCCTCGCTCTTCGCGGAGGGCGACGAAGGCCACGAGATGTACGTCGTGCTCGAGGGCCAGGTCCTGATCAGCAAGTACATTCCGGGGGCCGGCGAGGAGGCGCTCGCCATTCTCGAGCGGGGCGATTTCTTCGGCGAGATGTCGCTCATCGACGGCGACCCGCGCTCGGCGGACGCGCGCGCCCACGGCGGTCCGCTCACCGTGCTGGCGCTGGATCAGGCGACGATCCAGGAGATGCTCGTCCTCGATCCACAGGCCTCGCTCGACTTTCTGCGGCTGCTCTGCCGGCTGGTCGCCAAGCGCCTGCGCGAGATCGACGAGAAAGTGATCGGCTGGCGGATCATGTCGGGCGAAGGGAGTCCCGCGATAGCGGCAAGCCACGCGTGACGAGCAGGCGGGCGGGATCGATCCAGCGCCGCGCCGCCGCTTCCACCTCCGCCACGGAGAGCCGGCGGAGCTGGTCGCTGTACCAGTCCGGATCGTCGAGCGGCAGATCGAGGAGAGCCGCCACCGCCATCAGGTCCGCCCACTGGCGCGCCGTTTCGCGGCGAAAAGGCTCCCGGCCGAGCAGATAGGAACGGGCGCTCTCGAGGTCGGCCGCGGCGATCGGCTCGGCGAGGAAGCGTTCGAGCTCGTCGCGCACGGAGGCTTCGGCCTGATCGAGCGTCTCGGGTGCGGTCCCGACGTAACAGACCAGGCGGCCCTCGTCCACTCCCGCTCCGGCGACGGTTTCGGCCGTGGCGGTGTACGCCAGGCCCTCGCGCTCCCGGATGCGCTGCGGGATCCGGCCGGTGAGTCCCGAACCGGTACCGAGCAGAACGCCCGCGAGCTCGAGCGCCGGATAGTCGGGATGTGCCCGCGGCAGCGTGCGCGCACCGAGAAAGAGATGCGCCTGGTCCTCGGCGCGGGTCACGATCTCCCGGCGCGGGGCAGGCGCCGCCGCCGGGGCCGCCGGCTCGGGACGAAGACGTGCCTCGATGCCGACGCGGTGAGCGCCGCCTTTCCCCGACCCTTCACCGAAGAGCTCGCCGGCGCGCGCAGCGACCCTCGACTCGTCGATCTCGCCCGCCACGCAGAGGAATCCTCCCCATCCCAGCGCCGCGGCGTGAAACCCGCGACAACGGTCCGAGTCGAGCCGCGCGAGGCTCGCCGCGTCCCCCTGCAGCGGCCGCCCGCGGGGATGCGGCGCGTAGAGCTGCTCGCTGAAGACGCGCGCCGTGGCGAGATCCGCCTGGTCGGCCTGGGCCTCGAGCTCGGCCGCCGCCTGGCGGGCCAGCCACCGCAGCCGCTCGGCGGGAAAAACCGACTCGAAGAGGAGCTCGGCCGTCCACTCGAGAGCGAGCCCCCAATCCTCCGCCAGGGCATCGATCGCGAGACCATGGGTTTCGTAGCCGCCGAAGCTCGAGACGATCATGCCGCGTCCTTCGGCGTCGGCGGCGATCGTCTCCCAGGTACGCCGGCGCGTCCCCTCGGCGAGGAGCCTCCCGGTGAGGAGCGCCTGCCCGGGAATCGTCTCGCAGCGCGCACCTCCCGCGAGCAGCAGGCGCACCGCCACGACCGGCGCGCCCTCGATGCGCCGCAACTTGAGCCCGATTCCCGGGGCGCCGGGAGCGCCCGGCCCGCTCATCCCTTCTCCGGCAGGGAGAGGCCGAACACCGAGCCGGCCTGGGGATCGAGGTAGCGCTGCGCGAGGCGCGCGAGGTCGGCGGCATCGCACTCGAGCGCCCGGCGGACGAGCTCCTCCGGCTGCTCGAGATCGCCCTGCGCGAGCGCGAGCGCCGCGGTGAGCGCCTGCTGGTGGATGCGCTCCTGCTGAAAGACCCAGTCCGCGAGCACGATCTGCTTGCCGCGCTCGAGCTCGTCCTCGGCGATCGGCCGATCGCGCAAGTCGGCCAGCTCGGCTTCGAGCCGGCGCTCGACCTCCGACGGATCTCCGCCCGGAAGCATCTCGAACGAACAGGCGAGGTGCGAAGCGAGCTCGCCTTCGGCGACGGCGCACGAGGCGGCCAGGCAGAGCTGCCCGACATCCACGAAAGCGCGATGCAGCCGGCTCGTGCGGCCGCCCCCGAGAATCGTCGCGAGCAGGCGCAGACCGGCATGGTCCGGATGCTCCGGAGCCGGCGCCGGCAGGGCGAGGAGCAATCGTCCGACCTCGCCGCGCCGGCGCTCGAGGCGGCGCGCGCCGCCGAGCTCCTGGAGCTCGGCGACCGGGGGGCGCTCGACCGGGGCCGGCGGCAGGTCGCCGAACGCCGCCTCGACGCGCTCCGCGGTCTCGGCGCCGAGATCGCCGGCCACCACCAGCAGCGCGTTCGCGGTCCGGTAGTAGAGCCGATGGAACTCGGCGAGGTTCTCGCGGTCGATGCTCCCGAGATCGTGCTCCGTGCCGAGAACCGGCGTACCGTAGGGATGGCCGCGAAAGAGCTCGGCCTGAACGTCGAGCTCGAGCGCATCCCAGGGCTCGTCGCGGTACATCGCCAACTCCTCGAGGATCACCTGGCGCTCGCTCGCCACCTCCGCCGGGTCGAGCGTCAGCGCCGTCATCCGGTCGCGTTCGATGGCGAGCGCTTCGTGCCAGCGATCGGCGGCGAAGGAGAAGTAATAGGCGGTGAGATCGTGGCTGGTGAAGGCGTTGTTGTTGCCCCCGAGCCCTTGCGTCCGGCGATCGATCTCGCCCGGACCGTAGCGCGCCGAGCCCTTGAACATCATGTGCTCGAGAAAGTGCGCACAGCCGCTCTGCCCCGGCGCCTCGTCGCGGCCGCCGGCCTTGTAGACCAGGACCACCGTCACGATCGGCGCCTGGCGGTTGGCGAGCAGGCAGAGCTCGAGGCCGCTCGCAAGCCGCGAGCGCTCGACGCGTGCCAGCTCTGCGAGGCCGCGGACGGAATGGGATCGAGGTGAAGCCGTCAGCGGAGCGACCTCGGACCGGTGTACGGAGTCAGGGGCGATCGCCAGCGCGCCGGAATTTCTTGCTGCGATCGTTCGGCGCCCGGAGATCGACCGAAACCAGCGTCGGAGAGGGCGCTTCGGGCGAGGCGGAGACCCGGATCGTCGTCGTTCTGCCCTCGTGGGTGATGCGGACGAGGTGGTCGCCGCTCTCCGGCAGGTCGTAGGCGCGGCCCTCTTTCTTCTTGGCGTTCCACGTGCCGGCCTGTCCGATCACCCGGCCGTCGATCTTGACGATCGCTTCCGGCGGCTCGACCGCGAAGGAGAGCGCCATGCCGGTGACCATCATGCGGTCGATCCGCGGCAGGATTCCGGCGCGGTCGACGAGCGGCTCCGCGATATCCGGAGCGGACTCTGAGGGGGCGGGTTCGGGTTCGGCTTCCGTGCTCGGCGGAGCGGCGGGAAGCGGTTTCTTCGCCGCAACGTGCACCGGCTCGGCGGCCGGTTGCGCGCTCGCCCCGATCGCCCCGTTCGCCCCGTTCGATTGCGGGTGAGCCTCCTGTGCCGGCGCCACGGGCGGCGGCGTCTGGCGGAAGCGCTCTCCCGCGTCGGGCGTCGATCCCTGCCGGTCGGCTGTTCGCGGCGGACTCCCGGTTGGATTCGGGAGTCGAAGGCTGCGCAGGAGGGCTGGGCACGAGGGCAGCGGCTTTCTGCTTCGTCGAGTCGGCCGCGTTCCCGGCGCTCGGCTCGGCCGCGGCCCCCTGTGCCACTTTTCCTGCCTGCTTGGCGAGGACCCAGCGGCGCGCCGCGAGCCCGCCCACCACGAGCACCGCCACCACGAGCGCCACCACCACGCCGACGATCCACAGCCCGGCGTGCGAACGGGAGCGGCCGGCGGCGGCGGCAGCCGGGGTCGGCGGGGTCGGCGGAAGGCGCGGCGCGAGGCGCTCCGTCGGCGCCTGGGTCAGCGAAACCGGTGGCGGTGGAGGCGGCGCGGGGGATGCGACCTGCGCGGCGCGCTCCGAGGTCGACATCCGGGGCGTCGCGGCGGTCGGCGCGCCGCTCTCCAGCGCCGCCGGCCGGTCGAGGATCGCGGCCGGGATCTCCTGTTCGCAGAGCGCGAGATCGCGCGCCACCTCACCGGCGGTCGAATAGCGGTCGTCGCGCTCCTTCTGCAACATGCGCTGCAGCACGCTCTCGAGACGCGTGCCGAGCTCCGGGGCGATCCACCACGATCGAAGGCGGATCGCGGTGCAGGATCTGGTAGACCAGCGTGGTCAGCGTCTCGCCCTCGAACGGACGCCGGCGGGAGAGCACCTCGTAGAACAGCACGCCGAGCGAGAAGATGTCGCTCCGGCCGTCGAGCTCGTCGCCGCGGATCTGTTCCGGCGACAGATAATGCGGGCTGCCGACGACCGAGCCGGTCATCGTCAGGTCGGAGGTCTGGTCCTTGAGCTTGGCGATCCCGAAGTCGCTGACCTTCACCGTACCGGAGCTCGAGATGAGGAGGTTGCTCGGCTTGATGTCGCGGTGCACCACGCCCTGGCGGTGCGCGTAGTCGAGACCCTCCGCCGCTTGACGGACGTAGGTGATCGCTTCGCGCAGCGTGACCGGGGGCTCCGTCTCCAGCCGCTGCGCGAGATCGTTCCCTTCGACGCACTCGAAGGCGAGGAAGAGGACGCCGGCGTCCTCGCCGACGTCGAACAGGGCCACCACGTTCGGATGCAGGAGCTTGCCGGCGGCGCGGGATTCCCGCATCAGGCGGCGCTTGCGCTCTTCCATCTCCTGCGGGCGGCCCTCCTCGATCTTGACCGTCTTGATGGCGACGCGCCGGCCGATCTGGGGGTCCTCGGCGAGGTAGACCTCACCCATCGCCCCGGCGCCCAACTGGCGCAAGATCTGGTACCTCCCGAGGCGGCCGCCAGCGGCGATCGGACTCACTCGTTCGACTCTCCGGCCGGATTCCCGGACGTTTCTCCCGGCCGCGAGTCTTCCCGCTGCTCGATCAGCTGGCGCGCGCGTTCGACGTCGGCCGCCGCGACCAGAATCCGCACCTCTCCGAGACTCCCGAAGGTCGCCGGTTCCTGGTGAAACAGAAGCGACTCGATCTGCGACGCGATGCCCTCAGCTTCGAGAAAGCCGGCGACCAGCGACGCTTCCTCCTCGGTGCCCACGGTCTCGACGATTTCCCAGTTGTCCATGATGTTTGGCCGACCTGCGGCCGTCTCCTTTGGAGACTCGAATGATATCTCCCTCCGGAGGCGATGCGATCTTTCGCTTCCGCTTCCCGGCCGGGTCGGCTTCAGCGCGCCGGCCGGCGGCGAAACCGCTGGTCGAGGGTGGCTGCGAAGCGGCCTTTCCGGCGGTCCCAGAAGTGGCGCTCGACGCGGTAGCTCCCGCTCCCGATCTCGATCCAATGCAGGCTGTTGTGGCCGGCTTCCCGCCCGCGCCCTCGGCTGGAGCAGGTCGTCCCGGTATGCAGCGCGAGGAAGCCGTCCTCGCCCGCGGGCCGGAGCTCGAGCGTCTGGTGGAGATGGCCCGAGAGCACCAGATCGACCTTGCTGCGACTCCAGCGCGCGATCGCCTCGGCCGCCCGCCAGGCCGGATGCTCGCAGTCGACCCCGGGCGGCCGGACCAGATGATGGTGCGCGACGACGATCCGGAAGAGCGCGGCGGGCGCCTCTGCGAGCAGGAGATCCACTTCGGCGAGACGCCGCCGGCGAAGCCGCCCGCCCTTCAGCGTAAAGGCCTCGGCCGTGTTGACCCCCACGACCAGCAGCTCGCCGTCGCGGAACACCGGTTCGAGCTCGCGCCCGAAGTGCCGCCGCCAGGCGCCGAACGGTGCGAACAGCCGCTCCCAGAAGCGGTAGAGCGGCACGTCGTGGTTGCCCGGCACCGCGACGACCGGCGCGATGCGCTCGAGCTCGGCGACGAACTCCCGCGCCGCCCGGTACTGCCGCGGCTTGGCGCGCAGCGTGAGGTCGCCCGAGATGACGACCAGATCCGGCCGCCGTCGCCGCAGCGAGCTCCACCACCCCCGCCGCCACCTCCGGCAGGAGCTTCGGCCCGAAATGGACGTCAGAGATGTGCAGAACGGTGCGCAGAGAAGGGCTCCTGCAAAGACTCTAGCTTAGGGATCAGAGTCCAAACCTCTCGGCGTCAAAAAAAGCTTTCAGTAAAGGAAAAACAAGGCACTCTTCCACGGAGGCGTGGCGACTCCCAGCGGGCGGGATTCGAGCACCGCAGGGCGCGAGATGGGAGGAGATGGGGCCCACGAGCGCCCGAGCCCCTCCAGAAGGGGCAAGGAGCGCAGGATCCCGTTCGCTGGGAGACGCCGCGCCGGCCGCGCCGGCCACACTTGGGCCGCGCCGGCCGCGCGGGGCAACCTCTCAGTCGAGCTCGTCTTCGATCCGGCCGAGGACTTCCGACTCGACGCGGGCGACCGCCAGGGCGGAGAGCGCGGTCAGGAGCTTGCGTCCCTGGCTGCGCCCGAGGAGATAGCCGCCGACGCCGGCGAAGAGGAGCGCCGGCACCGGATGGCGGCGCACGATCTGCCGCCAATCGACCTCCGGCGGCAGGAGGTCGTCGATCAGGTCATCGGCGAGCGAGTTGGCGGAGCCGTCGTAGCGGTCGTTGCGGTCGTTGCGATCGTAATCGTCGACGTCGTCGAAGTCGTCGGCATCGGACGAGACGGCGAAATCGGCCGCGGGCGCCGCGTGGCCGCGCTCGCTGCCTTTCGAATGAAACCGCGAGGACCGCTCGGCCCGCGCCGAGTCGTGCGCCATCGTCAGTCGTCGTCGCGGCGGCGGCCGCCACGCACCAGGAGCCCGACCAGGAATCCGACCCCGGCGGCAATGAGAATCGACTTGCCCGGGTTCTCGCGCACGTATTCGTTCACGTTGTCGGTCACCTGGACGGCGTCGTGGCGCACCCGCTGGTAGCCGGCGCGCACGCTTTCGGCCGCCGCGTCGTACTTCTCGCGCGCCGCCGATCCGAGCCGCTGCGCCCGGCGCCGGACCTCGCGCTGCGCCCGACGGGCGTTGCGCTCGAGATCCTCCGCCGCGCCTTCGAAGCGCTCCCGTGCCTCGTCGAGGCCGTCGTCGATCACATCCCGCGTGCCTTCGACGGCGTCGGAGAGCACCTGTCGCGCACGATCCACCACTTTGTTGTCAGCCATCTTTAGTCTCCTCGCGAGCCCGCGCGTCGCCCAGCTTGCGGGCTCGAAACCGGCTTCCATGATACCCGCTTCGGCGGGCGCGGCCAATCGGGATTTCCCCGCTGCTAGACTCGGTCTCGGCATCAGGTAGAGACCAGGAAACGGGCAGGGGCAGAGAGCAGGAGGCGGGCAGGAACCGCGCGGCAAGTGCGAGGAGCGCATGGCCAAGGTCACCTTCGTCGGAGCTTGCGGCACGGTCACCGGCAGTTGCACCCTGCTCGACTTCGGGGTTAAGCGCCTGCTCGTCGACTGCGGGCTCTTCCAGGGCGACGAAGAGCTCGAGGCGCGCAACTGGCGCCCCTTCCCGTTCCGGCCGCAGGAGATCGACGCGGTCGTCCTCACCCACGCCCACCTCGACCACACCGGTCTCCTGCCGCGCCTCGTCGCGCAGGGCTACGCCGGGCCGATCCACTGCACCCGGCCAACCCGTCCGCTCGCGCGCCTCGTGCTCGAGGACGCCGGCGAGCTGCAGGAAGAAGAGGCTCGCTACGCCCGCAAGAAGGGCTACAGCCGCCACGCCGATCCGAAACCGCTGTTCACCGCCCGCGACGCCGCGCAGGCGCTCCGTCTGCTCGAGCCGCTGCCGTTCGCCGAGGAGCACGAGATCGCGCCCGGGATCACCCTCCGCTTCGTCCGCGCCGGACACCTCCTGGGCGCCGCGTCGGTCGACATCGTGGCCAAGAGCGCGCTCGGCGGGCGTCAGCACTGGCTCTTCTCCGGTGACGTCGGACGCTACGAGGCGCCGATCCTGCGCGACCCGGAGCCGCCGCCCGCGTCCCCGGACGCCCTCGTCCTCGAGTCCACCTACGGCGATCGCAAGCACCCGCACGAGGATGCGGGCCAGCGCCTGCTCGAGATCATCCGGCGGACGTTCGACCGCGGCGGCAACGTCCTCATTCCGGCCTTCGCCCTCGGCCGCACGCAGGACCTGCTCTACTTTCTCTCGGAGCTCGCGCTCGCCGGCTCGCTCGACCCCCGCACGGTCTTCCTCGACAGTCCGATGGCGATCAAGGCCACCGAGATCTACCGCCAGGCGACCTCGGAGTTCGACGCGGAGACCCAGGCGCTCCTGAAGCGCGACGCCAATCCGCTCGCCGCCGACCGCTTCGGCCGCTGCCGCACGGTCGAGGAGTCGAAGGCGTTGAACGAGCGCCGCGAACCGGCGGTGATCGTCGCCGCGAGCGGCATGGCGACCGGCGGCCGGATCGTTCATCACCTGGCGCAGCGGCTGCCCGACGCCAAGAACACGGTCATCTTCGTCGGCTACCAGGCGGCCGGAACGCGCGGCCGGGCGCTCCTCGACGGCGCCCAGTCGATCTCGATTCACGGCCAGCGCGTCGCCGTGGCGGCGGAGATCGTGCAGATGCAGGGCCTCTCGGCGCACGCCGACTGCGAGGAGCTGCTGCGCTGGGCGAGAGCTCTGCCGGCGCCGCCGCGCCGCATCTTCCTCAACCACGGCGAGGATCCGCCGCGCAAGGCGCTGGCGGCGGCGATCCAGGAGCTCGGCTGGCCGCGCCCTGAGCTGCCGCTCCCGGGCACCCAGGTCGATTGGTGAAGCTCGCCCCGCTTGCCCCCCTCGCCCCCCTCGCCAACGCCGTGCACGAGGGCGCGGGCGCCACACAGAGCGCGGTGCGTTTCTTCCGGCGGGCGCTGCGCAAGGCGCACCAGGACCGCCTCGGCCTGGTCTCGTCGGCGCTCGCCTTCTCGAGCGTCCTCGCGCTCGTGCCGCTGCTCGCGCTGATCTCGC
The DNA here is from genome assembly GCA_963806165.1 of Thermoanaerobaculia bacterium. Taxonomy (GTDB): domain Bacteria; phylum Acidobacteriota; class Thermoanaerobaculia; order Multivoradales; family JAGPDF01; genus JAGPDF01. The sequence continues at coordinate 280,945 of CAWDWZ010000004.1, forward strand.
GCTTCGTGGCGCGCGCCATCTCTCAGGACGACGGCCGCACGCTCGCCGTGCTCACGCAGCTTCTGCCCTATTCCGGAAAGACCCTAGTGACGGCGCTCGACGCCTTCGTGGCCCAGGCCGAAGCGCTCTCCGGCCTCGCGATGATCGGATTCCTGGTGAGCAGCGCCCTGAGCTTTCTCACCGTCGAGGGCGCGATCGACGACATCTTCCGCGTCGAGCGCCGCAAGGGAAGAATCCTCCACCGTCTGTTCTCGTTTTCCCTCGTGGTGGTCTGGGGCCCGCTCGCGATCGCCGGCACGGTCGCGCTCTTCCTCTACCTCGCCCAGAGCTCGTCGTTCTCGCGCTTCGCGCGCCAGTCCGCCCTCGCCCCGCTGCTGCCCCCGGTCATCACGCTCCTCGGCCTGACGCTGCTCTTCTGGTGGATCCCGAACCGCAAGGTCCGGCTGAGAAACGCCCTCATCGGCGCCGCCGTCTCGGCTCTCGCCCTCCACGGCCTGCAGTTCGGCTTCCGCGCCTACGTCCGTCTCTTCACCGCCGCCTCGCGCGTCGTCTACGGCTCCTTCGCCATCGCCTTCTTCTTCATGCTCTCCGTCCAGATCGCCTGGTGGCTCGTCCTCGTCGGCTGCGAGATCGCCGCCTGCCTGGAGTTGGGGAGTGAAATCGATGGAACCACGATCGCGAACACCGAACGGCTCGCTGGCGGCCCCGGAGACACTGCAAACTGAAAGACCGATTCCGCCCACTCCAGGGCTTCTCGAAACGTCTCAGGCCCCCGGCACGCTCGCACAAACGGGATCGACTTCACCAGGGATCAGTCTCGGCGAGAAGATGCCGCCCGAAACTCACCTGGCACCTGTTTGGCACCTGTTTGGGATGCGCGGCTGGAAAAGAGCGTATGGACGCCGCAGCGCCGCTCGACGCTACAATCGAACCCACGGAGACCCGACCATGAGCACGATCCGAGAGGAAGTCCACAAGCTCGCCGAGAAGCTCCCTCCAGACGCCGACTGGGACGACGTGATGTACGAAGTTTACGTCCGCCAGAAGATCGCCGAAGGCCTGCGCGATGGCGACGAGGGCCGCGTCGTCTCGCACGAGGAAGTCAAGAAGCGCTTCCGCGTCTCGTGAAGATCGACTGGTCGCAGCGCTCGATCTCCGACCTTTCGGCGCTCTACGACTACATCGCCCAGGACTCCCGGCTCTACGCCGAGCGCTTCATCGCGAAGCTCATCCGCGCCACCGAACCGCTCGCCGACTTTCCCGAGCTCGGCCGTCGCGTCCCGGAAGAACCTGACCAACCGAACGTCCGCGAGCTGCTGGTCCAGACCTACCGCATCGTCTACCGCGTCGGAGCCGAACGCATCCTGATCGCCACCATCATGCACGGCAGCCGCGACCTCGAGCGACTCGACGAAAAGTCCTGGCAAGCGCCGTGATCGCAGCGCAGCGCCGCGAAATCGGATCTCCCCCCGGCCTGACGATCGAGAACTGGTTCGGCGAGAAGTAGGAGACTCGACCCGGCCCCGCGAGCGTCTTGCCCCTACGGCTCCGCGGCGGACCAACCGTCCAGGCCGCCGCTCTCGAACCCGCTGGCGAAGAGCTCATTGCCGTAGTGCAGGATCGTCCCCCAGTCACCCACCGCGAAGACGTTGCTCCCGCTGCTGCCCCACACGCCGCTGAGGTTGTTGCCCGCGCCGCTGCTCATCGCCGACCAGCTGCTGCCGTTCGAATGCAGGATCGTCCCGAGGTCACCCACCGCGAAGACGTTGCTCCCGCTGCTGCCCCACACGCCCGAGAGAGGGTTCCCCTGAGGCAGAGGGTTCTGCCAGGTCCAGTCGGCCGCCTGGGCAGCCGTGCTCCCGAACCCGAAGAGCAGGAGGCAGATGACCGGAGCTGCAGCACGGCAACGGCGGGAAGACACGCTCACAGTGATCTCCTCCCTAGCCAACGGGAACTGAGAGGAGCAGTGTAGCTCCCTTCCAGTGTTACAGGCGGACCCGCCCCCCAACGGGTAGGCAGGCGTGGGACCGACGGCGGCCATGGACAACTCGGGAAACTCGCCGCTTGCCGCTCGCAAAATGGTGACAGGCACCAATTTCCGCGAGGCGCTTCTCCGCGGCCTCAGCGAGCCGGCGCGAGGCGCGCGCCCAGATACGCCGCAGGCATCAGCACGGCGAGGCTCGCGATCCAGAACCAGAGGGGCGGCGGAATGGCGAAATTGTTCGCGACGCCGGCGAGCGTCAGCAGCGCGCCGAGGGCGAGGCCGTGTCCGATCTTCGCCCGCGTCGCAAGCCGCGCGGCGGTCCAACCGCCAGCCACGGCGCCGAGAATCCAGCCGGCGATCACAACCAGGAACGCGCCGACAGGCGCGGTCGCGAGCAGGGCGCGGACCGCTTCGCGATCCTTCAACCCCTCGGCGGCCCTCCCCAGATCGGGGTAGATAACGCGACCGTTGAGGGCCTCGATGAGCATCATGACGATGCTCGCGGCGATGAAGCCGGCGACAACAGCGGCGATGCTCCTGATGGCGGCGCGCATCCAACCCCCCACGGCTCCCTCCGGAGCCCAGTGAACGAGCGGAAATCTACCTCGATTACGAGAGCCCTGCCGGATCAGAAGTCGGGGGGGAAGAGCCCGTTTCCTCGGCGCCGCTCGATCGAGGGGTCAGGCCTCAAACCGCACGTCGCGCGCGGCAGTTGGTGTGACTCGAGGCCCGAAGCTGGTTATGTTGGCCAGGGTGACGTTGTGATGCCGGGAAATTTGCGCGGCAGGGAGGACTTCGTTGTCCATCGTGGAGTGACCGTCGGAAACGAGGATCACGGGATAGCCGAGGCCCAAAGCCCGGCGTGTCGTCGTGTCCACGCAAAACTCGCTTTGGAGACCGCAAATGACGAGGCTTTGGACTTCATGCCTTTGCAGGACAGCCTGGAGATCGGTCTTGTGGAAGGAATCTGTCGCTGTCTTGCGAACGAAGATGTCCGAGGGCAGGGCATGCAGACCTTCTGCCAATTGCCAACCGTCCGTTCCGTAGTCGAGAACTCCGCCTCGGCTCTCATGCTGAATGAAGATCACCGGCGCCCCTGCAGCCCGCGCTTTTTCCAGTACCTCGTTGATTCGCTCGATCACGCTGCTCGCTTCGAAAGCCGCGTACTGGCCCGTGCAAAGGGCGCGCTGAACGTCGATCACGAGGACAGCTGATTTCATGGCGTGCAGGAGCCGTGGGGCCTGACGCAAGGCAGACAGGTCAATGCCAGCCGATACATCGCATTCCTCCGCCCCGGTAGAAGACCCGCAGCCTAGCCTACCCATCCACAATATGCGGTCGCCGCGCCAGTGTCGAACTTGCGAGGAAGGGGAATCAACCTGCCCCGCGAGCGTCTTGCCCCTAAGGCACCGAGACTGACCAACCGTCCAGGCCGCCGCTCTCGAACCCGCTGGCGAAGAGCTCATTGCCGTAGTGCAGGATCGTCCCGCGGTCACCTACCGCGAAGACGTTGCTCCCGCTGCTGCCCCACACACCGTAGAGGTTGTAGATCGTGCCGCTGGTCATCGCCGACCAGCTGCTGCCGTCGTAGTGCAGGATCGTCCCGACGTCACCCTCCGCGAAGACGTTGCTCCCGCCGCTGCCCCACACGCCCTGAAGGTAGTTCGACGTGCCGCTGCTCATCGCCGACCAGCTACTGCCGTCGGAATGCAAGATCGTCCCGGCTTCACCCACCGCGAACACGTTGCTCCCACTGCTGCCCCACACGACGTAGATGTAGTTGCTCGTGCCGCTGCTCATCGCCGACCAGCCGTTGCTGTCGAAGTGCAGGATCGTCCCGTAGCTACCTACCGCGAAGACGTTGCTCCCGCTGCTGCCCCACACGCCCAAGAGCTGGTTCGTCGTGCCGCTGCTCATCGCCGACCAGCTGCTGCCGTCGTAGTGCAGGATCGTCCCGGCGTCACCCACCGCAAAGACGTTGCTCCCGCTGCTGCCCCAGATGCCCATGAGGTAGTCGGTCGTGCCGCTGCTCATCGCCGACCAGCTGCTGCCGTCGTAGTGCAGGATCGTGCCGGAGCCACCCACCGCGAAGACATCGCTCCCGCTGCTGCCCCACACGCCGTAGAGGGTGTAGTCCGTGCCGCTGCTCATCGCCGACCAGCTGCTGCCGTCGTAGTGCAGGATCGTGCCGGAGCCACCCACCGCGAAGACGTCGCTCCCGCTGCTGCCCCACACGACGGTGAGCCATGTGTTCGTGCCGCTGCTCATCGCCGACCAGTCGGCCGCTTGGGCAGCTGTGCTCCCGAACCCGAAGAGCAGAAGGCACCAGATCGGAGCTGCAGCACGGCAACAGCAGGAAGACACGCTCATGGTGACCTTCTCCCAAGCCAACAGGGACTGAAAAGTGATAGTGGAAGACTCTTCCCATACTAAAGACGGACCCACACCCCAACGGGTAGGCAGGCGTGGGACCGACGGCGGCCATGGACTGCTCGGGAAACTCGCCGATCGGCGCGAGAGCCCTTTCCTGCCCCCGAGCTGTGTTACCGTTTCCTGGGGAGAGACCTCCTACGCGGCCTGATCGGCTACCGTCGCGGTCGTCTCATCGCGGTGATTCACGATGAAGCACAGGCGATGGATCTGGTTCTTGGGGGCGGTCGCCGCGGTGCTGGTGATCCTCAGGCCGGGCGCCCGTCCGGACCCCCCCGATGTGGGCGTTAGCCGGGAGTTGGCGGGCGTCTGGACCACTTCGGACGCGAAGTACCTGGGCCGCTCCCTGGAGATCGCACCGGGCGAGGTCATCTTCGGCCAGGGCGAGGCCGGAGAAGAACGCCGCCGATTGCTCGGCGTCTACAGGGAAGATTCCTCGGGAAGCACCCTCTACATTCTGCGCTATGCGCTCGACGACCAGCGCGAGAGCGTCGCTGACTTGCGCGTCCGCGTGCACGAGGGAGTTCTCCGCTTCGAGGGCCATCCGGAGGTCGCGTGGGCCCGCTGAGGTCCGCGCCGCCCGGGCCGGTGACCGCGCCGCCTCGCAGAAGCGCTCCAGCCGCTGCCGGCGGTTGGACCCTGATCGAGCTGCTGCTCATCGTGGCGATCCTCGGCGTGATCGCGATGATCCTGGTTCCGCTCTTCCTGCAGACGCTCGAGCGCACGCGGATCCGGCGCGCGATTGTCGACCTGCGCCTGATCGATACCGAGATCGGTCTCTTCCGCGACCGTGAGGAGGCCCTCCCCGCGTCACTCGACGACCTGCCTCTCGGTTTCGGTCAAAGGCCCGATCCTTGGGGAAGGCCCTACGTCTATTTTCTGTTCGAGGGGCCCGGGTGGCGGGGCGAAGCCCGCAAGGACCGCTTCCTGGTTCCGATCAATTCCGAATACGACCTGTACAGCGTCGGGCCGGATGGCGAAAGCCGACCTCCGCTGCAGAATCCACGCAGCCTCGACGACGTCGTGCGTGCCAACGACGGCCAGTTCTATGGTCTCGGCCGAGATTTCTGAGCGGCGGAACGCGAGGTGACGAGGTGACGGCGACGAGCTCCAGAGGGACGCTCTCCAACCGGCTGCGTCTCCTGTTCTGGGTCATCGTCCCGCTGCCGGCGATCGTTCTGCTGCTGACCACGACCTACCAGTACGAATCGGAGCTGCGGGTCGAGAGCGAGCAGCGCCTGTCGGCGCGAGCGAAGGACTCCGGCCAGGAGGTCTTCGCCCGTCTCGCGGACCTCGCGGCGGTCTTGCGCTCCATGGCGTCACGTCCGTCCTCCGGTTCGAGTCGCGAGCTCTCGCTGGAGCCGTGGCGAGGCCGGCTCGACCGGCTGCTCGCGCTCGACGCGGAGCAGCTTCCGGCGCCGCTTGCGACCGCGACGGGAGCCGCGGCGACGCGCATTCGGGAGAGGCTCGCTGCCGGCAAAGGCGTGCTGGAGGAAGCGCCGGCGGGCAACGGAAAGTCCGCGCTCTGGATGGCGGTTCCGGCGGGAGAGGACGGACGCGGAGCGCTCTGGGCCGCGATCCGGGTGGACTGGCTCTGGAAGGCTGGCACGCTCCCGTCCGAGGGGGGAGTCGGCTGGCTTCTCCTCGGCGACGGAGGGCGCTCAATCCTGGGATCTTCGCCGGATGCCGATCCGGAGTTCATCGCGCGAGTCCGTGCGCACGCTGATCAAGGGGTCGGACGGTTCGAGTGGCAGGGCGCCGGCGACATCCGCTGGCGCGCGGGTTTCGTGACGATCCCTCTCGGTTTTGACTTCGGCCACCCCGGCCTGGTGGCGGCGGTGGGCGAGATCGATCACCTGGGTCCCAAGGCGGCGCTGGTGCGCAGGACTTCCTGGCTCGTCGCGATCGGAGCGCTGCTCGTCGCCGCACTGGTCGGCGGCCGGCGCCTGCGCGGCGACCTCGAACCGCTGTCGGCGCTGCTGCGTCAAACCGACCGCCTGGCCACCGGCGACCTCGCCGCGCGCGTCGATGTCGCGGGTCCGACCGACCTGGCGCGATTGGGCGAGGCGTTCAATCGCATGGGCGGCATGCTCCAACACCAGTTCCAGGTGCTGCAGACCGCGAACGACGCGCTGCGCGCGGCCGAGCGCCGTCTCGGGGATGTGATCGCTTCCAGCCCGGCGGTGATCTACACGCTCGCGGTCGAAGGCGGAGGGCCCCGCGGCATTACCTGGATCAGCGACAACGTCCGCGCCCTGCTGGGCTACACGGCCGAAGAGGCCCTGGGCACGGAATGGTGGAAGGACACAGTCCACCCGGAGGATCGGGATCCAGTGCTCGCCGCGTTCCGGGAGCAGATGGCGGCCCACGCTCGGGCGGCCAACGAGTTCCGGATCCGTCATCGGGACGGCCGGTATCTCTGGGTGCGGAGCGAGGCCCGGCAAGTGGGAGGCGCGGACGGCGCGCCCGCGGAGGTCGTCGGGGCGGCTTCGGATATCACCGAGCGCAAGCTCCTGGAGGCGCAGGTCCGACAGGCGCAGAGGATGGAGGCTCTGGGCCGCCTGGCCGGGGGCGTCGCCCACGACTTCAACAACCTTCTGACCATCATCTCCGGCTACAGCGAGATGGTCCTCGCCGACCTGCCTCCGGGCGACGCCAAGCGCGAAAAAGTCTCGCAGATCTCCCAGGCCGGGGAGCGCGGCGCGGCCCTCACGCGTCAGCTGTTGGCGTTCTCGCGGCAGGCGATTCTGGAGCCGCAGGTTCTCGACCTCAACGTGGTGGTGCGCGAAAACGAGAAGCTGCTGCGGCGCCTTCTCGGCGAGGACGTCCGGATTTCCACGCTGCTCGCTCCCGACTTGAGCATGGTGAAGGTCGATCCCGGGCACATCGGCCAGATCCTGATGAACGTCGCGATCAACGCGCGCGACGCCATGCCCACGGGCGGCGTGCTGACCATCCGGACGGAGCAGGTCGAGGTGAACGCGGAGCTCGCTGCGGCGCGCCAGGAAGCGAAATCGGGGAGCTTCGTCGCGCTCAGCTTGACCGACACCGGCACCGGCATGACGCCAGAGGTCCTGGCTCGCATCTTCGAGCCGTTCTTCACCACCAAGCCACAGGGAGTCGGCACCGGCCTGGGCCTCGCGACCGTGTACGGCATCGTCCAGCAGAGCGGCGGATTCATCGACGTCGACAGCGCGCCGGGCCGGGGCACGACTTTCAGGCTCTACTTTCCGGTTTCGCAAGAGGCCGCCAGGTCGCACAAGCCGTCGACCGAGACGCCATCGACGGCGAGAGGACAAGAGTCGATCCTCCTCGTGGAGGACGACGCCGCCGTGCGCACCATGGTCCGCTGCGCCCTCGCGGAAGCCGGCTACAACGTCCTGGAGGCGAGCCGGGGAACGGAAGCGCTTCGGCTCGCCGGCGACCTCACGAATTCGATCCAGCTCCTGATTACCGACGTCGTCATGCCGGAGATGGGAGGTGGACAGCTCGCGGAGCATCTGCTCCGGATCCGCCCCGAGATCAAGGTTCTGTTCATCAGCGGTTACACCGACGATGCCGTGATTCGCCAGGGCATTCTGCGCGAAGAGGTCGCCTTCCTTCAGAAGCCCTTCACCCTGCCGGCCCTGGCGGCCCGGGTCCGGCAGGTCCTCGAAGGTGAGACGGAAAGAGACGGCGGCGACCCCGCACCCCGGAGCTCTCGCCGCGTGGGGGCCGGGATTCCCTGATCCGCCACCGGCATCACGCCCTGGCGCCGGTTGCCGGATCGGGCGAGAAGATCGTTCCTTCCCAATCGTCCGCTTCGCAATCGCTCTTTCCAACTGAATCCGACCGTCGCTCCCCCGCCGCCGACGAGTTCCCCTCCGATTGCTAGCCCCGGCGACCGAACGACCTGCCAATCGGCTGGCACCTCACGCAGCTCCTCCAAGGAACTGGCCCCACGAAGTCCATTCCGGTAATCGCCGTCAGTCTTGTTCTCTGTCACTCTTCAGCCCCCCTGTTCGCCGAGCCTTGATGGTATTCTGAGATGTCACAATTGGCGCGGCGGCCGATGGAGTCTCGCTGCTCAAGATGACCGTGTCTTCTTGTAGGTGACTCTCGGCTGAATCGGCGCGCCGGCTCCCCAAAACCCTGGTTCAGGAAGAGACGACACCGACACCTCATGGAACGACGCGCCAAGATCGTCGCCACGCTCGGCCCGGCGACCGCAGACGAACGGATGCTCAACCGGCTGCTCGCCGCCGGCGCCGATGTGCTGCGCTTCAATCTCTCGCACGGCTCCCAGGACTCCCATCGCCGGACGCTGCGGCGGGTGCGCCAGGTGGCCCGCGAGCGCGGCCTGCAGATCCCGGTGCTGTTCGACCTCATGGGGCCGCGCTACCGGCTCGGCGAGCTCGCAGCCGGGCCGCGGCAGCTCCGTGCGGGCGAGCGGGTGACGCTGGGCGAGCCCTCGGTCCGCATCGACCTGCCGGTCGACGACCCCGAGTTTCTGCATCACCTGCGCGTCGGCGAGCGCCTGTTGATCGACAACGGATTGGTCGAGCTCGAAATCACCGCCAAACGCGGCCGGATGGTCACCGCCCGGGTCGTCCACGGCGGCGCCGTCTCGACCCGCAAGGGAATCAACCTTCCCGACTCGAATCTTCCCTTCACCATCTCGGAGAAGGATGCCTCCGACATCGCTTTTGCGGTCGACGAGCGCGCTGACTACATCGCTGCGAGTTATGTCGGCCGGGCACGCGATATCGAGGCGATCCGGGCGATCGTCGCGCAGCACGGCGCCGCGCTCCCGATCATCGCCAAGCTCGAGCGCGCGGCGGCAATCGAGCACATCGGCGAGATCGTCGCGGCGGCGGACGCCGTCATGGTGGCGCGCGGGGACCTCGGGGTCGAGGTGCCGCTCTACGACGTGCCGGTGCTGCAGAAGCGAATGATCGCCGCCGGCCGCCGGCTCGGCAAGCCGGTCATCGTGGCGACCCAGATGCTCGAATCGATGATGGTCCAGCCGCGACCGACGCGGGCGGAAACCTCCGACGTCGCGAACGCCGTTTTCGACGGCGCCGATGCGCTCATGCTGTCGGGCGAAACCGCCGCCGGGCGCTACCCGGTGGAGTCGGTGAAGACCATGGCGAGAATCATCGTCGAAGCCGAGGCGTACAAGCTCAAGACTCTCCTCTCCGGCGAAGGCGCGGGGGATCCGACCCTTCCTGCCGGCAGGTTTCCCGCGCCGGCACCGCGCACGCTCGCGACCTCCAAGAGAGCGCGCCCGGCGGGCGCCGCCGATGCCGCGGGAGCGATCGAGATCGCCGACGTCATCGCCGCCGCCGCGGTGCATGCCGCGAGCAAGCTCGAAGGCAGCCGCATCGTCGCGTTCTCCCAGGGCGGCTTCACCGCGCGCCGGCTGGCGCGCTACCGGCCGGTCGTCCCGACTTTCGTCTTCACCACCGATGCACAGGTCGCGCGGCAGATTCAGCTCCTCTGGGGTATGCGGCCGATCCATCTCGCACACGACGTGCAACATCGCGAGGACCTGGTCGAGCTCGTCGAACGCGAGCTCCTCGCCCGGCGCCTCGTCCGGCCGGGCGAGTGCGTGATTCTCCTCATGGGATTTCCGATCCGTCCGAAGGCGCTGACCAACCTCCTGCGCATTCATCGGGTACCAGCGCGGGTACCAGCGCGGGTACCAGCGCGGGCAAATCCGCGGGTAGGCGACCGCCGGCATTGATCCCGCTGGCGGATTCGCGGCGCTCGAACAGTTTCGCCTGGGGGACCTGGGCGCTGGTCGCGACGAACGTCCTCGTCTTCATCTGGGAGCTTCGCCTCGGCAGCGGGCTCGGGGCGGCGATCTCGCGCATCGCCCTCTCTCCGGCCGAGATGCTGCGTCCCGGTCCAGCGCTCGAGGTGGCGGCGCGCTTGCCGCGCCTCGTCGCCGCCCTCTTCCTGCACGGCGGCTGGCTCCACCTCGCGGGCAACATGGCCTTCCTCGCCGTCTTCGGCGACGACGTCGAGGGCAAGCTTCGCCTGCGCCGCTATCTCCTGCTCTACGCCGGCAGCGGCCTCGTCGCGAGCGCCGCCCAGATCGCCGCCAGCCCGCGCTCGACGCTGCCTCTGCTCGGCGCCTCGGGCGCCATCGCCGGCGTCCTCGGCGCCTTCCTCGTGCTCTTCCCGCGCGCCCGGCTCTCGGGAGTGCTGCCGCTCGGCTGCCTGGTCGTGCCGATGAAGAGCCGCGCCTTCCTGTTCATCCCGTTCTGGTTTCTGCTGCAGATCTACGGCGCCCTCGCCGCGCCTCCCGGCTCAGGGACCGGCGGCGTCGCCTGGTACGCCCACCTCGCCGGCTTCGCCGCCGGTCCGCTGTTTCTCTTCCTCTTCCGCCGCCGCTGAAGCAGCGTCAGGGGCTGCCGAGGCGTCCAGCGAAAAGACCAGGGCCTCGGAGTCGGAGAACACGAGGTGCGCCTCGCCGGCGCTCTCTAGGGCGCGCGCGGCCCCGAGTCGGTTGCGGAGCGCCGCCCCCGGCGCCGCATACCAGGCATCCTCCACCACCACGTGGGTGATCCCGAGCATCCGCAACGCCGCTATGCAGCGCAGCGAGAGACGATTGTCCCTCGACCGGCACTCACGGCGGAGAAAGCGGAACGTGGGCGGCAGGAAGCTGCTGTAGCCGTTCGCGATCGGCTTGCCGGACAGACGCCAGCGCAGCATTCTGCGGCCCTCGCGCCAGTCCCCGCGGATCGGCATCACAGCGACCGCCCGCACCTCGTCGCGATTCAGCCATCGTACGTGCGGCGGGAGATTCGTGCCCGATTCCGGCGCGAAGAACGTCTCCGGCGCGAGCGGACGGACCACGAGGTCCGGGAGCAGCAGCGCCGCAACCAGGTACGGCAAAGGCCGGAGCGCTCCGCGCACCGCGAGCAGCCTACCGACGAACACCAGCCCGTGCGCAGCGAGAACCGCGAGCCCGATGAGGACGAAGAGCTGCCCGCGTGTAGGGACGCGCATCCCGTCGAGGCCCGGGAGGAACCGCGCCAGGAACAGGTAGAACTCCGCGTTGGTGAGCAAGACAAACAAGGCGGCCGTTGCGAGGAGAGCGCGGGCAAGGAGCGTCGGAGTGGCAACACCGCGAAGTCGTCCTCGCCACGCGACGAGCCCCACGAGTGCGGCCAGGGAAAGAAGCAGCCCGGGAAAGAGGTCCCGCTCGCCGTGCCCGCCAGGTTTCGGAGCGAGATTCGAGTAGAGATTCAAGCCGGTCGGAGAGATCCAATCCGCGGCCGAGGGCTCGAATGCACGAATCTCCTGGGGGCGCCGCCGCTCCTCGAGAGCGGAGCGCACTTGGATGTAGGGCCAGAAGACCGCCAGCGCTAGACCCCCGGCCGCAGCAGCAGCGAGCAACAGCGGGCGCCAGTGCCGGGCGAGCTTCCACCGTTCGCGGCGGCGCGATCCGCGCACCAGCAGAACCGCGAGGAGCGCGAAATGGACCAGATAGGCGAGATAGCAGCCGGCGAGCAGAGCGCCGGCGTAGGCGGCGACGAAGACCAGGGCGCGCGCCGCCTTGGGCCGGGCGAGCAACCGGTCGAAGGCCCACACGGCGAGCGGCGGGCCGGGAGCCCAGAGCATGAAGAGATGGACGAGCTGCCCCCACCGCCACGGCGCGAAGGCGACCGCGAGCGCCAGAGCAACGCAGCTCCACCTTGGCGCACGGGTGGCGCGCCGCAGCAGCAGATAGACGGCCAGCGCGGTCAGCGGAAAGCTCGCGACGAAGAGCAGATTGTGCGCCAGCGGAGCTCCCGCCCCGAGGAGCTTGAGACCCAGGCGCAGCAGAGAGAGCAACAGTCCGTGATCGGAGAGTGCGATGACCCCCTGCGCGGGGTAGAAGAACGGCGCATCCCAAAATCCGACGAGACCCCGGCGCCAGGCGTCCGCCCCCCACTCGAGGACGTAGAGGGTGAAGAACGGATCGCCGTCGGAGGGGCCGATCGCCGTTGCGAGGCGATCGAGGAGCTCGCGCAGGGCGAGGAGCACCGCCCCCGTCGCGCTGGCGCAGAGCACCAGCACGGCGGCGAGCGCCCGCCCATCGACGCCCCTGCGGCTCATGACGGTCTAACGCCCCGAGGTGGAGTCCGGGGGGATACTCGCGCCGTTGGCGCCACGACTCCGAAAGGACAGATAGGCCGGGATCACGGCGAGCGCCACGAGCGCGGTGGTAAGAGTCCCGATCGTCGAAACCAACCCCATCGAGACCAGGCCAGGGTAGTGCGAGGTGGCGAGCGAGCCGAAGCCGACGATGGTGGTCAAGGCGGCGAGGAAGACGCCTCGCGAGGTCTCCTCGATCGCGCCCGCGGGATCGCCGCCCGGCCGCATCTCTTCCTCGCGGTAGCGATGGATGACGTGGATGCCGTAGTCCACTCCGATGCCGATGATCATCGTGATGACGAAGATGTTCATGAAGTTGAGGTGGAGATCGAGCACCACCATTGCGGCGATCATCCACAGTACGCCGACGAGCAGCGGGACGAGCGCGATGATCGCGGCGTGAAGGTTGCGGAAGTCGATCCACAGCAGCGCCATGACGAGCACCAGGCCGATGATTCCCGAGAGCAGCGCATCGCGGCGGATCTCGCTGCGCAGACTCCGTGACAGCAAGTTCATGCCGGTGAGCGTGGCGTGCGGTCCGAGACTCGCCGCGAGATCGATGGCCGCTTCCGGAATCTCGCGCTTTGGCCGGCCGGGGAGATTGAATATCTTGACGACGCTCCGCCAGCCCTGCGGCGTCTGCACCAGGTAGCGGTCGAGGAGCGCGCGCCCCTGCGGCACTGCGAGCACTCCTTCGCGGGTGAGCGGCCCAGCGGGCGCGAGGGTCTTCTGCAGCAGGTCGAGTCCATCGGCGAACGGCTCGACGCGCAACCCCTCGCTCGAGAGAGCGCTCGCGAACTCGGCTTGGATTCTCGTCATGTCGAGACGTCCGCTGCGCTCGGCGGCAAGCCACTCGAGCGCCTCCTGCTGCATCGAGGGCGGAGGCAGCACCGAGGTCACCGCGTCGACTCCCCCGAGCCGGCCGTCGGCGACCAACCGGCGGCCGGCGTTCGCCGCCTTGTCGGCGAGGGCCAGGACCTCGGGCAGCGTCGGCGCCTCGAGCACCAGCGACATCGAGTCGAAGCCGGCGCCGAAATGCGCGTTGATCTCGCTCTGGGCGAGGATGCCGCGGTTGCCCGGCGGGCGTAGCGCCTCGACGTTGTCGTCGAACTTGAGCTGGGGCGCCGCCGCGATGGCCGCCACGGTCACCAGCGCGGCCACGAGCAGTGTGGACCGCGGCATCCGCGTCGCGAGGCGCGACAGACGCTCGATGCCGAAGGCGAAGATGTGCAGCCGCGGCTCGGTTTCGCGGCGGCTGTGGTGGGCCTCGCTCCAGCCGATCATCGCCGGCACCAGAAAGAGCACCGCGAGCAGGCAGAAGATCACCCCCGTGCCGACGATCAGTCCCATCTGGTAGAGACCGGTGAAGTCGGTGATCAGGAAGGCGTAGAAAGTCGCCGCGGTGGTGACGGCACCGAGCACCACGCCGCGGGCCGTCGCTCCGCCCATCGCGCGCATCGACTCGACCACCGTGGCGCCGCGTTGACGCTCCTCGACGTAGCGCCCGTAGAGCACGATGACGAAGTCGTCGCCCAGCCCGACGAGCAGCGCCGCCACCCCGGCGGTCGCCGACGAAAGGACCCCCACGGCGAGCGCCGCGAAGCCGAAAGTGATCGCCAGGCCGCAAGCGAGCGGCCAGAAGACGAGCAGCAGGAGCGAGGTGCGGCGATAGGCGATGTAGAACAGAATGAGCACGCCGACCAGCGAGCTCACCGCGTTGAGCACAACATCGCGGTGGATCAGGCCGGTATCGTCGAGAGCGATCATGTACCGGCCGCCGAAGAAGACCTCCGGCGCCGCCACGCCGCTGCCCTCGGCGAGTTCGGTCCAACCGGCGCTCGCCGCGGCGACCGACTTCTGCATCGACTCGTAGAGCCGCCGGTTGAAGTCGATGTCCTGGGGGCTGTGGGTCGGCTTCCCCAGAATGAGCAGCAGGCGGTGATCGCGCGACAGATATCTGCCGCTCGTCCAGTCGACGGCGAGCGGTCCCCGCTGCCCGCCCAGGCGGTCGAGAAAGATGCCCGAGATGCCCAGCGGGTCGAGCTTGAGGAGGTCTTTGAGCGCCACCGCCTGTGGCATCTCGAGCGTCCGCCGCAGCTCCCTGGCGCGCTCCCGGATCGCCGGCCCGGTCAGCTGCCGGGCCAGACTCTCGCGCGCCGGGGCGTCGAGGAAGAGCACCGCCTTGGGCAGGAACTCCCGCAGCAGCTCTTCGGGCTCGCCGAGCCGCGATTCGACGGCGAGAAACAGGTCTTTGGCGCCGGCCATCCGCGACGCCACGTCGTCCGCGAGAGCCTCGTAGGGGTCGAGAGGAGCGTCTCCCGGAATGCGAATGCCGACCACGAAGTAGTCGACGTTGCCAAACTGCTCGAGGGTCTCGCGGAAGGTGATGACCGCCGGGTTCCTCTTCGGCAGGAGGTGCAGCACGTCGGGGTCGAATCGGAGGCGGGTCGCGAGCGCCGTAGAACCGGCGACGACCAGGACGAACCCGATGAAGACCAGCCGGTAGCGCCGGCCGGCGAACAGGATCAGGCGCTCGAGCGGCCGGCGCGCGATCACGCGCTCGCCGGAGTATGCGGTGGGGAGGGTCGCTCCGGCCCGCTCGCCGAGCCATTCAACAGCCGCCGGTAGCGCGCGAAATACTCGAAGCCCGAATACAGCGTGACGATCAGGGCTACCCAGAGCGAAATCGGCGCGAGATGCGAGAACTCGCCCAGCTGGTTGTAGATGATGAGCAGCGAGATCGCGACGATCTGGGCGCCGGTCTTGATCTTGCCCGAGAGGCCAGCCGGGATGATCACCTGCTCCGCGGCGGCATGGCTGCGCAGCGCGTTGACGGCGAACTCGCGGGCGAGGATCGCGACGACCATCCACGACGGCGTCACCCGGGCATCGAGCTCGACGAGCGAAACGAACGCCGCGGCCATCAGGATCTTGTCGGCAGCCGGATCGAGCAGCTGGCCGAATCGGCTGATCAGATTGAACCGCCGGGCGAAATAGCCGTCGAGAAAATCGGTGAGCGCCGCCAGCAGGAAGAGCCCGAGACCGACGAACTCCTTACCTTCGAACTTGGTCAGCAGTACGACGACCAGGATCGGGACGAGCAGAATCCGAATCGAGGTCAGGATGTTGGGAAGACTCGACATCCGGTAGGCGCGATCGTTCGACCGAGTGTCGCGGCTAAGGCCGTACGCCGCCGGAAGTGGTCAGCCTCACCTGATTGTTGGCGTCGCGCACGATGAAGACCCGGCGCCCATCGAGCGTCGCGTCGCTGCCGTCGAACAGATGCAGCACCTGCCGGACGTAGTTCCGCGTCTCTTCGAAGGGCGGAATGCCGCCGTACTTCACCACCGCCTCGGGGCCGGCATTGTAGGCGGCGAGAGCGAGATCGATCCCGCCGAAGCGATCGATCAGCTGCCGGAGGTACCCGGTTCCGCCGGAGAGGTTCTGCTCCGTGTCCCAGGGGTCCCGGACCGCGAGGTCGTTCGCCGTGTCGGGCATGAGCTGCATCAATCCGATGGCGCCCTTGTTCGAGAGTGCCCCCCGGTTGTATCCCGATTCGACCTGGACCAGCGCCCGCACCAGCCTGGGCTCGAGGGCGCGCTCGATCGCATGGCGGTCGATCGCTTCGGCGAGCTTCGGATCCGGCACGGCGAGAAGGCGATCCGAGAGGCGCCGCGAACGCGCCTCGGAGGGCTCGTTCATGATCACCTTCATCCCGTCCTCGCGCACGCGGATCGAAGTCTCGCCGGCGGAAGCCGCAGGCGCGACCGCGATCAGAAGCGCGATTCCGAGAAGAGAGCGCATAGCTAGACGATTATTTTACTCCCCAACCCGTCCGAGGTCGAAATGGCGGCAGGGGCGCCCAGGGCGCGCCGGCTGCGGGCGCCTCATGCTCCACCGCCCGCGAGCTCGACCACCGCCCCGGCGACCGCGGCCAGGGCCGCTGGCAGGCGGTCCGGATCCTTGCCGCCCGCCTGGGCGAAATCGTCCCTGCCGCCGCCCGAGCCACCCACCAGCCCGGCGAGCGCCTTGAGAAGCTTTCCGGCCGGGACTCGGGTCTTGAGGTCGTCGGTCACGGCGGCGATCAGCGAGACTTTGCCCGCGCTCCGGGTGCCGAGGACGACGACCCCCGATCCGAGCCGCGACCGCAACAGATCGGCCATGCCGCGCAGCTCGGCCGGCGGCGCGGCCGGCACCTCGCGGACCAGGATCCGGATACCAGCGACCACCTGCTCTTCGGCAGCCGTGGCGGCCCCCGAGACCACCTGCACCCGCAGGCGGGCGAGCTCTGCATCGCGCTCCCGGACCTCCCTCTTCAACTTCGCAAGCTCGGCCTCGGCATGGCCGGGGGAGGCGCCGAGCACTGTCTCGACCGCAGCGAGCTCGGCGTCGCGCTGGCGCAGGAAGCGCAGCGCGCCGGCGCCGGTGAGCGCCTCGATGCGCCGGACGCCCGAGGCCACACCGCGTTCGGAGCGCAGCACGAACGGCCCGATCTCGCCGGTGTTCCTCACGTGGCAGCCGCCGCAGAGCTCGAGCGAAAAACCGGGGACCTCGACCGTGCGCACGCGGTCACCGTACTTCTCGCCGAACAGCGCCATCGCCCCCGCCGCGATCGCTTCCTTCGGGTCGCGATCGGCGGTGATCCGCGTCGGGACCGCCCGCAGCACCCAGTCGTCGACCAATTGCTCGACGTGCGTCCGCTCTGCCTCCGTCAGGGGCTTGCCGTAGGTGAAGTCGAAGCGCAGATGCTCCGGCGCCACGAGCGACCCCGCCTGGCGTACGCCCGTCCCCAGTACGGCGCGCAGCGCCGCATGCAGCAAGTGGGTCGCGGTGTGGTTGCGCTGTGTGGGAAGCCGGTGGGCTTCCGAGACGAAAAGGTCCAGTAAAGGGTAGGGCCGCTGCAGCGTTCCCTCGAGTACGTCGACGAAGTGCAGCACTCGGCCGGCGTTGTCCTTCGTTGTGTCGGTGACGGTCGCTCGCCCGCCAGGCCAGCGAATCTCCCCCTTGTCGCCGACCTGACCGCCGCTTTCAGCGTAGAAGACCGTCTTGTCGAGGACGAGTACACCTGAAGTGCCTGCCGGGATCTCATTCGACAGTTCCGCAGACGAGATTCGATCCCCGGCGGCCGTTGCATCCACCTCGATGCCGATCGCAGCGAGGATGCTGGCCCCTTTTACTGAAAGCTTTTCATAACCTTCGAATCGCGTTGGCGTTTGGGCAGCCGGATTCTTCGCCAAGGCAAGGTCGGCGAACTGCTTCGTGCGCAGTGCGGCTCCGGTCGCGGCGCGCGAGCGCTCGCGCTGCCCGGCGATCGCCGCCTCGAAGCCGGCCTCGTCGACCGCGAATTTCTCTTCCTCGGCAATCTCGCGCAAGAGCTGGATCGGGAGTCCGTAGGTGTCGTAGAGGCGGAAGACCTGGTCGCCAGAGAGCTCGCGTCGCCCGGCGCGCTTGGCCTCCTCGATCGCCTCCTGCATCATCCGGGAACCGATGGCGACGGTGTCGAGGAATTTCTCCTCCTCGGTCTGGATCGTCGACACGGAGGCCGCTTGCGTCGCCGCAAGCTCGCCGTAGGCACCCGCCATCGCCTCGTCGACGACCGGCAGCAGGCGGCAGAGGAACGGCTCCTCGAAGCCGAGCCGCATGCCGTGCCGCACCGCGCGCCGGAGCAGGCGGCGCAGTACGTAACCGCGGCCGTCGTTCGCCGGCATGACGCCGTCGGCGAGCAGGAAGGCGGTGGCGCGCAGGTGATCGGCGATCACCCGCAGCGAGGTGTCGTGCTCGGCGTCGCGGCCGTAGGCCGTGCCGGCGAGGGTCGCCGCGGCGTTGAGGATCGGTTGGAAGAGATCGGTATCGTAGTTGGACTCGACTCCGGCGACCACCGCGGCGACGCGCTCGAGGCCGGCGCCGGTGTCGATCGAGGGCTTCGGCAGCGGAGTCAGTATCGGATGGGGGCCGCCGGCCGCGCGCTCGAATTGCATGAAGACGAGATTCCAGATTTCGAGGTAGCGCCCGCTGTCGGTGCCCTCTTCCCAGCCCACCTGCGACAATTCGGGCTGGCGGTCGACGTAGATCTCGCTGCACGGACCGCACGGCCCGGTCTCCCCCATCGCCCAGAAGTTGTCCTGCTCGCCGCAGCGCACGATGCGCTCGGGCGGGAGCCCCGAGATCCGCTGCCAGAGCGCCGCCGCTTCATCGTCGTGCTCGTAAACCGACACGAAGAGGTGGCCCGGACGAAGGCCCCAGACCCGGGTCACGAGGTCCCAGCCGAATTCGATCGCTTGCGCCTTGAAGTAGTCGCCGAAGGAGAAGTTGCCGAGCATCTCGAAGAAGGTGTGATGGCGCGGCGAGGGACCGACGTTCTCGAGGTCGTTGTGCTTGCCCGACACGCGCAGGCACTTCTGGACGGTGACGGCGCGCGGAAAGGGAGCTTGCGCCGCACCGGTGAAGAAATCCTTGAACTGGACCATGCCGGCGTTGGTGAAGAGCAGCGTCGCGTCGCCGTGCGGCACGAGCGGCGAGCTCGCCACGACGCGGTGCTCGCGCTCCCGGAAATAGTCGACGAAACTCTGGCGAATCTCGGAGCTGCGCATCGAGGTCTCTCGGGGGTTTTAAGGTCAATCCTCGGCCGCCGGCTCGGCTTCGTCGCTCGGAGCAGCCAGCGCCATCTCTTTTAGAACCTTAAAGATAGCATCTTTCGCGAAGCCCTTGCGATCGAGCTGGCGGGCCAGGCGCCGGGCGTCCGTGCCGCCCTTTTCCACGAAGCGGACGGCGATCTCCCGGGCGCGTTCGAAATCCTCGTCGCCCGAGCGGGTCGCGAGCGCCGCCCGGGTCGCCCCTTCCGGCGCTCCTCGCCGAGCGAGCTCCTGCGCGATCCGCCGCCGCCCGAAGCCCTTGCGCTTCGCGACCGAGTCGACGAAGCCCTTGGCGAGCGCCGAGTCGTCGAGCAGACCGAGCCGCGACAAGCGGTCGAGCGCCGCGCCGATCTCCTCTCGTCCGTAGTCCGCCCGCGCGAGCTTCCGCTCGAGCTCCCGCCGGAAGTGCGGGCGCAGAGCGAGGAGCTGTGCCGCCTTGTCGTCGGCCGAAGGCCGCACGGCGGCGGAGTCGGCCGCCTCCGTCTGCTCTCCGGAGCCGCGACGTCGATTCCCGAGGGTCACGATTTCAGTTTGCGCACGAGGCGTTTCAGGGCGGAGTCGCCGTCGAGGCGGCGGTCGACATCCTCGAGACTCGCCGGCAGCAGCAGCACGTTGCGCTTCCGCAGCTCGACCAGCAGGACCTCGATCTGGTTGGAGCGGACCTCGGATCCCCGAGAGAGCAGGCGGCGGAGCGTCGTCCTGCCGTCGAAGCCGTTCAGGAACTCCCGTTCGTTGACCGGCAACGCCTCGAGCTCGCGCTCGGGTGGCTTGCGGATCCACGCCGGAACGAGCGATTCGATGGTCTCGAGTGGAACGATCGCGCTCTCGGCGCCGACCACGACCTCATCCTGGTCCTGGAGGCTGAGCATCAGCTCGCGCAGATCGATCTCGCGCGAAAGAGTGGGATTCTGAATCCCGCTCCTCGCGATCTCCAGCGCGCGGCTCGCCACCAAACGGTAGCAGGTGGAGAGGAAGGGAAAGTGCACCCCACCGGTCTTGATCCAGAGGTCGTGCAGCGCGGCCTCCGGCGTCGCGCCCTCGACGATACGGCGCTCGAACGCCGTCAAATCCGCGCCGCCCGACGCCGGGTCGGCGCCGGGACCAGGGCGGACGACGATGCTGTCGTCGACCAGCACGCGGCGGATCCGCTCCTGCTCGTCGATCCACTGCGTGCCTTCGAGCAAGAGCTCCGTCGTCTCGAGCTCGACCTCGAGCCGCGAGGCCGGCGGAGCACCCTCCTGGAAATAGAACAGGCCCTGCTTCCAGAAGAAGAGGTCCTGCACCGATTCCTGAATCGACTGCGCCAGCGTCACCCGGAGCGTCGCCTCGTCGAGCAGCCCCAGGTCGCCGAGGCCCTCGCCCAGGGGCATCCGCTTCGCCCGGCAGTGCGTCAGACCTCTGGCCAGCCCCTCGCCGTCGAGGAATCCGTGCGCGACGAGGTGCTGGCCGTAGCACTCGGCCGCCTGGTTCGATCGGCAATCGAGGATCTTGCCGCCGCGGAAGCCGATTCGCTTCTCGCGCTGACTGCGCCGCACGACGAGCGTTCCGGTGACGCGCTCGGTGAGCGCCCACTGCAGGAGATTCGAGGCGGGAAAGACCGCCAGGCGGCCGGTAAACTCCATGCCGCGATCTTAGTTCAAACGGGCGTTTCCGCCGCTCGCCCGCGGCGGAGCCCGGGTCAGCGCTTCGGGCCCTCGATGCGCTCGATCTCGAAGGCCGACTCCTCCGTGGGCGCGAACGCTCCGGGCGCCTCTAGGGACGACTCCATCTGCTCGCG
The DNA here is from genome assembly GCA_963806165.1 of Thermoanaerobaculia bacterium. Classification (GTDB taxonomy): domain Bacteria; phylum Acidobacteriota; class Thermoanaerobaculia; order Multivoradales; family JAGPDF01; genus JAGPDF01. The sequence goes on from CAWDWZ010000004.1 coordinate 301,895, forward strand.
CGAGGCGTCGGCGGTGAACTGGACGCCCTGGATCTTGAGCTTGAACTCGTCCGGATTCGAGGCCCGACGAATCGCCTCTTCGAGGGTGATGAGCCCTGCCTTGTAGAGCTGGAAGAGCGACTGATCGAAGGTCTGCATGCCGTACTGGCTGGTGCCGAGGGCGATCTGCTCGCGGATGTACTTGGTCTTCTCCTTGTTCTCGATGCAGTCCCGGATATACGGCGTGACGATCATGACCTCCGCCGCCGGAACTCGCCCGCTGCCATCGGCCCGCGGCAGGAGCCGGAGCGAGATCACCGCCTTCAACACCTGGCCGAGCTGAATGCGAATCTGCTTCTGATGGTGCGGCGGGAAGACGGCGATGATGCGGTTGATGGTCTCGGTGGCATCCAGGGTGTGGAGAGTCGAGAAGACGAGGTGACCGGTCTCGGCCGCGAGCAGCGCGGTCTCGATCGTCTCGTAGTCGCGCATTTCGCCGACCAGGATGACGTCCGGGTCCTGGCGCATCGCCGAACGCAGAGCGCCGGAGAAAGTGCGCGTATCGACGTCGATCTCGCGCTGATTGACGATCGACTTCTTGTCGCGGTGCAGGAACTCCACCGGGTCCTCGATGGTCACGATGTGCTCGCTGCGCCCGGAGTTGATGTAGTCGATCATCGCCGCGAGCGAGGTCGACTTGCCCGACCCCGTCGTTCCGGTGCACAGGACGAGGCCCCGGCTCTCTTCGCAGATGCGCTCCAGGACAGGCGGAAGGGTGAGCTCGCGAATCGTCAGGATGCGCCCCGGAATGACTCGCAGGACCAGACCGACCGTGCCGCGCTGCTGGAAGATGTTGCAGCGAAAGCGCCCCAGTCCCGGTACGGAGTAGGCGATGTCGATCTCGAACTCGTCCTTGAAGCGCTGCTTCTGCCGCGCGTTCATCATCGAGAACGCCATCGCAATGGTGTCTTCCTGCATCAGGCGCTTGACCTCGGGCAGCGGCGTCAGCGCGCCATCGACGCGCAGCACGGGATGGCTGCCGACTTTGAGATGCAGGTCCGAAGCCTTGCGCTCGACCGCGATCTTCAGGAGATCGTTGACGTTCATTCGCTTCCTCCGCCGGCTCGATTCTTCAGGAGACCTGCTCGACTGCGGCCGGCACGGGGGTGAGCCAGCCGAAGCGATCGGCGATCTCACCGCGAGTGATGCCGAGATATTCCTGCATCAGCCGGCGCGTGATCGGCCCCGGTTTGCCATCTCCGACCGGGAGTCGGTCGACGCTGCGGATCGGCGTCACCTCCACCGCAGTGCCGGAGAAGAAGGCCTCGTCGCAAGTGTAGAGAACTCCGCGCGGAATCGCCTCGCACCGCGTCGGGATTCCCATCTCCTTGGCGAGGCGGAGAATCGAGTCGCGGGTGATTCCGGGGAGGATCGAGGCCGATACCGGCGGCGTCAGCAGCTCGCCGTCGAGAACCAGGAAGATGTTCTCGCCCGAACCCTCGGAGACACACCCCTGCTCATCGAGAGCGATGCCCTCCGCGAAACCGTTGGTCAGCGCTTCCATCTTCACGAGCTGGGAATTGAGGTAGTTGGCCGTCGCTTTGGCGATCACCGGCGAGCTGCCGGCTCCCACCCGGCGCCAGGTCGACACGCAGGCGTCCACCCCTTTCTCCAGGGCGTCGTTCCCCAGATATCGGCCCCAATTCCAGACGGCTATGGCGACGTCGACCGGTGATTTCAACGGATTGATCCCGGCGGTACCAAAGCCGCGATAGACCAGCGGCCGGACATAGCACTCTTCGAGGTCGTTGCCGCGAATGACGTCGCAGACCGCCTGCGTCAGCTCTTTGCGCGAGAACGGGATCTGCATGCGGTAGACCTTGCACGAGTTCTCGAGCCGCTTGAGGTGGTCGGCGAGGCGGAAGATCGCCGGGCCGGAGGGCCCGTTGTAGCACCGAATCCCTTCGAACAGCCCGGAGCCGTAGTGCATGGCATGCGCCATGACGTGCACCGTCGCCTTTTCGAACTCGACCAACCGGCCGTTCATCCAGACGAAGCGGATCCCCGCGAATGGGCTCTCCGACAAGGCTTGTCTCCCTCTTGAACGCGCCGCCATGGTAACCCCCGCTCCGGGGGGTGTCAACGCGAAACGCCGCTGCAGAGCAGGAGGCCCGCAGCCACGACCGCGGCTGTCTCGACGCGGAGCACGGTCGGTCCGAGCGCAAGCCAGGCCAGCCCCAGGCCGGCGAAGCGGGCGCGCTCCTCGGGGCTCCACCCACCTTCCGGGCCGACGAAGAGGGCGATGCGTCCGCCGCCCTCGACCACCGGTCGAGCGCTCGCGCCTGATTCGTCGAGAACGGCGATCGACACTCCGATCTCCCTTGTTCGCAAGACTGCGTCCCATAGGCCACCGCCGCTGGTCACCTCGGGGACTGCCGAGCGCCCACTCTGTTCGACCGCCGATACCGCGATGCGGCGCAGGCGCGCCAACTGGGGGGCCTCCACCGAGCGGGCCTCGCGGTCGGTGGAGATGAACCGCACCGCCGTGACCCCGATCTCGGTCGCCTTCTCTACCAGCCAGGCGGCCCGCTCCGGCTTCGGCGCCGCGACGAAGATCTCGACCGCGAGCCCCGGCTCGTTTTCCGGCGCCGCCGCGCCCAGCGCCAGGCGGGCGGTGCGTTTGTCGATCCCGGTGATCTCCGCCCAGCGGGCGTGGCCCAGCCCGTCGACAACCCGCAGGCGCTCGCCGACCTGGAGGCGTTTCACGCGAAAGAGGTGATGATGGGCTTCGCCTTCGACGACCGCTGTGTCTTGGGAAAAAAGATTCGGTAAGAGGAGGATATTGGTCACTGCAGCGCCTTCGCAAGCGCGACCCGTTTCTGGAAGTGAAGTCCGACCCATTCGCCGGCGTGCCGCTCGCCGGCCTTCTTGCAGCCATGGCGCTCGATCGCCCGCTCCACGGCGTCGGCCTCGGTCGCGAGCACACCGGAGACGAGGAGGTCACCGCCCTGGGCGAGCTGATCGATCACCTGGCCGAGCTCGTCCGCAATCTCGTGCGGCAGCACGTTCAGCACGACGACGTCGAACGTCCCGCCGGCCGTCGCCGGCGTCGCGAGCGCCGCCACGGAGCCGGTGAAGAGCGCTGGAGCGAGGCCGTTGCGGCGGGCATACTGGCCGGCGAGGAGAGCCGCGGCGGGGTCGACGTCGAAGCCGACCGCGACGCGCGCGCCGAGCAGGAGCGCCGCCATCGCCAGAATTCCCGAGCCGCAGCCGACATCCAGCACCCGGCGTCCGGCGAGGTCCGTCGCCTCGAGCAGCTCGTAGGCGAGCCGGGTCGATTCGTGGCTGCCGACGCCGAATGCGGTGCGCGCCGGGATCTGGAGCACAAACCGTCCCGCGGTTGCGCCTCCGGCGCCGGGGCCGCGAATCCCGACCGCTTGCGCCGGAACTGCTGAAGACGCCGTCGGCTCCCATTCCCGCGGATCCACGACAAGCCGCGCGCCGAGTGGTATCGGCACAGCCGCGGACCGCCAAGCGGCAAGCCAGTCCGTCTCTGCGATGGGGCCGGAGTCGAGGAGCTCGACCTTCGGCAAGCGTGTCGCGAGATCTCGAAGATCTCCCTTTACCAGCAGCCTTTCTTCTTCAAATGTCGCTATCAACTGGGACTCGCCGGGGGAGACTTCTTGAAACTCGATTCCGGCGGTGCCGCGCTCCCAGAGCCAGGCGGCGAGCAGCTCTTCTTCTTCCTCGGGAATGCGGAATCGCAGCCGGTGATATCTGGAACCCATCGGGGGGTCCAGCGGGCCCCCCGTCGGGCCGCTCATCCGCCGAACAGGTCGCGGACCCGGTGCATCACGCCGCGCTCCTCTTTGACCGGGCGGCCCTCGAGGTCAGCCAGCTTGCGCAGCAATTCGCGCTGGTCGTCGTCGAGCTCGCCCGGCGCCGGCACGCGGATCGCCACCAGCGCGATGTGATCGCCGCGGCCCGAGCCGCCCAGTCGATCGATCCCCTTGCCCTTGAGACGGAACTGCGCGCCGTGGCGGGTTCCCGGAGGAATCACGAGCTCTTCCGTGCCGTGGAGCGTTTCCACTTCGACTTCGGCTCCGAGCACAGCCTGGGCGTAGCCGATCTCGACTTCGGAAAGCACCTGCTGCCCTTCGCGCTCGAAACGCGCGTGCGGTGCGACGGAGAGTACGACGTAGAGGTCGCCGCGCTGTCCGCCCCGCCGGCCGTGCTCGCCCTCGCCCACCAGTCGCAAGCGAGCGCCGGTATCGACGCCGCGCGGAATCTTCACTTCGAGGGTCCGCAGCGCTTCGACCCTCCCCTCCCCGCGACAGCTCTTGCAGGGATCGGCGATCGTGACGCCCTCGCCACCGCAGTGCGGGCAGGTCCGGGCCAGAGTGAAGAAACCCTGCGAGAAGTGAACCTGCCCGCGGCCACCGCACGCGGCACACTTCACGGGCGCGGAGCCCGCCGCGGCCCCGCTGCCGCCGCAGGTATCACAAGTCTCGAGCCGCGGGACCTTGAGGCTCTTGGTGACGCCGAACGCCGCCTCCTCGAAACCGATCTCGAGGTCGTAGCGCAGGTCGGCGCCGGGGGTGGCGCGCTGCCGGCCGCCCCCGTGTCCTGCTCCGCGTCCGCCGCCGAAACCGCCGAAACCGAAGAGGTCGCCCAGGATGTCGGAGAAGTCCGAGAAGGTCGAGGGATCGAACCCACCCTCGAAAGCCTGGCTTCCCTGATGACCGAACCGGTCGTAGCGCTGGCGTTTCTCGGAATCGGACAGCACCGCATAGGCCTCGGCCGCCAGCTTGAAGAGCTCCTCCGCTCCCTTGTCGCCGGGGTTCTTGTCCGGATGATGGAGCAGGGCGAGCTTGCGATAAGCGGCCTTGATTTCCTTGTCCGAGGCTGTTCGCTCCACTCCGAGAATTTCGTAGTAGTCGCGCCGGGCGCGTTCGGCTGTCGCCATCCGTCAGCTCTTCATTCCGACGCCGCCGGGCTCGAGACCGGCCGGCATCCCTGTCTCGCCGACCCGGCTCATCATCATCTCGGAGAGCGCGCGCGAGGTCGAGTTGAGATCGAAGAGCGCCGTCTCGAGATCCGCCCGGGCGTCGCTCGTCAGCACCATGCGGGCGCGCAGCAGGGTCTCCGAAGTCCGCTTGCGGTCCTTCTCGGGCAGGCTGTCGCTGAACTGGGAGAGGACCTTCTCGTTGGTGTAGATGAGCCCCTCGATGCGGTTCTTGAGGCGGCGCATCTCGCGCTTCTGGGCATCCGCCTGCGCGAACTGGTCGGCCTCGGTCACCAGCCGGTCGATCTCCTCCTTGGAGAGCCCGCCGGCAGGGTTGATCTGGATCGTCTGCGACTGGTTGGTCGCCACGTCACGCGCTGAAACGCTCACGATGCCGTTCGAGTCGATGGCGAACGTCACTTCGATCTGCGGCACGCCGCGCGGTGCGGGCGGAATCCCGACCAGCTCGAAGCGGCCGAGGGAGCGGTTCTCGGTGGCGATCTCGCGCTCCCCCTGAAGGACATGCACTTCGACCGTGTCCTGGTTGTCGACCACGGTGGTGAAGATCTGCGCGTTCTTGGTCGGAATCGTGGCGTTGCGTTCGATGAGCCGGACGAAGAGGCCGCCATGGGTCTCGATGCCGAGCGACAGCGGGGTGACGTCGAGCAGAACCAGATCCTTGATGTCGCCGCGGATGATGCCGCCCTGGATGGCGGCTCCGATCGCCACCACCTCGTCGGGGTTGATGTCCCGATTCGGAGCGCGGTGGAAGATGCGCTCGACCGTCTGCCCGACGAGCGGCGTACGGGTCTGCCCGCCCACCAGCAGGACTTCGTCGATCTCCTCCGCGGCGAGGCCGGCCTGCTCGATGGCGTCGCGACAGGGGCCCTCGGTCCGGGCCACGAGCTCGGCCACCAGGGCTTCGAACGCTCCGCGCGTCAGAATGCGGGACAGATGCCGGGGGCCGTTCTCGTCCGCCGAGATGAAGGGCAGATTGATCGTCGCCTCGGGCACCGTCGAAAGCTCGCACTTGGCACGCTCGGCCGCCTCTTTGAGCCGCTGCAGCGCCATGCGATCGCCGCGCAGGTCGATCCCGGTCTCGGCACGAAATTCCTGGATCAGCCAGTCGATGATGCGCTGGTCGAAGTCCTCCCCTCCGAGGTAGGTGTCGCCGGAGGTGGAGCGCACTTCGAAGATGCCCTCCGAGAGCTCGAGGATCGAGATGTCGAAGGTCCCGCCCCCGAGATCGTAAACCGCGATCTTGCGGTTCGTGGTCCCCCGGTCGAGGCCGTAGGCCAACGCCGCCGCGGTCGGTTCGTTCAGGATGCGCAGAACTTCGAGGCCGGCGATCCGCCCGGCGTCCTTGGTCGCTTGGCGCTGCGAGTCGTCGAAGTAGGCCGGGACCGTGATGATCGCCTCGCGCACCGGCTCGCCGAGCGCCTCCTCGGCGAAAGCCTTGAGCTCGCGCAGCACGAATGCGGCGATCTCCTCCGGACTGTGCTGGCGATCGCGAATCTGGATCTTGACGTCGCCGTTCGCCGCCTCGACGAGCGCATACGGGAGCAGATCGCGCGCGCGCTGCACGTTCGGGTCGCTGAACTTCCGGCCGATCAGACGCTTGACCGCGAAGACCGTCTGCTGCGGGTTGGTGATCGCCTGGCGTTTGGCGATCTGGCCGACGAGCCGGTCGCCGTCCGGCGTGAAGGCGACGATCGAGGGCGTCGTCCGACTGCCGTCGCGGTTCGCCAGCACGCGCGGCGAAAAGGCCTCCACCACCGCGACGCAGCTGTTCGTGGTGCCGAGATCGATGCCGATGATCTTCCCCACGTTTTCCCCTTTTCGATTTCGAAAGCGCTCTATCCCGCCGGATCTACTTGCCCGGGTCCGGGAACGAGTCGTCGTCCGCCGTCTCTCTTGGCACCGAGACCTTGACCAGCGACGGCCGCAGAAGTCTGTCATTCAGCAGGTAGCCGCGCTGCAGCTCCATCGCCACCGTCGGAGTCGTGACGCTGTCGGACTCTTCCTGGAAGACGGCTTCGTGCACGGAAGGATCGAAGCGCTCGCCCAAGGCCGGAATCGCCGAGAGCCCATAGCGCTTGAGCAGCTCCTGGAATTGCCGCAGGGTCATCTCCACACCCTTGCGCAGGTCGCCGGCCTCGCCCTGGGCGTTCTCGGCGCTCAAGGCGCGTTCGAGGTTGTCGACCACCGGCAGCAGCTCGCGCATCGCCTCCACGAGGGCCTTGCGCTCGATTTCGCCGCGCTCGCGGTCCGTCCGCTTGCGGTAGTTGTCGAAATCGGCCCGCAAGCGCAGCGATCGTTCGCGCTCCGCCGCCAGGAGAGCCTCCAGGCGCTCGGCATCCTCACCATCCTCCTGCGGATCCCGGGCCGCCCTGCGGGCGCGGCTCGACGGGTCGGCACCGTCGCCCGCGGGATCCGCCTCGTCGCCCTCTTCGTCGCCGATGCTCAGGATCTCGACCACCGTGTCCTCGAAGCCTTCCGGGGCGGAGTCCGCCCCGGGCGCTCCGGGCGTGGCATCGTCGCGCTCGCTCATCGCCGCCCCGGTTTCCCTATCGGCTGGCGCTCGCCTCGAGCGCCAGCGACAGGGATTCTCCCAGATAGTCGACCAGAGGAATGATGCGCTCGTAGGCCATGCGCGAAGGGCCGAAGATCCCGAGCGTTCCCTGCGCCCCTTCGCCGGCCCCGACGCCGGTCCCGAACGGCCGCGCGACGAGACTGAATCCCAGATCCGAGGTCACCGAGCTGTCCTCGCCGATGACCACCCGCACGCCGCCGCCATCCATGCACTGATTGAGCAGGCCGACCAGGCGCTGGCGATGCGGAGAAGGTGTCGAGCAGCAGCCGCACCCGCGCGACGTTCTCGAGCTCTGGCCGCGCGAGCAGCCGCGCCGTACCCTCGACCAGGACCTCGGGCCCTTGCGGGGACTCGAGCGAGCGCTGGGCGAGCGAGATCGCGCGGCCCAGGAGCTCGTCCACCTGCGTGCGCTCGTCGCTCATCGCGGCGAGCAGACGCTCGCGAATGGTGCGCAGGGTCTTGCCCCTGAAATTCTCGGTCAGATAGTTCGAGATCCGGATCAACTCCTCGCGCGAGAGCTCCTCCTCGACTTCGAGGAGCTTGTTCTCCACGAATCCGGCCTCGGACACGACGACGCAGAGGACGCGCCGGCCGGAGAGCGGAACGAAATCGACGGTCCGCAACACCGTGTCGCCGATCGCCGGGGTCACCAGAATGCCGATCTGCCCGGAGAGGCGGGAGAGGAGCTGCGACGTCAATGCGACCAGGCGCCCGGGTTCCGCTTCGCCGCCCCTCAAGTCACCATCGATGCGCCGGCGATCGTCCTCCGAGAGACTTCCCTTCTCCATCAGGGCTTCGATGTAGAGGTGGTATCCGGCGCTGCTCGGCACCCGGCCCGCCGAGGTGTGCGGCTGCTCGAGGTAGCCCCACTCCTCGAGGTCGGCCATCACGTTGCGGATCGTCGCCGCCGAGACGCCGTGCTGCATGTGCTTCGCCACCGCGCGCGAGCTGACGGGCTCGCCCACGAGGATGAACGTCTGAACGACATCGCGCAGGATTTCGCGATCGCGTGGAGTCAATTCGATGGCTGGACGGACGGAGCGCATGTCGGATCTGGTCAGTTGTCCCGGACACTTCCGCACTCCTGCGCGTTGCGTCAGGTCCTGGACCCGCGTATTTTACCCTAGTGAGCCCCACGTCTCCGCCGCTTCAAGGCCTGCGCTTCAGCCTGATCGGCACCGGATCGGTCGGTCAGAGCCTGGCGAGCTGGATCGTGGCCCGGGGCGGGATCCTTCTCCAGGCGGCGGCGCGGCCCGGATCCAACCGCCTCGAGCCGTTCGCGCGGCGTCTCGGAGCACGCGCGGTCGCCCTTGCGGAGCTCTCGACCCGCGGCGAAGACCTGCTCCTGATCGCGGTGCCCGATGGCGAGCTCGCGGGGATCGCCCAGCGGCTTGCCGGACGGGCGCAGGCACGGGTGGCCCTGCACGTCTCCGGCGTCGCCGCAGCGGCGGTGCTCGAGCCGCTCAGGGAGGCCGGGTGCGCCATCGGCGGATGCCACCCGTTGCGCGCCTTCCCGGAGCCCGAAGAGCGCGTCGTGGAGGCCTCTGGAGTCTTCTTCGCGCTCGATGGCGACCGCGAAGCCATCGCGCTCGGTCGGCGGCTCGCAGCAGCCTTCCATGGCAGCTCGGCGGTCATCACCGCCGAGCTGCGGCCGCTCTACCACCTCGTCGCGACGCTGATGGCGGGCGCGGTGACCACCGTCGTGGCGACCGCGATGGAGGTATCCGTCCGTGCCGGATTGCCGGGCGAGGTCCGCCCGGGATTCGCCAAGCTCGCAAGCGATGCGCTGGCGAAGGCCCTGAAGCTCGCTGAGCCCGCCGCAGGAATCACCGGCCCGGCAGCGCGCGGCGACCAGGAGACGCTCCTCCACGAGCTCCTGGCGCTCGACCGCACGTTGCCCGAAGCCGTGCCCGTCGTCGTCGCTCTGGCGCGCGAGAGTCTGCGCCAGCGCTCGCGCCTGTCGCCGCCCGATCCACCTCGACAGGCCCTCGCGGACCTCCTCGCGCGGCCGGATCTTCTTGACCTGACGAAAGTTCGGGTGCTAACTTCCTCGCGCAAGCCGCCAGGCTGAGCCCATGGTCTTCTTCAACTACAGCACGATGCAGATGGCAGCCAAGGTGGTGTACTACGGCCCCGGTCTGTGCGGAAAGACGACCAACCTGCAGTTCATCTACGGCCACACCTCGCAGGACAGCCGCGGCGAGATGGTGTCCCTGGAGACCGAGACCGACCGCACCCTGTTTTTCGACCTGCTGCCCATCGACGTCGGTTCGATCGCCGGGTTCAACACCCGCATCCAGCTCTATACGGTGCCCGGACAGGTGTTCTACAACACCACGCGCAAGCTCGTGCTCAAAGGAGTCGACGGCGTCGTCTTCGTCGCCGACTCGCAACGGCCGATGCTGCAGGCGAACCTCGAGTCGATGCGCAACCTGCAGATCAATCTCGAGGAAATGAACCTCACGATCGACAACATTCCGATCGTCCTGCAGTACAACAAACGCGACTTGCCGGATGTGTGCTCGATCGAGGAAATGGAACAGGCGCTCAATCCACACGCCTGGCCGAGCTTCGGCGCCTCCGCGGTGAGCGGCCAGGGCGTTTTCGAGACCCTCAAGGGAATCTCCAAGCTGACTCTGCTGAATCTGAAAAAACGACTCAACAAGGCGAGTCCGGACGGCAGCCAACAGGGCCGGATCATGGCCGTCGCCGCGCCGCATCGACCGGGCGCACCGGCGACGGCCGCATCCGCGGCGCCGGAGACGCATCCCCTGCCGCCCGCGAGCCCAGCGGCTGGGGCATCCACGCCGACGGCGCCGATGCTCACCGTGGCGCCGGCAACGGGGTCGGCCGGACGTGCCGCAGCCCCGCCGGCGGGCGCGGCGAAGCCCTTCAGGGAGAGCCCCTCCTCCAGGATTCCGCCACTTTCGCCGGCGGCGAGATCCAAGTCGAGCCATGTCGACGTCCTCGCTGAGCTCGAGAAGATCCGGCGCCAGGCCATGCATGCGCCGGCGCATGCCATCGTGCATCCGGCGCGTCCGGCGCCGCCGGCGGCCGCAGCCCTGCCGGCAATACCCTCGCTGCCGCCGCTGCCGGCGTCGCCTTCGCCCTCCGCCGGCGCCTCGGGCCCGCATCCGAAGTACCCGGTGCTCAACGGCAGGGGAGAGATCCACCGCTCCGTCGAGCTGACGCTCAAACGCGCCGAATTCAGCCGGGCGCGCCGTTTTCTGCTCAATCTGCGGGTCGAGGACGAGGACCGCCAGATCGTCGAGGCGATCCGCGACCTGCCGATCGAGATCCATGACGCGAAGACGCTCGAACGGATCCTGCTGCAGCTGAACGTCGCGCTCAAGTCGAAGGACTGAGACGGCGGGCCGTCGCTGCGCGAGGAGGGGCCCCCTGCGGACCCTTCTTCCGCCCTGCGCTAGAGTGTTTCCATGCGCTGCCCTTTCTGCGGAACGAGCCATGACCGCGTCGTCGATTCGCGCGAGAGCCGCGAAGGCGTGACCATCCGGCGCCGCCGTGAATGCCTGGCGTGCAGCCGCAGATTCACGACCTACGAGAAGGTCGAGGAGATCGCCTACCGGGTGGTCAAGAACGACGGCTCGCGCGAGGATTTCGATCGCGGCAAGCTTCTCAAGGGGCTCGAGAAAGCCTGCGAGAAGCGACCCGTCTCGCTGCGCCAGCTCGAGGAGATCGTGGATGCCGCCGAGAGCCTGCTTACCGACCAGGAGGACCGCGAGCTCTCGACGAGCGAAATCGGCGCTTTCGCGATGGAGCGCCTGCGCGAGCTGGACCAGGTGGCCTACGTCCGCTTCGCCTCGGTCTATCGTCGCTTCGAGGACGTGGGCGAGTTCATGGAGGAGCTGAAGACTCTGCTCAAGAAGAAGGGCCAAGCATGAAGCCGCGGGAGAGCCAGTTGGACGACAGCACCCGATTGCCCGACATCCTGCCCGTCCTGCCGCTCAAGGACGCGGTTCTCTACCCCTTCATCATCGTTCCGCTGTCGCTTGGGCGCGAGAGCTCGATCCGCGCCGTCGACCAGTCGCTCGCCGAGAGCCGCATGGTTCTCCTGGTCGCTCAGCGCGACTCCACGATCGAGGAACCGGAGCAGTCCGACCTCTACTCGATCGGCACGGCCGCCTCCATCATGCGCATGCTGAAGCTGCCGGATGGCCGGATCCGCCTCCTGGTCCAGGGTGTCGCGAGAGTGCGTCTCGAGCATCTCTCGCGCGCCGACGACTTTCCGCAGGCGCGGATTCAGCCGATCTCCGAGGTTCCGCCCGAGCACGGTTCGCTCGCCACCCAGGCTCTCGTGCGCTCCGCCAAAGAGAGCATGGACCGCATCGTGGGCCTGGGAAAAGGAGTCTCACCCGAGGTGCTGGTGCTGGTCGCCAACCTCGAGGATCCCGGGCGACTCGCGGATCTCATCGCCAGCAACCTCGAGCTCGACATTCCCGATGCGCAGCGCGTGCTCGAGATGATCGACGGCAGCGAGCGCTTGAAGATGGTCGCCGAGTTCATGTTGCGCGAAATCCAGCTGCTGACCATGCAGCAGGAGATCTCTTCGCAGGCCCGCGGCGAGATCGACCGCAATCAGCGCGAGTATTTCCTGCGCCAGCAGCTGCGCGCCATCCAGCTCGAGCTCGGAGAGGAGAACGAGCTCGCCGAAGAAGTGGCGCGCTACCGCAAGCTCGGCGAAGAGAAGAAGCTCCCCGACGAGGCGAAGGAAGAGCTCGAGCGCCAGATCCGCCGCCTCGAGCGCGGCCATCCCGACAGCGCCGAGGCCGCCGTGCAACGCACCTATCTCGACTGGCTCACCGGGCTCCCCTGGCAGACCATGAGCACCGACATCCTCGATCTCGAGCACGCCAAGAAGATCCTCGACGAGGATCACTGGGATCTGGAGAAGATCAAGGAGCGGATGCTGGAGTTCCTGGCGGTGCGCAAGCTCAAGGGCAATGCCCGCGGACCGATTCTCTGCTTCGTCGGTCCACCGGGGGTCGGAAAGACCTCTCTCGGGCGCTCGATCGCGCGCGCCATGGGCAGGAAGTTCGCCCGCTTGTCGCTGGGAGGCGTCCGCGACGAAGCGGAGATCCGCGGCCACCGGCGCACCTACGTTGGCGCCCTTCCCGGCCGCATTCTCCAGGGCCTGCATCAGGCGGGAACCTCGAATCCGGTGTTCATGCTGGACGAGATCGACAAGCTCGGCGCCGACTTCCGCGGCGACCCCTCCTCCGCACTCCTCGAAGTCCTCGATCCGGAGCAGAACTCGACATTCCGCGATCACTATCTGGGCGTCGCCTACGACCTCTCGCGCGTGCTCTTCGTGACCACTGCGAATCTTCTCGAGCCGATCCAGCCGGCTTTCCTCGACCGCATGGAGGTCCTGCGTCTCTCCGGCTACACCGCCGAGGAGAAGCTCGCGATCGCCAAGCGCCATCTGCTGCCCAAGACGCTCGCGGAGAACGGCCTCTCCGACGTCCACCTCGTCTTCAGCGACAATGCCCTCCGGCGCACGATTGCCAGCTACACGCGCGAAGCCGGTCTCCGCGGCCTCGAACGCGAGATCGCCAGCGTCTGCCGCAAAGTGGCGATCACGGTCGCCGGCGGCAAGACCCGGCGGTTGGCGATCGGCCCGCGCACCCTGGAGAAGTACCTCGGACAGCCGAAGTTCCTCACCGAAGACCTGCTCGAGCGCGACCGCGTCGGCGTCGCGACCGGCCTCGCCTGGACGGCCGCCGGCGGCGAGCTCATGTTCATCGAGGTGCTCGCGACGCCGGGCAAGGGGCAGCTGGTCCTCACCGGACAGCTCGGCGACGTGATGAAGGAATCCGCTCAGGCGGCGCTCTCGTTCACCCGCGCCTGGGCGGCGCGCAACGGCCACCCCGCGGAGTACTTCACCCAGCACGACCTGCACGTGCACGTTCCGGCAGGGGCGATCCCGAAGGACGGCCCTTCCGCCGGTATCACCATCGCCTCCGCACTCGTTTCGACGCTCACCGGCAGGAAGATCGATCGCCGGCTCGCGATGACCGGCGAGATCACGCTGCGCGGCGAGGTGATGGCGATCGGCGGCCTCAAGGAGAAACTGCTCGCGGCGCAGGCCGCCGGCATTCGCTCGGTCGTTCTCCCCAAGCTCAACAAGCGCGATCTGACCGAAGTGCCGGCCACCGCGCGGCAGGGGCTCGCGCTCCTCCTGGTGGAGACGATGGACGACGTTCTCGAGCGCGTCCTGTTGCCGCTGCGCGCCACCGCGAAGGCCCGGCGGGCGACGCCGGCGGGTGCTTCGGGCCGCTCGCCTTCCCGCGCCCTGCGGATTGCGCGCGGACGCGAGGCGCGGGCGAGGTGAGCCCGGAGAGGTCCGAGGAGCGCCTGGTCGCCTGGCTCCGGACTCTCACCGCAGGACAGGGCTCCGGCCGCTCCCGCCTCGGCGACGACACCGCGGCGCTGCCGCGGGGGCAGGTCGTCACGCTCGATCAGCAGGTCGCAGGCGTGCACTTCCCCGCCGGCTTCGATCCAGCTCTCGTCGCACGGCGACTCCTGGCGGTGAATCTCTCGGATCTCGCGGCGAGCGGCGCGCGGCCGCGCTATGCCTTCCTCGCCCTCGCCGCGCCGGTCGATTTCGATCACCGCAGGTTCTTCCGGGCGCTGGTGCGTGCCTGCGGCGAGCACGGCGTCGAGCTCGCCGGCGGGGATCTCGCACGCGCCGAGACGCTTCATCTCGCCATGACCCTGATCGGGGAGCGACGAACCGGAGCCCAGACCCTGGCGCGCGATCGCGCCCGGGCGGGCCAGCGCCTCTGGCTCGGCGGCACCCTCGGCGAATCGGCGCTGGGTCGCGAGCTCGTACGCCGGGGTGCGCGGCTGCGCGGCGACAGGGTCGAGCTGCCAGCATCCTTTTCGGTAAAGGGAGAACTTCGAGCTGCGGCCACCTGCGCCGTCAGGCGCCACCTCCTCCCGTCACCACAATTGGAACTGGGCGCCTGGCTCGCGAAGCGCAAAGGTGCGCCTGGCGCCGCCATCGACATCTCCGACGGTCTCGCGAAGGACCTGCATCGCCTCTGCGCCGCGAGCGGCGTCGGCGCCCGGCTCGATGGTGCCGCGCTGCGCGCGGCGGGGCCGCCAGACTTCGACGACCTCGCCGAGGCGCTCCGTCTCGATCCGGACCGACTGCGTCGAGAGCGGCGGCGAAGACTACGTCCTGCTTTTTACCTTACCGAAAACAACGTCGCCCCCAGGAAGATTCGGCGCCCATGCGATCGGAACTGATGACCCGAGCCGAGACCATCGTCGAGTCGACGATTCCGAGCTCGGCGCCGCGGCCGCTCGCCGCCGCCGGTTGGGATCACCTCAATGCCGGCCGCGCGCTGACCGGTGGTAGCGGCGGGGATCGAGTCGGTCGACCAGGGCGTCGCCGAGGAAGTTGAGCGCGACGACGGCGAGGACGATGGCGAGGCCCGGGAACAGGGTGAGATGCGGCGCGTCGAGGAGGTGGCTGCGCCCGGCGTTGATCATGGCGCCCCAACTGGGTGTCGGCGGCTGAATCCCCAGGCCGAGAAATGACAGGCTGGCTTCGGCGAGGATGGCCCCGGCGAGACCGAGGCTCGCCTGCACCACGACCAGCGGCAGCACGTTGGGAATGAGGTGGCGCAGCACCAGGCGCAGGAGAGAGACCCCGCTCGCGCGCGCCGCGAGCACGAACTCCTGTTCCTTGAGCTGCAGGATCTGGCCGCGAACCAGACGCGCCGTGCTCACCCAGCCGATCGCCACCAACGCCAGGATCACGTGCGACAGCGCCGGCCCCAGAACCGCCACCAGCGCGATGGCGAGGAGAATCCCGGGAAAGGCGAGGAAGACGTCGAGGATGCGCATGAGCAGCGCATCCACCCGGCCCCCGAGCGTGCCGGCAATCGACCCCACGACGAGTCCGATCAGAGTCGCGGAGCCGACGACCGTGAAGCCGACCAGCATCGAGACCCGCGCGCCCCAGAGGAGCCGCGACAGAATGTCGCGTCCGAGCTCGTCGAGACCAAACAGATGCGCGCTCGTCGGACCCACCAGCCGGTGCTCGAGATCCTGACTCACCGGGCCGTAAGCCGCGACGAGCGGGCCGAAGAGCGCCACCAGGAGCAGGACCGCCACCCCTGCTCCGGCCAGGCGCAGCCGGCTCCTCACCTGCTCCCCCGGACCCTTGCTACGATCGCATCATGCAAGGGACCGTCCCGCGTCGCGAGCTCTACGACCAGCTTCTCACGGACCTCGAAGCGACGCTCGAAGGTATCGACGACGCGATCGCGACGATGGCGACCGTCGCCTGCCTGGTTTACGAGCGCGTGCCCGGGGTGAGCTTCGCCGGCTTCTACCGCCGCGTCGCTCCCGGGCTCCTGCGCGTCGGTCCCTATCAAGGCCCCCTCGGCTGTCTCGAAATCCCCTTCGCGCGCGGCGTTTGCGGCGCCGCGGCGCGGGAGCGCGCCACCCAGCTGGTACCCGACGTGGAAGCGTTCCCGGGTCATATCGCCTGCGACGATCGCGCGCGCTCGGAGATCGTCGTGCCGGTCTTCGACGCGCGCGGCGAGGTCGCTCTCGTGCTCGATCTCGACTCGCGAGTGCCGGCGAACTTCGACCAGCACGACCGCGATGGGCTCGAACGGCTGATCGCGGCGCTCGCCCCGCGCCTCACTCATTCGGCCGACCCCGTTCCCTGAAGCCGGATGCGGGGATCGAGCCAGGCGTAGACGAGATCGGTTCCCAGATTCACGGCGACGTAGGTCACCGAGATCAGCAGCACGCAACCCTGTACCAGCGGGTAGTCGCGCAGCCGGATCGCCTGGATCAGCAATCTCCCGAGCCCGGGCCAGGAGAAGATCGTCTCGGTGAGAATCGCGCCGGTCAGGAGCGCTCCGAACTGCAGGCCCACCACCGTGACCACGGGAATGAGCGCGTTCTTGAGGGCGTGCAGGAGAGCGACGCGGGTACGCGAGATTCCCTTGGCGCGCGCCGTGACGAGATACGGTCTCCCGAGCTCGCCCGCGACCGCTTGCCGCACCATGCGCGTCAGGAGCGCCGAGAGCGCGAGGCCGAGGGTCGCGGCCGGCAGCACCAGACTCTTCCAACCGGAGCGCCCGGAAACCGGCAGGAGATCGAGGTGGATCGAAAAGAGCAGCATCGCAGCCGGACCGAGCCAGAAGTTCGGAATCGACACGCCGGCGAGCGAGAACAGACGCGCCAGGCGATCGATCCAGCTGTCCCGGTGGTAGGCAGCGAGCATGCCGAGCGGCAGAGCGAGGACGAGCGCCGCGGCGAGCGCCGCGAGAGCGAGCTCCGCCGTCGCCGGGTAATGGCGGGCGATGAGCGTCGCGACCGGCTGATCGAAATGCAACGACCTGCCGAGGTCGCCGCGCGCCAGGCCGGCGAGGAAGCCTGCATACTGCTCGAGGAGCGGCCGGTCGAGACCGAGCGCGGTCCGCAGTGCCGCGAGATCCGCCGGTTGCGCTCCCTCCCCGAGCATCATCTCGACCGGGTCCCCGGGAATGAGATGGATCAGCGCGAACACCAGCGTCGCCACCGCGAGGGTCACCGGCACGGCCTGCGCGAGGCGCCGGAAAAGGTAGCCGATCAATCGCGCTCCCGGGTTTCGCCGTCGATCCCGAGTTGCCGCACGAGATAGGAGAGCGCCTGACGGGAGAGGCCGAGGCGCCGCGCGGCTTCCGCCCGGTTGCCGCCGGAGGCCCGGAGCGCCTTGTCGAGCAGCGCCCGGCGAAGATCGTCGACCTGCCGGTGGTAGGCACTCGCCTCGTTCACGCTCTCCTCTCCCGCCGGTGCGTCGAGATCGAGCATCCGCGCGGTGATCGGCCCGTTGCCGGCCAGCGCTGTCGCCGCCTGGAGGGCGTGGGCGAGCTCGCGCACGTTGCCCGGCCAACGGTGCGCGTCGATCGCGCGCCGCGCGTCCGCGGCGAGGTGCAGCTGGGGCAGTGCGCGGCGGCGGCGCTCGCCGGCGAGAAAATGCTCGGCGAGCTGCATCCGGTCGTCGCCGCGATCGCGCAGAGGAGGCATGGTCACCGTGCAGACCTTGAGGCGGTAGTAGAGATCCTGGCGGAACTTCCCGTCGCGCACCATCGCCGCAAGATCGCGGTGGGTCGCGGCCACCAGGCGAACGTCCACTCTGCGGGCCGTCGACTCCCCGAGGCGGCGGACCTCCCCCTGTTCGAGGACGCGCAGGAGGTTGCCCTGCGCGACCGGGGGCAGATCGCCGATCTCGTCGAGAAAGACCGTGCCGCCATTCGCGGTCTCGAAGACGCCGGCGCGCGCGCGGTCGGCGCCGGTGAACGCTCCGCGCGAGTGGCCGAAGAGGTCCGACAGCAGCAAGGTCTCCGAGAGCGCCGCACAGTTCACCGGTACCCACGGCCCGCCCGCCCGCGCGCTCGCACGGCGGATCTCGCGCGCCGCGAGCTCCTTGCCCGAGCCGCTCTCGCCCAGGATGAGTACCGGCATGTCGCTCGGCGCGAACTTCCGCAGGCGCTCGACCGCTGCCGCGAGCAGGGGGGACCGCCCGACGAGTCCCGCAGCGGCAGCGCCCGCGTCGGTGCCCTCCGGGCTCGCTCCCGCCAAGGCGCCCGGCGCCTCCGCCTCCGGTTGCGGCAACTCGCGCAGCAGGAGTGCGAAGATCGCACGCAGGACGTCGTCGATCCGCGCGGCGCGCAACCGCAGGCTACCCCCGGCGCCGTCGGCGGAGAGCTCTTCGACCGCCGCGCCGGCCGCTCCGCTCCCCTCGACCAGCCTGCGATCGCCCGCCGGGCCGCTCCAGTGGAGCTCGGCCTCCGGCGCTCCGACGGCGCGGAGGAGCTCGGCGAGCGCGACGCGATCCCCCGGCGGACGCAGGAGGTAGTCGCGCAGAGCGGCCCACAACCCCGCTTCTCCACGGGCCAGGATCGCCGCATAACGCGCCGCCCCGAGCCGCCGAAAGAGCACGGCCGCGCCTTCGCGTTCGACCCGCGGAACGGCGCCGGGCAGAGCCAACTCGAGATCGAGGAGCAGCCGCGCCCGCCGGAACGGCGGCAGCAAGGTTCGCGAATTCGGCGCGTCGAGCGCCGTGAAGGCCTCGGCGGGCGGCGGCTCGCCGGCCAGGACCGGCAGCCAAAGCGCCGCATGGACTCCCGCACGCGCGTGCATTCGGGCCTGCTCGAGATCCCCGGCCAACGCAAAGAGCGCCGGCAGCTCTTCGGCTTCGAGCTCGCCCAGGCCCGCCGCGTCGACACCGGCAAGCCATTCGGCGGACTCGCTGGGTCGTTCCAGCCAGCCGAGGGCCCGCGCCGCCAGCACCGCGAGTTGTGGCCGATGGTACTCGAGCCCCCAACGCGCCTGTTCGGCGAGCCAGGCGCGGCAGCGCTCGACCGCCACTTCGGGGTGCCCGCGCACCAGCTCGAGCCGGATCCAGAGCGCCTCGTCGACCGTCAGCCCGCGGCGGTTACCGCTCTTGCGATTGTGCGCCATCGCGGCGCGCAGGATCGGCTCGACCTCGAGCAGGCTGCCGGAGCGTAGCCGCACCTCCGCGAGGTTCCATTGCGCGAGAGTGATCGCGAGCGGTCCGTCGCAGAGCCGCAGCAATCGCGCCGCGTGCTGGAAGGCGCGCTCGGCGCGCGCGAAGTCCCCGCCGGTGAGGTATCCCAGGCCGAGATTGTTCCAGGCCCGGCCGGCCTCGAAGCGCCGCATACCGCGGCGAAATCCGAGCAGGGCCCGCGAGTGTTCGACCACCGCCGAGCCGTTGGACTCCGAGAGCGCCTGCCAGACCTTCGCCTCGTGCCAGGGGCGCGCGATCGCTCCCCGGCAAACGTGCGGGCTCGCGGCGGCGAAGTGGCGCGCCGCCGCCGCGCGATCACCGCGGTCGAGCGCCGCGGTCGCCGCGAGCAGATGCGCGCGCGTTCGGGTCTCGACCGTGCGCGCCTGGGCGAGAGCGCGCGCGGCCCAATCGGCCGCCGCGTCGGGCTCGCCGGAGAGCGCCAGCACGCGCAAGCCGAGATCGCCGGCGGCGATGCGCTCCGCCGCCCGCAAGGGGCGGGCGGCTAAAGCGTGCACGAGCTCCCGCGCCGCTGGCAGCTCGCCCAGCAGCAGATGACAGGTGGCGCGCACGATCAGCGCCGCGACGTCGGTGCGCGCGGCGAGCACGAAGATCGCCTGCTCGAATCGCCCCGCGCCGAGCAGGGCCTCGGCATAGCGGAGAACGCCGGCGGCGTCCGCCGGCGGCGGCTCGCGCAGGCGCGGCGTCCCAGCCAGGCGCCCGCGGACCTCCGCCGGCCCGGCGAGCCAGGCGAGCTCGACGCCGTCGCGCGACATCCAGCCGCGCAGCGACTGGCGCGCCAGGTCGAACTCGTCCTCCCAGAGGAACTCCGCGCCGGCGAAGATCCGTCCGATCGCCTCGTCGCTCGACATGGGCGCGAGGGTGCCTTCCCAGACCACGGCGAGCTCGCGCGCCGCGCGTCTGCCGGTTCCCCGCCCGGCCACCCGCGTCTTGCCGCGAAACAGGCGCAGCAGCAGCTCGCGCAGCTGTTCCTGGGCCGGCCGGCCGGAGCGCCCCGGGCGCGCCACGAGGCCGGTGAGGCGCCCGCAGCCGTCGACCGCGGCACTCTCCCAGCCGTCGGCTAGCGACCAGCCCGCGGCGTCGCAGAGCGACAGCAGAGCGGCCCCCTGCAAGAGGACGGCGAGCTTGGCGCGGTCGGTGCACGCCACCGCGTCGATCGCCCAGCCTTTCGCCGGCGCGAGCACCGGGTGATCGAGGCGCTCGGCGACGCCGTTCACGCCGGTTCCTCCGGCAGATGAAGCAGCCCCGCCAGATCGCGCCAGAATCCGGGATAGGACTTCGCGACGCAGCCGGGGTCGGCGACCGAGAGCTCCGGCCGCCGCAGACCGACGAGCGCCATCGCCATGGCGATCCGATGGTCGGCGTGCGGGTCGACGACGACGGGAACCTCCGCCGGCGCCCCCTCGGCCCAGATCCCGGGAATGACGAGTCCGTCGGCCAGCTCCTCGACCTCGGCGCCGGCACGCCGCAGCTCGCAGGTCATCGCTGCCAGCCGGTCGCTCTCCTTGAGGCGCAGCTGGGCGACATTGCGGATGCGCGTGGTGCCCCTGGCGAAGGGGGCGAGCGCCGCGAGGGTGGGCACCTGGTCGGGGATATCGGAGAGATCGGCGTCGAGCGCGGCGAGCTCTCCGTGGCGCGCGACCGTGGCGCCGCCGTCGCTCCAGCGCACGAGAGCGCCCATCGCCTGCAGGAGATCGAAGAAGCGGCGGTCGCCCTGTCGTGAGTCGGCGCAGACCGCCTCGATCCGGACCGCTCCGCCGGTGAGCGCCGCCGCCGCCGCCGGATAGGCGGCGGCCGAAAAATCGGCCTCGATCTCGACCTCGGTCGCGCCCAGGTCGCTCGGGTGGGCGATCCACCGGTTCCCGCCCGCTAGCTCGACCCTTCCTCCAAAACGCTCGATCATGTCGAGCGTCAATCCGACATAGGGCGCCGAGGCGAGGCTCGGCACCTCGACCTCGAGGGCGCTCTCCGCGCGCTGGCCGGCGAGGAGCAGCGCCGAGAGGAACTGACTCGACCCGGAGGCGTCGAGTCGAACTCGTCCGCCTGGCAACCTCCCGCCATGGACGACGAGCGGCGCGTGCCCCCGCTCCGCTTCGAAATCGATGACGACCCCAAGGCGCTGCAAAGTTTCGGTAAGGGGGCTGACGGGGCGCTCGCGCAGACGCGGCACGCCGTCGATATGCCAGCGCCCGGGCAGCGTGGCGGCGATCGCCACCAGGAAGCGAAACATCGTGCCGGCGTTGCCGCAGAAGATCCTGGCCTCTTTCGGCGGCGTGTCCGGTGGCGTGACCGTGACTCTGCGCTCGTCGCGCTCGCAGAGAAAGCCGAGCTCCTCGAGCGCCGCGAGGAAGAGGTCGGTGTCTTCGGCCTGAAGAGGCCGCGCGATCACGGTGGGCTTGCGCGCCAGGAGTGCGAGCGCCAGGGCGCGGTGCGTCAGGCTCTTCGAGGACGGCGGGCGAACGCTGCCTCTCGCCTGCCGCCCGGCGGGTACCGTGATCGCGGCATTCGCAGCCGTCGCGGCATTCGCAGCCATCGCGGCGCTCGCGGGCGCGCCCTCAGTCGAGGGCGACCACCAGGCCGTCATAGCCGAGCTCGATTCCGGCGGGTAGATCCACGAGGGGCCGGGCATGATCGATGTCGTGGGCGATGTGGGTCAGAAGGGTCCGGCGGGCGCCGATGCGCTGCGCCACCGCGATCGACTCCGCGAGGCTGAAGTGGGTGGGATGAGGCCGGTAGCGCAGCGCCGAGAGCACCAGGAGCTCGACACCCGCGAGCAATTCGAAGCTCTCCTCGGAGATGAAGTTGACGTCCGTCACGCAGGCGAATCGACCCACCCGGAAGCCGAAGACTTCCATGTCGCCGTGCCCGACCGGAATCGGCACGACGCTTTCGCCGAGCAGATCGAACGGGCCGCGTACCGCAACGAGATCGAGCCGCGGTTTCCCGCCGCCCTCCTGCCCGTCGTCGAAAACGTAGGTGAAGATCTGCCGCATGCGGTTCATGGTCTCGGCGGAGCCGAAACAGGGGATCGAGCGCCGCTGGCGGAAGTTGAAGATCCGCAGATCGTCGAGGCCGAAGACATGGTCGGCATGCGAGTGCGTGTAGAGCACCGCATCGACGCGCTCGATCCCGAAACGCAGCGCCTGCTCGCGGAAATCGGGCGAGGTGTCGATGATCAGCGATCCACCCGCGAGCTCGAGACGCAACCCCGGTCGCATCCTCCGGTTGCGCGGGTCGGTCGATCGACAGACGGCACAATCGCAGCCGACGACCGGCACCCCGGTCGACGTGCCGCTGCCGAGCATGGTCAGCTTGACGGTCGGCGGGGTCGGCGGAGCCATCCGAAAACTCTATCCGAGCCATTCGACGCGCCGGCTGCGGAACCAGGCGTCGAGCAGGCGGATCTCGCCGCCCGGGACGCGCAGAATGCGCGGTTCGTGGAAGTGGCCGAGAAGCAGCACGTCGTGGCCTTCGGCCAGGCGCCGCACGCCGTAGCGGCGGATCGCCGCCTCCGGAACCTCCGAGCGGTGTTTGAAATTGGTCCGCGAGAGCCGCCTTTCGGTCGAGTCGACGAAGCGTCCGACGACCCGGCGCGGCAGGGCCCGGATCGCCGTCTTCACCGGCCCGCTCTTCGACAGCCAGCGCCAGGCGAGATAGGAACGGTCGCGGTCGTTCAGACCGTCCCCGTGGACGGCCAGATAGCGCACGCCGGAGGATTCGAAAGCGCACTCGGTGCCGACCGAGTCGAAGGCGGCGCGATACGGACCCTCGGCGAGAAAGAAGTCCCGGTTGCCCTCGACGTAGTCGACCGAGAGGCCCTGACGGCGCAGCTCCGCGATGCCGGCGAGGAAAGCCTGGACGCCCGCCGTCTCGTACTGGCGAAACCCCACCCACGCCTGAAAAAGGTCGCCGAGCAAGAGGAGGCGATTCGCGCCCTCCCCCGGGAGCCGAAGGAGCTGCTCGACGAGCGGCTCCGCCTCGCCTCCCGGTCCTCCGAGGTGCGCATCCGCCACCACCGCGACTCTCATCTCCAGCCAAGGATAGCGCCCTGCCCGCTGGGGCGGGGCGCGCCCACCGCGCGGAGGTGTTCCGGACCTCGCGGGGGGCCGCTAAACTGAACGACGCTCGACGGCTTTCGTCCAGCAGCTCCAAGGAGGAGGCCATGATCCAGAATCTCAAGCGCATCGTCGTCGGCAGCTCTCTGGCGCCGCAGAGCGATGGCGTCGTGGCCAGCGCGCTCGCTTTCGCCCGCCTGGTGGGCGCCCAGCTGGAGATCGTGCACGCCTACGTGCCTCCGATGCCCTACATCGGCGATCCGTTCCCGGTGGCTTGGGCGAGCGAGGAGCTGCTGGTCGAGCACGAGGCGGCTCTCGAGCTCGCGCTCGCCAAGCAGGGAGAGCGCATCGGCGCCCAGCCCGGAGAGATCGCCGGCTTCCGGCTCACCCCGTCGCCGCCCGCCCTCGCTCTGGAGGAGGCCGCGAAGAGGTTCGACGCCGGTCTGATCGTCGTGGGACCGGCGGAAAGCGGCTCGCGACTCGCCCGCCGGCTCCTAGGTTCCACCTCCGACCGCCTGCTGCGCCACTCCGGCAGGCCGATCCTGCTGGCCCGGAGCGCCTTTCTGGAGCCGCCCCGTCAGGTCCTGTTACCGATCGACTTTTCCCGTCCGTCGATGGATGCGCTGGCCTGGGGCGGCGAGCTGCTGCGGTCCTTCGTCGGCGGACACGTGCCGGTGGTCGAAGCGCTCTTCGTCCTGTCGCCCTTTCCCGAACAGACCGACCTCCAGTTCACCTGCGCGCAGGTCGAGCGGCTCGCCCTCGACGAGCTCGAGCGCGCGCTCTGCAAGCAAAAGAGCGCGGGATCGATCGGCCGGCGAATCCGGACGGGGCGGCCGAGCGAGGAGATCCTGGCGGAGATCCACGAGCGCGAGGTCGATCTCGTGATCCTGGGGACGCACGGCCGCTCCGGGCTCGAGCGCTTCATGCTCGGCAGTGTCGCGAGCGACGTCACCCGCGACGCCCGCTGCAGCGTGATCATCGTCCCGCCCGCCGCCGGCTGAATCGCCCGCCCCGGCGCGGCTACTCGCGGCTACTCGATCGCAACCACGCGATCGCCGAGCTTGACCACCCAGGGTTGCGTTGCGCTCTCGGCGGTGAGGAGGGTGAGGTCGCTGCCGAACGCGAGGCTGATGTAGACCGCGTCGTAGGCCGTGGCGCCGAACTCGAGCGCGACGCCGAGCACCTCGCGCGGATCCGGTTCGAGGATCTCGAGCTGGGCATCGAGATGCAGATCGTAGATTTCGAGCGCGGTGCGCGCGCTCAAGACTCCGCGCCGGACCCGGGTCCGCAAAACGTTGCCGAATTCCCAGAAGTGCAACGAGGGGACGACGCAGCGGGTGCCTGTCGCCGCAATCCGGTCCCAGTACCCGCGGGCGGCGGACGAAAAACTCTCCGGCAGATAGACCGCGATTGCCACGCTGGTGTCGAGGACAAACCCCTTCATCCGCGCTCGCGATCCTCACGCACGAGGTCAGCCGCGCTGCGGTCGAACTTCAAGCCGGCGGTTTTCGCCTGGACCTTGCTCAGCCGCGCGCGATAACTCTCGAGGTCGCGGTCGGCGCTCTTCTTTTCGACGAAGAACCGCAACGCCTGATCGAGCATCGCCCGCTTGGATTTCGCCCCCGCGAGCTGCATGGCAGCCTGCAAGAGCTCCTCATCGAGGTGTACGTTCGTTCTCATACACCAAATAATACATCATTTGCACCTACCTATACACCAAGCTCGCCAATGCCGAGTCGCGATAGCTATCCCTGGCGCGGGCGCTTGACGATCGCCGCCGCGACGGCGGCGGCGATCCGGGCGAAAGCGGCGGCGTGCGGGCCTTTGGGCTCCGCGACGACGATCGGGATGCCGGCGTCGCCACCTTCGGCGATCGCGGCGTCGAGTGGCACGGAGCCCAGGAACGGGGTGTCGAGCTCGCGCGCCGTGCGCTCGCCGCCGCCGCTCCTGAAGATGTGGGTTTCGTGGCCGCATTTCGGACAGATGAAAGTCGACATGTTCTCCACGATCCCGAGCACCGGGACGTTCACCTTGCGGAACATCGCGAGCCCCTTGCGGGCATCGAAGAGCGCCACGTCCTGCGGCGTGGTGACGATCACCGCCCCGGCGACCGGCACCTTCTGCGTCACGGTGAGCTGAGCGTCGCCCGTGCCGGGCGGCATGTCGAGGACGAGAAAATCGAGCGCCCCCCAATCGACGTCACCGAGCATCTGCTCGATCGCCTTCATCACCATCGGCCCGCGCCAGATGACCGGCGTGTCGGTATCGAGGATGAACCCCAGGGACATGAGCTTGATGCCGTACTTCTCGAACGGCCGGATGCGGTTGCCGACGACCACTGGGCGCTCGTCGATGCCGAACATGGTGGGCAACGACGGGCCGTAGATATCGACGTCCAGGAGACCGACACGGTGGCCCGCCTGGCCGAGCGCGATCGCGAGATTGCTCGCCACCGTGGACTTGCCGACTCCGCCTTTTCCGCTCGCCACCGCCACCACCGAGCGCACCTCCGGGATCAGGGCCGGATTGGGTGCGATCGCCCGCGCCGCCGCCTCTTCGCGCGACAGCGGCGCCGCCACTTCGACCTCGACCTCGACGCGTCCCGCCCCCGGCAGGCCGGCTACCGCGCGCTCGACATCGGACTGAACCTGCTCCGCCGCAGCACGATTCTGGGTGGTGATCGCGAGCCGGACGCGCACGCTGCCCGCTTCGACGGTCACCTGCTTCACGAAACCGAAGGAGACGATGTCGCGGCTCATGCCCGGGAACCGGACACCCTTCAGGACTTCCCAGACCGCTTCTTCACTCGGACGATTCGCACCGCTCATCGCGCTTTGACCCTTTCCGCTTCATTCCACGCCGTCTTCATCGTTACATTCCGTTCCCGCGAGCTCCGCGATCTGCGCGCGCACCTCCGCCGAGATCGACCCGAGATCGCGCACCGAACGCCCGGCGAGAGGCACCGTCTCGCCGAAGCTCACCGTCACGATTTGCGGACGGATCAGGAAGCTGCGCCGCGACTGCACGGCGAGCGTACCTTGGATGCCCACCGGCACGATCGGCAGGCCACTCTTCAGTGCCATGAGGAATCCGCCGCGGCGGAACGGTCGCACCCGGCCATCGAGCGAACGCGTCTCCTCGGGAAAGAGCACGATCGAGGCGCCGCGCGAGAGCCGGTCGAGCGCCGAAGTGAAGCTGCCGCGCGCCGTCGAACGATCCTTGCGGTCGACCGGGACGAACCCCCCGAGGGCCATGGCCCAGCCGAAGACCGGAATCTTGAACAGGCTGCTCTTGGCGATGAACCGGCTCTGGCCGGGAATGGCTGCGAGCAGCGCCGGGATATCGAACAGGCTCTGATGATTCGCCATGATGACGAAGTGACCGACGGCGCCCGGGAGCTCGCCGGCGGCCGTCCGATGCCGGACGTCGAGCCGGATCCAGCTCGCCGCGAGCAGGCCCTTGGCCCAGGCGCGAGCGGCACGATTGGTCCAGTTGCCGCGTGGCGGAATCGGGGCCACGAGGATCGACACGACGGAGAAGAAGATCGTTCCGATCACGAGGTAGATGTTCCCCGTGATCGTCGCCGCCAGCGTACGCAGCGGCGAAGCCCCATTCCGCCGAGCGCCGCTCGCCGGCCCACTCGTCGCGCTCACAGGGCTCTCGGTTCGCACCAGACCTCTCATCTTCGCCTGTTAGTATCGCCGGCCATGCTCCCGCGGCAGTCCACTTCGCCGGCGCTCGCCGTCAGTCTCCGGGCTGGCGCTGCCTACGACGCCCTGTTTGCCCTCCTGCTCGTCGGATTGCCGACCGAGATCGGCGCGCTCTTCGGCCTGCCGTTGCCCGCAGAGCGATTCTATCTCTGGCTCATCGCCTTCTTCCTCTCGGCGCTCGCCGGCTTCTACCTGATCGTGGCCAGGGATCCCGGGCGCTATCCCGAGTTCGTCCGCCTCGCGATCGCGATCCGGCTGCTGGGAGCCCTCGTCATCGCCGGGGCCGCTCTCGGCCGGCCCGATCTCGCGGCGCTATTCGCCATCGCCTTCGCCGATCTCGCTTTCGGCCTGGCGCACCTGCGCTTCTCGCGCCCGCGAGTCGCGTGATCGGAGCCCCGTGAGACCGCTTCCGGCGTTCCTCGAGTCCTTCGGCCGCAAGGCGACCGAGCGCGGCGGAACGATCGCAGAGCAGGCAGGAGATCTCGCCATCCTCGCCGCGCAGTCCACCCGGGCGCTCGCCACGCCACCCTGGGACGCGTCGGCCTGTCTGGTGCAGATGGAGCAGATCGGCGTCCGGTCGTTCGCGGTCGCCGCCATCACTACCATCTTCACCGGCATGGTGCTCGCTCTGCAGACGGCGCTCGCGCTGCCCGGTCTGGGCGTCAAGTACTACATCGGCACTGTGGTGTCGAAGTCGACAGTGCGCGAGCTGGTGCCGGTGCTGGTGGCCCTCATCGTCGGCGGCCGCATCGGCTCCGGCATGACCGCCGAGATCGGCACCATGAAAGTGACCGAGCAGGTCGACGCGCTGCGCGCGATGGCGGCCGATCCGGTGCGCAAGCTCGTCGTGCCGAAGCTCGCCGCGGCGCTCGTCATGCTGCCCGCTCTGACGCTCGTCGGCGACGCTCTGGGCATCCTCGGCGGGCTCGTCATCGCCGTCCTCCAGCTGCACCTGACGGCGGCCTTCTACATGAACGATGTGCTTTCGGCTCTCACGCTCGAGGACTTCGCGAGCGGCGTCGGCAAGTCCTTCTTCTTCGCCTTCTTCATCACGATCGTCGCCTGCCAGAACGGCCTCACCGCCCGCGGTGGCGCCGACGGCGTCGGGCGGGCGACCACCAATACGGTCGTCCTCGCCTCGATCCTGATTCTGGTCTCGGACTTCTTCCTTACCAAGCTCTTCTCCCTTTTCTGACTGCCACAGCCGCCCCCACTCCAGATGTCCGAAACTCCCCCCCTTTTCGAGATTCGCGACCTGCGCAAGAGCTATGGCGCCCGCCAGGTGCTCACCGGCCTCGACTTCACGGTCGAGCGCGGCGAGTGTCTGGTCATCCTCGGCCGCTCCGGATCGGGCAAGAGCGTGACGTTGCGACTGCTCGTCGGGCTCGAGCCGCCGGATTCCGGTTCGATCCGCTTCGACGGCGGGGAGATCGCGGGTCTCGCGGAGCGCGAGCTGCTCCCGGTACGCAGGCGCGTCGCGATGCTCTTCCAGGGCGGAGCGCTCTTCGACTCGATGAACGTCTTCGACAACCTCGCCTTTCCGCTGCGCGAGCATCGAGCGCTCGCGGAGAGCGCGCTCGCCGAGCGCGTGGCGCTCCTCCTCGAGCTCGTGCGCCTGCCCGGAATCGAGGACAAGTCACCCGCGGACCTCTCGGGCGGCATGAAGAAGCGCGTCGCGCTCGCACGCGCTCTGGCTCTCGAACCCGAGGCGCTGCTTTTCGACGAGCCCACCACCGGGCTCGACCCCATGAGCTCGGCTTCGATCGCGCGCCTCATTCGCGAAACGCGCGAGCGCCTGCACACGACGGTGGTCGTCGTGACCCACGATCTCGCACTCACCCGCGGCGTCGCCGACCGCGTCGCGTTTCTCGAGGAGGGCCGTTTTCGCTTCCTCGGCACGCTTGCCGAGGCGGAATCCTCACGCGATGCCCTGCTCGCCGATTTCCTGGCCGGAAGAGAGGAACCTGCCGATGTCGCCGAATCCATCCGCCGCCCGTAGGGTCGGCCTCCTGCTCCTGGTCGCGCTCGCCGTCGGGATGACGGCGATCTTCGTCGTCGGGGAGCGGCGCAATCTCTTCTCCTCCAAGCGCGACTACTTCATCCGCTTCGACACGGTCTCGGGGCTGGACACCGGGAGCAATGTCCAGCTCGACGGCGTCGGCGTCGGATCGATCGCGGCGATCGACCTCTCCGAAGACGTGCAGCAGACCCAGATCGAGGTCCGGGTCCGAATCGACGCGCGCTTCGCGGCCCGCATCCGCGAAGACTCCATGGCCCGCATCCGTACGCTCGGACTCCTCGGCAACAAGTACATCGAGATCTCCACCGGCTCGGAGAAGTTCCCGGAAATTCCGGCGGGCGGGCGTATCGGCACGGCTCCAGTCGCCGACGTGGATCGCCTGCGAGCTTCGGGCGAGGACCTGGTGAACAACGTCACCAGAATCACCGAGCAGCTGACGACCATCCTCGGACGCATGGAGCGCGGCGAAGGACTCTTAGGCGAGCTCACCAAGGACGTCGAGCCGAATCGCAAGGTCACCACCGAGTTCATCGCCACGCTGGACTCGATCCGAGGCATGTTCGATGACTTCCACAGCGGCACGGGCCCGCTCCCCCGTCTGCTCAACGATCGCACTCTCGGCGAGAAGCTCGCGGGCACGGTCGACCGGCTCGACTCGCTGCTCGCCAGGACCGAGTCGGGTGAGGGAGCGCTCTCGATGCTGCTCACCGATTCGCAGCAGAAGGAACGCCTGGAGAGATCTCTGCTCAGCATCGAACACGCCTCGGCGAACCTCGAGAAGGTGACGGCTTCCTTCCAGCAGGAGCGCGCCCTGCTGCCCAAGCTCCTGGGCGACGAAGCCTACGGCGACAAAGTTTCCGCCGAGCTCCAGTCGCTGGTCGAGAACCTGAATCGCGTCGCCGAAAAGCTCGACCACGGTCCGGGCTCCGGCGCGCAGATGCTCAACGACCCGGCGCTCTACCAGGCGATGAAGGACATCGTCGCCGGCATCGACGACTCGGTGATCCTCCGCCACCTCGTCCGCGGCCGGCAGAAGAAGGGCGCCGAGAAGCGGCTCACGGAGGACCTCGAGGAGCCCAGGACCGCCCCGCCCGCGCATCCGAACTGATGGCGGACGAGAAAGGACACGGAGAGCTGCGATAAGCTCTGCGACAGCCTCTTCTGGGGCGCGCATGAGCCAGCACATCCTCGTCACCGGTGGAGCCGGATTCATCGGCAGCCACGTCACCCGCAAGCTCCTCTCGCGGGGCGATCGGGTCACCGTGCTCGATGATTTCAACGACTTCTACGATCCGCAGCTGAAGCGCGAGAACGCCGCCGAGTTCGCGGGCCGCGACGACTGGCGTCTCGTCGAAGGCGACATCCGCGACGCGGCGCTCGTCGACCGCCTCTTCGCCGAGCGCCGTTTCGACGCGGTGATCCACCTGGCTGCCCGCGCCGGGGTGCGACCGAGCCTCCTCGAACCGGTGCTCTACGAGGAGGTCAACTGCATCGGGACGCTACGACTGCTCGAGGCGGCGCGACGCCATGGCCCGGCGAATTTCGTCTTCGCTTCCTCCTCTTCCGTCTATGGCATCAACAGGAAGGTTCCGTTCGCCGAGGATGATCCGGTGGACTCGCCGATCTCGCCCTATGCCACGACCAAGCGGGCGGGCGAGCTGCTGTGCTTCAACTACCACCATCTCTATGGTTTGCGCACCGCCTGCCTGCGCTTCTTCACGGTCTATGGCCCGGCACAGCGGCCCGAGATGGCGATCGCCAAGTTCACCGACCTGCTGGCACGGGGGAGAGCCGTTCCCCTCTTCGGCGCCGGCCAGACGCGCCGCGACTACACCTACATCGACGACATCGTCGACGGCGTTCTCGCCGCACTCGACCTCGCACCGGGCTTCGAGATCCTGAACCTCGGCGGCTCCGCGACGACGACTCTCATCGACCTCGTGCATCGGATCGCCGAGGCGCTCGCGGTCGAAGCACGGGTCGAGATGCTGCCCGAACAGCCGGGCGACGTGCCGATCACCTTCGCCGACGTCACGAAGGCCGGCCGGATGCTCGGCTACGCTCCCAAAGTGCCGCTCGCCGAAGGACTGCGCCGCGTCGTCGCCTGGTACCGGGCCCGCCCTGCGCATTGATTCCTGCCGCTCGCCGCTCTTCCGCCATTTCAACAGCCGCCGCCTACCGGGCCTCACCTCGCCCGCGATAGACTAGGCGCGCCTGACTTGGGGCCCCGGGCTCGAGACCAGCAGCGGCGGGCCCCTCGCGGGCCGGATCTCCGGATCGCATACCAGCTCCAGAGCAAGAAGCCGGAAGGGAGATGCATGAAGATCTGTGTTGTCGGCAGTGGGTACGTCGGCCTCGTGACGGGAGCCTGCCTGGCCGACTTCGGAATGACCGTCACCGGCGTGGACAAGGATGCCGCGAAGATCGCTTCCCTGGAGCGCGGCGAGATACCGATCTACGAGCCCGGGCTCGAAGAGGTCGTCGAGAAGAACGTCCGCGCCGGCCGTCTCACCTTTACCACCGACCTCGCCCGATCGATCCGCGACGCCCGCGCGGTCTTCATCGCGGTGGGGACGCCGCCGCTGCCGGATGGTCGCGCCGACCTCTCTTTCGTCCGCCAGGTCGCCGAGTCGATCGGTGACAACTTGAACGGCTACAAGGTCATCGTCACCAAGTCGACGGTTCCGGTCGGCACCGGACAGATGGTCGAGCGCGCGGTCCGCGAGCACTCCGGCGGCCGACAGGAGTTCGCCGTGGTCTCGAATCCGGAGTTCCTGCGCGAGGGCTCGGCCATCGAAGACTTCCTGCGCCCGGATCGCGTCGTCATCGGCGCCCGGACCCAGCGCGCGATCAACGTCCTGCTCGACATCTATGCCCCGCTCAAGGCTGCCGGGGTGCCGTTCGTAGTCGCCAACGTCGAGTCCGCCGAGATGATCAAGTACGCATCCAACGGCTTTCTCGCCACCAAGATCACCTTCATCAACGAGGTCGCCGAGATCTGCGAAGCGGTCGGCGCAGACGTCGACGTGGTCGCGCACGGCATGGGGCTCGACAACCGGATCGGTCCGAAATTTCTCCACCCCGGCCCCGGCTATGGCGGCTCCTGCTTCCCCAAGGACACGCGGGCGGTGGCGCAGATCGCCGAAGAACACGGCCTGCACTTCGAGATCATCGATGCGGTGCTCTCGGCCAACGAGCGCGTCCAGCGCCGCATGCTCGGCAAGATCGAGAGCGCGTTCGGGGGCCTCGCCGGCAAGACGGTCGCGGTACTCGGACTGGCGTTCAAGGGCGACACCGACGACATGCGCGAGTCACCGGCAATCCCGGTCATCGAAGGATTGCTCGCGCGCGGCGCCCGCGTCCGTGCCTATGATCCGGCGGCGATGGCGGCCGCGAAGCCGCACCTGCCGCCGATCGACTACTGCCGGGACGCCTACGAGGCGGCCGAGGGCGCGGACGGCGTGGTCATCGCGACCGAGTGGAACCAATTCCGGGCGCTCGATTTCGTGGAGCTCAAGTCGCGGCTCGCGGCGCCGCTGATGGTGGATCTGCGCAACCTTTATCAACCCGCGCGGGTGGCCGCCGAAGGCTTCCGCTACTTCTCCGTCGGCCGCGTCCCGGTGGAAGCAGGAAGCGAGACCGAAAAATGAAGCGAGCTCTGGTCACCGGCGGCGCCGGCTTTCTCGGATCGCATCTTTGCGAGCGCCTCCTCGCCGAGGGAATCTCAGTCGTCGCGGTGGACAACCTGGTCACCGGCAAGAACGAGAACATCGCGCACCTCATCGGAAGGAAGGACTTCGAGCTCGTCCACCACGACGTCTCGAAGCCGATGGAGATCGGCGGGCCGCTCGACTACGTGCTGCATTTCGCGTCGCCGGCGTCGCCCATCGACTATCTCGAGCTGCCGATCCAGACGCTCAAAGTGGGTTCGCTCGGAACGCACAATTCGCTCGGGCTCGCGAAGGTCAAACGGGCGCGCTATCTCCTCGCCTCGACCTCGGAAGCCTACGGCGATCCGCTCGTCCATCCGCAGTCCGAGACCTACTGGGGCAACGTCAACCCGGTCGGTCCGCGCGGGGTCTACGACGAGGCCAAGCGCTTCGCCGAGGCGATGACCATGGCCTACCACCGGGTGCACGGGCTCGAGACGCGCATCGTCCGGATCTTCAACACCTACGGTCCGCGTATGCGCCCGCGGGACGGGCGGGTCGTCCCGGCCTTCATCCAGCAGGCTCTCGCCGGCGTGCCGCTCACCGTCTTCGGTGACGGCAGCCAGACGCGTTCGTTCTGCTACGTCGACGATCTTCTCGAGGGGATCTTTCGCCTCCTCATGTCCGACGAAGTCCTGCCGACCAACATCGGCAATCCCCACGAGATGACGATCCTCGAGTTCGCCGAACGGATCCGCGGCCTCGTCGGTTCCGCTTCGCCGATCGAATACCGCCCCCTGCCGGAAGACGACCCGAGGACCCGGCAGCCCGACATCACCAAGGCGCGACGGATTCTCGGCTGGGAGCCGACCATCCCGCTCGACCTCGGCCTGCGGCGTACCATCGACTATTTCCGGTCGCTCCAGGCGCCAAGACCGCCGGTCGAATCCGCGAGACCCTGATGGAAACGGACGCCCCGCAGGCCCTCCCGCTCCTCTGTCCGCGTTGCGCCACGCGGCCGGCGGGGCTCCCGCGCCCCCCTTTCCGGGGGGCGCTCGGGGCGGAGCTGCAACGGCGCGTCTGCCCGCCTTGCTGGGACGAGTGGAAGCACGCCGAAGTCATGGTGATCAACGAGCTCAAGCTGAACTTCATGGAGCCGACCGCGCAGGAGATCCTCACGGCGCACATGCGCGATTTCCTCGCGCTCGACCGGGCAGCGCGCGGGTGAGTGCGCCGAATACGGCCGGGAAGCCGCGCTCGCTGCGCGGACCGGCGCTCAAGTTCGCCCTCCTGCTCGTGCTCGTGGTCGGCGGATTCCTCGCCGCGCGCTACACGCCGCTCGCCGACTATCTGACCGTCGAGAAGATCCGGGGCTCGCTCGATGCCGTGCGCGGCCTCTGGTGGGCGCCGGCGGCCCTCGTCGGGACGATCGTCGTGCTGGGCTCGGTGGGCCTCCCGGCGACGCCGTTCATCATCGCCGGCGCGGCGATCTTCGGTCCGGTCTGGGGCACGTTCTGGAACTGGGTCGGCATCTTCCTGTGCTCGCTCACCGGCTTCCTGCTCGCCCGCCTCCTCGGCCGCGAGTTCGTCGAGCGCATCGGCGGCGACAAGATCCAGCGCGCGGAAAAGCTCCTGCACCGGCGGGGATTCATGCCGCTCATCGCAATCCGTTTCCTGCCGATCCCGTTCACCCTGGTGAACGCGGCGGCGGCGGTGGTCGGGGTGAAGCTCCCGAAGTTCCTCGCCGCCACCGCGATCGGCCTGCTGCCGCCGATCGCGATCCTCACCTACTTCTCCTCCGCTCTCCTCGACGCCGCGACCGGCGACCGCGCGAAGATCGTCCGCCATCTGATCATCGTCTCGACCACCGCCGCCCTGCTGGTCTTCCTCCCGATGGGCATCCGCCGCCGGCTGCGCAAGCGCCGCCACCGCCGCATCAGCACCACCCGCGCCGCGCGGCCCAGCCGCAGTCGCGACGCCGGCACGATCGACTGAGCGGCCTCGCGACTACTCGCCCAGCGCGGCGATGACCTGGGGCTGGTCGATCAGGAGAACGCCCTGACCGGCGTGCTTCTCGGGGGCGAACTCGAAGTCGCGGATGACTCTGCGGAAGACCTCTTTGAGCGCCCGCGCGCCGAGGCGGGGCTGTCGCCGCGCGGCCTGCGCGATGGCGCGGGCGGCGTTGGGGGACATGGCGAGCTTCACGCCCCGGCTCTCGAAGAAGGCGCGCGTCTGCTGGAAGCCCGAGTCCGGCCCTTCGAGGAAGATCTTCAACAGCTCCTCCTCGCCCAGGTCATCGAGCATCACCACGGCATCGAAGCGCGACAGGAACTGCGGGCTCAGCCCGTAGTCGAAGAGATCTTCGTTCCGGAGCCAGTCCCGGAGCTCGAAGCGCAGCTCTTCTCTCACCTTGCCGCCCTCGACGATCGTCACCGGCTTGAGCGATCCCTTGTCGACGCCGATCGTGACCCGGTCGTAGACCGCGTCGTAGAGGCCCTCGAAAGCGCCGGCGCAGACGAACAGCAGGCCCGACGAGTCGAATGTCGTCGCTCCGCCGCCGAGCCACTCCGGAAGCACGACCGGGACGGCTTCGTTTTCGATCAACGTGAGCAGCGCCTCCTGGGCGCGGATTCCGGCGACATTCGTGGTGCCGCCGACGTGGCTGCGGATCTTGTCCACCTCGTCGACGAAGACCAACCCCTGCGCCGCCCGCGCCACGATCTCGCCCACCGGGGCACCGTCCCCGAGCTGCTCGCGGGCACGCTCCAACAGGCGGCGCATGACGGCCTCTCCGGGACGCCCGGCCTGCGCCTCCTCGCCCAGGACGTTGGCGTGGATGCGGACCACTGCCGAGCGTTTCGCCAGAATCGGATCCGCGGCGAGAAAGCCCTCGACCGAGCGCATCAGCGTCGTCTTGCCGGTGCCCGAGGAGCCGATCATCAGGATGTTCCCGACCCGGAGTCCCGCGAGCTTCTTCGACAACGCGATGGCCATCTCCTTCACCGCGCCGGCCTGGCCGATGACGCGTTTGCCCAGCGCAGCCGCGATCTCGCTCGGCGCCGGGGCCTCCTGTGCAGGGGTCATGTGCGCTATTCTAATGGCGACTGGCTGGGAGCTCGCCAAGGCACTTGCTTGACCCGGTAGCGACGGGTGGCTGGGCCGAGGGCTCCCATGGGGACCGGAGCGCGTCTCCTCAGCGCGAGGACCCCATGGGATACGGACCAGACAGGACCCCGAGCGGCGGAGTCAGATAGATTTCCCCCATGGCAGGCTGCCGATCCCTCGCTTCTTGGATGCTCGTCGGACTTGTGGGAACCGCCTTGGCTTCCGCCCCGGCGTCCGCGGCGCCGGTCGATCGCGATCCGCTGGCCGCGGCCCAGCAGGCCATCGACGCCGGCGACGGCGACCGGGCGCTGGCGTTTCTCGCTCCGCTCCTGAAGCGCGAGCCGAAGAACGCCCGGGCCCTGCTCCTGCGCTCGACGGCCCACTGCATCGCGGGCGAGCTCGACGACTGCAAGAAGGACCTCGACCAGGCGCTCGCGCTCGATCCGGCGCTGCGCCAGGGCTGGCTCAACCGGGCCGGCGTCGCGATCGCCGAGAAGCGCTACGACGACGCTCTCCGCGCGCTCCAGGCGGCCCAGAGGCTCGACCCGGCAGCGAACGACAACGCCATCAACCTCGGCGCCGTCTACCTTCTCCAGGGCAAGCTCGAGGCCGCCAGCAAGGAGTTCGAGCGCCATCTCGAGGCCAACTCGACGCTCCGCGGGGGCCTACTATCTGGTCGCCAGCAACTTCGCCCTCGCCGGCTACTCGGCGCTGGCCGCGCAACATCTCGGGCGCGCCATCGCGCTCGACGAGCGCTCCCGGGTGCGCGCCCGGAGCGATGCGAATTTCGCCGAGCTCGCCACGACCCGACCGTTCGAGCTTCTGCTGACCACCGACTCCTTCGTCCCTCCGGCTGGAAGCTCGACCGCCGCCCGCATCTATCGCAGTCCCTTCAAGGGCGCCGGCAGTCCGATTCTCGTTGCGGTCCTGAACGCTCTCCAGGTCGCGGGTTCGCCCATGGACTCGAGCGTCGAAGTGACCGACGAGTGGGCCCTGCTGTGGAGCGATGCGCGGATCAAGGTGGTGCGGCGCTCCGAGCAGGAGACCGCGGTCGAGCTCTCGGCCGAACCGGGAAAATTCACGCCGGAGGCCTGGGGAGAGCGCAGCCGCGAAATTTACGACGGCCTCGACAAGGAGCTCCTCAAGCTCGAACGCACCGGCCTCGCACGGCCCTGACCGGCGCGCCCGCGCTCCGCCAGACCGTTCGGTGCGTCGGCGAGGGAATCAGAGACGCAGCAGCACGGCCCCCCAGTGGAGCCCGGCGCCGAACGCCACGAACTCGACCAGCGACCCTTCCGGGGCCTTGCCGGCCTGCCGCGCGTCGTGGAAACAGATCGGCAGCGTCGCGGAGGTGGTGTTGCCGTACTGCTGGATGTTGTTGTGCACCTTGGCGTCGGGGAGGCCGAGCGCCTTCTGCGCCGCCTCGTTGATGCGCAGGTTCGCCTGATGCATCACCAGCAGGTCGAGATCGGCGACCGGTGTAGCCGTGCTCGCGCGAGGAGGCCCGCGCGTCGACCTCGGGCATGCGGGTCACCGCCAGCTTGAAGACCTGGCGGCCGTCCATCACCGGCACCGTCTCGCCGGCGGCGATCTGCTCCGCGGTCACGAACGGCCGGCGCGACGAGCCCAGCTCCGGGCACGATGAGGATGTCCTGGTGGTTGCCGTCGCCGAGCAGCGTGCGCGCCGAGGATGCCGCGACCGTCACCGGCCTCCGCCGCTCGCGAGGCGCGGAAGACCATCGCGCCGGCGCCGTCGCCGAACAGCACCAGCAGGTGGCGGAAGCGCGAGTTCCAGGCGAACTCCTCCGCCGGGAGCGGTCCCTCCTCGCGTCCCTCGAGCACCGCCCAGGTGCGCTCCGAGAACGGCATCAGGGAGGTGTGGACGTCGCGCCGACCAGCAGGACGTTGCGCGGCGATGCCGCGAGCGGATCAGGGCGTCGACCATCTGCAGGCCGTAGGCGAAGCCGGCGCACTGCTGGCGGATATCGAGCGCCGGGCAGCGGCGCGCATCCCGAGCTTCTGCTGGAGGAGCGTGCCGCAGCCGGGGAAGTAGTGATCCGGCGTCATCGTCGCGCAGACGATGTAGTCGATCTCGTCGGCCGCCATCCGGCGTCGGCGAGCGCCGCGCGCGCGGCCTCGGCGCCGAGGTCCGAAGAGGCGACACCGCGCTCGACGTAGCGGCGCTCGACGATGCCGCTGCGTTCGCGCACCCACTCGTCGTTGGTCTCGAGCACGCGCGCGAGCGTCGGGTTGTCGATGACCCGCTGCGGAACGGCGATCCCGCAGCCGGCGAAGTGGGCGCGCGGCCGGCTCATCGCCGGAGAAGGTCGAGGAACTCTTCCCGGACCGGCTTCTGATAGAAGGTGCCGCGGATCGCCGAAGTCACGGTCACCGCTCCCGGCTTCTTCACGCCGCGCATCTCGACGCAGAGGTGGCGCGCCTCGACGACCACCATCACGCCCTGGGGCTTCAATCGCGTCTCCAGGAAGTCGGCCACCTGCTCGGTCAGCCGTTCCTGCAGCTGCGGGCGCTTGGCGTAGAACTCGAGAATGCGGGCGAACTTCGACAGCCCCAGGATCTGGTCGTTCGGGATGTAGGCGAGGTGGGCATGGCCGTAGAACGGCACGAGGTGATGGGCGCACATCGAGTAGAAGGGAATCTGCTTCTCCATCACCATCGCGCTGTAGCGCTCGTCGTTCGGGAAAGGTGGTGACGTTCGGCTCGGCCCCCTCCTCGAGGCCGTGGAACATCTCGAGGTACATCTTGGCGACGCGGCGATCGGTCTCGCGCAGGTTGGCGTCGGTGAGATCGAGGCCGAGCTCGGTCAGCACCCCGCGCACATGGCCCGCAATTCGCCCGATCCGCGGGTCGTCGTCCGGATCCGGGGCGCCCGGCCCGGGAACCGCCGTGTCCTGCCCGGCTCTCTTGTTCGCAGTCATCTCCCGGATCCTAGCGCAGCACTCGTTCGGAATCGATCGGCGACTCGTACGGAGAATCGATCCGCGGAGCGCCAGCGCCTCTCCACGCGGGCGACCTCGGAGCGGGTGATCTCAAAGAGCTATAGTCGGCGCCGCGCCATCCGATGAGACAGCCCCGCGCCAGAAGAGTCGAGCGAGCCGCGAGAGGATGACCGCCGCGAACCTCGCGACTGCCGATGCGGCGCGCGCCACCGAAGCGGTCGGCCCGGGGTTGGCAGTCCACTGCCGGGGCCTGACCAAGGCCTACGGTTCCGGCGACGTCAAGGTGCTGGCCTTGCGCGGCGTCGATCTCGACCTGCGCGACGGCGAGCTGTTGATGCTCGTCGGACCCTCCGGCTGCGGCAAGACGACCCTGATTTCGGTCGTCGCGGCGATCCTCGACCAGGACGCCGGCAGCTGCGAGGTCCTCGGCCGCGATCTCAAGCCCATGGATCCGAACGAGCGCGCGCACTTTCGCGGCAGCTCGATCGGCTTCGTCTTCCAGCTCTTCAATCTGCTGCCGGCGCTCACCGCCACGGAGAATGCGGCCGTTCCACTGCTCATCAACGGTCTGCCGCGCAGGCAGGCCACGGCCCGCGCCCGTGAAGTTCTGGCGACGGTCGGGCTCGGCGCCCACCTGGACGCCCTGCCGGCCGAGCTCAGCGGTGGCCAGCAACAGCGGGTGGCGATCGCGCGCGCGCTGGTGCACGAGCCCCGGCTGATTCTCTGTGACGAGCCGACGAGCAATCTCGACCACGAGACCGGACGCTCCGTGATGGAGCTCCTGCGACGCTTCGCACGCCGGCCGGGCCGATCACTGATCGTCGTCACCCATGACAGCCGGATTCTCGAGCTGGCAGATCGCGTCGCTTATATGGATGACGGCAAGATCCTCGAAGTCGCGGCAGGCGGAGCCCCTACCTGATGCGCAAGTACCTGCTTCCTCTGGCTGCCGTCATCGGTGTGGGTCTCGCCATCGCCATGGTGATACGGGGCAACCAGGTGCCGGCGGCCCGCGCGCCGGTCGCCGAACCGGTCCGGGCGCCGTTCACGTCCTATGTGGCGGGCGCCGGTCTGATCGAGGCGAGCGGCGAGAACATCGCCATCGGCACGCCGGTCACCGGCATCGTCCTGGCGGTCTATGCCAAGTGGGGCGACCGGGTCGGGACCGGCGATCCGCTCTTCA
The DNA here is from genome assembly GCA_963806165.1 of Thermoanaerobaculia bacterium. Taxonomy (GTDB): domain Bacteria; phylum Acidobacteriota; class Thermoanaerobaculia; order Multivoradales; family JAGPDF01; genus JAGPDF01. Next base: position 341,733 of record CAWDWZ010000004.1, read on the forward strand.
AGGTCGACGACCGTGCCCTGCTGGCCGAGCTGCCTCCCGCCCGCGCCAGGCAGGACGAGGCCGAGGCCAGCCTGGCCAAGGCCAGGCATCTGCTCGAGGTTGCCGAGCGCCTGAGCGGCTCGGGCGTCAGCAGTCGCGAGGAGCTCACCAATCGGCAGTATGACGTCGCCATCAGCGCGGCTGCGCTCGCCTCGGCCAAGGCCCAGCTCGGCCAGCTCGCAAGCGAGATCGCGCGCTGCACGGTCCGCGCCCCGGCCGCCGGCCGTCTGCTGCAGGTGAAGATCCGGGTCGGCGAGCTCGCTCTCTCCGGGGCTCTCGGTACGCCATTGATGGTGCTCGGCGACGACACCCGCCTGCACGTGCGCGTCGAGATCGACGAGAACGACGCCTGGCGGGTGACGCCCGATGCGCCGGCGCGGGCATTCGTGCGCGGCAACTCCGGCCTCGAGACCGCTCTGCGCTTCGAGCGCATCGAGCCGTTGGTCATTCCCAAGGCGGGGTTCACGGGCGACAGCACCGAGCGCACCGACACGCGGGTGCTGCAGGTGATCTACAGCTTCGATCCGGGCACTCTGCGCGCCTACATCGGTCAGCAGGTGGACGTCTATATCCAGGCGCCGCCCGTGGGTCAGCGAGGATCCGGCACGGTCCGGCCGCCGACGGCACCACCCGTCGCGAGCCCGCCATGAGAGCGCCATGCAGGGGCTCGTTGTCGCGCTTCCCCGGAGGAGGTCAGAGATGCTCTGGGTGGCGCTGAAGATGCTCGTCGGGGACCGCGCCAAATTCGCCGGGCTGCTCTTCGGCATCACCTTCACCTCCTTCCTCGTCACCTTCGCCGCCTCCTATTTCTGTGGCTTCATGACCCGCGGCTTTGCGCTCATCGCGGAGAACGAAGCGGCGGACATCTGGGTCATGGACCCGGCCGTCGAGTCCATCGAGCAGACCATCAACCTGCCGCCGGCGGCGCTCCATCGCGTCGAGAGCGTCGAGGGCGTCGCTTCCGCGGTGCCGCTCGTCCTGGGCACCGCGCAGGTGCGCTTTCCCGGCGGCCGATTCCAGGACTTCCAGGTGATCGGCGTCGACGACGCGACCCTGAGCGGCGCTCCGCCGATGAACGACGGCTCCTCGCCAGCCGTGCTCCGCGCTCCGCAGACAGTCGTCGTCGACCCGGGCGGCACCGCGGGCAAGCTCGAGACGCCGCGCCTCCCGGCCGACCAGTGGCCGCGCGGGGCGCCGCATCTCGACGCCCCGACGCGACCCCTCGCTCCGGGCGACGAGCTGCTGATCAACGACCACCGGGTCACGGTCGGCGGCCAATCGGTGGCGCTGCCTCGCTTCCCGCCGCGACCCCTTCTCTTCACAACCGTCTCCAACGCCGAACGCATCCTCCTGCCGGAGCGCCGCCGCGTGACCTTCGTCCTCGCCGCCGCCGCCCCCGGCATCGCGCCGCGCGATCTCGCCCTCCGGATTCAGGCCCGGACCGGCCTGCGGGCGCGCTCGGCGGAGGATTTCGAGGCCGACACCGTCCGCTGGTTCCTGGTCAACTCCGAGGACGTGGGCGACATCGCCGCCATGCTCTCGCTCGCCATGTCGGTCGGGTTCGGGGTTACCGCCGTGATGCTCTACATGTTCACCGCCGAGAGCGCGCGGCAGTACGCCGTACTGAAAGCCATGGGAGCGACCGCGCGGACCTTGCTGGCGATGGTCGTCGTCCAGGCCGGCCTCTGCGGCGCGCTGGGCACCGGCCTCGGCCTGGGGCTGTGCGCGATCGCCGGCGCGATCGCCGAGGCGGCAGCCGACTACCCATTTCGGATGATGTGGTTCACGCCGCTATTCGGCGGCGCGATGGTCGTGCTGGTCAGCCTGGTCGCCGCGGCGATCAGTGCCCGGCCGGTTCTGAAACTGCAACCCGGCGTGGTGTTCGCGGGTCGCTGAAGACGCCCTGCTGCGGCCGGAGGCGGGCGCGCCGAATCGTTTACAATCGTCCTCGTGCTCGTTCCCTTCTTGCCGCCGCCGCGCCCCAGCGCGGCGGACGACCTGCTCGGCGAGATCCCACGCCACCTGTTCTCCGACCGGCTCTACGAAACCTGCGAGCTGGTCGAGCGCTACGTTTCGGATTGGGTCGTCGCCATCGCGCAGCAACTCGAGCTCGAGCCGGAGCTCGAGCGCGGAACCTCGGTCGAGGAGATCCTCGCGACGCACCATTTCGCCGCGGAGGAACGCCCGGCGGTCGCCTGGCTGCTCGCCCGGCTGGCCGAGGCCGGCCACCTCGATCGATCCCCGGCGAGTCCGCCACGCTTCCGGCTGACGCGGGCATTTCCCACTCCCGAGCTCGCCGAGCTGCGCGCCCTGGGGCTCGCGATCGACCCCGCAATCGCGCCGACCTTGACCATTCTCGACGCCGCCGGCGAGGCCTTTCCGAAGGTCCTGACCGGTGCCGCGACCGGCGAGCAAGCGCTCTTTTCCGGCGCCAGGATGCAGCTCTGGCTCGACTACTTTCACAACGCCAACCCGATCTACGCGCTCAACAACCGGTTCGCCGCCATCGCCGCCGCCAACCGACTGCGGGCCGGAACCGAGGCCGGCGCCCATGCCGGGATCGGGGGCCTTCGGATTCTCGAAGTCGGCGCCGGGGCGGGGAGCGCCGCCGAAGCGCTGCTCGACGAGCTCCGCGACCGCGGACGGCTCGAAGAGGTCGCCGAGTATCGCCTGACGGAGCCGAACCCGATGCTCCGCCGGAGAGCCAGCCGCACGCTCGCCAAGCGCTATCCCGGTCTCCCGCTCACCGACCAGGCTTACGACATCGATCATCCGCCCGCCGGCCAGGGCCTGCCCGAGGCGGGCTTCGATCTGGTCTTCGCGGTCAACGTGCTGCACATCGCTCGCAACCTGCGGGCCAGCCTCCAGTGGCTGGGCTCCCTGCTCGCCCCCGGCGGATGGCTCGTCGCCGGCGAGTGCCAGCGTCTGTTTTCGCAGCAGACGATTCCGATCGAGCTGATCTTCGAACAGCTGCGCAGCTTCACCCAGGTCGAGCTCGAGCCGGGAGTCCGCAGCGCGCACGGTTTTCTCACTCCGGAGCAGTGGCGGCAGGCACTCGCCGCGACCGGATTCGCCGACGTCGTTTCCGTGCCCGAGCTCGTGCAGATACGCGAGCACTATGCCCGTTTCTTCTCCGGCGCCCTCTGCGCGCGCCGAACATGAGGCCGGGAGCTGACCCGGCGGCCAAAGGAGCCACGATGCCCGCAAACACCCCCGCCAGAGTCACCATCGAATACTGCGTGGCTTGAAACTACGGCCCCCGAGCCGCCGGTCTGGCGGCTGAAATCGAACGGAAATTCGCTCTGGTGCCGACCCTGATCCGGAGCCGGGGAGGCGTCTTCGAGATTTCTCTCGACGACGAGCTCCTGTTCTCGAAGAAACAGGAAGGGCGTTTCCCCGAGCCCGGCGAGATCGTGCAGCTGCTCGCGTCCCGCTTCCCCGCGACCGGTTGATCGCGCTCGCCGGCCTCGGCGCGTTGCTCGCGGCGATCTGGCTCACGCTCGCCTATCTGCTGGCGGTCCGCAGGCGCCAGGCTCCCGCCCTGCCATCCCCCCTCGCGGCCCTCCCTCCGACGACCATCCTGCTGCCAGTCCGCGACGAAGAGGAGAACCTCGGGGCCTGCGTCGCGACACTGCTCGCCCAGGACGGCGGCCCCACCCTCCGGATCGTCGACGATGGCTCGATCGATCGCACTCCGGAGCTTCTCGCCGAGATCGTGCACCGCGCGCCCCGGGTGGTCGCGCTCCCCGCCCGACCGCTCGCCGCGGGCTGGGGGGGCAAAGTCAACGCCCTGGCGACCGCATTCGAGGGTGTCGTCACCCCCTGGATTCTGCTCACCGATGCCGACACACGCCACCAGCCGGAGCTCCTCGCGCGCGCCCACGCTGCCGTCGCCGACCACCGGCTCGACGCCCTGTCTCTGTCCGGCCGGCAGGAGGCGGTCGGGCTGGGCGAGTCGATCCTCACGCCCGTGGTTTACGCCCTGCTCGATCTCATGCTCGGCGACTGGCGACCCCATGCGCGCGGCGAGGGCCGGCCGCCGGTCGCGAACGGCCAGTATTTTCTGCTCAAAGTCGACGCCCTGCGCGCGATCGGCGGCTTCGCCGCGCTCGCCGGCGAGCCGCTCGAAGACGTGGCTCTCGCGACCGCTCTGCACAAGGCAGGATTCAAGGTCGGCTTCCGCCGCGCCGGCGAGGCGCTCCAAGTGCGGATGTACCGCGGGCTCGGAGCGACGTTTCGCGGCTGGCGACGCATCTTCGCTCTCCTCGTCGCCGCACGGCCCGCGATCTCGACAGCAGCGATCCTCCTCCCTGCCGCCACACTCACCGTTCTACTGCTGGCGCTCCATTTCCGCGAGCCCAAAGCGCTCGTAACTTGCTGGTTTGGGGGGGTCGTGGCTTCCGCGCTCGCACGAAGATCTTCCAGCAACAACCCCCTTACTGGAGCCTTCTTTCCTTTAGACGTTCTGTTCATGGCAGCAACCCTCGCTTGGGCGATGGTCGATCGCGCGCGGGGGCGCGCCGCCCCCTGGCGAGGCCGCAGGGTCGAAATTCCGCGCTAGACCGGGGTCAGGTCTTCGCCCGGCTTCTGGCCGGGCGGGAGGGCGCGAGCGGCGCGCAGTAGCGGCAGAGCTGCCCGGGAGTCTCCTCGATCTCGACCGCCAGAGTCCGCAAGCCGCCGCCTTTGGCGACTCTCGCCAGACGCTCCCAGGCCCAGCGGGCGAGGAGCTCCATGGTCACGTTGGCGAGCGGCAGGAGGAGCACCTCCTCGGCCGGAAATCGGTAGTCGCGGCCGGCGAATCTCACCCCCACGGTGCCCCCGCTCCTGCCCACGGCGAGGTGAGGACTGCTCTCGGGCAGGAGCACCTTGTCGTCGAGCGCCGCGCAAGCGGCGCGCGCGACGCGCTTCAGGCGATCGCAATCGGCCAGGAGTCCGAGGTCGTCGACCGCATCCCCTTCGACTTCGAGAGCGAGACGGTAGTTGTGCCCGTGCAGGGGTTCGGCTCTCCGGGGGCCGAAGATCGTGAAATGGGCGACCGAGAACTTGAAATCCTGCTTGGCGAGACGGATTGCGAACGTCGGGGTCATCACCCGGACATTCTACGGGAGCTCGGAAAGGAGCCTCCGGCTGCGTGAGGATTCAGCGTTCCGGCGGCAGCTGGCAGTCGGCGACCAGCACCGTTACGTTGTCACTGCCACCCGCCTCGAGCGCCGCGGCGACAAGCGCCTCGCATGCCGCAGACGGCACGAACTGAGCGCGCAGAATCGAAGCGATGGCCTCGTCCGCCAACATCTCGGTCAGACCATCGCTCGCCACGAGCACCCGATCGCCGTCGCGCAGGTCGTGGCGGCCGAGCTCGACCCGGGGAGCTCCAGAGCTCGCCCCGAGAGCGCCGGTGAGGATGTGGCGCTGACGGTGCGACCGGATCTCTTCGGTGGCGATCACGCCGGCGTCGGCGAGCGCCTGGGCCAGAGTCTGATCCTGGGTGAGTCGCAGCAGCGCGCCATCGCGGAAGCGATAGGCCCGCGAGTCGCCGACATGGGCGAGGATCAGATCGCGATCGAGGAGGTAGACCGCGGTCAACGTCGTGCCCATACCGGAGAGCGCCGGATCCGCGGCGGCTTCGGCCTCGAGAATCGCGTCGACCTGCTCGAAGTAGGCTTCGGCGCGCTGCATGAGCTCGCCGGCGTGGGCGTCGTCGAGGCGCAGGATCCAGTCCGGAATCCGGGTCGCGAGCTCCACCAAGGCCCCGATCGCCCGCCGGCTTGCATGCTCTCCGCCGGATCGGCCACCGATGCCGTCGGCCACCAGCAGGACGTACCCTTGCTGGTCGACCCGGGGCGGCAGATCCCCGGACGGCAGATTCGTGGCGATCGTCTCGAACCCTCGAGAGACGCGCAGCGCGAGATGGTGGTCCTCGTTGCGTTTGCGAATCTTGCCCGGGTGAGAAAGCGCTCCGAGCTCTACCCTGAGCAGCGCGCGCAACGGCTCTGCCTCTCGCTGGAGGGGCTCCCACACCGGCAGATGTGGGCTGTCATCACGATCGAAAACGGGCATTGGACTTGCGCCGGATCCTAACCCAACCGCCGGCGGAAGCAGCCGCGGGAAGCCCCGCCGGTCGAGCGCCGGACTTTAGCGGCGGACGAGCTGCACCACCGCCTCCATGTGTCCGGTCTGGGGGAAGAGGTCGAGCAGGACCAGGGACTCGATGGCGAGAGTTTCGGCGAGCACCTGGAGGTCTCGCCCGAGGGCCGCAGGATGACACGAGACGTAGGTCAGACGGCGCGGAGGCCGGCTCGCGAGAACGCGCCGGACGACCGCGGAGAGCCCGTCGCGCGGCGGGTCCACGACGATGCGGTCGAGGTCCTCGGCGAGACCGTTCGCCACCCAGCTCTCGACCGCCTGGCCGACGACCTCGAGACCGGGCGCCGCACCTGGGAGATGCGGGAAATGGGCCCGCACGTTCTTGCGTGCGAAGCGCGCCGCGATCCGGTCGCCCTCGACCAGCACGACCTTGGCGTACCGGCGGGCGAGCGGCAACGCGAAGAGTCCGACTCCGCCATAGAGATCAGCCGCCGTCCCGCCGGTCGTTGGGCCGACGACCACCTCCACCAGCTCCTCGAGAAGACCGGCATGGCCCTGGAAGAAACAGCGGGCGTCGAAGCGGTACTCGAACGATCCGATCCTGCGCTTGAGCTCGCCGTGCGGCAGACCCTCGACGAGGGGTGCGTACGAGACCTGCCCGCCGTCGCCGGACGCGAGATCGAGCCGCGAGGGCGCGCGCTCCGGCAACCGCCGGGCGAGTGTCGCGAGCTCCCTTTCGAGGGCCGGTACGAGCACCGGACAGCTCGCCACCGGGACGAGCTCGCGGCTGCGCCGGGCGAAGTAGCCGATCTCGAATCCGCTGCCGACGGCCCGGGTGTGAATCTGGGTGCGCAACCGGTAGCCCCATGCCGGTCCGGAGACGACGGCCAGAGGCTCTTTCAAGGCGAGACCGGAGATCCGCCGTAGCGTCTCGAGCAACGCCTCCGCCTTGAGCCGGGTCTGCACGGCATCTTCGAGATGCTGCAGGTCGCAACCGCCGCAGCGGGCGAAGTAGGGGCAGGGCGGATCGCGTCGTCCCGGCCCGGCGGCGAGCAGCTCGATGATCTCGGCACGGCCGTAGTCCGGCCGGCGCTCGACGAGCCGGACACGCACCCGGTCACCCGGCGCAGAGCGCGGGACGAAGATCGGAATGCCCTCGAACCGTCCCAGGCCATCGCCTCCCGCCACGAGCTTCTCGATGGTGAGCTCGAGCTCCTCGAGCTCGGAAAGGCGCAGGCCCGCGGCCGGGCGATCGTAGGTCATGAATCTCCTCCCGCTGAGCTGATCGATCTCTTCCCGGTCCCCGCGCGGCGAATCGTCATGGAGGAACCTCTCCGAACAGGTGCACGCGCGCCGCGAGCCGTGGCAGTCTCGCATTCACTTCGCGCCGCAGGGCACCGAGCGTGTGTCTGCGGCTCAGGTGGTGCAGCACGATGGCTTCGTGTCCGGCCAGATCCTCTTCGTGCGCCACCAGATCGTCGAAGTGAAGGTGCTTGTAGACACTGCCGTGCTGTCGCACCTCGTCGCCCAGAAATGTGCACTCGATCATCAGCAACCGGCTCTCCGCAAGGCGTGGCGCGAGTCGCCAGACCTCCGGACCGGTGTCGCCGCAATACGAAAGCCAGATCTCCTCGCACTCCCGGTCGATCTCGACACGCTCGGCGCGGAGCTTGGCGAGCTCGTCGCCGGAGAGCTCCCGGTACTCGGGCTTGAGCTTCCGGCGCCGGCGCAGGAGATGGAATCCGAGGCTCGGCACGACGTGGTCGGTCGCGAACGCCTCGATTGCGAGGCCGCGCCCCACTTCGACGCGGTCCGCGGGCGCAAGACCGACGATCTGACGCGGATACCCCACCCCTTCCAGGCGCTCGCAGGCTTCGACGAGCGCCTCGAGGCTCTCGACGATGGGACGCGGGCAGAAGACCCGGGTCGTCGGCATCGATGCCGGTGAATCCGGTGCGGCCGGCGGCGCCAGGTGGTGCAGCCGCCGCTGCGAGAGAACATATGGGACGCCGAGCGCATGATCGAGATGCCCGTGGCTGATGAAGAGATCCCGGGACCCGGCCTGGGCCGGGGCTCCGCGCCCCGCATCCAGTGCGAGGCCGGGCGGGTGAACGCGAAACCAGGTCTCTTCGCCCGCTACCGAATGACCTTCGATGGACATCTCCCCCAACCGCAGCACGGCGGGAAGGGTGGCGAGGAGTCCCGTCGTCAGATCTCCTGATACATCCAGCGCCGCAACGGCTCGAGCCGCCGCGAGAGGTAGTCCTGGTCGGGATCGATCAGCCAGAGCGCGGCCGCGACCGAAGAGAGCAGAGAGTTGCCGTCCTGGGGCGTGAAGCAGAAACCGTAGAGCTCCCGCTTCTTCCGCACGGCGAGCGTCGGCAGCACGACGACGGTCTGCGAGAGAATTCGACCGTAGTACCCGTGGTCGCGACCGAAGCTGAAGATCTCGTTGCAGTTGCGCTTGTCGGTGACCGCGACCCGCAGGTTTCCGCGCAGCCGCTCGATCATCTCCTCCTTGGTGATGTCGCGGTTGAACGCGAGGTCGAACCAGATCGAGTGCATGTACTGCGTGTTCAGCTTGACCGCACTCGAGAAGAGATCGAACTTCTGATTCAGGGTTTCGAAGACGTGGAAGGCGTCATGGGCGTGGTGGGTTCCGAATTCGCCGTCATCGTGCTTGCCCACCTGCGGCGCCGGAGCGAAGTCCTTGGTCTGCGAGATGTCGTTTGCGCGCCGCATGCAGACGAACGTCCCCCGATCGAGCGCGTAGCGCCCCTCCCCTTCGTCGCAGAAGGTCTTGATCAGCGTCGTGATGTTGTGCGTGTTGCAGGAGACGATCTGAATGAAGCGATTCTTGCCGGGGGTGAGCGCCTCGTCGTTGATTCCGCGAGCATAGGGGACGCCGAAGCCGAACTCGCTGCCCTGAGCGAGGAACCCCTTGGGGCCGGAGAGCTGGTTGTAGTACCGCTCCTTCATCTCGTTACCGGCCGGAGTGCAATCGAGAACCACCGTGGCGCGGGACAGGGCCTCTTCGGTCTCGTAGGAAACCGCGTGGCCGAGCTTCTCGAAGGCGTCCTTCTGATCGGAGTCGGCGGCGAGCTTGGCGCCGCGCGCCATGAGGTGGTGGAGCTTGGAGCGGTCGCCGGCGAGCGGCGAGCGCTTGTGAAAAGTGACCTCGTCGATCCCCATCTTGTCCCGGAAATCGGTGAACAGGCCGATCAGGGGCTCGCCGATGGTCCCCGTGCCGACGACGTGAACGATCGTCTTCTTCATGACTCCTCCACCTGGCTCAGAGTGGGTCGAAAACCCTTCTCAAGGGTACGTACAAAAGCGTAACATACGGCCAAGAACCCGCTCTTGGTCCCAAACGGGCACAGGGCTTGCTCACTCGGTAGAGGAGCCGCCGCCGAATTCGCCGTGTTTGCCGCCACCACGCCATTCCGGGTCACGGCGGGCGAAGTCGTCGATCTCGCGGGGAACTTCCACCAGCGTGCGGGTGACCGCCGGATCGCAGCGGCCGTTGTCGCATTCGAAGATATAGACGTTCCACTCCTCCCGGCGCGCAAAGCCGGAGAGCGTCTGATAGGAGTCGCAATTGCCGCACTTGATGGAAATGTCACGAATGTTCATAACCGGATTTCCTCCCGCCGAGGCTACCAGAGCCCGGGCGTGGCGGTTTGGCCGGACACTCTCCGCCATCGCCGTTTTGGCACAGCACTTGGCCGCTTCGGGGCTCCTCGCCGACGGGACGCCTGCGGAGCAGTCCACACCGACCTTCTCCGAAGAGGTCTCGGTGGCGTGGATTCTCGTGCCGGTCATCGTCAGGGGACCGAACGGCTACCTGAACGGCCTGTCCAAAGAGGATTTCGATCTCAAAGTCGACGGCCGCTCGGTTCACTTTCCGGACTTCGAGCCCCGCGGCGAGGCGCCTTGGAGCCTGGTCTTTCTGCAGGACCTCTCCGGGAGCATGGGCGTCGGCGGCAGGCTCGAGGCGAGCCAGCAGGCCGTAGACTACTTTCTGGACGCCGCGCGGCCCGGCGACGAATTCGCACTGGCGACTTTCGCCGGCGACGCGACCAACATCGATGTGCCTTTCACCGAGGAGCTCCCGCCGCTGCGCGAATCCGTCGCGTCGTGGGAGGGCTACGGCAAGACTGCGCTGAACGACGCCGTCGCGCTCCTGCCGCGGATCTCGAGCGACAGCCGCAATGTCAAGCGGGCCGCGGTGCTGATCACCGACGGTGTCGACAACGCGAGCTCGATCTCCGCGGCAGAGGCCCGCGAGATCGTGCGCCGGGCGCAACTCCCGGTCTACGTCTTCGGACTCTCGTCCGGCGATCCGTACGCCATCGAAAAACCGGGCGAGGACATCTATCGCTACGCCGATATGCTCAACCTGCTGGCCCGCATGACCGGCGGCAGGTACTTCTCGATCACGAGTCCAGAGGAGATGAAGGAGGCCTGCGCCTCCGTGGCAGACGACTTGCGCTACCAGTACGTGCTGGGCTTCGAGACTCAGGGCACGGGCCGGACCGCCTTCCGGCCCATCCACGTCGACGTTCGCAACAAGAAGGCGAAACAGGTACTGTCGAGAATGGGCTATACGGGGCTCCCCCCCGCGGCGAAGTGAATCGGTGCCGTGAGTAGGTGCTCTTTCCGAGACCGCAGAGGCCTTATCAACCCAGGATGGAGGACATGAAATGAAGAGAGTCAATCTGGCAGTAACGGCGGTAATGCTCGTGGCGGTGGCCGGTTGGGGCTGCGCCAGCAAGAACTACGTCGGAACCGAGGTCGGCAAGGTCGGCGCCCGGGTCGACGGCGTCCAGACCCAGGTCGAGGACGCGCAGACGAAGATCAAGCAGCACGAGGGTCGGATCAGCAAGAACGAGGCCGACGTCGCAACGGCCTCGAAGACCGCGCAGCAGGCGCTCGATCGCGCCGTGGCGGCAGGCCGGCTCGCGGAAGGCAAGCTCCTCTACGAGACCGTGCTCTCCGACGACAAGGTGAAGTTCGGATTCGACAAGGCGGTCCTCTCGGACGAGGCCAAGGCGGCGCTCGATGCCTTCGCCACCCAGCTCAAGACCGAGAACAAGAACGTCTACGTCGAGATTCAGGGCCACACCGACAATATCGGCGGCGAGCTCTACAACGAGAAGCTCGGCAAGCAGCGCGCCGATATCACCAAGGAGTATCTCGCCAAGCAGGGCATCCCGCTCTTCCGCATGGAGACGATCTCCTACGGTGAGTCGGAGCCGGTCGCCGACAACAAGACGCGCGAAGGCCGCGGGCAGAACCGCCGCGTCGTGCTGGTCGTACTGCAGTAAGCCATCGACACCATCGACTGTCGGATCGGGGCGGCTCGTTCGGGCCGCCCCGTTTCATGGTGCGCCGGCCTCGGCGACGACCACGAGACGGCCGCCGCAGTCAGCGCAGCGATACCGTCGCGCTCCCCGGTGGTGGCGCGGGTAGCCCTCGCCGCACGATCTGCAACGCCAGATCCAGACCCTGCGCCGGCGCTTGACGTGTGAGGTGTCGAGCGTATGGCAGACCGTCGGCTTCTCGCCGCAGGTCTGCATCATCGCTTTCCACTTCGGACCGTGCCGGGCTCGCGCCCCTGCCGCCAGGTGACAGAGCTCGTGCACCAGGGTGGGCACGAGCTCCGGCGGATGGCGGTCCAGAAGGTGTGGATTGAGCTCCACCGTGGCGCTCGAGAAATCCGCTCGGCCAAGCGAGCTGCGCAATCTGGAGTTGAAAATCACCCGCACCCGCCGCGGACAGGCCCAGCGGAGCTTGCGCAGGGGACGGAGAAAGCGGGCTGCAAGGCGTTCCAGGGCCGCGGTCGAGCGCTGCGACGGGAGCTTCCGCCGCCGTTCGCGGCGCGGCCGTGTGAAGAGCCCGAGAAGGGAGAGCTGCTCCAAGCGCCCTCAGTCCCGCGCCGCCGCGTCGAGCGCGGCGAGGATGGCCTCCGCATCAGCGACGCCGGTGTGGCGGTAGGCGATTCGGCCCTTGCGATCCATCACCACGAGCGTCGGCAGGGCGGCGATATCGAGGACCGTCCCGATGGTCTCTTCCGGATCGACGAACACCGCGTAGGGAAACGGTCTTCGCGCCACGAAGTCGCGCACCACTCCGATCTCCTCCCCGGTCGAGACCGCCACGAACACGACCCCCTTCTTCGCGGCTTCCGGGTACAGCTCACGGAGGATGTCGGCCTGCAGGTGGCACGGCCCGCACCAGGTGGCCCAGAAGTCGAACAGCACCATCTTGTCCCCGAAGTCCGCCTTGACGAAACTCTCTCCACCCAGCGATGCGAGCTTGAAGTCCGGCATCGGAACGAGATCTCCCACCGGCGCGGGGCGTCCGCAGGCGCCGGCCAGGAGCGACGCCGCGAGGGCAGCGCAAGCGACCAGCACCCAGAGGACCTTGCTGCGGGCGGCCGATGTCGAGGAAGTCGTCATGGGCAGAACGATAACCGGGTTCGGCGGAAATCGGGATGGGGAAGGCCGGCCGCGAGGAAAAAAAAGAGCCGAGGCCTCACGGCCAGGCTCATTGGGTACAAACCAGAAGCAGATGCCAGGCGACTCAAGCGCCCGGAAAGAGTAGGTCGGCGCCAGAAGCGCCGCCGTGTTTACTTCTTCTTCTTGGTGGCCTTCTTTGCTGCCTTCTTGGCAGGCTTCTTCGCCGCCTTCTTGGTGGCCATGTTGATAGCCTCCTCTATGGCATCGGGCTGAATTGCCCGTTGCGTGCGATGGAATACTTCGCCTTCAGCTGCAGCCGCTCGTCGAGCCGCAGTTCGTGCACTTGTAACAGGAACCGTTGCGCACCATGATCGCGCCGCACTCGTGGCAGCTGGGCGCGTCCGTGGAGTTGACGAAAGTCAGCAGGGAGCCACTCTCGGCTTCTCTGCCCGCCGGCCGGACGGCGGCAACAGGGCCCTCCACCGGCGCCGGCTCGCGCAGGATCACGCCTACCGCCTGCTTCTCCTCCTGGCTCATGAACTTCGAGGCCAACCAGCGGAAGATGTAGTCGGTGATCGACTTGGCGATCGGAATCTCCGGGTTCTTGGTGAAGCCGGAGGGTTCGAATCGGGTGTGCGAGAACTTGTCGACCAGCGCCCGCAACGGCACGCCGTACTGGAGGGAGAGCGACACCATCGTGGCAAAGGTGTCCATCAGACCCGAGATGGTCGAGCCTTCCTTGGCCATGACCAGGAAGATCTCTCCGGGCTGGCCGTCGTCGTAGACGCCGACCGTGATGTAACCCTCGTGGCCGTTGATCGAGAACTTGTGGGTGATCGAGCGCCGCTCGTCCGGGAGCTTCCTGCGACCGGGCCGGGCGGGCGCGCTGTTCACCGCGCTCGAGGTGGCCGTAGCCAGCATGCCGGCGGGCGGGAGAGAACCCGCATTTGCAGTACCTTCGTCCCTGCGCGTCGACAGCGGCTGGCTGCGCTTGCAGCCGTCGCGATAAATCGCCACCGCCTTGAGACCCAGCCGCCAGCCCTCGAGGTAGGCCTGCTCGATCTCCTCCGGACTGGACTCGACAGGCATGTTGATCGTCTTCGAGATCGCACCGGAGATGAACGGCTGGGCGGCGGCGAGCATCCGCAGGTGGCCGCTGTAGTGGATCGAGCGGCTGCCCTGAGCCGGCTTGAAAGCACAGTCGAATACTGCCAGATGCTCCGGCTTGAGGAACGGCGAACCTTCGATCGTGTCGTGCTCGTCGATGAACTCGACGATGGCCCGGATCTCGTCCTTCTCGTATCCGAGGCGCTTCAGCGCCAGCGGCACCGTCTGGTTGACGATCTTGATCATGCCGCCGCCGACCAGCTTCTTGTACTTGACGAGAGCGATGTCCGGCTCGACGCCGGTCGTGTCGCAGTCCATCATGAAGGCGATCGTGCCGGTCGGCGCGAGCACCGAGATCTGACTGTTCTTGAATCCGTGCTTGTCGCCCAGGACCACGGTCTCGTCCCAGGACTGCTTGGCGGCCTGCAGGAGCTCCAGCGGAACATGCGCCGCATCGATCTTCTTCACCGCGTCGCGGTGTTTGCGCATGACACGCAGCATCGGTTCCCGGTTCTTGGCGAAGCCCGCGAACGGGCCCTTCTGCTCGGCGATGCGCGCCGACTGCGCGTAGGAGGCGCCGGACATGAGCGCGGTGATCGCCGCCGCGTAGCCGCGACCGCTGTCGGAGTCGTACGGCATGCCGCGGGCCATGAGGAGAGCGCCCAGGTTGGCGTAGCCGATCCCCAGGGGCCGGTAGTCATGGGAGTTCTTCTCGATCGCCTTGGTCGGGTAGCTCGCGTAATCGACCACGATCTCCTGCGCCGTGATCACAACCTCGCAGGCATGGCGGAAGCTTCCGACATCGAAGCCGCGGTCCGCGTCGTGGAACTTCAGCAGATTGAGCGACGCCAGGTTGCACGCCGTGTCGTCGAGAAACATGTACTCCGAGCACGGATTCGAAGCGTTGATCCGCGCCGAGTTCGGACAGGTGTGCCAGTCGTTGATGGTGGTGTCGTACTGCATCCCGGGATCGCCACAGACCCAGGTCGACTCGGCGATCGCGTGCATGAGCTCGCGCGCCGGATAGGAATCCATCGGCCGGCCGTCGCGTACCGCATGGGTCGTCCATTCGCGGTCTTCGATGACCGCCTTCATGAACTCGTCGGTGACGCGGACCGAGTGATTGGCGTTCTGGTAGGCGATCGAATCGTAGGCGCCACCAGAAACGTTGAAGCCACCGGGATATCCGGCGTCGATCAGCGTCCAGGCCTTGCGCTCTTCGATCTCCTTGCAGCGGATGAAGTCGAGGATGTCGGGGTGGTCCGCGTTCAGAATCACCATCTTCGCCGCCCGCCGGGTCTTGCCGCCGCTCTTGATCACTCCGGCGAAGGCGTCGAAACCCTTCATGAACGAGACCGGGCCGGAGGCCGTGCCGCCGCCCGCGAGGCTTTCGCGCGACGAGCGCAGGGAGGAGAGGTTCGAGCCGGTGCCCGAACCGTACTTGAAGAGCATGCCTTCGGTCTTGGCCAGGCCCAGAATCGACTGCATGGTGTCCTCGACCGAGTTGATGAAGCAGGCCGAGCACTGGGGCTGCGCTTCGATCCCGACATTGAACCAGACCGGCGAGTTGAAGCAGGCGTACTGGTGGAGCAGGACGTGGCAGAGCTCGGCCTGGAAGACGGCGGCGCTCTCCTCCGAGGCGAAGTAACCGCCGTCCCGGCCCCAGCGGCTGATCGTGTCCACGACCCGCCGGAGCAGCTGTCGAGCGGAGGTCTCGCGCTGCGGCGAGCCGAGCTCGCCCCGGAAATACTTCGAGACCACGACGTTGGTGGCGGTCTGGGACCAGAACTTGGGGATCTCGACGCCCTTCTGCTCGAACACCTTCTCGCCCTTCTCGTTGCCGATCACGGCGTCGCGCAACTCCCATTCGACGGCGTCCAGGGGTTCGATGCCAGCGGTCGAAAAGTGGCGCTCGAATTCGAGGCCCGGGTGAACCGTTCCCGGCGCAGGCATTGAACCGAGCGCAGCGGCTGAACCGAGCGCAGCGGCTGATTCGGGGGATGCGGGCGATTGCGAGGCTCCGGGTTCCGAGACGCCGCCCGAAAGTCCGGGAAGACGGGAGAGGTCGGAGGGGGTCTCGGGGTTCACTTTGATTTCCATTGCCATGCTTCCTCCGTCGTCACCTGGTTCCCAGGGTTCCTGCACCTGCAATCCTGCCTAACCGCCCAACCTGCATCACCGCTCGATACGACCACGCAACACCCGTCCAGCAACCCCGACCTACTTGCCCAACTCCTTGTGCACTTTTCCGAGGGCCAGAGTGTGCGGCAGACGGTGTGGCTCTGTCAAGGGGTTTCCGCAAGATATTGTGGCGGCCCGCCGGCAAACCCCTAGCCATTGTCTCTCATCTCACCTCCGGAAAGCGAGCGCGGAGCCCGAAAAACGGCTCTCGCGGCGCTACAATCCCGGTTCGTGAGCGACCCCAAGAAAGCCGCCCCGACGACCGCCGCCGGAACCGCCCGAGAGCGCTCCGAAACCGCTTACGCCTCCGTTTACGGAGCGGCCGACATCGCGTCGATCGATCTCGCGCGCGCGATCGGAGAGCCCGGCGTCTACCCTTTCACGCGTGGCATTCACCGCGAGATGTACCAGCGCCGCCTGTGGACGATGCGTCAGTACGCGGGATTCTCGGACGCCGCCGAGTCGAACCGCAGGTATCGCTACCTCCTCGCCCAAGGTACCAGCGGGCTCTCCATCGCCTTCGACCTTCCCACCCAGATCGGGTACGACAGCGATCACGAGCTGGCGCGCGGCGAGGTCGGCCGGGTCGGAGTCGCCATCGACTCGATCGCCGACATGCGGCGCCTGTTCGCGGAGATTCCCCTCGATCGCGTCACCACTTCCATGACGATCAACGCCACGGCGCCGATCCTGCTGGCGTTCTATCTCGTCCTCGCCGAGGAGCAGAACGTCTCCTGGGAGGGTCTCGGCGGCACGGTACAGAACGACATCCTCAAGGAGTACGCCGCGCGCGGCACCTACATCTATCCGCCCAGGCCGTCGCTCCGCCTGGCCACCGACCTCATCGCCTTCTGCGCCGAGCGGGTCCCGAAGTGGAATCCGATCTCGATCTCCGGGTACCACATGCGGGAGGCCGGCTCCACCGCCGTCCAGGAGATCGCATTCACACTGGCGAACGCCCTTGCCTACGTCGACGCGACGCTCGCGCGCGGGCTCGCGATCGACGACTTCGCGCCGCGCCTGTCCTTCTTCTTCAACGCGCACAATCACTTTCTCGAGGAGGTCGCGAAGTTCCGCGCTGCCCGACGGCTCTGGGCCGAGCTCCTGCGCGAGCGCTACGCGCCGCGCGACGAGCGCTCCCTCATGCTGCGCTTCCACACCCAGACGGCCGGTTCGACCCTCACCGCCCAGCAGCCGGACAACAATGTCGTACGGGTCGCGATCCAGGCTCTGGCAGCGGTCTGCGGCGGCACCCAGTCGCTCCACACCAACGCCCGGGACGAAGCTCTGGGGCTGCCGACCGAGGAGTCGGCGCGGCTCGCCCTGCGCACGCAGCAGGTCATCGCCTGCGAGAGCGGCGTCGCCGAGGTGACCGATCCGTTCGGCGGCAGCTGGGCGATCGAAGCCCTGACCGACGACCTTGCCACCCGGGCGCGCGAGTACATCGTGCGTATCGACGGAATGGGCGGGGCGCTCGCGGCGTTGGAGCGCGGTTTTCAGCAGGACGAGATCTCCGATGCGGCCTATGAGTTCCAGCGCCGCGTCGAGCTGGGGCAGGCCCGGGTCGTCGGCGTCAACTGCTACGAGGCGGAAACGGAGACCGTTCCCGCGCCCCTGGAGATCGATCCCGCGGGAGAGGCCAGCCAGGTCGAGCGCCTGCGCGAGTTTCGCCGGGCACGCGACGCGGAGCCGGGTGGCTGCGGCGCGCGCGACCCTGCGGCGCGGCGCGGCCACGGCGGAAAACCTCCTGCCGCCGATTCTCGATTGCGTCCGCGCCGAGGTGACCCTGGGCGAGATCGCCGATACCTTGCGCGGCGTCTTCGGCGAGCACGCCGGCGCCACCGAAACCGGCCGCGGCTGAGCGCCGCGAGGAGGACGCGGAGATCTCACTTGGCGAGCGGTTCGGCCACGCGCACGGCAGCGATCTTCGCTTCGAGATCGTCCACCGTCTTGCGCGGCAGGAGGAGCGTCACACCGCGCCCGCGCGAGCGCGCCGGGTAACCCTGGTCCGTCGCCGGATCGAGGGTCAGCACCTCCTCGTTGCCGTCGGCGTCGGAGAGCGTCACGGTGAGCGTCGACTGGGACGGGCGGGGCGGGCGCGGACCGTCTGCCGACGAGGCCGCCGGCGACTCGACGAGGCTGTCCGCCTTCGCTGCCGTCAGGGCATACAGGAGCTCGCTCGCCGCCGTGAATGGGATCTTCCTGCCGTCGCGCAGCCACTCGCCGTCGCTGCGCACGAGCTCGAGCGCGCCGGCCGTCTCCTCGACGCGGACCTTCTCGATGCGCCAGTTCTCGAAGCGCGTCCAGTTCCGGCTGCGCCACTCGCGCGCCGGTCGAGCGACGGCGCCGCTCAACTTCGAGGCGCTCTCGAAGACCTGCCCCGCGGCGCGCCAGACCCGCTTGCCCGGCGCGCGTTCGCCGCCGATCTCGATCCGCAGCGGCTCCTTCTCGCCCGCGATCGCAATCTCGATGACGCCCGCCGGCTCCGCCAGCGCTTTCTCCACGTCGGCGGCGAGCGGCGGATCGAGAAAAGTCTCCATGCGCAGGCCGGTGAGGTCGGCAAGCAGACCGTCGGCGAGATCGCGGTCCACCCAATCCGCCACCGGGCTCTCGAGACGCAGCGCTTCGCCGCTGCGTGCGAAGACGACGGGCGCAGCGGCAGCTGGCGACAAGGTCACGCGCTCGATCCGATCCCGGGTCGCCGTCACGACGTCCCGATCGCGCCAGTCGCCCGGCGGGCGGGAGAGCTCGGAGAGCAGCGTGTCGGCCGTCACCACCGGTGATCGCCGCCCGCTCGCCGCGACGACAATGTCGTGAGTCGCCGGAATGCTGCCGCCGATTTCGAGCCGACCCTCGGCAGCCGAGGTCTTCCAGTTCACGCGCCCGCGCGGCGGCTCGAGCCCCAGGTCCTTGCGCGTCGCGCCGTCGAGATCGCGCGCGGCCTCGAGACCCGCAAGCTCCGAGGCGAGGCGATCGACCGCGGCGCCGTCGGCCAGCTTGGCGAACGGCTGCGTGATCCGCCACGGGCGCGCCACTGGCGCTCCGGGGAGCGGCCCGGAGCCTTCCTTCGTCTTCCTGTTTCGCGGACTGGGCGTCGCGCTCGAAGCGTACCTTGGTGCCCTGCCATTCGAGCTCGACGACGAGAAGTTCGTCCGCCTTCGGGGAGATCAGCCGCTTCGCCGCCGCAGTGCGCTCGTCGGTCCCGGCGACCTTGTCTTCGGCGAAGTAGATGATCGCGAGCAACGCGCCGACCACGGCGGTGAGGATGAGCAGCGTCCGGGCCCGCACAGCCGCTACCTCCTGCGCCGAAAGTAGACCGCGACGCCGGCAACGACGGCGAGGAGCGGCAGACCGCCCAGGACCAGCCAGGTGATGCCCGAGAGCTGGCCCGGCGTAAGCGTCATCCGCACCTGTTCCGGCTTCTTCGGCCCGATGCCCAGCAGCTTCTGCCGGTCGAGCAGCCAGTTGAAGGTGTTCGAAAGCAGGGTCGGATTGCCGGAGAGCGTCAACAGGCTGTTGGTCGCGAAGTCGGAGTCGCCGACCACGACCAATCGCCAGGTCGGCGCCGGGCCGGCCCCCGGAGTCGGCGGCTTGGGCGCTTCCGCCGGCATGTCCTCCTCCTCGAGGTCCTTCGGCGCCGAGTCCTTGGCCTGCGCGGCGACCGCCACCGCGAGGGGGACCGGACCGGTCAGATCCTTGGCGTCTTTCGCCACCGCGCGCAGGTTCGCGAGATCCGTCTCGCCCCAGCCGTCCGCCGAGGTCTGCAGCAGGACCTGCGCCGCGGTTCCTTCGGGCGCCCGGCCGGCGCCGACCGACCGCGCCAGCGCCACGATGACTCCGACCTTGGCCTGTTCGAGGCTGCGCACGATCGGGTGGGCTCCCGTCGCTGCCGCAAAGAGCGTCTCGGCGCCGTAGAGCGGCACCGTCGCTCCCGGATCGACGACGATGTTCGCGCCCACCTGGACGCCGTAGGCAGCGAGCCAGGTTTCGAGTCCGGTCGGCTGCACTCCGCCGCCCTGCGCGAGCTCCGGATCGAGCAGGACGAGCATCCGGCCGCCGTGGTCGAGGTACCTGCCGAACGCCTGAAGCTCGGGCTCGACGAAGCGCGCCTTGGCGCCGGCGATGACCAGCAGATCGGTGCCGGTGGGCACCTCCGCCTGGCCGAGCGACGCCCAGCTCGCGAGCTCGACGTTCTCCTTGCCGACCAGGTCGCGCACTCCGGAGAGCCCGCCGGCGCCCGCCTCGTCGATCGAGGCCTCACCGTGCCCGGAGGTCAGGAGGACCTTGGGCTTGCGGCTCTCGACGAGCTCGAGAATCGCACCGCTGAACGCCTCTTCGCCCTTGAAACCGGTGAGCTCGGGACTGCCGCCGTACTGGATCGCCGAGTAGTCGTAGTCGGCGAGATCGCTTTCCTCCACCACCCGGCGGTCTTTGCCGCTCTCGAAGACGACGACGTTCAGACTCGAGAGCTGGAACTTGTCGACCAGACGCTGCGCTTCGATCAGATTCTTGTCGGCCTCGATGACCCGGAAGTGGATTCGCGACGACTTCGCCGCGTAGCGCTCGAGCAGCTCCTTGGCCGAGTCGTGGAGCGGCGACCCCACGGGCAGGAAGATCGTCACGTCGATCTCCTTGTCGAGACCCGCGAGGATGGCGCCGGTCTTCTCGGACAGCGAGTAGATCCGCGAGGAGGTCCAGTCGAAGCGGTGGTAGTACTTCATCCCGAGAGTAGTTGACGATGCCGACGAGCGCCGCCGACCAGCAGCACGCCGGCGCGCGAGCATG
The DNA here is from genome assembly GCA_963806165.1 of Thermoanaerobaculia bacterium. Lineage (GTDB taxonomy): Bacteria > Acidobacteriota > Thermoanaerobaculia > Multivoradales > JAGPDF01 > JAGPDF01. The sequence continues at coordinate 362,390 of CAWDWZ010000004.1, forward strand.
CGAGCCGGTGCTACCGCACCGCGCCAGTTCCTCGCGCTCATCCTCCTACCTCCACTTCTTCGCCGCCAGGGCGCGGCTGGTCAGGAAGAGGAAGAAGGCGGTGCAGGCTCGGTAGTAGACCAGGCGCCGCGTGTCGACGATGCCCTTGCTGAAGTCGTCCATGTGCTGCCAGAGGTTCAGGTAGCCGAAGACCTTCTTGGCGGTCTCGCCGTTGACCAGGTTCTCGAGCAGGCCGACAGCTGAAGAGCACGAGCAGGAAGAAGAAGGTGACGATCGCGGCGACGATCTGGTTCTTCGACGTCGCCGAGGCGAAGACGCCGACCGCGAGGAAGAGCGCGCCGATGCCGACGATGCCGAGGTAGCGCGGCGGCGATCGGCCCCCAGTCGACCGGCGTGAACCAGCGCACGATCGCGACGTAGACCAGCGTCGGCGCCCAGAGGAAGAGCGTAGAAGGCGAGCGCCGCGAGGTACTTGCCGAGCACCACCTGGGTCTCGGAGATCGGCGCGGTCATCAGCGTCTCGATGGTGCCGCTGCGCAGCTCCTCCGAGATCAGGCGCATGGTCAGGAAGGTGCCGGCGAAGATGCAGCACCAGCCAGGTGAAGATCGTCTGGCCGAAGAAGAGCTCGAGCGGCCTGCCCGCCGCCGCGAGCGCGGGTCGGAGAGATAGGCGACGATGACCGAGAAGTAGTAGCCCTGGACGAGCAGGAAGAAGGTCAGGACGACGTAGGCGAGCGGCGAGAAGAAGTAGGCCCTGAGCTCGCGCCCGAGGACCGCCAGCACGCCCCTCACGCCGCCTCCCCTGCCGCGAAGGCGGCCGCGGGCTCTTCCGCGTCGCGCGTCGTCAGGCGGACGAAGATGTCCTCGAGCGAGGCGCGCTCCGCGGCGAGCTCGACGAGCGACCCACGACCGCTCGACCGCCAGGCGGAAGATCGCCGCCGCGCGGATCGGCTCCCTGCGCGCAGTCGAGCGCGGATCTCGCGACCGGCTCGGCATCCGGCCGGCGCCCGCACCGCGCGCACGCCGGCGAGCGTCCGCCAGCGCCTCGGCCATCCCGCCGCCGGCGACCGCGAACTCCACCGTCACCGCCACCTGCGCCCTGCCAGACGCTCGCGCAGTTGATCGGGGCTGCCTTCGGCGACGATCCGCCCGCGGTCGATGATCAACACCCGGCCGCAGAGCAGCTCGACCTCGGGCAGGATGTGGGTCGACAGCAGCAGCGTGTGCTTGCGGCCGAGCTCGCGGATCAGCTCGCGGATCGCGACGATCTGCTTCGGATCGAGCCCGACGGTCGGCTCGTCGAGAATCAGGACCTTCGGATCGTGCAGAATGGCCCCGGCGAGCCCGACCCGCTGGCGGTAGCCCTTCGACAGGGTGCCGATGACCTGGCGGCGCACGTCGGTGAGCAGGCACCGGTCCAGCACCTCGCCGATTCGTCGACGCGTCGAGGCCCGGTCCAGGCCCTCGAGCCGGGCGCGGTAGCCCAGGTATTCCGCGACCCGCATCTCCGGGTAGAGCGCGACGTTCTCCGGCAGGTAGCCGAGGTCCCGCCGCACGGCAACGGAGTCCGGGGAGGCGCCGAAGAGATCCTGCCCGCCCAGGGTGACGCGTCCCGAGGTCGGCGGCAGGAAGCCGGTGATCATGCGGATGGTGGTGGTCTTGCCGGCGCCGTTCGGCCCGAGAATGCCGACGATCTCCCCCTCGGAGAGGGTAAAGGAGACGCCGGCGACGGCCGTGAAGTCGCCGAACTTGCGAGTCAAGGCTTGCGCTTCGATCATGCAGGCGACGTTAGCAAAAGCGATGCCTCGAAAACCGGCATCCGTCGCGTCAGCTTGGCGCGGCCGAGAGGTCCGGGCGTCCGCGGGACTACAATGGATCGATCATGGCTGCCAACGACAAGGCAAAAGGAATGAAATCGGCTTACGAGCTCGCTTTGGAGCGCCTGGAAGCCCAGGGTATCGACCGCCCCAGCGCGACCGCGCTCTCCGACGCCACCAAACAGGCGATCGCCGAAGCCCGCGCGAAGACCACCGCCAAGATCGCCGAGCTCGAGATCCTCCATCGCGACCAGATGGCGAAGCTGACCGACCCCGACCAGCGCCTCGAACAGGAGGAGTTCTACCTCCGCGAGCGCGAATCCCTGACCGAAGAAGGCGAGTCCAAGAGTCGAACGGATCCGAACCGCGGCGGATCACGACTAGGCCGGCGCCTAGAACGGCAGGTCGTCCTCTTCCATGCCGAAGTAGTGGCCGAGCTCGTGCTGGACGGTCTCGCGCACTTCGCGCATGACCTCGCGGCGGCTGGTGCATTCGCGCAGGATCGGGCCGCGGAAGACCAGCACGCGGTCGGGAAGCCCCGAGTAGAAGCTGTCGCGCTCGGTGAGCGGGGTTCCCTGGTAGAGGCCGAAGAGCTCGTCGCGGTCGGGATCTTCGGGGTCGATGCCGACCTCCTCCAGATCCTCGTCCGAGGGCTCCTCGGCGATCATCACCGCGACGTTGTCGAGCGCCGCCTTGAACTCCTCCGGCAGGTTTCCGAGCGCCTGCTCGACCAGGGCGTCGAACTCTTCCGGGGGGACTCTCATCTTTTCTGGGCTTCGCTCTCAGGTATTCGCCAAACCAGACGATACGCCTCTTCGGGGCGCAGAAGCTCCAGTAAGGGGTCGGCTACGTCTATGGCTCCGGGTGGCGTTGCCGACTCCTTCGTCACCGGGGCTTCGATGAACCTCGAGATATCCATCGTCGCGTCGGGCGAGCCGCGCAGGTGGTCGAGCATGGCGCGCAGAGGCCCGGCGACGAGCCAACGGCCTTCCAGCGTATCGAGCGCCGCGAGAAGGCTCCGTTCGGGGAAAGCGTAGCCGTACTCGTCGTTCTCGGGTTCGCCAGCTTCGAAGCCCTCGACCTCACTCGCCGCCACCGGCAGGCTGACAATGAGTTGCGCCGACAGGGGATGAAAGACCTTCCGCACCCGCTCGTCGAGCGAATAGCCCTCCGTCCGGTCGATCTCGAACGCCGCGAGGAGCTCGCCGAGGCTGTCGCCGAGATCCCGCGCCAAGGTCCGCTCCACGGGAGAGAGGTCGGGCTCGGCAGCTCCGGACTCGGGTTCGGCGTCGATCTTCACGTCGAACACCCTTTGCCAGCAGCTTCTTCTTCTCTCCGGGTGATCCCGGAGATAGCCCTCGAGCTCGAAGACTCTCCCAAGGTACCGGGAAAAAGCGGCGCTCCACGCAGCGACCTCGCCCTCGACCCGCTCGCGCTCCTTGCGCGTCGCGCGGCTCGCGCCGCTCGGCGTGATCTCGAGCGTCGCGAGCTCCCCGTTCCGCGAGTACGCAAAGTCAACCGGGTCCTCCGCGAACAGGGCGGCGAAGCCGGCGGGGTCGGCAAGCTCCGCCCAACGGCGGAACTCGCGGAGGTTGCCTGCCGTGCGCCGCCAGGAGAGGCCATCGTCGCCCGCGGTGAGACCGGCGAAGCGGGCGAACCAGGGGTCGCTCTCGTCGAACAGCTCGCGCTCGCGCGCCGCGATGCGCCGGCGCGCCGCGGCGGACTCGAATTCCTCCGGCCGGGCGAGATCGATCATCAGGGTGGCCCGTGCCGCGCCGTCGGCGGAGAACTCGAGCAGCATGCGCTCCGCGACCGGCGGCTCGAAACAGCCCGAGAGCGCGAGGGCGGCGAGTCCAGAGAGCGTCCGGCGCGGGAGTCGCATGGTGGCCTAGAATCTTGACGATGTCCGCGCGCCTCGACAAGTGGCTCACCATCGCCCGGGTCTACAAGACCCGCACCCTCGCCGCCCATGCCTGCGACCTCTCGCGAGTGCGGGTCAACGGGGTCGCCGTCAAACCGCACCGCAACCTCGTGGTCGGCGATCGCATCGAGGCCGAAGTCGGCGGCGACTGGACGCGGACGCTGGTCGTCAAGGAGATCGCCGACAAGCCGTTGCCCAAGGCCGAGGTGCCGCGGCTCTTCGAAGACCTCTCGCCGCCCCGGCCGGCCGCCGATCCGCTCGCCCGGTTACTGCGCCGGCCGCCGGTGGCGCGCGAGAAAGGGGCCGGCCGGCCGACCAAGAAGGAGCGCCGGCTCATGGACGACTGGGAGAGCTCGGGCTCGGATTAGCCGGGTACGGCGCCTCCCCGTGCTAGCCTTTCGCCATGCCTGAAGTCGATTTCTTCTACTCGCGCCCGAGCTGAAAGAGCTGCGAGAGCACCCGGGCGGTGCTGCGCGAACGGGGCGTCGGAGTGCGGCAGGAACGCAGCAGCCGAAAGGCGCTTTCGGAGGAAGAAGTCAACGCACTGCTTCGCACGGTCGACGAGGTCTGGATCGCGCGCGGCAAGAAGATAGAAAAGCGGCCGGCGGCTGGAACGACGCCGGACGAGCTGCGCGGACCGACCGGAAACATCCGCGCGCCTCTGCTGCGTCGGGGCAAGCGGCTGCTGGTCGGCTTCCACGCCGCGAGCCTCGAAGAGCTCGTGGACCAGCCGTCATAATCCTTGGGGGATCTCATGAAGAAGACGCAGAAGTCGGGGCTGTTCTTGACCGGAGCAACTGTCTGGATGCCTGCGCTGGCCGCGCTGACGGCTCTCGCTGCCATCGGCGCGCTGCCCACGCCTCTGCTGGCCGAGGGCCACGGACGGGTCGAGGGGTTCGCCGGCTACTATCTCGCGGAGGAGCTCGACGACAACATCTCCTTCGGCGTGCGCGGCGCCTGGATGCCGTCGAACGGCTGGGCTCTCATGGCGAGCTACGAGCGTTACGAGAAGAACGGCGGCAAGGGCTACGGCCGGCCCGGCAACGTCGACGCGCGGATCGACTCCCTCGAAGCCTCCTATGTCGCCTATCCCAGGGGGAAGAGCTTCGAGATCTTCACCGGCCTGGGCCTGACCGACCTGAACGTCGATGCCCATGTCGCCCAGCCGGCGGTCGACCTCAAAAAGACCACGCTCTCGCTGCACGTCGGCCTGGGCTACCGCGCCATGCTCGGCAGCAATCTCTATCTTCGCCCCGAGATCCGCGCCCGGGTCTACGACGCGGGCGACAACACGATCGACGTCATTCCGTCGATCGCCCTCGGCTGGAGCTGGGACAACGACTAAGACGGTCTATTCGACGCCGAAGCCCGTGAGCTCGACCGGAGTCACGACCCCGGAGAGGGAGAACATCTGATCGGGTGAGGTGTCCCCAACAACGCAGGTCGAGCGTACCCCCCAGGTCAAGCAGCCGGCTCCGAAGCCGCCGCCCGGATTCTGCCAGGCCCCGGGGCTCCCAGCGCCGACCGTGCGATTGGTCCAGCCCCACTGGCCTCCCACCCCGAAGTCCAAGTTCGCCTGCACCGAAACCCAGTAGGTCCCCGGCGCCAACGTGCAGGCGGGGGCGAGGGTGATCGAGAAGCTGCCCGTGGTATCGACCGGAACGACCGCCGGGTAGTCGCAGCCGGCGACCGCCGCTCCGGGCAACGTCCCCGAGTTGGCATAGAAGTAAACGTGGACCGTGGGAGCCGGGCCGGTGCCGTTGAAGTAGACGCCCGTAACTGTCACGTTGTCGATCGCCCAGCCGCCCGCCGGCACCACGAAGTCGTCCGCCGTCTGGTCATCGAAGCTGTCGAAGCTGACTTCGAAGTTCTGGCTGCCCGTGCTACTGGTGCCCGGATTGTCGTTCTGATTGTAGAGCAAGACCTCGGGCAGATACGCCGGGATCGTCCCGGCCGCGTGGGCCGACGTCTGCGGCTGAACGGCCGCCGCCACCGACCCAGCGCCCATCAGGGCCAACCCAGCCACGACCGCACAAACGAGCATTCTGGACGCACTCATCGACCGCCTCCTTGGTTGAATGACCGTACTGATTTATGCGGATATCCTATCTCAATCCGGACCCGGAGCCAAGCGCGGCGCCGATTCAGCCGCCGCCGCCGGCGACGATGCCGCCTTCGGTCTGCGCCCGCGGGTCGAGGATCGCGGCGAGCTCGTCCGGCGGCAGGACCTGCTTCTCGACGCAGAGCTCGCGCACGGTCTTGCCCGTCGCCACCGACTCCTTGGCGATCGCCGCCGCGGCGTCGTAGCCGATCCTCGGCGCGAGCGCCGTCACCATGGCGAGCGACCTCTCCACCAGCTCGAGGCAGCGTTCGCGGTTGGCGGTGATGCCGGCGATGCAACGCTCGACCAGCAGATTCGCCGCCGAAGTGAGGAGAGCGATCGACTGCAGCAGGTTGTAGGCGACGACCGGCATCATGACGTTGAGCTCGAAGTTGCCGTTCATGCCGCCGATGGTGATCGTCGCGTCGTTGCCCACCACCTGCGCGGCGACCATCATGGTCATCTCGGGGATCACCGGATTGACCTTGCCCGGCATGATCGAGCTTCCCGGCTGGAGCGACGGCAGAGAGATCTCGCCGATGCCGCAGCGCGGTCCCGAGGCCAGCCAGCGCAGGTCGTTGGCGATCTTGTTCAGCGACACCGCGATCGTCTTCGCCGCGCCGCTCGCCTCGACCGCGGCGTCCTTGGCGGCCAGCGCCTCGAAGCGGTTCCGCGCCGGCACGAACGGATGCCCGGTGCGCTTCGCGCATGCGGGCGATGACCGCGTCGGCGAAACCCGGAGGGGCATTGAGGCCGGTGCCGACCGCGGTACCGCCGAGCGCGAGCTCCGCGAGCCGCGGCTTCACGGCACGCAGGCGCTCGATGCCGTTCGCGATCTGCTGCGCGAAACCCGAAAAGTCCTGGCCGAGGCGTATCGGAACGGCATCCTGAAGGTGCGTGCGGCCGATCTTCACGACGTCGTCGAATTCCACCGCCTTGGCCGCCAGCGCGCCCTGCGAGCTTCGCCAACGCCGGCTCGAGATCCTCGGCGATCGCGGCGAAGGCCGAGACGTGGATCGCGGTCGGGATGACGTCGTTCGAGGACTGGCCGGCGTTGACGTGATCGTTCGGATGCACCGGCTTCTTCGAGCCCTGCAGGCCGCCCAGCATCTGAATGGCGCGGTTCGAGATCACCTCGTTGGCGTTCATGTTGGTCGACGTCCCGGAGCCGGTCTGGAAGATGTCGAGCGGAAAGTGGGCGTCGAGCTTGCCGTCGAAGACCTCGCGCGCCGCGATCTCGATCGCCTTGGCGAGCTTGCCGTCGACGATGCCCATCTCGGCGTTGACCGCCGCGCACTCCCCTTTGATCAACCCCAGGGCGGCGATGAAGCGGCGCTGGAAGACGAGACCGGAGACCGGAAAATTCCGCCGTGCGCGCTCGGTCTGGGCGCCCCAGTAGACCTCCCCGTCCACTTCGATCTCGCCCAGGCTGTCCTTCTCGATGCGGTGCGCCGTCATTTCAGTTCTCCTTCTTCGCTGGTGTCGTCGATTCCGCCGCCGCCGCGACTTTGGCGAAGTCGCCAGCCTGCACGATCGTCATTCTGGAGGGGTCGAGGTATCGCTTCACCGCGGCGGAGATCTCCGCCGCGGTGAGCGCGGTGACCCGGGCGTCGATGTCGGCGTCGAAGGCGAGCGTGCGGCGCTGGAACTCGCGCAGCGCGAGCAGGCGTGCGAGCTCCCGGTCGGTGCCGCGCGCCACCTGCCGGCCCTGCAGCCAGCCTTTCTTCGCCTCGGACACCTCGCTCTCGGAAAAGCCGCTGGCGACCACTTTGGCCATCTCCTCTTCGAACGCGCTCTTCAACTTCGCGCGGTTCTGCGGGGCATAAATGGCATAAGCCGTGAATCCGGCATCCTTCTCCCAGGCGCTCGCCTGGAACTGGGAGCCGGCGCCGTAGGAGAGCCCGTCCTTCTGCCGCAGGCGCTGCGCCAGGCGTGAATTCAGGAAGCCGCCGCCGGTCAAGAAATTCCCCAGCGTAAGGGCCGGAAAGTCGGCGTCCGAGTCCTGCATTGCGATGCGCTCGCCGGCGAGGAAGAACGCGTTCTCCTTGTCCGGGGTCTCGACGACCTCGAACGTCGCCGGACGGTCGGCGAAGGGTGAGGGCATGCGGGTGAACGGCTGCGCGCTCTGCCAGTCGCAGAGCAGCCCGGCGACGAGGGCAGCGACCGGAGCGGCGTCGAAATCGCCGACGATGGCGAGCTCGGAAGCCGAAGCACCGTAGAAGTCCCGATGGAAGGAGCTCGCTTCCGCGAGCGTGGCCTTCCCGAGGTTGGAGATCTCCTCCTCGGCGCTCGGCGCATAGCGCGGGTCGCCCTCCGGCCAAGGCCGCAGGTGCTTCGCGAAGACCACTGCGGCGCGTTGCGTCGGATCGGTCTTGGCATCCTCGAGCATCGCCAGCTGCTCCTGCCGCAGGATGTCGAACTCGCTCTGCGGAAACGCCGGCTGGCGCAGAATCTCGGCCAGGAGCTGAAGCGCTGGAACCAGGTTGGCGCGTGTCGTCTCGAGCGCCGCCGTGACCTGGGCCGGCCCGCCGTTGATCGAGAGCTGCGTCTTCAGCCGGTCGAGCTCCGCCTGGATCTCTTCGCGGCTGTGCTTCGTCGTGCCGCGCAGGAGCATCTGCGCCGCGAGGGTGCCGGCGAGGCGGCGTCCCTGGAGGCTCTGTTCGTCGCCGAGGTCGAGGGTGAGCACCAGGTTGACGGTGTCACCGCGGGTATCCTTCGGCAGCAGGACGGCTTTCACGCCGGGACAGAGCGCGCGGCGGTCCAAGCGCGCCTCGATGGCGGCCGGCGCTGGATCGAAAACCTCTCCGGCGTCGAGGGCCTGGCGTCCGGCATAGCCGGCGGTGAGCGCCACGACATCGGGCGTGGCCGGAATCTCGGCCCGCATCGGCGCCTCGGAGGGCAGGAAGAGGCCGACCGTGCGGTTCTCGGGGCGAAGGTAGGCCGCGGCGACCCGCTGCACATCCGCCACCGTGACCTTTTCGATCCGGTCGCGCTGCAGGAAGATGAGCCGCCAGTCCCCGACCCCGATCCACTCCGAGAGCGCGATCGCCGCGCGCTCGGAGTTGCGCATCGTCGTCTCCCAGCGCCGGATCAGATTGTCCCTGGCGCGCTGGACCTCCTGCTCGGAGACCGGATTCGTGGCCAAGCCTGCGACGGTGGCGAGGAGCGTGTCGCGTGCGTCGTCGATCGACTTCTCCTTGCGCACCTCGGCGGAGAGCATCATGAAGCTCGGATCGTGTCCCTCTTTCGCCCAGCCATCGACCGACGACGCCTTCTGGGTCTCGACGAGCGCCTTGTGCAGGCGGCCCGCCGGCGTATCGCCCAGGATCTGCGTCAGCACCGCGACCGCGGCGTAATCCGCGTGCGAGCCCGCCGGCACGTGATACCCGACGTCGATCGCCTGCACGTCGCCGACCCGGCGGAGCGTCACCCCGCGCTCGCCGTCCTGCGCCGGCTCGGTCGTCCAGGTCGTTTCGAGGACGCGCTCCGGGCGCGGGATCGGACCGAACTTCTTCACCACGAGAGCGAGCGTCTTCGCCGGATCGAACTTCCCCGCCACCACGAGCACGGCGTTGTCCGGCTGGTAGTACTTGCGGTAGAACTCCTGCAGCCGACCGATCGGAACCTTCTCGATGTCGGCGCGCGCGCCGATCGTCGACTTGCCGTAGTTGTGCCAGAGGTACATCGTCGAGAGGACGCGCTCCTCGAGCACTCCCTGCGGCGAGTTCTCGCCCATCTCGAACTCGTTGCGCACGACGGTCATCTCGGAGTCGAGATCGGCCTTGCGCACGAAACTGTCGACCATCCGGTCCGCCTCGAGATCGAGCGCCCAATCGAGGTTCTCGTCGCTCGCGGCGAAGGTCTCGAAGTAGTTCGTGCGGTCATACCAGGTGGAACCGTTGGGTCGCGCGCCGTGCGCGGTGAGCTCCTGGGGGATATTGGTGTGCCGCGGCGAGCCCTTGAATACCATGTGCTCGAGCAGGTGGGCCATGCCGGTTTCGCCGTAGCCCTCGTGGCGGGAGCCCACCAGGTAGGTGACGTTGACGGTCGTCGTCGGCTTCGACGAGTCCGGGAAGAGCAGTACTTTGAGGCCGTTCGGCAGCCCGTACTCGGTGATGCCCTCGACGGAGGCTCCCTGGCGGGGAGCGGCCGCGGCGAGGGGAGAAGGGCTCGCGAGCGCCGCCGCAGAGGCGGCGCCGAGGGCGGTGAACGCGCAGATGGCGGACAGCAAAAAGCCGCCCGCGAATCCGCCGCGGGCTCTTGGGTGCGATGAGCTCATGGTTCTTTGCCTTTCTCTATTTTCCAGCTTCGTAGACGCGATCGATCAGGAGCTCCGGTCCACGCAGGGCGGTGACGGCGAGCTGGTCGGCGCGTTCGTTCTCGGCGTGTCCCTCGTGGCCGCGCAGCCAGAGGAACTTGACCTGGTGCATGTCGAGGAGTGCCAGAAGCTCCTGCCAGAGATCGGGATTGAGCGCCGGCTTCTTGTCGGCTTTGCGCCACCCGTTGTCGCGCCACTTTCTCGCCCAACCCTTCTCGATCGCTTCGACGACGTACTTCGAGTCGCTCCAGATCTCCACCCGGCGCCGGGTCTTCAGGGTCTTCAGACCCTCGATGACCGCGAGCAGCTCCATGCGGTTGTTGGTGGTCTTGCGAAAACCCTTCGCGAGCTCCTTGCGGTGCGTGCCGGAGACGAGCACCGCGCCGTAGCCCCCGGGCCCCGGATTGCCACTGCAGGCGCCATCGGTATAGATCCGGATCTCTGGAGTGTTGGGGCTCACTCGGCGCGCACCTCGATCGGCGAAGGCTCCCGGGACGACCTGGGCGCAGCCTGGAGACGGCGCGCGCCGAGCTCCTGGAGCGAGCGCACGACGAGCCCCCCGCGCTTCAGGGCGGCAATGCCGTCGACCGCCGCGAGGGCGCCCGAGAGCGTCGTGATGCAGGGCACCTGATAGCGCACAGCCGTGCGCCGGATGTACGCGTCGTCGATCGCCGAGTCACGGCCGACCGGAGTATTGATGACCAGCTGTATGCCGCGATTGATCATGGCGTCGACGACATGAGGTCGGCCCTCGTGAACCTTGTTGATCCGGCTCACGGTGAATCCGCGGCCGACCAGAAATCGTGCCGTACCGCCGGTGGCGAGAATCTCGAAGCCGAGCTCGATGAGCCGGGAAGCGATCGGAACGAGACCCGGCTTCTCCCGGTCGTGGACCGACAGAAAGGCGGCTCCCGTGAGCGGCAACTTGTTACCCGCCGCGATCCATGCCTTGGCGAACGCCCAGCCGAACTCCTCGTCGACGCCCATGACCTCCCCGGTCGACTTCATTTCGGGTCCGAGCAACGGATCGACGCCCGGGAAGCGTTTGAACGGGAAGACCGGCGCTTTGACGAAGATCGCCGGAGCGCGCGGCTCGCGATCGAATCCGATCCCGGCGAGGCTCTCTCCGGCCATCACCCGGCAAGCGATTCCCACGAGCGGCAACCCGACCGCCTTGGCGATGAAGGGCACGGTACGCGAAGCGCGCGGATTGACCTCGAGAACGTAGAGGTCCTCCCGGTGGCGGGCGAACTGCACGTTCATCAATCCCGAGACGCCCAAGCGCAGAGCCAGCCTCCGGCCCACGCCGCGCATCTCGTCGAGATCCGCGGCGGAGGCATGATGCGGCGGCAGAACCGCGGCCGAGTCTCCCGAGTGGACGCCGGCCTCTTCGATGTGCTCGAGAATGCCGCAGACCACGGCAGTCCTGCCATCCGCGATGAGGTCGAGATCGAACTCGGTGGCGTCCTCGAGATAGCGATCGAGAAGCACCGGATGCCCGTCGGAGACCTCGGCGGCCTGGGTCATGAAATGCGCCAGCGTCGACTCGTCGTAGCAGATCGCCATCGCGCGGCCGCCGAGCACGTAGGAGGGCCGGACAAGCACTGGAAAGCCGAGGCGCCGCGCCACCGCGAGGGCTTCTGGCAGCGTCCGCGCCGTGCCGTTCTCGGGCTGACGGATGCCCTCCTCGGCGAGCAGCGCGCCGAACAGCTTCCGATCCTCGGCGAGATCGATCGCACTCGGCGACGTGCCCCAGATCGGGACTCCCGCCGCTTCGAGTCCCTTGGCGAGCTTCAGCGGGGTCTGGCCGCCGAGCGCGACGATGACTCCATCGGGCCTCTCGGTCTCGTAGACCGCGAGCACGTGCTCGAGAGTCAGCGGCTCGAAGTAGAGCCGGTCGGAGGTGTCGTAGTCGGTCGAGACGGTCTCGGGATTGCAGTTGACCATGATGGTCTCGAGACCGAGCTTGCCGAGCGCCAGCGCGGCGTGCACACAACAGTAGTCGAACTCGATTCCCTGGCCGATCCGGTTCGGCCCCGAACCCAGGATCATCACCTTGCGCCGTGCGGTGGGCTCCGCTTCGCTCTCGGCACCGAAAGTCGAATAGAGATAAGGGGTCTCGGCCGGAAACTCCGCGGCGCAGGTGTCGACCCGCTTGAACACCCGGTGGACGCCCGCCGCCTTGCGCGACGCCGCGACCTCGCGCTCGCTCGAGCCGACGAGCTGGGCGAGACGCGCGTCGGTGATGCCGAACTGCTTGGCGCGGCGCAAGAGCTCGACCGGCAGCGAGTCGAGCACCCAGCAGGCGACTTCGGATTCGAGGTCGACGATCTCGCTCATTTCGCACAGGAACCAGGGGTCGATGTGCGTGACTCGCGCCACCTCGGCCACCGTCCAGCCCTGGCGCAGCGCGGCGAAGACGGCGTAGAGACGCTCCCAGTTCGGCGTCACCAGGCGCTGTTTCAAGCGCACCGGGTCGGCGGCGCGCTCCTCCCGAGCCCCGTTCGAGTCGAGCTCGAGAGATGCGATCCCCTTGAGCAACGCCTCCTTGAACGTGGCTCCGATCGCCATCACCTCGCCGACCGACTTCATCGCCGTGCCAAGGGTGGTCGACGCGCCCGGAAACTTCTCGAAGGCCCAGCGCGGGATCTTCACCACGGTGTAGTCGAGCGTGGGCTCGAAAGCCGCGAAGGTCTTGCCTGTGATGTCGTTCGGAATCTCGTCGAGCGTAAAACCGACCGCCAGCAACGCCGCGATCTTCGCGATCGGAAAGCCGGTGGCCTTGGAAGCGAGCGCCGAGCTGCGCGACACGCGCGGATTCATCTCGATGACGATGCGTTCCCCGGTCGTGGGCGAAACCGCGAACTGGATGTTCGACCCGCCGGTCGCGACGCCGACGCGCCGGATGACCTTGAAAGCGTCGTCGCGCATCGCCTGGTACTCGCCGTCCGAGAGGGTCTGCTGCGGCGCGACGGTGATCGAGTCGCCGGTGTGGACTCCCATGGCGTCGACGTTCTCGACCGAGCAGACGACGATGGCGTTGTCCGAGCGGTCCCGAATGACCTCGAGCTCGAACTCCTTCCAGCCGAGGACCGACTCCTCGACGAGCACCTTGTGCGACGGACTCGCTTCGAGCGCGGCGGCGGCGACCTCGTCGAGCTCGTCGCGGTTGAAGCAGGTGCCGCCGCCCTCGCCTCCGAGCGTGAAACTCGGCCGCACGATCACCGGATAGCCGATTCCTGCGGCGATCTCGCGCGACTCCTCGACCGAGCCGGCATAGCCGGAGCGGCAGACCCGGAGGCCGATCTCCTCCATCGCGCGCTTGAAGAGCTCGCGGTCCTCGCCGACCGAGAGCGCTTCGATGCCGGCTCCGAGGAGCTCGACGCCGTACTTCTCGAGCGCGCCGCGTTCGTGGAGAGCCATCGCGAGGTTGATCCCGGTCTGGCCGCCGACCGTGGGCAGGATGGCGTCCGGGCGCTCCTTTTCGAGGATCTTCTCGACCACCTCGGGGGTGAGCGGCTCGACGTAGGTGGCGTCGGCCATCTCCGGGTCGGTCATGATCGTCGCCGGGTTGGAATTGACCAGCACGACCCTGAAGCCTTCCCGCCGGAGCACCCTGCATGCCTGCGTGCCGGAGTAGTCGAATTCGCAGGCCTGTCCGATCACGATCGGTCCGGAGCCCAGTACCAGGATGGAAGAGATATCCGTACGTTTGGGCATGCGAAGCCAGATCTTATCAGCCGATCGCGGATAAGCTGGCGCCAAGAATGGGACGCCTGCCCCCTCTCCGGCTTGCGTTGGCGGCTTTCGCCTGGGCCCTGTGGAGCATTGCAGGAGCCGCCTGGGGACTCTCCCTTCAGGCTCCGCGCTCCTCGCTCGCCCTGCCTGCCAAGCTCTCCCTGCCCGCCGAGGTCGGAGAGTGGACCGCGCCGTTTCCTTTTCCGACGATCCCGATCCACGCCCATCTCCTCCCCACCGGGCAGGTTCTCTTCTGGGATCGGCACGACGTACCCGCAGGGGATGGCCACCCGCGGCTCTGGGACCCGGTGACCGGGAGCTTCACCCAAGCTCCGGAACCGCCGCCCGGACACGACCCCTTCTGCTCCGGACATGCGTTGCTCGAGGATGGCCGCCTGTTCGTCGCCGGCGGGCACTACGCCGTGCCCGAGGGGCAACCGTTCGCCGCGGCCTACGACCCGTTCGCGCCCGCCTGGGCGATGGCGCCGGAGATGAATGCAGGGCGCTGGTATCCGACCGCAACGACGCTCGCCGATGGCGGGATCCTCGTGCTCTCGGGCAACGACGAAGAGGGCGATCCGAACCCGCTGCCGCAGATCTACCGCCCGGCGAAGCTCGCCTGGCAGAGCCTGCCCGGAGCCGAGCGCGAGCTGCCGAACTACCCGCTCGTCTTTCAGGCTCCGGACGGCCGGGCCTTCGTCGCCGGGCCGGATGAGATGGCGACCCTGCTCGATCTCGCCGCACCCGGCACCTGGAGCAACGTCGCCGCCAGTGGACATGGCCCCCGCTCCTATGGCTCAGCGGTCGCCTATGGCAAAGGCACGATCCTCCTCGTCGGCGGCGGCGATCCGCCGACCGCCGCAGTGGAGGCGATCGACCTCACGGCGTCCAGCCCGGCATTCCGGGAGCTCCCCCCGATGGCCGAGGCGCGGCGCCAGCTCAATCTGACCCTGCTGCCGGACGGCACGGCACTCGCGACCGGCGGAACCTCCGCCGCGGGTTTCAACAACTCGACCGGAGCCGTCCTGGCGACGGAGCTCTGGAATCCGGAGAACGAGACCTGGTCGATGCTCGCCGCGATGGCGGTGCCGCGCCTCTATCACTCGATCGCTCTGCTCCTGCCCGATGCCCGCGTCCTGGTCGCCGGGGGAGGCCATCCGGCCGACACCGACCACGGCGACGGCGACCACCTGAACGCCCAGATCTTCTCGCCGCCGTATCTCTTCCGCGGCCCCCGTCCGACGATTCTCGCCGCGCCGGAGAGGGTGCAGCTCGGCGAGGCTTTCCAGCTCACGATCGGCCCGGAGGCGGCCGTCGCCGACGTCACCTGGGTCCGCCTCGGCTCGGTGACCCATGGCTTCAACATGAACCAGCGGTTTCTGCGGCTCGATTCGACCGCCACCCCGAAAGGGCGCACCGCCGTCGCCCCGAGCGATCCGCGGCTCGCCCCACCCGGCCACTACCTGATGTTCGTGCTGACCGCCGACGGAGTTCCCTCGCTGGCGAAGATCGTCCAGCTCGCTGGCGGACTCTTCCGGGACGGTTTCGAGCGCGGCTCGACCAGCGCCTGGTCGAGCGGCCCGCCCTGAATTCACCGGCCGCGTCCGCAACCCGAATTCGCCCTTCCGCCGCCGCCATGTTCCGGGGCGTTCAACGGCGCCGCTCCCACCAGTCGGCGATCCGCGCCGCCGCCAGATCGGCACCGCTGGTTGCGCCAGCGGCAGGGCGCGGGCGGGCGAACATCTCCGGCAACTGTCCCACCCACTTGCCGCTCGCGAGCTCGCCGTAGGTGATCGCCTGCGCAGCCAGGCGCGGCGCGACGAACCGGGCGAGGACTTCCGACTCGCGGAATCCCGGGCGCGGAACGTAGAGCATCCGGGTTCCCGCGCCCACCGCTTCGGCGACCGTCGAGTAGCCGAGCTTGCCGACCACGAGGTCCGCAGCGGCGACCAGGTCGGGGTGGTAAATCGGCGAGTGATGCGGCAGCAGACGCAGATTCCCCTCCCAGCGCTCCTCGCGACTCGCGCCGGGAAGCACGAAAGTGGCGCCGCGGTAACCGGTCAAGGGAGCGCAGCTCGTGAGCCGATGCTCCACGCCACCGAGGCTCACCAGCACGAGCCTGTCCGCCGCAGGTATTCCGAGCCGCTCGACGACCTGCGCCCGGCTCTGGCGTGGCGAACGCGCCACCCATGGCACGCGCACCGCGACGGCGGCGGGACGGCAGACCGGCTCGAGTTGAAGATGCAGATCCGCGTGGGTGAACTTCGCGCGCAGCTTCTCCGTCCAGAGGGCGAAGCGCGGCTCGGAGGCGGCCAGCGGCTCGTAGATCCAGTCCCAGGTGAAGTTCTCGATCAGAACGGACGGAAGGCCCGCCGCAGCGGCGACATCCAGACCGAACGGCGCGATATCGCAGAGCACGCAAACGGCACCGGCGTCCCGGACCGCCGCGGCGACCTCCGCGGTCCGGGAGCGCTCGGCGGCGGTCCAGAATCCCTCGAGCGCCACGAGCGTGGCCGCCAGATCCTCTTCGACCGGGCTCTTCTGGACCAGGCCGACGTCGCACTGCAACTCGCGATAGCGGAACCGAACGCTGAGTGATTCCTCGAAGAACCAGCGCGGCACCGAGGTCAGGAGGTCGACCTCGCAGCGCGGGAGCCGCCGGCCCAGAGCTTCGACGATGGCCGCCGCGCGCGCGGCATGCCCGAATCCGTGCGCGGTGACGAAATAGGCGAAGCGCGTCTTCCCCGGCACCCGGCGAAGTCTAGCCTCCGCGACCCGGCCCGCGAGCCGCTTCGCTCCTTGCGGTTCTTGCGCTATCCTCGGGCCGATCCGTGCCTCCCCGGAGGCCTTCGCCGGAACCGCCCTGAAACTCGCACCATGGAGTCCCGCATGTCCGAGTCCGAGAACAGCCCCGTCACGCCCGAAACTCCCGACGCTTCGCCGGCCAGCGCAGATGTGACCTCCGCGTCCCTGCCCGCAGCTGCGAGCGCGGCACCGGAGGCCGTCGCAGCGGCCCCGGACGCGGAAGCGGTGGCAGCAGAGCCCGCGCCGGCGACCGCCGAGAAGCCGGCCAAGGCCGACGCCGCTCCGCGCCCGAAGAAGGCCGGTCCGCGGGGCAAGGAGGAGAAGGGCGAACGCAAGCCGCGCGAGAAGCGCCATCGCCCGGCGGGCAAGTCGCTGGACGAGTTCGTCGTTCCGAGCCCGGAGGAGCTCGCCCTCGTGCCGAGCGAGATCGTGCAGACCGCGATCGCCAACCAGGCCTACGTCGAGGGCAAGGTCATCGGCTGGAACCAGGGCGGCTTCCACGTCGTGGTCGAGGGCATCACGTCGTTCTGTCCACGCTCGTCGATGGAGTTGGGCGCCCCCAAGGAGCCGGCCCAGTATCTCGATCAGAGCTTCCTCTTCCGCGTTCTCCGGGTCGAGGAGAAGGGGCACCGCCTGGTGGTCTCGCACGCCGCCGTGCTGCGCGACGAGAAGGCGCACAAGATCGCCGAGACTCGCGCTGCCCTGACCGTCGGTTCGACCGTCACGGCCAAGGTGATCTCGCTCACGGACTTCGGCGCCTTCGTCGACCTGGGCGGCGTCGAGGGTCTGATCCACGTCTCCGAGATCCAGCGTTCGCGGGTGACTCATCCGAACGAGGTGCTCAAGGTAGGCGATGAGGTAAGTGCGAAGGTCATCAAGCTCCCGAAGGGCGGCGATCGGGTTTCGCTGTCGATGAAGGCGCTCGCGCCCGATCCGTGGGAGAGCGTCGCGGCGCAGCTCGGCAACGGCAGCAAGTTCACCGGCAAGGTGATGCGCAAGTCCGAATTCGGCTGGTTCGTGGAGCTGCTGCCGGGGGTCGAAGGGCTGCTCCATGTCTCGCAGCTCGCGCCCGGAATGAAGGCGGAGGACCCGAAGCTCGCTCCCGGCGAGACGCTCGAAGGCTGGGTGCGCGAGCTCGATCTCGGGAGAAAACGCATCTCGCTGGCGCTCCGCGAAACTCCGCAGGGCAATCCCTGGGAGGGTGTCGAGACCAAGTACCCCGAAGGCACCAAGGTCACCGGCACGGTCGAGAAGGTCGAGAAGTTCGGCGCGTTCATTCTGCTCGAGCCGGGCCTCACCGGTCTCCTGCCCGCCTCGGAGATGGGTCTGCCCAAAGGGGCGAACGTCGGGCGCACTTATGGCGTCGGCAAGAAGGTGACCTTGCAGGTCGCCCAGGTCGACGGGCGCAAGAAGCGCATCTCGCTGACTATCGAGAGCAAGACGCTCGAAGGCTCGAAGTCGGACTACCAGGCCTTCCTCAAACAGTCGAAGAAGTCGGCCGGCATGGGCGCTCTCGCTGCCGCGCTGCAGCGCATCCAGAAGAACGCCAACTGACCCGCGGCGCGGGGCGTGGGCGCCGACCCCTGGTGCTAGCATTTTCGGCGCTGTGACGACCGCCTCGGGCGCTTCGACTCCGCCGACTGGACGCGGGATGGATCCGCGTCTCAAGCGACGTCTCCTCTCCGGAGCCGTGGACGACAACCTGCGCGCGATCCGGAATCTGCCTCGCCAACGGCTGTATCGACGACCTCCGGTCGCGCGCCGACTCGCTGCGGGCCTCCTGGCGCTCGGCGTGCTCGCAGTCGGGGCCTGGGTCCTCTGGTTCCGTCCCATCGCGGTCCATCCGGTGTCGTCCGCCGGTGCTTTCACGATCCCGCCGTCCCCTCCGTTTGCCGCGACCCGGGGGCCGGCCTCCCCAGACTCCGACCGCGGCCTGCAGGAGATGCTGGATCTGCCCGGACTCGATTCCGGCGCGGTGCCGACGCGGCTCCAAGCCCGCCTCTTCCCGGTCTCCGTGCACCGCATCGTGCTCGACCCCGGCCACGGCGGAACGGACGAAGGCACCAAGACGCCGGTCGGCCTCACCGAGAAGGCGTTGACGCTCGACATCGCCCAACGGCTCGCGCTCCTGCTCATGGGGGCCGGCTTCGACGTCTCGATGACGCGCGATACGGACAACAAGCTCTACCTGCGTGACCGCGTCCGCTTCGCCAATCAGGTGCATGCCGATCTCTTCGTCTCGATCCACCTCAACTGGTTCAAGGACGGCCGCGCCAACCGCGGCATCGAGACCTACTATCTGGGCCCTTCCGACGATCCCTTCATCACCGAGCTCGCGAGCGCCGAGAACCGCGAATCGGGCTATGCCTTGGCCGACGTGCGCAAACTCCTGGACGGCATCTACAGCGACCTGCGCCAGCAGGAGTCGCGCCGCTTGGCGGCGGCCGTGCAGCGGCGGCTCGTCGGGACGGTGCGTGAGATCAACCGCGAGGTTCGCGACCGGGGCGTGCGCTCGGCGCCGTTTCTCGTCCTGGTCGAAACCGAGATGCCCGCCATTCTGGCCGAGGTGGCCTCCCTATCGAGCCCTGAGGAGGCCCGCCTCCTCGCCCAGGCGGACTATCGTGAGCGGCTCGCGCGCGCGCTTTTCGACGGAATTCGGGCATACTCTCTCGCCACGGAGCAACTTGCAGAGGAGAAAGGGACGCGATGAGCGCAAAAGAGAAATACCTTTCCGTCGGGATCGACCTCGGTACCTCCCAGAGCGCGATCTCGACGTCGAACGGAGGCCACTTCGTGGTCGATAGCTATGTCGGCTGGCCGATCGACATGGTGGCGCGCAAGGTCGTCAAGAAGCCGGTGATGATCGGCGCCGAGGCGATCGAGAACCGGAGCCTCCTCGACCTCCACCGCCCTCTCGAGCAGGGTCTGATCAAGGAGGGGTCCGAAAAGGACATCGCCGCGGTGAAGGAGATCCTCGGCTATCTGATCGGTCTCGCGGTGTCCGAGGGCGCCGGCGGGGGCGAGGAGAAGGAGCGCAAGGTCCGCGCCGTGGTCGGCGTGCCCGCCGAGACGCTGCGGGTCAACAAGCAGCAGCTGCAGGCAGGTCATGAAGGGGATGGTCGACGGTCTGATCATCGTCTCCGAACCGTTCGCGGTGGCCTACGGCATCGAGGCCCTGCTGCACACCCTGATCGTCGACATCGGGGCCGGCACCACCGACTTCTGCGTCATGAAGGGGCACTATCCGACCGAGGAGGATCAGCGCACGCTGATCCGGGCGGGCGACTCGGTCGACGAGCTCCTGGGCAAGCTCATCGCCGAGCACCATCCCGGGATCCAGTTCTCGCAGCACATGGTGCGTGGCTGGAAGGAAGAGCACGGCTTCGTCGGCGAGCCAGAAGGAGAAGGTCATCGTTACAGCTCCCGCGCAGGGCAAGGCACAGAAGGTCGACGTCACCGACGAGGTGCGCCTCGCCTGCGAGAGCCTGGTGGCGCCGTTCTCCGAGACGATGCTCGATCTTCTCGCCGCGCGTCGAGCCCGAATACCAGGAGAAGGTGCGCCAGAACGTCATTCTCTCCGGGCGCGGCTCGCGCATCCGGGGCCTGGCCGCGGCGCTCGAGAAGAGCCTGGCCGAGCTGGGTGGCGGCAAAGTAATCGTCGTCGACGACCCGGTGTTCGCGGGCTCGAACGGCAGCCTCGCCATCGCTCTCGATGCCGACGAGTCGGATTGGGAGAGGCTTTCGGCATAAACTGAGGCCTGGCCATGGAGTCCGACGACAACGTCGCGGGCGAGTTCCAACGCTCGACCCGCATGCCGCTCGATGCAGTCGTGCGCCTGCACTTCCAGGGCACGGTCGCCTATCAGAACGGCTTCGCGGCCAATGTCTCGGCGACCGGCATGTTCGTCAAGCACCCGGCACCCCCGCCGCTCGGCACACAGCTGGTCTTCGAGTTCAACCTCGGCGCCGACCGGAAGCCCGTCCAGGGCGCCGGCGAAGTCGTCTGGGTGCGGGAGCGCTATCTCGGCCCCGGCCAGCCGGCCGGGGTCGGCATCCGCTTCCAGCAGCTCGACACCCAGAGCCGGGATCACATCGCGGAAGCGCTCTTCGAGTACCTCGAACAGTCGCTCGCCGAGGACTCGCTCCTCGACTCGAGCGGTTATTCGTTCGTCACCGAGCCGGCGTCCGAGACCCCCGCGCCGGTAGCGGAGCCGGTATCCGACGCGGTCGCGGCTCCAGTCGCCGAGCCCGCCGATCTCCCGGTGGCGCCGACCGCGAGCGCCGCGCCGGCTGCGGCCCCGCCGTTCGACTTCGCGGCGCTGGAAGAATTGCCGCGTCGCGCGGGAGCGGCGCCGCCACCCGAGGGCAAACGGCCGTTCTCGGTCTTTTCGCCGCTCGACGATGCGGATCCCCAGACCGCCGACATCGTCCGGGAAGCGCTGCGCGAGGAGCCGATCCTGCCTTCGATGGCCGCGGCGGCGTCTTCGAGCGCGCACCGCGGTTCGCCCTGGAGACTGGCGATCCTCGTCCTCGCGCTCGCCGGAGCGGGCGGCTACTTTGCCTGGACTAAAGGGGGCTCGAAGTTCGGCGTCGGGAGCGCTCCCGACCCGACGGCTTCCTCTTCCCCAGAAAGCCCTGCTCCCGTCGCCCCAGCCGCGCGAAGACCCGAGCCGTTGGCCGCGACAGCGGCCCCGGGGACGACGCTGGTGCAGGAGGTCGGGGTCGATCCGCGAGCGCTCTCGCCGGCAGCGGCGACGCCGCGCCCGGGATCCACGACGGCGCCTCCCGAGGAGCCGTCGGATGTCTCGGCCGCAGCGGCTCCAGCGGCAGAAATCGCGGCCCCGGATGCCGCCGGGCCGCGGCCGCCCGCAGCGCTGCCGGCTGCGACAGCGGCCCCGCCGGCGGCCATCAGCCCGGCGCGAGCGCGGCGTCTGCTCGCCATCGACTGGAACGAATCGGCGGATGCGCCCGGCGAGACCGCGCTCGTCCTCAAGGGCGACGCCGCATTTGTCGCCGGCTCGTTCAGCTATTCGGAGATCGGCGGCGACAACCCACGCGTCCTCGTCAAGCTCAAAGGGATGGACAACCCCTACCGCGGGCCCGCGCCGCACGGCGGCGGGGCTCTCGTGCGCAGCGTGCGCACCGGATTCCATCTCACCACGACCGGCAACGAGGTGCACGTCGTGGTCGATCTCGCCCGGCGTGGCGTCAAGGTCGTGAGCCTCTCTCCCGCCGGCGCCGACGGCGCCGCGCTCACGCTCCTGCTGGCGCCGTAGCTAGCCCCCGAGACCGAAGACCGGCAGGGCGACGCCGGTCACCGCGCGCGCCAGCGGCGACGAGAGAAAGAGCATTGCGTCGGCGAGCGCCTGGAGCTCGACCCACTCGCGCGGGTCGGCGTCGGGCATGGCGCGGCGGTTGGCCGGCGTGTCGATCGTCCCCGGCAGGACCGCGTTCACCCGCACGCCTTCGTGCTTGACCTCGGCGGCGAGGCTCTCGGTGAGACGCACGACCGCGGTCTTGGCGATGCTGTAGGGGGCGGCCCCGGCGTCGCCGCCGAGCGACGCCTTCGATCCGACGTTGACGATCGTGCCGCTGCCGCGCCGGCGCATACCCGGGACGACCGCGCGACAGAGGTGGAGCGCGGAGAGGAAGTTCGCCTCCCAGAGCATCCTCCAGGTCTCGTCGGAGGCCTCCTCGATCGTCTCGCCACCGCGGTAGGCGCCCGCGATGTTGAACAGGTGATCGATCCTCCCGAGGCGCTCGGCGAGCGCCGCGACGATTTCGCCGACGGCGGCGGCGTCGGCGAGATCGCAGGCGACGAAGTGCAGGCGATCGGATGCGGACGCCGCCTCCGGCCAGAGCTCCGGCAGACGATCGGTCTGGCGGTCGACGAGCACGAGGCGGGCGCCGGCCGCGAACAGACTCCTCGCGACGACGCCACCGAGAGCGCCCGAGGCGCCCGTGACCACCGCCACTCGATCTGAGAAATCGAACATTTCGGATCTCCACTCCGCCCGGCGTCCGCCGGGCAATCGACAAACGCCTACACCAGATTTTTCCTCGCGCGCTAACCGCGCGCTTGGAGTATCGCCTGCACGAGCTCGACTCCGAGCGCCGGCGGATCGGCTTCGAGCTCCCGGCGCAGCGCGACGCGGCCCATGTGCACCGCCTTCTCGTAGGTCTTCAGGTAGGCGACGCACGATGGGCAGAGCGCCAGGTGGCGCTCGAAGTTGTGCTCCTCCTCGCTCGCGAGCTCCTTCGTCAGATAGTCGAGCAGGAAGGTGATCACTTCCTGACACGTGATGAGCTCTTCGCCCATGTAGTGCGTGGTCTTGCCGATGCGGGATTTCACGCGTCCCCCTGTCTCAGATGCGGGTCCAGCTGCTCGCGCAGCGCCTGCCGCGCCCGATGCAACCGGATCTTCACCGCGTTGGCGGAGATTCCGAGCTGCTCGGCGACCTCGGAGGTGTCCAGCTCCTCGATGTCGCGCAGCAACAACACCGTGCGATAGGTCGCGGGCAGGCGATCGATCGACGCCCGCACTAGGCCGCGGACCTCGGAGCGTTCCAGGAGCCGGTCGGCGCTCTCCGGCCAGTCGCGGTAGCTCGCGCTCGCATGCCCGTCCTCGAGAAAGGCCGGCAGCAGCGGCTCGATCGACTCCTCCGGATGGGCGCGCCGGCTGCGCAGTTTCATCAGCGCGGCGTTGACCACGATGCGATGCAGCCAGGTCGAGAGGCGGCTCGAGCCCTCGAACCGGGGGAGGCCGCGAAAGGCGAGCAGAAACGCCTCCTGCAGCGCGTCGCGCGCCTCCTCTTCGTTGCGCAGCATGCGCCGCGCCACGGCGAGCATCCGCCCGCCATGGTCGCTCACCAGGCGCTCGTAGGCGCGGTCATCGCCGCCGCGCAGCGCCGCCAGGAGGGCGCGCTCGCCGGCTTCATGAGCCGGAGCTGCGCTTCCGGCAACCACCTCCTCGTCCACGATGGCCCCTGATGGCTCCTAATTGCCGGCCACGAGCTTCGGCCAGTTCGCGTCACCTTTGGCGATATTGCCGGGAATGTCGGCCGCCCACTTCTTCTGCACCTCGAGACTGTAGTTCAGAAAGAGGCGGCCGTCCTCGATCCTCCAGGCCTGCGGGTCGATGTCCGCGGTGGAACCCTGCGCGACGGCCCAGGCACAGTAGCCGCCATATTGCGGCGCGTACTTCTCCGGCGCGCCGACGAAGAGATCGCGGTGCGCGGCGGAAGCGAAACGCCAGGTGGCGTCGTGCCAGTCGAAAGCGAACTCCTTGCTGCCTTCGATCGGCTTGCCGTCGGTGAAGTAAGCGACCGGATCCCAGCCGTCGATCGCCACGCCGCCGAACGTCGTGCGGTTGACCGGCGAAAGCGCGGCGGCCGGAGCGACCCCGGCGAGGACGACGAGAGCGGCGGCGAGAGCGGTGCGGAGGTTCATCGGGTGGGCTCCTGGTCTCCTCTACGATGCCCGCTGCCGGCCGGCGGTTTCAAGCCGCCGCGCCCTAGTTCCCGAGCCGCTGCCGCGCGGCGACGACCTCGGCCCGGCTGGACGCCGGGATGGCGAGCGCCGAGAGCAGATTGGAGTAAGTGCGCGCGCGCGCCGCATCCCCCAGGAGATCGGCGGCGTGCGCCGCGCCGGCGAGCGCGTGCAACCGGTTCGGCGCGACCGCGAGGCTCGATTCGTACTCTCGCAGCGCCTCGCCGGGCCGGCCGAGGTCGAGCAGCAGGTCGGCGAGCAGCTCGCGCTGCGGCAGGACCGCACCCGGCGTCACCGGGTGCTTGCCGGTGCGGTCCTCGAGGTCGGCTGCCGCGCCGAGAAGCCGCACGGCCTCGCCATCCTCCCCGCGGGCGTGCGCCACGCAGCCCGCCGCGGCGAGGCGGAGCGCCTCGACATTCGCCGCCCAGTCGTACGGCCCCGGCGGCGGCGTCTGCGCGAGCTGCTTCTGCAGCCCGGCGAGCCGCGCCAGCGCGGCTTGGGCGGCCGGCAGATCGCCGAGCTTCGCCGCGCCGACCGCCTGCGCGTAAGCGGTGATCGCGGCCATCTGCGGCACCGCCGCCCAATCGATGCCGAGATTCGCCGGCAGGGTGAGCGCCGCAGCCTCCGCCCATTGCCGGCGTTCGAGCGCGAACCGCGCCGGGATGGCGGCCAGCCCGTAAGTCGCCTGGATCGCCGCCTCCGCGATCGCCGGCACGCGCGCGGCCGTTTCGACCACGGCGCGCGCCCGGTCGTCGTCACCGATCTGCAGGTAGGCGTATTCGAGATAGTCGAGCGCGTGCAGCTCCTCGAGCGAGACCTGGCCCGAACCTGCGCGCAGGACGGCCGCGTGCTCCGCCGCGGCGGCATCGAGGTTCGACGCGATCGCCTCGGGCCAGAGGCCGAGACGGGTGAAGATGTGCGACGGCATGTGCAGCGCGTGGCCCGAGGCCGGAGCGAGGTGCGCATAGCGCCGCGCCGCGTCGAGTCCGAGATAGGCAAGCTCCGGCGAATCGAAGGCATGGATCGAGTAATGGGTGATGCCGGGGTGGTTCGGCAGCCGCACGAGCCAGGAGGCGAGGATCTCCGCCGCCTGCTTCTGCAGCAGATGCGCCGGATCGGCGGGTGGCGCGGTGCCGAGGATGGCCAGGGCATGGAAGATCGCGGCTTCGGCATCTTCCGGGTACCGGCGCGAGAGCTCGGCCATGGCGTCGCGGTAGCGCGCCGCCCGGGTGCGATGGTCGGCGGTCCCAGCGTCGGACCAGAAGCGGTCGAGCGCGGCGATGAAGCCGCGCTCGCGTTCGCTCACCTGGGCGGCCGTGGCGAGCGCCGTGGCGCGCGCGCTCGCCGCCCTCCCCGCTTCGAGATCTTGCGGGGTCGGAGCCGCCCAGAGCGGGTGGTAGAAGGTCATGGCGATCCCCCACTGGGCCATGGCGCAGGCCGGATCGTCCGCGGCTACCTGCGCGAAGGCAGCGCGCGCGGGGAGATACTCGAACGAGTGCAGCAGCGCCACCGCGCGCTCGAACGCCGGCTGGAGCTCGGGGCGGCAACTGGTCGGAAAGGAGACCGAGCCGAGCTCCTCGCCACCGTGGCCGATGTCGGCGAAGAGCGCGCCCGGCGCCACCACTGCGAGAAGCGTCGCGAAAACGAGCTGCCGATGAACCATGAGAACCTCCCTTTGGGACATGGGTCCGTCCAAGGTGAATACCGGAGAGATTCTCACGACCGGACACGCGCGGCAATCGGACCCCGACACGCGGCCGAGCAGCTGGGTAGCCAGCTGTCATAACCTAGAGCCATGCCCACCAGAAACCACCGCAGCGCGCTGCCGCTCCTTTCTCTTACCGCGCTCTTCGCGCTCCAGCTCAATCTTGCGCCCGCCGCACGCGCCGCCGGCACGCGCCCCGCCGCCGCCAATCCGCTCGCCGCCGAGATCGACCGCCGGGCGGCGGCGCTCGACAGCGACATGATCAGCTGGCGACGCCAGATCCACGAGCATCCCGAGCTCTCCGGACGCGAGGTCGAAACCGCGAAGTTCGTCAGCGAGCGCTTGCGCGCGATCGGCCTCGAACCGCGCGCGATCGCCGGCACCGGGGTCACCGCCGTCATCGCCGGCAAGCTTCCGGGCGCGACGATCGCGCTGCGCGCCGACATGGACGCGTTGCCGGTCGCCGAACCCGTGGGCCTGCCGTTCGCGAGCTCGGCGACCGGCACCTACGAAGGCAAGACGGTCCCCGTCATGCACGCCTGCGGGCACGATACCCACACCGCGATGCTGCTCGCCGCGGCCGAGGTCCTGGCGGGTCTCCGCGACCGCCTGCCGGGGAAGGTCGTCCTGCTCTTCCAGCCGGCGGAGGAGGGCGTGCCGGTCGTCGAGGGCATCGCCGGTGCCGAGCGCATGGTCGCCGAGGGGGTGCTCGACAACCCGAGAGTCGACGCCGTCTTCGGTATCCATGTCTTCGCCGGTTTCGAGAGCGGCGTCATCGGCTGGCGCCGCGGGCCGATTCTGGCGGCGGCGGAGAGCTTCGAGATCGCGGTCCAGGGCAAGCAGGCGCATGGCTCGAAGCCGTGGGCCGGCGTCGATCCGATCGTCGCCGGGAGCGCCATCGTCTCGGCCCTGCAGACGGTGGTGTCGCGCGAGTCCGACCTCACCAAGGAGCCGGTGGTCGTGACCGTCGGCCAGTTCGAGGCCGGGGTGCGCAACAACATCATTCCCGACCGGGCGCGGCTGGTCGGGACGGTGCGCACCTTCGACGAGGGGATGCGCGCCGACGTGGAGGCCCGGATGACGCGCATCGCCGAGCGCGTCGCGCAGGGCTACGGCGCGACCGCCAAGGTGACGTTCAATCGCGGCTATCCGGTCACCATCAATGACGCAGCTCTGGTCGACGAGCTGCTGCCGACGCTCGAGCGCCTCGCCCCCGGCCGGGTGCACGAAATCCAAAAAGTCACCGGCGCGGAGGACTTCTCGTTCTTCGCCAACCGGGTCCCCGGGGTCTACATCGTCCTCGGTGTGACTCCGAAAGCGGACGTCGCCACCGCCGCGAGCAACCACTCGCCGCTCTTCATGGTCGACGAGTCGGCTCTGCCGACCGGCGTCCGGGCGTATGCCCAGGTGGCCGCCGACTACCTTTTCGCGCACGCGAAGAAGGGGCACTGAATGAGAGCCTGGCTGCTCGCCGCGCTGGCCGTCGCCGGAGCGAGCCGGCTCGCCGCCGCGGCATCGGATCTTGGCGCTCCCGGCGCGACGGCGCCGGCCATGCTCTCCGCTGGCGAGCAGTCGGCGATTCTGCACAAGACGGCGAACCTGCGGCTCGCACCCGACCTCACGGCGCTCACGCCGGGCGAGCGCGGAGCGGTGGGACAGCTCCTCCAGGTCGGCGGAATCTTCCAGCGCCTCTACGAGGACGCGCGTCACCCCGATGCCGAGCGCGAGCGCAACCGCCTCGTGAACCTGCCGGATTCCGACGCCGCCCGCCTCTATCGCCTTTTTCAGGGTCCGATCGCGACCACCCTCGACAACCGCCGCGTGCCGTTCCTCGAAGTCACGCCGGAGGCACCGGGCAAGAACGTCTATCCGGCGGGCATCGACGCGACCGAGATCGAGAGCTTTCTCGCCGCGCATCCTGAGGAACGCGGGTCGATTCTGGGCGATCGCACGGTCGTCCGCCGCGCCACAGCCGAGGCGCTGGCGGCGGACCTCGAAGCCCTGGAACGGGCGCCGCTGGTATCGGGGCTCCATCCGTTCCTCGCCGGCAAGCTCCGGGAGCTCGCCGGGCATCCCGACGCGAAGACCCTCTACGCCGTGCCTTACGCCGTCGCCTGGGCGCAGCCGTTGACCACCGCCTATCTCGGGCTTCTCCACGCCGCCGACGCCGTGGCGGCGGACGACGCGGAATTCGCCGGCTACCTGCGCAATCGCGCCCGCGACCTGCTGACCAACGACTACGAGAGCGGCGACGCCGCCTGGGTGACCGGGCATTTCGGCCGGCTCAACGCCCAGATCGGTGCCTACGAGACCTACGACGACGCGCTCTTCGGCGTGAAAGCCTTCCCCTCCCTGAGCCTCCTGCTGCGCGACGAGGCCGCGACCGCCGAGCTCGCGAAGTCGCTCGGCAGCCTGCAGGAGATCGAAGACCGGCTGCCCTACAGCCCGCACAAGCGGGTCCGCGCCGACATTCCGATCGGGGTCTACGATGTGATCGCCGACTTCGGGCAGGCGCGCGGCACGAACACGGCGACGAACCTGCCGAACGACCCGCTGTTCTCGCGCCGCTACGGCCGCATCATCCTGATGCGCGAGAACATCCTGAAAGACCCCGACCTGTTCGCGAACGCCGAGCGGCGCTGGAGCGCTGCCGTGGCGCCCGAGCTCGTCGGCCGCCTCGCCGGCGATGGCGGCGACGGCGGCTTCCAGCGCACCCTCTGGCACGAGATCGGGCACTACCTCGGACCGGAGCGCACCCGCGACGGCCGCGGGCTCGATCAGGCGCTCCAGGGCTGGGCCGACGCCACCGAGGAGATGAAGGCCGATCTGGTCGCGCTGTTCGCGACCCAGCGCCTGGCCGACACCGGTCTCGTGACGCCGGCGCGCCTCGGCGCCGTGCGCGCGAGCGGCATCCTGCGCGTCCTCGACGACAACCGCCCGCGCCGCGATCAGCCCTACCAGCTGATGCAGCTCGTGCAGTTCAACTGGTTCCTCGACCGCGGGCTCCTCACCGCGACCGCCGACGGCCACCTCGCGATCCACGACGAGCGCTACGCCGATGCCGTCGCGAGCCTGCTGCAGGAGGTGATCGCTCTGCAACAGGCCGGCGACCCGGCTGCAGTGGAGGCGTTCTTCACGCGCTGGACGAGCTGGAAGGAAGACCTCCACGAAGCGCTCGGCAAGCGGATGCGCGACGCCCAGACGACGCGCTACAGCCTGATCCGCTACGCGGCACTTGGAGAGTAGCGCGGAGAGTCGGTCGTCGCGCTCTCAGCTCCGCGGTCTGGTCTCGCCCAGAACGTTCATCGCGGTGGCGATCATGGCGGCCATGTCGCCGACCGGCGCCGGGACGATGACGGTGTTGGTGGCCTTGGCGAGGTGGCCGAACTGCGCGACCCACTGTTCGGCGACGCGCAGTTGCACCGCTTCCCTACCGCCCGGGTTCTGGATCGTCTCGGCGACCCGGCGTAAGCCTTCGGCGGTGGCGCCCGCGACCGCGAGGATCGCCTGGGCCTGGCCCTCGGCTTCGTTGATCTGGCGCTGACGGGTCGCCTCCGAGGCCTTGATCACCTGCTGCTTCTCGCCCTCGGCCGCGTTGATCCGCGCGTCGCGCTCGCCCTCGGAGGTCAGGATGACGGCGCGCTTCTCGCGTTCGGCGCGCATCTGCTTCTCCATCGCCGACAGCACGTCCTTGGGCGGCACGATGTTCTTGATCTCGTAGCGCAGGACCTTGACGCCCCACGGCTCCGAGGCCTTGTCGAGCTCCGAAACGACCTGGCTGTTGATGTGCGCCCGCTCCTCGAAGGTCCGATCCAGGTCGATCTTGCCGACTTCGCTGCGCAGCGTCGTCTGGGCGAGCTGTGAGATGGCGAAAAAGTAGTCCTGGACGCCGTAAGAGGCGCGCTCGGGATTCATCACCTTGAGATAGATCACGCCATCCACGCCGACCTGGACGTTGTCGCGGGTGATGCAGACCTGTTCCGGTATGTCGAGCGCCTGTTCCTTGAGGGACAGCCGGTAGCGCAGGACGTCGATGAACGGGAACAGGAAGTGGAACCCCGCACCGAGGGTGCCGGCGTAGCGTCCGAGCCGTTCGACGACGTAGGCCGACTGCTGCGGGACGACCACCGCCGTCTTGGCGATGATGATCAGGACGACGATCGCGAGAGCGACGGGCACGATCACGGACATGGTGAACATCGGCGAGCTCCGTTCAGGAGATAGGAAGGTCTGTTGTCACTCGGGCTCGAGCAGGAGCTGCAAGCCGTCCATGCCGACGACCTTGCAGCGCTCTCCGGCGGCGAGCAGATGAGGCGACGCGTTGCGGGCGTTCCAGCTCGTGCCTCTGAGCTCCGCCTTGCCGACCGCACCGGGAAGGATGCCCTCGACCGGGGTAGCGATCTCGCCCTGGAGCTCGTCGCCGCGCGGCGCGGGCATCTTCCGCTGCAGGCGCACGAGCAGAGGCTTGCGGAAGATGAGCGTCGCACCGATCGACAAGCCGGAAAACAGGAGCCATTGTCCCCAGGCCGGAAGCGCCAAGCCGGTCAGTCCGAGAAGACCCACGGCGATGCCACCGAGGCCGAAGAAGAGGAGATAGAACCCTCCCGGCGTCAGGAGCTCGCCGACGACGAGCAGGAAACCGAACAGGAGCCAAGCCCACCAGGGCATCGTCACGCCTCCGCAGCGGAAGGGAGAAGACTTCGTTGGATCTTACCGCCTTCCAGGCGGGGAGTCCGCCGGTAGAGGCCGGCGACGCCGAAGACGCCGTAGAACTCGAACTCTTCCGGGTCGAGGCCGTCGCGCGTCGCGCCGAAGACGCCGTAGTCGGCTTCCTCGGGTGCGAAATTCCGCGCGTCGAGCCAATCATGGAAGAGACAGAAGGCGCCCGGATCGGTGAGCCGCGGCAGCTCGCGGCAGACCGCGAGGACCGCCGGGTAGGAGTGGTCGTGATCGACGAAGACGAACGCGAAGCGCTCGCCCGCGGCGGCGGCCCGCAGGCAGTAAGCGTGAGCGTCACTCTCCACGAGCTCGACGGTTCCGGCCAGCCCCAGGCGCTCGAGATGCCCGCGCGCGACGGCCTGCGCGGCGCCGTCGAGCTCGACCGAGACGATCCGCCGCTCGTTTCCGGCATCGCGCAGCGCGCACGCGAGAATCGACGTCGAAAGACCGTGATACGAGCCGAGCTCGAGAATCGGCCCGGGAGCGAAATAGGCGAGCTCGTAGAGCTTCAGCGCATCCTCGCGGCGCAGCCAGCCGTCTATGCCGAGATCGACGAGGTGCTCCTTCTCCGCACAGCTGGCGTAGGAGGCGTGCTGCTGGTTGACGAACTCGCCCGCGAAATCGTAGGTCGGCTGATAGGGCGGAACCCGGGTGAGGTTCGACGGCAGTGGGTGTCGTACGACTCGAGGAGATGGCATCGCGGCCGGGCCTAGCGCCGGAAATCGCCTGCGGCCGACTGGAGCGCCGCCCAGACCGCCTCGACGTGGCGGCGCTCGGTGGCTTCGGCGCCGATGCTGACGCGGATCATCTGGCGGCCTTTGAGCTCGGCGGGCGTCAGGTAGGCCGCGCCGCTTTCGTTCACGCGCCGCGCGAGGGCGAGGTTGTGGCGCGCGAGAGCCGGCTCGTCGTCCGCGAGCTCCGCCGGGACGTGGCGCAAGCAGACCGTCTGCAGCGGCACCGGGGCGAGGCGATCCCAGTCGGGAGCGGCATCCACCTCGCCGCACAGCCATTGGGCGTTCGCGAGATCGCGCCGCAACCGCTTCTCGAGTCCCTCGACCCCGACATCGAGCAGCAGGAACCAGAGCTTCAGGGCGCGGAAGCGGCGGCCGAGCGGGATCTGCCAGTCGCGGTAGTTGGTGACCGCCCCGTCTTCCGCCGTGCGCAGGTAAGTGGGGTTGGTGCTCATGACCCGGATCAGGTGCTCCGGGTCGCGCACGTAGTAGGCCGAGAAGTCACAGCCGACGCCCATCCACTTGTGCGGGTTCAAGACCAGGCTATCGGCGCGCTCGACGCCTTGCCAGAGCGGCCGGCACTCGGGGAGCACCATCGCGGTGCCGGCGAGCGCAGCGTCGACGTGGATCCAGAGCCCGTAGCGCACCGCGACCTCGACGATCGCGGCGAGCGGATCGATCGCGGTCGTGCCGGTCGTTCCGATCGTGACGACGACGGCGCACGGCTTGCGGCCGGCGGCGAGATCGGCAGTGATCGCCATTTCGAGAAGATCGACGCGCAGGGCGTGCACGCCGTCGGTGTCGATGAGTCGCAGATGCTCGCGCCCGAAGCCGGCGAGGAGGGCCGCCTTTTCGACCGAGCTGTTCGCCTGGCTCGAGGTGTAGACCGTGAGCGGCGGCGCTCCGGCCTGCAGGCCCGGGCCGTTCTGGCTGAACGCCGAGCTCCGCTCGCGGGCGCAGAGCAGAGCGCAGAGCGTCGCGGTGCTGGCGGTGTCGTGCACGACGCCCCTCCAATCGGCCTCGAGGCCGACCATCTGGCGCAACCAGTCCATCCCGACCTCTTCGATCTCGGTCGCCGCCGGGCTCGTCTGCCAGCTCATCCCCTGCGCCCCGAGTCCCGCGGCCACGAGGTCTCCCAGAATCGACGCATAGCTCGTGTTGCTCGGAAAATAGGCGAAGAACGACGGATGGTTCCAGTGCGTGATCCCCGGCAGCACCAGCCGGTCGAGCTCCGCGAGCGTCTCGGGCAGCAGCCCGCCGGACCGCGGCGGTTCGGCCGGCAGGGCCGCGCGAATCGCCCCCGGCCGCACCCCGCTCATCACCGGCAAGCGCTCCATCCCCTCGCGATACGCCGCCACCCACTCCACCATCTCGTGCCCCAGCCTGCGAAACGTCGCTGCATCCATGTTCTTTCTCCTGAATTCGAGCGCCGCCTGCGGACCAACCCGTGGAGCTGCTGCAGACTACCCGCGCCGCTTCTCGCCGCCGAAGACTTCGCGCCAGTGGGCGATCTCTTGCGCGGTGGGCGCGGGCTTGTCGGCGGCGGCCTGGGCGCTCGCGGCGGACTTCGTCCTGCGAGCCGGCTGCGCGCTGCGTCGGGCGAAGATCGAGGCGCGCTCGACTTTGGCGCCGAGGTCGCGGCAGCGGCGGGCGAGGGACTGATCGTCGGTGACGACGATCCAGGATTTCGCCGCTTTCCCGGCGGCGGCGACTCTTTGCGCGATGACGTCGTCGGCGGTGCGTGGGCCGCTCCAGACGATCTCGACGCCGCCGAGCTGTGTCGCCATCCCCGGGCGCTCGGGGCCGTCGAAAACAACCACCACCTGCTTGCGCTCGCGCGCCCAGGGGAGGAGGGCGGCGAGGATCGCCGCGGAATTGCGCGCCCCGTGCGCCCCGCCCAGGACTCCGCCCAGGTTCGCGGCGTCGATCAGGTAGGGCATCGCGGGTCGCGCTCCTCTCGCTCCCTACATCTCCCCCGTCACCAGATGCGGCAGACCTTCTCGCGCACCATCGGCTGCCCCGCCTTGCAGGAGAACGCCTGCGCGAACTCCGGCATGTTGGCGACCACGCCGTTGATCCGCCAGACTCCCGGGCTGTGCGGATTCGTCGCGGCGGAGAGCCGCAGCTGCTCCGGGCGCTGGTCCTCGCACACCCACTGCGCGTAGCCGACGAAGAAGCGCTGCTCCGGGGTGAGACCGTCGAGCGGTTCGAGCGCCTTGCCCGCTTCGGCCTTCTTCCACGCCTCCCAGGCGAGAATTTCGCCGCCGAGGTCGGCCACATCCTCGCCCAACGTCAGACGGCTGTTGATCTTGATCTCGTCGACTACCGGGTACTGCGCGTACTGATCCGCGATGCACTGCGCCCGCTCCACGAATTTCGCGGCATCCTCCGGCGTCCACCAGTCCTTGAGATTTCCGGCGGCGTCGAACTGCCGGCCTTCGTCGTCGAAGCCGTGCGTCAGCTCGTGGCCGATCGTACCCCCGGTGTTGCCGTAGTTCGGAGCGTCGTCCAATCTGGGATCGAAGAGCGGCGGGAGGAGCACGCCGGCCGGGAAGTTCATGTCGTTCATCGTCGGGTTGTAGTAGGCATTGACGGTCGGCGCCGTCATGTCCCACTCTCCGCGGTCGACCGGCATCCCGATCTGCGCGATCCGGCGCCGGTTCTCGAACTCGGAGGCCCGGCGCACGTTGCCGAAAAAGTTGCCGCGCTCGATCGTGAGACGCGAATAGTCGCGCGACACTTCCGGATAGCCGATCTTGTAGCGCATCGCAGCGAGCTTCTCGAGCGCACGTTCGCGCGTCGGGGCGCTCATCCAGTCGAGAGCGCGCAAGCGATCTCCCATGGCTTCGTGGATGCCGCGCACCATCTCGTCGGCGGCCGCGCGCGTCGCCGGAGTGAAGACCTTCGCGACGAAGACCTTGCCGAGCGCTTCACCGAGGTCGCGGTCCACCGCGTCGACGCATTCCTGCCAGCGGGCCGGAGGCGCCGGCACGCCGCGCAGGGTCGCGGAGTAGAAATCGAACTCGGCGTCGCGGAACGGGGCCGAGAGCTCGGAGGCCGTGCTGCGCGCCAGATGCCAGCGCAGATAGGTCTGGATCTCGGAGATGGGGAGGCGGATGAGCTTCTCGACGGCCTTCATGAACTCGGGCTGGGTCACGTCGACGGCGAAAGCTGCGCTGCCCGAGCTCACCCCGACCGCGGCGAAGTAGTCCTTGAAGGAGAAGGACGGCGCGAGCTTCTGCAGCGCGGCAAGATTCATCCGGTGGTAGACCTTGTGCGGATCGCGACGGTCGACGGCCGAGAGCGAGCTCCGGGCGAGCTCGGTCTCGATCCGCAGCACGATCGCGGCGCTGCCCTCGGCCCACTGGCCGGGCTCGCCCAGCAGCACGAAGTTGCGCGCGACATGCTCCGCATACTTGGCGCGCAGAGCGACCGTCGCGGCATCGTCCTTCAGGTAGTAGTCGCGGTCCGGGAGCCCGAGCCCGCCCGCCGACACCACCGCGATCCTCTGCGTCGCGTCTCCCGGGTCCTGCTCCGAGCCGAACCCGAAGAGCATGCTCGTTCCGTTGAGGCGGGCGTGCAGCCCGCCGATCAGCTTGGCCAGATCCTTCCGCGACTTGAGCTTGTCGATGGCCTGGACATCGGCCCGGATCGGATCGAGCCCGGCATGGTCGATGGCCGCGAGGTCCATGCACGATGCGAAATAGTCCCCGAGCTTGCGCAGCTCCGGATCGGCGGTCCCGGTGTCGTGCGATGCGGCATCGAGCAGGCCCCAGAGGAACTGCTGATTCTCGTTGTAGAGCTTGCCGTAAACGCTCCAGCGCGACTTGTCGGCCGGAATCGGATTCTTCGCCCGCCATCCGTTGCACGAGTAGGCATAGAAGTCGAGGCAGGGATCGATCGACCGGTCCATGAAGCTGGGCTCGAGGCTCGGCGTGTAGGGAAGCTCGGCGAGCGGCCGCACGACTGCGGCAGCGGCCGCGGGGGCGAGCGGCGGCGCTGCGGAGGCCGTCGCCCGGAGAGCGGTGGGAGCCACTGGAATCGGCGCCGCAGCGAGCGGCGTCACCCAGGGCACGAGAACCGCCAGCAGGAGCCAACCCAGCAGCACTCTCTTTTGCAACATGCGAACCTCCGTCTCGAGAACGCCCGGTGCGGGCGCGGTCCCGGGCGCCCGACGCGGGCACCCGGGAGTACGAGCTTACCGAAAGCGCCGGGCGCTGCCCGGCTCCCCCGGTGTTATCGTTCCGTTTTTCCTTTTCGGTGAGCCACCTTCTACCCGCTCCGGCGAATCCCCGCGCTGATGACCGGCGGCACTTTCGGCTGGCTCTGGCCGCGCCGGGACCTGCGAGAAGTTTGATCCGGCTGGCGCCGCTCTTCGTTCTGGCCGCGATCGTTCTCGACGCCTGCAGCGAGCTCCGTCCGGCCGCGGTTCCGATGCGCTCCGTCGAGCTGACGCACGGCGGTGGCAGGTGCCTGGCCGTGCTCCTGCCGGGTCGCCGGGACGAGCCGGAGGAGTTTCGCGCCGCCGGCTTCGCGCGCGCCGTGGCCCAGCGTGGGCTGCATCTCGATCTCGTCGCCGTTGACTCCCATCTCGGCTACTTTCGCGCCGGCTCGATCGTGGAACGCCTGCGGGCAGACGTCGTCGCCCCGGCCCGGGCCGCCGGCTACGACACGATCTGGATGGTCGGGACCTCGCTCGGGGGGCTCGGGAGCCTGCTCTATCTCCGCGATCATCCGGAAGACCTCGCCGGCGTTCTGGCCCTGGCGCCGTATCTCGGCGATGCGGGGGTCGTGCGCGAGATCGAGGGCGCGGGGGGACCCGACCGCTGGCTGCTTCAGGCGGCGCCGCCGACCGCGGACGCGAGCCGGGAGCTCTGGCGCTGGCTCGTTCCCTGGACGCGTGCCCGGCAGGGAACTCCTCTCCACCTCGGCTGGGGAAAGGACGACGCGCTCGGCCGGTCGAACCGGATGCTCGCCAGCCTCCTGCCGAGCGCGCGCGTCTACTCGTCGGCCGGAGGCCACGACTGGCGGGCCTGGGAGCACCTCTGGGAGGAGTTCCTCGACCGCACCCCACTTTGCGGCAGAACTCCTTGAACGGTGATCGGCCGCGAATCGCCGCCCCCCCTCCCGGGACTCCGCGGGGCGCCTTCTCCGCAGCGCGCACGACGCTCGTCCTGCTCTCCTTCAACGAGCGCGAGGCGCTGGCCCAGCTGCTGCCTAGCCTGCCGCTGGCGCTCTTCGCACGCGTCATCGCAGTCGATCCCGGCTCGACCGACGGCACACTCGATCTCTATGCGGCGCACGCCATCCCGGTGCTCCTCCAGGAGCAGCGCGGCCGCGGCAGCGCCTTCAAGCTGGCCGCCGAGACAGTGACCACGCCGCGCGTCGTCTTCTTCAGCACGGACGGCAACGAAGATCCGCGCGATCTGCCGCGCATGATCGCTTGCCTCGACGAGGGCTACGACATGGTCATCGCGGGCCGCTTCATCCGCGCGGGTGCGGCGAGCGACAACAGCGACGACCCGCTGCGCATCCGCAAGGGAGCGACCCTCGCCGCGAGCGCGCTCATCCGCCTGATCTGGCGCTCGGGCGTCTGGGACGCGATCAACGGCTTTCGCGGCTTTCAGATCGCGGCCTTGAAGCGGCTTCGCCTCGACGCCGCGATGCACGACATCGAGCTCCAGAGCACGATCCGCGCCGCCAGAATGGGCATGCGGATCATGGAGTTCGCCACCCGCGAGCAGGTGCGCCTCGGCGGAGCGCGCAAAAAGACCGCAGGCACGTGGACCCTGCTCCTCAGCCTCGGCCGCTCGTTCCTGCGCGAGCTGGGCCGCAAGCGGGAGCGCGCGCCCTCCTGACCGGTCAGGCCCCGGCGACCCGCGCGCGCAAGCCGGCGACGAAAACCGTTTCGGCGCGCGCGGCGAGCGCCTTCGTCTTCTCCCACGCCGCGTCGGCACGCTCGAGGAGCGCACGCGCCGCCGCGCGATCGGCGAGGCCCGGGAGATTGATGCAGACGTTCTGGTAGGCGCCCGCGGCAGCGGCGCGCGCCATCGCCGCGCCCGTGCCGGCGTCCGAGAGCGACGCCTGCAGACCGATCTCGCCGATCTCGAGGCAGAGCCCGACGATCTCCGGGCAGGCTTCGAGCGTCACGAGCGGGACCTCGATCGTCGCGATCGTCGCGACGACGATCGCCGCGTCGCGCGCCGTGCGCTCCGGGGCGCTCTCTTTCGGCATGCGCAGCGCAGAGAGGTAGGCGTCGAAAGCGGCGGTGTCGGCGTCGACCGCGGCGAGCAACCGGTCTTTGGCCGCCTGACCCCGCACCGCGATCCGTTCGAGCGCCGGCTGGCGCTCCTCGAAGCCGCGCTTGGGGTGCGAGAGGTTGGCGACCATCGCCGCGAGTCCGGCGGCAAGCGCTCCGGCGTAAGCAGCCACCGATCCACCGCCCGGAGCCGGCGAATCGGTGGAGAGCTCGTCGGCGAACCCGGTCAGCGTCATGGCGACGAGCGGCGCCGGCGCGGCGAGCCGGGACTCGATCACGGCCGCCACCGGATCGAACGCCTTGACCTCGGAGAGACCGAGGGTGCGTACCGCGATATGGATGAGCGCCGCCTCCGGCACGCCGGTCGAGCGCCCCATGCGCGCCAGGTAATGCCTGCCGGCCGCGAGCAGTGCCGCCCGCGGCACCAGTCCGACAAGCTCCGAACCGGTGACGCGCAGGCCGTGCGCCCGCGCGCGCTCCTCGCAGGCGTCGAAGACGACATGGAGCGGCGTCTCGTCGAGGTCGGTGACGTTGATCGAAATCTGCGCGCAGCCGAACTCCGGAATCGTCCAGCCGACGGCTTTGATGCCGGCGAGGAGGCCCGGTTCCCAGATCTCCTGCCCGGCCGCATCGCGGACCGGCTGGCCGGCGGCGTCGAGCTTCTTTCTGCCCTTCTCGCGGATCTCGCCGGCGATGCGCGTCGCGAACCGCTTGTCCGCCGTATTCAGGTTGACGTTGTAGGCCACGAGGAACCCGCGGGCACCGATGACCGTCGCGCCCGCGCGGGGCAGAAAGGTCGCCGGGCCGAAGTCCGGCTGCCAGGCGGGATCGGCGAGCTTCCTCGCCAGACCCTCGTACTCCCCGGCCCGGATGTCAGCGAGGTTGCGGCGCTCGGCGCGCGTCGCCGCCTGCTCGTAGAGATAGATCGGAACCCCGAGCTCGCGCCCGGCGCGCTCCGCCAGACGGCGCGCGAGCTCGACGCACTCCGCCATGGTGACCTCCGAAACCGGCACGAACGGCACCACATCGACCGCGCCGAGGCGCGCGTGGGCGCCGCGGTGCGCCCGCATGTCGATGCGCTCGAGCGCTGCCACCATCAGCTGGAAGGCCCCTTCGAGCACGGCTTCGGGCTCGCCCACGAACGTGATGACTGTGCGGTTCGTCTCGGCGCCCGGATCGACGTTCAAGACCGTCACTCCGGGCACCGCCCCGGCGGCTTTCGCCACCGCTTCGTAGATCTCCGGCCGCCGGCCTTCGGAGATGTTCGGCACGCATTCGACGACGCGCATGGTTCCCCCTAGAACGCTCGCTACATCTGGCAGCGAATCGTAGCCCGGAAAAGAGGGTCGAGCGAACGGCCCGGCGCGACGGCTCCCGGCGCAAGGGATCCTGCGCTGCTTGCCCCTTCTGGAGGGGCTCGGGCGCTCAGTAAGGAAAAAAGCTTTCAGTAAAGGAAAGAAAACGCACCAACGGAGGCGTGGCGGCTCCCAGCGGACAGGATTCGAGCATCGCAGGGCGCGAGATGGGAGGAGATGGGGCCCACGAGCGCCCGAGAAGCGCAGGATCCTGTCCGCTGGGAGAGGCCGCGCCGGCCGCAACGAGCTGTTTCGATAGGCTTCCGATCCGCGGCGTTCTTCGCCCGCGCACTGGAGGCCTGTTCATGCATCGAGCTGTACCCGCCGTTCTTCTCTCCGCAGGCCTGCTTCTCGCCGCCTCTGGCGTCGCAGCCCAGCCGGCCGCGACCCGGCTGCCGGAAGCTCTGGTGCCCGACCTCACCCAGCCGATCGATGCCGATGCCACGGCGCGCATCCGCCGCTACACCACGGCGCCCGAGTTCAACTCGCCGCTCACCGACTACCTGCCGGCTTCGGCGACCGTCCCGGCGCCGCAGGTCGTGCTCGGCGACGTCGCCGGAGCGCCCGGGTTTCTGCCCTACTCCGCCGACGTCCATCGCTATTTTCGCCTGCTGGCCGCGGCGAGCTCCCGGGTGAAGGTGGTCTCGATCGGCACCAGCGAGGAGGGTCGTGAACGCATCGCGGTGGCGATCACCTCCGAGTCGAACATGGCCGAGCTCGAAGACAATCGTGCCCGCCTTGCGCAGCTCGCCGATCCGCGCACGATCGGACTCGACGACGCGCGGGCCGAGCTCCTGATCGCCGCGACGGTTCCGGTCTACTACATCACCGGCGCGATCCATTCGCCGGAAACCGGCTCCCCCACGGCTCTGATGGAGCTCGCCTACCGACTGGCGGTCGACGAGAGCCCATACATCCGGCGGATCCGCGACAACCTGATCACGCTGATCACACCGGTAGTGGAGGTGGACGGCCGCGACCGCATGGTGGACGTCTATCGCTGGCACTTGCGGCACCCGGCGGCGGCCTGGCCGCGCCTCGTCTACTGGGGTCACTACGTCGCTCACGACAACAATCGCGACGCCATGGGGCTGACGCTCTCGCTGTCCCGCAACGTCCTCGACACAAATCTCGCCTGGCACGCGCAGGTCCTGCACGATCTCCACGAGTCGGTCCCCTTCCTCTACGACAACACGGTCGGCGACGGCCCTTACAACGCCTGGGTCGATCCGCTGTTGACCAACGAGTGGCAGCTCTTCGGCTGGGCGAACGTCGCCGGGATGACGAAGCTCGGCATGCCGGGCGTCTTCACGCACGGCAGCTTCGACACCTGGAGTCCGGGTTATCTGATGTTCATGGCGGCGCTGCACAACGGCATCTCCCGCCTCTACGAGACCTTCGGCAACGGCGGCGCCGACACCGAGGTCCGCGAGCTCTCTCCCGGCGAGTACTCGCGCACCTGGTACCGCCAGGATCCTCCCTGGCCGCGCGTCGAGTGGTCGCAGCGCAACAACAACAACTATCAGGAGACCGGGCTCCTCCTCTCGCTCGCCTTCGCGGCGGAGAATCGCACCCAGCTGCTGGCGAATTTCTACGCCAAGAGCAAACGCTCGATCGAGAAGCCCGAGCGCGAGGGACCCGCGGCCTGGGTCTTCCCCGCCGATGACCGGCGACCCGAAGCGCAAGCCGAGCTCCTGCAGGTGCTGGCTCGCCAGCACGTCGAGATCTCACGCACCTCGCAGCCGTTCACGGTCAAGTTGTCCCCGCCGCCGGCCGATCCCGGAGCCGCCAAGGCCGGCGACTCACGGAACGGCGCGCCGAGCGCCGAGCCTGCCAAGAGCAGCCCGCCGGCCGAGCGGCTCCTCCCCACCGGAAGTTACGTGGTGCGGATGGACCAGCCTTTCAGCCGGATCGCGGACGCGCTCCTCGACCGCCAGTACTGGAGTCCCGACGATCCGCAACGCCACCCCTACGACGACACCGGCTGGAGCTTTGGTGAGCTCTTCGATGTCGAGGCGCTGCGCATCGTCGATGGCAGGATCCTCGGCGCGGCGATGGTGCTCGCCGCGGAACCGGTCCGCCCCCCGGCGGGAGTCAGTGGCGCGGGCAGCGTCTTTCTCGTGGCCAATCACGGCGCCGACGCGATGTTGTCGTTGCGCTATGCGCTCGGCGAGGCTTCCGCCGCCGGATCCGTCCAGGTCGAGGCCGCGAAGGCTCCGTTCCGCACCTTGGCGCGCGATTTCGCGAGCGGCAGCTGGATCGTGACCGGCATCGACCGCGAATCCCTGGCGCCGATCGCGACCCGGCTGGGCATCGCAGTGGTCGCCGCGGGCGAGCGCCCGGCGGTCGCCACGCGCCCGGTCGCCTGCCCCCGGCTCGCCCTTCTCCACAGCTGGATCAACACCCAGTCCGAGGGCTGGTGGCGGCAACGGCTCGATCTGCTGGGTGTGCCTTACACCTACATCAGCACGCAGGACGTCGCAGCGGCAGCCGATCTCGCCGCGCAGTACGACGTCATTCTCTTTCCCCCGGTCGGCGTCGGCGATCCGCAGCGGATCGTCTCCGGGCTCCCGATGTGGGGCGAGCCGCTACCCTGGATGACGACGCCCGAAACGCCGAATCTCGGCACGATCGACGCCACCGAGGACCAGCGCCCCGGACTCGGCTTCGCCGGGCTCGACCACCTGCGAGAGTTCGTCGAGCGGGGCGGCCTCCTCGTCGCGGTGGAAGACACCGCGAGCCTGCTGATCGCGAACGGCTTCACTCCCGGGGTGCGCGTCGCCGCAGCCGGCGAGCTCAAGGTCGTGGGGAGCATCCTCGACGCCCGCTTTCCGGTCCCGGTGTCGGCGGTGTCGACGGCAACGGCAGCATCGGCGGCATCTCCAGTCGTCGCGGGCTTCGGCGAGCGGCTCTCGGTCTACAGCGCCGAAGGGATGAGCTTCGAGCTCTCCCGGCTCGCCGCGGGCGGATTTCAAAACGACGACGACTCCGGCCGACCGACTGGCCGCGGCTCGGCGCATGAAATCGACACCCCACAGGGCCGCAGCTATCCGGAGGCACCGGTTGCCCCCAAGGCGGAGCGATGGGAGAGCCTGCCGCTCACCAGCGAACAGGCGCGCCACAATCCGCTGGTCATTCCGGAGCCGCTTCTGCCCCGGACGCTGGTGCGCTTCGGCGACGCCAAGGACCTCCTCGTCTCCGGCCTCCTCGACCACGGCGGCGAGCTCGCGCGCCGGGCGGCGGTCGTGGATGCGCCGCTCGGCAAGGGCCACGTCCTGTTGTTCGCGATCAATCCGATCTGGCGGGGCTCGACGATCGGCAGCCATCCGCTGGTCTGGAACGCGATCCTCGCCTACGACCGGCTGGCGCCCTGAACCCCCCTGGACCCGACGCGGGTCAGGAGAGTCCCAGCGACCACGCGGCAGTCGTTCCGCTTTCGAAACCGTCGGAGAACAGGCTGGTCGGTACGAAGAGCACCGCAATGCCGCGCGACATGCAGCTCATCCAGAGCTCGTAGCCGCCGGGGACGATGCGGACTTCGAGGGCCGAGATGGAGGCGTGCGGCAGACCGCCCCACTGCGGCCCACCGTCGAGCGGCGCTGGATAGAGACCGGCCTGGGTGCCGTCGAACCAGAGCAGGCCATGCGGCCCGACGCCCGAGAGGTCGGCAACGTTCAACCAGAGCCTGCCGTCGGGGGTTACCGCGAGAGGGCTCGCCCAGAGGGTCGCGATTCCTCCGAGCGCGGTGAAGTACTGATAGCTCCCGCTATTGGCGTCGAGCCGGAAGATCCCCTTTGTCGAGCCGATCCAGGCGATACCGTCGGGTGCAGGCGCAACCGTCGTGAAGGCGTCGCTCTGCGGGTCGAGCTCGGGGAACTGCGTGGAAGCGCGCGAGAAACGGTAGGTGCCGTCGGTGCGGACGACTTCGGCGTCGTTCGCGGCCCAGACCGTCCCCGGACGCGTCGGGTCGCGGCGGAGATTGTGCCCGCTCGCGCCGTTGCTCGGGACAGCGGTCCAACTGACGCCGTCGAAGAAGCGCAGCTCGTAGGAAAGTCCCAGCGACCAGAGCCGGCCGGCCGAGTCCTCGACCAGGCCGCGGCTCTCGCTCATGCCGGCAAGATCGCTCCAGTTCGTGCTGTTCCACTCGTGAATTCCAGCGTAAGTCGGATTCGCGGCAACGCCCCCGTTCGAAGGGCGAACTCCGACCGCCTGACAGTTGTCGCTGGCGAAAGGAAAGGGGTTGCCGAGGCCGTACTGAACCCCATTGAAACCGGTCCACCGCACGCCGTCAAACATCGTCATGCCGCCGGCTCCCGGGCCCGCGTTGGCGCAGGCGTAGACCGCGCCGCTCGTCGGATCGACGGCCAGATCCTCGTTGAAGAGGTCGTACTGGCTGGTATTGGTGATCCGATAGCGCTGCCAGAGGCCGCTCGCCGCGTCGCGCTTCGCCGCGCCGCCGATGCCTACCGCCCAGACGTTGCCGGCGCTGTCGATGGCGACGTGATCGCTCGCCGTTCCGGCGCCCCAGACGTCGAAATCCTCCCAGACTGCGCCGTCGAAATGCCAGACCCGGCTGTCGCCGTCGGCGAGCAGCGCTTCGCCATTGCCGTAGGCGTGAAAGGCCCAGATCGGTGGATCGAAATTCGGCAGGGCCGGCTGGGCGGGAACGATCCAGTCGCCCGCAGGGGTCCGATAGTCCAGCGAGTAGATCGGCGTCGAGCCGGAGAAACCGACGAAGCGCCGCGCCCAGAAGTTCCCGGAGTCATCGACGCAGTCCTTTCCGGGCATGTCGAGCAGTGCACCGGGGGTGAACGAGAATTCGTGGAGCGTCCAGAGCTCGGTCGTGCTGTCGAAGGAGACGAGCGCCGAGCTGTTCTCGCTGTCCGCCCAGACGATGTAGCCGCCGCCCGGCTTCGGCTGGATCGACAGGCGGCGCACCATCCAGACGAGCTGCGGCCAGCCATTCCCCCCTTGGGAGGACAGCCCGCCGCTCCAGTAGTGCCAGTCGGGTGTTCCCGGCGTGTGGCGGATCACTCCGCCGAGAGCCCCGCCATATCCGATCAGTGCGAACCAGACGGTACCGTCGGGAGCGATATCGACATCCCGCGCGCCACCGCTCGCGAGCTCGTTGCTCGCGCCCGCGAAGTTCACCAGCGATGCGCCGCCGATATCGGGATCGATCTTCCAGGCCCCCCGCCAG
Organism: Thermoanaerobaculia bacterium; assembly: GCA_963806165.1. GTDB lineage: Bacteria > Acidobacteriota > Thermoanaerobaculia > Multivoradales > JAGPDF01 > JAGPDF01. The sequence goes on from CAWDWZ010000004.1 coordinate 406,547, forward strand.
GTGGCAAGCCAGAGGTCGCCCTGGGCGTCGGCGACGATGTCGCTCACCCGCGTCGTGCCGGTCAGATCGGGATGCCCAATCGCCGGATAGTCGACGTTGGAGATGTTGACCCAGCGGTCTTCCGCCTGAACGAACTTCGCGACCCCGCCCTCCTCGACGCCGGGGTCGTAGCCGCCGATCCACGGATCGTCGTCCGCGCCGATGAAGATCGCCTGGTTGTAGTCCCCCTGGATGCCGGTGTTCGACGGCCGGTAGTAGCGCCACACCGAGCCGGGAATGACCTGGCCGGCCAGAGCGCTCGAAACGCAGCAGAGCCACAGCAATACAAGCACTCCAGGGCGAGCCGACATCGAGAGAATCCTTTCCCGTTTGGAGACAGACCGGTGCGAGCGCCGCACAGCGCTCCCCCAGGCATCAGACAGTTCACATGGTCGACCGGAACAGCGCGCTGCCGTGGGAGATTCTCGCTGCTGGGCGCTGTCCCGCCTGCCACCCCGCGGAGTAGGAGACTGCGCGCCGGCCTCTCCGGCTAGAGCCAGCGGCTCTTCTTGAACTGGCGGTAGAGCACCATGCAGGCGAGGGCCATGCTGGCGAGGATCAGCGGATAGCCGAGCTTCCAGGTGAGCTCCGGCATGAACCGGAAGTTCATGCCGTAGATCCCGGCGACCATGGTCGGCACCGCGATGATCGCCGCCCAGGCGGCGAGGCGCTTGGTCTCGTCGCTCTGCGCGACCGAGAGCAGCGAGAGATGGGCTTCGAGCGCCGAACGGGTCATCTCGCGCAGACCTTCGAGCATTTCCTGGATGCGCAACAGATGGTCGTGCACGTCGCGGAAGTAGACCTGCATGCTCTCCGGCAGAGGCGGGCCCTCGAAGCGCTCCAAGCGCTGCAGGACGTCGATCAGCGGGTAGACCGCGCGCCGCAGGGTCTGCAGCCTGCGGCTGAAGTCGTAGATCTCGGCCGTCGTCTGCCGGCTGCTGTCGCCGTCGAAGACGTCGAGCTCGATGCGGTCGAACTGTTCCTCGAGCTCCTCGACGATCGGAAAGAACTGGTCGACGATGAAGTCGAGCAGGGCATAGAGCACGTAACCCGGCCCCAGCGCCAGGTGATCGCGCTCCGACTCGCAACGGCCGCGCAGACCGACGTGCGAGCGCAGCGATCCGTGACGGACGGTGACGACGTAGCGCGGTCCGACGAAGATGTGGGTCTCGCCGAATTCGAGCTGTTGCGGGTCGCCGACGAAGTGGGCGGTGCGCAGGACGATGAACAACGAGTCGCCGTACCGGTCGAGCTTCGGACGCTGGTGGGCGCGGTGCGCATCCTCGACCGCGAGGTCGTGCAGGGAAAAAACGGACTGCACCTCGTCGAGAAGCGCTTCGTCCGGCTCGTACAAACCCAGCCAGACGAAAACGGAGGGATCCGCGAGCGCCGCCGGGATCTCGCCGAACGAGAGCGTCGCGAGGCGGACTCCCCCCCGGTACGACGCGCAGTCGATAACGCCCCGCTTCTCCGGCGTGTCAGTCACCGCCGGACTTCGCTCCGTCGGCGGACTCGAGATCGCGCAGCGCCTGGAGCGCATGCTCGTTGCGCGGATCGACCTCCACCGACTTGCGGTAGTAGATGGCGGCGATCGCCACTTTCCCTGCTTTGGCATAGGCCTCCGCAAGGCTGTCCCAGGCGTTGCCCGACTTCGGATACTGCTCGGTGTTCAGCTGCAAGACGGCGATCGCCGCCTCGCCGTCCGCCGGAACCTCCGACTGGAGCAGCGTGTAGCCGATACTGTTGAGGCTCGGCTCGCCGAAATCGAGCCCGCCGCGGCCGTAGTACTTCTCGCGCAGCTCGCCGTAGCGCGCGAGGATCGCTTTCTGGCCGTCCTTGCGGTAGGCCGCGAGCAGCTCGTCCTCGAGCGTGGTCGGGCGCGGGCGTCCCTGGTGGCAGGTCTGGCAACGCACGGCCACCCGTTCGGGAACGCTCGGTTCGATCTTCTTCAGGTGGCCGTCGATCGACTCCAGCATGCGCATCATCTCGCGTGCCCGGTTCTTGTTCGGGTTCGTGTCGGCAGCGAAGTCGAAGGTCGAAAGGGGCTTGCCCTCCTCTCCGACATGGCAGTAGTTGCAGCGCACCCCGAGCCCGCCGGTGAATCCGCGCATCGTGGCGCGCAGGCGGTCGGGCGGCGTGTCCGCCGGCAGGACCTTGAGATTCTTCGCTTTCTCCGGCCAGTCCCAGCGCGCGCCCTGCGCGAACAGGCCGCAGACCGGCGACAGTAGGGCCATGGCGAAGAGGACCCGGCGAGTGTTGGTACGCATCGAAATTCTCCAAGCCTGCGCGCGGCATCAGGAAGTCGAGACAATGCTAACCCACCGGCTGCGGGGAGCGGACCGCACCCGCGGGCCTCTTCCCGAAAGCGCGCCGCGCCCGTATTCTTCAGCGATGAACCTCGACCACCGTACCCATTTCCGCGACTCTCGCGCTTCCCGCCGGCTGGGTGCCTCCGGCCCGGCGATCTTCCCGCTCGGACTGGGCTGCATGGGGATGTCCGACTTCTACGGCCCCGCCGACCGCAGCGAGAGCCTGGCGACGATCCGGGCCGCCCTCGACGCAGGAATGAACCTGCTCGACACCGGCGACTACTACGGCATGGGGCACAACGAGCTGCTTCTGGGCGAAGCGCTGCGCGACGTGACCCGCGACCGGGTCGTCGTCAGCGTCAAATTCGGCGCCCTGCGCGACCCGAAAGGCAACTGGCTCGGTTACGACGGCCGACCGGCGGCGGTCAAGAATTTCCTCGCCTACACCCTGCGCCGCCTGCAAACCGACTACGTCGACGTCTATCGCCTGGGCCGGCTGGATCCTGCCGTCCCGATCGAAGAGACTGTGGGAGCGATCGCGGAGATGATCGAGCAGGGATACGTCCGCCAGGTCGGACTTTCCGAGGTCGGCGCCGAGACCGTCCGCCGCGCCCACGCGACACATCCGGTCGCCGATCTCCAGATCGAGTACTCGCTGCTCTCGCGCAGCATCGAGGCGGCGATCCTCCCGACCTGCCGCGAGCTCGGCATCGCAATCACGGCCTATGGTGTGCTGTCGCGCGGGCTGCTTTCGGGCCATTGGTCGCCGAACCGCACGGCGGGTGCCGGCGACTTCCGTTCCTTTCTCCCCCGTTTCACCGGTCAGAACCTGGCGAGCAACCTGGCGCTCGTCGAAGCCCTGCGCGTCCTCGCCGCAGAGAAGAGTGCGACGGTCGCGCAGCTCGCGATCGGCTGGGTGCTCTCACAGGGCAAGGAGATCGTTCCCTTGATCGGCGCCCGCAGACGAGAGCGGCTCACCGAGGCCCTGGGGGCCCTCGATCTCGAGCTCACGAGCGCGGACCTCGAGCGCATCGAGCGCGCGGTCCCCAAAGCAGCAGCAGCCGGCGAGCGCTACCCGGCGCCGCTCATGACCCACCTCGACAGCGAACGCTGAGCTGGATCGGGAGGATCCCGCCCGCGGCGGGGAGTGCGACTGGAGCAGGGATGGCGGTGCGGCCCGCGAAAGAGTACATTCTCGCCTTGGCCAACTCCTCCAACATCGCATCCTCGGAAGCTCCTGGCTCCGGCGCCTCAAAGAGGAGGACTCCCATGCAGACGGATTCGCGCAGGCGAGGCTGGGCCGGATTCGCGCTGGCAACCCTCGTCTCCTTGGTGTCCCCCGTCGCCGGGCAGGAGTTTCACGCCGAGTTCGACGCCGCGACGGAGAACGAAGGACCGGTGCTGGTGTTCACCGACGGCTTCGAGAGCGGCGGCAACTGCAATTGGACATCGACCGAGCCCTGTACGACCTTCATCGTGACGATCCCGCTCGGCGCCGATGTCGGCGATCACGGTTTCCCGGCGCAGATCTTCCTCCAGGTCGGCACCGTGCTGCATATCGTCAACGGCGATACGACGCCCCACCGGATCCACGCCAGCGGAAGCACCGGCGGCGCCGTCGGTCTTCCGCATCAGCAAGTGGACATGGGGCAGGGAGAGGAGTACGTCGGAACCGTCACACAGAGCGGCGTGGACGTCCTCTTCTGCCACAATCACGGCACCGGAAGCGGCACCATGACGGTCCAAGTTCCGTAGCGCCACCGTCGCCACGGTCCTGCGCTGCCCCCAGGGGGCATAGGTCGAGCGGCTGGGGCTTTCGCCGACATTGTCCGAAGGCGGGATAGAGCGGCCCTTCGCGCCGTCGAGTAGGATGCGCCTCGAATTGATCGGCACACGCTTGGGCTCCTACGAGATCACCGCCAAGCTCGGCGAGGGCGGCATGGGTGAGGTGTATCGGGCGACCGACACCCGGCTCAGGCGCGAGGTCGCGATCAAAGTCCTTCCCGCGGCGTTCACGGCGGACAAGGAGCGTCTCGCCCGCTTCGAGCGCGAAGCGCAGCTCCTCGCCCAGCTCAATCACCCCAACATCGCTCATATCTACGGCCTCGAAACTAGCGGCGAGACGCGCGCACTGGTCATGGAACTGGTCGAGGGTCCGACGTTGGCGGAACGGCTCGAATCCGGTCCACTTCCCCTTACTGAGAGCCTTTCTCTCGCTTTGCAGATTGCGCAGGCGCTTGAAGAAGCGCACGACAAAGGGATCGTCCATCGTGATCTCAAGCCTCAAAACCTAAAAGCTTCTGTAGAGGGAAAGGTCAAAGTCCTCGACTTCGGTTTGGCGAAGGCGATGGATCCGGCGGCTGGGACCGCCTCCGCGGCCGATCTCGCGCGCTCGCCGACGCTCGCGAACTCGCCCACCCTGACCGCGGCGCACGGCACCCAGCTCGGCGTGATCCTCGGCACCGCGGCGTACATGTCGCCGGAGCAGGCGGCGGGAGGCGCGGCCGACCGCCGCGCCGATATCTGGTCGTTCGGCGTCGTGCTCTTCGAGATGCTGACCGGCCGCCGGCTGTTCGACGGCGAGACGGTGTCGCACGTCCTCGCGAGCGTCCTGAAGGACACGCCCGATTTCTCGGCGTTGCCCGCCGCGACGCCGGAGCGGATCGTGAATCTCCTGCGGCGCTGCTTGCGCCGGAAACCGCGCGAGCGGCTGCAGGCGATCGGCGACGCGCGGATCGAGATCGAGGAGGTGCTGGCCGATCCGCATCGCGACGCGAAACTCGCCACGACAGTGGCCGCGGCGGCGACCGCGCACCGCCCGCGCCTCGCCTGGCTCCTGGCCGCGGCCGGGCTCGCCGCCGCCGCGCTCTTCGCCGTGCTCTGGCTCGGCGGACGAAAGAGCGCCCTTCCGGCCCGCATCATTCACTCCGCGCTCATCGCTCCCGCCGGGACGGGATTCACCGACTACTTTGCGCTGTCGCCCGATGGCCGCCGCCTGGTTTTCGAGGCCCTCGACGACCGCACCGGCGAACGCGCTCTCTGGGTGCGCGACCTCGATCGCGGCGAAGCGACACAGCTCCTGCCGAGCGGCGGCGCGGAGATGCCGTTCTGGTCTCCCGACGGGACGCAGCTCGCCTTCTTCGCCGACGGCAAGCTCAAGCGGCTCGACCCCCGGGGAGGGCCGGCGCAGACGATCTGCGACGCCCCGACGCCGCGTGGCGGGGCCTGGGGGCCCGACGGCCGGATCGTCTTCAGCCCGTCGTTCCGCGTCGGCCTCTCGATCGTCGCGGCAAGCGGCGGAGCGCCGCAGCCGTTGACGACGCTCGACCTGACACGCCACGAGAAGAGTCACCGCTTCCCGATCTTCCTGCCGGGCGGCAAGACGATCCTCTTTCTGGCGCAGACGGCGGAAGGGGGCGCGCGCGACGACGAGAGCACCATCGAAGCGCTCGAGCTCGCCAGTGGCAAGCGCACGCGCCTGGTCGCCGCCAACTCGTCGCCGCTCTTCTCGTCGCCCGGCACGCTCCTGTTCTGGCGCGAAGGAACGCTTCTCGCGCAGCCTTTCGATCCGGCCCGGCTCATGACGACAGGCGAGGCGGCGGCCGTCGCGGCTCCGGTCGCGTTCACTCAGAACGAGCAGGCTCTCGCTTCGGTCTCGAACGAAGGCACGCTCCTCTATCGATCCGGCACGCGCGGCAGCTATTCGTCTCTGGTGTGGCTCGACCGCAACGGGGTCGGGATCCAGCCACTCCGGGACCGCGAGCTCTTCCACCACTTCGCGCTGTCGCACGATGGCGCGCGCCTCGCCTACTCGGTCAATAGCGCCGGACAGGGCTCGACCGATCTCTGGATCTACGACCTTGCGCGAAGCTCAGCGAGCCGGTTGACCTTCGACGAGGGGAACGAGAACTATCCGGTCTGGTCGCCCGACGATCGGTATCTCTACTACAGCAACGAGCTTCGCAACGACGGCACGATCTACCGTCGCGCCTCCGACGGCACCGGTTCGGCCGAGGAGATCGGCACGACGCCGCAGGGGATCTGGCCGCTCGCCGCCTCCGCAGACGGCCGCTGGCTGGCGATCGGAACCGTGGGTGGCGCGTCGAATCAGGACATCCTGCGCTACGAGCTCGCGAGCAAGGCGAGCGCCCCCCTCGTCGAGACGCCGTTCCTCGACGAGGACGCGGCGATCTCGCCGGACGATCGCCTTCTCGCCTATGCGTCGGAGCAGTCGGGGCGCTGGGAGGTTTACGTGCAGGCGCTCGGCGGCGAGCGCGGCCGCTGGCAGATCTCGAGCGAGGGCGGCCTGCGCCCGCGCTGGCGGGCCGACGGCCGCGAGCTCTTCTTCCTCACCCGCCCAGACCGCCTGATGGTGGTCGACGTCCAGCCCGGCGAAGTGCCGCGGTTCTCGGCGCCACGCGAGCTCTTCCGCGAACCGATCGAGAGCTTCGACGCTGCGCCCGACGGCCAGCACTTCGTCGCCCTGCGCTCCGCCGACAGCGACGCGAACCGGCCGCTGACGCTGCTCACGAACTGGCCGCGGCTGGTGCCGGAGCGGTGAGCTACTCGTCGTCGCAGTTTCTCTTGCCCGACCCGAAGCGCCAGCCGGCGCTGCCGCTCGGCGCGCTGGTCTCCGCTTCTGAGGCCCTCGACGGCGTCCGCCGGAGCGAGCTCGCGCCCGGCGACCGGCTCCTGGTCTCGACCAAGAACTCGATCTACTCCCTGGTGGCGCGCGCCGACGGCCGCTTCGACGTCTCGGGCGGCTGCTTCGCGCGCGATCCCGAGTCGGACGGAGGCTCGCGCACGCTCGCCGTCAACGGCTGCACCGCCGGCGGCCACGCGATCTTCACCGGCATCATCGCGGCTCCAGGCCTTTTTCTCGAGCTCGGCGACGGCACCCGGACGACCCGGATCCGCCGGGTCCGCCGGATCCCCGCCGCCGCCGGAGAGGGCGCGCAGGACAGCGAGAGAGGACACCAGTGATCGGCACGACGCTCGGCCCCTACGCGATCACGGACAAGCTGGGCGAAGGCGGCATGGGCGAGGTCTACCGGGCGACCGACACGCGGCTCAAGCGCGAAGTCGCGATCAAGGTCCTGCCCGCGGCGTTCACCGAGGACAAGGAGCGCTTGGCGCGATTCGAGCGCGAGGCGCAGCTCCTCGCCCAGCTCCACCATCCGAACATCGCCTCGATCTTCGGACTCGAAGAGTCCGGCGGCACGCGCGCCCTCGTCATGGAGCTCGTCGAAGGCCCGACGCTCGCGGAACGCCTCGAATCCGGACCTCTTTCCCTTACTGAAAGCCTTTCTTTCGCTCTGCAGATCACGCAAGCGCTAGAGGAGGCCCACGAGAAGGGCATCGTCCACCGCGATCTCAAACCACAGAACATCAAAGCTTCCAGTGAAGGAAAGATCAAGGTCCTCGACTTCGGCCTGGCCAAGGCGATGGATGCCGCCGGAGGATCCTCGGCGGCGGATCTCGCGCGCTCGCCGACGCTGATGCACTCCCCGACGCTGACGGCGGCGCACGGCACGCAGCTGGGCGTAATCCTCGGCACTGCGGCGTACATGGCGCCCGAGCAGGCGCGCGGCGTCGCGGTCGACAAGCGTGCCGACATCTGGGCATTCGGGGTGGTGCTCTACGAAATGCTCACCGGCCGCCGCCTTTTCGAAGGCGAGCTGGTGACCGACGTGCTGGCGAACGTCCTGAAGAAAGAGGTCGATCTCGCGGCGCTTCCCGCCGACACGCCGCCTGCGGTCCGCCGTCTGCTGCGCCGCTGCCTCGAGCGCAACCCGAAGAACCGCCTGCACGACATCGCCGACGCGCGCCTCGAGCTCGAGGAGCTGGCCTCGGACCGGGTGGAGGAAGCCGACGCCTCCAGCGTGCGCCATTCCGCACCGTCGGGAAGCATGCGCTGGCTGCCGTGGCTGCTCGCCGCGCTGGCGTCGGTCGTCGCGATGGCGGTGGCCCTCGTCCCTCGGCGCGCTCCGCGCGCCGAGCCGGCGCAGACGATCCGCTTCGACGTCGCGCCGCCCGAGTCCTCGTCTCCGACCAACCGAGGCAGCTACTTCGACCTGTCGCCCGACGGCCGCTTCCTACTCATGGCGGAGGCCGGCCAGCTCTGGATCCGCCCGCTCGATTCGCCGAACGCGCGCCGTCTCGAGGGGATCGAGGATGCGAGCTACCCCTTCTGGTCGCCCGACAGCGCGTGGATAGGTTTCTTCGCGGGGGGCGAGTTGCGAAAGGTCGCGCGCGACGGCGGCCGGGCGCAGAGGGTCTGCGCGGCGCCGGACGGCCGCGGCGCGACCTGGTCGCCAGAGGGCGTGATCCTGTTCAGCGACCGGTTCGGAAACCGGGGGCTGTCGCGGGTCAGCGCCCAGGGCGGCCCGCCTGCGGAGGCGACGCACATCGCCGCCGACGCGGTCAACGATGCCCACCGCTACCCGCAGTTCTTGCCCGACGGCAGGAGCTTCCTTTTTCTCCATCTCTCGCCGTCGCCAGGGGTCTCCGGGGTCTACGTGGGGAGACTCGACGGCGGCAAGCCCGAACGCGTGCTCGAGGGCACCGACCAGGCGGGCTTCGCACGCGCCACCGGAGCGGCGAACGGATACCTCGTCTACCGGCGCGAAACGACGCTGCTCGCCCAGCCGTTCGATCCCGGGATCCGGAAGACGAGTGGCGAGGCGATTCCGGTTGCGGACGGCGTCGGCCAGAGCGCCAACACCGGCTCGGGCGCCTTCACGCTGTCGGGCAACGGTCTGCTGGCGTTCAGCAGCGACGCGGCCGTGCGCAGCGAGCTCGTCTGGGTCGGACGATCGGGAGAGCGGGGCAAGCCGCTCGCGGCCGCCAACGCGGCGCCGGGAGTGATCGTGGGACTTTCGCTTGAGCGCGGCGCTCGACGAGTGGCGTTTGGTCTCGGCGCGCCGCCCGACGTCTTCCTCCAGTCGCTCCCGGACGGCGCGCCCTCTCGGTTCACCTTCGGCCCCGCGCCGGGCTGGGAGTTTCCGATCTGGTCTCCGGACGGCAGCGAGCTCGTCTACGCGACGCAGGATCTAGCGGGACTCAACCAGTACGAGCTCCGCCGCCGGCGCGCCGATCGCTCCGGAGGCGAAGAAACGCTGATCACCCTGAAGCAGGCGGCCTATCCGTGGGACTGGTCGCCGGACGGCGGCACGATCCTTTTCGGCGACTGGGCGGGCGAGCTCTGGCTGCTGCCTCTCGCCGGCGAACGCAAGCCGGTCGCCTACATCGCCGGCCACGGTCAGCAGACGTACGCGCAGTTCTCGCCCGATGGACGCCTGGTCGCCTACGCCAGCGACGAGCAGGGGCAGTCTGAGCTCTTCGTCGCGACGATGCCGTCGAGCGGCGCGCTCTGGCAGATTTCGACCGGCGGAGGCTCGATGCCGCGCTGGCGCCGCAACGGGCGCGAGCTCTACTTCCGGGCCAACGATGGCACTTTGATGGCCGTCGCGCTCGGCGCCGGATCGGGCGCGGCGGCGATCGAGGGGCGGTCGACACCGCGGCCCCTGTTCCAAGGCATCCCCTCGTCCGGAAACTCGCCGATCTTCACCTACGTCCCCGATGACGACGGCCAGCGCTTTCTTGTCGCCTCCACCCGGAGTGGCGCCCGGAAACCGATCAGCGTGATCGTGAACTGGCAGGCCGCGCTCGACGAACGCGCGCACGGCGGCGCGCCGTGACGCTCGGCCCCGGAGGCCGCCTCGGCCCCTACGAGATCACCGCGAAGCTCGGCGAAGGCGGCATGGGCGAGGTCTATCGCGCCACGGATAGCCGCCTCAAGCGCGAGGTGGCGATCAAGGTCCTGCCGCAAGAGTTCACGGCCGACAAGGAACGCCTCTCCAGATTCGAGCGCGAAGCGCAGCTCCTCGCCCAGCTCCACCACCCCAACATCGCCTCGATCTTCGGCCTCGAAGAATCGGGCGGCGTGCGCGCCCTCGTCATGGAGCTCGTCCCCGGTCCGACCTTGGCAGACCGCCTCGAATCCGGTCCTCTTCCCTTTACTGAAAGCCTTTCTTTCGCGCTGCAAATTGCACAAGCGCTGGAAGAGGCGCACGACAAGGGCATCGTCCATCGTGATCTCAAACCCCAGAACATCAAAGCTTCCAGTGAAGGAAAGGCCAAAGTCCTCGATTTCGGGTTGGCGAAGGCGATGGACGCGACGTCCGGTCCTGCCTCCCTAGGCGATCTCGCGCGTTCGCCGACGATGATGAATTCCCCCACGCTGACGGTGCCGCACGGAACTCAACTCGGGATGATTCTCGGCACTGCCGCCTACATGGCGCCCGAGCAGGCGCGCGGCAGCGCGGTCGACAAGCGGGCCGACATCTGGGCCTTCGGGGTGGTCTTCTACGAGATGCTCACCGGCGAGCGGCTGTTCGAAGGCGCGACCGTCGTCGACACCCTCTCGGCGGTGATACGCCAGGAGATCGACCTCGGCCGCCTGCCCGGCGGCACGCCCGGGGCGATCCGGCAGCTCCTGCGCCGCTGCCTCGAGCGCAATCCGAAGAACCGCCTGCACGACATCGCCGACGCCCGGATCGTGCTCGAGGAGGTGATCCACGGCGGCGGCGCGGGAGAGCTGGCAGGCGCGAGTGTGTCCCGCGCCGGCCTCTCGCGGCGGGAGCTCGCGGTCTGGATCGGCTTCGTCGCCTGTGCTCTCGCTCTCGGCCTGTTCGCTTGGCGGCGCCCGGGAGTGCCGCCGCCCAGCGTGCCTCGATTTGCGAAGATCACTTACGCGCCCCAGTTCATTTCCAACGCACGCTTCGCGCCGGACGGCCGGACTGTGATCTTGAGTGCGGCGCTCCAAGGCAACAACAGTGCCCTGTTCGTTCGTCGCCCGGAGGATCCGCAGCCACGCGTTCTCGGCAGGTCCGACCTCCAGCTGCTTGCGGTTTCCTCGAAGGGGGAGGTCGCGCTGCTCACCGGCGCGCGTTACCTGATCCATCGCACCTATCTCGGAACGCTTGCGCGCATGCCGATCGCCGAGGCGTCGCCGCGCGAAATCCTCGAGGACGTCACCGCGGCCGACTGGTCTCCCGACGGCACCGAGCTGGCGATCATCCGACAGGTCGAGGGCAAGAGTCGCCTCGAATATCCGGCCGGCAAGACGCTCGCGGAATCGAACGGCTATCTGAGCGATGTGCGGGTCTCCCCAAAGGGCGATCGGATCGCCTTCATGCCGCACGCTTTCGCGAACGACAACCGGGGTCCGGTGGTGGTGGTCGACCGGTCGGGGGCGGAAATAACGCGATCGCCCGAATACTGGGGCACCGAAGGGATCGCCTGGTCCGCCGACGGCGCGACGGTGCTCTTCTCGGCGTCGACCCGAGGGGACGACTATTCGATCTTCGCCCTCGCCATGGACGGGACGACGCGGGACGTGCTCACCGCGCCCGCGAGAATCTTCTTGCACGATGCGACCGCGGACGGGAAGCTGCTCCTCTCGACCAGCGAAGAACGCGCCGGCGTGTTCGCCCTGCTGCCCGGCGCGACCGGCGAGCGCGAGCTGCCTTGGCTCGACCAGTCCTCCTGGCCGGTTCTGTCGCGAGACGGACGGAGTCTGCTCTTCGGCGATGAAACAGCGCTGTCGGGCCATCTCTACTCGGTCTTCTTTCGCGCCGCCGACGGTTCGCCGCCGGTGCGGTTGGGCGACGGCTTCGGGAGCGACCTTTCGCCGGACGGCACCGCGGTGGTGGCGCTGGTCATGGACACTCCGCCTCGCCTGATGATCTACCCGACCGGGCCCGGCGAACCTCGTGACATCTCGGTCGCCGGCCTGGTGGCCTACGAGTACGACGGCGCGCATTTCTTGCGCGACGGACGGAGCGTTTCGGTCTGCGGCACCGAATCCGGCGAGATCTCGCGCTGCTGGGTGCGCGATTTGGCCGGCGGCCCGGCGCGGGCCGTGACGCCGCCGGGCACGCGCCGAGGCAGGGTCTCCCCGGACGGTAGTTCGGTCGTGGCGCGCGGACCGGACGGACGTTATCGCCGCTACGCGATCGACTCCCAGAGAGTCAGCGACGGCGTTCCAGTCGATGGCCTGGACATCCGCGACGAGGTCGGCGGGTGGAGCGCCGACGGCCGATCTCTCGTCGTCTATCGCTCGGCGGAGATTCCCACGCGCGTCGATCGCCTCGACCTCGCGACCGGCCGGCGGACCGTGCTGCGCGAGCTGGCGCCCGCCGACCGGGCCGGCGTGGTCAGCATCGAGGGCATCTCGTTCTCGGCGGACGAAAAGTTCTACGCTTACGGCGTCATGCGCAAGGCGGGCAATCTCTTCGCCGTCGAGGGCGTGCGTTGAGAGCAGGCGAGCGCCTCGGCCCCTACGAGATCACCGCCAAGCTGGGCGAAGGCGGCATGGGCGAGGTCTACCGGGCGACCGACACGCGGCTCAAGCGCGAAGTCGCGATCAAGGTCCTGCCCGCGGCGTTCACCGAGGACAAGGAGCGCTTGGCGCGATTCGAGCGCGAGGCGCAGCTCCTCGCCCAGCTCCACCATCCGAACATCGCCTCGATCTTCGGACTCGAAGAGTCCGGCGGCACGCGCGCCCTCGTCATGGAGCTCGTCGAAGGCCCGACGCTCGCGGAACGCCTCGAATCCGGACCTCTTTCCCTTACTGAAAGCCTTTCTTTCGCTCTGCAGATCACGCAAGCGCTAGAGGAGGCCCACGAGAAGGGCATCGTCCACCGCGACCTCAAACCACAGAACATCAAAGCTTCCAGTGAGGGAAAGATCAAGGTCCTCGACTTCGGCCTGGCCAAGGCGATGGATGCCGCCGGAGGATCCTCGGCGGCGGATCTCGCGCACTCGCCGACGCTGATGCACTCCCCCACGCTGACCGCAGCGCACGGCACTCAGCTCGGCGTGATCCTCGGGACCGCGGCCTACATGGCGCCGGAGCAGGCGCGCGGCGGCGCGGTCGACATGCGCGCCGACATCTGGGCATTCGGCGTCGTGCTCTTCGAGATGCTCACCGGCCGGTCGCTCTTCGCCGCCGACACGGTCTCCGACACCCTGGCCGGCGTGCTCAAGACGGAAATCGATCTCGCCGAGCTTCCGGCCTCGACGCCACCGGCGATCCGCAGCCTGCTGCGCCGCTGCCTGGTCCGGAAGCCGAAGGATCGCCTGCACGCGATCGCCGACGCGCGGATCACGATCGAGGACGCTCTCGCCGGGCGGAACGAGGAGCTCCAGCGCGCACCAGCGGTACCGCCGATGGTGCAAGCGACAGGCTGGCGTCGGGCGCGGCCCTGGTTGGGCGGCGCTGCGGCCGGACTCGCGCTGGCGGCGATGGGCGCGCTGGTCGCGATTCCGACCGGCCGCGGGACGAAGGCCACCGACGCTGTGAGTGCCGGGTCGGCATCGATCCAGACGCTCGTCGCCACCGGCGTCTCGCTCAATCCGTCGGTGTCGGCCGACGGCCGCACGCTGGCGTTCGAGTCGCGGCGCGATGGAATCGGCCGGGTCTGGATCAAGGACCTCGCCAGTGGGTCGGAGAGTCCGCTCGTCTCCCGTGAGTCGGGTGCGCCCGCCATCTCGCCGGACGGCAGGAGCCTCCTCTACCTCGCCGGCGATCCAGCGCACCCGGATCTCTACCGGATCTCGCTCGCGACGCGCGAGGAGCGGCTCGTCGCGCGCGATGCCGCGCAAGGCGATTGGGCGTCCGACGGCAAACAGGTCCTCTTCCTGCGCGATTACGATCCGAATGCGGTGGGCGGCGGCGAGCTCGTCGCAGCCGAGCTCGAGGGTGGCCGCGAGCGCGTTCTCTTGCGCGATCCGGCGAAGCGGCTGAACGAACCGCGCTGGTCGCCCGACGGCCGGCATATCGCCGTGGCACTCACCGCGGTCCAGGCCGGCACCACCGATCGTCTCGGCCTGCTCGACCTCGCAACCGGGAAGCTCGACGAACGGCCACTCGAGTCGCTCGGCTCGCACGGTATCAAGCTTCGCGGCCTGCGCTGGATCTCGCCGCGTCGGCTTGCGCTGCTCCTGCTCGACAGCGGCGAGAATGTCGACCCGTCCGGGCGGATCGCCCTCTTCGAGCTCGATAGCCGCGAACTGCGGAGTCTCCTGCCGCTCGCCAACGTCGGTTGGGGCCTCGACGTCGCGGGCCCGGGCGCGCTGATCGTCGGCGTCGGTTCGACCGACCAGAACCTGCACGAGGCAAAGCGCGATGGTGCCCAGCGCTGGAGCGCGCCCGCGCTCGCCACCGAAGGGCCTTTCCGCGATCGCCAGCCGCTCTACTCCCCCGACGGACGCTGGTTGCTCTTTACCTCGAACCGGAGCGGCAACCTCGACATCTGGCGGCTCGGCCGGACGACCGGAGAGCTCCAGCGGCTGACCGATCACGAGGCCGCGGACTGGGATCCGGCGCTGAGCGCCGACGGCAGAGAGCTCCTCTTCAGCTCGAACCGCAGCGGCCGGTTCGAGGTCTGGATCGCCGAAGCCGACGGCAGCTCTCCCCGCCAGGTGACCGACCTCGAGAACGCCCAGAACCCGACCCTCACCGCCGATGGCGCCTGGATCGTCTTCGTGCTCCAGGGGGCCAGCGAGGGCAAGAACGGCCTGTGGAAGATTCACCCCGACGGGACCGCCGCGACGCTCGTCGCCGCCGGCACGTACCTCATTCCCGAGGTCAGCCCGGACGGCCGCTACATCGCGACTCGCATTCCAGGCAAGAAGCGCCTCGTGCGGATCGCTGACGGCACCCTTCTCGACACCGACCTCGGCGACACCGATCGCTACCGCTGGACGGTAGAGAAAGGACGGACTTACCTCTGGACGATCGGATTCACCGCCAACAACGCAGAGATCCGGCGTTATCCGTTCGACCCCGAGCGCGGCCTTCTCGGAGCGCCCGCAGTCGTCGCCGCCGGCGACGCGTTGCGCGGGGCGGAGACCCTGGGCGTTGCCCGCGACGGATCGGCGGTCACCTTCTCGAGCTTCGCCAACCGCCGGGGAGAGCTCATCCGGATCGACGGCCTGGTGGGATTGAAGCCGTGACCGATCTCGCCCCAGGCTCCCGCCTCGGCCCCTACGAGATTACCGCCAAGCTCGGCGAAGGCGGCATGGGCGAGGTCTGGCGCGCCACCGACACGCGGCTGAAGCGCAGCGTGGCGATCAAGGTCCTGCCCGCAGCGTTTACGGAAGACAAGGAGCGCCTGGCGAGATTCGAGCGCGAGGCGCAACTCCTCGCCCAGCTCCACCATCCGAACATCGCTTCGATCTTCGGCCTGGAAGAATCCGACGGAACGCGTGCTCTCGTCATGGAGCTCGTCGACGGCCCGACCCTGGCAGAGCGCCTCGAAGCCGGGCCACTTTCCTTTGCTGAAAGCCTTTCTTTCGCGCTGCAGATCGCGCAAGCGCTGGAAGAGGCCCACGACAAGGGCATCGTCCATCGTGATCTCAAACCGCAAAACATCAAAGCCTCCAGTGAAGGAAGAGCCAAGGTCTTGGACTTTGGGTTGGCCAAGGCGATGGAGGTAGTCGCCGGGTCGTCCGCCGCGCCCGATCTGGCGCGCTCGCCGACGCTGATGAACTCCCCCACGCTGACGGCGGCGCACGGCACGCAGCTGGGCGTAATCCTCGGCACCGCGGCGTACATGGCTCCCGAGCAGGCGCGCGGCGTCGCGGTCGATAAGCGTGCCGACATCTGGGCATTCGGGGTGGTGCTCTACGAAATGCTCACCGGCCGCCGCCTTTTCGAAGGCGAGCTGGTGACCGACGTGCTGGCGAACGTCCTGAAGAAAGAGGTCGATCTCGCGGCGCTTCCCGCCGACTCGCCGCCTGCGGTCCGCCGCCTGCTGCGCCGCTGCCTCGAGCGCAACCCGAAGAACCGCCTGCACGACATCGCCGACGCGCGCATTGTGATCGACGAGGTTTTGTCCGGAAGAGTGGAAGATCGCGCGACCGGCGCGTCGCCCTCGGCGGCAGAGGCTGCGCCTCACCGCCGACCTGCGTGGGCCATCGCCGCGGCGGCGTTGGCTGTCGGAGCGGCAGCCGGATGGCTCCTGCACGGCTCTCCCGCTCCACCTACACCGGCGTCACGCTGGACGCTCGCGTTGCCGGAGGGCTACTCGCTTTCGACGGTCGACTCGCCGCAGATCGCCCTGTCGCGGGACGGCAGCTTGCAGGCGATTGTCGCCGTCGGCGGGAGCCGCGTCGCGCAGATCCTCGTCCGGAGGAGCGATTCCTTCGAGCCCCAGGTCCTCTCGGGGACCGAAGGCGCTTCGTCGCCATTCTTCTCGCCCGACGCGAGCTGGATCGGCTTCTTCCGCGACGACGCTCTGATGAAGATCCCGGTCGGCGGGGGGCCGGCGATCCGCCTCGCGTCCATCAAGAACCAAGAGCGGGGCGCCACGTGGAGCTCCGACGGCTGGATCTATTTCGCGCCCGGATTCGGCGAGCCGCTGTCGCGCGTCGGGCAGGCGGGCGGCGGGGTCGAGCCCGTGACCCACCTCGACACCAAGCGGAGCGAGCGCACGCATCGCTGGCCGGAGGCGCTCCCGGGCGGCGACGCCGTGATCTTCACCTGCGACACGGCGGCTTCGACCGAGTACTACGACGACGCGAGGATCGAAGCGGTCCGACCCGCCACCGGCGAACGCAAGGTCCTGCTCGAGGGTGCGAGCCAGGCGCGCTACGCACCAGGGGACTACCTCGTCTTCGCCCGTGGCGGCTCTCTTTTCGCCGTGAGGTTCGACACCCGGAAGCTCGAGGTCCGGGGGGCGCCGGTCGAAGTCGTCCGTAGTGTCGCGACCAACGTCGGTTCGGGTGCGGCCCAGTTCGCCATCGCGCAGAGCGGCGCGGCGCTCTGGGCGCCCGGCGGACTCTCGGCGGCGTATCGGGTCGTGTCGGTCGATCGCCAGGGAAATGAAAGACCGATCGAAGTCCCCCAGGCGCCCTACAACGAGCTCGCGCTGTCGCCGGGCGGCTCGCGGCTCGCCCTCGTCGGCGGCCCCGGAGGGATCTCCGACCTCTGGGTGGCGGATCTGTCCCGCGGCTCTCTGACACGGCTCACTTCCGGCGATTTCGTGCACATGCCGACCTGGACGCCGGACGGCTCCAAGCTCGCCTACGCGGTCGTCCGACAGGGATCGGCCGAGGAGCGGACGAGAGTCGACTGGCGGCCGGCCGACGGGAGCCGGCAGGCCGAGACGCTCGTGGCGGAGGGGCCCGGTCAGTATCCCAGCTCCTTCACTCCGGACGGCCGCACCCTGATCTACGACGCGTTCGACGACGCCCAAGGCAGCTCCACCAACATCTGGGCGCTGCCGCTCGAGGGTGGGCGCCGTGCTCGCGCGCTCACTGAGGGCCCCTTCGCGAAGAGCTCCGCTGCGGTCTCTCCGGATGGCCGCTGGCTCGCCTATGTTTCGAGCGAGAGCGGCGGCAACAACGTCTACGTGCGTCCCTTTCCGGAGGGCGACGGGCGGTGGCAGATCTCCACTCCCGTAGGCGAAGAGCCGCGCTGGGGAATCGACGGGGGGGAGCTCTTCTTCCGGGCCAACTCGGTGCTCGAGCGGGTGTCGATCGACACCCGCCTGGGCTTCCATGCTGGCCGTCAGGAACCGCTGCTCGACCGCGTCGCCTCCGGGGGCGAAACCCAGTCCTATTCGTTATCGCCGGACGGTTCCCGGATCTTCACCCTCCGCACCGCGGTAGGGAGCGGCGCGAGGACGACCTTCAACCTCGACCTCGGCTTCGCCCGTCGGCTCGACGAGCCGGCGAGCGACCGGAGATAAGTCGCCGTGACGCTCGCTCCCGGCAGCCGCCTCGGCCGCTACGAGATCACCGCCAAGCTCGGCGAAGGCGGCACGACTGCCGCTAGAATCGTCTCGATGCGCACGCAGTCCGTGGACACGCCGCCGGAGATCGAGGCGATCCAGCTGCAGCTCTTCCGCGAAATGGGCCCGCGCGGTCGCCTCGCCGTGGCGGCGGATCTGAACGAGGCCCTCGACGATCTCGCCCGGGCCGGGATCCGTGCGCGCCATGGTGAACTGCCGGACGCCGAGGCCCGCTTGCGGCTCTTCGCGCTCCGCCTGAGCCGTGAGCAGATGGTCCACGCCTTCGGCTGGGATCCCGGCCGCTCGTGACGAGCGACGGCGAGCCGGACGAGGTCGCCGCTCGATCAGGGATCCTCGCGACGCTCCTATCGGTCGCGGGCGCCCTCGAAGCCGCCCACGCGCCCTTCCTCGTCGGCGGCTCCCTCGCGAGCTCTTTGCAGGGGATCCCGCGTTCCACCCAGGATGCCGACCTGGTCGCCGATCTTGCGGCCGAAGGCGTCGCCAGCTTCGTGCTGGCCCTGGGCGGATATTTCTATGCCGACGAGGAACGCATCCGCGACGGCGTCGCGCGGCGCGCCTCGTTTAATGTGATCGACCTGCGCAACGGCTTCAAGGCCGACATCTACCTCGCGGTTCGCGACGCCTTCGGCCGGGAACAGCTCGCGCGCCGTCAGTCGATCGAGATCGCGCCTGGAACCTGGCTGCCATTCGCGTCGCCGGAGGACGTCGTCCTGCAGAAGCTGCGCTGGTACCGACTGGGCGGGGGGGTATCGGAGCGCCAGTGGCTCGACGCCCTCGGAGTGCTGAAAGTCCAGCGGGAGCGCATCGATCTCGAGTACCTGGACCGTTGGGCAGGCAACCTGGAGCTCGCGGAGCTGTTGCACCGCGCCCTGGCGGAAGCCGGCACCGAACGCCCCGACCCAAGAAAGCCGGGAGCAACATGACCGCGCGCGAGGTCCGGGGAACACGCCGATGATCGGAACGAAGCTGGGCCCCTACGAGATCACCGCCAAGCTCGGCGAAGGCGGCATGGGCGAGGTCTATCGCGCCACCGACACCAAGCTGAAGCGCGACGTGGCAATCAAGGTTCTCCCGGCAGCATTCACGGAGGACAAGGAACGTCTCGCCCGATTCGAGCGCGAAGCGCAGCTCCTCGCCCAGCTCCATCACCCCAACATCGCCTCGATCTTCGGGCTCGAAGAGAGCGCCGGCGTCAAGGCCCTCGTCATGGAGCTCGTCCCCGGTCCGACCCTGGCCGAGCGGCTCGAATCCGGGCCTCTGCCCCTTGCTGAGAGCCTCTCTTTCGCGCTGCAGATCGCGCAAGCGCTCGAGGAGGCGCACGAGAAGGGGATCGTCCATCGCGACCTCAAGCCCCAGAACGTAAAGGCTTCCAGTGAAGGAAAAGCCAAGGTCCTCGACTTCGGTTTGGCCAAGGCGATGGACGCGACTCCCGGTTCCGCTTCTGCGGCCGATCTCGCGCGCTCGCCGACGATCATGAACTCCCCAACTCTGACCGGGGTCCACGGCACGCAGCTCGGCGTGATCCTCGGCACCGCGGCCTACATGGCGCCCGAGCAGGCGCGTGGCGACGCGGTCGACAAGCGAGCCGACATCTGGGCGTTCGGCGTGGTGCTCTACGAAATGCTCACCGGGGCATCTCTCTTCGGAGCCGACACGGTGAGCGACACGCTGGCCGGCGTGCTGCGCGCCGACATCGATCTCGCCAGGCTGCCCGACTCGACGCCGGCGGCGATCCGCCGGCTCTTGCGCCGCTGCCTCGAGCGCAACTCGAAGAATCGTCTGCACGACATCGCCGACGCGCGCCTCGTGATCGAGGACGTCCTCGCCGGGCGCGCGGATGCGGCGGCCTCGGCGGCCGCGGAGCCGGCGCGTGTGGCATCACCGCGTACGCGCCTGCCGTGGGCGATCGCCGCGCTCGCTCTCGTCGTCGCGGCGGCGGCGCTGCTGATGGCGCGTCCGGGAAACCGGTCCAATTCGGCGACGAAGCAGGTTCTCCACTTCGAGTTCCTGCCCGCCCACTCTGAGCGGTTGCCGTCTCTCTCGAGCCTCCAGCACACCTCCTTCGCCATCTCGCCCGACGGTACCAAGCTCGTCTACCTGGTGGAGAAGGGCGCGACGACCGAGATGCGCCTCCGGGCGCTCGATTCCGACGTCTCGAGCGCGATGCCGGGGACCGAGAGCGCGAAGGGACTCTTCTTCTCGCCCGACGGCAAGTGGGTCGGCTTCGTCGCCGGCACCAAGCTCGAGAAGGTCGCGCTCGCCGGCGGCGCGCCGATTCCCGATCGCGGACGCACCCGACATCCGCGGCGCGGCCTGGGGGGACGACGGCAATATCTACTTCGTACCCAGCTCCTACCTGCCGATCAGCCGTGTTCCGGCTGCAGGCGGCACCGCGCAGCCGGTGACGAGGATCCGCACCGACGAAGGCGAGCTCCAGCACCGCTGGCCGGAGGTGGTTCCGGGATCGAAGGTGCTGCTCTACGCGGTCGGCTACGGCGGAGACTGGGACGACGCGGCGATCGTCGCCGAGCGGCTCGACGGCGGCGAGCGCAAGATCGTGGTGAAGGGGGGCAGCGCGCCGCGCTACCTGCCGACCGGGCAGCTCGTCTACGCGCGGGCGGGAGGCCTCTACGCCGTCGACTTCGATCCGCGCACGCTCGCCGTCTCCGGGCCCCCGGTCGAGGTCGCGCGCAACGTCTACCGGAGCAACCTGGGCAACGCGGCGCTGAGCGTCTCGCGCACCGGCCTGCTGGTCACCGCGCCGGAGGACGAAACCGGCGGCGGGTCGGTTCTGTCGTGGATCGACCGTGACGGGCGCGGCGAGCGCCTACCGCTCGCAGCGGGAGAGTACAGCGACCTCGCGCTCTCTCCGAACGACGATCGCGCCGCGATCGGGGTCGGCAATTCCCTCGCGGTGCTCGATCTCGCCCGGCTCTCGCTGGCGCGTCTCACGCTGACCCGGCGCGTCGAAGTCCCCTCCTGGTCGATCGACGGACGGCGTCTCTTCTTCGCCTACGAAACGAGCGCGGCGGGATACGAGGTCCACTCGATGCCGGCCGACGACAGCGGACTGCCCGTGCTCGTGGCGGCGTCGGGAGCCACCGAAGACCCCTTTCGCTTCGCCCGCGACGGTGCCCACCTGCTGACGCTCCGCTTCCCCACGAACGGGCAGAACGAGCTCCTGCTGCGCGACGTGCGCGACCCGAAGGCGGAGCCCAGGCGGATCCTCCAATCCACGTACCTCAAATGGAGCGACGCCGACCTGTCGCCCGACGGCCGCTGGGTCGTCTACGCGTCGATCGAGTCGGGGCGGCCGGAGGTGTACGTGCGCCCGGCGTCGGGCGAGGAGCGGAAGTGGCAGGTTTCGGTCGACGGAGGCTCGAGCCCGGTCTGGTCGCGGGCCGGAGGCGAGATCTTCTTCCTCTGCGGCGAGAAGCTCCTCTCCGCGCCGGTGCGCACCGCCGGCGACAATCTCGCGGTCGGCACGCCGAAGGTCCTGTTCGAGGGGCATCGGATCGTCACCTACGACGCGACCGCCGACGGCCGGCGTTTCCTCGCGGCCGAGGATCCCAACCCCGGCGCCAGGACGCATCTCGACGTCGTGGTCGACTGGTATGCCGAAGTTCAGCGCAAGGTCGGCGAGGCGCGAGCGCCGTGACGATAGCCCCCGGCACTCGTCTCGGCAGTTACGAGATTTCCGCCAAGCTGGAGCTCTTACCCGTTCGTCGACGCAGATGCTTATGTTAACATCACAATCATGAAACGGACCACGATCTACTTCGATCCCGAGCTCGAGGCGCTGCTCAAGGCCGAGACGATTCGACGCCATCAGCCGATGGCGGAGTTGATTCGCGAAGCCGTCCGCGAGTACATCGTCCACACCCGGTCGGCGCCGCCACCCGGTGCGGGTGCGTTCGCCAGCGGTCGATCCGACACGGCGGATCGGAGCGAAGAGATTCTCACCGAAACCGGCTTCGGTGCGAGTCGCTGAGTGGCGGTTCTCCTCGACAGCGGGATTCTCTACGCCTACTACGATCGCAGCGATCGCTGGCACGGGGCGGCACTCGAGTTGATCACCTCCGAGCTCGGCGGCCTCCTCCTGCCCTCGCCAGTCGTGCCCGAACTCGATCATCTGCTCGGAACCCGGCTGGGGCGAGAGGCGCGTCAGCAGTTCTACCGCGGACTCGTCGAGGCCAGCTTCCTGCTCGTGGACCTCCCGCAGGAGCGGGTAGCCCGCATCCGCGAGATCGACGATCAGTTCGCCGAGCTTGACCTCGGCTTCGTCGATAGCGCGCTGGTTGCCCTGACCGAGACGACTGGCGTGAAACGGGTCGCCACCGCCGACCGCCGGCACTTCGCTCCGCTCGCGCGTGCGTTCGATCTGACCCTCGTGCCTTCTCCACCCGAAACCGAGAAGCGCAAGTGATCCCCGGCTCCAGATGATCGGGACTCGGCTGGGCCCCTACGAGATCACCGCCAAGCTGGGCGAAGGCGGCATGGGCGAGGTCTACCGCGCCACCGACACCCGGCTCAAGCGCGAAGTGGCGATCAAGGTGCTGCCGGCCGCGTTCACCGAGGACAAGGAACGCCTTGCGCGTTTCGAGCGTGAAGCGCAGCTCCTCGCCCAGCTCCATCATCCCAACATCGCTTCGATCTTCGGCCTGGAGGAATCCGGAGGAACGCGCGCGCTCGTCATGGAGCTCGTGGAAGGCCCGACTCTGGCAGATCGCCTCGGCCCCGGGCCACTTTCCCTTGCTGAAAGCCTTTCATTCGCATTGCAGATCGCGCAAGCGCTCGAAGAGGCCCACGAAAAGGGGATCGTTCACAGAGATCTGAAGCCTCAAAACGTAAAAGCTTCCAGTGAAGGAAAAGCCAAAGTCCTGGACTTTGGTTTAGCCAAGGCGATGGATCCGACGGCGGGGGCGACGTCCGCTGCGGATCTCGCGCGCTCGCCGACACTGATGCACTCGCCGACGCTGACCGCGGCGCACGGCACGCAGCTCGGCGTGATTCTCGGCACCGCGGCCTACATGGCACCCGAGCAGGCGCGCGGCGGCGCGGTGGACAAACGCGCCGACATCTGGGCGTTCGGAGTCGTGCTCTACGAGATGCTGACCGGCGCGTCGCTCTTCGCCGCGGACACGGTGAGCGACACTCTGGCCGGCGTTTTGCGCGCCGAAATCGACCTCGCCAAGCTACCGGTAGCGACGCCGGCGGCGATCCGCCGGCTCCTGCGCCGCTGTCTCGAGCGCAATCCGAGGAACCGCCTGCACGACATCGCCGACGCGCGCATCGTCATCGAGGAGGTGCTGGCGGGCCGGGTGGAAGAGGCGCCGGCGCGTCCCCTTCCGCCCACGGCCACCAGGCGCTTGCGGAGCGCCCTGCCCTGGCTGCTCGTCGCAGGACTCGCTGCGCTCCTGCTGGCTCGCCACGAGCGCGCAGCGGCGCCGAGCGCTGCGGAGGCGAGGCGTGCCATCGAGGTCTCGGTTCCGCTGGGCAATCTCCTCGCCGACGACGCCGAGCTCGCTTTCGCGCCCGACGGCAGCTCGATCGTGTTCACGGCTCTCGATCCGGCGCTCGGCCCCCAGCTCTGGCTGCGGCGGCTCGACCGCTTCGAAGCCCTGCCGCTGCACGACACCGTCGGTGCCACCTTTCCATTCTGGTCTCCCGACGGGCGGTCGATCGGCTTCTTCCGCGATTCCGACGCGACCCTCTGCCGCTACGACCTCGCAACCAGCACCGTCGAGATTCTCACCCGAGTCGAATCGGGCGGTCGAGGCGCCGCCTGGGGAACCGACGGCTCGATTCTCTTCGCAGCCTCCTCGAATGGGCCGCTGCGCCGCCTGGCCGCGAACGGAGGCGAGGTCGCAGACGTCACCGTGCTCGATCCGAAGGTTCTCGACGGCTCGCACCGCTTCCCGATTCTCTTGCCCGACGGGCACCACTTCCTCTTCACCTTCTGGAGCAACCAGCTCGAAGCCGCCAGTCGCGTCGGCGGGATCTATCTTGGGTCGTTCGAGAACGGCGTCGAGCGACGCCTGACTCCAGACCTTTCGCAGGCGTTCCTCGTCGGCCGCGACCGGATCCTGGTCCGCCGCGCCGGCGCGCTCGTCGCGCTGCCTTTCGATCCCAAGACGTTCGCGATCGCGGGCAGCGGCGAGAAGATCGCCGACCAGCCGCGCTTCTCGGCCTCTTCCGGCGCCCTCACCGTCGCCTCGACGGCCGCCGGCGACCTGGCCTACGCGCTCGCCTCGGGAGAGACGGGCGCCGAGCTGGTCTGGCTCGACCGGCAGGGACAGAAGACCGGCACCGTCGGAACGCAGCGGCTGCGCGCGCAGTTGCTGGCGCTGGCGCCCGACGACCGCAATTTCGCCGCGCAGGCGGTCAGCGCGAGCGGGCTGAACATCTGGGTCGGCGACGAGCGCCGCAAGGTGATCAACCGCCTGACCCCCGACGCCATCGACGCCACGAATCCGGTCTGGTCGCCGGACGGCAAACGAATCGTCTACTCGACGGAGGCCGGGGGCAGCCTCGGCATCTACGTCCAGGAGGCCGATGGCAGCCGCGCCGCGCAGATGTTGCTGAGCGAACCTCAGCGCGCCTTCATTGCGACGGATTGGTCGGCGGACGGCCGAATCCTTCTTCTGCAGTCGAACGCCAAGCGGGAAGGCCGAACCGACCTGTGGCTCTACGATTTCGCGGCGCGCGCCCCCCGCGAGCTGCTCTCCGACCCTGCGGCGAGCCTGAGCGAGGCCACTCTCTCGGAGGACGGCCACTGGCTGGCCTACGCTTCGGACGAGTCGGGGAATCCCGAGGTCTTCGTGCGTCCGTTCCCCGCGCTCGATCGCAAATGGAAGATCTCCCAAGGCGGCGCGGTGCATCCGCACTGGCGCCGTGACGGGCGGGAGCTGCTTTTCGTCAATTTCACCGACAAGGCGGTGATGGCGGTCGATGTCGCGCCCGGCCGCGACGAGCCCGAGGTCGGGATCCCGCATCGTCTCTTCGCTCCGGGATCGCAGCTCCTCGGCCTCGCCCCCGCGGCGGATCACAGCCGATTCCTCGCCGGCATCATCCCGGGCGACATCCGCACGGAGCCGATCCGCGTGCTCCTCGGCTGGCGGCGGACCGACGGCGCCGGAGGCAATCCATGACGCTGACTGCCGCCACCCGATGATCGGACGACGGCTGGGCTCCTACGAGATCTCCGCCAAGCTGGGCGAAGGCGGCATGGGCGAGGTCTATCGCGCCACCGACACCCGGCTCAAGCGCGAGGTCGCGATCAAGGTCCTGCCGGCTGCTTTCACGGAGGACAAGGAGCGCCTCGCACGCTTCGAGCGCGAAGCGCAGCTTCTCGCGCAACTCCATCATCCGAACATCGCCTCGATCTTCGGCCTCGAAGAAAGCTTCGGCGTCAAGGCGCTCGTGATGGAGCTCGTCGAAGGCCCGACCCTCGCGGAGCGCCTCGGGTCCGGGCCTTTTTCCCTTACTGAAAGCCTTTCTATCGCCTTACAGATCGCGCAAGCGCTCGAAGAGGCGCACGAGAAGGGCATCGTCCACCGCGATCTCAAGCCGCAGAACATCAAGGCTTCCAGGGATGGAACGATCAAGATCCTCGACTTCGGCCTGGCGAAGGCGATGGATCCGGCGGCGGGTTCCGCAGCCGCGGCGGACCTGGCGCGCTCGCCGACGCTGATGAACTCCCCGACACTGACCGCGGCGCACGGCACGCAGCTCGGCATGATCCTCGGCACGGCGGCCTACATGGCGCCCGAGCAGGCGCGGGGTGCTTCGGTCGACAAACGCGCCGACATCTGGGCCTTCGGCGTGGTCCTCTACGAGATGCTCACCGGCGAGCGCCTCTTCGAAGGCGAGAGTGTCGTCGACACGCTCTCCGCGGTGATGCGCAAGGAGATCGACTTCACGCTCCTGCCGGGGTCGACGCCGCGCCGCGTGCGCGAGCTCCTCCGCCGCTGCCTCGAACGGAATCCCCGCCGGCGACTGCGCGACATCGGCGAAGCGCGTCTCGCGCTCGAGGGTGTCGCGTCGGGCGAGGCGGAAACGAGCGGGACTCCTCGGACGCAGCTCCCGCCGCGACCGACGTGGCAGCGGTGGCTGCCCTGGTCGGTCGCCGCGCTGGCGGTGGCCGGAGGCGTCGCGGTCGCGCTCTTCGAACGCGGCGCGCAGGCACCCGCAGCCGCCCCGGTGACGCGCTTCGAACTGGCGTGGCCCGGAGTCGCCGGCGGAGTCGTGGAATCGGCCACCTTCGAGCTCTCGCCCGACGGCCGCGCGCTCGCCATCGTCGCGCAAGGCCAGATCTGGGTGCGCACCCTCGACTCTCTGGCGACCAAGCCAATCGCCGGCACCGACGGAGCCTCCTATCCTTTCTGGTCGCCGGACGGCACCACGCTCGGATTCTTCGCCGGCGAGGAGTTGCGCCGGGTCTCGCGCGACGGCGGCCTGGCGCAGAAGATCTGCGACGCTCCCGACGGCCGCGGCGGCGCCTGGGGCCGCGACGGGACGATCGTGTTCAGCGACCGCTACGGCTCCCAGGGACTTTCGCGCGTCGGAGACCGCGGCGGCAAGCCCCTCCCGCTGCCGAAGATCTCGCCGCCGGGCGGAGAAGGGGATCTGCGCTACCCGCAGTTTCTGCCCGACGGGCGCCACTACCTCTTCACGTTCCTCTCGGGCTCACCAGAGACCGCTGGCATCTACGTGAGCGATCTCGATGGGACGGCGCCGGTACGTCTGCTCGACGGCTCCGATCACGCGCTCTACGCTCCAGCCGCGAACCCGCGGGAGCCGGGCCATCTCCTCTTCCGTCGCCGCAATATCCTCATGGCGTTGCCGTTCGACGCCGGGCGGCTCCGGGTCGTGGGGGAGATGTTCCCGGTCGCCGAGCCCGTCGGAACCGCCGGGAACACCGGCCATGGAGCGTTCTCGGTCTCGACGAACGGTGTCCTGGCGCTTTCCGAGCTCTCCCCCCAGAGGGAGACCCTCGCCTGGGTCGACCGCTCCGGGCATCCGATCGAGACGCTCGCCGAGCGGCTCGCCCTGCGCGGATTCACCCTTTCACCCGACGAGCGGACCCTCGCCTACGCGGACGGAGTCTGCGGCGGCGGCCGCGATATCTGGCTCCAGCCGACGGCTGGCGGATCGCCGTCGCGCTTCACCTTCGGAGACGGTCCGGGCTGGGCATTTCCACTCTGGTCGCCCGACGGCAAGGAACTCGCTTACGCAACCCACGACTGCGCCGGCGAGGCGCGCTACGAGATTCGCCGGCGGCGCCTCGATCGCAGCGGCGCCGAAGCGAAACTCTGGTCGACCGATCACACCCTCGCGCTCTGGGACTGGTCGCCCGACGGACGCTTCCTCGTCTTCACCGACGAGCGCGACTCGAAGCTCTGGCTGCTGCCGCTCGCCGGCGGAGGGAAGCCAGAGGTCCTGACCCCCGCGATCGCCAAGGAGTCGTGCGCCCAGTTCTCGGCCGACGGACGCTTCCTGGCCTACGCCTCGACCGCGCAAGGATCGATCCAGGTCTTCGTACAGCCGTTTCCCGCCACCGGCGCGCTCTGGCAGGTCTCGACCGCCGGCGGCAGCACGCCGCGCTGGCGCGCCGACGGCCGCGAGCTCTACTACCGCGCCGAGGACGGGAAGCTCATGGCGGTCGCTGTGAACACGGGCTCGGGCTCGTTCGAGGCCGGCACGCCGCAGGCGCTTTTCGACGGCATCGCCTCTTGGGGCAACCTGTTCGGCTTCACTTACCAGCCGGCAAGAGACGGCCAGCGCTTCCTGGTCAGTCACACCGACCTGGCACGGCGGTCGCCGATCGTCGTGACCCTCAATTGGCAGGCCGACCTTCGCCGCTGAACCGGATGGAAGAAGGATCCGGCCCCCAACCAGTGGTCGCAGGAATAGTCGAGACGTCTTTGGGCTTTTCATGGTCATGACACGAGCCCCTCGGAAGCCTCCCGCCGCGTTCCTTGCGGGCGTGCTCCCTGCGATTCTTCTCCTGGCTACCAGCACGACCACGGCCGCGTCCCCCTTGCCGAGCCGGCCGGAGGTCTCTCCTGCACAGGTCGCCGGGGCGGCAGGGGTCGAGCTGACCCCAGCCAGCGCGGCGGGAGCCTCGCCATCGGCACCGCTGCCTCCGGCTGCCTCGCGCGGGCTCGAGGCGCTTCCGGCCGGCGCGTCCGGAGAGCTGCAGTTCTCGGAGCTGCCGAATTTCCATCGCGTGGACGAAAATCTCTTCCGCAGCGGCCAGCCCGGCAAAGGCGGCATGGTGAAGCTCAAGGAGGTCGGCGTCCGCACGGTGCTGAACCTGCGCTACGAGCAGGATCAGTCGCGAGCGGAGGAAGCGGCCGCCAAGGCGAATGGACTTCAGTATTTCAATGTCCCGATGTACGGTCTGGCTCGACCGACCCAGGCTCAGATCTCGCGTGCCCTGGCGCTGCTCGACGATTCTCGGAACTGGCCCGTTCTCGTGCACTGCGAGCGCGGCTCCGATCGCACCGGTGCGGTCGTTGCTTGCTACCGCATCGAGCACTCGAAGTGGACCGCGGAGAAGGCGATCCAGGAAGCGATGGGTTACGGGATGATGCGGATCGAGATCCTGAAGCGAGCCTTCATCCGCGATTTCTTCGAGAAACGGCCGTTGTAGGAAGCCAGCCGCCCCGGCTCTGCGGCCTGCGCTCGCGCGGATCCGGGCGTCAGCCGGCCTTCGCGATGATCACCTCGACGCGGCGATTCTGCTGGCGGCCCGCGGCGGTGGCGTTGTCGGCTGCGGGCCGGCTCTCCCCGAAGCCGGCGCTCGTGAGCCTCCCCGCCACGATCCCGTGTCCGCTCAGCCATTTCATCACCGACGCCGCACGGCGCTCGGAGAGCTTCTGGTTGTAGTCGTCGGAAGCGATCGAGTCGGTATGACCCTCGACCCGCACCGGACGCGGCGCATAGGCGACGAGCACCTGCGCCAACTCCTGGAGTGTGCGTTCGGCGTCGGGGCGCAGGTCGGCCGAGTCGAAGTCGAAGAGGATCGATCCCGGGAGGCGGATCGTGATCTCCGTCGCGGTGACCTGGGCGCCGAGGCGAGCCAATCGGTCTTCGACGCTGGTCGATTTCGCGGCGAGCGCGGTCGCCGACCCCGCGATGCCGGTCGTCTGACCGACAAGGGTCGTGATGCTCATGCGCAGCAGCAGGATTTTGTCCCGGTTTCCCGGTTCCCGGAGAACGGATTCGGCGAGGGCCTGGGCGCCAGACGGCTCCGGGTCCACCAGCGCCGCGCTCGCGGGAGAGGCCTCCCCGACTGCAGCAGCGCGGGCGACGGGCGCGGCATCGGCTGACCCGCCCGCCACCTCCGGCGCCGCGCCGCTCTTGTGTCCGCCGCAGGCCGCTGCGACAAGCCCCAGAGCACAGGCGATCCAGCGTCGGTCGGGCATCTCTACTTCTCGGTGATCGGCACGGATTCGAACGGCTCCGTCTCGTCGAAGAGCACGGTCAGCGTCTTCACCTCGGGTGGCGGCGCGGGGAATTTGGCCCAGTAGCGCCGCGAGCCGCCGGCTTCGATGTAATCGTCGATGCCATGGACGTCACCACCCAGGTACTCGTGCATCGAGGCGACCGACTTCCCCTCTTTGTCGGTGAGTACGAAGTACTTCGTGCCGCTCTCCTCGTCGATCAGATAGGTGCGCGCTTTCGCGCCCATGTATCCGAACTTCACCTCCGTCTTGCCCGCGTCCGTGTTGGAGTTGCGCACTGTCCACTTCACCGTCAGCACGCCCCCCTTTCGGTCCAGAGAGGTGAGGTCCAGACTGATCCCTTTGGTGTTGGTCTCTGCGCTGCCGAGCGTCGCCGCGGCGACCGGCACAGCGAGGGCCAAAGTCGCGATTAGCAACACAGCCGCTGTACGCATTGGATCCTCCTTCGAGAGATGGCGCCGATCCTAGACCAACCACATGCGCAATCAAAGTCCGGTTCCAGCATGGGCTAGGATGCACCCTGGATCCCTTCGATGAGCGACCGCAGCGCTTTCCCGATCCAGCCATCCGGAAATCAGATCGGGACAGACGGACCAGCCCCGAGGCCTCCCCATCTCAAGGCGCTGTTCTCCGCCTTCGCCTGCCTCGCGGTCGCGATGCTCGTCGGCGGGGCGCTTCAAATCGCCCATGGACGACGGCTGCTGCTCGACCGCGAGCGCCAGCGCCTCGAGGCGGTCGCCGAGCTCAAGACGAGTCTCCTTTCGGCCTGGCTCGCCGAGCGCGAAGGAGACGCGGTCATCATGGCGCGCGACCTGGCATCGGGCCCGCCGAGGCTCTCGGCAGAGGGTCGGGTGCCAGCGCAGAGTGCGGCGGTGGTCGACCGCCTGGGTCTCGCCTGTCGCATCTATGGCTACGACTCGGCGGAGATCCTCGACCTCGACGGGAGAGTGGTGCTCGGCTTTCCTCCCCGCGCCACTCCAGGAGCGGTCGCTCTGGATCCGCGTGAGCTTGCGCCGGCGGCGGGCCGACGGGTTCGGGTCTCCTTCGCCGAGCCATCCTCCGCGGACCGGAACTTCCGGCTCGCGACCGCGCTGCCTACGACCGATGGCGAGCCGGCGCGCGGCTACCTGGTGCTGACGGCGAATCCGGAGCGCTTCCTGGACCCGCTCCTCTCGAGATGGCCAGGCCAGAGTGCCTCGGCCGAGACGCTCCTGGTGCGCCGGGACGGCGACTTCGTCACCTTCCTCGGCGGCACTCGTCACTTGGCGAACAATAAAGGCGAACAACGGGCCCCGGTCTCGGCGGCGGAGCGCGTATCCGTGCAGGGCGCGCTCGGCCACACGGGAGCGCTCGAAGGTGTGGATTTCCGCCACCATCGGGTCCTGGCAGCGACGCGCCAGATCCCCGGCATGCCCTGGAACCTCGTTGTCAAGATCGACCGCGACGAAGTGCTCGCCGAGTTCGACTCGAGCGCTCGCGCGACGATGCTGGGGCTGGGCTCGATCTTCGCGCTCTCGTTCGCCCTGGGGCTGAGCGTCTACTTCAGCCAGCGACGCAGCATGTTGACGAGTCTCGAGCGCGCCAACCGGCGGTTTCTCGCCCTTTTCGACCATGCGGACGAGGGCGTCGTGCTCTTCGGTCGCGACGGCCTCGCCCTCGCGGTGAACGCGAAAGGGCGGGAGATCTTCCGGGTCGGCGACCGGCCGGTCGCCGGACTGGCGGTCACTCAGTTCTTCGCCGAAGACGAGCAGCGCAACAACCCGGTCCGCTGGCGCGAGCTCGAAGAGAAGGGCTCGATCTCGCGAGAGCGTCGGTTTCGCCGGGCGGACGGCGAGATCATCGTCGCCCAGGCGCAGACGATCAGCCTGCCCGATGGCCGTTACGTCTCGATCGTGCAAGACCTCACGGAGTGGCGGGCCGCCGAGCAGAGAGAACGGCGCGCCAAACGCATCGCAAAGCTCGGAGCCTGGGAGTGGGACGCGCGCACCGGCAAGACGCACTGGGACGACGAGACTTACCTCCTCTTCGGCTACGACCCCGCCCGCGATCTCGCTTCCAGCGAGGCGTGGATGGCGCGCATCCATCCCGGCGATCGCGAGCGTGTCGAGACCATCCTCCAGCGCGCGCTCGCGGACGAGGCAGTCTACGACTTCGAGCACCGCATCCTCCTGCCCGACGGCAGCGAGCGCTGGGTCCGCTGCCTCGGCGACATCGAGCGCGACGAGTCGGGAGCGCCGCTCCGGATCGAGGGCGCGATTCAGGACCTCACCGACCAGCGACGAGCTTCCGGCGCGCTCGAGGCAGCCCGACAGCAGCTGGCAGAGTCTCAGAAAACGGAGGCGATCGGCCGTCTCGCCGGTGGCATCGCGCACGACTTCAACAACGTCGTCGGCATCATCCTCGGCTACTGCGAGCTCGCCGAGATGGAGCTTCCGGGTGAGCACCAGGCGCGCCCGCATCTTGCCGAGATCGGCCGGGCCGCGGGCCGGGCGGGAGAGCTGACCCGACAACTCCTCGCCTTCGCGCGCCGCCAGCCGGTCGAAAGGCGCGTCGTGGCGTTCGCGTCACTGCTCGCCGAGGCCAGAAAGCTCCTCGCGCCGATTCTCGGCGAGCACATCGAGCTCGAGATCTCCTCTCCGGCCGATGTCGGTTCGCTGCTCGCCGACCCGGCGCAGATCACGCACCTCATCCTGAACCTGGCGGTCAACGCGCGCGACGCGATGCCGCGGGGCGGCCGCCTCGTCCTCACCGCTCGTGCGGTCGACATCGACGCGCAGGCGGCCGCCGCGCGGCCGCCGCTCGTCGCCGGACCGGCTGTCGAGCTCACGGTCGTCGACACCGGCGTCGGTATGGACGCGCAGACGCTGCAAAGCTGCTTCGAGCCGTTCTTCACAACGAAGGGACCGGGAGTGGGCACCGGCCTCGGTCTCTCCTCGGTGAAGCGAGCTCTCGAGAGCTGCGGCGGGGCAATCGAAGTCGAGAGCGAGCCTGGCCACGGAACTTGTTTCCGGCTCTGGTTCCCCGCGCTCGCCGGCAGCAGCGAGGAGAACGACCGCACGGTGGACAGCCCGGCCCAGGGTCGGGGCGAGCGCATTCTGGTCGTCGACGACGTGGCGCAGATGCGCGAGGTGGCGAAGAGCGCGCTCGCGCGCGCCGGCTTCCGAGTGACGACCGCGGAATCAGGCGAGGGTGCGCTGGCGCAGCTCGAAGACCGAGAGCAGACGTTCGACCTTCTGCTCACCGATGTCATCATGCCCGGACTCGACGGCCGGCAGCTGGCGAGACGCGCGCTGGAAGTGCGGCCGGGACTGCCCGTGCTGTTCATGTCCGGCTACGCCGATCTGCCCCGGACCGATCTCACCCCCGAGCTGGCGCTCGAATGCTTCATCGAGAAACCTTTCACCGGAACCGCGCTGGCGCGAAAAGTGCGCGCCGCGCTCGATCGCCGGGCCAAGAAAGAAACGGCTCGGAAATGAAGGCGGCGGGCGGCGCTGGCGCGAGGAGGAGGAACGAGTGGCTCTGACCGAATGGACCGTGCTCATCGTGGACGACGATCCGCAGTTCGGCAAGCTCGTCGCCACGGTCGCCGAGCAATGCGGCTTCCGGGCGCGTGTCGCAGTCAGCGCGCTCGAGACCTGGGCGTCGATGGAGCCGGAGCCGGCGCTCGTGCTGCTCGACTTGAACATGCCCGACGCCGACGGGCTCACGGTCCTTCGCGACCTGGCGTTCCAGCACTGCGCCTCCCAGATTCGGGTGTTCAGCGGCTCCGATCCCAGGATTCTGCGCTCCGCCGTGCAGATCGGGCGCGATCTCGGCCTGCGCATGGGAGAGCCGCTTTCCAAACCGATGTCGGTGGCCCTGATGCGCGAGGTCTTCGCCGAAGCCGCGCGCGTTGCCGCGATCGACGGCGCGGAGTCGGCGACGATCCCTGCGATCGCTCTCGCGGAGCAGCCGGTCACGGTGGACGAGATGCGCCTGGCGCTCGCCAGGGGCGAGCTCTTTCTCGTCTTCCAGCCGATCCTGGACCTCGTTTCGCTTTCGCCCGTGGGCGCCGAAGCGCTGGTGCGCTGGCACCATCCGGTGCACGGCACGCTGGCGCCGGGTCGCTTCCTGCCGCTCGCCGAGAGCTCCGGGCTGATGGTCGAGATGACCGAGCAGATCTTCGTCCGGGCCCTCGAATTCAGCGGCCGTCCGGACTACGTCTGGGAGGGCCGGCCGCTTTCTATCTCGGTCAACCTGGCGACTGCCGCTCTGGTCGAACGCGGCCTCGCGGAGCTCATCTCGTCCCTGCTCGCGGCGAGCGGCGTATCTCCTTCGCGGCTGATCGTGGAGGTCACTGAGACGGCGGTGCGCGCCGACCGGACCAACGTGCTCGAGATCCTGAGCCGGCTGCGGTTGCGCGGGGTGGAGCTGTCGATCGACGACTTCGGCACCGGAACCTCGTCGCTCGAGCGCCTGGATCGGTTTCCCTGCACCGAGTTGAAGATCGAGCGCGCTTTCCTCACCGACGTTCTGCATCGCCCGGCGGCCGAGGCCATCGTGCGCTCGACGCTCGAGCTGGCGCGCCGACTCGGCCTGCGGGCAGTGGCGGAGGGCATCGAGGATGCCGCGACGTTGCGCTGGCTGCGCGCCGCCGGCTTCCAGATCGGCCAGGGATTTCTGTTCTCCCGCGGACTCGAGGAGAACGACTTCATGCGCTGGCTCGAAGAGTGGAAGGAGCGTCGCATTCCGCTCGTCGACACCGCCCCGCTCTGAGAGCCACTGGTCTGGAGGCGCTGCCCAGATCCGCAGCGGCGGGCAGAGCCTCCGGGTGGGATACTCTGCTTGCCTGCGGCTCGAGCGACAATCTCGAGGGGGGTCGCCTTTGCCAGAGTTCCCACCATCGGTCGGCGTCGAGGATTCGGCCGTCGCTACGGCGAGCGTTCTCGATGCACGGCTGCGGCGCGTGGTCCGACTCGCGGGCACCGGGGTGCTTGGGATCGGGGGCCTCATCCTGCTAGGAGGTTGGCTGCTCGACATTCCGGCGCTGCGCAGCTTTCCGCTCGGTTCGCTGGAAGTCAAAGCCAATACCGCGCTCGGCCTGCTCGCCGCGGGCGCCGCTCTGCTGCTCCTCCAACCCGGTGCTAGTCCCCGGCGACGCCGCTTCGGCCAGGCGTGCACGGCTCTCGCCGCTCTGATCGGGCTGCTCTCAGCCGGCGAATGGACCGTCGGTCGCAATTTCGGCATCGACCAGCTTCTCTTCGTCGATCAGGAAGCCGCGAGCTCCGGCAACCTTCCCGGGCGGCCGGCGCTCAACACCGCTCTCGCGCTCGTGGTGCTCGGACTCGCCTTCTGGGCGCTCGACCGTCGAACGCGCCGCGCGCAGAGTCTCAAAGACGCCCTGAGCCTGGTCGTCGGACTCGCCGCCCTCACGGGCCTTCTGGGGCACCTCGTCGACGAGCATATTCTGCACAGTCTGATGCCGTTCGGTGTCATGGCGGTGCCGACGGCGGTGGCCCTGCTCCTGCTGGCTGCGGGCTCGCTGGCAGCGCGCCTGGAGCCCGTTCCGTCGCCGGGTCTCCCGAGCCCCGGTCCGGACCCGGCCACACCGCGCAGCTCCCTCGTCGCCGGGTTCGTCGCCGCGCTGGTGCTGATCGCCACCGTGACCTGGCTCGATTGGCGAGAGTCCAACCGCTTGCAGGAGACCCTGGCCTGGGTCGCCCGTACCTACGACGTGCAGGCCCGGTTGAACCGGACCCTGGCGCTGGTGGAGGAGATCGAAGCCGGTGCGCGAGGATTCGTCGTGACTGGCGACGAGGCTCTCCTCGGATCCTTCGAGTCCGCCTTGACGGCGCTGGCGACGCAGAAGCGCGAGCTCGCCGGGCTCATCCTCGACGCTGAGCAACGGGCCGATTTCGAGTCCAACGAGCCGCTGATCGCCGAGCGCATCGAGCTCGCACGCCGCAGCGTGGAACTGCGCCGCAGCGCGGGGTTCGAGGCCGCCCGTCAGCAAGTGGCGACCGCCGGGGGCAGCGCACTCATGGAGCGGATCCGCGCCGAGTTCGCCCGCATGGATGCGAAGCAACGCACCCTGCTCGCGCAACGTTCCGCTGCGGCCCGGCGCGAAGCAAAGAGGGTGGGTCTGCTGACCGTCATCGGAGTCGTCCTGAGCGGCGGCCTGCTCGCCGCGGTGTTCGCGCTCGTGCTGCGCGAGAACCGCTTGCGCCGGCGCTCGGAAATCGAGCTCGACCGCTTCTTCACCCTGGCGCTCGATCTCCTCGGCATCGCCGGCACCGACGGGCATTTCAAGCGCCTCAACCCGGCATTCAGCCGCACTCTCGGCCATTCCAGGGAGGCGCTCCTCGCCCGGCCATTCCTCGAGTTCGTCCACCCGGACGACCATGCCGCCACGCTCGCCGAGATGGCCAAGCTCGACCGCGGGGAATCGACTCTGAGCTTCGAGAATCGCTACCGCTGCGAGGATGGCTCTTGGAAATGGCTCTCCTGGCGAGTCCAGCCGTTCCTGGACGAGCACCTGCTCTACGCCAGTGCTCGCGACATCACCGACGGCAAGCGGAGCGAGGAGAGCTTGCGTGCGGCCGGACGCCGGCTCGAAGCCGCGAACGCGGAGCTCGAGGCCTTCTCCTACTCCGTCTCCCACGACCTGCGCGCGCCGTTGCGGAGCATCGACGGCTTCAGCCAGGTGCTCCTCGAGGATTTCGCCGCGCATCTCGACCCCGAGGGACGCGGCTACCT
This sequence comes from Thermoanaerobaculia bacterium, assembly GCA_963806165.1. GTDB lineage: Bacteria > Acidobacteriota > Thermoanaerobaculia > Multivoradales > JAGPDF01 > JAGPDF01. The sequence goes on from CAWDWZ010000004.1 coordinate 442,925, forward strand.
CGATCGCGTCCGCGCCGCCGCGCAGCGCATGGGCGAGCTGATCGACGACCTGCTCCAGCTCTCGCGGATCAGCCGCAGCGAGCTCGTCCGGCAGGAGGTGAATCTCTCCGAGATGGTGGCCGATATCACGGGCAGGCTCCGGGGCATGGAGCCGGAGCGTAAGGCGGAGGTCGAGATCGAGCCCGGCCTCGTGACGCGCGCCGATCCGCACCTCGCACGCATCGCGCTCGAGAATCTGCTCGGCAACGCCTGGAAGTTCACGCGCGAACGTAGCGCGACGCGGATCCGCTTCGGGGCTGCGCCCGCAAACGGTGCCTGGAGCTACTTTGTCGGCGACAACGGCGCGGGATTCGACATGAAGTACGCCTCCAAGCTGTTCACGCCATTCCAGCGCCTGCATTCCTCCCAGCAGTTCGAGGGCACCGGCATCGGTCTCGCGATCGTGGCGCGAATCGTCCACCGGCACGACGGGGAGCTCCGCGCGGAGGCCGCGGTCGATCAGGGTGCGACAATCTACTTCACGCTCGGGCCAAAAGACGTCGAGCCGAAGGGACAGGAGGCGGAAACGTGACGACCAGACGCGCGATTCTGCTCGTAGAGGACAACCCCGACGACGAGGCGTTGACGCTGCGGGCGCTCAAGAAGAACCACATCGCCAACGAGGTGGTGGTGGTGCGCGACGGAGTCGAGGCTCTCGACTATCTCTTCGGCACCGGCGACCACACCGGGCGGGACCTGACGCTCTCGCCGCAGGTCGTGCTGCTGGATCTGAACCTTCCCCGCCTCAGTGGTCTCGAAGTGCTGCGACGAATTCGCTCCGACCCCGCGACCGCGATGATTCCGGTCGTCGTGCTCACCTCCTCCAAGGAGGACCGCGATCTCGTCGACTCCTACCGGCTCGGTGCCAACAGCTATGTGCGCAAGCCGGTCGACTTCGTGGAGTTCGTCGAGGCCGCGCGACAGCTCGGCCTCTACTGGCTGGTCCTGAACGAGGCCCCGCCCGAGAGCGGGAAGGGATAGATGCCGAAACAGTTGCGAACGCTCATCGTCGAGGACAGCGAGGACGACGCGCTGCTGGTGATCCACGAGTTGCGGCGGGGCGACTTCGACATCTCCTGGGAGCGCGTCGAGACACGTACAGAGATGGCCGCGGCGCTCGACCGCGGCCCCTGGGATCTGATCATCTCGGACTTCCGCATGCCGACCTTCAGCGCCGCCGAGGCCGTGGCGCTCTACCGCGACCGCGGGCTCGACACGCCGTTCATCCTGGTCTCGGGAACCGTAGGCGAGAAGCTCGCCGTCGAGTCGCTGAAGGCCGGGGCCCACGACTTCTTCCTCAAGAACGAGCTGACCCTCCTGCCCTCCGCGGTGGAGCGCGAGCTGCGCGAGGCCGAGAATCGCCAGGCCCGCCGCCAGGCGGAGAGGGACCGGGAAGCGTCGCGGGCGGCGGTCGTGGCGGAGAAGGCGTTCTCGGAAGCGATGCTCGACAGTCTGCCCGGCGTTTTCTACCTTATCGACCCAGCCGGCCGCTTGTTGCGCTGGAACCGTTCCCTGGAGAGGAGCCTGGGGTACACCCCGGAAGAGCTCGCGGCTCTTCACCCATTCGACCTCGTCGCCGAGGAGGACCGTCCGCGGGTCGAGCAAAGTCTCCAAAAGGTCCTCGCATCCGGGGCCGACGATGTGGAGGCAGAGCTCCTCTCGAAGGACGGGACGCGGACTCCGTATTTCCTGTCCGGCCTGCGCTTCGTCGTCGAAGGCAGATCCTGCTGCATCGGCACGGGGATCGACGTGACAGGTCGAAAACGCCTCGAGGCGGAGCTCCAGCAGTCGCAGAAGATCGAGGCGATCGGCCGGCTGGCGGGCGGCGTGGCGCACGACTTCAACAACATCCTGGGAGTGATCCTGGGCTACGGCGAGCTGGCCGAGTTGGAGCTCGAGCCGAGCGCATCCAGTACGCGAGCAGGTGGCGGAGATGGTGAAGGCGGCCCAGCGCGCCGCCACTCTCACCCGCCAGCTCCAGGCCTTCAGCCGCAAGCAGATTCTGCAGCCGAAGCGTGCTCGACCTCAACGCGCTCGTGGCCGACGCGGGCAAGATGTTGGATCGCGTGATCGGCGAAGACATCCATCTCGCCGTCCGCCTCGGGCCGGAGCTCGGGACGGTGAAAGCCGATCCCGGTCAGATCGAACAGGTTCTCCTCAACCTCACCATCAACGCACGCGATGCCATGCCGAAAGGCGGGACGCTGACGCTCGAAACCGCCAACGTCGCCCTCGGGGACGAGAACGCTTCGGACCGCCCGCCGATACTGCCGGGCCGCTATGTGCTGCTCGCCGTGTCGGACACCGGCGTCGGCATGGACGAAGAGACGCTGCGCCGGATCTTCGAGCCGTTCTTCACGACCAAACCCGAGGGGCAGGGAACGGGTCTCGGGCTGGCCACGGTCTACGGGATCGTCAAGCAGAGCGACGGCTACATTTGGGTCTACAGCGAGCTGGGCCACGGCACGACGTTCAAGATCTACCTGCCGCGGGTCGACGAGGTGGCGGATGCTCCCACTCCGGCCGATCCGCTGGAGAGCGCTCCTCGCGGCGACGAGACGATTCTGGTCGTCGAGGACAACCCGGCTCTGCGGGAGGTGATCCGGCAGCGGCTCGAGAGCAATGGCTACACGGTGCTGCTGGCGCGCGACGGTGACGAGGCGCTGGCCCTTGCCGCCGCGCGCGCCGGCTCGATCGACCTGCTGCTGACCGACGTCGTGATGCCGGGGCTCGGCGGCGGAGAGCTCGCCCAGGAGCTTTGCGCTCTGCGCCCCGGACTCCGGGTGCTCTACATGTCGGGCTATACAGACGGGGCTATCCAGCACCACGGAGTGCTCGAAGAGGGCGCGGTGCTGCTCGAGAAGCCGTTCACCGGCGAAAAGCTGGCCCGCGCCGTGCGCGACGCCCTCAACCGCTCTCGCCCGGACTGACTGGGGAGCGGGAGCGCCAGGGAAGGCCTCGGGTCGGGAGATCCCGTTCCTTCTGATTCGCAACCGCTCCTCCGCCGCGCTGAGAAGGCGGTATCCGCAGAATCCGAATGGGCGTATTCTTGATCGCGGAATCCTGAATTGCTCATGAGCTCCGTTCCGACCGCCGATATGCGATCTCGGTTCTTGCAGTCGACCTCTGTCGCCGGCTCCGGGGTCGATTCTGGCCGGCGTTCGTCGCGCGGGAGCGGAAGATGACGAAGAAGCGCCTCCCCTCCGCGCCCACCCGCCGAAAAGGAGCGGCCAGGAAGATCCCCGGCGCGGACGCAGCGAGGACCGCAGCGGAGCGCCTGCGTGCGAGCGAGTCGCGGTTCCGTGCCATCTTCGACGCCGAACCGGAGTGCGTCAAGACCGTTTCGATCGACGGCCGGTTGCTCGAGATGAACCCTGCCGGACTGCGCATGATCGACGCCGAAGACGAGGCCGAGGTGGTCGGCCGACAGATGAGCGAGCTGGTCCACCCCGACGACCGCGGCGCCTATCTCGAGCTGCACCAGCGAGCCGCCCGCGGCGAGACCGGGCAGCTCCAGTTCCGCACCGTCGGACTGAAAGGAACCGAACGCTGGATGGAGAGCCAGTCCGTGCCGTTTCACGCCGCGGATGGCACGGTCGCCGCCGTCCTCAGCCTGACGCACGACATCAGCGAGCGCAAACGGATCGAGGCGGCGCTGCGCGAGAGCGAGGACCGCTATCGCGACCTGGTGGAGAACAGCCGGGACCTGATCTGCACGCACGATCTCGAAGGTCACCTGCTCTCGGTGAACGAAGCGGCGGTCCGGCTGACCGGGTATCCGCGCGCGACCTTGCTGCAGATGGACATGGCGGATCTGCTCGCGCCCGAGGTGCGCGGTGGCTTCGCCGCCTACCTGCAGTCGATTCGCGCCACGGGCAGGGCGAGCGGCCTGATGAGGATTCGAGTCGCGAGCGGCGAGATTCGGTACTGGGAGTTCGACAACACCCTGCGCACCGAGGGCGTCGCCGTACCGGTAGTGCGAGGTATGGCGCAAGACGTCACCGAGGCGAGGAGGGCGAAGGAGGCGCTGCGCGAAAGCGAGGCGAAGTACCGCGCCTTGATCGAGAACATGGCCGATGGACTCCTGATGGTGGATCGGGAGGAGGTCATCCGCTTCGTCAACCTGCAAGTCTGCCGGATGCTCGGCTACTCCGAGGCGGAGCTGCTCGGTCAGAGTGCCACTCGCCTGCTCTTCCGCGAGGAAGATCACACTCTGATGGCGGCGCGCAATGGCCGGCGCGCAGCAGGAATCGCCGAGCGCTACGAGGTCGAGGTGCGGAGGAGATCCGGCGAGTTTCTCTGGACCTCGTTCTCCGTCGCGCCGGTACTGGATGCGGGCGGGCGGTTCACCGGCTCGATGGCCATCATCTCCGACATCACCGAGCGCAAGCGGAGTGAAGCCGCGTTGCGCTTGAGCGAGACGCAGCTGCGTTCCTTCATCGAGCACGCACCGGCCGACATCGCGATGTTCGACAACGACATGATCTGCCTCGCCGCGAGCCAGCGCTGGATCGACGCCTACGGCCGCGGACGCCCCACGCCGGTCGGAATCAGCCATTACGAGGTCAACCCGGATCTGCCCGAGCGCTGGAAGGAGATTCACCGCCGGGGGTTGGCGGGTGAGTCCGAGGCTCGGGACGAAGATGTGTGGATTCAGGCCGATGGGACCCGGCAATGGCTGCGGTGGTCGATGGACCCCTGGCGCGACCCGCAGGGCGCGATCGGCGGCATCGTGCTCTTCCTCGAGGACATCTCGGCGCGCAAGCAGGCGGAGGAGGCGATCCTGGCGGAAAAGGCCTTTTCCGAGGCGATGCTCGAGAGCCTCCCCGGGATCTTCTACCTCTTCGATCAGACAGGACGGTTCCTGCGCTGGAATCGCGCCCTCGAGACCGTTTCGGAGTACTCGGCGGCGGAGATCGCCACCATGCATCCCCTGTCTTTCTTCATCGGCGAGGACCGGGCGCTGGTCGAGCACAACATCCGCAAGGTGTTCGAGGCCGGGGCCGCGGAGGTGGAGGCGGATCTGGTCGCGAAGAGCGGCGGCAGGATTCCGTACTTTCTGGTCGGGACGAGAATCAGCTGGCAGGGAGAGCTCTGCTGCATCGGCACCGGGATCGATGTCACGGCACGCAAGCTCCTCGAGGCGGAGCTGCAGCAGTCGCAGAAGATCGAAGCGATCGGCCGCCTGGCGGGTGGCGTGGCGCACGACTTCAACAACATCCTGGGGGTGATCCTGGGCTACGGCGAGCTCGTGCAGTCCGAGCTTCAAGCCGCGGATCCGCTGCGCGAAAACATCGACGAGATGGTGAAGGCCGCGCAGCGCGCCGCCGATCTGACGCGCCAGCTCCAGGCCTTCAGTCGCAAGCAGGTCTTGCAGCCGCGGCGGCTCGATCTGAACCTGCTGGCCGCCGACGCGGACCGGCTGCTGGCCCGTCTGATCGGCGAAGATATCCAGCTGGCCGTGCGGCCGGGCGCCGGTCTCGGAGCGGTCCGGGCAGATCCCGGACAGATCGAGCGCATCATTCTCAACCTCGCTCTGAACGCGCGCGATGCCATGCCGAATGGCGGCACCCTGACGCTGGAAACGGCCAACGCCGACCTCGATGCCGCGTACGTCGGAAAGCACCCCATCGTCGTCCCGGGAAGGTATGTGAGGCTCGCCGTCTCGGATACCGGCGCCGGCATGGACGAGGAGACGCAGAGCCGGATCTTCGAGCCGTTCTTCACCACCAAGGGACCAGCCGGAGGAACCGGGTTGGGACTGGCCTCAGTCTACGGAATCGTCAAGCAGAGTGGCGGCTACATCTGGGTGTACAGCGAACCGGGCCACGGCACCACGTTCAAGATCTACTTGCCGCGTGTCGACGAGCCACCCGAGGCGCTGCGCCTGGCCGGTCCTCCCGTCGACCTGCCGACCGGAAGCGAGACAGTGCTGGTCGCGGAAGACAACCCCGCGCTGCGCGAGGTAATCCGGGCGCGCCTGAGCGAGCGCGGCTATACGGTGCTGCTCGCCGCCGACGGCGAGGAGGCCGTGGCGCTGGTTCGTGAGCGCGCGGGCGCGGTCGATCTCCTGCTGACCGACGTCATCATGCCCCGGTTGGGCGGCGCGGAGCTCGCGCGCCAGCTGGCCGAGCTGCGTCCGGGGCTGCGTGTGATCTTCATGTCGGGCTACACCGACGGAGCCCTGTTGAACCTGGGCGAGCTCGCGGACAACGTGGTCCTGCTAGAAAAACCGTTCACCGGCGAGAGCCTGGCCCGCACGATCCGCGCGAGCCTCGACCGGCCGGACGCGGCGCCGCAGGACAGCGGAAGCTCGAAGGGGAGCTTAGTCGACTGAAAACCCGACTAGCTCGACCGGCGTGATGCACAGAGTCGTCGTGATGTCCAGCTCCCATCCACCTGCGAAGCTGCCGCTGTCGCCACCCAGGTCGTCCACGACGTAGAGCGACCAGGTCCCATTCGGATCGGTGCCGTTGAAGACCGAAAACGCCGAACCGCCCAGAGGCGCCGGCGCGGGGGCGGCGAACGCGTCGCCCGCACCGATGTTCGTCGGCATGAACGTCCCGCTGCTCAGCACCGTTGCGTCCGGCAGGCTCGAACCGGCACTGTCGTCGAGCGTGAGCGTCAAGCCGACGGCGTCAAAGCTGCCACCGACATCCGACATGATGATGGCGTTCTCTCCAGCGGGTCCGACCAGGAGGACGTCCACGTCGTCGGGGAAGGTGTGGGAGAAATTGAACAGTGTGACCGTCACCTGCGTTACGGTCCCCGGTATGCCGGCGACCAGAAGGTCCGAAGGATAAGGGAGGGCTGGCCCGCTGGTCCCGGTACCGGGAATCGCGATGGACGTCGGGTTGGTCAGAATGGGGCACTGCGTCTGGCCAGCCTGCGCCGACGCCGACAACCCCACGAGCAGGGCGGTCAGTATCGTCATCGGCAAGGCCACCCGTTGCAGTTTCAAGACGCGGTGAGGATTTGGCATGATCGATCTCCCGGATGCGTTGCCTTCTGGATAACTGGCCAAGCGAGCCGCACGGCTGCGTTCGGCCGGAATGCCCAACCCGTTGGCTTGCCAAGTCGCGGAAGACTACGGATTCCCGAGAGAGCTGTCAACCAGCGCTCGAGAGACGAAAGCCGGCGGCCTCAGCCCTCCTTGCGGATCAGCTTCCCGAGCGCCTCGCGGTCGGGAGCGAGGAGCATCGCGACGCGGGCGGCGTCGACGTCGGCGACGATGATCTGGCCGACCTCCTGGTTCACCGCGGAGAAGATGCCGTGCGACTTCATCTTCGCAGCCTGGTACTGGTTATCCTCGGTCGGCGACACGTAGTGCACCGAATCCGCTTTGTAGCGGTGCACGAGGTAGAGATGGATGAGCGTCATCAGTCTCTTCTGGCGCAGCTTCTCGTCGAAGGTGTTCTGGTCACGCACCGACAGGATGACGCGTCCGTGGCGGTCCTGGATCGGAGCGAAGATGACGTTGGCCTCCCGCTCGTGCCCCTTGCCGACGATGGCGAGCTCGAGCAGCTCCGAGCCCGCCCGGTGCGGCTTGAGCTCGACGGCCAGAGCGAGGTCGAGCTTGTAGTGCTTGATCCACAGATCCAGCCACTCCTCGAGGAGCTTCTTCGGCACCTCGGTCTGAATGAGGTGCTGGTGCTGGGTCGAGCCCTTGCCCATCGCCTTCGTGGTCGCCGTTCGTCCCGACGACGCGAGCAGCGCGGCGTCGGCGCGCGGGCCGCCGACCAGCGTCTGCGGCGTCTTGTATGGTGACTCGACGAGGCGAATCTTGCGCTGCAGGCGGGCCAGGGCGAGCATGCCGTCCTGCCTCAACGCGGTCGCGAACTCCTCGCTCGCGACGCCGTCGATCTGATGCCCGCCGTAGGTGATGAAGTTGAACACGAAACCCAACTTGCCGAGCTCTTCCGGGAAGCGCCGCATCGCGTCGTCGCTCATTCCGGTCGAGTCCCAGTTGAAGGAAGGCGAGAGGTTGTAGGCCAGCATCATCTCGGGAAACTCGGCGTGAATCGCCTCGGCGAATGCCCGCGCGTCGGCGAGGTCGGCGGTCTTGGTCTCCATCCAGAGAATGTCCGCGAACGGCGCCGCCGCCAGAGACTTGGCGATCGCGTACTCGACCCCACCGCGAACCTGGTAGTAGCCCTCCGGCGTCTTGGCGAGCTCGCAGTCCCAGATGATCTTGATGCCCAGAGACTTCGCCTTTTCGCGGGCGGTGAAGAAGGAGGACCGGCGCGCGAAGGCGCGCCACTCGTCGGCGGTCATCTCGAGGACTTCACCCTCGCTGGCGCGGAAGGCGAGCACTTCGGCTACCGCCTCGCCATAGGTCTCCAACCCGGCCTCGGTCTCCCAGCGCTCCACCAGGCGCGACTCGACGTCGTCGAAGATTGCATCGATCTTCGCGGCGCCGCCCTTCGCGCAGGCCGCCGCGCCCTCGGCGGCGAGCTTGGCCAGTCCCGAGCGCTCGAGCCAGAGGCTGGCCGCGGCATACTCCTCGTCCGCGACCCGATAGAGGCGGTGGCCGTTGAGCTCCGTCACGCCGAGATCGTGGAAGCGCTTCATCAACGCGAGGAAGCAGATCTTGTAGGCCGGCAGCTGGACATTGGTCGCGCCGAGAATGAACGGCTGGTCGCGCTCGTCGCTGCGGCCGTCGAGGAGCGTCGCGGCTTCGGCGTCGGTGCGCGCCACGATGATCCCGGAGACACCCATGATGTCGAGCTGAAATCGCGCCGCGTTCAGACGCTTGATCTGCTCGTCCGAGGCCACCAGAACCTTGCCGCCCTGGTGTCCGCATTTCTTCGTTCCCGGGCGCTGATCCTCGATATGGTAGCCGGGCACGCCCACTTCGACGAAGCGCCGGACGAGATTGCGCACGTGCGGCTCGCCCCCGTGACCGGTATCGGCGTCGGCGATGATGAACGGCCGGAAGTCGGCGGGGGGGGTCGCCGCCCGTTGCGCCTCGCTGAGCCGCGAACGCGTGAAATGCTGATTGCGATCCGCGGTCAGCAGGGCGCGCACCAGAACCGCGGCCTCGTCGGGCACCTGAGAGAGCGGGTAGCTCGCGAGATCGGAGCCCGGGTCTTCGGTCACCGAGCCCTTCGCCGAGGTCGCCCAGCCACCGAGATAGATCCCTTCGAGGCCCAGGCGGCGCATCGTCACCGCCTGCCCCGGCGAATAGGGGCCGAACGTCGTGATGCTCTTGCGTTCCGCGAAGAGCTGGCGCAGTCGCTCGTGGAAAGCGGCCGCGGCTTCGCGGGCCACGGTGTAGTCGACGGCGATCGCGCCGCGTTGCGCGGCCACCTGCCGCGCCGAGTACAGGCGCAAAACGCGCGCGAAACGCGGACTCTCGAACCACTGCTGCAGGGCTTCGACTTGTCTTTCGAAGTCGTTCATGGGGCTTGTCCTGTTCTCCGGCCGGCTCCGGGAAGGCGCGCGAAGTCGAGGTTGCCGGTGAGACGCGTGCCGTCTTTTTCGAACAGCGAGAGAAACTGCGTGATCCTCTCTTGGGCGATTCCGAGGTCGTATTCGTCGAGATTCAGGTTCAGGAGATCGATGTACCAGGGCGGCTTCGCGTCGGCAGCGACGTAGGCCGAGACGATCGCGCGCGCGATCGGCAGCGTCGTCGATTTCGAATCGTCGTGGACGTCGCGATCGCGGGCGGCGAGAAGCTTGGCGTACTCTTCGCCGAGCAGGCGTTCGAAGAGTGCTTGCGAGAAGGGGTTGCCGGCCGCGACACCGGTCTCCGCATCGTCCTCGGTGAGGTGCGCGCCCTTGTGCAGCCACTCCCAGAGGATGCTCAGTCGGATCTCGCCGGTCGCCATGTCCTCCATCAGGTAGAGCACATCGTCGTCGCCGAAGAAGTCCGCCGGTTTGAGCGCCGCCGCCTGGAAACCCTGGCCGAAGGCATTGCCGTACTGCAGCGCGACGGACAGCAGATCGCGCGCGCCGCGCACCGTGCGCGGTGCCGGCTCGAGGTCGACGAGCTTCGCGGCGTCCGCCGCGGTGTAGGTGAGGCGGGGGAACGCACGCCCGAGCTGGTTCGCCTCTCCGGCGCGCTCCCAGACCGGCCGCACGATGTGCACCATCTTCCAGTGCGCGACCCACTTGCCGCTCGCCCCCTCGCGTTGCTCGCGCTCGGCACCGGCAACCGCCCGCCGCATACCGGCGGAGACCCCGGCCTCCCCTCCGACCGGAATGTTCGGCTCCATGCCGCCCTGCCAGAGGGCCGAGCGGCCTGCGCGATCGGGAGTGTTCACCGCCCGCCGCACGCGATCCTCGTAGTGGCGCATGTAACCGAAGGTCATGGTGATCGCGTCGATGTTCGGGTTCACGAAGCCGGGATCCCAGGCGAGCGCGTCGGAGACGCTGTTGATGTAGTCCCAGCGCCCGGTGTTGAAGCCGACGAAATGCAGCCCCAGGGCCGCCCGGATTTCCATCAATTGAAACGCCGCTTCGATCTGCTCGACGAGCACGTAGACCAGAATCGTGCCGGCGGCGAGGCCGAGGTGCTCTTCCAGAGCGAGCAGCATGCGGTTCCACAGCGCTGCTTCCTCGGCGGTCTGGATCTTCGGCAGGTAGAGCACCACCGACGATCCGTCAGCGCGCAGGCGCTGTTGATTGTTGACCACGTAGAGCACGAGATCGACGATCGACGCCGAGAAACCGGTGCCGTCAGCGGCGCGAACATGGCGGTCGTCGAGATGAAGGCCGCGGGCGCGGAAGATCTTGGTGGTGAAAGCGAGCTGGGCGCGCCAGTCGTCGATGATCTCGCGCCCGAAGAAACCGCGCGCCCAGGCGTTCATCTCGCCGGCCACCCGTTCGGCGACTCCGAGGAAGAGCGGATCGGCGGCGATCGCCAGCTTGAGATTCCGCAGATTGTCGAGCGCCATGGTCACGACCTGCCCGAGCGCGTCCTCACCGTCGAACATCCAACCGTCCGCGCCGGAGAGCAGCCCATAGGCGACGTTGCGCAGGCCGCTCCCCGAGCCCTCCGTCGAGCCCCCCGGCCGAGTGGCCGGTCCGGTCCCCTGGATCCACTGCCGCCGGAGGTCGTCCGGAATCGCGGCGCCGGCGAACTCCCCGGCGCGGGCCTCCCGCACGCGGATCACGGTGCCCGGGATGAGCGCTTCCGGGTCGAGAAAGTCGATTCTCCGGTGCTCCCGGGCGCGCGTCCGGCGGCGCTCGATGCGCTCCGCCATGAGCCGGAGCCGCTCCCGATTGAGCGGCGCCAGAGCCTCACAGGCAGCGACCGCCTCCGCCGTCCAGACATCGGAGTAGTCGCGCCGAAGGTGCGGCCTGAATTCGAGCCTGGCGGCTTTCTCGGTCATTGGAATCCTCGGAGCCACGCCCTCTCCCTGGGCAAGGATTCTCCCATTTTCGATCTCCGGCGCCCCCTCATCGGGTGGGAGCAGCGCGCCGTGCAGCGGGAACCAGGGCCAGGACCAGAAGATGGAGGGCGCTTGCGAACGTCGCCGCGAGGAGCAGCGCAGCTCCGGCACGGACCACCGCCAGACGCGCGAGAAAGGAGCCCGCGACGAGCAGCGGGATGCCGCCTCCCCATCCCGCCAGGACCGCACGCAGGAACGGCAACGAGGCCCGAAAATCGAGCGCCGGCTGGGACTCCTCCGGGCTCATCGCTGCGGCGCGCCGTATCCAGGCGTAGGCCGGCGCCAGCAGGCCGACGACGGCGAAGACCATCTGGGCGAGGAAGCCGAGCAGCGCGAGGATGCCGTAGGAGACGATCGCGCGGCGGAGCAGTTGCGACTCGGGACGCAGCGCAATCGCGACTCCCAGCGCCGTCGCGAGGGTCAGCGCGACGAGCGCCAGAGCGGCATGCGCGCGCGTCGGGTCGAACCCGTGGCGGAAGACCGCCGGGCGCACGCGCCGGCGAGCCATCGCCGCAGCGTGGGCGAGAAACGCCAGGACCGCGAGCGCCGCGACTCCGGCGCTCAGGGGCACGGCCGCGGGAAAGAAGAGCAGCGCGACGGCCAATCCGAGGGCGCCGCCGCCATGGAGCGCCGCGATCCAGAAGAGGTCACGTCCGGAGCCGGGGCGCGCCGCGAAGAGCATCGGCAGCATCCGTGAGCCGAACCCGAAGAGCGTGCCGGTCAGCCATCCGAAGACCGCGAGATGGGCATGGGCCGCGATGACCGACGATCGTTCGAGCGTTCCTGGAAGTCCATAGATCCTCGCCCAGGCGAAGAAGACGCCCAATCCTCCAGCGACGAGGAAGAAGACCGCCGAGCTGCCGATCATGCTCCGGGTACCCGGTGGGACGCCCGTTCGAGGCAGCCCGGCGAGAAGCCGGCCGACGACCCACGCCCCTCCCGCGAGAGCCGCTGCACCGCCGATCGCGGCGCAGCGCGGTTCGGCCGCGGCGAGGCCGAAGGACAGCGCCATCGTCCCGGCGGCATGCAGCGCGAAAGCTGCGAAGTCGCTCCGGCGCTCGGAGATCGGCAGCCTCAGGACCGAGGGCGCGAAGCCGTAGATCGCTCCGTAGACTGCCGAGGCGAGAAAGCCGAGCGTCACGAGGTGGACGACCGCGGCGAAGCGCGGCGAGCTCGGAAAGGTCGCGAGCTCCTCGGGCGCGACGAGGACGCGCGCCAGAGCGAAGAGAAGCGCGGCGTGAGCCAGAGCCGCATAGAGCCCAGGGAGGGTCCGTCCCGGCCGTACGGCGAAAGAGGGGGGGAGCTCCCCGCGGGAATCAGGAGAGCGCAACGAGCTCGAGCGCCCCGGGATCGAGAATCAGGAATCCGTCGCGCTCGGTGCGCACGATGCCTTCCTTGCCCCAGCGGCTCATGACCCGAATCGCCGTTTCGATGGTCGTCGCGCAGAGATCGGCCAGCTCCTGACGCGTCAGGCGGACCGGGATGAACAGGCCCGCCTCGCGCCGGACTCCCTGCTCGTCGGCGAGCTTGCAGAGCAGGCGCGCCATCCGCGCCTCGACCCGCCCGCCCGAGAGCTCCGTCATGCGCTTGGTGAGCTCGACGAGGCGCAACGTCAACCCGGAGAGCAGCCCGCGCACCAGAGACGGGTGCGCCTCGAGCAGGGAGAAGAAGGCATCGCGGCGGGTCACCAGGCAGACGGAATCGACCGTCGCCGTCGCGGTGGCCGGATAGGCGAAACCCTCGAATGCCGCGACCGCTCCGATCGGGTCCCCCGGCCCGGGCATGTCGAGAATCACTTCCCGCCCGGCGGGGGTCAATTTCGCGACCTTGACGCGGCCGTTGACGACGACGTGCACCGAAAGCGCTGCGTCCCCTTCGCGAAAGATCACGCCGCCGCGGGAGAAGGATTCGAGCGTCGAGACCGCAGCGAGCTTGGCGCGGTCCTCCGCCTGGAGGCGCCGGTACAACGGCAGCGTGGCGATAGCCTGTTCGACGGCGGAAACCATGCCGCGCATCGTAACCGACATCGACCCCCCAAAGGCTCCTCGGAGCCGGTGTATGACGCCCGTCATGCGCTCCTTCGCACCCGCTTGCTACATTGGCGTGGCGAACGGTGCAGGGCTCCTTTGGGAGCGGAGAGGATCTTCCCCCGTGACTTCATTCGACCTATCGACGACCGTCGGCGACATCGTCGCCCGGCACCCGGGCACCAGCCGCGTTTTCGACCGCGCCGGCGTCGACTTCTGCTGCGGCGGCAAGCGGTCGCTCGCCGAGGCCTGCCAGGCGAAGGGCATTCCGGCCGGCGTCCTGATGGCCGAGCTCGAGGGCGAGCTCGCGGCGGTCTCGGAAGAGCCGGAGGTCTCGCTGGTCGCGGCTCCACTGCCGGCGCTCGCGCGCTATATCGTCGAACGCTTTCACGTGCCGCTGCGCGAGGAGCTGCCGCGGCTCGGCCGCATGGTCGAACGGGTGCTCGAAGCGCACGGCCGGGCCCACCCCGACGTGGTTCCGGAGCTCGCCCGGGTCTTCCGCCACCTGCGCGCCGAGCTCGAGGAACATATGGCGCGGGAGGAGGCGATCCTCTTCCCCGCCCTCGAGGCCATGGTCTCGGAAGCGGCAGGCGATACCGACAGACAGGTGAATCGGAGCCCCGCTCCAGGCGCGTCGCTCGCGGTCCTTCCTGCCATGGAGGCTGAGCACGAGGAGGCCGGCGCGGCGCTCCGGCGGATACGCGAGCTGACCCGGGACTTCGTGCCGCCCATCGGCGCCTGCAACACCTTCCGGGCGCTCTATGACGGGCTCGCGCGTCTCGAGTCCGACATGCACCTGCATGTCCATCTCGAGAACAGCGTCCTCTTCCCGCGGGCTCTCGCCCTCGAGCGCGAGCTCGGCGGGAGCTCTAGCTCCCGCGCTCCGAATGCCTGACCGCCGCCGTCGCGGCGAGCCTCTCGGCCTCGAACCTCTTCACCGCGGCACCGCTGCCGCAGACGTAGATCTGGTCGTCCGCGGCGAAGCGAAAACCGGCCGGGAGCTCGGTCAGGACCTCTTCCCCGCGCTCGACGGCCACCAGAGTGCAGCCGGTGGATGAGGCGAACACGGCATCGCCCGAGGAAAGGCCCTCGAGCGACGCGGCGGCCACGCGCTGCACTCGTAACCGGGCGTCGACCGCGACGGCGTCCTCGCCGAGCAAGCGATGCGCCAGCATCTGGCCCGAGACGTGGCTGATCGAGAGTGCGAAGTCAGCGCCGGCGCGGTGGATCTTCTCGACGTTTTCGGCCTGATTGACGCGCGCCACAATCGGCAGATCAGGCGCGAGATCCCGCAGAATCACGGTGGCAAAGAGCGTCGAGCTGTCACTGTCGAGCGCCAGCACCACGCCTTGGGACGAATCCACCGGCAGCTCCGAGAGCAGCTCGTGGTCGAGCATGTTGCCCACGCGATCGACTCCCGGGCGAGCCTCGCGATCGACCACCACACACTCCTCGCCGACCTCGCGCAGCAGCTCGACGACCTTCTGTCCCACCTCGCCGAATCCCGCGATGATGAACGGTCCGCGACGCCGGGATCCCGCGCCCTCCGCGACTGCGCGCAGGCGCTCGAGCGCCGGCGCGTCTCCCGCCACCACCAGCGACCCGTGGGGCGAGATCCGATCGCCGCCGGAGAGCGGCGCGCGCAGATGCCCTCCCTGCCACTGCCCGATCACCCGCACGCCGGTGGTCTCCGCCACCGCGGCTTCGGCCAGCGTCTTCCCGGCCAGCGGACTGCGGGGCACAATCCGCAGCTCACCCACCTGCAGGCGGCGGCCGAGCGGCGAGAGACCGGAGATCGCCGGGCTGATGCGGCTGCTCGCCCGTGCCGCGAGCGCCGCGCCCAGAATGTGGCGCGGGGTGAACGCAACCGTGGCACCGGCGAGCAGCATCGGCTTGCGGTGAAACGGCTCCTCGACCAGGGCCAGCACATCGCCCTGAAAGTCCGCCTGCCGGACGCCGAGGATGAGCGCCGCGTTGCCGTCGTCGGTGCCGTTGGCGACGACCGCGCGGGCGCGCGCCAGGCTGACCCGATCCAGCACGCCGTCCTCCAGCCGACCGAGGACGACGCGGAAGCCGCGTTCGATGAGCCGCCGGGCGACGGCCTCCTCCTCCTCGAGAACGAGCGCCGGAATACCGGCGCGTTCGAGCTCGGCGAGGAGCATCGCCACCGCCGGACCGAAGCGGAAGATGAGCACGTGACCCGCGAGATCGGACGCTTCCGTCGGCAAACGGGACTCGAAGCGCTCTTCCAGAAACGGAATGAGGTAGATCGGAAAGATCAGGAAGAGCAGAAAGACCCCCAGGAACTCGACGGCGACCACGTAAGCCGCCATCGCCGGATGGTGCCAGAGGGTGTCCGGCCCGAAGCCGGTGGTCGAGATCGCTCCCCCCGCCCACTGCAGCGACTCGATGAAGGTGCGCGGCGAGCCTTCCAGCCACGCCATGCCGGCCTTGTAGAGGAGCGCCGTCGCCACCACCAGCACAGGCAGCGCGGCCAGGAGCTGGATCAGTCGGCGCTGGGATCGCAGCATGGAACCGCCGCGATTCTAAACCTGCGCCGGCTTTCTTGCCGGACTCCGGGCAACTTGGGGCGCTTCGCGACAGGGTCTATGCTCGCACCGCAGGAGGTTCGATCATGATTCCAAACCGGCGTGCATCTCTCTTTCTGGCGCTCGCTCTGGCGCTCCTTCCCGATGGCGCCCGTGCCGCGATCTCGCCGGAGGTGCCGGTCGTCTTCGCGCTCGACTCGAGCCGCTCCCTGTCCGTCGGAGAGAGCCGCGCCACGACCGCTCTGGTGGCCGAGCTCCTGGCCGGGCTTCCCGCGGCGGCGAAGCCGGGAATCCTGGTCTTCGACGACGCCGTGCGCTGGCTCGTACACCCGGGCGACGCCGGAAGCACCCCGGCGCTCGAGGCGCTCGCGACCTTGGCCCCGGCCGGCAGCTTCACGTTGCTCAACGACGGCCTGATCGAAGGGGTTCGGGCCCTCGCATCCGGTGGCGTGCTGGTGCTGCTCTCGGACGGGCGCGACGAGAATTCAGCCACTACCCTCGAAGATGCGGCGCGGCTGGCGAGCGAACGTGGAGTGCGCCTGGTGACGATCGGCGCCGGCCGCGCCGACGAGCGGACCTTGCGCCGTCTGGCGCTCCTCACCGGCGGTCTCTATGCCGGCCGGCTCCCGGCGATCGACAGTGCAGAGCTCTCCCAGGGGATCGAGGCCCTGCGCCGGGACGTCGCGGCGGAGCGCGCGGCGAGACGGCCGACGAGCGCGGGTCCGGACTCCGGCTCGCCCTCGCCGGCGGCAGGGGAAGCGTCCGCGGCGCGCTCCCAGCCCGCGGCCGCCGTCGCGCCGTCCGCGCCGGCGTCGGCTTGGCCGCCGACCCCGTGGCTGTTGCCGGTCGGCGCCGCGGTGGCGGCGTTCGGCATCGTGCTCGGATTCCTGCTCGCGCGCCGCCGCGCGATTTCAGCGGCGGACGCATCCACCGAGCCCGAGGGCGGCACGCAGCCGGGAGTGCACTGGCCGGCGACAGCGCCGGAACCGGTACCGGGCGCGGGGACGTCCAGCCCGCCGGCGACGGCCCCGCCGGCCGTACGACCGTTTCCCGCACCGCAGCCCCTCAACGAGGTCCAGATTGCGCGCATCCGCTTGCGCTCCGCGGTCCGGCCCCAGGGGCTGCTCGAGATCTCGCTCGACGAAACCGCCGAATTCCAGCGCCTGCCTTTTTCGGAGTCGATCGAGCGCACCCTCGTCCTGACCGCCGAAGTCGTGCTCACCGTCCGCGAACCGGGAATGGGACCGCGCGCCTACCGCCTGCCTCCGGATCGCGCCGTCGACATCGGGCGCGACGCGACGCTCAACACGCTCGCATTCCAGGATCCGACGATGTCGACCCAGCACCTGCGCGTCGCGCTCGAGGACGACGAGGTCTATCTCGTCGATCTGGGCTCGACCAACGGTGTCCTGGTCGGCGAGCGCCGCGTGGACGCTGTCCATCTCCACCCCGGCGACCGCTTCCGCGCCGGGATGATCGAATTCGAGCTCGGCCTGCACCACGCCAGCATGAGCCGGGTCGAAGGGGGCTGAGCGAAGCCCCGGCCCAGTGGCTCGCCGGCCGCCGGGCGACTGCCGCTCACCGGAGCGCCAAGACGGCGCCCCCGGCTCCGTGAACTCCGACAGGCCAAACCGCGCCGGCAGCCCATGGAGATGGGCTTTGGCTCACTGTGAAGCGGGTACTACCCAAAAAGGTGGCACGCCCGATGCAGTCGAGTCCTGCGCGAGCGCGCCAATTGCGACGCCTCGAACGAACCGACTGGGAGCCTCCACGATGAAGACCGGAAAGACAGGTATCACCGCAGTTCTGCTGGGCGTCGCCTTCGCCGCGACGAGCTTCGCCGCTACCACCGCCAGCGCCACCCCTGCCGCCAAGCCGCTGCAGCACACCGCCGGCAAGATCTCCGCCGTCGACGCGAGCGCCATGAGCCTGACGATCGCCGTCAACGGCAAGTCCGAGCAGGTGAGCTACACGGCGTCCACCGCGATCCGCGAAGGCGGCAAGAACGTCGCCGCCTCCGCCCTCGCGACGGGCGAGAAGGTGAAGGTCGCCTTCGAGGCGCAGGCCGGCAAGAACATCGCCACGAGCATCGAGATCTTCAAGGGCGCCGGCGCGGCGACCCCCGCCAAGTCGAAGTAGCCCAGCGCCCCTCCAATCCTTTTGCCCCCGGCCGGGGACCCGCCACTCGGGAAGCCAGTGGCCCGTCCCCGGCTCTTGCGTTGCCTCCGAATCAGGCCGGTTGCGGCGCGGCGAGAAATCCCGCGCCGGATTCGACCTGGAGTCGACGCGCCACCCTCGAGGGTGGGCTTGCCTTTGGGCTCGGGGCGTACCCTTGAATCGCCATGTTCGAGCTCTCTCGCCAGGACCTCGACACGCTCCTCGCTCTCTTGCGCGGGCGCGGCTACACGGTGGTGGGGCCGACGGTGCGCGACCGCGCTGTCGTTTACGACGAGATCGAATCGACCCGGGACCTGCCCGAGGGCTGGACCGACGAGCAGGAGGCCGCGCACTATCGGCTGGCACCGACCCCGCGCCGCGACCTTTTCGGCTTCGTCGTCGGGCCGCACTCCTTCAAGCGTTTCCTCCACCCGCCTGCCGTCCGTCTCTGGCGCGCTGACCGCGGCGATCGGAGCGGGCGCAGCGAGGGCACCGACCTCGGCGTCACCTTCGCGGGCGAAGAAGCGCCGTCGCACCGCTACGCCTTCTTCGGCGTGCGGCCCTGCGAGATCGCGGCGATCGCGCGCCAGGACCGCGTCTTCCTCGGCGGACCGTTCGTCGATCCAACCTACCGGGCCAACCGCGCGGGGCTCTTCGTGGTCGCGGTTCACTGCACCGAGCCCAAGGGCACCTGCTTCTGCGCTTCGATGGGCACCGGCCCGCGAGCCGGCGGCGGCTTCGACATCGCGCTCACCGAGCTGCCGGGCCCCGGCGGCGATCCGATCTACCTCGCCGAGACCGGCACGCCGGCCGGCGCCGAGCTGCTCGGCGAGCTCGCCCCGGCCGCGGCCGCCGAGTCCACCGTCACCCGGGCGGCAGCCGCGCTCGACAACGCTGCCGGGAAGATGGGCCGGCAGCTCGCCACCGCAGGGCTCAAGGAGGTTCTCGAGAAGAGCTACGACAGCCCGCGCTGGGTCGAGGTGGCCCGGCGCTGCCTCGCGTGCGCCAACTGCACGATGGTCTGCCCCACCTGCTTCTGCACCAGCGTCGAGGACTCGACCGACCTCGCCGGCGCGCACGCCGAGCGCTGGCGCCGCTGGGACTCCTGCTTCACCAGCGATTTTTCCTATCTCCACGGCGGTGCAGTGCGCCTGAGCCCCGAGTCGCGCTATCGCCAGTGGCTGGTCCACAAACTCGGCACCTGGCACGACCAGTTCGGCACCTCCGGCTGCGTCGGATGCGGGCGCTGCATCACCTGGTGTCCGGCGGCCATCGACATCACCGAAGAAGCTCGCGCGCTGCAGACGGCCGACGCCAAGAACCGGCCGCAGGCGCGCGGAGGAGAAGCCTCATGAGCCAGAAGGGAATCGACACCCTGCTCGCCGAGCACGCCGTCTTCGCCGGTCTGCCGGAAGAAGACATCCGCTTCATCGCCGGCTGCGCTTCGAACGTCACGTTCGACGCCGGCGATTACCTCTTCCACGACGGTGGCGAGGCGAATCACTTCTTCCTCTTGCGCTACGGGCAGGTCTCGATCCAGGTCTACGCTCCGGGCAAGGGACTGC
The DNA here is from genome assembly GCA_963806165.1 of Thermoanaerobaculia bacterium. Classification (GTDB taxonomy): domain Bacteria; phylum Acidobacteriota; class Thermoanaerobaculia; order Multivoradales; family JAGPDF01; genus JAGPDF01. The sequence continues at coordinate 462,658 of CAWDWZ010000004.1, forward strand.
TGACCGTCACGACCTTCAGCCAGGGCGACATCGTCGGCTGGTCGTGGCTGTTCCCGCCGTACCGCTGGCACTTCGACGCCAAGGCCAGCGAACTGGTACGCGCCGTCTCCTTCGACGGCGCCTGCCTGCGCAAGAAGACCGAGGAGAATCCGCGCCTCGGCTATGAGCTCATGAAGCGCTTCGCACGGCTCATCGTCGACCGTCTCGAGAGCACGCAGCTGCAGCTGCTCGACCTCTATGCAGACCAACCCCTCAGCCGTTGAGCTTCCGGCCGCGGCCGACCCGATGCTCCCGGTGCCCTACCGGGTCGAGGAGGCGCGCCGGGAGACCCACGACACCGTCACGCTCGAGATGCGTCCGCTCGCCGGGGCGCCCCTCCTCTTCTCGCCCGGCCAGTTCAACATGCTCTATCTCTTCGGGAGCGGCGAAGTGCCGATCTCGATCAGTGGCGACCCGGGCAAGCCCGCCCGCCTGATCCACACCCTGCGCGCCGTCGGCACCGTGACCCGCGGCCTCTGCGCGCTGCGCTCCGGCAGCACCGTCGGGGTGCGCGGCCCCTTCGGCACGGCCTGGCCGATGGCAGGCGCCAGGGGGCGCGACGTGGTGCTGGTGACCGGCGGCATCGGGCTCGCGCCCCTGCGGCCCGTCATCTATCACCTGCTCGCCCACCGCGCGCAGTATGGGCGGATCACCATCCTTTACGGCGCCCGCGGCACTCAGGACATGCTCTTCAAGAAGGAGCTCGAGCGCTGGCGCGGCCGCCTCGACGTCGAGGTCCAGGTCACCGTCGACCGCGCCTCGAGCGACTGGCACGGACAGGTCGGCGTGGTGACGCAGCTCGTCCGCCGCGCCGGCTTCGACCCGCCGGACACCTTCGCCATGGCCTGCGGGCCGGAGATCATGATCCGCTTCGCGGTGCGCGAGCTGCTCGGTCGCGGCGTGCCGGCCGAGCAGGTCTTCGTCTCGCTCGAGCGCAACATGAAGTGCGCCGTGGGCTTCTGCGGCCACTGCCAGCTCGGGCCGATCTTCGTCTGCAGGGACGGACCGGTCTTCGCGTTCCCGCGAGTCGAGTCCCTCTTCGGATTGCGGGAGGTCTGATGGCCAAGGACTCGAGACCCAAGCTCGCGGTCTGGAAGTTCGCCTCCTGCGACGGCTGCCAGCTCTCGCTGCTCAACTGCGAGGAGGAGCTGCTCGACGTCGCCGGCGCCGTGCACGTCGCCAACTTCCTCGAAGCCTCGCGCGAGGTGGTGAGTGGCCCCTACGACCTGTCGCTGGTCGAGGGCTCGATCACCACGGCGCACGACGCCGAGCGCATCCACAAGGTGCGCCGCATGTCGAAGTTCCTGGTCACCATCGGCGCTTGCGCGACGGCCGGAGGAATCCAGGCGCTGCGCAACTTCAAGGACGTCCAGAAGTTCATCTCCATCGTCTACGCCAACCCCGGCTACATCGAGACGCTCGGCAAGTCGACGCCGATCGCCGACCACGTGCGCGTCGACTTCGAGCTGCGCGGTTGTCCGGTCAGCAAGGCGCAGCTGCTCGAGGTCGTGAGCGCCTACCTCGGCGGCCGCAAGCCGAACACCCCGCCGCACAGTGTCTGCCTGGAGTGCAAACGGCGCGGCACGGTCTGCGTCATGGTGGCCGAGGAGTCGCCCTGCCTCGGACCGGTCACGCAGGCCGGCTGCGGCGCCCTCTGCCCCACCTTCCACCGCGGCTGTTACGGCTGCTTCGGGCCGCAGGAGAGCCCCAACACGGGATCGATCGCCGCCCGCTGGCTGGCGATGGGCTGCGCGGAGCGTGACGTCGTGCGCGTCTTCCGCGGCTTCAACGCCTTCTCCGAACCGTTCCGTCACGAAAGCGAAGCCCATGAGCACCACCCGCAACCCCGAACCTGAGCCCGGGAAAGCCGCCGCTCCCTCCCCTGCCGGGGCCCCGGCCAGGCCGCCGGCGCCGGCACGCGCTCCGAAGAAGACGCGCAAGATCACCGTCGAAACGCTCGCCCGCGTCGAGGGCGAGGGCGCGCTCGACCTGCGCGTGCGCGGCGGCAAGGTCACCCAAGCGCACCTGCGCATCTACGAACCGCCGCGTTTCTTCGAGGCGCTCCTGCGCGGGCGCCGATTCACCGAGGCGCCGGACATCACCGCGCGCATCTGCGGCATCTGTCCGATCGCCTACCAGATGAGCGCCTGTCACGCGATGGAGCAGATCTGCGGCGTCACGGTCGGCGGCGCGCTGCGCGAGCTGCGCCGCCTGATCTACTGCGGCGAGTGGATCGAGAGCCACGCGCTCCACATCTACCTGCTGCACGCTCCCGACTTTCTCGGCTATGCCAGCGCGATCCACATGGCGGCCGACCACGCCGACCTGGTGCGGCAGGGCCTGGCACTCAAAAAGGTCGGCAACGACATTCTGGACGTCGTCGGCGGCCGTTCGGTGCACCCGGTCAACGTCCGGGTGGGCGGCTTCTACCGCGCGCCGTCGCGGCCCGAGCTGCTCGCGCTGGTGCCGCGCCTGGAGCACGCGCTCGCGCTCGCGCTCGCGACCGCCAGCCTCACGGCCACCCTTCCCTACCCCGACTTCACCATGGACTACGAGTTTCTGGCGCTGCGTCATCCCGACGAGTACCCGCTGAACGAAGGGCGGCTCGCCACCAGTAGCGGGCTCGACATCCCGCTCGAGGAGTATGAGCAGCATTTCGCCGAGGAGCACGTCGCGCGCTCCAACGCTCTGCAGAGCGTGCACATCGGCAAAGGCGCGTACCACGTCGGACCGCTCGCGCGCTACAACCTGAACGGCGCACGCCTGGGCAGCGCGGCGCTCGAGGCGGCGAAGCTCGCCGGCCTCGGCCCGGTGGAGCGCAACCCGTTCAAGAGCATCGCGGTCCGCGCCGTCGAGCTCGCCTTCGCCTGCGAGGAGGCGCTGCGCATCATCGGCGCCTACGAGCCACCGCAGGAGTCGTTCGTTCCGGTTACGCCGCGCGCCGGCGTGGGCTATGGCTGCACCGAGGCGCCGCGCGGCATCTGCTTCCACCGCTACAAGATCGACGCCAAGGGCGACATCCTCGAGGCCAAGATCGTGCCGCCGACCGCGCAGAACCAGAAGCAGATCGAAGCCGACGTCGCCGCCTTCGCCGAGGCCAACCTCGACCTCTCCGACGAAAAGCTGACCTGGGTGCTCGAGCAGGCGATCCGCAACTACGATCCCTGCATCTCGTGCGCCACCCACTTTCTGAAGCTGCGCATCGCGCGGGAGTGAAAGCCCCCTCCGCTCCCGCGCGTGCGGCGGCACCGCGCGCCGTCGTCCTCGCCCTCGGCAACGAGTGGCGCGAGGACGACGGCGCCGGTCTTTTCGTCGCTGCCCTGCTCCAGGGCGAGCTCGCGGACCGGCTGCCCGCCGACGTCGCGCTCCGGCGCGCCCGTGGCGAGCTCACCGAGGTGCTCGACGCTCTCGCGGCCGCACCCTTCGTGGTCGCCGTCGACGCCGCCCGCTCGGGCGCTCCGCCCGGAACACTGCATCGTCACAATCTCGCCGACGGTCCGCTCTCCGCCGAGCTCGCCGGACTGTCGAGCCACGGGCTCGGACTCGCCGAGGCTCTCGCGCTGGCCGGGAAAATCGGCCTGCCACTGCCGCGCGTCGTGGTGCTGGCGATCGAAGGGGCTGCGTTCGGAACCGGCCGCGGGCTCACCGCTGCCGTGGAGCGCGCCTGCGCCGAGGCGGCCGAGAAGGTGCTGGAGCTGGTGCGGGGCTGAGCAGATCCGCGGCTCGAGGAGGTGTTGTCCCGCAGGATGCAACTTCAGCGAAGCGGGCGCTTCCGTCTGCCTACTCGCCGTACATCTCGGTGAGGAGCCGGCGGAGTGTTGCGGCTTCACCGTCGGTGAGCGCGCCGAGCTTGCGGCCGAGCCGGTCCTTGCTGATGGTGCGAATCTGGTCGACGGCAACCTCGGCCGGCGCCCGCCCGCAGCGCACCGGTTGCCGCGAGCGCCAGGTGGGGTGGAGCTGACTGGTGAGGGGGCAGACGGTGACGGTCGACAGACGCTGGTTGAGAGCGTCCAGGCTGACGATGACCACCGGGCGAGTCTTGGCCATCTCCGAGCCCCGCGCGGGATCGAGCGCGGCCCAGCGAATCTCGTAGCGCTTCACCGCCGCGCGGGCTTCCAGGGAACCTCTTCGAGTCCGTCGGCGATGGCGGCGTCGAAGTCGCGCCAGTCTTCCGCCGCCGCGCTCATCGCCCGGGCGGTCTCCTCCCAGGAGAGCTTCTCGACCGCCGGCCCCGGCCGGCGCAGCAGGATGCCATCGCTGCGCTCCTCCATCGTCACCGCGGCGCCGATGCCATAGCGCCGCAGCGCCGCAGCGGGCAAGCGCACCCCGCGTGAATTGCCGATGCGCGCAACCTTCAGCTCGATGGGTGCCATGTAACTACTGTAATTACATCCCTCGCCCAGGTCAATCCCCGCATGTTCAAGGCTTTCTTCGGCGATCCGATCTCATCTGCTGACTGCTTCTACCACCCCACCGGGTGCCAGGTGGTCTTGATCTCGACGAAGGCGCGGATCCAGTCGAGCTTCTCGGTGTTCTCGGGCGAGTAGTCGGGAAGGGCGTAGGTCGTGACGCGTTTGACGTTTACGGCGGCGTCCTGGCGGGTTTCGATCTCGACCTCCTGCGCCAGGCCGGCGAGCGCCAGGGCGTTCACGTCCATATGGCGCGCGAGGTGCGGCAGGGTCTCCGAGCGCGGCCCGGAGAGCAGGTTCACCACGCCGCCCGGAAGGTCGCTCGTGGCGAGGACTTCGGCCCACTCGAGACCGGAGATCGGATCGCTCTCGGACAGGAGCGCCACGCAGCTGTTGCCGCTCACGATGACCGGCAGGACATGGGAGACGAGGCCGAGGAGCGACGGCCGGTCCGGCGCCACCACGCCGACGACACCGGTCGGCTCGGCGAGGGAGAAGTCGAAGTACGGCGCGGCGACCGGATTCACCGACGAGAGCAGCGCCTGGTACTTGTCGGTCCAGCCCGCGAAGTGCACCGTGCGATCGATCGCCGCCCGCACCTCGCGGCGCGCCGCCGCGGCCGTGAGACCCGAGCCGCGGAGCGCGGCCTCGAAGGCCGGCAGGCGGCCTTCCATCATCTCGGCCATGCGGTAGAGGATCTGGCCGCGGAGGTAGCCGCTCATCGCGGCCCACTTCTCCTGCGCCGCGCGCGCCTTCCCGACCGCGTCGCGGAGGTCCTTGCGCGAGCCGCGGCAGACGTTGGCGCGCGGGCGTCCCCGGGAATCGGGGATCGCGTCGTAGTGTCCCGACTCCGAGCGCACGAACTCCCCACCGAGATAGAGCTTGTAAGTCTTCCGGACCTCGACCGCGGACATGATGAGGAGATTCTAACCTCGCTGGCTAACTGTCGACGTTCACATGAGACAGTTGGCTAACTGTCTCCATCCAACAGATTCCCCAGCGGGCCGAGGAGCGAGCCCTCCTCCTTGCGGCCGCGGGCGATACCCGACGCCGCGACGACGCGCGCCGCGAGGCGCGAGAACGGCAGCGACTGCAGCCAGACCTTGCCCGGGCCGGTGACGGTGGCGAAGAAGAGACCTTCGCCCCCGAACAGGAAGGTCTTCACGCCCTTCACCATCTGGATGTCGTAGGCGACCCGGGGCTCGAAGGCGACGAGACACCCTGTGTCGACGCGCAGCGTCTCCCCGGCCGCGAGGTCGCGCTCGTGGATCGTGCCGCAGGCATGGATGAAGGCGAGCCCGTCGCCGTCGAGCTTTTCCAGGATGAAGCCCTCACCTCCGAAGAGCCCCGCCCCGAGTTTCTTCTGGAAGGCGATGCCGAGCGAGATCCCTTTCGCCGCGCACAGGAAGGCGTCTTTCTGGCAGAGCATCGAGCCGCCGTGCTGTTTCAGGTCGAGAGCCACGATCTTGCCCGGATAAGGCGCCGCGAAGGCGACCTTCTGCCGGCTCGTGCCCTGGTTGGCGAAGACCGTGGTGAAGAGCGACTCGCCGGTCAGCACGCGCTTGCCGGCGGACAAGAGCTTGCCGAGAAAGTCGCTGCCCTCGCTCTGCTGCGAACCGTCGCCGAAGATCGTCTGCATCTCGATCGCCGGATCCATGTAGAAAAAGGCGCCCGCTTCGGCGACGCAGGCCTCCTGGGGATCGAGGGTGATCTCGACGAACTGCATCTCCTCGCCGAAGATCTCGAAGTCGATCTCGTGCGCGCGGCCCCTTCCGGCGAGCCCCGAGGGCGGCGGAGCCGGAAGTGCCGCTCCGAACGCGGCGGCGAACTCCGGCACCGAGGTGATCGGCACCCAGGCCTTCATCCCCGGACCATAGAGGTGGGCGTTGCGGTCGAGCCTGCCGGCCCGCACGCGCGCCACGACCTCTTCCGCCGCGACCGGTCCCTCCTGCTTGCCGTCGACCGCCACGTACCACTGCGCGCCATTCGCCATCGTGAAGCCTCCATTTCCCGGCGCCGGATCCTACCGTGCGCCGCTCTCGGACCCTGCGCGTGCGCTCCGCCGCCCTCTCAGCCGCGCAGCAGCCGCAGCGAGTTCGCGACCACCAGGAGAGCCGCGCCCATGTCCGCCGCGATCGCCGCCCACAGGGACGCCGTTCCGAGGACGGTCAGGACGACGAAGATCGCCTTGACCGAGAGCGCGAAGGTGATGTTCTGCCGGATCACCGCCAGCGTCGCTGCGGGAATGGCGGACGAGCCAGGGGAGCCGAGTGAGATCGTCGGAGAGCAATGCCACGTCGGCGGTCTCGATGGCCGCGTCGGATCCGGCGCCGCCCATGGCGATTCCGAGGCTGGAGCGCGCCAGGGCCGGCGCGTCGTTGATGCCGTCGCCGACCATCGCCACCCGCCCGTAGCGCTCGACGAGCTCCTCGATCGCCGCGACCTTCTCGTCCGGCAGGAGCTCGGCGCGGACTTCGGTGACACCGGTCTCGCGGCCGATCGCCTCGGCGGTTCCGCGATTGTCGCCGGTCAGCATGACGGTGGTCTCGACTCCCAGCCGGCGGAGCTCCGCCAGCGCAGCGCGGGCTTCGCTTCGCACTCCGTCCGCCACGGCGACGAGACCGCAGACATGCGACTCGTTGCCGAGGACGACGGCAGTGCGGCCGGCCTGCGACATCGCCTCGAGTCGCGCGTGCACCTCGGGAGTCTCCTGCCCGCGCTCTTCGAGGTAGCGGTGCGAGCCGACCCAGAACATCCGGCCGGAGACCAGGCCTTCGGCCCCTTTGCCCTCGAAGGCACGGTAGTGCCCGGCGGGTGGGGCGGAGATTCCCCGCGCTGCGGCGTAGTCCCGAATCGCCGCGGCCAGCGGGTGCTCGCTGCGCGCCTCGAGCGCGGCCAGCCGCTCGAGAACCTCCCGTTCGTCGTGCCCGGAGAGCGGCACGACCTCGAGCACCCGCGGTCTGCCATGGGTGAGCGTTCCGGTCTTGTCGAAGGCGAAGGCGCGCAGCCGTGCGGGCGCCTCGAGGAATGCGCCGCCCTTGAGTAGCACGCCATGTCGCGCCGCGGCGGCGAGGCCCGCAACGACCGCAACGGGCGTCGAGACAACGAGGGCGCAGGGACAGCCAATGACGAGGAGGACAAGCGCGCGATAGCCCCAAGCGCTCCAATCGGCTCCCGCGAGGAGCGGGGGGCCGATGGCAAGCGCGAACGCGATGACGAAAACGCACGGCGTATAGATCGCCGCGAAGCGATCGACCCAGCGCTCGGAGGGGGACCGCCGCGCCTGCGCCTCCTCGACCAGGCGCAGGATCTTGGCCAGCATCGTCGCTTCGGCGGCGGCGGTGGTCTCGATCTCGAGGGCTCCTGAACCGTTGATCGTGCCCGCGAACACCTCGTCGCCGGGTTGCTTCTCGACGGCCCGGCTTTCGCCGGTGATGGGCGCCTGGTTCACGCTCGATCGCCCAGCCACGACTCTTCCGTCGAGCGGAATCCGTTCGCCGGGCCGCACCACGACCCGCGCCCCAACCGGGATCTCCGACGGATTCACGTCGCGTTCGACTCCCGCGACGAGGAGGTGTGCGCTCGGGGGAGCGAGATCGAGGAGCTTGGCGATCGCACGCCGCGCCCGGCCGACGCTCCAGGCTTCGAGGGCCAGGGAGAGCGCGAACAGGAAGGCCACGGTCGCCGCTTCGAACCATTCGCCGATGCCGATCGCGCCGGCGACGGCGATGGTCATCAGCAGGTTCATGTCCGGGCGCAACCGCCGAAGCGCGAGCCAGGCCTTCGGCGCCACGGTGACGAGCCCCGCCAGCACCGCGACGCCATAGGCCAGCTTCGCCGCGAGCGGAACAGCGTGCCCGCCGCCGAGGCCCTCGCGACCGACGGCCGCAGCGAAGCCGCCTGCAAGTGCGGCGTGGAGCAGGAACCCGGCGAGCGTCGCGGCACCGGATGCGATCGTCGAAGTCAGGCGCCGCCGGCGGAGGCGCTCATTGCTCCCGTCGTCCCCCTCCTCCCGCCAAGGCTCCGCCGCGAGGCCAGCCTTTCTCGCCGCAGCGACGATCACGGCATCGGAAACGGCCCTCACGTCCGCCGCGACGGTCATCCGGCCGCGCAGGAGATCGAAGCCGAGCTGCGCTTCGCCGCCGACGACCGGACCCACCTCGCGCCGCAGGGTGGCGATCTCTTCGGCGCAGTCCATGCCGGCGACGTGGAATGCGCGCAGCGGCGCGGAGGAGGGCATCACGGGCTCGGACGATAGCTCGATTGCCGGCCCACGGGCCGCGCCCGCCCTCGAGACCTGGCGATAGTCGGCGAGCTTCGGTACCCCCTAGGGCCGCTCCGGTCCGAGTCGCGCGACCAGGGCCCGGAGCTCGCGCGCCAGCGTCTCAGCCGCCGGGGGATCGACGTTCTCGAGCACGACGATCGTCCAACCGCTCTTCCAGTCGGCTTCGAGGACCGCGTTCGCCCCGCCGGTCCCGCCGGCGATGCCGAGACCGCCTTGCTGCGCGTAGCGCTCCGGCTGCCCGAGCTTGCCGGCGCCGAGCGCCTGAGCGAAGGCGAGCAGATCGCGCGCTGTGGAGTAACTGCCGCCGGCCGAGCTCCCGATCGCCGGCAGATCGCCGGTGTTGGCGTGGCGTGGTGAGGTCGGAGGGCTGGCAGGGTCAGCAAGGGCCACCGGGCGCCCGCTCCTGTCCTGCCAGCCCGCACGGGCGTAACCGACTGCGGCGTCGCCGGGCAGGGCGTCGCGCCGCAGCCAGCCCGAAGCGGTCATGCCTGCCGGCCCGAAGATCTTCTCCGCGACGTAATCCGGAAAGCTCTCGCCGGTGAGCCGTTCGACGACCAGGCCGAGGACGATGTAACCGGCGTTCGAGTAACGCTGATTCGTGCCGGGCTCGAATTCGAGCGCCTGGCCGGAGAAGAGCGGCAGGTAGTCGGCGAGCGTGCGCAGTCCGGCCGCGGCCTGGGGCGTAAAGCGTTCGTTGAAGAAGTCGCCCATCCCCGAGCGATGGGCCAGCAGCTGCTGCAGCGTCACGCGCTCGGCGATGGTGCGATCGGGGTAGTCCGGCAAGTGGCGGGCGATCTTGTCGTCGAGGGTGAGCTTGCCGGCCGCCGCGAGCTGCGCGATGGCAACCTGGGTGAATGCCTTGCTGATCGAGCCGATGTTGAAGCGCGTCGCCGGAGTGACCGGCACCTTCTTCTCGCGCTCGGCGAGACCTGCCGCTCTCTCGAGCAGAACCTCGCCGCGGCGCGCGATGAGCAATACCCCCGAGAAGGCATCGCTGGCCGCCAGTTCGTCGACCCGGGCCGCCGCTTGCGCGACGAGCTCCTGGGGGGTGAGCTTGGGTCCGAAAGCGGGCGCGGAATCGGCCGGCGGCTCGGAGTGGATCTCGATCGCGGCACCTAGAATTCCCCGCGGCGGCTGGGGCTCGAGCTTCATTCTGACCGTGAGCCAGAGTCCCTTCCCGGTCGAGTGAAAGACCAGCAAGACCTCGTTGTCGCTCTTCGCCTCGACTCTCTCGAGCGCGGCGGGTCCGAGGTCGATCCGGACACCGGCCAGAGCCTGCGCCCGCTCCGCCGCCGGTCGCTGGGCGAGCGCCGAAGCGGCCCAGTTCCTCGCGACGATCGCTTCGATCACCGAGACCGCCGTCGCATCGCCGCCGGGCCCGGTGAGAATCGTCACCATCGCCCGCGCGCGCTCGCCGAGAACCCCCTCGGGCAACTGCGGTTGCGCCCCAGCGCCCGCCGCAACGAAGGCGATCCAGAAACTGACCGCAGCCCAGATAACCCCTTTACTAGCAGCCTTTTCTTTCAAGCATCCCATCCTTCCCCCGCAAAGCGGAACCAACGCTCGATTTCGGGAGAGATTTTCCCAAATCGGGAGGCAGCGACCGGAAACCGAACCCGCGGCCACCAAGGTTCACGGATCGTGCCAGCTGTGGAAACGGGAACGGCGAGCTGCTCGAGCCGCTGCGCCAAGAGGTCGAAGGGAATGCAGGCGGATGAGCCGCCGGATCGGTTAGCATCGCGCCTCGAATCGGACGCGGAGGAGACTGCCATGAGCGGAGTAAGGGTGTTGGTGGGGACGAAGAAGGGCGCTTTCGTGTTGACCGCCGACGGCAAGCGCGAGAAGTGGGAGGTGGCCGGTCCGTTCTTCGGCGGCTGGGAGATCTACCACCTCAAGGGTTCGCCGGTCGATCCGAACCGGATCTACGCTTCGCAGACCAGCGGCTGGTTCGGCCAGATCGTCCAGCGCTCCGACGACGGCGGCCAGAGCTGGGAGGCGGTCGGCAACCAGTTCACCTACGACGGCGTCCCGGGCACCCACCAGTGGTACGACGGCAGCCAGCACCCCTGGGAGTTCAAGCGCGTCTGGCATCTCGAGCCCGCGCTCACCGATCCCGACACGGTCTACGCCGGAGTCGAAGACGCCGCGCTCTTCCGCTCGACCGACGGCGGGCGCACCTGGCAGGAGCTCGCGGGCCTCCGCGGACACGACACCGGGGCGCTCTGGTCCCCCGGAGCGGGCGGCATGGGGCTGCACACGATCCTCCTCGATCCGGTCCATCCCGGCAGGATCTTCATCGCCATCTCCGCCGCCGGGGTCTTCCGCAGCGACGACGCCGGCGCCAGCTGGCGGCCGATGAACCAGGGACTGCGCTCGGAGTTCATGCCCGATCCGACGGCGGAGGTCGGCCACTGCGTCCACCGTATCGCGCTCCACCCGTCGCGCCCCGAAACGCTCTTCATGCAGAAGCACTGGGACGTGATGCGCAGCGACGACGCCGGGGCCTCCTGGCACGAGGTGAGCGGCAACCTGCCGAGCGACTTCGGTTTCCCGATCGACGTCCATGCGCACGAGCCCGAGACGATCTACGTCGTGCCGATCACCAGCGACTCGCTGCACTATCCGCCGGAGGGCAAGCTCCGCGTCTACCGCAGCAAGACCGGCGGCAACGAGTGGGAGGCGCTGACACGGGGTCTGCCGCAAGGCGACTGCTACGTCAACGTCCTGCGCGACGCGATGGCGGTCGACCAGCTCGACCGCTGCGGCATCTACTTCGGAACGACGGGAGGTCAGGTCTACGCCTCGTCCGATGCCGGCGACCACTGGACGCCGATCGTGCACGACCTGCCGGCGGTGCTCTCGGTCGAGGTTCAGACCCTGGCATGAGCGCGGACTCCGGCGCGCGCACGACGGTGCGCGTGGTGCTCCCGGTCCACCTGCGCACCCTGGCGCGGGTCGGCGGCGAAGTGGCCGTCGCGGTCGCCGGGACGATCAGCGTGCGCTCGGTGCTCGACGCGCTCGAGGCCGACTACCCCGTCCTGCGCGGCACCATCCGCGACCATGGGACCTTCCGCCGCCGGGCCTTCCTGCGCTACTTCGCCTGCCAGCAGGACCTCTCGCTCGACTCACCCGACGCTCCCCTCCCCGCCGCCGTCGCGTCCGGCGCCGAGCCGCTGCTCATCGTCGGCGCCATCGCCGGCGGCTAGGGCGCGGCGCCCCGGCCGCACCTTGAGTGTAGGCTCGAGCCATGAAACTGCTGATCATCGGTGCTACCGGCGGGACCGGGCGGGAGCTGGTCACGCAGGCGCTGGCGCGCGGGCATGCCGTCACGGCGCTGGTGCGCCATCCCGACCGGCTCGCGGTGCGCCACGAAAGGCTCTCGATCGTGCAGGGCGATGTGCTCGATCCCGCGGCCGTCAACGCCGCGGTCGCCGGACAGGAGGCGGTGATCTCGGCGCTCGGCCACAAGCGCTTCATGGTCCCGACACGGATCCTCTCCGCCGGGACGCGCAATGTCGTCGACGCGATGGAACGCCACGGCGTCCGCCGCTACGTCGGCATGACATCTCTCGGCGTCGGCGACAGCTGGTGGCGGATGGGTCTCTCCTACACCCTCTTCGTCACGCCGGTGATCCTGCCGTTCTACTTCTGGGACAAGCACCGGCAGGAGAAGATCGTGCGCTCGAGCGCGCTCGACTGGACGCTCGTCCGGCCCGGCGCGCTCACCAACGGCAAGCCGCGCGGCAGCTGGCGCCAGGGCCGCGGCATTGGAAATCCGCTGTGGACCGTGCGCATCGCGCGCGCCGACGTCGCCCACTTCCTGCTCGATCTCGCGACCGGTACGGATCACCTGCGCAAGACCGTCGCCATCGCCTGGTGAGCCCCACCTTCTTCCGCACGGCGGCGCACTTCCGGCGCTGGCTCACGACGCATCACGCCAGCGCCCGAGAGCTCCTCGTCGGGTTCCACAAGAAGGCGAGCGCCCAGCCGAGCCTCACCTGGCCGGAGTCGGTCGACGAAGCGCTCTGTTTCGGCTGGATCGACGGGGTGCGCCGGCGGATCGACGGCGAGCGCTACTCGATCCGCTTCACGCCGCGCAAGACCGGCTCGGTCTGGAGCGCGGTGAACATCGCCAAGGTCGCGGTCCTCGAGAAGGACGGGCGAATGACCGCGAGCGGGCGCGCCGCTTTCGCGCGCCGCAAAGAGAACCGGTCCGGCATCTACTCCTACGAGCAGCGACCGCAGGAGCTGCCGCCCGCATACCGCAAGATCCTCGACCGGAACCGCGCGGCGGCCCGGGACTTCGACTCCTGTCCGCCCTCGTACCGCAAGACCGCGATCTGGCACGTGGTGAGCGCGAAACAGGAGGAGACGCGTCTCCGGCGCCTCACGCGGCTCGTCGAGTGCCACGCCCGCGGCGAGATCCTTCCGCAGCTCCAACGGAAACCGAAATCGCCGTGAAGCGCGGCGCCGGGGGGGCCGAGTCCATGGCAGGCTTTCCCGACAGAATGGTAGGCTTTCTCTCGGTGCATCCCGTGAAACCGCGCGCGCTCGGCATCCGGACGCTTCTCGTCGCACTGCTCACTCCTTCTGGGCGCCGGGCTGGGTGCAAGTCCGGGAGGCGCTACGGAAGAGCCGCTGCGCATCAAGATCCTGCGCGGCGATCGCGCGACGCTGCAGCAGGTGCAGGGTTGGGTCGACGTCGACCACCGCCGGGCCCCGGACGCGATTTACGCTTACGCCGGCCCCGCGGCGCGCGCCCACCTCCTCGCGCTCGGAATTCCGTTCGAGGAGGCACCCGACTCCTGCGGCTCGGTAATCCACATGCTGACCACGGAGGAGGTTCAGCAGACCGGCTGGAACTGGGCCGCGCACCCGACCTACTCCGCCTATACCGAGCGCCTGCAGTATTTCGCCGACACCTATCCCGACCTGGTGCGGCGGGTCGAGATCGGCAACACGACCAACGCCATCCGGCAGCACAAGCTCCTGGCGCTCAAGATAAGCGATCACCCCGACGCCGCCGAAGACGAGCCCGAGGTCTTCCTCACCTCGACCATGCACGGCGACGAGACCACCGGCTACGTGCTGATGATCCACCTGATCGACGAGCTCCTCTCGCACTACGATCCGGGCTCGATCGACCCTTATGACCAGGAGATCACCCGCCTCGTCGACTCGGTCGAGATCTGGATCAATCCGCTCGCCAACCCGGACGGGACCTACGCCGTCAGCGACGAGACCCTCTCCCCTACCGCCTCGCGGCGCTTTTACTCGACCGCCGGCGGCGGTAGCTCCGGGGTCGACCCGAACCGGAACTTCCCCGATCCGCAGTGGGGCGCGAACCCCGACGGCAACGCGTACTGGGCCGAGACCCAGCGCATGATGGAGTTCGGCAACGCGCACCACTTCGTGCTGTCGTTCAACCTCCACGGCGGCGCCGAGGTCTTCAACTATCCCTGGGACACCTGGAGCGACGGCGCCCCGGATCACCATCCGCACGCCGACGAGCTCTGGTACGCAGGAGTCGCCCATCATTTCGCCAATCTGGTGAAAGCGAACGCGCCGGCGCCGATCGGCGGCACATCGTACTTCAGCGATCCGTACCCGGACGGCACGACGAACGGCTGGGACTGGTACGACGTCGCGGGCGGCCGGCAGGACTGGATGAACTGGTGGCGGCGCTGCCGCGAAAACACCATCGAGCTGTCCAGCTGCAAGACCGACGACTCGGTGCTCATGCCGGACTACTGGACGGCGACCCGCCAGGCCTTGCTGGACTACATCGCGACCCCGCTCACCGGCATCCGCGGCCTGGTGACCGACGCCTACGGCTCGCCGCTCGCGGCCACCGTGCAGCTCGCCGGCTCGACCGCGCAGGAGTCCGAAGTCGCGACCGATCCGGCGGCCGGCGACTACCACCGCATGTTGGACTCCGGGACCTATTCTTTGCGCTTTTCCGCGGCGGGGTTCAATTTCCTCGACGTCACCGGCATCCCGGTCGCCGCGGGCGACGCCACCCGCCGCGACGTGGTGCTTCTCCACGACCTCGAAACTCCGCCGCTCTTCGCCGACAACTTCGAAGTCGGCTCGACCGCCCGCTGGTCCGCAACCGCACCGTAGTTCCTCACTTCCCGCGCCCGGCTGCGCCGCTCCGCCCGGCCCGCGGAATGCGATGATTCCGCAATGACCATGAATGCGGCGGGAGCCCTGGCTGGTCCTTCAGGCCTCGCTCTCCACCGCGAGGGTGACGAGATCGCCGGACATCTCGTGCAGGTTGTCGATCGCGCTCGCGCCGGATTCCACCGTGAAGTAGAGCGGCGCATCCTCGAATCCGAACATGACGAGGAGCGCGCCGCCGGGCTCGGCGAAGACCACGCGCATGGCGTAGGTGCCGGCGGTCAGGGTCAGACGCGGGATGAGGCAGGAGAGGCTCCCCTCGCCGGCCTCGAGATGGTAGCCGGGAGTGGTCTCGGCCGGCAGGATGCCGGAGGTAACCTGCACCAGGAGGTCGGCCGTGGCGATACGAAAAGCCCAGAACAGCCGCTCCCGCCGCTCGAGGGCGTGATAGCGCACGATCACCCGCGCCGCGCCGCCGCTGCGCAGCCTGGAGGCATCGTCGGGCGCACGGGAATCGACTGGATCCGCCGGCTCGATCGCGACGCCGGTGATGATCACGGGCTCGCGCGCGCTGGGCGGGCGCCGCTCCGCGAGCTCCCAGCTCGAATTCGAGCCCGGGTCGGGCTCGGTGTCGGAGATGCCGGCCGGAAGGCCGTCGGGTCCGGTGCCGGGCCGGGGCGGGCCCGCGGGCTCGAAGCCGCGGCGCGCTTTCAGATAGCGCTTGACCGCTTCGGCGCTCGTGCCCGAAAACGCCACCTCGCCGCGCTCGAGGTAGATCGCCCGGGCGCAGAGCGTCTGCACCGTGTACATGTCGTGCGAGACCAGCAGCACCGCCTTGCCGCGGGCGAGAAAGCGCTGCATGTGCTGCACGCACTTGCGCCGGAAAGCGAGGTCGCCGACGGTGAGCAGCTCGTCGATCAGCAGCGCGTCCGGGTCGAGATGGGCGGCCACCGCGTAGCCGAGGCGCGCCCGCATGCCGGAGCTGTAGGTAAAGACGGGCGCGTCGATGAACTCTTCGAGCTCGGAGAAGGCGATGATCTCTTCGAGCAGGCTCTGCGTCTGGTCCCGGGTCAGGCCGAGCAGGGCGGCGTTGTGAAAGATGTTCTCGCGGCCGGAGAGCACCGGATTGAAACCGATGCCGAGCTCCGAGATCGCCGCGAGCTCGCCGCGCAGCGTGATGCGCCCGCAGTCCGGGGCGAGGCGGCCATGGATCAGCTTGAGGAGCGTGCTCTTGCCGGCGCCGTTGGGGCCGATGACCCCCAGGCACTCACCCCCACCGAGCTCGAGGGAGACCCCGCGCAGGGCCCAGAACTCGCCCTCCCGCAACGTTCCAGGATCGGCCGTGCGGCCGACGAGAGCGAGCGCGATGTCCTGCAGGCCGTAGCGCAGAGACTTCTCGAGATCGCGACAGTATTTCTTCGCGACCGCTTCGACCGCGACCAGGGGGCGTGCGCTCACGAGATTCCGCTTTCCACGAATGGCATTCTAGTCCGGGGCAAAGCTTGAGCACGAAGATCCGAGCGCACCTGCGGCGGTGGTTGGGTGGACTCAACGCGGGCTCGCCCACGCTCGTCAGCGAATGGAGCTCGGAGCGCGTGGCGCGCTACTACGACGACTGGCACGAGCGCTACATGGCGGCCTTCGGCGACACCTTCCAGTCCGAGCGCACGGCGGACCTCGGGGAGCTCTTCACGCACATCGCGGACCAAGCCGAGCTCGCGCCCGGCATGCGAGTCCTCGACGCCGGCTGCGGGATCGGAGGCCCGGCTCTCTGGCTCGCCCGCCACCGCGGAGTGCGCGTCGCGGCGCTCAATATCTCGACGGCGCAGGTGAGCGAAGCGCGGTCGCGCGTCGAGGCCGCCGGTCTCGGCGACCGGGTGGAGGTCACGCAGGGCGACTTTCATCGGCTGGAGGATTTCTACGCGCCCGAGTCGTTCGACGCCATCCTGTTCCTCGAGTCCCTCGTGCACTCGGATCATCCACAGGTGGTCCTGGCATCCGCCTATCGAGTGCTGAAGCCCGGCGGCGTGCTCTATCTCAAGGATCTCTTCCAGCGCGCCCGGATCGCGGAGCGCGCGGAGCGCGACCGCGTCCGCAAGGTGGTCGCGAACGTCAATCGCTCTTTCAGCCTCAACGTCAAGGTCCAGAGCGAATTTCTCGCCGCCCTGCGCCGCGCGGGCTTCGCTCTCGAGTGGCTGCGTGAGTCGCCGCTCGCGACGCAGCACGACCTCGGCAACGCCTTCGTCGCGGCCAACGCCATCGACATCTACGAAGGCCCGCCGGTCACCTTCCTCGACTGGCTCGAGCTCAAGGCCCGGAAGGGCCCGCGCCGCTGAGGCGGCCAAGGAGCCGCCGCAGGAGGCCGCCGGCGGCGGAAGCCGCCTCGCTCGACGCCGCTCCCTGGTGCGTGGCTTCCGCCGCTCCCCCACGTCGCTCTGCGGCCCAGGCGGCGAGCCGCTCGCGAGAGATGGGCTCCGGACGATAGTCGGGCAGCGTCGCGAGCAGCTGTCCCCGAGGCCGCTCGCCGATGTTGAACGAGATGAAGAAGTCGTCGGCGACGCGGAAGCACTCGACGGTGCCGTCGGCAGCGCGGAACCAGTGCAGCGGCTGCGCCTGGTCGGGAATCATGTTGAGGCAGACCGCCACCCGCGCTCGCGCGGTCAGGTTGGCCGTCGAGGCGTGGACGAGCCGGTTGTCGTGGATCACCGCCTCGCCCACCCGCACCTCGAGCGGCTCGAGGTAGCGCTCGCGGAGGAGGCCGCGCAGGTCGTCGAGCGCCGACGGGAAGCTCGGGCTGCCGCGCAGGCCGCCAAACAATCGCTGACTGCCCGGCATCACCCGCAGCTGTCCTTCGCGCTCGCCGACCTCGGTGAGCGGAAACCAGCAGTTGAGCGAGCGGAAACGGCGCTCGTCGACGATGTTCCAGTCCTGATGCACCGGCAGGTCGCTCTCCGGGCCGGGCAGCTTGACGACGAAGTTCGCGACCAGCGCCCGGTAGCCCTCGAGCCAGGCGGCGGGAGCGTCGCCCACGGCGGCACGGATCTCGCGATCGACCGCCTCTTTGTAATCGCGGCTGGAGCTGAACAGGCTGGAGTAGAAACCGGTGGCGATCCCGGCGTCGAGACGCTCGAAGATCGCCAGGATCCGGGCGCAGACCTCCGGGTGGAGGAAGGGAACGATCACGTAGCCGTCACGCTCGAAGCGCTTTTCGAGGTCCGGGTCGCGGAAGATCGGCCGTGGCGCGAGGAGCGGCGCGATCTCCGCCTGCGAGAAGGCTCTCACCTCGCCCGCGCAGACCGCCGCGAGCTCACCGCTGGCCGGCATCCGGTTCTCGCCGAAGAGATAGTCCACGAAAAAGCGCGGGCTCGCCCGGTAGAGCTCGAGACGGCCGCTCGCCGGATTCGCGAAGTAGTGGATCGGCTGCGCGGCGCGCGGCAGCGCGGCCATCGCCGCCGCCACCCGCACCGCCGGAGTCGAGTTCGGCGGTGAGGCATGGATCAGCCGATGGTCGTAGATCAGCACCTCGCCGGCCCGCATCGGCAGATAGGTGAGGTGCTCGAAATCGAGGCCGGAGACCGCGGCGAAGGCGTTGGGCACCAGCGTGCCGCGCACCGTGAACGGCAGGCGGTGCCCGCCGGGAAGGAGGTAAATGGCGCCGTTTGCCTCGTCGACGTCGACCAGCGGCAGCCAGAGATTC
The DNA here is from genome assembly GCA_963806165.1 of Thermoanaerobaculia bacterium. Taxonomy (GTDB): domain Bacteria; phylum Acidobacteriota; class Thermoanaerobaculia; order Multivoradales; family JAGPDF01; genus JAGPDF01. The sequence continues at coordinate 481,208 of CAWDWZ010000004.1, forward strand.
ATCGAGGCGTGGGCAGACTCGTCGACGAAGCTCCAGTCCTGGTGCGGCGGCATGAGGCTGCGCTCGCCGGTCGTCTTGGTCACGAAGTTGCCGATCAGCACCTCGTAGTCGTCGAGAAAGGTCGCGCAGAGGCGTTCGCCGAGGCCGGCCAGGGCGGCGTGCGCCTGCTGGCGGTAGCTTTCGTTCGCGGTGTAGAGGCTGGCGAAGAAGCCGGCATCGTCGACCCGCGGCAGGGCGTCGTAGCGCGCACGCAGCTCCGCGACCTCATCCGGGGAGAGAAACGGCACGACGACGTAGCCGTCGCGCTCGTAGAGCGCCTGCAGGGCGGCGTCGCGGAAGACCTGCGGCACCGCCGCGACGGCGGGCAGGACGAAGGTCGGCAGCACCGGCTCCGGCGGCGTCACGAGCCGGCTCCCGCCGGCTGCGCGCTCATGAGCCGGCTCCCGCTGGCTCTAAGACGCCCCTCTCTACGAGGGCGGCGCCCAAGGCCGGCGCGAGGAGCGCCATTCCGGCGGCGTTCGGATGCCCCTCGCCGACGACGACGTAGCGCTCCGGATGCGAGAAGACCTCCCGCCACGGCGCGACCAGCGGCACCACCGTCACCCCTGCCGCCGCAATCGCCGCAAGCAGCGCGGCATCGTGCTCGGGCGAGTCCGGCAGGAACGGCGAGGTCTGCACGAAAGCGGCGCGGACGCTCCCCCCGCGCGAATGCGAGGCGGTGAGGCGCACGAGCTTCTCTACCTGTGCCATGACCAGGGCATGCCGCGCCGCGTCCGGCATCTCCTGCAGCCGCTGACGGCGGACGACCAGGGTCACGAACACCGTCTCCGCGAGACGCGAAACGGTAAGAAGCGGCCAGACGCCGGCCTTCCAGTAGGAGCAGGGGCGGTCCTCGAGATCCTGAGAACCGATCAGGAAGAGCAGGGCCTCGGGTGAGTAGTCGTCGAGGACCGCAGCGGCGCGCGCGACCTCCTTGGGCAGGTCGTAGCCGGGCACGCCGGCGTTCACCACTTCGACCGGACGGTGGAAGCGCGCCGCGAGCTCCGGCTCGAGGCGCCGCGCGAGACCCTCTTGGAGCTCGGTGCCGAGGCCGAAGGCATGGCTGTCGCCGAGCAGCGCGATGCGCAACGTGCCGGACGGCGGTGCGGCAGAGTACTCGCGATCGCGATAGCCTTTGCTGTTGATCGCCAGGTGCGTCGGCCGCACCGGCGTGAACCAGCCCTCGTAGGTCGCTTGGCTTCCCGGTACGAGCCCGTAGCAGGGAGTCTGCCCTTCGTCGAAGCGAAAGATCGCCGTCAGCGACCAGGGAGCGACGAACCGCCGCAGCACGAGCTCGGCGCCGACGAGCGCGACGAGCGTCAGGCCGACCGCCCAAATCGCTCGCCGGACCGGCGAACGGGCACCCAGGGAAGAGCTCTTCGACGACGGACGATCCACGCTTCGGCTCCTCGCTGACGAAGCCGGCATGCTACCGCAACGCGCGGACCTCCTTCGTTCTCGGCGCGCCGGCCCTGGGACCGCCGATGATGGCGAAAGAACCGGCGTAGACTCCAGCGCGACGATGCCCGCGATGCCGACCTTGCCGACCATGCCGGGGCCGGGGCTTCTCCGCTTTTCGATCTGGTGGCAGCACATCGTGCCGCCGGTCCTCGCCGCCGCCTATCTCGCCGCCGCGACGGGCGCGCTCGCCCCCGCGGAGCTCGTCGCCCGGTTGCCGCTCTTTCTGTTGAGCATCGTGGGGATCGCGGGTTTCGGCTACTTCCTGAACGACGCCTGTGACATCGCCGCCGACCGTGCCACCGGCAAGGTGAACGCCGCCGCCGCGAGGTCGCCGATCGAGCGCGCCGGAATTCTCGTCGCCCTCCTCGCGCTGGGTTTAGCGCCCTGGATTCTGCTGCCGCGCTCGCCGGCGGCCCTGGCGCTGCTCGCGGCCGAGATCGCCGCCCTGACGCTCTACTCGGCGCGCCCTTTGCGCTTGAAGGAACGCGGCGTCGCCGGCGCTCTTGCCGACATGAGCTACGGCCATCTGCTGCCCGTCGCGATCGCGATCGCGACTTTCTTCCCCCACCCGCCGGGCAGTGGAATCCTGGGGCTCGCCGGCGTCGTTCTCGCCTGCAAGGGCATGCGCAACATCCTTCTCCATCAGCTGACGGATCGCTGGAACGACCGCCGTGCCGGCATCCGCACCCTGGTCCTCGACCTCGGACCGCTGCGCGCTCTGGCCTGGATCAACCGCGTTCTGCTGCCGCTCGAGATCGGCGCACTCACCGGCATCCTGTTGGCACTCGCCCCGCTCGCGCCGGTCTGGATCGGATTCGTCGCCTTCCTCCTCTTCACAGCCCTCATGTTCTCGGCGTGGAAACTCCCCTACCTGCCCAAGCGGCAGCTGCGCTTCAAGTTTCTCTACTTCCTGAACGACTTCTACGAGGAGTGGCTGCCGCCCACGGTGCTCACGATCGCGGTCGCACGCCACGCCGAGCTCTGGCCGCTCCTGCCACTGCATTTCGCCCTGTTTCCCAAGGGGCTGGCGAAGCTCCCCCGCAATGTCTCCGTGCTGCGAGAGAATTTCGCCCATGCCGCCGATTTCTGAGCCGATCGCGGGCTGAGGCGAGCTCCCGTGTGCGGCATCGTCGGGCTCGTCGAACGTCGCGGGGGCGTCGATCCCGCGGTCCTCCTCGCCCAGGTGACGGCGATGCGCGACGCCCTCGCGCACCGTGGCCCGGACGACGCCGGAACCTGGCTGTCGGTGGATGGACGGGTGGGGCTCGGGCACCGCCGCCTGTCGATCGTCGACCTCACCCCCTCCGGGCATCAGCCGATGCCGTCGGAGGACGAGCGCCTCTGGCTCACCCTGAACGGCGAGATCTACAACCATCGCGCGCTCCGGGCGAGCCTGGAGTCGCGCGGCCACCGCTTTCGCTCCAGCTGCGATGCCGAGGTCGTGCTGCACGGCTACGAGGAGTGGGGTCTCGAACTGCTCCCGCGACTCAACGGGATGTTCGCCTTCGCGCTCTGGGACGTCGGCGCCCAGGAGCTGGTGCTCGCCCGCGACCGCTTCGGGATCAAGCCGCTCTACTATTTCGCCGACTCCGACCGGCTGCTGTTCGCGTCGGAGGCCAAGGGGCTCCTCGCGCACCCCGGCGTTCCCCGCGCGATCGACTGGTCGGCGGTCTGCGACTACCTCGTCTACCGCTATGTGCCGAGCCCGAAATGCATCTTCAAGGGGTTGGCGAAGCTTCCCCCGGCCTCCTGGCTGCGGCTCGGCCGCGACGGCGAGACCGAGGTGCAAGAGTACTGGACACTGCCGCCTGGAGAGCGGCAGCTGGCGAGAGCGGAAGCCGTGGCGGCGGTCGACGAGCGGCTCACCGCGGCGGTCGGCGCGCACCTGGTGAGCGACGTCCCCGTCGGCTCGTTCCTCTCCGGCGGCTACGACTCGTCGGCGCTCGCCCTCTATCGCCATCGCCTGGGCGCCGACGGACCGAGCTTCGCGATCGGCTTCGACGGCTGGCCGGAGAGCGAGCACCGCTATGCCGGGCAGGTGGCGGCCGAGCTCGGCCTCGAGCACCGCGACTGGATCCTCGGCGCGGAGAGCCTGGCGCTGGTTCGGCGTCTCGCCTGGACCTACGACGAGCCGCTCGCCGACATCTCGATCGTCCCCACGTTCGCGGTCTCCCATCTCGCCTCGCGCCATGTCAAAACCGTGCTCTCGGGCGAAGGCGCGGACGAGCTCTTCTGCGGCTACACCTGGCAGCACGAGCTCATGGCGAGGTCTTGGAAGAGCACCGCGGGCAATCCCACAACGGACGAGCTGGTGGCCTTCTACGCCGGCGCGATGGCGATGGGGAGCTTCGACCGCACCGGACTCGCGGCCCTCCTCGCCCCCGATCTCCACGCCCACCTGCCGGACGATCCGTGGTGGTTCTACCGCACTCTCGTGCGGCCGGAGCTCGCACCGCTCAAGCGCCTGCAATGGCTCGACATCCGAGCCTTCATGGGCGAGCTGGTGCTGACCAAGGTCGATCGCGCCAGCATGGCGAGCGCGCTCGAAGTGCGGGTGCCGTTCCTCGACCCCGAGCTGGTCGAGCTCCTGTTCGGCTTCGATCCCTCGGTCTACTTCCGCCCCGGCGAGCAGAAGCCGCTCCTGCGGGCGAATCTCGAGGGCCGGCTCCCCGCGGCGATCCTGCAGCGCCGCAAGCAGGGCTTCGTCGGTCCGGATGCCTATTACCAGAATGCCGCCTGGTATTCGGGCCTGCTTCGCGAATCGCGGCTGGTGGAGGACGGCGTCCTCCAAGGCCCGGCCGTCGCGGGGCTCCTCGCCGCCGCGGATCACTGGCGCCTCTGGAAGGTCGCGGTGCTCGAGCTCTGGTACCAGGAGTGGATGCGATGACGGGCAGCGGCGGCGAGCGTTTCGTGTTCGTGGTCTGCGGCGGAGCGGCGCAGATCGAGGCGCTCGAGGTCGCCCTGCGCCACTTGCGGCGTTTCTCGGAGAGCCCGGTGCTCGTGGTGACCGACGCGCACCGCAACGCGCGCCCGATCGCGCACGACCTGGTGATCGACTGCCCGACGCCCGCGGCGCTCTCGGACGCCCAGGCGGCGATCTACCTCAAGACCTCGCTTCACCGCCGGCTCGATCCGCGCCACCTCTACTGCTATCTCGACGCCGACGTCCTCGCGGCGCGCCCCGGTGTCGACCAGGTCTTCATGTACCGCTTCGGCCCGGTGACCTTCGCCACCGATCACTGCCGCATGCGCTACTTCAGCCCCTGGGCGCTCGACTGCGGCTGCCTCTCGGCCCGGCGGCTCGCCCAGGCGGAGGAGCTCAACGCCCTCATCCAGGCGCTCGACGTCTGCCCGCCGGAGCTCGAGGAGAAGAAGCGCCGCCTGCAGGCGACGCTACGCACTTACTCCGAGCGCTACATCGCGCCGGCTCCGGCGCTCGCAGCGCGCCGCGAAGCCGTTCGCCGGCTGCTCGAACGGACCGCGGGGCAGCCTCTCCGGCGCAAGGCGGAGCTCCTGACCCGGGTGTGGCCGAAATACGGCGCGCGCCTCGCGCGCCGGCTCTGGCGCGGCGGCGATTCCAATTGCGTGATCGACGAGGCGTTGGGAACTCTGCCCGAGTTCATCGCGCGGGAGCTCGGCTTCGACTGGCGCCTCGACGAGCGCCGCGGTTACGACGAGTCGGGCCGCCTGATCCTCACCGACGTTCCGTTCTACGTCGCCCGGCAGAGCGCCTACCGCTTCGACGAAGCGCGCGGAGAATGGCTCGATGCTGCGGGCGAAAGAGTCTTCCACGGCCCCTGCGATCACCTGCGCGAGGCGATCGCCGAGGAATTCGGCATCGTCGTCGCGGACCCGGACTGGCAGCATTGGAACGGCGGCGTCTTCCTGTTCGATCAGGCGGCCGCGCCCTTCCTCGACAGCTGGCACGAGCTCACGCTCGCGAGCTTCGACCTGCCGCGCTTCAAGACCCGTGACCAGGGCACTCTGATCGCGGCCGCCTGGAAGCACGGCCTGGAGGCTCAGGCGACGCTGCCGATCGAGTTCAACTTTCTCGCCGACTACCACAAGCCCGGGCTGCGCTTCGATCCCGAACAGGGTTTCAGCCTGGCGGGCAGCCCCGGCTTCGTGCACCCCTTCCTCGTGCACGTCTATCATCACTGGGGCGACCGCGACTGGGCGGTCTGGCGCTGGCTGGAGGACCTGGGAGGGCCGGAATGATCGAAGTGATCTATGAACCGGATGCCGGGCGCGACCGCTATCGCCGCCTCTTCCGTCAGATGCGGCGCGACCTCGGCACCTCTTCGGCTCTCGCGCGCCAGCTGCTCGCGCGCCAGCTGCGGGCGGAATACCGGCAGACCCTGCTCGGCGGCCTGCTCGCCTTCCTGCCCGCGCTCGGCCTGGTCTTTTGGGCGGTGCTCGCCGACCGCGCGAAGATCCTCGACGCCGGCGAGACCGGCATCCCATACGCGGCCTTCGTGCTGCTCGGTCTCGTCTTCTGGCAGTCGTTCGTCGAGTCGATCAACGTCCAGATCGACACCCTCGCCTCCGAGCGCGCGCTCCTCGCCAAGCTCGATCTGCCCCCCGAGAGCCTGATCGTGGCCGGACTCGCCCGCGTGCTGGTGAATCTCGGCCCGAAGCTCGTCCTGGTCGCGCTCGTCTTCGCTTACCTCCGCCAGGGGGTGCCGTGGACGGTCGTCCTGGCACCGCTGCCGCTCGTCGCCCTGATGCTTCTCGGGACCACCATCGGACTGATCCTGGCGCCGCTCCATGCGCTCTACCACGACGTCGGCAAGGGCCTCGCGGCGGTCACCACCTTCTGGTTGTTCATGACGCCGGTGTTCTACGCGATCCCGGCGAAGGGGCTCTTCCGCCGGCTGGTCGAGCTCAATCCGGTCACCCCGCTCCTCGGCCTGGCCCGCGACCTCGCGGCGCGCGGCCTGCCCGAGAGTTACGGCGCGGCGCTCTGGATGACCGCCGCGACCGTGGTCGCACTGCCGATCGCCTGGTTCTTCTACCGCCTCGCCCTGCCGGTGGTCCTGGAGAAGACGCAGTAGACCTGGCGGGCTCAGGTCTCCAGGTAGGCCGCGAGGCCGTGGAGGCCGCCTTCGCGGCCGAAGCCGGACTCTTTGTAGCCGCCGAAGGGACTGGTGGGATCGAACTTGTTGAAGGTGTTCGCCCAGACGACTCCGGCGCGCAGGCGCTGGGTCATCGCGAAGACCTTGGCCCCTTTGTCCGACCAGACGCCCGCCGAGAGGCCGTAGGCTAAGTTGTTGGCCTTCTCGATCGCCTCGTCGGCGGTGCGGAAGGTCATCACCGCGAGCACCGGGCCGAAGATCTCCTCGCGCGCGATGCGGTGCGACTGCGCGACTTCGGTGAAGTAGGTCGGCGGGAAAAAGAACCCCCGCGCCGGCAGAGCGCACGCGGATTGATGCAGGACCGCTCCCTCTTCGACACCGCAGGCAGCGAGCTCGCGGATCTTCTCGAGCTGCGCCCGCGAGTTGATCGCGCCTACGTCGGTGTTCTTGTCCAGCGGGTCGCCGACCCGGAGCTGCCGGATCCGCCAGTCGAGCTTGGCGATGAGCGTGTCGGCCACCGACTCCTCGACCAGCAGGCGCGAGCCGGCGCAGCAGACATGCCCCTGATTGAAGTAGATGCCGTTGACGATGCCCTCGACCGCCTGGTCGAGCGCGGCGTCGGCGAACACGATGTTCGCCGCCTTGCCGCCGAGCTCGAGGGTGAGGCGCTTGCCGCTCGCGGCAGTGACGCGCTGGATGAGCTTGCCCACTTCCGTCGAGCCGGTAAAGGCGATCTTCCTCACCCGCGGGTGATTGACGAGGTGCGCGCCGGTCTCGCCGGCGCCCGGCACGATGTTGACCACGCCGGGGGGGAGCTCCGCCTCTGCGAAGATCCTGGCGAGATGCAGGGCGGTGAGCGGCGTCGTCTCGGCCGGCTTCAACACGACGGTGTTGCCGCAGGCGAGCGCCGGGGCGATCTTCCAGGCCGCCATGAGGAGCGGGAAGTTCCACGGGATGATCTGGCCGCAGACGCCGATCGGGCGGATCTCTCCCGCACCCCGGCCGGGGAAGGCATACCGCAGCTTGTCGGCCCAACCGGCGTGATAGAAAAAATGTGCGGCGGCGAGCGGAATGTCGACGTCGCGCGACTCCTTGATCGGCTTGCCGCCGTCCAGGGTCTCGAGGATCGCGAGCTCGCGCGCCTTCTCCTGCATCAGGCGCGCGATCCGGTAGAGGAATTTGCCGCGTTCGAGCGGCTTGAGCCGCGACCAGACCCTGAGGCCCGCCTCGGCGGCGCGCACGGCGGCGTCGACATCGGCCTCGCCGGCCTCCGCGACTTCGGCGAGCTTCTCCTCGGTCGCCGGGTTCACGGTGTCGAAATAGCGCCCCGACCTGGGCGCGACGAACTTGCCGCCGATGAAAAGGTCGTAGCGCTTCGCGAGGCGCACCAGGGCGGTCGACTCGGGCGCCGGCGAGTACTCCCAGGCGCTGCCGAACTCGAGCACGGGGCGCTCGGCGTGCACCCGCGCGGCACCTTCCAGGACCTTCGCGGACTCGCTGCGCGCCATGGCGCGGATTCTACTCCGGGAGCCTCCGGGAGCCAGGGTCGAACTCACGCGCCCCCCGTCGCCACCCTTTGGGGTGGACCGGATCGAAGGAGAAAGTCCTACGGTGGTAAGTAGTGTCGCGCTCCGCTCGGGAAGCGCGATTTCACCGTCGTAGCAGCGAGTTCGACGGCGAGAGCGAGCCGACCTACAGAGGAGGCTTGCCATGAGATTCAGCCGCCGCGTCCTGCGTCGCATCTTCCGAATCAGTTCCGTCGTCGTCGGGTTCCTGGCTGTCGCAGGGGGAGCCCTGGGGGTCGAGGAACGACCCACGGGGACCAACTATCTCTCGGCGAGGGTGGGTGCTTCCCGACTCGCGGCGCCCGCGACGACCGTCGCGCAACTCCTGCAGTGCCTCGTCGGTCCGGATGTCCTGGTTTCGAACGCCACTCTGAACGCGTCGTCGCAGGCCGCCGGCACTTTCGCGGGCGCGCTCGGCGTGATCGGCTTCGATCAGGGGATCATCCTGAGCTCCGGCGACATTCAGACCCTGAGCGGCCCGAACCTCGGCGACTCGACCTCGACCGTCAATCTTTCGCCCGGCGATCTCGACCTCGATGGGCTGATCCCCGGCTATGCGACGTTCGACTCGGTCGTGCTCGAGTTCGACTTCACCTGTACCTCGGCACAGCAGGTCGTGTTCCAGTATGTCTTCGGCTCCGAGGAGTACAACGAGTACGTCAACTCTCCGTTCAACGACGTCTTCGGCTTCTTCCTCAACGGAGTGAACATCGCGGTGGCTCCCGCGGGCTGCAGTGGCGCCGGCGCGCCGGTCTCGATCAACAACGTCAACTGCGGGAATCCGTACGTCGGAGTGGGGCCGAACTGCAACTGTTTCCGCAACAACGACCTCACCGACGGCGGCGGCTCCATCAACACCGAGCTCGACGGCCTGACGCAGGTCTTCCAAGCCACCGGGGCAATCGCGGCCGGGACGAACCACATCAAGATCGCGCTCGCCGACGCGGGCGACCAGGTCCTGGACTCCGACGTGATGATCCGCTGTCAGAGCTTCACCTGCGGTGCGCCGCCGGTCACCGGCGCCTGCTGCCTGCCCGCCGGACCGTGCGTCACGCTGACCTCCGCCGACTGCGGCGCGAACGGCGGGACCTACCACGGCGACGCTTCGTCCTGCGTTCCCAGCCCGTGCGGGACGTCGTCCGGCGCCTGCTGCCTCCCGAACCAAGCCTGCGAGGTCGAAAGTCCCGATTCGTGTGCCGCGGCCGGCGGCGCCTACCAGGGCGACGTCACCGCGTGCGTGCCCAATCCGTGCGGCGCTTCGATCGCAGCCTGCTGCTTCGGCAGCAGCTCGTGCCAGCTCACGGATCCGTTCAGCTGCATCGGCACCTATCTGCCTTCAGTGGCGGCCTGCGATCCGAATCCTTGCGCCAACCTCACCGGTGCCTGCTGCGCCGACGTCGCGATCTGTCAGGTCGGGACGCTGGCCCAATGCGGCGGCGACACCTTCCTCGGCATCGGCACCAGCTGCAGCCCGAATCCGTGCGACGCGATCGTCGGCGCCTGCTGCCACGACAACGGCACGTGCGGGATCACGCTCCAGAACCAGTGCACCGGCGGCGACATCTACATGGGGAATCGAACGGTCTGCGATCCCAGCCCGTGCGCGGCGAACGCCAATCAGATCTTCGTCGACGGCTTCGATCTGGGCGACACGGGCGCCTGGTCGATCGTCATCCCCTAGCCCCGCCCGCCGAGTGACGCACGACCCGCCTGTTACGCTGCGAACCGATGCGCCACCTGGACCTGCCCCCGGGCTCGGGACGTAAGACCGTCCGACTCGCGCCGCTCGTCGACCTCTCGCGCCGCTTGGCACTCGCGGCAGGAGAGCTCACTTTCGCCCCGCCGGTCGCTTTCGTCTACAACCCGCTGGTCTATGCCCGCGAGCCGCACGAGCTCTACCTCGAGCGCTGGGGGAAGGGTGCGAAGGAGCTGCTCTTCGTCGGCATGAACCCGGGTCCGTTCGGGATGATGCAGACCGGAGTGCCGTTCGGCGAGGTCGGCCTGGTGCGCGACTGGCTCGGCATCGAGGCGCCGGTCGGCCACCCGCCGGTGGAGCATCCGCGGCGCCCCGTCGCCGGCTTCGCCTGCGCGCGCAGCGAGGTCTCCGGCGCGCGTCTCTGGGGCTGGGCGCGCGCGAGGTTCGTCTCGCCGGAGCGCTTCTTCGCGCGCGCTTTCGTCTGGAACTGGTGCCCGCTCGGCTTTCTCGACGCCGGGGGCAGGAACCTGACCCCCGACAAGCTCGCGCGCGCCGAGCGCGCGGCGGTCGCGGCGGTCTGCGACGCGGCGCTCGGCGAGGTCGTGGCGATGCTCGCGGTGCGCCGGGTCGTCGCCGTCGGGGCGGTCGCCGAGGCGGCCGTCCGCCGGGCCCTCGCAAACGGCGCGAGGAACGTCGCGATCACCAGGATTCCGCACCCCAGCCCGGCCTCTCCCGCCGCGAATCGCGGCTGGGTGAGCCAGATCGAGGCGGCGCTCGCCAGGGACGGAGTCGAGCTACCGGACTATGTGGCGACCGTCTGCAGGTAATCGTTGACGAAGGCCGCCAGGAGCTTCTCCTCCCGGACCCCGAGCGACTCGAAAAGCAGTCCGCATCCGGGCGGCAGCGCATGCACGCGATTCGGGAGGTCCGGATTCTGCCAGGTCACTTTGAAATCCGTCGTGAGGTCCTGGCCGTCTCCCGGCAGGTGGAAGGTGATGCTCCCACGGGTGCCGCGGGCCGGAATCTCGTCGATCGCCACGTAGGCCCCGAGAGTGCTCAAGTTGCAGACGCTGCCGTGGCGCACGCCGAATCTTCCGGCGAGCGTGCACGGGGTGATGAAAGGAACCCGCACCCGGCCGGTGAACGGCTGCTCGATCCCGACCTGCACTTTCTCCTGCGGCGCGGTGAGGAACTCCGCCACCAGCGCGGCGATGCGCCGCAGGTCGTCGGGAGCGACGCGGATGAAGCGCAGCCCACAGCCCAGCGGGAGCCCGGCGGCGCCCTCGGGGGGCACCTCGTTGACCCAGGCGACGACGGCGACCGCCTCGATCTCCGGTTCGTGGTCCGCCACCCGGAAGCGCAAGGTCACCTCGCAACCCCGCTCGAGAACAGCCTCCAGATGAAGATAGACGCCGAGAATCGACAGATTGCAGATCAGGCAGGTCGTATCGAGTCCGTTCTGCACCAGAGTGCAGGTCCGGATGAACGGGACGCGATTGAAGCCGCTGTAGGGTTGGCGATACATCGGGGAGTCTGGGCTCGTCGCGGCGTGCGCCCGCACCGGCATGATATCGCCAGGCGGGGGGAAGGTCGTCAGTCGTTCGGGAAGTAATCCGCGCTCTGGTAGGCGCCGGTCGATTCCTTCACGAGCTGCATGAGGAGATCGTTGGTCAGGGTCGAAGCCCCCAGGCGGAACAGATCGGGCGTGAGCCAGGCATCGCCCAGGGTTTCCTTGACCAGCACCAGCAGGTGCAGCGCCTGTTTCGTCGTGCGCACGCCGCCGGCGGGTTTCATGCCGACTCTTCTGCCGGTGGCGAGGAAATGGTCGCGGATCGCCTCGAGCATGACCAGCACCACGGCGGGCGTCGCGGCCGGCTGGATCTTGCCCGTCGAGGTCTTGATGAAATCCGCGCCCGCGGAAATGGCGAGATCCGATGCCCGGCGCACGTTGTCGTAGGTCAGGAGCTCGCCGGTTTCGAGAATCACCTTGAGCCGCGCCGGCGCGCAGGCCTCCTTCACGCCCGCGATCTCGTCGGCGACCCGATCGAGCTCGCCCGAGAGAAAGGCGCCGCGGTCGATCACCATGTCCACCTCGTCCGCGCCGTCCGCGACGGCGCGGCGCGCCTCTTCGAGCTTCAAGGAAAGCGGCACGAGTCCGGACGGGAACCCGGTCGCCACCGAGGCGACTTTCACCCGGCTGCCGGCGAGCCCCCGCCGGGCGATCGCCACGAAGTTGGGATAGACGCAGACGGCGGCGACCGCCGGCACGGTCGGATCGCCCGGCAGCGGGTGGCGCGCCTTCTGGCAGAGCTGCAGGACCTTGCCCTCCGAATCCTTTCCTTCGAGAGTCGTCAGGTCGATCATCGAGATCGCGAGGCGGATGCCGGCCCGTTTGGCCGCTTTCTTGATCGACCGCTTGCCGAGCCCGGCGGCACGCTCCTCGACGCCGACGGCGTCCACGCGGGGGCTGGGCGAGCGCTCGCGCCAGGCAGATGGGACCGCTGGGCCGGACATGGCGACGGAGTCTACCGCGGTGCGCCCCTCCCACCCCGCCGGGCGGCAGCTCCGCCACCCCATCCGACGTTCTCCCGCGGGCGCACCTGAAGCATGGTCCCTCTACTCCGGCCTTCGGGAGGCGCGACCGCCCCATGTACAAAAAGAATCTCGCACGATGGGACCGTATTCTGCGGATCCTGGTCGGAATCGCCATGATCCTCGTGGCCGTATCGGGCGGTGTCCACGGGATTCTCAGGGTCGGCCTGCTCCTCTTCGCCTGGGTTCCCCTCGCGACTGGCGCCCTCGGCTGGGATCCGATATACGCTCTCCTGCGTATCGGATCCTGGCGAGAGTGAGTTCACGGCCCCTACCCACCCCTCCGCTCCCCCCCCCGAGCGCTGAGAGCGGCGTACCGCGGCCGCTGACGATTCGGCGGCTGAAGTGGATCGCTTTCGCCGCCTCGCTGACCTTCGTCATCGTTCTCGAAATCGCGCGCCATCTGCTCTTTCCCTACCTCTCGGGGTGGGGGGGCAACCTCCTCCTCGATGGCTTCGTCTTCATCGCCACGCTGTTCTTTCTCGGTGGCGTGTTCGACGTCATCGAGCGCATTCACGCGCAGCTGGAGCGCCGGAACCGGGAGCTCGCGGCCCTGCGCCAGGCCGGGCTGCTGGTCTTCTCGGAGCTCTCCGAGGAGGTGGTGCTGCAGAAGGTCGTCGATCAGGCCCGGATGCTCATCGCCACGAAATATGGAGCGCTCTCGGTCCTCGCCGAGAGCGGCGGAATTCTGTCGTTTCTGACCTCGGGCATCGACCCTGCGGAACGCAAGCGGATCGGCTCGCCGCCCGTCGGACGGGGCCTGCTCGGAGTGCCGCTGCACCATGGCACGCCGCTGCGGATCGCCGACCTGGCCCGACACCCGGAGAGCTCCGGCTTTCCGCCGCATCACCCGGCGATGAAGTCGCTCCTCGCGGTGCCGATCCCCTGCAAGATGCCGTTCCGCGGCAACCTCTATCTCTGCGACAAGCTCGACGGCAGCCCCTTCGACGCCGGCGACGAGGCCACCCTCGCGCACTTCGCGGTCAGCGCCGCGATCGCCATCGACAACGCGGAGCTGCATCGCCGCGTCGGCGAGCTCGCCGCCTCCGAGGAGCGTCTCCTCCTCGCCCACGAGATGCACGACGGCCTGGCCCAGGTGCTCGCCTACGTCAACACCAAGGCGCAGGCGGTCCAGGGATACCTGCGCAGCGGGAAGATCCCGGAAGCCGACAGCCAGCTCGATCAGCTCGCGGCGGCGGCGCGCGAGGTCTACTCCGACGTCCGCGAGGGCATCGTCGGCCTGCGCCTGGCGGCCAATCCCGATCTCGATTTCGGCGCCGCGGTCGCGACTTTTGTCGAGCGCTGGGAGAACGAGACCGGCGTCGACACGACCTTCACGGCCGAAGGGGTCCCGATCCTCACCCCGGGCGCCGAGCTCCAGCTCCTGCGCATGACGCAGGAGGCGCTCGCGAACGCCCGCAAGCACGCCCGCGCCAGCCACGTCGAAGTGAGCCTCCGGCAGCTGGCCGGCGGACTCGAGCTGGTCATCGCCGACGATGGCGCGGGCTTCGACCCGACCATCCCGCCGCGCGGCGAGTTCCCGCACTTCGGGCTGCTCACCATCCGCGAACGGGCCGAGAGCATCGGTGCTACCGTCGAGCTCCGGACGGCACCTGGCCAGGGGACCCGCTGGACCGTTAGACTGCCTCCGCAAAGCGAAACCCGGGAGACCCCATGAGAATCCTCATCGCCGACGACCACGCCCTTTTCCGCGACAGCCTGAAGAGCCTCCTCGAAAGCCGGGGCCACGAAGTCGTGGGCGAGGCGCGCAACGGCAAGGAGGCCGTGGAGCTCGGCAAGCGCCTGCGCCCCGACGTCGTCCTCATGGACCTCGCCATGCCCGAGCTCGACGGCATCGCGGCGACCCGGATCCTCAAGGTCGAGGCGCCCGAGGTCAAGGTGGTGGTCCTCACGGCCTCCGAGGACGACGCCCCGCTCTTCGAGGCCATCAAGTCGGGCGCCCAGGGGTACCTCCAGAAGAACCTCGAATCGGCGAATTTCTTCGCCCTGCTCGATGGGGTCACCCGCGGCGAACCGGCCCTGACCCCGGGCCTCGCCCGGCGCGTGCTCGCGGAGTTCGCCCAGCCAAGGCGGAACGCCGAGCGCGAGCGCCATCCCGACGACCTGACCGACCGCGAGCGCGAGGTCCTGGAGCTCCTCGTCCGGGGCGTGACCTCCAACCGCAAGCTCGCCAAGGAGCTGAACGTGAGCGAGAACACGGTCAAGTTCCACCTGCGCAACATCCTCGAGAAGCTCCATCTCAACAACCGCGCCGAGGCCGTGGGCTACGCCCTGCGCCACCGCATGGTCGATCTGCCGGAAGAGAGCGAGTAGGCCCGCCGCAAGCAGTCCAGCCATCCCGCCGGCAGCATCCCGGCGGGTCAGTCGCCGGAGGTTCGCCGTCCGGGCTCTTCGGCGGCCGGTGCGGCGAATCCCGCGCAGGCGACGACCGGCAGGGTCGGATAGCGCGCGAAGCGCGGATCGCGGACGGCAAGCGCGCAGCGCAGAAAGACACTGCGCTGCGAGCGCACGATCCCGGCGTGCCGGCAGGCGGCACAGAGGCCGGCAGGCGGCAGGGCCGGCGCCTCAGTCATGCATCCGGATCGAGGAGGACGTCGTCGAAACGCCCCGCCGAGAGCGCCTCGACCCGTTTCGTCGGCCCGAGCACGACGAGCTCGTCGCCTAAAGCGAGCTCGGTCGTGGCGTCGGGGACGATCCACTCCGGTCCGGCCGGGCCTGGGCGCTTGATCTCGATCACGCGCACGGAGTAGCGCTGTGGCAGGGCGCATTCGGCGAGCGTGCGGCCGGCGAGCTCGTCGGTCACCGCGAGCGAGCGCAGCGCGAAGTCCGGCGGCAGCTCGACCGCACCCCCGCGCGCTCCCGGCTGGTCGCTCGCGACGAAGGTCGAGAGCACCGCCGGGCGCCCGAGAACCTCCTGCGCGTAAACCGCGAGGAGATCCCGTTTGGCGACGACGCCGGCGAAAGTACCGTCGGCCGCGAGGACCGGCAAACGCTCGAAGTCGCTGCGCGCGAAGTCTTCCGCCGCGCGGTGCAGACGGTCGGAGATTCCGAGCGTGGTCGTGACCGGCGCCATGAGATCGTGCGCGAGGACGACCGACAACGAGTCGGACGCGCGCAGCGAGTGCTTGATGTCGTGCATGGAGACGAAGCCGAGGAGGTTGCGGGCGGCATCGACGACGAAGATCCGGTTGCGTTTGGTACCCAGAAAGCGGTCGACCACTTCGGCGTAGGTCGCCGTAGGAAGGAGGGTTTCGAAGTCTTCGCGCACCAGATCCTCGACGCGCAGTCCCGCGAGAGCCGCCTCCTCCATGCGCCAGGAGAGCTCGACGCCGCGGCGCTCGAGCGGCTCGGTGTAGATCGAGTACGGGTAGAGCCGTTTCGCGGCCATGCTGGCGACGATCGAAGCGATCATCAGCGGCAGGATGAGGCCGTAGTTGCCGGTGACCTCGAAGAGAATGAGGATCGCCGAGAGCGGCGCGTGCGAGCTGCCGGCGGCGACGGCGGCCATGCCGACGGCGGCGTACGAGCCCGAAGAGGCGGTGGCGTGCGGAAACGCGCCGTGCACCAGCTCGCCGTAGGCTCCGCCCACCAAGGCTCCGAAGCAGAGCGAGGGCGTGAAGTGGCCGCCCGGACAGCCGCTGCCGGCGGTGAGCGCCGTGGCGACGAGCTTCAATCCGGCGAGGAGAGCCAGGAGCTTCCAGGGAAACTGCTCGCGCAGGGCGGCGGTGATGGTCGAGAAGCCGTTGCCGAGCACTTCCGGCCAGAAGAAGCCGAGCCCGGCGAGGAGCGCGAGTCCGAGGACCGGGAGGAGGTTTTCGGGTACCAGCGCCACTTTGCGGAAGAGGCGGGCAAAGAGCCGCACGCCGAGCACGAAGGCGACCGCCGCGACCGCGCCGACGAGTCCCAGACCGAAATGGAAGCCGATCTCCCAGGGGCTGGCGAGGGCGTAACCGGGCAACGGGTAGATCGGCGCCGAGCTCTCGGCCGCCCGGGAGAGAAGGGTCGCGAGGACCGCCGCGACCACGATCGGCCCGAAGATCTCGAGGGCGAAGCTCCCCAGAATGACCTCCATCGCGAAGAGCGAGCCGCCGATCGGCACGTTGAACGCCGCCGCGAAGCCGGCCGCCGTGCCGCAGCCGAGGAGGATCTTGAGGCGTCGCGGCGGCAGGCCGAAGCGCTGGCCGAGCCAGGAGGAGACCCCGGCGCCGAGGCGCAGCATGGGTCCTTCGCGCCCGAGGGAGCCGCCCGACCCGACCGTCGCGATCGCCGCCGCCGCCGAGTAGAGGACCGGCTTCACCGCCAGGCGGCCGCCGTGGAGCGCCACCGCCTCGACGAGGCTGGAGACCCCGTGAGTGGCGAGCGGCGCTCTGGCCAACCTCTGCAGCAGCACGACCAGCACACCGCCGGTCGCGAGGGCGAGGAGAACACGCCAGCCGGAGAGCCCCGCCCGCACGGCGAACTCGAAGTCGGGGGTATAGCCCCAGAGGAGAACCCGCAGCCACTCCGAGAGCCGTTGGACGAGGACCGCGAGCCCGCCCGCGACGAGCCCGACCGTCGGCACCAGGGCGAAGAAGATCCGGTCCTCGCGCGTACTGAGAGCAAACCGCTTCGAGACCAGGAACTCCAGCCGCCGCAGGAGCCGACGCAGCCATCGGGAGAGCTCGATGCGGGGAAAGCTCATGCCACGACGAAATGTATCAATTCACAGCCCGGTCAAACCCAAATGCCCTGCTTTGCGTATAAATCGGTGCAGCAAGAGAGCGGCCTTGAAGCCGCTCTTCCCGCCGGGGAGCCACCGGGGGCGTCCGCTTCCGGGTCCGGGGTCCCCGCCGGCGGAACGAAGCTGTTCCGATCCGTCGCAGTCCTCCCGCCTCCGCGCTCGATGCGAGCCGCGCGATTCCACCCGAGCCGGGGGGGCCCGAAAAGGCCCCCCCGACACCCGCCTGCCTGCCGCTGCCGCGGCCCCTACTCGTAGCGCAGCGCGGCCGACGGGTCGAGCTTCAGCGCCCTGCGCGAGGGCAGCCAGCAGGAGAGGAGCGTCACGCCGAGGCTGAAGCCGCCGATCAGAGCGGCATCGGCGAGCGATAGCCGGAACGGGACGGCGCGCAGAAAGTAGATCGAGGCTACCTCGGGGCCGAAGCGCACCAGCTCGAAGCGGTTCGCGAGCCACGAGATCGCCCCGGCGGCGACCAGCCCCGAGAGCGTTCCGGCGAGGCCCAGACCGCCCCCGTAGAGCAGGAAGACCCAGCGCATGCGCTCGGGCGCCAGCCCCAAGGCAGCCAGCACCCCCAGATCCCGCCGGCGCTCGCGTACCAGGACGACGAGACTCGAGGCGACGTTGAAGGTCGAGACCAGGACGATGAGGCCGAGCAACAGGAAGAGCGCGGCCTTCTGCAACGCGAGCGCCGCGAAGAGCTCGCGATTCAACTCCCGCCAGTCGGTCACCAGAGTGCCCTCGGGCGCCTGCGCCCGGATCGCTTCGGCGACCGCGGGCGCGCGGTCGAGATCGTCGAGGGCGACCTCGAGGCTCTCGAGGCCGTCCGGCGCGAGCGCAGCGACCGTTTCGCGCGACGCTACCGCCCACTCGCGATCGAATTCGGAGAACCCGCTCGAGAAGGTGCCGGCGAAGCGCAGGGTCCGATAGACGAACTTGGGCGCACCCTCGCCCAGGGCGATCACCACCAGCCGCAAGCGCTCGCCGGGAACGGCGCCCAGGTCGGTCGCGAGATCGGATCCGAGCACCACTCCCGGGATCCCGTCGCCGTCCAGCGCCAGCTGGCCGGAGCTCGCGGCGAGAAGCCCCGCATCGGGAGAGGCCCCGCGCAGGGTCACCTCCGCCTCGCGCCGGCCGGTCGCCAGGACTCCCTGCACATAGGCCACGCGGTCGACCCGGGTGACCTCCGGGAGGCGCCGGATCGCCTCCGCCAGCTTCAATCCGCGCGCGCTCGCCTCGAGCTCCACTGGAGGGTAGACGAGGACCGCGGCGTTGCCGCCGACGAGCTTCTTCTGAAGGTCTTCGCGGTAGCCGGTCATCAGGGCCATCGCGATGCCCATCGCCGTCACTCCGAGGGTCGAGGCGGCGAGCGCCGCCATCGCAGTCGAAGAGAGCAGTCGGCTCCCCCGTCCGCGCAGAAAGCGCACGGCGAGCGCCGAGAGAAAAGGTCCCGCGAGGGGCGCCCGCGGGGCCGACGAAACCGGCTCGGGCTGCGGGGATCCGGTCACGCCCGCGCGCTACGCGTGCCGGTCGCGACGAGATCGAGAAAGCGGCCGAAGAGCGGGCGGGCATCGTGCGGGCCCGGAGCCGCCTCCGGGTGGTACTGCACCGACAGCACCGGCCGTCCTGAGACGGCGAGCGCCTCGAGCGTGCCGTCGTTCAGATTGACCTCGGTGGCGAGGCAGCCCGCGGGAAGCGAGTCGGGATCGACCGCGAAGCCGTGATTCTGGCTGGTGATCTTCACGGCGCGGGTGGCGACGTCGACGACCGGTTGATTGCCGCCATGATGGCCGAACTTGAGCTTGAAAGTCCGTCCGCCCATCGCGAGACCGAGCAGCTGATGTCCGAGGCAGATGCCGAAGACGGGCAGGCCCGAGTCGGTGAGACTCCTCACCGCCTCGATCACGTCGACGAGCGGCTCCGGGTCCCCCGGTCCGTTCGAGAGCACCACGCCGTCGACATCCAGGGCGAGGACGCTCGCGGCGTTCGTCCGGGCGGGCAGCACCGTGAGCCTCGCGCCGCGCGCGCCGAGCGAGCGCAGGATATTGCGCTTGATCCCGAAGTCGAGGACCGCGAGATGGCAGCGCTCTTCGACGTTGCGGTCGACGGCCAGCTCGTAGGCAGCGTCGCAGGTGACCTCGTCGACGAGGGCCCGCCCGCTCATCACCGGGAACTCGCGCACTTCGCGCACCAGCGCGGCGACCTCGCTGCGCTCCGAGGTCAATACGCCGCGCAGGGCTCCGTGTTCGCGGAGCTTGCGGACCAGGGCGCGGGTATCGATGCCGTCGAGCGCCGGCACTCCGCTCTCGCGGAGCTCCGCGATCACTCCCCCCTCGCTGTCGAAGTTCGAGGGCGCGGCGGTGAACTGGCGGGCGATGAACCCTTCGACCCAGATGCGCTCCGATTCCGCCGAGCGGCGGTTCATGCCGTAGTTGCCGATGTGCGGCTGCGTCATGACCACGATCTGGCCGCGATAGGAGGGGTCGGTGAGGACCTCCTGGTAGCCGCTCATCGCCGTGTTGAAGACGACCTCGCCGAACCGGGTTCCACGGGCCACCGAGCGGCCTTCGAAGACGGAGCCGTCTTCGAGCACGAGCAGGGCGGGCCGAATCGAGGTCATGGGCTGGTCAGGTCCTCCCGAGGCGCTTCCAGTCGTGCGACGGGACCGGCCGGCCGCCGCCGGGCGCTCGCTGCCCGTATACTATCGCTGTCATGGTTCCGAAAAGGACGTGCATGCGAAGACGGGTCTCCCGGTGCATCCCCCTGGGCGCTCGGGTCACGCTGGTCGGTCTCCTCGGTCTCCTCGTTGCGAGCGGCCTCGCGGCCTACACGATTCGCCTGAAGGACGGCACCGAGATCCTCGCCAAGAAGAAGTACGTCGTGCAGGGCGACAAGGCGCTCCTCATCCTGCCCAGCGGCACCGAGTCGGTGCTCGCCCTCTCGGAGATCGACGTCGCCGGAACGGAGGCCGCCAATCGGGACGATCTGGGAACGGCGATCGTCATCGAGAACGGCAAAGCCACGGATCTGGCCAAGAGCGCTCCGCCGCCGAGCCCCAAACCGACCCTCAAGGACCTGCTGGAGAAGAGGGCGGCCGCCGCGGGCTCGTCGAACGCCGGCGCCGTCGCCATGGATGCCGGGCCGGCGCAGCGCGCGAACGCACGCCAGCCGGCCTCGCACCTGGGACAGCAACCACTGCGCAACGTCGAGCTCTCGACCGAGATCCGCTCGTTCATCTTCGCGCGCGGCATCGGCAACCTGGAGGTCCAGCAGGGCCCGAGCAGCAACCGGCCGCGGTTGGTCTACGAAACGTCTACGGAGAGCCAGGTGTTCAGGGCGCTGGTGGCGAGCGCGGGAGCGCTGCTCAACGTGCGCGAAAAGCTTCCGGGCGAGGTGGAAGGTTTCGAAGTGATCTGCGACGACCCCACCGGCGGTCGCGCCGGCCATTTCAACCTCACGCCCTCCCAGGCCGCCGATCTCCTCTCCGGCAAGATCGACGCGGCGAGCTATTTCATCAAGTACGTGGAGTTCTGATCGCCGCGCACCGCCCTTTGCCGCGGGATCGCGACGCGAGCTAGAAGATCCGCCCGGGTCCGGAGCCCTCGCGATCGGCAGGTTCTGCGGGCTCGGCGGTCTCTTCCGCGGCGGTGACGAAACGATCGACCCGCTCGCCGACGCGGCGCTCGAAGCGGCGGCGATAGCTTTCCACCTCGCCGACCTCCTCGTCGAGGAAGACGCGCTCGACGCGAAAGAGCGGCACGAACATCGTGGCCAGCCCGAGACTCGAGGGCTCCCGGCGGGCGAGCTCGGTCACCCACTCCTCGAAGCTGTCGAGGCTGATGCCGCGGAAAGTCACGCCGACGGTCTCGAGGCGCTCGAGCGCACCCCAGAACTTCTCGGTCGGATTCACCAGGTGAACGAGCACCAGCGCCCCCCGTCGGATCGTCATTTCCCGCCCTCCTGCGCAAGCTCGATGAGCACGCCGCCGGCGCTCTCCGGGTGGACGAACTGCACCCAGCACCCCGCCGCGCCGGGCGTCGGAGCGGGACGCAGGAGGTGGGCTCCCGCCGAGCGCAGCGCCCGGTCATCGCGGTGGAGGTCGTCCGAAGCCAGGCAGAGGTGGTGGATTCCGGGGCCGCGCTTCGCCAGGAAGCGGGCGATCGGCGAGTCGGCCGACGTCGCCTCGAGGAGCTCGATCTTCGAGTCGCCGCAGGGGATGAGAGCGACCCGCACGCCCTCCTGCGGCACCTCTTCGATCGCCTCCACGGTGAGCCCCAGCGCCTCGTAGAAACCGCGCGCTTCGGCGATCGAGGCCACCGCGATGCCGATGTGATCGATGCGCTGGATCATTCGGGCTCGACCTTCCCCGTAAGCTCCGCGCCGGCTCTGAGGACCCCCGAAAAGAGCTCCGTCGAGAGCGCGTAAGGATCGCTGCGCTCGGCGTGCCCGCGCTCGATGACACGCTCGAAGCCGGCGTGCTTCTCGGCGGCAGCCAGGACGCGCTCTTTGAGAATGGTCGCGACCCGGAGCTTGAGCTGGGAGCGCCGGCGCGTCGCGAGCTCCCCCGAGGCCTCGAGATGTGCCCGGTGCTTTTCGATCGCCGTCAGGAGCTCGGCGACCCCCTCGCCCCGACTTGCCACGGTGCGCAGGATCGGCGGCACCCACGAGCTCGATGCCTCGTCGGCCGGCGAGCCCTGTCCGTGCCCCCCCGGATCCACGGGATGCCCGGCGTGCCGGTGGTGTCCATCGTCCCCATGATGTCCCTGCACCCCGTGGTGGCCGAGCGAAAGCATCATTTCGAGATCGCGGGCAACGCGATCGGCACCGTCGCGATCGGCCTTGTTGACCACGAAGATATCGGCGATCTCCAGTATCCCCGCCTTGATCGCCTGGATGTCGTCCCCGAGCCCGGGCACCGCGACGACCACCACCGAATCGACGCTGGACACGACATCGACTTCGTCCTGGCCGACGCCCACCGTCTCGACGAGCACCCAGTCGAAGCCCGCCGCATCCAGGAGATCCACCGCGTCGCGCGTGGCCCGCGCCAGGCCGCCCATGGCGCCGCGCGTCGCCATCGAGCGGATGAAGACTTGCGGGTCGGTGGCCAGCCCCTGCATGCGAATGCGGTCGCCCAGGAGAGCACCCCCGGTGAAGGGCGAAGTCGGATCGACGCAGAGGATTCCCACCGTCGCGTTGCGGCGACGGCATTCGCGCGCCAGGCGATCGACCAGAGTGCTCTTCCCGGCGCCGGGAGGGCCGGTGATTCCGACCACGCGCGCCCTGCCGGTAGCGGGGTAGACCCGCCGCAGCAGCTCGGCCTGTCCGCGCCCGCCGCGCTCGACGATCGAAATCGCCCGCGCGACCGCCCGCGGCTCGCGCTTGCGCAGGCCGCCGATCAGGCGGTCGAGGGCCGCGCTATCGAAGCCCGGCACGCCGTCGGAGCTCGGCGGTCCCTCCCTGCTCATGCCGAGAGGAGCTCGCGGGCGATGACCAGGCGCTGGACTTCGCTGGTGCCTTCGCCGATCGTGCAGATCTTGCAGTCCCGGTAGTACTTCTCGGCGCGATAGTCCTTGATGAAGCCGTAACCGCCGTGGATCTGCACGCCGCGCTCGCTGCAGAAGACCGCCGCTTCGCCGGTCATGAGCTTGGCCTCGGAGGCCTTGAGGGTGACCTTCCCGGTGCGGTCCATCTCGGTGGCGGCGGCGAGCGTCAGGGCCTCGGCCGCGGCGATGCGCGTCGCCATCTCGGCGAGCGCGAAGCGGATCGCCTGGAACTCGGCGATCGGTTGGCCGAACTGCTCGCGCTGCTTGGCGTACTTCCTCGCCGTCTCGTAGGCACCGATCGCGGTGCCCAGCCCCAAGGCGGCGATCGAGATGCGCCCGCCGTCGAGCACCGCGAGCGCCTGACGGAAGCCCTCGCCAGGATTGCCGAGCAGGTGGTCGTCGGGAACGAAACAGTCTTCGAGCACGAGCTCCGAGGTGTCGGAAGCCCGGATGCCGAGCTTGTTCTCCTTCTTGCCGGAGCGGAAGCCGGGCATTCCTTTCTCGAGCACGAAGGCCGAAGCGTTCCTTCCCTTGCGCCCTTCCGGATCGGAGACCGCCAGCACGACCGCGATCTCCCCGACCGAGCCGTGCGTGCAGAAGGCCTTGGAGCCGTTCAGGACCCAGCCGCCCTCGACTTTGCGCGCCGAGGTGCGCAGGGCCGCGGCATCGGAGCCCGAGCCGGGCTCGGTCAGGGCCCAGGCGGCGATCTTCGCTCCGGAGGCGAGCGGCGTCACCCAGCGCTGGCGCTGCTCGCGCGTGCCGAACTTGTAGATGTGATTGGTGCCGAGCGAGTTGTGCGCCGCGATGCTGATGCCGACCGACGGATCGACCTTGGAGATCTCGGTGACCACGAGCACGTATTCGACGTAGCCCAGTCCCGCGCCGCCAAACTCCTCCGGGAAGAGGATGCCCAGGAAGCCGAGCTCGGCCGCCTTCTTCATCACTTCCATCGGAAAGCGCTGCGTCTCGTCGATCTCGTCGACGATCGGATCGATCTCAGCCAGCGCGAACTTGCGCGCCACTTCACGAATCGCCCGCTGTTCTTCGGTGAAAAAGAAGTCCATTGCCTCTCCCGTGTGGCGACCCGATGCTACCGCGGCCTTCCTGGACCGGCAATCGGCGCGGCTGAATAGGCGATGGCCTGCAGAGTCGCTCCGCCGTAGTAATGGGCGAGGATGGCGCGGTAGTCGTGACCGCGCCGCGCCATGCCGAAGGCGCCCACCTGGCAGAGACCGACGCCGTGTCCCCAGCCGCGGCCGGAGAACTGCCAGCCCCCTTTGCCCTGGACCGGCGAGAGCCGGCGGGCGGTGAAGAGCGTATCGGGCAGATCGAGCGTCCAGCGCACCGCGAGCCCTTCGACATCCACCGTCTCGGCACCGCTGCCGAGCAGGCGGATCTTGCCGACCCGTCCGGACACCCCGCGCAGGAGAATCTCGAAGCTGCGGAAGTCGAAGCCGGGCAGGCGGCTCGCGACGGAAGCGCGCAGCTCGTCGTCGCTGCGGAAGCGCGTCCAGCGCGAAAGATCGTGCGTGCGGTCGAAGCTCGCGCCGCGCGGGTCGACCTCCTGCGCCACCCCGACGAGTCCGCCGGCGACGAGATAGAGATGGAGTACGTCGCCCGCCGCCAGGACGAGATCGCCGGCGCGCGCCTCTCCCGACACGAGCCGGAACGTGGCGAGGTCGCCGGGCAGGGCGAAATGGAGCTCGGAACCGTCGGCGCGCGCCACGAGATCCCGGCCGGCGACCGTGGAGAAGCTCGCTTCCCGCTGCTCGAGAACGCGGAGAAAGATCGCCAGTTGAAAGAGCAGATCCTCGGCCTCGGTCGCGGTCACCCGGGCTTCGCCGCCCGCAGCCGCAGAGGTGGAAAGCAGGCCGCTCTGGGCCAGGAAGGCGGCCAGGCGGCGATCCTCCACGTTCCATCCCAGCGGCGGATTCGCGACCAGATAGTCGAGCTCCTCGGGCCGCACGAAGAGCCGCGCATCGGCCGCGAGGTCGAAGAGCGAGCCGAGAAACCGCTGCACCTCGCGCCGGTCGAGCGCGGCCAGGTGGTCCTCGGGGGTGGCAAGCCCGGCGGCTTCGGCCAGCCGGACGAGAGCGCCCTCGAGCGCGGACGCGCTGCCCAGAGAACCGCTCAAACCCGGGAGCGCCCGCTGGAGCAGAGCGCGCGACATGCGGAGGTCCGCCCGGGCGCCCGCCGCCGCGCCGTCGGGGAGCCTCACGTAGCCGGCTTCGATGCAGGGAACGCCGCGCAGATAAGGGGCCCGCTTCAAGGGGAAGATCACTTCGACGTTCTCCGTGTGTCCGCCGCACGTCGCGCTGTAGAGCGCGTCGATCGGCTGCCCGTCGTAAACCAGAATCTCTCCGGCCGTCTCCGCGATGGCGCGATCCGAGAGCGGATGCTCGTCGTCCATGCCGCCATAGACCTGGCAGCGCGGCGTGCCACAAAGATCGTAGCCTTCGTCGGCGAACTCACCGAGGTTCCTGAGCGTGTAGCTGCGGGCGGCGATCGCCTGCGCCTTGAGCGCTTCGAGCTCGGGGTAGGCGCCCGGACCGAGCTCGCGCGGCACGACTCCGCGCAGATACTGTTCGATCGGCAGCTCGTTCACCAGATTCAGCCGGCCCCGGTCGTTGAGGAAGACCACCAGTCGGCCGCGGTAGCGCCTGCCTTCCCAGCGCACGCCCGCTGCCGCCGGCGCCTCGAGCATGAACGTCCGGCCGGCGACGCGATAGGTTCTGCCGCGGTGCACGAGGTCGAGCGCCGGCTCGCCGAGTCCAGCGCCCTCGGAGACGATCCACGAGCTGTCGACGCCGAAGCGCACCAGTCTGCGGCTCGCCTCCTCCGCACCTCCGCGCTCCGGAAAACGCCCGAGCCGCACGCGGTAGATTCCGGCCTGCGCGTCGAAGTGCGCGTCGGCCGGCTCGCCGGCCAGCTTGCCGAGCCGGCGCGCGAGCTCACCTGCCTGCTCTTCGTCCTTGAGCGCGGCGATCTGCACGCGGTAGAGCACTCCACCGACGCTCGCCGCGGCGGGGCGAATCCGCAGCGGCGACGCGACGTCGAGTCTCGTGCCTCCCAGGTCGACCGCGAGCTCGCCCTCGCAACAGGGCAACGTCACGCTCTCGAGATCGGTCGCGAGCCCGATGCGCACGAGACCCGAGAACGGCCGGAGCGGCGATGGCGCGGGCCTCGGAGGCCGCGGCGGGAACCGGGGAAGTCCCTGCCCGGCGCCGGCCACCTCCACCGCCGGCACCGGCGGCACCGACGGTACCGGAGCCGGCGGCAGCGGTGGAACCGGCTCCGGAGATCGCTGGGTGCTCTCCGCGGGCGCGAGCGCGTGGGCCGGAGGCAGCGGCGGAAGGCTCGCCTTCTTGCCCGTCCGTGCGCACGAGCCGGCGGCGAGGAGAGTGCCCATCAGCACCCATCCGGCGGCACGGGGCCGCAAGTGCCCCCTCACGCGACGGGTCGCGCCGCGGCGGCTGAAATCCGCAGCTCGGCGCGCACGAGCGCCACGATGGCCGCGGTCATCGCGAGCGTCAGGCCGGTGCTCGCGACGAATTCGACGAGCCCGAGAAGAGCGGAGACCACGGTCAGGAGCAGCCCCGAACCCGCGAGCGCCAGCTTGACGACCAGACCGACGCTGCCGAAGAGGATCGTCACGGCGATCGACCCGGCGATGAGCAGCAGATAGAGCAGCAGCAGGCTGCCGAGACGGTTGCCGGTGATCGAGAACGCTCGCTTCGTCGCACTGCGCACCGTGGCTCCTTCTTCGACCGCACAGATCTGGGCGACGATCATGGCCAGCACGAGGACGAGACTTACGAATCCCAGCGGCAGCGCCAGGCCGCAGCCCGCCGCGCAGGCGATCAGGGCGCCCGAGCCCGCCATGAGCCGGCCCACCAGCACCAGGGGCAGGATCAGAGCGGCGAGGACGAGGGTTAGAAAGATCAGGAAGAGGTTGTTGACCCAGAAGATTCTCCAGCCATAGCGGCTCGCCCAGCCGAAATAGCCCGCCCAGGAGAAGGTGCGGAACACGGCCGGCGGCGCCTGCCGGACCGGAGGAGCCTGGGCCTCGCCCGCCACGAGAATCGCGAGTGTCCCGGCCTGGAACCAGCAATAGACGATGAAGACCAGCGTCCCGACCACCAGAAAGAGCAGCAGGCCGAGTCCGAGGGTCGAGGCGATCTGACCGAGATCCAACTGCACGGCTGCGAGCGCCTGGCGCACCTTCTCCGGGTCGTCGGCGGTGAAGATCGCGAGCGGGATTCCGAGGCGCGAGAAGAAAAGCAGCACGGGCACGAGGATCGACGCCGCGAGGATGAGCCCGGCCGCCAACTGGACGACGACGAGCTCGCGGTTGGCGCGCACGTTCGCGATGCCGCGCCCGAGCGCGTCGAGCCCCGAGAGACGCGCCGCCGTCATGCCCGGAACACCTCCGACGAGATGTTCTTGCTCCCGACCTCTTTGCGGTAGTCGCCGACTTCGAGCGCGACCGGCGCCGCCATCTCGTAGAGCCGGGAGACCAGCTGCGGCGTGAGCCTGG
The DNA here is from genome assembly GCA_963806165.1 of Thermoanaerobaculia bacterium. GTDB lineage: Bacteria > Acidobacteriota > Thermoanaerobaculia > Multivoradales > JAGPDF01 > JAGPDF01. Next base: position 508,454 of record CAWDWZ010000004.1, read on the forward strand.
TCTCCAGCAGCTCGACACTCGTCAGGTTCGAGTTCTTCGCGAGCTCCAGACGAAAATTGCTGGTAAAGAGGGTCGGCAGCCGGCCGGTGTAGCGGTGGTTGAGAATCAGGTAGAGAGTGTCGGTGACGAACGGCGTCGGCTTCTGCGCACCGAGCTCGTCGATGACCAGCAGCTCCGCCTCCATCACCGGATCGAGCACGTCGTGCTTGGATTCCGCGGAGGAGGGATCAAAGGTGGATTGAATCTTGTTGATGAGCGACGAGAAATCGACAAAGCGCCCGCGCAGGCGATACCGCCGGATCAGGGCCGAGAGAATCGCTGCGGCAAGGTGGGTCTTTCCCGCACCCGGTGGCCCGACGAAGAGCAGGCCCGACTGCTGAAATCCACCGCGCGTATCGAGAAACCCATCGACGTAGCGCCGGCACTTCTCGCGTGCCTCCACCAATTTCGGATCCGCCCGAGCGGTCGAGCTCGAGACCTTGAAGTTGTCGAGCGTGCAATCGCGGTAGCGCAGCGGTATCCCCGACATCTCGAGCAGCCGCGGAACCAGCATCTCCATGCGGCAGGAGCAGGGGCGCGCCGTCCCCGCGCCGCCATCCTCGACGACGAGCCACCCCCGCCCTGCGCAGTGCGGGCAGTCCGGTTTCGCTATCGGCTCGGCCACGGAGGAGATCGTAGCAGCGTGGCGGCTTTCTGCGCGCCCTCGCTCGCGTCCGCCGCTAGCGCCGCACGAGAGCGCGGGGCGCGGCGGGGACGAGGGCGCGGGCGCGGTCGATTTCGGGTGGGCGCGACCTCGCCTCCCGGCGCAGCTCGGCGACGAGGCGCTCCTTCTCGGCCTCGAGACGGGCAAGCTGATCCCGCAGGGTGAGGATCACTTCCACCCCGGCGAGGTTCACGCCGAGGTCCCGGGTCAGGGTCAGAATCGCCTCCAGCCGCGCGATCGCACTCTGGTCGTACAGCCGGGTGTTGCCCGCGCTTCTCGCCGGTTCGATGAGACCCTCGCGCTCGTAGAGACGCAGCGTCTGCGGGTGGATGCCGTACTGCTCGGCGACCACCGAGATCATGACGTAGCGCGGCGACTCGTGCGGCTTCTTGCGCGGCATGGCGAAGCCGGGGGTCAGTTGGACTTCGTGTCCGCGTCGACGACTTCTGCGTCGATCACGTCTTCGCCACCGCCGGCGTGAGCGGACTGCGCCGTCGGTCCGCCCTCCCCCGAGGCGGCGCCCGGGGGGGCTCCGGCGTTCTTGTACATCGCCTCCGCGAGCTTGTGCGACGCCTGCGTCAGGCGCTGCTCGGCCGCTTCGATGGCGGCGCCATCTTCACTCTCCATCGCCTTCCGGGCATCCGCGAGAGCCGACTCGAGCTCCCCGAGCTCGCCAGCCGAGAGCTTCTCCTTGTGCTCGCCGAGGTTCTTGTCGGTCGAGTAGATCAGGCCGTCGATCCGGTTGCGGGCCTCGACCACCCGGCGCCGCTTCTTGTCTTCGTCGGAATGCGACTCGGCGTCGTAGACCATCTTCTTGATCTCGTCTTCCGCCAGACCGGACGAAGCCGTGATGGTGATCTTCTGCTCCTTGCCGGTGCCGCGGTCCTTGGCCGAGACATTGACGATGCCGTTGGCGTCGATATCGAACGTGACCTCGACCTGCGGCACGCCGCGCGGCGCGGGCGGAATGCCGACCAGGTTGAACCGGCCGAGCGTCCGGTTGCCGGCGGCCATCTCGCGTTCGCCCTGCAGCACGTGCACTTCGACCTGGGTCTGGCTGTCGGAAGCGGTCGAGAAGACCTCGCTCTTGCGGGTCGGAATCGTGGTGTTGCGCTCGATCAGCCGGGTGAACACGCCGCCCAGGGTCTCGATGCCGAGCGACAGCGGAGTGACATCGAGCAGCAGCATGTCCTTGACGTCGCCCTTGAGCACGCCACCTTGCACCGCCGCGCCCACCGCCACGACCTCGTCGGGATTCACGCCCTTCGAGGGCTCCCGACCGAAGACCTCCTTGACCAGCGCCTGGATCGCCGGCATGCGGGTCTGGCCGCCGACCAGAACGACCTCGTGAATCTCTCCCACGTCGAGACCCGAGTCCTTGAGGGCCTGGCGGCAGGGTCCCGCCGAGCGCCGGATGATCGATTCGACCAACTGCTCGAGCTTGGCACGGGTCAGCTTGAGATTGAGGTGCTTGGGGCCGTTCTGATCGGCGGTGATGAACGGCAGGTTGACTTCGCTCTCCATCGCCGACGAGAGCTCGATCTTGGCCTTCTCTGCGGCCTCCCGCAAGCGCTGCATCGCCATCGGATCCTTGCCGAGGTCGATACCCTCCTGCTTCTTGAACTCCTCGAGCAGCCACTCGATCACTCGCTGGTCGATGTTGTCGCCGCCCAGGTGGGTGTCGCCGTTGGTGGCCTTGACTTCGACGACGCCGTCGCCGACCTCGAGGATCGAGATATCGAAGGTGCCGCCGCCGAAATCGTAGACCGCGATCGTCTGGTCCTTCTTCTTGTCCAGGCCGTAGGCGAGCGCCGCGGCGGTCGGCTCGTTCACCAGGCGCTTGACGTCGAGTCCGGCGATCTTGCCGGCATCCTTCGTCGCCTGGCGCTGCGCGTCGTTGAAATAGGCCGGGACGGTGATCACCGCCTCGGTGACCTTTTCGCCGAGATAGTCCTCGGCCGCCTGCTTCAGCTTGCCGAGGATCATCGCGGAGATCTCGGGCGGCGAGAAGAGCTTGCCGTCGATCGACACGCGACAATCGCCGTTGTCGGCGCGTTCGACCTTGTAGGGCACCATCTTCAACTCTTCGCCCACCTCGTCGAAGTGCCGGCCCATGAAGCGCTTGATCGAGAAGACGGTGTTGCGCGGATTGGTCACCGACTGCCGCTTCGCGACCTGACCGACCAGCCGCTCGCCGCTCTTGGTGAAGCCGACGACTGAAGGCGTCGTCCGGCTGCCTTCGGCGTTGGCAAGGACCTTGGCCTCGCCGCCTTCCATGATGGCGACCACGCTGTTCGTGGTGCCAAGGTCAATTCCGATGATTTTGCTCATGCTTGCCTCCTGGGGGCTCCCTTGATCGGGTAGATTCTAAATCTAAGTCGCAGAGAGTCAACCCTGCACTTACCATTGTTGACAATCTGGCGCTGAGATTTATTCCCGATGGCTGCGATCGGCCGCGATCCGCCGCGATCAGTCGAGAAGAACGAGCGCAATGCCCTCGTCCTCCTTGAGGCCGCGAAAGAACTCCGGGTCCACCACGAAGTCGCCGGAGATCGTCTCGTTCACGACCAGGGGGCTCTCGGAGGAGCTCCGGGCCTGCGGCAGGAGGCTGTAGGAGAGCGCCTCGGCCCGGTATTCGAGCCTCCCGCCGGACAGGCTGCGAAGGGCCCGGCGCGGCAGCAAGCCGCGTTCGACCAGCTCCTCCAGCCGGCCGGGGTACTTGCCTTCGAGCAGGAAGTAGGTCCGCGCCGCGCGATCGATCAGCACCGCCTGCACCGCCCGCCCCTGCCTCTCGAAGGCGGTGCGCTCGCCGCGCAGCCAGGGGAAGGGGAAGAGGAGGAGGGCCGGCCGCGAAACCGCCAGAACGAAGAGCGCCACCAGGGCGAGAGCGCAGGCAGCCCCCAGCAGGCGACCCTGGCGGATCTCCCGGGAGGTCGCCGCCGGCTCGACCGGAAGCTCGATCTTGCCTCCCGAGAGCCCCTGGCGCGGCACCGGCCGGGGCAGGGGGACGGAGGCCTCCGCCGGCAAGGCGCCAGCCTCTGCCTGAGCCCCCGTCTCCGCGGACGAGCGCGGCCGGACGAGTCCGGCCTGCAGCAGGCGGAAGAGGCCGTAGAGCGTCTTGTACTCGCCCAGTCCGCTCGACTCCGCGATCTCGGCGGCGGAAGCGCGACCGTCGAGCAGACCGAGGATCTTCTCCTCGTCCGCGCTGATCCAGACTTCGTCCCGGGATTCTCCCGGGAGGTCGCCGTCACGTCCCAGGAGGCGGGTGGTGCGGGTGGAGGGCAGACGCTCGTAGGCGACGAAACCGTGCGGCAGGGTCCCCGAGAGAGTCCCCTCCCCCAGCAGATCGCCGATCGAGCGCATGAGCAGCTCTTCGACCGTGATCGCGACCACACCCTCCTCGAAGGAGACCTCTTCGCCCGAGTAGAACTTGAATTCGCCCTCGCTCCAGCGCAGGACCTGCAGCAGCAGGCGGTAAGTCTGCTGTCGTAACGCTTCGAGCAGCTGCTGGCGCGACAGAATGCCGCGCTCGACGAGGTAGTCCGAGAGCCGCTGTCCGGAGCTCCGGTGCCCTTCCGAGACGCGTGCGAAGTCCTCCGGGCGGACCAGTCCCTGACTCGCCAGCACTTCACCCAGGCCCTCCTCGAAGTTCTGGTTGAGTGCGTCGGCGGCGACGATCTCGCCATGCAGAAAGGAGACCGCGAGGATGTCCTGCTCGCCCTGCACGGTCAGGATGCCGGTCTTTTTCTGCTGCGCAATCATCTGCAGGATGTCGGGCAGACGGAAGACCCTGAGATCGCCCTCGAGCGCCATGGCCTTTGGTCCCTACTCCCCTTCCCGGCGCTCGCTGCGCACGCACAGCCCGGTGTACAGGAGGAGCCCGGCAACGAACAAGATCCAGGGCAGGTCGGCGAGCAGGCCGTCGCCGAGCGGCAGGACGGCTCCGATCGAAAACAGCAGCGGCAGCATCGCTACCAGCGCGAATGCGAGCAGGCTCCCGCCCGCCCTGGCGCCCTCGCCCAACTCGGCCTGCGACAGCGCCGGGAAGAGGGCGCGCAGCCAGCGGGAAACCGGATGGGAACGCCAGGCGAGCCAGGAACTGGGCTCACCGAAGCCCCGCTTGCGCCGCACCAGGTAGAGCGCCACGGCGAGCAGGGCGGCGCAACCCGCGCCCGCCGCCGACGCCCACCCGGCGACTTTGCGCTGCGTCGCGGCCCCGCCGAAGGGGGCTTGCGCCCACGCGCCGACCAGCAGACGCCGGATCTCGTCGCGCCGCCCCAGTCCGCCGTTGAAGGTCAGCACACGCTCCGTGTTCGGCGTCCTGACCCAGAGGTCGACCAGCTCCGCATCGATCTCTTTCGCCTGGGCGAGCGCCTTGCGCGACTCTTCGAACTGATAGGTCTCGGAATAGCTCAGGGAGAGGTCGTAGAAGGCCTCGGCGGGGGGCGGAATTGCCCGCGCCGCCTGCAGGAAATAGTCGTTCGCGATCGCGAAGTCGGCCTTGCGAAAATGGTAGGCGCCGAGGTTGAGCAGCACCGGAACGTTGCGTGGTTCACTCTCCAGCACTTTGCGATAGATCGGCCGCGCCTCGTCCCACTGGCCCAGGGTCCGATTCACATCCGCGAGGAGCTCGACGACCGCGGGCTCGCTTCCGATGGCCGCCCGCAGGACCTGCAGGTCGGAGAACATTCCGCCGTAGAGCCGCCCTTCGGCGAGATTCGAAAGCGCCCGCATCGGGGGGGACATGGCGACGGTGACCCGCTGCTGCTCGACGGCCGCAATCCAGGGTGCGCATCCGGCGAGCACCCAGACGGCGAGACTCGCCCCCCGTTCGCTCGGGCTCTCGTAGCCCCAGAGCAACGCCGACCAGTAGAGCAGGATCCAGAGCGCGCCGGAAGGCAAGGCGAGCGGCCAGAGCAGCGCCAGCCCGACGCATAGGGTCGCGCTCGCCGGCGGCAGCTTGCGCACCAGGAGACCATGCAGGTCGGCGACCACCGCGCTCCCCTTCGTCGCCACCTCGACCAGCACGAAGAGCGCCGCCGCAAGCAGCAGCACGGCAAGGAGCCAGAAAGTCAGATTGGCGAAGAAGACGGTGCGCTCGGACGACCCCAGCAGGCGCGCGAATCCGGCGCAGCTGGCCGCGATCCACGACGGATAGGCACCCCGTTCCCGCGCCAGGGTGGCGCGGGCGAAGGCGATCTCCGGTCGCCCCGGGTCGAGAGTTTCCGCCGCATCGAGCGCCCATCGTGCGCGTTCGAACTTGCCCTCGCGACCCGACTGCAAACCGAGCGCCACGGCCCCGAGAGAGAAATCGACCAGCTTGTACATGCCGACCTGACGGGCGTTGGCGTTCAAGGCGCGCAGCGCTTCGTCCGCCTTCGCGGGATTGTCCTGGTAGAACCCGCTCACCCACTGGAGCCACGATTCCTGCAGTCGGTGCAGCGAATGCTGCGTGTTGCGGGTGAGCTCGAAACCGGCCGTCGGGCCGGCCTCGCCCTGGGCCGCGAGCGGCGCGAGACCGGCGCCGGCGAGCGCGAGCAGCAGGCCGAGAACGATCTCCGGCCCGCGCCGCCGGCGGCGTTCAGCCGCGCTTCTGGACATAGCGCACCCGCAACCTGTAGAGCAGATCTTCGAGCACACCCTGCTCCTGGGCGGTGAGATTTCCGACGGTGCGCTGGCGCAGGAGATCGAGCAGATCGATGTGCAACCGCGCCATCTCCAGATTCTCCGCCGACTCGCCGTCGGGCAGCTCGAGGTCTCCGAGGTAGATCGAGACCGGCTCCGCCAGGAGGGCCACCAGGTCGTAGAAACTGGGTGCCGCGAACGCGGCCTGGGCCCCGGGAAGCTCGAGAATCGGAGTGCGGGCTGCGGGCTCGCTCGGCGGCGTGATCGGCGGCGCGATCGGCGAATCGGCTGGCGGGACGGACGCGGCGCCCGGCGGCTCGAGCGCCGCTGCGGCCAGATCCGCCGCGGCCGGCACGGCTTCGTCTGGCGCGGCGAACTCTTCCCGCACTCTCCCATCGGGAGTGAACATGCGCCGATCTGTGACTTTGAGCTCGCCCACGGGCAATGTTTTCTTTTCGACTATGCTAACAAGCGCTCTTTCGCATCGGCAACCGGCAGCTTCCGGAGCCAGAAACGCCTGGACGATCCATCGCAGATGTCAGAACCGACCCCCTTGTCTCCCACCGACCTGGCTCGCCTGACGGCCTTGGTGGCGCGCCTGCGCGCGCCCGACGGCTGTCCGTGGGATCGCGAGCAGACCTTACCCGATTTGCGGGCATACCTGCTCGAGGAGGCCCACGAGGTAGCCGCGGCGATCGACAGCGGTGACCGCACCGAGCTCGCCGGCGAGCTCGGGGATCTGCTCTTCCAGGTCGCTTTCATCGCGCGCCTGGTCGAGGAGGGCGCAGGCATTCCGCTCGGCGCCGCCCTCGACGCCGTCTGCGCCAAGATGATCGCGCGCCATCCCCACGTCTTCGCCGGCGAGACCCTGACCGACGCCAAAGCGGTACGGGAAGCCTGGGAGCGCCGCAAGGTGCTCACCCAGGAGGGTGCGCGGCGGTCGCTCCTCGACGACGCGACCGCCGCTTCGCTGCCGGCGCTCGTCGCCGCTTACCGGCTGACGCAGAAAGCGGCCGGGGTCGGTTTCGATTGGAAGGCGACGGGCGACGTCGTCGCCAAGCTCGACGAGGAGATCTCCGAGCTCAAGGAGCTGCTCGCGCCGGAGCCGACGAGCGCACCGACTCCTGCGCCGGCAGAGGCGGCGGCGAGGTCGGCGCAAGCCCTCCGCCGGCGGCGCACCGAGGAGATCGGCGACCTGCTGTTCACCGTGGCCAATCTCGCGCGCCATCTCGCGATCGATCCGGAGGGGGCGCTCGCCGCGGCAAACCTCAAGTTCCGCCAGCGCTTCGCGGCGGTCGAATCGGGCCTCGCGGGGAGCGGCCGGAACATCGCCGAGGCCAGCCTCGACGAAATGGAAGAGCTCTGGCAGGCCGCGAAGCGCGGCGAGCCCGAATCGACTTAGAGCCCGGAAGCTCCGGCCGCATGAAGATCGCTCTCGTCTGGAACGGCCCGGTCACGCTCGATCAGATCTCCTTTCGCCACGAGAACTATCTGGCGGGTTGGCAGGCGCTCGGACACGACGCTGTGCTGGTCACGGCGCGCGAGCTCGCGGGGAGCTTCGGCGGCAGAATCGAGCTCGTCCCGAACCGCGAAGCCCTCGAGCAGGTCGCGACTTGGCGCGCCCTCGCGGCCGACGTCGCCGTCGGTGTGACCTGGCATCGGATGTCCGGCATGCTCGCCGCGATTCGCGCCGCCGGCACCCGCGTGGTCGCGATCGCCGACTCCGATGGCCAGATCGGCTTCGCCGCCCACCCTCGGATCTCCTGGCTGCGCATCGGCGCCTACCAACCGACCCTTTCCGGGCGTCTCCGGGCCATGCGCTACTTCTGTCGGCGATTCGTCGCCAGCGCCCGCCGCCGCGACCCGGAAGAGCTCGAGTTCGTCGCCAGCACCCGGGCTTCGGACCGGATCGTGCTCGGAAGCCTGCCGGCCATCGACTGTTTCGCCCGCTTCCTCCGGCAGCAGGGCGCGCCGGAGCTCGCGACCCGCCTGCGCGAAGTGCCGTTCGCGGTTCCGGACTTCTTCTGCGCAAGCCCCGTGCAGGCGAAGGAGGACCGCGTCGTCGCGATCGGCCGTTGGAGCGACCCGCAGAAGGACGCCCCGCTCCTCGCCGCAGCACTCGAGGCTTTCTTCCCGCTGCGCCATTCAACCGAGGTCGTCGTTTTCGGCGCCGACTCCGAGACCGCGTTCGGCGCGCTGGCGCGGCGGGAGCCGCGCTTGCGGCTCGCCGGTGTGCAGGAGCCGGACGTCGTCTCGCGGACGCTGGCAACGAGCCGCACCGCGCTCTTCTCCTCGCGCTGGGAAACCGGCCCCCACGCCGCGACCGAAGCTCTCGCCCTGGGCGCAACCCTCGTCTCGCCGCCGCTGCCGAACCTCGTAGGGATGATCGCGGGCGGGCAGTTCGGGACGCTCGCCGGCAGCCGCAAGCCGACAGCGCTGGCGAACGCCCTGAACGAAGAGCTCTCGACCTGGGACCGAGGTCGCCGCGACGCCGGCGCGATCGCCACTCACTGGCGCGCCCGCCTCGCGCCGGCCGCGGTCTGCCGCCGTCTCCTGGCAGCGCTGGAGACCTGAAGGCGGAGGCGGGAAGCTCCGACGGCTGGGGGCTTGGCGCCTAGTTGCCGGAGACTGGCGCGGACCGCAGGAGCGGCAGCAGGGCCTCGACGACGAGCTCGGCGATCTTCCTCTGTCCCGCGGCCGTGGGATGGATGCCGTCGGGTTGGTTGAGCTCAGGAATCGCGGCGACCCCGGCGAGCAGGAACGGAATGAACGGCAGGCCGGATTCCCGCGCCAGGCGGGGATAGAGCGCCTCGAACTCCCGGGTGTATTCGGGACCGTAGTTGGGCGGCATCTTCATGCCGGCGAGGACGACACGCGACCCGGCGGCGCGCGCCCGGCGCACGATCTCGCGCAGATTCGCCGCGATCGCCGCGACCGGTTGGCCGCGCAGTCCGTCGTTCGCCCCCAGCGCCACCACGACGATCTCCGGCTTCTGGGTGAGCAGCCAGTCGACGCGGGCGAGACCGCCGGCGCTGGTGTCTCCAGAGACACCGGCGTTGACGATGCGCACCGCGATGCCGCGCTCGGCGAGCAAGTCGCCAACCACCGCCGGATAGGCTTCCGACTCCGCGAGGCCGAGGCCCGCCGTCAGGCTGTCGCCGAGGAAGACCACCCGCGGCGCTGCCGCGAGCGGGACCGCGGGCACAGCCGCGGAAGGCGACTCGGACGCGGGCGGAGTCTTTGCATCCGAGGCGCCAACTGACGACGACGCAGCGTCTCCCCGGCAGCCGCCGACGCAAGGCAGGCAAATCAGCAGCGCAACGATCGGCGCAAAGGACCCGAGCGAGCGCAATCGACGAGACTGCGTTTTCCCTTTACTGATCTTTTCGCACTGAATGTACGTAACTCTCTCCACAGCACAATGCTAACCTGCGGCGCTCCAACGCGATGAACCTCCCCTCCCCAGCGATCTCGGCGATCTCAGCGATCTCAGCGATCCCAGCCATCGAGCTCCGACGGCTGACCAAACGCCTGCCGTCGGGCGACAGGATGTTGACCATTCTGGACGCCGTCGACCTCACGATTGCGGCAGGCGAGTTCGTGGCGGTGCTCGGGCCTTCGGGAAGCGGTAAGTCGACCTTGCTCGGCCTGGCGGCCGGACTCGACCGGCCCACGAGCGGCGAGGTCTGGATCGACGGGGCGGCGATCCAGGACCTTTCGGAAGACGCCCTCGCACGGCTGCGGCGGCACAAGATCGGCTTCGTCTTCCAGTCGTTCCAGCTGCTCTCGAACATGACGGCGCTCGAGAACGTCATGCTGCCGCTCGAGCTCGCCGGGATCGCGCGCCCGGCCGAAGAGGCACGCGCCTTCCTCGATCGCGTCGGCCTCGCGGAGCGCGGCCATCATTATCCGGCGCAGCTCTCCGGCGGCGAGCAGCAGCGCGTCGCCCTGGCGCGCGCTTTCGCGCCGCGGCCGCAGATTCTCTTCGCCGACGAGCCCACCGGCAATCTCGACGGCACGACCGGGGCGCGGATTCTCGACGTTCTGGACGAGCTGCGCGGCGCCGTCCACGCCACCCTCGTGCTGGTCACCCACGACCCGTCGATCGCCGAACGCGCCGACCGGCGCGTCTTCCTGCGCGACGGCAGAGTGGAAAGGGTGGAGAACCGGTGAAAGTGGCGAGCCTCCTCCGCCAGATCGCTCGCGAGGCGCGCGGCGCGCGCGGGCGGGTGATCTTCTTCGTCCTCTGTCTCGCGGTCGGCGTCGGAGCGGTGGTGGCGGTCGCAGGTTTCTCGTCCAGCCTCCGCGCGACGCTCGCCCGCGAGTCGCGGCAACTGCTCGCGGCGGACCTGCGGATGCGCGGAGCGAAGCCCGTCCCGCCGGCCGTGGACGCGCTCCTCGCGGCCGACGCGACTCTGCGCTCCACCCGGCTGACCGAGATGGTCACCGTGGTCGCGGCTCCGCGGACGACCGCCGGGGTGGGCAGGAGCCAGCTCGTCGAGCTCAAGGCGGTCGACGGCGACTTCCCTTTCTACGGCAAGCTGACCCTTTCCCCCGAACGCCCGCTGGCCGAGCTCCTCGGCGACGGCGGCGCCGTCGCCGCGCCGGAGCTCCTGTCGCGGCTCGGCCTGCGCATCGGGGACCGCATCGCGATCGGCGGCAAGCTCTTCACCCTGCGCGGCCTGGTGCTCGCGGAACCCGATCGCCTCGGCAACGCCTTCGCGCTCGGTCCGCGCCTCTTTCTCTCCGGCGAGAGCCTGCGATCCACCGGCCTCATCGCCCTCGGGAGCCGGGTCGGGTATCGGCTGCTGGTAAAGCTTCCGGAGGGCGCGCCCGCAGCGGCGGTCGACGCGCTCGCCGCGAAGCTCCGCGCTGCGCTCGCCGATCCCGCCTTCTACCGCATCGAGACCGCCGCCGAAGGGCAGCCGGAGCTCTCCCGCGGCATCGACCGGACCGAGCGCTTTCTCGGGCTGGTGGCGCTGCTTTCGCTGGTCGTGGGCGGCGTCGGCGTGGCCCAGACGGTGCGCGCCTGGCTCGCCAGCCGCCTCGACTCGATCGCGGTCTTCAAAGCGCTGGGAGCGCGGCCGCGGGAGATTCTGGCGATCTATCTCGGACAGATCCTGCTGCTCGCGACCGCCGGGAGCCTGGCCGGTGTCCTCCTCGGTCTGGCGCTCGAGCGGCTCGTGCCGAGCCTCGCCAGCGCGCTCCTGCCGGTCGTCCCGCAGCTCGACTTCGAGCCGCTCGCCGTCCTGCGCGGCCTCGGACTGGGCCTGAGCATCTCGCTGCTCTTCGCGCTGCCGCCGCTCCTTGCCGCGCTCGCCGTCCCCGCAGCGCGCGTGCTGCGCCGGGAGATCGAGCCGCTGCCGCCCTCCCGCCTCGCGCTTGCCGGCACCGCCGTCGTCCTGCTCGCCGGCCTGACCCTCGTCGCCGGGGTGCAAGCGCGCTCGGTCAATCTGGGAGCGGCCTTCGCCGGCGGTCTTGCGGCGACCGCGGCCGTGCTCGCGCTCGCGGCGCGCGCGCTCATCCGCGGCGTGCGCAGACTTCCCCGCCTCGCTCTGCCCCTGCCGCTGCGCTACGGGCTCGCCGCCCTCGGCCGGCCCGGCGCGCCCACCGTCGCGAGCGTGGTGGCCCTGGGACTCGGCGCGATGGTCGTGGTCGGCATGCGCACCGTCGAGCACGGGCTCCTGGCGCGGCTGAGCTCCGATCTGCCGACCCACGCCCCGACCGCGTTCCTGATCGACATCCAGCCCGATCAATGGGCCGGGGTCCGCGCCGAGATCGATCGCGCCGGCGCAACCGCGGTCGATTCGGTGCCGGTCATCATGGCGCGCCTCGCCGCGATCGACGGCGCGCCGGTCGGAACGCTCGCCGCGACGCGCGAAACAGAGCGCGACAAGGCCGCCAGGGACGCCCGCGACGCGGACGAGGATCGCGGGCAACGCGGGCGCTGGGCCCTCACCCGCGAGCAGCGTCTCACCTTTCTCGAGCGACTGCCGGCCGACAACACGCTGGTCGAGGGCAAGCTCTGGAGCTCGCCCGGCGTCGCCGAGGTGAGCGTCGAGGAAGAGTACGCGCGCAATCTAGGATTGAAGCTCGGCTCGAAGATCGACTTCGACGTCCAGGGCGTCGACGTCGCGCTCACGGTGACGAGCCTGCGCAAGGTGCGCTGGGAGAGCTTCGGCATCAACTTCTTCTGGGTGGTCGAGCCCGGTGTCCTCGATCGGGCACCGCAGATGCGCATCGCTTCGGTCCGGCTTCCACCCGGAGGGGAACAGCGGCTCCAGGACGCCCTCGCCGCGAGCACCCCGAACGTCACCGTCTTCGCGATTCGCGAAGTGCTAGACAAGGTGAGCGCCGTCCTCGAGCGCATCGCCCTCGGGGTCCGCTTCCTGGGCGGCTTCACGGTCCTCGCCGGGCTCGCGATTCTGGCGGGCGCCGTCGCGGCGGGCGCCGCGCAGCGCGGCCGCGAGGCCGCCCTCGGCAAGGCTCTCGGCATGACGCGCTTTCAGGTTGCGGCTCTCTTCGCCACCGAGTCGGCGATCGTCGGATTGCTCGCCGGGACGATCGGGGCCGTCGCCGGCACCACGCTAGCCGCTGTCGTGCTCGAGAAGGGGATGGAGATTCCGTTCCGCTTCGAGCTCTGGGCTCCGCTCGTGACGATTCTGCTGGCGGCGGTCTTCGCGGCCGCAGCGGGCCTCGCGGCGAGCTCGCGACCGCTCGCGCAGCGCCCCATCGAGGCGCTCCGCGCCGTTTAGATCGCCGCGCTCCGCGCCGTCTAGATCGCCGCGCTATTCGGGAAGCTCTTCGCTCCGTTCGACGAGATACGAGACCGGCACGAACTCGAAGCCGGCGGCGGCCGCGCGCGGAATCTCCTCGGCGAGCACCGCCAGCGTAGATGGATGGGGGTGGGCGATCGCGATCGCCGCGCCCTCCTCCCGCGCCCGGGAGAGGAGCCGGGCGAACTGTGCCGCGATCTCGCTGGGCCCCAGCTCGTCGTCGAGGAAGAAGTCCCGCGCCGCGGCGGGAACGCCCGCCTGGCGCGCGACCTCGAAGCCGACGCTCTCCGCGCTGGTTCTGGAGTCGAGGAAGTAGAGGCCATGACGCTCGACCACCGCGAGGAGGGCGCGCATCGCGGAGCGCTCGGCGGTCAGCCTCGATCCCATGTGGTTGTTGACCCCGACCGCGCCGGGCACCGCGGCGAGTGCCGCCTCGGTCGCCGCCGTGAGCTCGCGCTTCGACATGCCGACGGTGAGTGCTCCGGGGCCGGGATCGGACCGGCCCTCGGGATCCATCGGCAGATGCAGCAGGATTTCGGCACCGTGCCGCCGCAGAGCGGCGATCACCTGGGCCGTATGCGACTCGAACGGCAACACGGCGTAGGAGAGCTGCACCGCCGGAGTTTCCCGCGCCGCGCTCGCTCCCGGCGCCCCAATCGCGAGCAGCGCCTCGACCGTGCTCACGTCCCTCCCGAGATCGTCGATCACGATCCCGACGCGCGCCTTCGTCTGCGCGCGCTGCGCGGAAACCTCCGGAGGCGCCGCGAGGCGACTCGCCGCGGGTTTCGCCGGCGCCCTCGCTGCGGGGGCATGCAAGACGGGGATTCGCTGCAGGAGGCGCTCGCCGAAGTAGGCACCGAAGACGAAGAGCGCCAGGCCCGAAAAGAGCAGCACGACTCCCCTGCCGGCGGAGCTTCTCTTCCGGCGGGAGCCCTTGCTTCTGGAGGAGACGGCGGCGCCGCGGCCGCCCTTAGGCGGCTTTCTTCTCGACAAGCTCCGGCTCACCGTTCAGGAATCGGATCGCGCGCTCGAGGATGAGCTCGGAGAGGGGCTTGTCGCGCTCCGCGAAGCGGCGGGCGAGGTCGTCGACCAGCAGGTCGGGAGTCAACCTCTGCGACAGCGGCTTGCCATCCGGCCCGGCGAAGAAGGCCGTCGTCAGGTAGAGCCGCGCGCCGTTCTCGAGCTCGATACGCGATCGTTCGCCGGCCCAGCCGAAGGTCGGGACCCCGACAAGCTTGGCGCCCGCCTTCTGCTGCAGGACTGCGGCGAGAATTTCGGCGGCCCCGGTGGTGTAACCGTCGACCAGCACCAGGAGCTGGCCGCGATAGCCGGCCGCGCCGGTGCCGGTGAAGCTCTTCTCCACCTTCTCCTTCTCCCTGAGCGTGCCCAGATCGCCCGCGGCGAGGAGGCCGGCGACAGCGAAGGCGGCCTCGGGCTCTCCACCCGAGATGCCGCGCAGGTCGATCATCAGCTTCGCATCGTTCTCGGCAACCGCCCGGGCGAGAAGCGCCCGCACCGCCTCGACCGCGGCGGAGTCGATGCGCGGGATCCTGAGCAGCGGGTGACCTTCGACCGGCGCGAGGCTCGGCGCCGGCGGCTCGGTCAGCGCGAGCTTCAACTTGAGCGTCTTGGTCTCGCCGCGCCGCACGACTTCCACTTCGAGCTCCCGGCCGTCTGCCGGGAGGAGCTGGCGGTTGATCTCCCAGACCGGCATCTGCCGGGTCGGCCGTCCGCCGATGCGCGACAGGATGTCGCCACCCTCGAAATCCGCGGCGACCGCCGGACTTCCCTCTTCCACTCCGGCGACGTAGGCGACTCCCCGATCCTTGAGGATGACCAGGCCGGAGTGGCGCGCGCCCGGAACCAGATCGCTCTCCTGGGCGACGGGCACGGCCGAGGGCAGAAAGATCGAGAACGGATCGAGCGCGTCGGTCGAGCCCTCCATCGCTCCGGCGAGCAGAGTCCCCATGTCGGTCGGCTCGACGTAGGTCTGTCGCACGAGATTGAGCGTCTCGGAGAAGACCGAAAGGTAGCGGTAGAGCGAGTCGGGATCCGGTTCCTTGTCGTTGCCCTCGCCGGCGCTCCACAACACGCCGGCGACGAGCGGCGTCAGAACGACGAGCGAGATGGCGAGGAAGCGTCGCCGGGATCGATTCGGATCGACCGGGGGCAGCTCCGGCGACGGCGGCGGCGAGGTTCGGTTCATCGAGTTCTCGGAGATCTCTGGGTCATCGGAGCCAGGCGCGTGGGTTCTCGGGGACCTTGTCGACGCGAATTTCGAAGTAGAGCGAGCTCCCGGCGCGTCCCACAATGGCGTGCAACCCTAGCACATCCTCCTTGCGCACCCGAAGCTCGGAGAGGCCGGCGTAGAGCGTGAAAACCCGGCCCGCGTGCTGCACGACGACCATCGGTCCGAGCCCTTCGAACGGGGCCGCGAAGAGGACTTTTCCCGGGTAGACCGCTCGCACCTCGGTTCCGGGAACGGTTTCGATGTCGAGCCCGTTGTGCGGCACGCGGGTACCGTAGCGCGGATCGACCCGCGGTCCGAATTCGACCGCGACGCGCCCCTCGGTCGGCCAGTCGAGCAGGCCGCGGAACTCCCGGATCGGCAGGCCAGCGAGCCCGGGGTCGCTCCGCCCGTAGAGGGCATCGAGCAGGCTCGAGAGCTTGCGCGCCCGTTCGCCGAGCTCGAGCGCCGCGCTCGCGATCTGCTCGCCCTCGCGGCGCGTCCCGGCGAGCATCTGCGACTTGCGCTGCTCGAGAGCGACCAGCTGATTGCGGCGGTTGTTCTCGCGCGCGAACCAACCGCGCGCGACCTGGCGCTCGGCATCGAGCTCGCGGTGCTCCACGGCGAGCCTGGCGCCGAGCTCTTCGAAGCTCGTGACCACCGCCGCGTCCCGCCGCGCCAGGTAACGCAGCGCCCGGACGGCCGGCAAAAGGGCCTCTCCCGGAGCGAGCGAGAGCAGCATCCGGATGTAGCCGTGGCGCCCCATGCGATAGAGGCCGGTGAGACGCGACGTGAGCTTCTGGCGCTCCACGGCGAGCCGTCCCTCGAGATCCGCGATCGCCGTCTCGGAAGCCGCCGCGCGCTCTTCCGCGATCGCTTTCGCGGCGGCGGCCTCGGCGACCTTTTGCGACTGGAGCTCGAGCTCGAGCTCGAGCCGGCCGAGCTCGCCGGCGATCCCCGCCTCGGACTGCTTCACCGTCTCGAGACGTGCCGTGAGCCGCGCGATCTCGCCGCGGATTGCCTCCAGCTCCTGCTCGCGCGAAGAGGGGGACTCCTGCGGCGCCGACCGGCTCGCGTCCGCGACCAGCAGAGCCAGCGCCAGAAGGACGGCGAGCTTCCTCATTGACCGCCGGCGAGGAGACTCCTGCCGTCGAGCTTCGTCGTCGGCTGCACGTGGTAGATGTCGAGCAGGGTCGGCATGATGTCGGCCATGTAGGGCTTCTGCGAGAGATCGAGCCTGCGGTTCGCGAACAGGATGCCGTCCACCAGTGGCGGGTAGACCGAACAGTGGTCGGCGCTCCAGACATCGAGATTCGGCTCGACGATCGACTTGGCGACGATACCGAGCGAATCCTGCCAGCCGACGCGGTAGCCGGAGGCGTTCGACGGGAAGAGATCCGGGATGAGCGCCGGATCGTAGGTGCCGTAGGCCTCGTCGCGCGTGAACACGTAGGCCACCGGATGCTCGCCGTTCTTCGGATCGACGTACTGCGGGAGCTTGGCGCGGATCTCGGCGGTGAGCGCGTCGTACTCGGCGCCCGGATTGACGATCCCCTGGCCCTCGCGACCCTTCAGATTGACGTAGATGTTGCCCAGTCCCATCGCGTAGGCACGCGTCTTCGACCAATCGACATCCTGAAAGAACTGTCCCTGGTCGAAGAGGTCCTCGAGATTCGCCTGATGCTCGTTCGCGCCCTTGAGCACGAGATAGCCCTCGGTGGCGAGCCAGGTGTTGTAGTTCATCGTCCGGCGCCAGGGCGCGAAGCCGTGGTCCGAAGCGACGATGAGCGTCGTGCCCGCCGGCATGGCCGCGACCTTCGTCATCACCGAGCCCACGATCCGGTCCATCTGCTCATAGGCCTTGAGGATCGAATCGCCGTACTTGGCATGACCTTCCGCCGTGTAGAGCGGATGCTGGGGATCGGTATGGTGCCACATCACGTGCTGCACTCGGTCGGTGAACTCGAAGTAGTGAAAATAGACGTCCCAATCGTCGTCGAGAAGCCCATCGAGGATCTTCTCCTCTTCCACGACCGTGAAATTCGTGTCCTCGTTGAAGACCTGGTCGTCGATCGTGCCGCCCTTGATCGACCAGGTGTCGATCATCCAGCCGATCGTCTTGAAGAGGCCGAAGCGCGAGGAGAGCTCGCCCGCGAAGGCGCGCGGCGCCGTGATGTCGAAGATCGCCGGCAGATCGGAGGGATCGAACTGGATCGGTGAAAGATAGATGCGCACCTCGGGTGCGATCGACAACACCCTGAAGCGGCCGATGCCGGAGACCTTGATCAGCGGGTTGAAGGGGAAGACGAAGCGCACCCAGGGGCTCCACTCCCCCGGCGCGAGCGCGAGCTTCGCGTCGGACACCGCGATGTCGACCTTCGACTTGTCCGCCGCGACGTCGATCGTCATCGGGATCCGGATGTAGTCCGACTGCTTAGGAAAGAGCTTGTTCGGCGGTCCTTTGATCTCGGTCTTGAGCGTGCCCTTGTTGTCCTCGAGCTCGACGATCTCGATCGAGACTTCGTTGCCGCCGCGGGGCTGGAAGAAAAGCTCGGAGGTGAAGTAGAACGGCTTCCCGATCCGGCCCGAGAGGTCGGGAGTGCCGAGACCGGAGAGCATCTCGCCGTGCGGAAAAGGCTCCGGCGGAAAGGTCACCGGCATGCGCATCACGCGCACGTGCTTGCCGGCGTCCCCGAGCACCTTCCAGAACGTATCTCCCTGCCGGCGGTTGATCACCGACGGCACCTTCTCCGGAAGGAGGGTCTTGCCCAGCCAGAAGCCACCGGCGCCGGCGGCGAGGGCGACGAGACCCGCCACCGTCGCCGCGGTTCGCGCTCTTGCGCGGAAGAGCTTGACGATCAGGAAGAACAGGACGAAGACCGCGAGCGCCGCAAGCGCGCCGACCGCCGGCCCGTTCCGCGCTCCGAAGAGAAACGGCTTCGAGGATTCGTCGAACGCCGCGAAGCTCGGACGATAGGTCTTGGTGTCGCGCTTCAGAAAGTCGAAGATCGACGTTCGGCCAGGGTTCAGGCCGGTCGAGAAGGTCGACCAGGAGACCGGCGTCTGGGAAGGGATCGTCGAGCGCAGGGGCGAGAAGGTGCCTTGCGCGCGCAGCTTGGCGAGGTTCGGGAGCTTGCCCTCGCTCATCCACTGCTCGGTGAGCTTGGCGTCGGCGCCATCGAATCCGAGCACCACCACGCGGGGGCCTCGGGCGTCGGCGGCATGGAGCGCGGCCGCATACAGCAGGCAGGAAAGGGCAAGGGCGGCAGCGGTCCGCAGCGCGCGATGCAAGCGGTGTCGAATCAAGTAGAGCTCCTCTGGAAATCGCCGCCCAACCTGCCGACGGCCGAAGATCGCGGTGTTAGCATGCGCACGCCCGGTGAGCGCGAATCGAGAAATCTTAGCAAAGCCACGCCCCCTTGCCGGACTCTTTCTTCTGGTTGTCGGGAGCTTGGGCTCGCTGCCGGCTCGCCCGGCGCTCGGCCAGGACGCCGCGAAGGTCCTTCCCGAAGCCTGTGTCGGCATCGCTGCGGACGCCGACCGCTTGGCGTGCTACGACCGCGCGTTCGGCCGGGATCGCCGCCCGGGCAGCGTCGACGAGGCTCCGCCACTTCCCGAGCTCATGCAGCGACCGGCGGCGAAAGCGAGCGCTGCGGAGACGTCGGCGGTCGTCGCCTCGCTTCTCGACAGTCGATGGGAGCTCAGCCGGGAGGCAAAGCTCGGCACGTTCGGAATACGCGCCTACAAGCCGGTCTACCTGCTTCCCGGGTTCTACACCGACTCCCCCAACCAATTTCCCGCGAGTCCGGCCCCCGGGGACTCGGTCGCCGTATCCGAAAATCAGGACAAGGTCGAGACCAAATTCCAGATCAGCTTCAAGACCAAGCTCGCGCAGGAGATCTTCGGACAGAGCGGCGACGTCTGGTTCGGCTACACCCAGTCGTCGCGCTGGCAGCTCTACAACAGCGCCGCGTCGCACCCCTTTCGCGAGACCAACTACGAGCCGGAGGCGATGCTCGTCTTCAACACCCGCTACCGCCTTCTCGGTATCGACGGGCGCCTGGTCGGAGTCAGCCTCAATCATCAGTCGAACGGCAAGGGCAACCCCTATTCACGAGGCTGGAACCGGATCATCGGCATGGTCGGGCTCGAACGTCAGGCCTGGACGCTCATGGTCCGGCCGTGGTGGCGGATCCCCGAGGCCGCGAGCGCTGACGACAACCCCGACATCGAGGACTATGTAGGGCGCGGCGATCTCCTCCTGGTGCGCCGTTTGAGCGGCCACGAGCTCAGCCTGATGGTCCGGCACTCGTTACGAGGCGGCGAGCGCTCGCACGGGGCCGCGGAGCTCGGCTGGGTGTTCCCCATCCACCGCGATCTCCAGGGCTACCTGCAGATCTTCCACGGCTACGGGGAGAGCCTGATCGACTACAACGCGAGCTCGACGCGCATCGGGCTCGGCATCTCGCTGGTCGAGTGGTACTGAACACCTCGCCCGCTATTTCCCCGTTTCGAGCTTCACACTCCTACCCCATGGGAGGGGGGAAGAACCCACCCTGCAGCACGGCGTACCCCTAGCTCGAGGGTGTTACACAGTTCACAGTTCTATCCCTCCAGGCCGACGCCGGCGACGGCCTGTCGCCGCACGTGCGACCCGTGGGAGGAGGCCTCATGTCGTGCACCGCTCGCCGGTTGCTGCTCTCCGTAGTTGCCCTCTCGTCGGTCTTTTTCGGAGCCGTCCAGGCGCTCGGTGCCATTACGGTGACCACCCTCGCCGACAGCGGTCCGGGCTCCCTGCGCGAAGCCATCGACACCGCCAACAGCGATGGCATACCGACCACGATCACCTTCGCTCCCGGCCTCGCCGGCGGGACGATCGCGCTGCTCTCACAATTGCCGGATCTGACCGAGGACGGCACGACCATCGACGGCGACTTCGAAGGCGACTGCGACCCGGACATCGGGATCGACGGCAGCTCCGCCGGCCCGGGCGCCGACGGGTCGGCGCTCACTTCGAACAACCACACGGTGCGCGGCCTCGCCTTCTTCGACTTCGACGGCGACGGCCTGCACATCCAGGGCTCCAACAACGTCGTCGAGTGCAACTACTTCGGCACCAACCTCGCCACCGCGAGCGGGCACGGCAACGGCCAGCTCGGAATCCGCCATGTCGCCGGCAACGACAACCAACTCGGACCCTACAACGTCGTCGCCTACAACGCTCAGGCCGGAATACACCTCTCCGAATCCGAGCCCGGCGGCGTCTACCCGCTCTTCACCTCGCTCACTCCAGACAACGTCCGCCTCTACCCCTGGGGAGGCAGCCCCCCGTTCGAGGACAGCTTCTTCTTTCCTCTCGGCTGCGTCTTTCAGGGAGCCGACGGAGTCGTGCCGACCGACGGCAGCGGCGCGCCGTTCAGCGAGAATTTCGGTTTGCGCCTGACCGGTCAGCTCGAGCTCGGCGTCGGCGGCGACTACACCTTCGAGACGCTGCCGTACGACTTCCGGAGGCTGCTGGTCGACGGCACCGTCGTGATCGACTCCTCGGGGCCGGAACCGTATTCGACCGTCGTCAGCGGGCTGTCCGCGGGCGCGCACACCATCGAGCTCGACATCCGCAAGGACGGCGGCGCTGCTGCCGCCACCCTGACCGTCACCGGCCCGGGCTCCGCCGCGCTCTCGACCGGCGCCTCGCCTCCAGCCGGCTGTGCGGCCAGCCTGCCCGGCCTATGCGGTGAGCTCTTCCGGCTGCGGATCCCCTCGGAGCGGAACACGATCACCCGGAATTCGCTCCACGACAACGGAAGCGTTGGAATCGCGCTCGGCTGGTTCTGCTCGCCACTCCCCAACGACGCGGGAGACCTGGACATCGGGCCGAACACCGGCCTCAATCATCCCGCGATCGCGTCCGCCACGTTCGCAGGCGGCGGGCTCTACACCATCTCCGGCAGCGCGCCGCCTGATGCCACCGTCGAGATCTTCTCCTCCGCCGGCGATCCCTCCGGCTACGGCGAAGGCCGGCACTTCCTGGGCTCCGCGATCGCCGACGGCAGCGGCAACTTCGCGACCGGCCTGAGCCTCGAGGTCGGCACGTCCCTGCTGACTGCGACGGCGACGGACTCCGCCGGCAACACCTCGGAGTTCGGGCCCAACTTCAGCCCCACCGCCGGCATGGATCGCGTGACTCTCGGCAACGGGCTCTCCGCCCTGCCGGGCGAGACGCTCGACATCCCGGTCTATGTCCGCGATTCGAGCCTGACCCCGCTCGGCCTCGACCGCCCCGCCGGCGAGCGCATACAGGGGATCGTCTTCAAAGTGCACTTCCCGATGAGCTCCATCACCGCGGCGAGCGCCGTGCGCGACGGCGTCCTGCTCGGCTTGACAGCGCTCTACGAACTGGCGCCCGCGACGTCGAGCTCAATCAGCTATCTCGCCTCCTTCGCCGAGGCGACCGATCCGATCCCCTTCACCCTCGACGCCGCCGCACCCGGAGATGTCGTCGCCCGGCTCTCCCTTACCCTGGCTCCCAACCTGCCCGCCGGGCCGCTCGACCTCTTCCTCGACGCCGCCACCACCGAGCTCGCCAACCAGGCCGGCACCCTCGACGAACATGTGGGGAACGGCAACCTGGAGATCTTCCACGCCCAGATCTCCGTCGGCGTGAACTCGACTTCGGGCCTCTTCGCCACCGCGGTTTCGAGCTCCGCGATCCAGCTCACCTGGGCCGATCCAAATCAGAACGAGACCGGCTTCCGGCTCGAGCGCTCGCCCGACAGCGCGAGCTGGTCGCCCATCGCGACGCTCGGCGCCGACGACACGAGCTATCTCGATACGACCGGGCTCGCGCCCGCGACGCTCTACTACTACCGGCTGGTGACGTTGATCCCGGCCGACTCACAGCGCTCCAATGTCGCCGCCGCCTCGACCTTCGCCGCGATCGCGGCCAAGACCTGCGTCACGCAACTGTCGCTCTCCCGCGATTGGGCCCGCGTTCCGTTCGCGGCCTGGAACGGGAGTGAGTGGGGGGTGGTCTGGCAGGAGCGCAGCGGCGGCAACCTCGACGAGATCTACTTCCAGCGCTTTACCTCGACGACGCTCGCGCCCATCGGCGCTCCGCTCAACATCAGCCAGAGTGACGCGACCTCGCAGTATCCGGCGGTGGCCTGGAACGGCAGCCAGTTCGGGGTGACCTGGTACGAGAGCCAGCGGGTCGCGCCCGGTCAGGTCGCCACCGCCGTCGGGTATTTCGCCCTCTTGAACGCTGACGGCAGCATCGCGCGCCGCGGAGTGCGCATCGACCTCGCCCCGTTCACGTTCATGCCCACGGCCAACCGTCACCCCATCCTGGAATGGGACGGGACGAACTGGGGGTACTTCACCGCCGAAGGAGCCGCTCCACCCTTCAATGACCTCGTTTACCGGCGCTTGGCCCCCAACGGGGACCGCGTGCTGGGGCCGGTGAGCGTGACTTCCACTCCGGGGCACCAGGAGTGGGAGATCGACGCCGCCTTCAGCGCGACCTTGAGCGAATACGGCGTCGCCTGGATCCGGTCGGTGGACAGGATCTTCGAAATCTACTTTCAGCGCGTCGAGGAGTCGACCGGTGCCGCGCTGGGTGCGCCCGCCCTTCTCGGATCTTTCTCCGATACCGAGGGGAGCTGGGGCCTGACCGCGACCTGGGATCCGCTGATCCCGCCGAACGGGGGCTGGGCCGTGGCCTGGACGGAGAACACTACCGAACCGTTCTACGAGCTGGCCGTGTTCCTGCGACGGGTCGATTCCCTGGGCACGCCGCTGGGCCCGGGCCCCGAGCGGCTGAGCAACGGCCCGGACGTGAACGACCCGGCCTACGATCTCCTGCCGCAGGTCAAGAGCCTCTCCAGCGGGGAGTTCGTCGTCGTGACCCAGAGCTACTCTTATCTGGGAAATTACGGCTACGAGATCGGGCGCCTCCATGCCGACGCCAGCGGCGTTCGCACCGGCAGCCGCTCTTTCGTGACCGCCGACGACGGCCTCCACGACTCGTACCCACGCCTCGCGCCGGACGGCGATCGCTTCCTGGTGGTGTGGAACGACAACGGCCCGGGTACGGCCGAGGTGGGCGGCCTGGTCGTGGACGCCGCCGGCGACGCGGGGCCTGAGGTGCCTTTCACGTCAGGCCACAGCCCGGGCAACCCGATCCTCTCTTTCGGACCAGGAAACCTCCAGGCCGCTCCGCTCGGGGCCGGCTTCGTGGCCCTCTGGACCGACGCGGTTTCGGGCACCAGCCTCGCCTACGCCCGGATCTTCGACGGCAGCGGCGCGACGATCGCCAACCTCCTCCCCTTGAGCTCGACGCCGTCCGGATCGGTGGCGCTGGCAGCGGTCGGCGACACGTTTGCCACGGCTGCCCAAGGCTCCGGCAACTTCCTCTTCGCGCGCTATGACGCCACCGGTACCGCGATCGTCGCGGAGACAACGATCGCCAGTGGCATCGGTGGCTCTTTGGGAATGGGCTTCGACGGCGAGAACTACGCCGTTGTCGGGATCGGCAGCGGCCAGCTGCGCTTCCAGCGCGTGGCGCCGGACGGCACTCCGGTCGGCGCACTGCAGGTTTCGGTCGCCTCGGGCGTGCGGTGGCCGACACCCCGCTTGCAGTGGACCGGCGACGGTTGGGCGGTGCTTTACCGGGGCTTCGATCTGAACCTGTACTACGTCTTCCTCAATCCCGACGGAACGGTGCGCTACGGACCGACCGTTCTCTCCGCACCCCCCTCGGGGGGTGCCCGGAACCAGTTCGACATGGCCTTCAACGGCCAGCTCCTCGGAGTGGCTTGGGGGGACTTCCTGGGCTCCGACCCTCCAGGTGTGGACATCTACTTCACGGTTCTCAACCGCGACGGCAGCAAGCTTTTCCCGGAGATTCCGGCGGTCAGCGGGCCGATGGGCGACCAGTTCCCTCGCCTCTACTGGGCGAACGGCACCTTCCATCTCGTCCATTCCCTCGGCTTCGCGCCCGGCTTGCGCGAAATCGAGATCCAAACGGACGGCACGGTCCTGCCCGGGGAACGCTTCTGGTCGAACCGGGAAGGGGCCAGCGCGGTAGCGTGGAACGGCGCGACCCTGGGGATCCTCTGGCCGCAACTGGGTGAGCTCTACTTCGAGACCAGCGCCTGCGTCGAAGATCTTACGGCGCCCGTCTGCCCGGCCTTGTCCGTGGCTTCGCTCGCCAACCAGGTCCATCTCTCATGGCCCGCCGTGCCCGACCCGGAATCGGGGATCTGGCGCTACGACCTCTACCGGGATTCGGGACTGCTTGCCGAGCTTGGCGCCTCGACTCTCGCCTGGGACGACGCGGGCTACGTCGCCGGGACGACGCATGCCTATGAGCTGCGGGCGATGAACGGCGCGTTCCAGGAGTCGGAGGGCTGTCCGACGGTCGCCTTCTCGACTACCGCCGGCGACGCCAACGGCGACGGCGTCGTCGACGCCGCCGACATCTTCTACCTGGTCAACTTCCTCCTCGCCGACGGCCTCCCGCCGGCCGGCGACTCCGACGCCAACGGCGACGGCGTCGTCTCCGCGACCGACATCTTCTATCTCATCAACTACCTCTTCTCGGGCGGACCGCCGCCGGTGCCGATCGCCGGCGGGGCGATCGAATCCTCGGCACCCGGCGCGACCGCAACGGCGAGGCGCACGGAGGTCGATCCGGAAGCGCTGATCGCACGCGAAGGCCGTTCGCGCCTGATCGTCGGCTCCGCCACCGCCGCGCCCGGCGCGACAGTGCGCATTCCGATCGATCTCGTCGATCGCCCCGGCACCCCGCTCGGACCCGAGCGGCCCTTCGGCGATCGGGTGCAGGCGCTGGCGCTCGCCGTCGCCTGCTCGCCCTGCGACGGCATCGTCGCGCTCGCCATCGAACCGGCCGGGCCTCTCGCCCACAACGAGCCCACTTTCGAGAGCCGTCCCGCAAGACCCGGACACGCCGCCCTGGTCGCTGCTTATGACGAGGCGACCGCTCCGCTCTTCCTCGGCCTCTCCTCGAGCCGGCTACGCCAGCGAGTCGCGACGCTCGTCGTCGAGCTTGCCCCCACGGCGACTGCCGGCACAGCGCTCGATCTGCGGCTCGACCCCGGCACCACGCTGCTCTCCAACCAGGCCGGCACGACGCACGAGACGGTCGCCAACGGCTGGCTCGAGCTCGCCGACGGCCGACTCACCATCGGCCTCCAGCCGACCTTGCAGGAGCCATGAGGTCGGTCGCTGCGCTCGCCCTTCGAATTCCCAAGGCCCAGGAGGCCGCTATGTCCTCTTTCCGAGCCCTCTGCCGCGGCGCGCTCGCGCCGCTCGCCGTCGCCGGTCTCTCTCTTCTTGTCTTCGCATCGCCTCTCACCGCGCAGACC
Organism: Thermoanaerobaculia bacterium; assembly: GCA_963806165.1. GTDB lineage: Bacteria > Acidobacteriota > Thermoanaerobaculia > Multivoradales > JAGPDF01 > JAGPDF01. The sequence goes on from CAWDWZ010000004.1 coordinate 534,170, forward strand.
TTTACCGTCACCACCCTCGCCGACAGCGGCCTGGGGTCTCTGCGCGAAGCCATCGAGACCGCCAACAGCGATGGCATACCGACCACGATCACCTTCGCGCCCGGCCTCGCCGGCGGGACGATCACGCTCGCCAGCGATCTTCCTTGGCTCGGTGAGTCCGCGACGACAATCGACGGCGATCTCGACGACGACTGTGTACCGGACATCGGGCTGAATGGTGCGAATGCCGCCGTGACCGGCATCGGGTTGGGTGGCGGGGGCGCAATAGTCCGCGGTCTCGCGGTGTTTCAGTTCACCTTCGCAGGATTCGATGTCAGAGGATCTGGAAACGTCCTCGAATGCAACTACTCGGGCGCCGACCTGGCGCTCAACCCGGCCGGCAATGCGAACCACGGCGTGCGAATCACAGGAGAAGGAAGCGAAAACCGCATCGGTCCGGGAAATCTCTTCGCGCACAATGGCGGTAATGGTGTCCGCGTGCGCTCGGAGCGTCTGCCCGGCTATCCGGACTTCACCGCGCTCGCGGCCGATGCGACGCAGGTCTTTCCGACGCTCGCCTTCACCGACGACTGTACTGGCATGCACGCTTTCCACAGGATCGGCGATCCGCCGCCGACCGATGGGCTGGGCCGGCCCTTCACCGATCAATTCGGCATGCGCCTCACCGGCACTCTCAGCATCGGCACCGCCGGAACCTACACATTCGATTTCCGGAGCCTGGACGATTCCGCCCGGCTCGACCTCGACAGCGGGCCGATCGAGCTCGACTGGCCGGGTGGCGGCGCACCCCCGCCGACCCTCGTAGCGCTCGCCCCCGGCGACCACACGATCCGCATCGACTTCTTCGAGAACGACGACGCGGCTGCATTGGAATTGGTCATCACCGGGCCTGGCTCGACCACGCTGTCGAGCGGCGTCGCGCCGCCCGCCGGCTGCGCCGCGAGCCAGCCGGGCCTGTGCGGCGAGCTCTTCCAGCTGCGGCAAAACCCGCTACGCAATCGCATCACGCAAAACTCGATGTTCGACAACGGCAGCCTCGGTATCGAGCTCCTGGACGGGTGCAGCATCGCCAACGACCCCAGCGACGCCGACGCCGGGCCGAACGACCTGCTCAACCACCCGGTGATTATCGGGGTGACTCCTACCGGGGGTGGCCTCTACGCTATTTGGGGCACCGCACCGGCCGACGCGACCGTCGAGCTCTTCCTTTCCGACGGCGACCCTTCGGGGTACGGCGAAGGGAAGGTGTATATCGGCTCGACGACCGCCGACTCCGGAGGCGGCTTCGCGACGAATCTGGCGCTGGCCCCCACCGGAGCCGCGCTGACCGCGACGGCGACCGACACCGCCGGCAACACTTCGGAGTTCGGACCGAACTTCGCCGTCAGCGCGGGCCAGGATGGCGCCGCGGTGAGTGGCACGCTTTCAGCCCTGCCTGGCGCGACGCTAATCGTTCCGGTCTACGCCCGCGATGCCAGCCTGACGGCGCTCGGCGCCGACCGGCCGGCGGGAAGCCGCATCCAGAGCCTGTCTTACAAGGTGACCTTCGCTCCCGCCTCGTCCGTCGCGAGCAAGCTCTTCGCGCGCGCCGGCATCACGGCGGGCCTGACGCCGATTTTCGAAGCGACGCCGAGCACACCCACCACGGCGAGCTACCTCGGCACCTTCGACGAGGTCACCCAACCGATCCCCTTCACTCTCGACGCCGCGCCGCCGGGCGACCAGGTGCTCGAGATCCAGGTCACGCTGGCCGCCAGCGCACCCGCCGGCACGATCGCCCTGACGCTCGATCCGACCGCGACGCTGTTCGCGAACCAAGCGGGCTCGATCGACGAGACCTCGGGCAACGGCTGGCTCGCGCTCGCCGACGGCCAGATCACCGTGCTCTCCAACGCTGCCATGGCCCTGCGGGCTTACGTCCTCTCGAGCTCGGCGATCCAGCTCGATTGGAGCGACCCGAACCAGAACGAGACCGGCTTCCGCCTCGAACGCTCACCGGACAGCGCGAGCTGGTCGCCGGTCGCGACGCTCGGAGCCGACGACACGACCTATCTCGATGCGACAGGCCTCGCGCCGGCGACGCTCTACTACTACCGATTGGTGACATTGATCCCGGCCGACTCGCAGCGCTCGAACATCGCGGCCGCTTCGACCTTTCCCGCGCTCGCGGCGAAGGTCTGTCCCCAGCCGATCGCGACGCCGCCGCGCGCCTGGACCGGCTCGCCTGCGGTCGCCTGGGACGGCACCACCTGGGGGGTCGCCTGGGTCGGCCGCGAGGCGGCGACCCGGAACGAGATCTACTTCCAGCGCTTCGACGCGACGACGCTCGCGCCGCTCGGCACGCCGACCCGCGTCGCGGCGTCGGCGACCGGCGCCGACCGGATCCGCACCGCCAATCCGCTCCTCGCCTGGAACGGAGCCAACTTCGGAGTCATCTGGAGCGAAGGGCTTCCGGGCGAGCCCGGAGCTGCGCTGACCAACACCATGTTCTTCGCCCTGCTCGCGCCGGATGGGAGCGTCGCTCGCGGCGGCGTTCGCGTCTCCAGTTCGACCGACGGCCATCCGTTGGAGGACAGCCTGCCGCCGGCGCTCACCTGGGATGGCACGCACTGGGGTTACTTCGATCTCGCCTACGTGACTCCGCCGATGCTCGATCTCGTCTATCGCCGGCTGGACGCCGACGGCGACGTCGAGCTCGGCCCGGTCACGGTGCTCGCGCCGCCCGCCGCGCACGTCGCCGACGTCGATGCCGCCTGGAACGCTGCCACGAGCAAGTACGGCGTCCTCTGGCAGGAGATCCACAACGACGACATCGCCGTCTTCTTCCAGGTCATGGAAGAGGCGACCGGGGTCCTCGAGGGGAGCCCGACGCAGCTCGCCGGCTACTTCTCCGCGGTGGGCACATTCGGCGGCTCGGTGGTCGCCGACGGCAGCGGCTGGGCGGTCGCCTGGACCGAGCAGGAGCTCGACCCGGACCTGGGAGAGATCGGAGTCAGCTGGATGCGGCGCTTCGACGCGAGCGGCACGCCGCTCGGCCCGGCCACGCGCCTCTCGGACGACCCGGTGACCGACGGCGGCGTGCCGCTTCTCGCCCGCAAACTGGGCGGGGGGTTCGCGGCGTTCGTCTCTTGCGGCACCAATCCGTACGAAGTCTGCCGTCTCGAAACCGACGCGAGCGGCAATCGCATCGGTGCCATCGTCAACGTGACGCCCGCTGACGGATTCCATTCCTATCAGCACGACGTGGCCGGCAACGGCAGCGACTTCCTGGTCGTCTTCCAGGACCGCGGCGCGGGAACGCGAGAACTCGGCGGCGCGCTCGTGCCGGTGAGCGACTTCTCCACCCCGGGGCCCGTCGAATTCCTGACTTCGGGACACGACCCCAACAACACGCCTCCCGGCAGCGCCAGCGTGGTTCCGCTCGGCGCCGGCTTCGCCGCGGTCTGGCTGGATCCGACGAGCGGCACGAATTGGATCCAGGCGCGAATCTGGAACGGCTCCGGTGCGACGGTCGCCATCCTCTCGCCACTCACGTCGACACCGAGTCGTGGCCAACCGGCCGTGACGGCAGTCGGCAGTGAGCTCGCCGTAGCCTGGCGCGACGTCACGACCAACGACCTCTGGTTCGCTCGCTACGACGCCACCGGGACTCCGCTGATCGCCGAGACCTCGGTATCGACGCTCGACACGAGCGCTAGCATCGCGATGGACTTCTCCGGCGAGCTCTACGGGCTGCTCCGGCCGCGCGGTGGTGGCTTCAATTTCCTGCGCGTCGCGCCTGACGGCTCTACAGTCGGCACCGACCGCCTGATTCCGGTCGGCAACGTCGCCGGTCCGGTGCAACAGATGCGCTGGGTCGGCGGCGGCTGGGCGGTGGTCTGGCGCTCGGGGGACAACAACCTCCACTACGCCCTCCTCGCCCCGGATGGCTCGCCGCTGGTACTGAACGTCCAGCTCACCGCGGCGACGCAGAACGCGATGCCCGACGCGTTCCACCTCATTTGGACCGGTCTCGACCTCGGTCTCGCCTGGTCGGAACTGCGCGATCTCGATCCGCCGCTCGACGACATCTACTTCGTCCGCCTCGGCCTCGACGGCGCCATGGCCTTCCCGCCGGTCGCGGCGGTCTCGACGGCCGAGCGCGACCTCAACCCGCAGCTCTACTGGACAGCGGGCGACGCCCGCTTCCATCTGGTGCATGCGGCGGGGGGCATCGTCGGCGCGCGCGAGATCGAGCTCCAGACCGACGGCGCGGTGCTGCCCGGCGAACGCTACTGGGCGAACCGGGACGCCGGTCCCTTCGCCTGGAACGGAGTGACGCTCGGTTATCTGATCAGTGTCGATTCCAACCTCTACTTCGAAACCGGCGCCTGCGTCACCGGCGACGCCTCCGCGCCGCCCTGCCCGGCGCTCTCGGTCGCCTCTTTCGACAATCTCGTGCGACTCGCCTGGGATCCGGTCACCGATCCCGAATCGGGCGTCTTCCGCTATCAGGTCTACCGCGACGGGCTGCCGCTCGGCCAGACGGTCGCCGCGACGACCCAGTTCGACGACGCCGGGTTCGCGATCGGCGCCACGCACGCCTATGAGTTGCGCGCCCTGAACGGCGCCTGGAACGAATCCGACGCCTGCCCGGCGGTCGCTTTCTCGACCGCCGCCGGCGATGCCAACGGCGACGGCAGCTATGGCGCCGCCGACATCTTCTACCTGATCAACTTCTTCTTCGCCGACGGTCCGCCGCCGCTGGGCAACGCCGACGCCAACGGCGACAACACGGTCTCGGTCACCGACATCTTCTACATGATCAATAACCTCTACTCCGGCGGTCCTTACCCCGTTCCGATCGCCGGCGGCGACTTCGCGGCCGCGGCACCGGTCGTGACCGAGACGGCGCTGAGCTCCGGCATCGATCCGAAATCGGCGCCCGCCGGTCGGCAGGTGCGCTCCCGCCTGATCGTCGGCTCCGCCACCGCCGCGCCCGGCGCGACCGTGCGCATTCCGATCGATCTCGTAGATCGCCCCGACACCCCTCTCGGACCCGAGCGGCCCTTGGGCGAGCGCGTGCAGGCGCTCGCGCTCGCCGTCGCCTGCTCTCCGTGCGACGGCATCGCGGGACTCACGATCGAACCGGCCGGCGCGCTGATTCAGTACGAGCCCCTCTTCGAGAGCCGGCCCGCGCAAACCGGACAGGCCGCTCTCGTCACCACCTACGACGAGGCGCGAGCGCCACTCTTCCTCGGCCTCTCGTCGAGCAGGCTCCGGCAGAGGGTCGCGACCCTCGTCGTTCGGCTCACCCCCTCGGCGCCCGCCGGTACGACACTCGATCTGCGGCTCGATCCCGGGACCACCCTGCTCTCCAACCAGGCCGGCACCCTCTACGAGAGCGTCCCCAACGGCTGGCTCGAGCTCACCGACGGACGGCTCGCGATCGGCCTCCAACCGGTCCTCGACAACCCATGACCGCCCTCGTTCCGCACCCGATCGCTGCCCTGCGCTCGAAGGAGATGCCCATGACGCCCCGTCGCCGCCGCAATCTCGATTCTGCCTGGATTGTCGCCCTGGGGATCGCGTGCCTTGGACTCCTGCCCGCTCCGATCGCCGCGCAGGACGCCGTGGCGGTGAGCGGCGGCGTCGCCGCTCCGCCTGGATCGACCTTCGACGTTCCCGTCTTCGCGCGCGACGTGAGTGGGACGCCGCTCGGCGTCGATCAGCCGGCCGGAAGCCGCATTCAGAGCCTCGCCTACAAGGTGACCTTCAGTCCCGCCGCCGCCGTCGCGAGCAAGCTCTTCGCGCGCGCCGGCATTACCGCCGGCCTGACGCCGACCTTCGAGGCGACGCCCGGCACGGCCACCACCGCGAGCTATCTCGGGACCTTCGACGAGCTCTCGAATCCGATTCCGTTCACCCTCGACGCCGCGCCGCCGGGCAACCAAGTGCTCAAGATCACCGTCACGCTCGCCAACGCCGCACCGGCCGGGACGATCACGCTCGTCCTCGATCCCACCGCGACCCTGCTCGCGAACCAGGCCGGGTCGAGCGAAGAGACTCTGGCCAACGGCTGGCTCACCCTCGCCGACGGCCAGATCACCGTGCTCTCGAACGCGGCCTCGGGACTCCTCGCCACCGCCATCTCGAGCGCCGCGATCCAGCTCGCCTGGACCGATCCCAACCAGAACGAGACCGGCTTCCGGCTCGAGCGCTCGCCCGACGCATCCACCTGGTCGACCGTCACGACGCTCGGTCCCAATGCCACGAGCTACCTCGACGCCACCGGACTCGCGCCCGCGACGCTCTACTACTACCGCCTGGTGACCCTGATCCCGGCCGACTCGCTGCGCTCCAACGTCGCGGCGGCCTCGACCTTCCCCGTGCTCGCGGCCAAGGTCTGCGCGACCCAGCTGTCGCTCAACCACGGGTGGGCGCGCTTCCCATCCGTCGCCTGGAACGGCAGCGCCTGGGGCGTCGCCTGGGAGGAGAGGAACGGCAGCGCCCAGGGTGAGATCTTCTTTCAGCGTTTCGACTCGACAACCCTGGCGCCGATCGGCAGCCCGGTCAACATCAGCCAGAGCGACACGCCTTCGCAGCAGCCGGCGGTGGCCTGGAACGGCAGCCAGTTCGGAGTCGCCTGGTTCGAGGATCAGAAGAGCGAGCCCGGGCAGCGCTCGACCGCGGTCGGGTACTTCGCCCTGCTCAACGCCGACGGGAGCATCGCGCGGCGCGGCGTTCGCATCGACGCGCGCGCGCAGTTCTCGTACTCTCCAAGCTCCAATTTCCACCCGATCCTGGTCTGGGACGGCACGAACTGGGGTTTCTTCACCGCCGAGGGGACGACACCGCCGTTCGACGAAGTCGTCTACCGGCGGCTGGCCGCCAACGGCGATCTTGTGACCGGCCCGGTCAACGTCACCGCGACCCCCGGTCATTTCGAGACCGAGATCGGCGCCGCCTTCAGTCCGGCCCTCTCCCAGTATGGCGTGGCCTGGATCCGGTGGGTGGACACGACCTTCGAGGTCTACTTCCAGCGCGTCGAGGAGTCGACCGGTGCGGCGATCGGGACACCGGCCCTGCTCGGCTCCTACGCGGAGGTCCAAGCCCAGGGCCTGAGTGTGACCTGGAATCCGCTCGTCGCGCCGAGCGGGGCGTGGGGGGTGTCGTGGGCCCAGAACAATCCCGTCGGCTACACCGACCTGGCGACCTATCTGCGCCTCGTCGACCCCAGCGGCACGGCGCTCGGCACCGGCCCTGAGCGGCTGAGCAACGACGCCGACCCGGACGACCCGGCCGTCGATTTTCTGCCGGTCGTCGAGAGCCTGGCGAGCGGCGAGTTCGTGGTCGCCACGCAGAGCTATTCCTACCTGGGAAGCGGCAGCTATGAGCTCGGGCGACTGACCGCCGACGCCTCCGGTGCCCGCACCGGCTCGCGCACCTTCCTGACTGCCGACGACGGCCGCCACTCCCTCTGGCAACGCGCGGCGGTGGATGGCGACCGCTTCGTGGTGGTCTGGAACGACTCCGGCACGGGAACCGTCGAAGCGGCGGGCATGGTCGTCGACGCTCTCGGCGTGCCGGGCCCCGAAGTGGGCCTGACCGCGGGCCACAGCCCCGGCAACCCGATCTTCTACGTCGGGGCCGGAGGCCAGCAGGTGGCGCCGTTGGGAGCGGGCTTCGTCGCGCTCTGGACCGACGCCGTCTCCGGCACCAACCTCGCCTACGCGCGGACCTTCGACGGCAGTGGCGCGACGATCGCCAATCTCGCCCCCTTGAGCTCGACGCCGGTCGGTGGACCGGCGCTGGCGGCGGTCGGCAACACCTTCGCCGTGGCCTTCCAGGGCACCGGCAATTTCGTCTTTTCCCGTTACGACGCCACCGGCGCCGCGATCGTTCCGGAAACCGTGATCGCCGCCGGCATCGGCAACGCCCTGTCGATGGGCTTCGACGGCGAGAACTATGCCGTCACCGGCGTCAGCGGCGGCAAGCTGCGCTTCCAGCGCGTGGCGCCGGAGGGCACGGCGGTCGGCACGCTGCAGGTGGCTGTCGCGTCGGGAGTACGCGGGCCGACTTCTCGCCTGCAATGGACCGGGGACGGCTGGGCGATGCTCTACGTCGGCTCGGATTTCAATCTCCGCTACCTCTTCCTCAATCCAGACGGTACGGTGCGCTATGGACCGACCGTTCTCACTCCAGGACCTCTGCCGACCGGCTACGGCTTCCAGTTCGACATGGTCTACAACGGTCAGGTCCTCGGGGTGACCTGGATGGACCTCCTCGGACCGGACCCGCCGGGAACCGACCTCTTCTTCACCGTACTGAATCGCGACGGGAGCGAGCTCTTTGCGCCGTTCGCGGTTGTGAGCAGCCCGGGAAGCGACTGGCGGCAGCGCCTCTACTGGGCCAACGGCACCTTCCATCTCGTCCACGTCTACGGCTTCGCGCCCGGCCTGCGCGAGATCGAGATCCAGACGGACGGCACCGTGTTGCCTGGGGAGCGTTTCTGGTCGAACCGGGACTCACAGAGCGCGGTGGCCTGGAATGGCGCCACGCTGGGCATCGCCTGGCCGCAGCTGCGCGAGCTCTACTTCGAGACCAGCGCCTGCGTGGAGGACGCGTCGCCGCCCCCTTGTCCAGTGCTGGCGGTCTCCTCGCTGGCCGACCAGGTCCACCTCGCCTGGTCGGCCGTCTCGGATCCCGAGTCAGGGATCTGGCGGCAGGACGTCTATCGCGACGGTTGGCTCCTCGCCGAGCTCGCCGGCTCCACGCTCGCCTGGAACGACGCTGGCTACCGCGCCGGGGCGACCCACACCTACGAGCTGCGGGCGATGAACGGGGCCTTCCAGGAGTCGCAGGGCTGTCCTGTGATCTCCTTCTCGACCACCGCCGGCGATGCCAACGGCGACGGCAGCTATGGCGTCGCCGACATCTTCTACCTGATCAACTTCTTCTTCGCCGACGGTCCGCCGCCGCTGGGCAACGCCGACGCCAACGGCGACAATGCCGTGACGGTTTCCGACATCTTCTACATGATCAACGACCTGTTCTCCGACGGGCCGCCTCCGGTGCCGATCACTGGCGGCGGTCTCGAGGCTGCCACACCCGTCCTGCAGCCCCCGGCGCGCCGCTCCGACGTCGCTCGGGAAGCGGCGCCGGCTCCGCTGCAGATCCGCTCCCGCCTGATCGTGGGCTCCGCGACCACAGCGCCCGGCTCGACCGTCCGCATTCCAATCGATCTCGTCGATCGACCCGGTACGCCGCTCGGACCCGAACAGTCCTTTGGCGATCGGGTACAAGCGCTCGCGCTCGCCGTCCGCTGTACGCCCTGCGACGGCGTCGCCGCGCTCACCATCGAACCGGCCGGCCCGCTCGCCCTGCATGAGCCCACCTTCGAGAGCCGTCCAGGGAGACCCGGATTCGCCGCCTTGGTCACGGCCTACGACGAGACGACCGCGCAGCTCTTCGTCGGCCTTTCCTCGAGCAAGCTCCGCCAGAGAGTCGCGACGCTCGTCGTCGAGCTCGCCCCTTCGGCGCCTGCCGGCGCGACGCTCGATCTGCGGCTCGATCCCGGCACCACGATGCTCTCCAACCAGGCCGGCACCGCCTTCGAGACCGTCCCCAACGGCTGGCTCGAGCTCGCCGATGGACGACTCACGGTCGGCTCCCAGCCGACCCTCCGCAGGCCATGAGAACGCTCGCGGCGATCGTCTCGGCCCTGGCCCTCGCGGGCAGCTTGCCCGCGAGCGCCCAGGATCTTCTCGGCGTCGCCGCGGCCGGCGGCCTGCCCGGCCAGACGCGCGATGTTCCGGTGACGATCCGGGATCTCGCCGGAACGCTGCTCGACGAGGGCGACGGCCCCAATCTCGAGATCCAGGGCTTCGCCTTCCGACTCGACTTCGCACCGCCGCAACAGGTGACCGCAGTCACCTTCGTGCAGGCGGGGGTGACCGCGGGACACACGCCGGTCTTCCCGGTCATCACGCCGGCGGCGGACCACATCATCGTTCTGATGAATTTCGACGAAGGGAGCGATCCGCTCGTCTTCACGCTGAACGCGCCGCTGCCCGGCGATCTGATCGGTAACCTGCGCTTCACTCTCTCGGCCGGGGCGCCGCTCGGCACCCTGATCACCCTCACCTTCGCTACAGCGAGCGCCACTCTGGTCAACGGCGCGGCGACCCTCTCCGAGACCGTCGGCAACGGTCATCTCGCCCTCGCCGCCGGCAGCCTGGAGGTCACCCACAACGTTTTCGCCGACGGTTTCGAGTCGGGCGACCGCTGCGCCTGGAGCCTGAGCGTGCCCCCGGCAATCTGCCCCTGAGCCACGGCGCGGTGCGCGGAGGAGGGGCGAGCTTCGCGGCGAGCGTCCAGCGCGCGCGCTGCTAGGCTCTTGGCGATGAGCAAGCGGCCGGGCGGCTGGATCGCGGCTTTCGGTCTCGGCGCTCTCGGCGCCCTCGGCGGTCTCGCCGGGGCCTGCGGCCCGGCGCCGCCGCCGCGCCGGCCAGCCGACAATTCGCTCACCGTCGCGCTCGAGAGCGCGCCCCTCCACCTCGACCCGCGCATCGCCACGGACCAGGCCTCGAGCCGCGTCTTCGAGCTCATCCTCGACGGGCTCGTGACCAAGGACGAAGCGGGCAACTTCATCCCCGACCTCGCGCAGTCCTGGGAGGCGCTCGACGGCGGCGCGCGCTGGCGTTTCCACCTCCGTCCGGGAGTCCGCTTTCACGACGGCACGACGCTCGACGCGGGCGATGTCGTGTGGACCTTCGAGACCCTCCTCGACGGCACCGTCGTGAGCTCGAAGCGCGGCGCCTTCGCCTTCCTCCAGCACGTCGTCGAGGTCGACCCGGCCACCGTCGACTTCCTGCTCTCGCAACCGTACGGCGCTCTGTTGTCCAACCTGACTTCGTATCTGGGCATCCTCCCGGCCGGCGCGACCCCCGAGGCGATGAACCGCAGGCCGATCGGCACCGGGCCCTTCCGCTTCGTCTCCCGCAGCGCGGACACCGTCGAGCTCGCCGCTTTCGACGGTCACTATCGCGGCCGGCCCCGCCTCGACCGCGTCGTCCTGCGCGAGATCCCGGAGGCGACCGTGCGCGTCCTGGAGCTGCGCAAGGGCAGCGTGCAGCTGGTCGTCAATGCTCTCCCGCCGGATGTCATCCCGCTCTTTCGCGACGACCCGCGCTTCCTCGCGCCGACCTCGATCGGCGCCAACTATGCCTACCTCGGCCTCAACCTGTCCGACCCGCTGCTCGCGAGTCTCGGCGTCCGCCGCGCCCTCGCTCTGGCCGTCGATCGCGAGCAGCTCGTGCGCACGCTCTGGCGCGGGCTCGGCGTCGTGACCGAGACGCTTCTGCCGCCCGGGAACTGGGCGCGGAACGACGCCCTTCCGCGAACGCCCTACGACCCGGAGGCGGCGAAGCGCCTGCTCGACGAAGCCGGTTTCCCCGACCCCGATGGCGACGGTCCGCTGCCGCGGCCGCGCCTGCGCCTCACTTACAAGACCTCGACCGACGAAACCGCGCTCCTGCAAGCGCAGATCCTGCAGTCGATGTGGCGCGAGGTCGGCGTCGAGGTCGAGATCCGCTCCTACGAGTTCGCGACCTTCTACGAAGACATCAAGCGCGGCAACTTCCAGATCTTCAGCCTGACCTGGACCGGTATCGCCGACCCCGACATCTACATGCTCATCCTGCACTCGCAGCGCACGCCGCCCGCGGGGTCGAACCGGGGGCACTACTCCGAATGCCCGCTTCGATGCGCTCGTCGAGCAGGGAGCGCGCCTCGCCGACCCCGCCGCGCGCCGGCCGCTCTACCTCGAAGCGCAGGCGATCCTGGCGCACGACCTGCCCTATCTGTCGCTGTTCACCAAAGTCAACGTCGCCGTCCTGCCCGCCGGCCTGGCCGGCTACCGTTCCTACCCGAGCGGCGAGCTCTACAGCCTGCGCGAGATGTATTGGCAGGACCTCTGAAGCGCTCACCCCGAACGAGGAAACGGCCCCCGGATAGCTCCGGGGGCCGTCGGGAAGTCAGCGCTGCCGGGAGAGGATCAGACGCTACGCCGCCGCGCCAGCATCACGGCGCCACCCGCCATCAGGAACACGGCGAGAATCCCCAGGCCCCAGGTGTCCAGCGTCGGCACCTCGACGATCGACGGCGCTGGTCCGCCAGGGGTGAAGTTCGCGAGCTCCGAGGTCTCCGCCTGCGACATGCACTGGAAAATCGAGGCGGGCAGGGCGGCGAGCTCGGCGCACTTGGCCTCGGCCGCCGCGATCGTCGGCTGTCCCGAGGCAACGTGCATGATGATGCGCGTCTGGCCCGCGGCCAGGGTGAAGTCGTAGGTCCAGTTCGTTTGATCGCTTCCGTCGACGAAGTTCAAGCTGCTCAAGGTCACCGGGCTGACGCCGTCCTGCATCAGGTGGCAGACCCTCGGATCGAAACTGTCACCGTTGGTGGCCACCCAGAGATCGGTCACCTCGGGCGTCGTGTCGCCGTCGGACGTCTGGTCGATCGTCGTGCTGCTGTCGGCGCCCATATTGTTCTGCGTCGCGTAGTTGACGTTCAGTGTTCCGCCGGTGGTGTTGGTGAGGATGGTAAGCCAGCGCCCGAACTCGTCCGCGGCCGGTACGTAGACTTTGCGCGTGACGTTGATGCCGCCGATGTTCTGCGTCGGATAGACGTACTGCCGGCCGCCGCAGCCGGCGTCGGCGGTGGCGAGGCCGTTGAAGTTGAACTGCGTGCCGTTGATGATCGCACCGCCGTAGCTGTCGACCATGTCATTGAGCGACGTCGTAGCGCCGGTCGAGTACATGCCGCTCTCGAGGGCCGCAGAAATGTAGAAGTCCGTCGTGGCATTCACGGTGGAGTCCGTATTCAAGGTCGTACCGGACGTCGTAACGTCGGTCCAGCTGATGCTCGTCCCGACGGCGATGTTGTCGAAGAAATCCCAGATCAGCCCGGAGGCGTCGGTGAGGGCGAACTGGTGGATCGAACCTGTGCCCACGCCACCGGGGGTTCGAGCGCCCCCATGCAGGGCGCGCCGGGCTCCGTGCTGTGCGCGCATCTGCTGTGCCTTCTGCTGGTGACGGAGCTTGCGGCTCTCAACGCGCGAGGCGTCGGCGAAGGCCGGCGCCGCGGCGACGGCGAGTGTCAGGACTGTCAGAGCGATGCGCTTGCGGATCATGGTTGGCTCCTCACTCGACCGGTCTTTTCATGGTAAAGGTTTGAACGTGTAGAGTTTAGCCGCAATGCCGGAGAACCGTCAACGCTGTCCAGCGCGCCCTCGTTCGGCAGCGCTCCTGCGCAGCGCGGCGCTTCTGACTCTGGCGCTCGTCGGCGCCGCCTGCAGCCCTCGCCGGCCCACGAACCTGCTGGTCATCACCATCGATACGCTGCGCGCCGACCGCCTCGGCTGCTACGGCTACCAGCTGGCGCACACCCCCAACCTCGATCGCCTGGCCGTCGAGGGCACGACCTTTCTCGACGACGTCTCGGCCGCACCGATCACTCTGCCCTCCCACTGCACGATCTTCACCGGCCTCTTCCCGCCGGCGCACGGCGTGCGCGACAACGGCTCGTATGCCCTCGCCCCGGAGGCGACGACCCTCGCCGAGGTGCTGCAGCGGCGCGGCTTCCGCACCCAGGCGTTCGTCTCGGCGCTGGTCCTGGCGCGCCGCTACGGCCTCGATCAGGGCTTCGACGGCTACGACGACGACCTCTACGCCGAGGAGCAGCCGGCGCTCTTCCTGATTCGTGATCGACCGGCGGAGGGCACCGCGGCACTGGCCAAGAAGTGGCTCGACGATTGGCACGGCGAGAGCGCACAGAAGCCGTTCTTCCTCTGGGTGCACTTCTTCGACCCGCATCAACCCTACACACCATTGCGCCGCTTCCGGTCGATCACGGCGAACCCCTACGACGCCGAGATCGCCGCCGCCGACGAGGGCGTCGGAACGATACTCGAGTCTCTGCGCTCGCTGGGCGAACTCGACCGGACGTTGGTCATCGTCACCGCCGACCACGGCGAGAGCCTCGGTGAGCATGGCGAAAAAACGCACGGCATCTTCATCTACGACGCCACCGTGCACGTGCCGCTCCTGATGCGCTTTCCCGGACTCCTCGCGGCTGGGGCACGGACCGCTCTCGCGGTGCGCTCGGCCGACCTCTTTCCCACCGCGCTCGCGGCACTCGGCATCGAGATCCCGGAGCACCTCGACGGCCGGAGCTTCCTCCCTGCGCTCGCCGGCTCCGGCCCGGTGCCGGACGCCTCCGCAACCCCGCAATACTCAGAATCGCTGCTCTCGGAGGCGGGATTCGGCATGGCACCGCTCTACGGCGTGCGCAGCGGGGGGAAGAAGCTCATTCGGGCGCCGCGGCCCGAGCTCTACGCCCTCGCCACCGACCCGGAGGAGCAGCACAATCTCTACGCTACCGAGCCGCGCGCCTCAGCGCTGCTCGATCACCGGCTCACCGATCTGCTGGCGGCGAGCTCGGCGAAAGCGCTGCCGACGACGGCCAATCCGATGGACCGCGAGACCACGGAAATGCTCTCCGCGCTCGGTTATCTCGCCCCGAAGAGCGAACGCGCCGCGCAGCACGGCATCGACCCCAAGGACGGGCTGCCGCTGCACAATCTGCTCGAAGACGCGCGGCACTTCTGTCAGCAGGAGAAGTGGAACGAGGCGCGCGCCAAGCTCGAGGAGTTGCTGCGACTTTCGCCTGACAACTCGAGCGCCGAAGCGACGCTCGCCATGGTCTTCACCCGGCTGCTGGATCTCGAGAGCGCCCGCGACCACTATTTGCGATCGCTTGCCCTCTTCCCGCAACAGTCGCGGATCTACGTCGCGCTCGGCCGACTCGATCTCGTGGAGGGCCTGCTCGATGCCGCCGAGAAGAACTTCCACCGCGCCCTCGAGCAGACGCCGGGCTTCGTCGAAGCGCTCTCCTACCTCGGCCTGGTCGCCGACCTGCGCGGCGATGAGCCGGGCGCCGAACGCCTTTACCAGGAAGCGATCGCAGTCGATCCGAACTTCCCGACGACCTACCGGAGAATCGCCGACGGCCTCTACGAGCGCGGCGAATGGCGCCGCGCCCTCGACTACTACGAGCAGGCGATCGCCCGCGGTCCGGCCGACTCGAACGCCTGGCTCCAGGCCGGCAACTGCGCCCGGCGGCTGGGCGACACGAAGGGCGCCGCGGAGCGGTTCCGCCGCGCCGAGAAGCTGCGTCCAAGAGACTGGGCCGCGGCCTACAATCTCGCCTGCCTCGCTGCCCAGGCCGGGGATATCGAGGGCGCCTGGCGCGAGCTCGCGCGCGCGATCCAGGTGGGCAAGCTCGCTCGGCGCCCGATCGAGGCCGACCCCGACCTCGCCCCGTTGCGCGCGCGGCCGGACTGGGGAACCCGCCTGAACGACCTGATTCCGCGGCCGTCCCCGCAGACCCAGCAGCCCGAGGAGGACAGCAATGAAGAACTGTGACGTGCGCAGAGGAGTCGGCGCGCTTGCCGTCGTGGCAACGCTCGCCGGGCTTGGCGGCGCAACCGCAGCCTGGGCTCAGACCGCAGGAGCCCCCCGCAAACCGCCGCAGCCGGCGCCTCCATCGCATGCGGAGGCGACCGCGGACCTCGTCGGCAGCACCGATTTCGGACGGCCCGACTTCGCCCGTACTCTCTGGTGGCATCATCGGCGCAATACTTCGCGCTTCCAGGTCACCCCCAGCCAGATCGCCGCGCTCGATCAACTCCTAGCGCCGCGGATCCCCGAGTTCGAACGGCTTGCTACCGCGAACGAGAAAGAGCTGCGACGGTATCTTGCGGCGATCTCGGGCGCCAAGTGGGACGAGGCGCACGCTGCGGCGACCGCCCGGGCCGATGCCTTCGGCAAGCTCCAGGGTGCGCAGCTCGCCCTGCAGATCGAAGGCTTGAAGCTGCTCGACACCGCGCAGCGCGCGCGCATGACGAGCGAGATCCCCCGTCTCGTCCAGACCGGATGGGTCCGGGCTTCGGCGCTCGCGTCCGGAGCCTCAGGCGGGAGTAGCGGACCCGCGCCGGCCGCGAAACCTCACGAGATCCCTTGAGTCACGCCCTCATCGACCAGTACCGCGGACGCGATCTGCCGCCCACCGTACGCCGGCTCGGCTCGGCCTCGTTCTTCCAGGACGTCGCGAGCGAGATGGTCTATCCGCTCCTGCCGGGCTTTCTCAAGGCGCTCGGCGGCGGCCCGGCGGTGCTCGGCGCGATGGAGTCGGGGTCCGAAGGGGTGCTCGCGCTGGTCAAGGGCTGGGCTGGCCGGGCGAGCGACCGGCTCGGGAAACGCAAGCCTTTCGTGGTCGCCGGCTACGGTGCCTCGGCGCTCGCGCGCCCGCTGCTCGCGCTCGCCGCGACCGCTTCCCAGGTGGTCGCGCTGCGCCTCTGGGACCGACTCGCCAAAGGACTGCGCACCGCCCCGCGCGACGCCCTGATCGCCGAAGCGGTTTCGCCCGAGGAGCGCGCCTACGCCTTTTCCTACCACAATGGCCTCGACCATCTCGGCGCAGCCTGCGGCCCGCTCTTCGCAGCGGCGCTCCTGCTCCTCTGGGCGAACGCCACGCGCACCGTCTTCCTGTTCGCCACCGTGCCCGCCATCGTGGGCTTCCTGACAGTGCTCGTCGGCCTGCCCCGGGAGAAGGGTCGCCTGGCTCCGATGCCTCCGAGGCCTCCGCTCGCCCAGGGGGCCTCGAGGACGGCGCCACAAGACTCCCCGGCCGACCGGGCGAGGGCTCCGGCGCTCCCCCGTCCGCTGCGCGGCGCGCTCGCGGCCTTCCTTATCTTCGCTCTCGGCAATGCGAGCGACGCCTTCCTCCTGGTGCGCGCGAGCGACGTCGGCGTCGGCGCGGTCGGCCTGACGCTTCTCTGGTCCGCGTTCCATCTCGTGAAGTGGCTGGCCTCCGTGCCGAGCGGGAAGCTCGCCGACCGCGTCGGGCGGCGCCCCGCGATCCTCGCCGGCTGGCTGTGCTACGGGCTCGCCTACGTCGGCTTCGCCCTGGCGTCGCGTCCGCTCGTACTCTGTTCCCTGCTCGCGCTCTACGCCGCTTCCTACGGCCTCACCGAGGGCGCGGAGCGCGCCTTCGTGGTCGAGCTCGCGGGGAGCCGGTCCGGCGCCGGCACGGCGCTCGGTGCCTTCCACCTCGCCTCCGGCGTCGGGACCTTCCTTGCCAGCCTCTGGTTCGGCCTGGTCTGGCAGTTCGCGAGCGCCCCGGCCGCCTTTCTGGCTGGCGCTGCCTGTGCCGTTGGGGCGGCGGTCATCCTCCTGCTCGCGACCGGCCGGCCGAGTGCGGCGGCATGAGCGCACCTGGCAGCGATCCGCTGCTCGAGCGCCTGCGTCTTGCCGCCGCGCAGTCGGAGGCGAAGGGGAGGCCGAGCAGCGCGGGCAGCGAGGCGCTCGGACAACTCCTGATCGAGGAGGCGGCGCCGCTTCTCTGGCGGACGATCCACGCCCAGCTCGCCGGAGTCCCGCCTGCCGACCAGGAGGAGGTCCACGCTGCGGCTCTCCTGCGCCTGACCGAGAAATTGCTGCAGTGGATGGCCGGGGATCCAGGAGTCGAGATCGAGAGCTTTCGCGCTTACGTCGCGGCGACCGGTGCGAACGGCTGCCGCGCTTGGCTGCGCGAGCGGCACCCCGAACGGACCCGGTTGCAGAACCAGCTGCGTTACCTGTTGCGCCACGACCCGGAGCTCGCGCTCTGGGAGGGCGACGAGGGCGCTTGGGTCTGCGGATTCGCCACCTGGCGGGACAGGAAGCCCGAGCCGGAGGCTCCCGTCGAGGCACGGGCCGGTAGCCGGGTTTCCGGCGCTTCAGCTGCTCAAGGGCCTGTCGGGGCGCTCCGGACCCCTGGAGCCCGCGACCTCGCCCTGACCGGCCCGGCGAGCGCTGTCGCCCTGCCGGAGCTCGTTCGCCGGCTTCTGCTCTGGCGTGGCCGCCCCTGGAGCTTCCGGGAGCTCCAGGCGGCCGCCGCCGACCTCCTGGGCATTCAGGACCGGCCCCCGCTTTCGCTCTCCGGAGAGGGCGAGGAGACCGGGAGCGGGGATGGAGCCGATTCCCAGGCGCGCTTCGACCCGCCCGAAACCCGCCCCGGAGCCCACCGGGAGCTCGAAGGGCGACAGTTTCTGGCCGCCCTCTGGGCCGAGGTCTGCGCCCTGCCGGTCGGGCAGCGACGGGCTCTGCTGCTGAATCTGCGCGACGATCAGGGGCGCGACCGTCTCGCGCTCCTCACCGCGAGCGGCAGGACCAGCCGCGGCGAGCTCGCGCGCCTGCTCGACCTCCCCGAGCCGGAGCTCGCGGAGCTCTGGGAGAAGCTGCCGCTCGACGACCGGACGATCGGCCTCCGGTTCGACCTCACCGCGCGCCAGGTCATCAACCTGCGCAAGAGTGCGCGCGCGCGGCTGGTCCGGCGGCTGCGACCCGGCTCCGCGAAGCGCGGGGGCGACGAGGGCGGCCGGCCGGCGGATCGGTAACCCGGGGCGCTTTTCCGCATCTCCCCAAGCGAGAGAAACCATGTATCGTCCGAATCTGCACTCCCTGCCCACTCCTCCCTCCTCTCCGCCTCCTCTGATGGCCATCGAGGCGATCGGGGCCGAGTCCGCAGAGTTGGAGCTCACGGAGTTCTTCGGCGACCTCCTGGCGCGCGGCGAGAACGACGACGAATCGCCCGACTACGACCGGCTCGAGGCCGCGGTCGATGGCCGGCTCGATCCGGTCGAGGCCGAGCTCTTTGCCAGCCGGCTGGTCGGAGATGCGGTTCTCGAGCGTGAGTTCGGCGACCTGGTGGCTCTGCGCGACCGCCTGAGCCGCTCCCGGCAGGGACCGCCCACTGTGCGTCCCTTCGCCTCGCCATGGGGCGCCGGCGGACGCCGCTGGCTGGGAGTCGCGGCGGCGGCGCTCCTGCTTGCGGTCCTCGGAGTCGAAGTCCGGCACAACTCCGGCAAGTCGGAGGCCCGTCTCGCCGCTTCGGCTCGCGCCGACCAGGCTTCGGCGCAGCCGCTCTTCAGCGACAGCTTCGAAGACGGCAGTACGGACCGCTGGTCGAACTGATCGCCGCCTGCTGAAGTCGGGACCTCGGCGCTCTCCCAGGTCCGGTCTCAGAATCCGGTCTAGAGATACCCCAGCGAGCGCAGGTTCTCGAGATAGTCGCGGCTGTCGCCGGGCGTCTCGGAGCTCGGAGTACGGGCGCCGAATCCGGCGATGCGCGCCGGCGGGTCGGGCCAGGAACAGAAAGCCGGGGGCTCGGGCAGCTCGGCGCTCTGGGGAAGTCCCAGCGACCGCATCAGAACCGCCCCGACCACCTCGGGAGCGACCTCGACCCGGTTCTCGGCGCGGCAGGATCGGCCAGGGGAGCCGGGAGAACGCGCGATGAGCAACCTTCCCTGCTCACCGCTCCTGCGGCCCGGATCGAGCACCACCACCACGGTACCGACTCCTGCGGCGAGCTCGGAGATCAGCGCATCGGTCTCCGCGAGCTCGATTCTCACCAGGTCCGCGAGCGCCACGTCGCCTCCGACCCAGCCTTCGGCGAGCAGATCGACAGCGGGTAGATAGAGCGCCATCGCCCGCGGCTGCCTCGCCGCTTCGCGACGGGCAGCCTCGCGGTAGAAACGGTCCGGCAGGATCGCCCGGCGAAGCACCTCGTCGGCCAAGCTCGCGGGCAGGGCGGCGGTCAGGGTCTCCCCCGCCGGTCCGGGCCCGGTCGACCTCGCGAGCCGGGCCAGATCCCGCGCGCGGTCCGCCGGCGCGACGGCGTCGAGATGGCCGTCGAGGAGGAGGTGGTAGGCCCCGTGCGAGATCACCAGACCGGCGAGCGGCTCGGGCGGGAAGGTGGCCCACCAATCGACCGCCACGGCCGGCGCCCCACCGCGCGCCGCGAGCTCCCAGAAGGTGAAGGCCGTTCGTCGGTTGGCGAGCAGCGGCCGGTGCTCGGCGAGCCCGAGCGGCTGCGCGACGCCCGACCACCAAACCCGCCAGGGTCCATTGCGCGCCAGCGTCGTCGTGAGCCCCAACGGCCGGAAGCTGTCGACCGCACGCACGCCGTGGCGCGCTCCGCCGACGCCGGTCGCGATCGTCGTCCAGAACTCGGCCGGCTCGATCCCGGAGCCGCGCCGGTAGCTCGCCACGATTCCCCCGTCGTGTACCAGCCGCGCGAGCCCAGGCAACGAGCCGCGCGCCAGAAGATAGTCGAACTCCTCGCCGAGGATGCCGTCGATACCGACGAGCAGCACGCGCTCGCCGGCCGTACTCGGCAGCGCGGACGGTGCCGCGACCAGTTCGCGCTGCGGCACGAGGAGCGCCGCGCCCGAAACGAGCGCCAGAATCGCGAGCGTCACGGCCAGAATGGTCTTGCGCGAGACCAGGCGCTCGCGAGGAGTCATCCGGGTCAACCGGATTGCGATCGATAGCAGGCCGTTGGCGAGGAGCTTCGCCACCGCCGCCGCGACGAGCGGCAGTGCGAGGCCGGCGACGACGCGCTGCCAGCGGGGCAGACCCAAGAGCAGGTCCGAGGCGCGGAAGATTGCCCAGCCGAAGAGCAGCGCGGTCGCGATGAAGGTCACGCCGAGAATCAGCCACTCGAGGCTGCGCCGGGGAAATAGCTTGAGCGCGAAGAGAAATCCAGCGACGACGGCCACGAATCCAAGGGCCGCGGCGACGACCAGTGGCGGCAGCAGATGCAGAAAGAGCGGCAGCAGATCGGACGGAGCCGCGCTGAGCAGGTCGTTGGCCAAGGCCAGCGCAAGCGTGTTGGCGAGCGCCAGCAGCGACCCCACGAGGAGACCAACTTTGAGCGCCAGGAGCGCGATCGCCCGCGGCTCGCCCACCGGCGCGAGAGCATCGCGCAGGAGAAATCGTTCGACACGATGCGAGAGATACCCGAGCCGCTGCAACTCGCGCCGGGCGAGCTCGAGCTCGCGCGGATCGCTCATCGCCGGTCCGGCCGCCGGCCGCCCTTCTCGCGCCCGCCGCCGCGCCCGCCGACGTGCCCGCGCACGAGCTCGACTAGAGTCCGCAGGACATCCGCGCGGCGTCCGAAGGGCGCCACCGACACGAGCGCGAACTCGAGCAGCTCCTCGGCGAGAGCGCGCGCCCCCTCGACGCCGAGGAGCTTCACGAAAGTCGCCCGGTCACCATCCTGACCGGCATCCTTGCCGGTCTCGGCGCTCGTCGCGAGCACATCCAGGAGATCGTCTTCGATCTGATAGGCGAGCCCGAGGTTCTTGGCGAAGGCGCCTATCGCCTCGAAGTCCCGGCGCCGCGCGTCGGCCGCCATCGCGCCGAGCTCGGCGGCCGCGAGAAACAGGGCGCCGGTCTTGTGACTGTGGATGTACTCGAGGCCGGAGAGGGCTGTCGGCACCTGCCCGCTCGCGAGATCGAGCGCTTGGCCGCCGATGAGGCCGGCCGTGCCGATCGCCTGCGCCAGCTGATGGAGAAGATCCTCCGGGCCGTAGCGCGAGAGGTGGAGTCTCTGCGAAGCCTCCGCGACCAGCGCATAGCCGCGGTTCAGGAGCGCGAAAGCCGCGAGCAGCGCCACGTCTTCACCAAACTCCAGGTGCAATGTCGGCCGGCCGCGGCGGAGTCCCGCGTCGTCCATCGCGGGCAGATCGTCGAGCACCAAGGAGCAGCAGTGGACGAGCTCGACCGCGCAAGCGAGATCGAGAGCTTCCTCCGAATCGCCACCCAGCATCTCCGCCGTGGCGAGCGCCAGCATCGGCCGGATGCGCTTGCCCGGCGAGAGCACCGCGTAGCCCATGGCGCGGTGCACGTTCTCGGGGCGCAGACCTTCCGCCGGCAGGAGGGCCGGCAAGCGCGCCTCGACTCGCGCCGCGAAAGCAGCGAGGCGCGGATCGAGACGCGAGTGGAGCTGACTCGTGGTTGTCGTCAGGTCAGAAGGACTTCACTGCTTCGTCCTCGGTCTCGAACACCTCGAACACCGTGATCAGCTGGGTGATCTGCAGAATGTCGTTGACCTTCGGCGGCAGATTCATGAGCTTCAGCTTGCCGCCGCGATTGGTGACCGTCGTGAAGGCGCTCACCAGCTCGCCCACTCCCGAGGAATCAATCGTGGTGACGTCTCTGAGGTTGATCAGCATCTTGGCGGGCCCGTCGCCCATCGCCTGTTGCACCGTCTCGCGCAGAACGATGTCGCCCTTGCCGATCGTGACCTTGCCCTCGACCGAGAGAATCGTCACGCCATCGCGCTCCCGCTTGGTGATCTTCATGACTCCATTTCTCCTATCGTTCGTTGCTGGCGTTGGTGACGGGAATCAGCTTCTTGCGCAATCTGAGCCTGGTCCCACCGGAGGGACCGGACTCGAATTCGACCTCGTCCATGAACTTCCGCATGTAGAAGATGCCGCGCCCGCTGGCGCGAAAACGGTTCTCCGGAGCCAGCGGGTCCACCACTCCCAGCGGATCGAAGCCCGCGCCTTCGTCGTCGACCCGGATCTCGATCTCTTCCGGCGCGAAGCTGGCCTGGATCTCCACCTGCTTGTCGGGATCCTCGTGATTGCCGTGCTTGATGGCGTTCGCGACCGCTTCGCGCAGCGCGAGGCCGATCCAGTGCCGGGCGTCCTCGGTCGCGCCACCCTCGCGCAGCGCGTCGTCCACGACAGCCTGGACCAGCTCGATGTTCTCGAACCGGCTGCCGATCGTCAGATGGAGCTCCCTTTCCGCGGTCGAAGTCATGGGATAGAGACCGCGCGGAGTTTAGCAGAACGTCCGGCCGCGAGAAGGCCACCGCGCCCTCAGGGCTTGCCGGTCGGGAAGAGCTCCAGAACCGCGGGAATCACCACCAGAAGCTGGATGGCGTCGAACAGGAAGTGCGCGACGACAGCGGGCCAGATGTTCTGCCGCCAGCGGGTGAGTCCGCCATAGAGGAGCGACAGGAGGGTAACCCCCACCAGCATGATCGGCTGGTCGTACGAGAGATGGGCCAGCGCGAACAGGAGCGTTGACAACCCGATTCCGATCCTGGGTTGGAGCAGGCCGCGAAAGAAGGCCTCTTCGACGAGCCCCGCCGAAGCGGCGATGCCCAGGCGCAGGAGAATGGGCCGGCCGGCGATCCACGGGATGATCGCCGGGGGCGCCTGCGGCAGCAGGTCCTCTCCCGAGAGGGCCGAGAGCGCCAGTGCGAAAGTGACGACACCGCAGAGCACGGCGAGCCAGGCGCCGAAGCCCGCGACCACGCCGACGGCCACTTCCTGGCCTACCCGCGGGGTCTTGAAACCGAACTGTTCGGCGACGCTCGCCCACCTCTGCGAAGGCCCGCCGGCCGGCGTGGCCGCGGGGTCCCCGGAGTCCGACGACGCGAGAAAGCCGCTCGCCCACCAGCCGGCGAGCGTCAGGACGAAGAGCCCATGCAGAATGAAGAGCTGCCAACTGGCGAGCCCGCCGAGATCGACCTCGCCGTGCCGCCCGAGAGACCCGAGCGCGGCGAAGACACCGAGGTAGAAGCAGATCGCCACCAGCGCCAAGGCTGCGATCCGCCGCACCGGCTCTCGAAACCCAGGCGGATCGAGTCCCCGGCGCCTCGTCATGTGGTCGAACAGGAGGGCCGCCGCCGCCGCCGCGACCGCCGGACCGATCGTGCGCAACACCTCCACGGCCGCGGTCAGTTCTTCTTCCGGACCTGCTGCGAACGGGTTCGCGCCTGGACGCTGCGCAGCATCGAGATCGCCTGGGTCAAGCGCTGGAGCTTGCGGTTGCGCTGCTGGATGGTCGGCATGTCGTCCAGTGGCGACGGATCGCTCCGGATATCGCGCTGTGCGCGCTCCATCTCGAACGCCAGCTGGTCGAGCTGCACCGGCTCGAAGCGCAGAAAGGTGCGCTCGGTCACCAATACGTAGCCCTCCGCGATGTCCTTCGCCATCGCGAAGGCGCTGCCCCCGGGAAAGTTGGCCACGGTCCGATCATAGCGGAGGTGCGTGTTACTATTTGAGCACCCGGCCGGCTCCCGATCCGGCCCCGCGTCACCCGTCAATCAGCAGGTCCAGGAGGCTTCAGAAGGCCATGGTGAACCGTTTCCCCGGCGTCGACTTCATGGAATTCGACGCGCTGCTCACCGAGGAGCAGCGCCTGGTGCGTGACTCCGTGCGCGCCTTCGTGGACGAAAAGGTCAAGCCGATCATCGAGGAATGTCATCGCGAGGCGCGAACGCCGCTCGAGCTGGTACCCGAGATGGGCCGGATGAACCTGTTCGGTTCGACGATCGACGAGTACGGCCTCCCCGGCCTGGACAACGTCGCCTACGGCCTGATCATGCAGGAGCTCGAGCGCGGCGATTCCGGACTGCGCAGCTTCGTATCGGTTCAATCGTCGCTGGTGATGTACCCGATCTACACCTTCGGCTCCAAGGAGCAGAAGGACCGCTGGATCCCGGCGCTCGGCACCGGCCAGGCCATCGGCTGCTTCGGCCTGACCGAACCGGACTTCGGATCGAACCCGGGCGGGATGCGCACCACCGCGAAGAAGACCGCCCGCGGCTGGATCCTCAATGGCGCCAAGCAGTGGATCACCAACGGCACGCTCGCCGACGTCGCCGTCGTCTGGGCGCAGACCGACGACGAGGTGGGGGGCATCCGCGGCTTCCTGGTCGAGAAGGGAACGCCCGGCTTCACTTCTTCGGATCAGCACGGCAAGTTCTCGCTGCGCGCCTCGACGACCTCCGAGCTCGGCTTCCACGATTGCCGAATTCCCTCTGACGCCATGCTGCCGGGCGTCTCGGGCCTCCGCGGGCCGCTCTCCTGTCTCACCCAGGCGCGCTACGGCATCGCCTGGGGGGCCTTGGGCGCTGCGATGGAGTGCTATTACACGGCGCTCGAATATGCCAAGCAGCGCATCCAGTTCATGGGCCAGCCGATCGCCTGCCATCAGCTCGTGCAGGAGAAGCTCGCCTGGATGATCACCGAGATCACCAAGGGGCAGCTGCTCGCCCTGCAGATGGGCGAGCTCAAGGACGCCGGCAAGTTGAAGCCGCATCATGTTTCCATGGGCAAGCGCAACAACGTCTGGGTGGCGCGCGAGTGTGCTCGCCTGTCACGGGAGATCCTCGGCGCCAACGGCATCGTCGACGACTATCCGGTCATCCGCCACATGTTGAACATCGAGTCGGTCTTCACGTACGAAGGCACGCACGACATCCATGGCCTGGTGATCGGCGAGGCGGTCACCGGGATTCCCGCCTACAACCCGCCGATGCCAAGTGAAAAGAAATCGGCCGAGAAGAAGCCGAAAGCCGCGGCGCGGACAGTGGGGGCGGCGGATACCGCCGGAGCAGCACGCCGATGACCCTCGACCGGATTCTCGAGCACGACTTCATCCGCGTCACCGAACAGGCGGCGATTGCCGCCGCGCACACGATGGGGCTCGGAGACCGCCCCAAGTCGGACCGGGTCGCCGTCGAGGCGATGCGGCTGGAGCTCAACTCTCTCGCCATCGCCGGCCGCATCGTGATCGGCGAGGGCGAGCGCGACGAAGCGCCGATGCTCTACATCGGCGAAGAGGTCGGCACGCTCAAGGGCAGGCCCGACGGCGTCGGCGTCGACATCGCGGTCGACCCGCTCGAAGGGACCAATCTCTGCGCCACCGGCGCCCCGGACGCGACGGCGGTGCTCGCCGCCGCCGAACGCGGCGGCCTTCTCCATGCCCCCGATTGCTACATGGAGAAGATCATCGTCGGGCCGACGGCCAAGGGCAAGGTCCACATCGACGCCCCGGTGATCGAGAATCTGCGGGCGCTCGCCAAGGCCTTTTCGCGCGACATCGAAGACCTGACGATCGTCGTCCTCGACCGGACCCGCCACGAACAGCTGATCACCGACATCCGCAGCGCCGGCGCCCGCATCCGTCTGATCGGGGACGGCGATCTCTCGGCCGGCATCGCCGCGGCGGTCCGCGGTACGGGAGTGCACGCCGTGTTCGGAACCGGCGGCGCGCCCGAGGGCGTGATCACGGCGGCCGCAATGCGCTGCCTCGGAGGCGAGATCCAGGCCAGGTTGGTCGCCACCGACGAGGCGCAGAAGACGCGCCTCACGGCGCTCGGCTACCACGATCTCTCGAGGGTCTATCAGACCGAGGATCTCGCGCCGGGAGACCAGATCCTGCTCTCCTGCAGCGGGGTCACCGACGGCGAGCTCCTGCATGGTGTGCGCTTCTTCGGCGGCGGCTCGCGCACCCATACCCTCTTCATGTCGCTGCCGCGCAGGATCATCCGTTTCGTCGACACGATCCATCGCGAAGATCTCTCGACGCCCGCCTATTTCGACGTCTGACGCCCCCCTGACCCCATCACGCGATCAACCGATGACCCCGATGACCCTCCGATGACTTTCCGATGATCAAACCCGACCACTGGATCAGGTGCTGGGCCGAGGCGGGGGGAGTCGAGCCCTACGAACCGGGGCAGATCAACTCGGCCTCCTACGACGTCCGTCTTTCCGACCACTGGATCTGCCCGACTCGCGACCCGGAGGAGTTTCGGGCGCCGCACATCAAGCTCTTCCCGGGCGAAGTCGTGCTGGCCTCGACGCTCGAATACGTCAAGATTCCCCGCACCGTGGCCTGCGATCTGAAGCTCAAGTCGACGCTCGGCCGGCTGTGGATCAACCACTCGCTCGCCGGTTGGTGCGACCCGGGATTCCAGGGCAACATCACTCTCGAGCTGCAGAACCTCGGGCCGACGCCTTTCGTGCTCGAGGCCTACCGGCGGATAGCACAGTTGATCTTCGTCGCGATGGAATCCGAGCCCGACGTGGCCTACGGCGAACCGGGCTCGTCGTCGCACTACCAGGGTCAGCGCGGCACCACGATCGCGCGCAAGTAGCTTTCTCCCCCGTCCTCCGCGTTCGCGTCCGCCGGCGAAGATGAGCACCAGGCGCGTCCGGCCCTGCACTGACGCCCGCAACTTGCGCGGCTATAATGACTTTCTTCGACGACCGCGATGAGTATCACGGGAAATCTCAAGACAATGGAGCTCGCCGAGCTCCTTCAATGGCTCTCGGGAGCCATGAAGACCGGCACGCTCGTGGTCGAGAACGGCAGGGTCACGAAGCAGATCTTCTTCCGTGAGGGCATGATCGTCTCGTCCGCCTCCACCGATCCCAGGGAACACCTCGGAGCCTTCCTCGTCAGTCACGGTTTCATCACCGAGGTCGAGCTCGCCCAGGCTATCCGGATGCAGGAAAGCAACAAGATGCTCCTCGGCAAGATTCTCACCACGATCGGAGCGATCTCGGAGAAGGATCTCCATCGCATGCTCCGGCTCAAGGCCGAGGAATCGATCTACGACGTCTTCAACTGGCCGGAGGGCGATTTCCGCTTTCTGGATCAGCAGCTTCCGACGTCCAACATGGTGCCGATCTCGATCGACGTCGCCGGGCTCGTGCTCGAGGGCATGCAGCGCTTCGACGAGTGGAAGCGGATCCGGGAGATCGTGCCCTCTGCGCTCTGCGTCCCGGTCGCGGTCGGAACGTTCGACGAAAAGGTGATGACCGAGGGCGCGCCGCAGATTCTTTCCCTGATCGACGACGACCGCACTGTAACCGACATCTGCAAGCTCACCCACTCGAGCGAGTTCCACGTCTGCCGGATCCTCTACCGTCAGGTCCAGGCCAGGCGCTTGAAGATCGTGCGCCCGCGTGGAGCTGCGGCGCCCGAGCCTGCCGTCGCGCCTGCCGTGCTTTCGGTCACGCCGGACGCCCTGCTCGCGGTCGCTCATCAGTCATTGCAGAAGAGCGAGTTCGAGACCGCGCTGCGCCACATGCGTGCCGCTCGCGCGCTCGACCCGGACAGTCGCAAGCTCGCCACAGAGGCCGAGAAGATCGAGGAGCAGATTCGCGCCGCCGTCGAGAAGTCCGGCGTCTCGCCGAAGGCGATTCCGGTCCTCGCCCGCACGATGGAAGAGCTCACGCAGCTCAACATCTCGCCGCAGGAGGGGTTCCTGCTGACCCGTCTGAACGGCAGCTATGACCTGCAGTCGATCGTCAAGATCAGCTCGATGAACCCCCTCGACGCCCAGCTCGCGGTCTGGAAGCTCCTCAAGGCAGGCCACATCCGGCTGGAGAAACGCTGAGCCGGAGAGCCGACGTCGGGCGGGGCCTTGAAACCGCGACGTTTCCGGCAAGAGCAAATCGCAGCGGCCAAGCCGCGGCTTCGCCTGCCGATTCGCAACCGATCCTCGGCCCGACCACGATCTCCCGCCGCGTTTCCGCCGCCGGCGACTCGCCGGCGGTCAATCGGAGCCTGCCGCGATCGAGCTCGGCACCGTCGAGCGCGACATCGACTCCCAGACCTCGCGTCAGGTTACCCGGTCCGGAGAGCAGGCGATGCGTCGCAATCGGGCCCGGGCGAAGCGCGCGCACCAACGCCTCGCCTTCGACGATCTCGGCGGCCCGCAGAAGGACCGCGACTCCACTGTCGCGCGGGCCGGTGACCACGTTGAGGCAGAAGTGGATGCCGTAGATCCGGTAGACATAGGCGTGCCCACCGGGGAGGTACATCGACTCGTTGCGCGGCGTCCTGCGCCCGGCGAACGCATGACTGGCACGGTCGTGGGGGCCGGCGTAAGCTTCGGTTTCAACCAGCCGGACGACGATCCGGCCTTCCGGCAGCTCGCGCACCAGGTAGCGGCCGAGGAGATCCCGGGCGACCTGCGCGGCGTCCCGCAGAAAGAACTCCGGCGGAAGTTTCCGATCGGCGCGCATCCCGTCACTATAATCCGCTCATGGCGAATGCACTGTTGATCACGGGAGGCGCCGGTTTCATCGGCAGCCATCTCGCTCAAGATGCCCTGGCGCATGGCGACCGCGTCGTCGTGCTGGACAACCTGTCGACCGGCAGACGCGAGAACATTCCGGCCGGCGCCACGTTCTACGAGCGCGATCTCTCCGCACCGGGGCTCGACGAGCTGGTGCGCGACGAGAAGATCGACCTCGTCAGCCACTATGCCGCGCAGGTCAACGTCCGCATCTCGCTCGAAGATCCATCGGCGGACGCGCGCACGAACATCCTCGCGACCCTCGATCTCGTCCGCGCCTGCAAGAAGGCCGGGGTGCGTCGATTCGTCTTCGCGTCGAGCGGCGGCACGGTCTACGGCGAACAGAAGGTCTACCCCTGTGACGAGGAGCACCCGACTCATCCGACCAGTCCCTATGGCTGCGCCAAGCTCGCGGTCGAGCTCTACCTCGACGCCTTCCGGGTGATCGGAGACCTCGATCCGATCGTCTTCCGCTACGCCAACATCTATGGCCCGCGACAGGAGCCGAAAGGCGAGGCCGGGATCGTCGCCATTCTGGCGGAAAAGCTCCTCGCCGGCGAGACGCCGCGCATCTTCGACGACGGAGAACAGACCCGCGACTACGTCTTCGTCGGCGACCTGGTGGCCGCGCATCGCGCCGCGATCGCGAACTGGAAGCCGGGGATCTACAATGTCGGCACGGGGGTCGAGACTTCGGTCAACACGCTGTACGAGAAGGTGGCGACCCAGCTGGGCTCGAAGATCCGCCCGCGCCACGAGCCGCCCGTATCGGCCGAGCTCCGCCGCAACAGCCTCGACGCCTCGCGGCTCGAGCGCACACTCGGCGCGGCGCCCAAGACCCGGCTCGACGAGGGCATCGCCCGCACCCTGCCCTACTACCGCCAGCGGGCGGCGGCCCTCTCGACGCGATGACTCGGCTGCCAGAGCTCTTCGCCGGCCTGCCGGAGGCGCTCGCCGCGGCGTTCGACGCCGGCCGGCCCTGGTCGATTCTCGACGCCCCGCTCGACGAGCTGCTCGCGACGTTGCCGTCAGCACGGATCGCCGGAAGAGTGCATCCCGGCGCTCATCTGCTCGGCGACCGCATCGTTCTCGGCAAGGGGTCGCGCATCGCCCCGGGCGCCGTGGTCGAAGGCCCGGTCTGGATCGGCGAGGACGTCGAGATCCGCGTCGGTGCCTACCTGCGCGGCGGCTGCTGGATCGGCGACGGCTGCGTCGTCGGCGCGAACGTCGAGATGAAGCGCGCCATCCTCTTCCCGGGCGCGCACGCGGCCCATCTCAACTACGTCGGAGATTCGATCCTCGGCTGCGACGTCAACCTCGGCGCAGGAGTGATCCTCTCCAACTTCCGCCACGATGGCAGAGAGATCGCGATCCCCGCAGGAAGTGGCGAACGCCTGGCGACAGGCAAGCGCAAGCTCGGCGCCATCCTCGGCGACGCGGTCGCGGTGGGCTGCAATTCGGTGCTCA
Organism: Thermoanaerobaculia bacterium; assembly: GCA_963806165.1. Taxonomy (GTDB): domain Bacteria; phylum Acidobacteriota; class Thermoanaerobaculia; order Multivoradales; family JAGPDF01; genus JAGPDF01. Next base: position 564,398 of record CAWDWZ010000004.1, read on the forward strand.
ACCCGGGCACGATCGTCGGCGCCCGCAGCCAGATCTACACCGGCGTCCAGCTCCGGAGCGGCATCTACCCCGCCGACTCTCTCATCAAGCTCCGCCAGGAGCTCGCGATCGTCGAGCTCGCGACGCTCCTTTCCTGAGTCCTCCTCAACTGGCGGCCGGTGTCCGGGCCGGTCCCGAAACGCGGTAGTTATGGACGTGGGCATCCAGAAGGTTTATCCTGAGTTTGCACTCCTGAATCTGCCGCAAGAAGGGTGGGCGATGGGAGGATCCGTCTCGCGTCCGGCAGCTCTCGGGATCGTTCGGTCGCTAGCCGGACGGGTCCGGTGGGGCCGCCCCGTCCCCTGCCTGCTCGCCGGGTTCCTGGTCGCGGCCGGCGCTCCCGCGGGGGCGGCGGGCCGGCCCTCGACTCCGGCCGAGAGCGATCCCTGCTTGCGCTTCGTAACGCCCTCGGGAGATATCGTGCTCGCGCTCTCCCGCGCTGCCGCACCGCAGGCCGTGGCGGCGATCGAGAAGCTGGCGCGTGGGCCGATTCTGAATCTCGACGTGCTCCCGCGCCCCGGCGCCGCGCGCGCCACCGGCTACTTCGACGGCCTCGCCTTCGACTATGCGCGCCCGCACCTCGAGATCCGCCTGCCGGCGCGCGTCCCGGCTGCGGCCTTCACCGTCGAGACCGAGCTTGACGCCACCGCTCTCGGCCTCGACCGCGAACGCGTCCCCGACGCCGGCAGGGCGATGGACCTGATGCAGATGGAGCTGCTCCCGGCGCTCAAGCGGCCGAATAGCGAGCGTGCCTCGACGCCGGTGCTCGAGGCATGGGCAAAGCGGTTCGAGGCCAACCACGACCCGGTGTTCCTGGTCGGCAAGAGCCGCCAGGAGCTGCTCGAGGCTGTGGGCTATCGCTTCCGGGCGGGCTTGGCATCGCTACCAGCGGCCAAGGGCGCCGTCGCCCTCGTCCCGGTCTCCCCGACCGAGGCCAGGCTGACGCTCGCGATCCTGATCGCCGACCATCCGGTCCGCACCGGCCGCTGGGTCGTCGTGGGTCGCGTGGTCGAGGGCCTCGACGTCGCCGAGTCGATCTCTGCCCGCCCACTCGCCGAACCCGCTCTGAAGGACTACCGGCCGCTGGCTCCGGTCGCGATCGATCGCGCCGAGCTCGCGTCCACCTGCAGGTCACCAGTGCAAGGAGAACAACCATGAGAATCGCACGTCAAGCTCTCGCCCTCGCCGCCGCAGGCCTTTTCACCGCCGCCGCCGCAGTGGTAGCCGGAGATTCGGGGCTCGAGGCCGCGCCGGCGCCCGTACCGCCCAGACCCGCCAGCGTTCAACCTCCCGGAGCTCCGCTCGCGGCGTTGGACGGACCGGTCGTCGTCCAGATGAAGGATGTCCCGACCGGCGACCGGTGGGCCGTTCCCGGCGTCCTGCGCGGACACGACCAGGGGCAGTACCAGGGCCCAGGCCAACCCGACTTCGTCCTCGGCGCTCCCGAGCAGGACTCCGGCGTCGTCTTCGGCCCAGCGCCGACCGCGGTATCTGAGACGCCGTCGTCCACGGCGCCGGCTGCCCCCGGCGATTTGCGCCGCAACTTCGTCGGCCAGACGGCGACCGGCTGGATTCCCCCGGACCCCGTCCTCGCGGTCGGACCGAAATATCTCCTCGAAGTTGTCAACTCGGGATTCACCGTCTTCTCGAAGGATGGCGGCCTCGATCGCAGCTACACCGATCTCCAGACCTTCTTCGATCCGGTCCTCCAGACAATTCCGTGCACTCTCGCCAACTGCTTCGTCTTCGATCCGCGCGTGCTCTATTCGCAGTTCTTCGGCAAGTTCGTGCTCGAGGCGCTGGTGCGCGACGACACCAATCTGCGCAGCTACATCGTCTTCGCCATCTCCCAGAGTGACAACCCGCTCGGCGGCTGGTGGCAGTACTGGACCGGCAACCCGGATGGAGGTACCACCTCCTGGACCGACTACACGGGAATGAGCGCCGACCCCTGGGGCATCTACTTCACCGGCAACGACTGGAACTGGGCGGGCGGCTTCAGGTACGCGATCGAGATCAGCTACCGACCCGACGTCTTCAGCGGCACCAATAACGGCGGCTGGGCATTCTGGGACCTGCGCTGGAACGAAGCGGGCAACCCGCAGGCCTTCGATGTCCAGCCGGCAGTTCTTACCCACGGCTCCCCGGGCGACTTGGCGACCTTCTTCGTCAACACCTTCAACTCGAGCGGCAGCAAGGCCTGTATCTGGAAGCTGACCGGCGACCGGGGCAGCAGCCCGACGTTGGTCGCCAACTCGGCCACCGTCTCGGCCTACGCCGATCCCGGCCTCGCCCACCAGCCGGCGCCCGGCGCCGACGACATCGAGATGTTCTACGCCGGCGCGCAGAACGTCGCCTACTCACAGCGCAACGTCTATCTCGCCCTCAACGACGCCGGTACGGGCAACGCCGGGTACTACGTCAGCAAGATCAACGTCGACACCTTCACCGAGGCGCGCAACATCACTTACTACTCTGGGACCGAGTACTACTACTATCCGAACGTCATCCTCTACGGCAGCGACAGCACGAATCCGCTGGTCGCGGTCGCTATGAGCTGGTCGAATGACGCCGCCGTGTACCCTTCGGGCGCCCTGAAGGTCTTCGAGAACTTCACGGTCGACACCTCCGGCGACTTCTGGAATGTCGGGGGCGGCTCGGCGACCTACAACTCCTACTTCAACGGCCGCAACCGCTGGGGGGACTACATGGGGATCGCGCGCGACCAGACCTGCGACACCGCCTGGTCGGTCACCGAGTACTCGCCCACGACCAACGTCTGGTCGACGGTGATCAGCGAGATTCTCGGCAACGCCCCGCAGACCGGGGTCTGCAACCTGATCTTCGACGACGGCTTCGAGCGCGGCAGCTTCTCGAACTGGTCGTTCTAAGTGCCGGTCGGAGTCGGCGGGTAGGTGACGACGACGACGGTGCGGTCGTCCTGGGGCTCGGCGCCGCCGCGGTAAGCCTCGACGTCTTTCATCATGGTCTCGGCGATTTCCCTGGAGGACTTGCCGCTCAAGCGGCGGGCGATCTCGACCAGGCGCTCGATCCCGAACTCCCCGCCGCCTTCGCTGTCCGGGGGTGTCGCCTCGATCATGCCGTCGGTGTAGAGCACGACCGTGTCGCCCGGATTCAGCCTCACGAAGCCGCGCTCGTAAGTCGCATCCGCGACCGGCCCGAGAACCGCGCCGCCTTCCTCGAGATAGCGCACCTCGCCTGCTGCGGAGAGGTGGAACGGCGGCGGGTGGCCGGCGTTGACGTAGATGAAGACGCCGTTCGGCTCGAGCTCGCCATAGAACATGGAGACGAAACGGCTGGTGAGAGTCGACCTGTGAATGATCTGATTCAGGCGCTCGACCGTGCGCACGATCTTGAAGTCCCGCGCCATGCCCATCCGCAGGCCCATGAAGATGTCGCGCACTTGCAGAGCCGCCGGCAGGCCGTGCCCGGAGACGTCGGCGATCGCCAGCCCCAGGATCTTGTCGGTGATCGGAATGTAGTCGTAGAAGTCGCCGCCCACGGACTCCATCGGCTGGATCAGGCCATAGAGCTCGAAGCCGCCGTAGACCGGAACCCGGCGCGGCAGGATCGACGCCTGGATCTTGCGCGCCTGGTCGAAGACCTCCTGCATGCGTTCCTGGCGGAGCTTCTGGTTGATCGCGTGGCGCAACACTCCGAGGGAAAACAGGACATCGTCCCGGTGGCTGCCGGGCGCGAGGTCGAATGAGAGGATGAACTCCTCGTCGCCGACCTCGATCGCCGCGAAGCGATCGACGCCGAGCTGTTCTTCGATCGTGTGGTCGAAGTTCGGGTCGTCGGAGCCCATGTAGACGACGCCCTCGGCGAGGGCGATCTCGATCGGGGCGTAGGTCGCGGGCACGCGGAATTCGCGCTCCGCCGGCTTCGCGTCCGGGAAGGTCGCCTTGAGCTCGTACGACGCACCATCCCATTGATAGAGCCTGCCGCCGTAGAAGCCGAGCGCGTCGCGGAAGCGCGAGATGATGGCGTCGGCGAGATTGTAGATCGTGATCCCGACTTCGTCCGCCGACTGGATCTCGCGCACGAGTTGCTCGACGCGTTTCATCAGTTGGCGGATGTCCGCCGGGCGGGTCTCGGGCATGTCTGACTCTCTTCCGGGGTCGAAGCGCGATCAGCCGCGATCGATCAGCGCAGCGACGATGCGGTCCTGCGCCGCGTGGGCGCCGGAGTTGCTGCGCACCTGATTGAACAGCAGGGAAAAGGCGTAGACCCGCCCTGAAACCGCTTTGGCGTAGCCCGACAGAGTCGAGACTCCGTCGATCGTTCCGGTCTTGGCGAAGACATTCCCGGCGTAGGGCGGCCGCGCGAGACGGCGCTGCCACTGGAGTCCCCGCTCGCCGCTGAACGGCAGCGAGCGCAGGAAATCGCGCCCCAGAGCGTGGAAGTACATTTGCTCGAGAAGCCCGGTCATCGAGCGCGGGCTCATCTGATTTCCCCGCGACAGGCCCGAACCGTCGACCAGATGGAAGGAAGCGGGAGCGATCCCGATGCCGGCGAGGAAGTCTCCCACGACCCCGACCCCTGCGGCCCAGCTCCCTTCCCCGCGGACTTTCCAACCCAGGAGCTTCGCCAGGGACTCGGCGTAGAAGTTCTGGCTGCGCTTGAGGGTCACTGCGAGCGTGCGCGCGAGATCGCTGCGTTGCGTCGTCACCAGCTGCCAGGCGCCATCGGGAGAGCCGTGGGCCGGAGCGACTGTCCCGGCGACCTCGACACCCTCCTCCGCGAGCGCGGCCTTCAAGGCGGCGCCGAAGTAAGCCGTCGGATCGTGGACCGCCACCCACTCTTCGCCGGGCCCCGTGCGCAGCCCGATCGTGCCCGAGACGACGATCGTGTCGCTGTCGCCTAAGCGGCCGACGAGCAGCCGATTCCCACTCCGCGTCCCGGTGGTCGTCGCACTGTTGCGGATCTCGAAGTAGCCGAGCTTCGGCACGGTCTCGACGCGGGCCGGAAGGCCCGCGGACGACGCCGGCCAGACGCGCACCAGAATGCAGTTGTCGTTGAAGGAGAGCGCCTCCACCGGCGCCTCGTACCAGCTGGTGAGCTGGTTGCGCGGCCAGTCGGGGTGGATGTTCGGTGGATTGAAGAGGCCGTTGACCAGATAGAGATTGCCGGTGACCCTGGCGATGCCCTGCGCCTTCAGGGCGGCGGCCCATTCGCGGAAGATGGCATAGGCGTCGCCCTCGTGGAATCTCCCGGAGAGGTTGGGATCGCCGGCGCCGAAGATCGCGAGGTCGCCCGACAGGACGCCGTCCTTCGCCGTGCCGCGCACCATGACGCGGGTCTCGAACACGAAGTCCGCGCCGAGCGTTTCGAGCGCGGCGGCCGTGGTCAGGAGCTTGGTATTGGAGGCCAGAATCCGCGGCTGGTCGGCTTCGAAGGCGAAGGCGCTCTGGTGGGAGGAAAGGTCGACGATATGAACTCCCAGGGCGCGCGCGCTCTTGCGCGCCGCCTCGGTCTCCCGGGCGAGCGCCTCCTGGAGAGTGGGACCCGTCCTGGCCGATGCGGCGGGCGCCGCGGATGCCGGAACCGAGGCCGCGGCAGGCAAGGTGGCAGCGAGTGTGGCAATGCAGAGTGCAGCGAGGCTGGGCAGGGTCCGTTTCGACCAATCCGTCATTTCAGGTTGGATCTCCGTCATCTCGTGGGCGCGCTCAACCGACCCATCATAGCGCGGACGCTGGACCAGCGGACTCCGGACTGGGCTGAAAAGGCGAAAGCCGCCACGCGCGCTGCATCGCGGGCGTGGCGGCTTCGTCTTTCTACCGGGGTGGCGCTACTCGACCCCGAAGTGAGTCAGCTCCACCGGCACGATCTGGCAAGTGAAGCTCAGCATCTCGTCAGCCGTGATCCCGCCCGTGTTGCACGAGAACTGCGTGAACAGGCTGCCCGTGTCGTGCTGAACGCCGATCGTGGCGCTGGTGCCACCCTGGGTCACGACGCCGTAGATCACCTCGAAGTTCGGCGTGTCCTCGTGCAGCCGGACCTCGAAGTTGGCCGAGCCACCGCCGGAGAAGTAGGCGGCTCGCCATTCGATGTGGAAGACCTGGTTGGGGGTCACGCCGGTGACCGACGTGTAGATGCCGTTTCCTGCCGCCGTATTCAGGAGGTCGTCCCATTGCGCCAGGATCGCGAAGTTCTTCGCTGCCGCCGGCAGGCAGGCGTTGGTGAAGGCGGTATCGGCGCTCACGAACTCCACGTTGCCGTTCGAGATGACGTTGACGGAGCTGAACGTCTGGTCGTAGAAGGCGACCGTGAAGGGAAGCGGCACGTTGACCGAGCAGTCGTCGCAGTTGCTGCCGGCGATGAAGGTCGTGCCCGGCACGATCGCGCCGGCTCCCGGCGTGATGGTGTAGTTCCCGCCCTGGACGCAGGTCGACAAGGTCGTGAAAGTGAAGGCCGCGGCGTAGCTGCCGGTCCCGCAGGTGTTGAGCGCCCGCACCCGCCAATAGTGCAAGGTAGCCGGCGCCAGGCCGGCGGCGGTGTAGGAGGTCCCTGGGAGACCCGTGGCCGCCGCCACGATATTGGTGAAACCTGGATCGGTCGCGACCTGGATGTCATATGTCAGAGCCTGAGGTGTGGCGGCCCAGGTAAGGGTCGGGCCCGTCGACACGTTGACGGCGCCGTTGGGGGGCGAGGTCAGAGTCACCGCGCCCGGGGCGGCACTGAAGAGATTGAGGGTGACGTTCTGGTTGCCGTTCTGTGCGCCGGCGGTTCCCAGCACGTTGACGGTATAAGTCCCGGGCGCGCCAAGATTGGTGTTGCTAATGGTGAAGGTCGAGCTGCCCGGAGGGGTCACCGGATTGGGCGCGAAGCCCGTCGTCGTGCCGGCCGGCGCGCCGCTCGAGCTGAGCGTCACCGCCGAGGTGAAGAACGTGGTGAGGTTGACGGTGTAGACGGCATTGTTGGGCTGGCAGACGTTCTGCACCGCGGGCGTCACGGTGATCCCGACCGGTACGTCGGCACTGTCATGGAAGACATCCTGAGTGCCGCCCGATCCGGCGCCACGGCTGTCGGTCCAGCTGCCTTGCGTGGCGTTGCCGTCGCCCTGCCAGAAGTCGTAGTCGCCCATGTAGCAGTTCGCCGTCTGGACGATGGGCTGCGGAATGACCGCGTCGCTGACCGCCTGGTCGGTCTGCCAGGTCGCGCCGTTGTCGAGCGAGGCGCGGCCGTAGATCCAGTAGTCGTTGTTGGCGGTGTCGCGCCGGTCGTACCACTTCACGAAGACTGCGCCCGCGGCGGTCGTGGAAACCGAGGGCATCCACTGGGCACGCCCGCCGACATCGCTGTTCATCAGAAGGGGAACCGACCAGGTCGCGCCATTGTCCGTCGAGCGCACATAGTAGATGTCGCCCTCATCGGTGGCCGCACCGTGTTGGGCGTAGGCGTAGTGGATGACGTTGCCGGCTCCGCCGGAGGGTTGGCCCCAACCCATGTGCCGGATCTGCGGCGTGATCACGCGGAAGTAGGCGTTCCCTGAGCAGTTGACGTTACCCGGGGGAGGGAACGCCGGGCCGGTCGCAACCTGGGCCAGCCACGTCACTCCGCCGTCCGTGGATCTGTGCATGTAGTTGATGCGGTTCGCCGCTCCGCCTCCACCCTCGTCCATGCCGGCCAGGTAGACGTTGCCGTTCGGCGTGGCGGCGAGGGCGATGTCGCGCTGGAAGCTACCGACGACCGTATTGGGCGCACTCCAGGTCGCGCCGCCGTCGGTGCTGAAGGTCGTCATGAGGGCTCCGCCCCCGACTCCGAAATCGTTGTATGAGTTGTAGATCCGGCCGTAGAACGGGCTCGCCGGATTGGTGTCCGCCCAGAGGGCGTTGCGGTCGCCGTTGCCGCCACCGGCGTTCGCGGCGCAGCCGGCGGTCGCCCAGGTCATCCCGTCGTTCGAGTTCCAGGCTCCGACACCCTGCCCGCCGCAACCCGAGGCGAGGAAGGTGGCCACCCACTTGGCCCGAACGGGGTCGTAGACGATGCCGGGGTCGCCGAAGTTCGAGCCGTGACCGGTGCCGAAGGGGTCTCCCGCGATGCGGGCGAACGTCACGCCGCCGTCGGTCGAGAACGAGCCCTTGCCGGTGCTGCCACCGGAAAGGTCGTTGTAGGTGACGACGATCGTGCTGCCGAAGCGGAAAGACTGGCTTTCCGACTGGATCGCGGCGGAATTGGACGGATGCGTGTTGGTGTCGGTGCCGCCATAGACGTCCGGAGAGAGCGGAGAGCCGTCCTCACCCAGGTCGCCGGATTCCTGACCTACACCCGCCTGGCCCTTGCCGCGGCACTTGTCGCGGATGGCATCGGCGCGCAGGTTGACCTGCTTCTCGATGCTGTGCGCGGCCATGTCGGCGCAGTTGAAGTTCTCGATCAGGAACGGGTCGTAGGCGTCGCGAGCGAATCCGGCGCCAGCAGACAAGACTGCGATGGAGAAGAACGCGGCAACCGCTTTGAATGCGATTCCGCTTCCGCGCAAGGTATGCGCGCGCGCTTCAGTGGTCATCTGGGTGCTCCTTTCTAATGGGTAGCCCGCGCGAACATTACCACTCTCCGGCGCCGGTGCAAGCCCCTCCCGAATCACCGGCCGGAGAGCCCCCTTTTCGCTTCCTCCGGCGCGGCCGGGGCGGCCACGGGCGCCCCCGCAAACCGATTCCCGGCATACACTTGCGCCGACGAATCCCTCCGGGTCCGGAGCCGCTCTTCGCACCTGGCCGCGATTGTGCGCTTCACCGGCTGCAAGAAAGTGATCGCCAAGCGATGAGCGTTGCGGCCTCGACATTGCACTCAAACCAGTATTCGAGCGCCCGTTCCGCCTGCGCGCTGGGCCTGTTCGCCGCCGCGCTCGGGCTCTACCTGCTTACCCTCGCTCCAACCGCCACGCTCGTCGACAGCGGCGAGCTGATCCTCGCCGCGCACTCGCTCGGCGTCGCTCACCCGCCTGGCTTTCCGCTCTACGTGCTGCTTGCCCATCTCGCGACGCTGGTTCCGATCGGCAACGTGGCCGCGAGAGTGAACTTCGCATCGGCGCTCTTCGCCGCGCTTGCTTGCTCGACCGTCGCGCTCGTGGTGATGGAGGCGATGGTCACCGCGCCGCGCTCACTTCCAGCCGGGAGGGCCGCCAAGAAGGCGGAGCGCAAGCACCGCCGAAAGAAGACCGCCGCGACCCCAGGGCCCGACCAGGAGCCTGCCCCGAAGGGTGCCTTCACACTCGTCTCTTCCTGCCTCGTCGCCGGTCTGTTGTTGGCCTTCTCGCGCACTCTCTGGGCGTACGCGACGATCGCCGAGGTCTATACCCTCAACTCGCTCCTCATCCTGCTCATCTTCCTGCTCATGTTCCGCTGGCGCCGCGAGCTCATCGCATCGCCGTCGCGACAGGGCGGCGCGGCGCTCCCGCACGGCTCGCTCTACGCCGCGGCCTTCCTGTTCGGCCTCGCCCTCGGTGTTCACCATGTGAGCGTGGCGCTGATGCTCCCCGCCTTTGCCGCGCTGGTCTTCGCGACCGAAGGTCTCGGCTTCTTCGCGAGCCGGCGGTTCGCTTACGCCGCGCTGTTCGGATTCGCCGGGCTGTTCCTGGTCTACGCCTATCTTCCGCTCGCCGCAGCGCGCTCGCCGCTCATGAACTGGGGGGACCCGCGAACTCTCGAGCGCTTGTGGCGCGAGGTCACCGGCAGCCAGTATCAGGGCTTTCTCACCTTTTCGCTGCAGACGATGGCGAGGCAGTTCGTCGATTTCATCAAGATGGCGGCGCACGAGTTCGGACCGTGGCAGCTGCCCGCCGGGCTGGCGCTGGCGGTCGCCGGAATGGCGGCGGTCTTCCGGCGCGACAAGGCTCTGTTCTGGTTTCTGGCGCTGGTCATCGCCGCCGATCTCACTTACTCGCTCGGGTACCAGATGGACGAGGACAAGGATGCGTACTACCTGCCGGCGTTCATCGCGATGACCATCGCGGCCGGCTTCGGTGCCGAGTGGGTCATCCGCAGGGTCGTGGCGGCGCGACCGGCTGCGAGAGCCGCGCGGCCCGTCGCTCTGGCGCTGGTACTGCTCGCGCCGGCCGCCGCGCTCGCGGGGAACTGGTCGTATGACAACCGGAGCCGGTACTTCATCGCGCAGGACTATGTCGAGAACATCTTCTCGACGATCGAGCCCGGTGGCATGTTGCTCACCCGCGATTGGCAGGTCTACTCGCCGACCCTCTATTTTCAGTCGATCGAGCACCGGCGCAGCGACGCCGTCGTCATCGACATCAATCAGCTCCGGCGCTCGTGGTACTTCGACTACCTGCGCCAGGTCTATCCGGCGACGATCGCGCGGTCCGCCGCCGAGGTCGATGCCTTTCTGGAGGACCTTCGGCGCTGGGAGCGTGACCCCGACCTCTACGTGCGCGATCGCGTGCTCAATCAACGGATCAACTCGCGATTCTTCGAGATGATCCTCGCTTTCGTGAGCACTCACCTGCGGTCGGCGCCTGTGTACGTGACTCTGGACATCGCCGGGAATCGCGACGGGCCCGACGCGGAGCTGACCAGGTCCCTTTCGAGCCTGTATCAGTTCGTTCCCCAAGGTCTGGTCTTCCAGATGACGACGGACCGCGCCTTCCGGCAGCCCGCGGATCCGCCGCTGCTCACCCGAGGTCTGGCCGATGGGACGATCGCGTTCGACGACGTCGACGTCGTGCAGAGAAAAGTGCTGCCAGCCTACGTGTCGATGTTCTACAGCCGCGGGCGCTATCTCGCGGCGAACGGCCGGCACGAGGAGGCGATCACGGCATTCCAGCGCTCCCTCACCCTGAATTCCCGGTTCGTTCCCTCCCGGCAGGCCATGGAGGAAAGCTTGAACGCCCTCCGCAAGGGCGCCGCGGGCGAGACCCGATGAGAGGCCGTCGGCTTCTGCTGCTCGTTCCCCTGCTCCTCGCTCCGGCCTGCGTCTCTATTCGGCCGTATGCCGAGGCTGTGCGCGGGCTGCCGGCCGGCCGGTTGCTCGAGATCGGCGGCCAGCGGGTCTCCGTCGAGCGCTCGGGCACGGGCGAACCGCTGGTTCTGCTGCACGGCTTCGGCGAGTCGACGCTCGCCTTCGCCCAGGTCCGGCCCGAGCTCGCTCGGCATTTCACGGTGGTGGCGATCGATCTCAACGGCTTCGGCTACACCGAGCGTCCCCGGGACCGCGCGAGCTACACGCTCGCCGGACAGGAGCGCCTCGTTCTGGGCGTCCTCGACCGGCTCGGCCTGCGGCGCGTACGGCTCGCCGGACACTCCTACGGCGGCGGCCTGGCGCTCTATCTCGCCGCCCGCCATCCGGAGCGCATCGATCGCCTGCTGCTCATCGACAACGCGCTGCCGCTCTATGCGAGCACGCGGCGCAACCCCCACCTGCGCTGGCGCTGGCTGGCCCGCTTCGCGGCGCACACCTACGCGCTCTCCGACCGGCGGATCGCGGCCGGCCTCGCGGAAGCGTACTTCGACGATTCCAAGGTCACGAAGACTCTGGTGCGGGAGTATGCCGAGCGCTTGCGGATCGAAGGCGCCGCCGACGCCCTCTACGGGCTCGTCGGCCCCTCCAACGAGCCGCCGTACCGGATCGATCTTGCGACGGTCCGGATGCCGACGCTGGTCGTCTGGGGAGCCGAAGACCGGCTGATCGAGGTCGCCGGCGCCGAGACGCGCTCGAAGCTCCTGCCCGACGCCCGTTTCGTCGTCCTTCCCGCCTGTGGGCATACCCCCATGGAGGAGTGCCCGGAGGCCTTCCTCCGAGCGGCATTGCCGTTCCTGCTCAGCAGCGAGTAGCGGCTAGATCAGAAACCCGGCGATCGTGGCGGTCTGGAAGCAGGCCAGGGAGCCCGCGACCATGGCGCGCAGGCCGAGGCGGGCGAGATCGCTCTTGCGCTCGGGGGCGATGGAGCCGATGCCACCGATCTGGATGGCGATCGACGAGAAGTTCGAGAAACCGCACAGAGCGTACGTGGCGATGACCTGCGCGCGCTCCGAGAGCTGCCCAGCGCCGACCATTTTCTGCATTTCGACGTAGCCCACGAACTCGTTCACGGCGGTCTTGATGCCGATGAGCGTCCCGACCTGCGGCGCGTCGCTCCAGGGTACGCCCATCACCCAGGCCAGCGGCTGGAAGATCCATCCCAGGAGAGCGCGCAGGCTCCAGTTGTCATAGCCCGCCAAGTGCCCGAGCTTGGTTATCGGGAAATCGATCAGGGCAATGAGCGCCACGAACGCGATCAGCATCGCCCCGACGTTCAGCGCGAGCTTGAGCCCGTCGGCCGCTCCCGATGGCCGCCGCGTCGATCGAATTTGCCCACGGGCGATCGATCTCGATCTCCACCTTGCCGGCCGTCACGCTCTTTTCGGTCTCGGGAAACATCAGCTTCGCCATCACCAGGGCGGCCGGAGCCGACATGACGCTCGCGGCCGAGGAGATGCTTGGCCGAGACTCCCATGCCGACATAGGCCGCCATGACGCCGCCGGCGATGGTCGCGAAGCCGCCGGTCATGACCGCCATGAGCTCCGACTTCGTCATCGTCGCGACATAGGGCTTGATGAGCAGCGGTGCCTCGGTCTGACCGACGAAGATGTTCGCCGAGGCCGAGAGTGACTCGGCGCCGGAAGTCCCCATCGTCTTCATCATGATCTTCGCGAAGACACTGACGAGCTTCTGCAGAATGCCGAAGTAGTAGAGCACGGTGATGAAGCTCGAGAAGAAGATGATCGTCGGCAGGACCTTGAAAGCGAAGTAGAACTCCTTGAAGCGCTCACCGAAGACGAAGCTCGCGCCGGCGTCGGTGAAGTCGAGGAAGCGCGTGATCGCGGCTCCCATGAGATCGAAGACGTTGCGGCCGATCTCGGTCTTGCAGGATGATCAGCGCGAAGACGATCTGGAGGCCCGTGCCCATCGCCACCGGGCGCCAGCGGACCGCCGCACGGTTGGAGGACAGCGCCCAGGCGATAGCCAGCATGACGAACAGGCCGAGGACCGGAATCAGCGCTCCACGAGGCCTCCTGGGAGCGACGCGCCTGCGGTGTGGAATCGCGGCGCAGCGTATCCGAGGCCCACGCCACCGACAAGCGTCGCCACGACCGGCCCGTCTAGACTGCCTGCCGTGACGATGCGCTTCGACGAAGCCGCGCTGCGGATCGAGCTCGCGGTCGCCGACCTGCTCGAACCGCAGCTCCTGCGCTCGATCGGCTTCGCCAATCGCGGCGGCTTCGAGCGCCTCTGGCTCGGTCAGGCGATCCACGGCCGCTATCAGGAGGAGGCGCTCGCCGGCGACCCGACCTACCGCCGGGAGGTGGCGCTGCGCCACGAGTTCGAGCACCGCGGTTGGACCGTTTCCCTCTTCGGCCGGGCCGATGGCATTCGCAGGGAACCTGACGGGTCACTGGTCGTCGAGGAGATCAAGTCGGTGCGGCGCGAGGGCCAGCTCCCCCCGCCGACCCGGCAGATTTACGAGCGCCAGGCGCTGCTCTATGCCTGGATGCTGTCGCGGACCGAGGCGCGACCCGTCCGCGCCGAGCTCGTGCTGATCGCCATCGGGAGCGACGCCGTGGAGCGCGAAGCGCTCGCGGCCGACTTCGAGGCGCTGGAGCTCGCCATCCGGCAACGCCTGAACGCGCTCTTGCGCGAGTTCCGGCGCGAACGCGAGGCCGCAGGCGATCGCCGGAACGCGGCGCTCGGCATCCGTTTCCCGCACGCCGAGCTCCGACCCGGCCAGGAGGAGATCGTCGCGGCGGTCGAGCACGCCCTCGAACATCGCGAGCACCTCCTGCTCGAGGCCCCGACCGGCCTCGGCAAGACCGCCGCCGTGCTCTTTCCGGCGCTGCGTCACTGCCTGGCCAACGACAAGCGCCTCTTCGTCCTGACCGCCAAGAACCTGCAGCAGGAGATGGCGCTCAAGGTCATCCGGCAGGTCGAGGCGGGTCCGGCGCTCCACGCCCTGCGGCTCCGGGCCAAGGCGCGCATGTGCGCCAACGGCGAAGTCATCTGCCACGAGGATTACTGCCCCTTCGCGCGCGACTACTACGCCAAGCTCGCCTCTTCCGGAGTCGTCGCGCGCCTGCTCCGGGAGCAGCCCGTGCTCGATCCGGATCTCGTCTTCTCCGCCGCGACCCAGGCCGAGGTCTGCCCTTTCGAGGTCAGCCTCGACCTCGCCGGCAGAGCCCAGGTGGTGGTTTGCGACTACAACTACGCCTTCGACCCCTACGTGGCCCTCGCCGATTTTTCCGCCGAGCACGATCTCTCGGACGTCGTGCTGGTGATCGACGAGATCCACAACCTCGTCGAGCGCGGTCGCGGCTATCTCTCCCCCGAGCTCTCCTCGGCCAGCGCGCGCCGGGCCGCCGAAGCCGCCGCCCACGGCAGCTCCCCGGTGCATCGCGAGCTCGAGCGCCTCGCTCTCGAGCTCGCGAACCTCATCGAGGAGACCTGCGACTCGCTGCTCGAAGAGGTCGCTCCCGGCGCCGGGCCGCTCGAGGGCGCAATCGAGGCGTCCCTGCCGGAGGATCGTCTCTGGCAGCTGCGTCCGGACTTCGACGCCGCCTTCGTGGACTATCTCGAGCATCGCCGGGAGACCAAGAGCTTCCAGGCTGACGACGCCTTCGTCGCGCTCTATTTCGAGCTCCTGCGGTTCCTGAACGGGCTCGCGTTCGAAGGTGGCATCTCCAGCCAATCGAGCCGGCTCTGCGAGCGCCGCGGCGAGGAGCGGAAGCTGCGCATCTTCTGCAAGGATCCAGGACCGTTCCTCGCCCGGGTGATCGGCCGGGTGAGCTCGGTCATCGGACTCTCGGCGACCCTCAGCCCGCCGGAGTTCTACCGCGACCTGCTCGGCTTCAGCCCCGACCGGACGGTCGCCTTGAGCCTGCCGAGCCCGTTCCCGAGCGCTCATCGGCGGGTCGTCGTGGACCGCTCGGTGACCACGCTCTGGCGGGAGCGCGCCCTGAACTGTCAACCGATCGCCGACCGGCTGAGCGCCTTCGGCGATGTCGTGCCCGGCAACTGCCTGGTGCTCTTTCCGAGCTTCCAGTTCCTCTCCGAAGTGGCGGCACAGATGCGCACGAAGAGGAAGCGCCTCTTCGTGCAACAGCGCACCGACACCGAACGCGACCGCGAGGCCCTGCTCGAGACGCTGCGCAACGCGCTGCTCGGCGACGTGATGCTCCTGGCCGTCGCCGGCGGGGTGTTCGCGGAGGGCGTCGACTATCCGGGGGAGATGCTGCGGGCGGTGGCGATCATCGGTCCCTGCCTGCCGGTGCCGACGATCGAGACCCGCCTCCTGCAGGCCTACTACGAAGAGCGCTTCGAGCGCGGCTTCGAGTTCGCCTTCGTGGTGCCGGGCATGACGCGGGTGGTGCAGGCGGCCGGACGCCTGATCCGCTCGGCCGAGGATATCGGCGTGATCGCTCTCCTCGACCGCCGGTTCCTGGACCGCCCCTATGTCGACCGGCTGCCCGCCGACTGGCTCACCGGGGCGGAACCCGCGGCCCTGGGCGGCGACCCGGTCGCCACCGCGCGCGACTTCTTCGCCGGTTCGTTCAGCCGGGCGCTTTCGGAGTAGCCCCGGCTAGATTCCGGCCTAGACAGCGGGGACCGGGCGCGCGTAGAAGACATTGAGAGCAGGGAGCGTCTGACAGTCTCCCACCTCTTCAACCCTCCTTCAGGCCCCGCGCGTGGCGGGGCCCTTTTTTTTCACGGATCTACAACCACTTGCGGCGCCGGAACCAGAGCGTCATGCCGGCCGCGATCGCGCCCATGCCACCGAGGACCGCGAAATAGCCGTAGCGCGTGCCGAGCTCGGGCATGTGCTCGAAATTCATCCCGTAGACCCCGGCGACGAAGGTGAGCGGCAGCATGATCGCCGAAAACAGGGTGAGTACTTTCATGATCTCGTTGGTGCGCTGCGAGATCACCGAGAGGTAGGTGTCCTTGACGTTCGAGAGCTGATCGCGCTGCTGGTCGACGGCATCGGTCAGCCGGAGGACGTTCTCAAGCGTGTCCCTGAAGTTGAGCGACGCCGTGGCGTCGAACAGGGGGTCGCGGGAGTTCGCCAGGTGGCCGAATACCGAGCGGTGCGGCAGCATGGCACGGCGAAGCACGCTTAGCTTGCGCCGCAGGTCAAGGATGTCCTGCAGCTGCTCGCGCTCGGGATTGTCCAGCACCTCCTGCTCGAGGAGCTCGATCCGGGCGCCGATGTCGTCGATGACCGGAAAGTAGAGATCGATCATCTCGTCGCAGATGCTCCACAGGAGCTGCACCACGCCACCGGCAGGGGCCCGCCGGCTCTCCTCGATGCGCTGCCGGACGATGTTCACGCTGCGCAGCTCCGCGCGGTGAATCGTGATCAGAAGGTTGGCGCGCAGGAAAGCGGCCAGCTTCAGCGTCTGCAGCTCGTCGATCGCCCGATCGACGACGTTGAAGTCGATGCCGCGAACGATGACGAAGAGGTGGTCGGCGTACTCCTCGACCCGCGGCTGATGCTGCTGGGTGAAGGTATCCTCGATCGCGAGCGGGTGGAAGTTCTCGTCCCGCAGGAGCTTCTCGGCCAGCTCGTTGTCGGCCGCGATGTCGATCCAACCGGCGACCGCCGGATCGAGAGCGAGCGGAAGGAGCTCGGCCCCGCCGCAGCGCACGGCGCCGTCCGGATCGAAGACCATCACGCGCGGCATCGCGTGAAATTATCACGCGCGCAGAGGTCGGGTCAGGGCGGGCCGTCCGGTCCCCGGGGCCCGCGGCCACCGAAGCGGCGCCGCAGCGGGCCCGGGGGCGCGCCCGCGGGGGGTCCGGGAGGACGCGGCCCCAGGATCGCGCCGCCGAAGCGCTCGATGAACCGCAGGTACTCGCGCTCCGCCGGCCCCTCGAGCAGGTCGCGCGCCGCGAGGACGTTGTCGACCAGGGCACGGTCGAGCGCGTCCTGTTCCCGGCCGATCGCGACCAGCAGCGCCTCGACCCGGGCGCGATCGGGCGCCGGCGCCGTGAGCTCCCGGCGCAGAGCGTGGCGCGAATCGTCGATCGACCGCCGGCCTTTCTGCACGCGCTCCGCGAGCTCCCGCTGGAGCTGCATGAAGCTCTTGCGCACCTCCCCCGAGAGCTCCAGGTGATCCGCCAGGCGCGCGCCGTCGCGCCCCGGGAGACGTTCGTCCCGCGCCAGGACGGAGAGCATCCGGTGACGGACGATCGCCATCCCGACCAGGCCGCAATTCACGCCGACCGAGAGCAGCAGCGCGAGGAAAAGCCAGTTGCGCCTCACGGCTTCCCGCCGCCGCTCTCCGCGGCCGGCCGCGGCGCCACCTGCGTTGGCGACGCATCCGGCATCGCCGGCTTCGCCTCCGGCGCCATGAGCACGGCGTCGGGCGAGGCGATCGCGGTCACGTACTCCTCGGAGAGCGTCGAGAGCGACCAGGGATCGTCCCCGGAAGGGCCGCCCTCGGTGCTCTCCCAGAGGGTCGTGCCAAGCGCGAGTCCGGCGAGCAACGCCGCCGCGGCGGCGGCCCGCATCCAGGCCCCGCCGAGGAGCGGTGCTGCGGCCTGCTCGCGCTCGGTGGCCCAAGCGCGGAAGAGGCGCCCGGCGAACCCGGGCGGAGCTCCCGGGCCGACCGGCAGGTCGAGCCCATCCCAAGCCGCCCGCCAATCCGCGGCTCGCCGATTTCTCCTCCGCGACCGTCTCCCGCAGGAGCACGGCTCGCGCCCAGCCCGCCTCAGCGTTGCGATTCGATCGCCGAGTCATCCGACCTCCCCTCTCCCGTAGAAACCCGCCGTTCCCGCTCTTCCTGCGGCGCCAGGCGGCGCATCGCCCGCACCAGCCGGCTCTCGACCGCCCCCTCCGTGATGCCGAGAATTTCGGCGATCCGGCGCCCCGACAACCCTTCGAACTTCGCCAGGACGACGACGACCCGCTGATTCTCGGGCAGCCGCTCGAGCCGCTCCCGCGTCCTCCGCCAGCGCTCGCGCGCCAGCAGGGCGGCTTCGGCGTCCGGCGCGCCATCGACCGGATCGAAAGCGGTCCCGGCGCCCTCCTCGCCCCCGTCCCGAGCTTCGCCCAAACCCTGGAAGGAGAAGAAACGGGCTATCTTCCGCCGCCGCACCTGATTCCGGCAATGGTTGATGGCGATGCGATAGAGCCAGGTCGAGAGCTGCCCGCGTGGCTCCGCTCGCCCGGCGTGGCGGAAGACCTTCAGAAAGACCTCCTGCGCCGCATCGCGGGCCGCCTCACGCTCGCCGAGCCAGCGGAAGCAGAGATTCACCAGGCGATCCTGGTGGCGCTCGACGAGGGTGGTGAAAGCGTCGCCCTCCCCTCCGGCCGCGCGTGCCAGCAGATCCCAGTCCGCGTGCCCTTCTCCCGAAAGGGGGTTCCTCGCCGCCACTCCACCTCTTCAACCCTCGTAACGCCGGTTTCCTGCGCGATATCAGATGCTCCGGCGGAGGCCCCGGCGGAGGCCCCGGCGAACGCTCGGGCAGAAGTTCAGGCGGTCAGCTTGTCGAGCTCGGCCTCCAGCGCGGCGGCGTCGGCATACCGGTCCTCGGGACTCTTCTCGAGACAGCGCAACAACAGGCGCTCGAGGGCCGGAGGAATCTCCGGCCAGTACTCATGGGGTGCAGCCGGCGGTTCCTTCAGGTGCTTGAGGACGATCTCCATCACGTTGTTGCCACCGAACGGGAGATGGCCGGTGAAGACCTCGAACAGCACCACGCCGCAGGCGTAGACGTCGGCGCGCTGGTCGGGCTCCTTGCCCTCGAGCTGCTCGGGAGCGAGATAGTGCGGCGTCCCGACGACCAAGCCGGCCTGCGTCTGCCCCGGCGTGAGCCGGGTGACAGGTCTAGCCAGGCCAAAGTCCATGAGCTTGGCATTGCCCTGCGAGTCGAGAATGATGTTCTCGGGTTTGATGTCGCGATGGATGATGCCTTGGGCATGCGCCGCCGCGAGTCCCGAGGTGAGCTGCCGAGCGAGCCGCAGACCCGCCGAATAGGGCAGGCGCCCCGAGCGCTCGAGCAGGACGCGCAGCGTCAGGCCGCGCACGTACTCCATCGAGATGAACGGGTTGCCGTCGATCTCGCCGAAGTCGAAGGTGCGGAGAATGTTGGGATGGGTGATCTTGCGCGCCAGCTTGAGCTCGCTCTTCAGGCGCTCGACCAGGGCGCTGTCGTGAGCCACTTCGCGCTTCAACATCTTGAGCGCGACCAGGTCGTCGAGATCGCGGTCGCGCGCCTTGAAGACCACGCCCATGCCGCCGGCGCCGAGCGTCGAGAGGATCTCGAAGCGCGAGCCGAGCAGCGTCCCGGGACCGACGTCGGACAGCGTGTCGAAGGCGGCGCCTTCGCCGACGGGCGCGGCGACCCCGGGGGTCACCGCAGTCGGGGCGGTTCCAGCCTGCGCGGCGGATCTCCCCGAGATCCGAGCCGCGTCCTCGCCCGTGAGCACGAAGATCGCCTGCGTCGAGAGCAGCCCGCGCTGCGGGCTGAGCTCGATGCCGGTCTGTGCGAGCCCGGCGGCGACCTCGGCGTAAACCGCCGGCGCGAGCAGAATGTCGCCCGGGTTCGCTTCGCGCAACAGCCCCTCGACCTGCTGCAGCGGCAGGCCGATCACGGTGCGTTCCGATGAGTCGGTGAAGTTCACCGCCCCGGTGACCGCCTCGCCCGCGGTGACCGCGATCGCCGGCGGCTGTGCCTCGTCGAAGGCGTTGTCGCGCACCGAGACCGCGGCGAGAATCTCCGTCGCAGCAGCCAGGGCGTGATCCGACTGCAGGGCGCCGGAGAAGCTCGCGATCGCCCGGTGCCCGAAGACCGCCTCGAGGTGGCCGCCGTTCGCCTCCACGGCATTCAGGATCCGCTTGAGGTCGCGCGACAGCCGCTGCAGGAGGGCGTCCGGATCGGCGCTCGAACGCGGACTCGCGAACCGGCGCAGATCGACGCCGAGCAGGGCCAGGCGCGCCCTTCCCGGACGCGGCGGGGCCTCGGTGCGCGAGACCGGTTCCGGGAGATTGCGCGACAGCGCCGAGACGTAGGCCGCCATGTCGCGGCGCTCGCGCAGATCGACGAGCAGGGTGTTGAAGGCGTTCGCGAGCTCCGCGACCTCGCCCGGACCGCCGGCCGGCATCGGCACATCGTAGTTGCCGGAGCGCGCCGCGGTCGCCGCGGCGACGAGCTGGCGCACCGGCTTGAAAACGCGCCGTGAGAGCAGATACGAGATCGCGAGCGCCGCGGCCAACGTCGCGAGGCCGAGGACCACGAGAAGATCGCGGATCCTGGTGTAGCCGACGAGCTCCTTGTCGAGCGAGGCGAGCGCCACGGACGCTCCGGCCGGAGCTCCCGCGGCGTCCTTGAGCGGCGCAAGCAGCGCCAGCCAGCGCGCGCCGTCGAGCGCGATCTCCACCTGGTCGACCGCCTGGCCGCGTTCGGTCACCCGCGCGAGCAGGTCCCCGCGCGTGCGCAGGGCCGTGAGAAGGCGGTCCTGCTGCGCCGGAGCGAGCGTCGAGGCGACGACGGAGACGCCGGCCGCGGTGCCGGTGAGATAGGCCACCTCCGTGCCCGTGACGCGCTTGACCTCGAGCGCCCGCACGTCGTTGATCGCGAAGCCGACGACCAGATAGGCGAAGACGTTCTGGCTGAGCGTCAATGGCACCGCCACCGCCTCGTAAATCTTGTTGCCCTCCTGCCAGATGCCGCTCGCTTCGAAGTCGACCAGGACTTTCTTGACCAGCGGCCGGGCCGAGAGGTCGATCGGCGGGGCGTCCGGTTGGTCGGTCCGGACGAGGAGCCGCCCCTGCGGATCGATCAGCAGCGCGAAGTCGTAGCCCAGATCGGCTTGGCGCTCGTCGAGTTGGTCGAGCAGCGAGAGCCGGTCGCGCTCGTCGATCGCTCGCAGCAGATAGGCCTTGAGCTCCGGATCCGCGGTCAGGATCTGCGTCAGGAGCGAAAGCTCCTGATAGCGCTCCTGCTGCGAGGCGGCCTGCACGGAATTGCTCGCCAGGATGCGTTCCGTCGCGGCGGCCAGTCCGATGCGGTTGCCGAGATAGGAGGTGACGGCGATCGCCACGCCCAGAGCCAGGACCAGCAGCAAGCCGGTCACCAGAAAGATGCGTGTCCCGAGCGACAGTCCGCGGCGTCGCTCAGCCATAGCCCCCTCCTCCGTACGGCTTCCCCAGCTTGTTCTTGTGCGGCGGAATGCGCGGCATGGTGATGTCGACGCCGATCGTGAGCGGTTCGGAGAGCGGGAGCGTCAGCTCCCGGCTCGCCGGCGCGCTGCGCTCATTCCAGACCGTCAGCTTGCCGGCTCCCGCGGGCACGCCGGGGATGCGAAACGTCCCGGCGGCATCGACTCGCGCCCAATAGGGCGACGCCACGACGAAGATGTAGCCGAACATCGCATGGTGCACGTTGCAGAAGACGCGCACGATGCCGGCCTCGCGGAAAGTCGCGCTCTTGCCGGCGCCTCTACCCAGGAGACCGAGGTCGAAGGAGCTCTTGCCCGAAACCGAGAAGACGTTGTGCAGGATCGGATCCTGATTCGGGAAGCGGACCGTGGAACCGACCGGCACCACCACGATGCGCGGCGAGAACTCCTTGCGCACCGTGGCCATGTCTGCAACCACCGGCTGCGGGGCCGGCACCGGCCGGCCAGGTTCGAAGACGACCACCGTGGCATCGACGGCAAGCGTCTTGTCGGCCGACGGCTGGCCCTTTTCGAGCAGCTCGACGCGACCCTTGAGCTCGGCCGCGGTGGCCGGCGCGACGCCGAGCAGGGCGGCGGCGAGGATCGCCGTGAACGGTCGGACCTGCGCGCGCATGGGGACTTCTTGGCAGCATAGCAGAGGGCGCGCCGTGAGAGGATTGCGCGGTGATCGTCGAGCGCATTTCGAGCCAGATCCGAGCGCCCCAGGGCGAGGAGTTCGAGAGCCTCGCGCTCGCCGCATTCGCCTACCAGTTCGAGCGCCTGGCGGTCTATCGCGCGATGTGCGAGCGCGCCGGCAAGACTCCGGGCAAGGTCGCCTCCTGGCGCGACGTGCCGATGATTCCGGCGACCGCCTTCGCCTCCGTCGAGCTCGCGACCGCTCCGCCTGAGGAGACCTTTCGCTCGAGCGGAACGCTAGACAGCAGGCTCGGCGGCACGCCAGCATCCGGGCGGAGCGTTCACCGCCATCCGTTTCCCGCGCTCTATCGCGCCGCGATCGACGCCTCGTTCCCGCGTTTCTGCCTGCCGCGCGGCGATCGTCCCGCCGACCTCCCGGCGATGCTCGCTCTCGTCCCGCCGCGCAGCGTCGCGCCCGACTCGAGCCTCGGCTTCATGGTCGACCACCTGCTGACGCGGTTCGGGGGAGCGGGCAGCGACTACGCTTTCGGCGAGCGCGGCGTCGAAGGAGCGCAAGCGCGCTCCTGGTGCGGCGCCCGCCAGCGCGAGGGCCGGCCGGTGATGATCCTCGCGACTTCGTTCGCGCTCGCCGATCTGCTCGATTTTCTCGCGCGCATCGACCTCAAGTTCCGCCTGCCGCCCGGTTCGGTGGTCTTCGAGACCGGCGGCTTCAAGGGTCGGGCGCGCGAAGTCTCGCGCGCGGAGCTGCACCGCCGCCTCGCGGCTCAGCTCTTCATCGGCGAGGAGGCGGTGGTCGGCGAATACGGCATGACCGAGCTCACCAGCCAGTGCTATACCGCGACTCTCGCCGGTGGCGATCCGGAGATTTTCGTCGCGCCGCCCTGGCTGAAGGTGCGGGCGCTCGATCCGGTCGACTTGACCGAGCTCCCGCCGGGAGCCACCGGGCTGCTCGCCTTCTTCGACCTCGCGAACGTCGGATCGGCGCTGCACCTGCTCACCGAGGATCTGGGGTCCCTCGAAGGCGGCGGCTTCCGCCTCGCCGGGCGCGCCGCGGACGCCGACCTCCGCGGCTGCTCGCTCCTCGCCGAGGAGCTCGGCGGCGAAAGGAGCTGAAGCGACGTAGAGGAGCCGAGGTCTTATACGCTCGTTTCTTCGTATGAGCGTATAATTCGCTGCATGGCCGTCGATCGGTTGCCGCAAGCGACGCAGGCGATCTACAGCGATCTCCTGGACCTCTCGATCCGCTCCGAGGCCGAGCGTCTCCGACGCCAGCATCCTGCTGGCTCGTTCGTCTCCAAGGTGATCGCCTCGAAACGCTACTGGTATCTCCAGGAGAGCGCTCTCGGCGCCAGGAGGCAGCGCTATCTTGGAGTGGAGTCCAAGTCCCTGCTCGATTGGATGCGCCAGATCGACTCGGCGCGCGCGGAGCTTCGGATGGACGAGGTGCGGCGCGCCCAACTCGTCGACATGGCCGTGGCCGGCGGCGCAGACCGGGAACCGGCGGCCGTCGGAAAGGTCCTCAAGTTGCTCTCCGAGCTCGGCGTCTTCCGTTTGGGAGGTGTTCTCGTCGGCACGCGCGCCTATCGCGCCTATGGCCCGATGCTCGGCGTCCGCCTGGGCGCGCGTTCGGCCCAGACCCACGACATCGACGTCGCCTTTGGTGGCGAGGTCTCGATCGCCATCGCTGCCGATGAACAGGTCGCCGCGGCGGCAGCGATCCGCGGCGCCGGACTCGGTTTTCACGATGTGCCCGAGCTCGATTCGCGGCTCCCTTCGAGCTCGTTCAAGGTGCGCGGCCGCGAGCTGCGCATCGACTTTCTCACGCCGGCGCTCTCGCGAGCGCGCACCCGTCCGGTCGAGATCCGCGCGCTCGGCGTCCACGCCACGCCGCTGCCCTTCCTCGAATTTCTGCTCGATGGCGCGGACAACGCCGTCCTGCTGGCTCTGTCCGGCGTTCTGGTGCGCGTCCCGGATCCGTCACGCTTCGCCCTGCACAAGCTCTGGCTGGCCGCGCAGCGACCCGCCGCGCAGGCGAACCGCGCCACCAAGGACCGCGTGCAAGCCGCTCGGATTCTCGAGGTCCTGCTCGAAGATCGCGCGAGCGAGGTCCGTACCGCGCTCGCCACCCTGCCCCCCACCGGCCGGGCCGCACGCACCCTGCGCCGCGAGTTGGCCCGGCTGCCGGAGGAGATGGTAGAGCAACTTCTCTGAATCGCCGCGGCGCGCGCAGCCGTCGCACGAATCTACTTGTTCCCGGACTTCTTCTTCGCCTTGGTCTTTGCTTTCGCCGAGTTCTGCTGCACGCGCAGCTTCGTGATCCGCTCGACGAGATCGTAGGGGATCGGCTGATCGAGCGGAAAGCGCAGGTTGCCTTTCTCGCCGGCGTAGCGCGCGAGGGCCTTCTCCAGCGCCGCGTCACCCCGGACCGGAGGGTAGAGGCCGATGTGCCTCTGGAAGGCCGCGAAGTAGATCAGCACGCCGTTCGACTTGAAGGCCGGCATCCGGTAGCTGATCGTCTCCTCCGCCTCCGGCGCGGCGCTCCGAACGACTTGCCGGATCTTGCGCAGGATCGCCTGGACCTCCGGCGGGAAGGCCGCGATGTACTCGTCGATGGTCTTCGGCGCGGGAGTTCCGGTCCTCATGTCGCCTCCTTCGCTGCGGGCTAGTCCGGTATCTCGGCCTCGACGAGCTGCGCGAGAAGGGTGAGCGATTCCTGCCAGCCGAGATAGCAGGCCTCGGGCGGAATGACTTCCGGCACGCCCTCCTGCACGATGTGTCAGTTCGGTCCCGCACGGATACCTCTCTTGAGGGTGACGGTCACCTGCATCTCGCCCGGCAGGTTCGGGTCGTCGAACTCGTCGGTGTAGCGGATGCGTTCGTTCGGCACGAGCTCGAGGTACTTTCCCCCGAAGGAGTGGCTGCTTCCGGTGCTGAAATTCGTGAACGACATCTTGTGAGTTCCGCCGACTCTCGCATCCAGGTGGTGGACTTTGCCGGTGAATCCGTGCGGCGGCAGCCACTTGGCCATCGCGTCGCCGTCCAGGAACGCCCGATAAAGCCTCTCCGGCGTCGCCCGGAGCACACGGTGAAGCCGGATCGTATTCGTCGCCATCTCTTCTCCTTTCGACGGTGTGGGTCATTCACTTCCAGCGTGGATTCTTGCAAGGTTTGCGCCTCTTGCGGAAGATCCGGCCCCTCGCGCGCACTTCGACGGACGAGAGCGTCCGGTCCGGCAGCGGAGCCGACCGCGTCCGCTGGGGCCGCGGGTCAGCTGGTTTGCTAGGGTCGTCCTCGTGTCCGAGCGTTCGACCGAGCAGATAGGCGCATTGCTCGACTCCCTTTATCGCGCCGACTCGGGACGAATCCTGGCGACTCTGATCCGCTTGCTCGGTGATTTCGATCTCGCCGAGGAGGCGATGCACGAGGCCTTTGCGGCCGCGCTGAGCGCGTGGCCGAACAGTGGCGTCCCCGGCCATCCGCGACCCTGGTTGATCTCGACCGCCCGATTCAAGGCTATCGACTCTCTGCGTCGCCGGGCGAAATTCGATGCGTCCCAGGACGCGCTCGTGCGCCATCTCGAAGCGCAAGGGAGCTCGGCAGAAAGCTCCCACGAAGTGGAGAGCCTCGAGGACGATCGGCTGCGCCTGATCTTCACCTGCTGTCATCCGGCTCTGGCGCCGGAGGCGCAGGTTGCGCTCACTTTGCGTGAGGTGTGTGGGCTGACCACCGAGGAGATCGCCAAGGCCTTCCTCATTCCTCCGAGCACGTTGGCGCAGCGCATCGTGCGCGCCAAAGCAAAGATCAGAGAGCTGCAGATTTCTTACGAGGTACCCACACCGCAGGATCTGCCGGAGCGACTGGGCGCGGTACTGCAGGTCATCTATCTGGTCTTCAACGAGGGCTATTCGGCCGCGGCGGGAGCGGAGGTCACGCGGGCCGAGCTGACCGGCGAGGCGATTCGACTCGGCCGGTTGCTTAGCGAGCTCGAGCCCGAGCCGGAAGTCCTCGGGCTGCTTTCGCTGATGTTGCTGCAGGAATCCCGTCACGCCGCGAGAGCCTCTCCAAGCGGAGAGCTGATCCTGCTGGAGGACCAGGATCGCTCGCTTTGGAACCGGGAGCAGATCGCGGAGGCGGTGGCATGGCTTTCGAAAGCCCTGAAGTCCCGCCGCTTCGGCTCTTACACTCTGCAGGCCGCAATTGCGGCCGTGCATGCGGAGGCGGAATCGGTCGCGGCGACCGACTGGCGGCAGATCGTCGCGCTTTACGATCGGTTGGCGCAAATTCAGCCTTCGCCGGTCGTGCAGCTCAATCGCGCCGTGGCGATTGCCATGCGCGATGGTCCAGAGGCCGGTCTGTCGCAGATCGACGTGTTGCTGGAGCATGGCGAATTGGCAAATTATTACCTGGCGCATTCCGCCCGTGCAGATATGTACCGCAGGCTTGGCAGGACATCTGAGGCCCGGTCCTCTTACGAGAAAGCTCTGGCGCTGACCCAACAGGAACCGGAGCGGCAATTCCTGCAGGAGCGGATTCGCCAGCTGAAAGAAAAATCGGGATAGCTGTCGATTTTCCGTCTCCCCAACGACTATAGGACAGGAGAACGATGAGCTACGGCTCCTGAGTGAACAGGAAACGAGTCATCGGAAACGAGCCACAGGAAACAAGCCACAGCAAACAAGGAGAAAAAGTCATGCCACAGTATCTGGTTGCCAACTACCTCCCCGACGACTTCGACCCGTCCGCCGTAACCGAAGCGATGATCGAGGAGATCCACGCGCTCAACCGCGAAATGATCGCTGCCGGCGCGAGGAAGTTCGCTTGCGGAATTTCCCCGGCCAGCAATGCAAAGACGGTGCGGAAGCAACCTGACGGTACGGTGCTCGTCACCGATGGGCCCTACACCGAGACCAAGGAGCACATGGGCGGTTTCTGGATACTGGAAGCCGCCGATATGGACGAGGCCCTCGCGTGGGCGCGCAAGGGTGCCATCACCTGCGACGCGGTGGGCGAGGTGCGCGAGCTTCTCTTCTACCCGGCTCCGGAGGTGACAACGGAATAGTCCGGCCGCCGATCGGTCGAATTCGGGTGCGGAGGAAGACAATGCACAAGAAGACTCTTGCAATGGCGATCCAGGGATTCGCGCTGCTCGTGGGGCTCGGACCTGTGGTCTCGGCGATGGCGCAGGATGCCACGGCGCCGTATCCGAACATGGCCCCGCTCGAACAGTACCTGATGGATCGCGACGCGGAAATCGCCCTCGCCCGCAGCGCGGCACCGGAGCCCATCTCACGCGATGCAGAGGTCCTGGTTCTCGGACGTCGTGGTTTCGCAACAGCGGTCCAAGGCAAGAACGGTTTCGTGTGTATCGTGGAGCGTTCGTGGACTTCCACAGCTGATCCTGACTTCTGGGATCCGAAAGTGCGGACCCCGATCTGTTGGAATGCGGCAGCCGCGCGCTCCCTCCTTCTCCGCAACAGGAAAAGGACCGAGTTGATCCTGGCGGGACGCACCAAAGCTCAGGTCGACGAGGCCATCGTCGCCGCCGTCGACCACAAAGAGCTGCCTGCGGTGGAGCCGGGGGCGATGTGCTTCATGATGTCGAAGCAAGGATACGGCGGCGCCAGCGTCGAACACTGGCCTCCCCACCTCATGTTCTACTTTCCGCAGACCGACCCTGCAATCTGGGGAGCGAATCTGCCGGGTTCTCCCATCTTCGGTCTTAGCGACACCCGGGAGCACGTGACTACGTTCGTGATTGCCGTGCAACGGTGGTCCGACGGAACGGAACCTGGCGAAGGCGCCCCCGGCGATCACCACTAAACAAGGCCAGACGAAGGGACGGTCGTCTGAGCTAGGCCAAGTCAAAGTACCTGAGCGACAGGGAACACCGTTTTCGCTGGATTGCGCGAGCGCTAATCCCCGATCTCCCGGAATCCTGCACGCGCCGGGTCAGGTCTCGGGGTCGGTTTCGCTCCGGTCCTGCCAGAGGCCCCAGCTGTTGCCGTCGGGGTCGAAGAAGCGGGCGTAGAGGCCGGAGGCGGTGATCGGGATCGGGTCGAGGGCGACGCGGCCGCCGGCCGCGCGCACGCGGTCGAGGACGGCGGCGAGCGGCTCGCCCTCGATGCGCACCACCATCGTCAGCCGGTCGAGGATGCCGGACGCATCCGGCGCCAGCATCCCGGCGCCGACCGGTTCCTTCCCTCGAGGCGGCAGGAGGCGGAGGTAGGTCGGTCCCTCCCAGGGCACGGCGACCGAATCCCAGCCGAAGACCCGGCGAAAGAATTCCGCCGCGCGCGCCGGATCCGGAGCGGCGATCTCGATCTGCGACAGCGTGGCCCGTGGCATGGCGGCGATCCCCCGCGAAGAGCCGTAACATAGCAGCGCCGATGCCCGTCCCGCCGTCGCCGCCCGCCAAGCTCGCCAGCGAAGATCTGCGCGCGCTCGCGCGCCATCTGGCGGATCGGGGCACGCAGGCGCTTGCAACGATTCCCCTCGCCCGCCGGCTCGAGGTCTGGAACGAGACTCTGGCGGCGTTTCTCGAGCCCGGCTCGCCCGAGCGGTCGGCCCTCCTGCCGCGCCTGCTCGTGAGCTCCCGGCTCTCCGCCGAAGGGCTCACCGAGGCGCTCGAGGTCGTGCTCGGCGGCGCCATGGGCGGCTCCGCAGCGGAGATGGCTCGTCGCGCCGGCGCATTCCAAGGCGTTCCCGAGCCGCTCCTCGCCGGCGTCGTCCTCGCCGCCAATATCCCGGGCCTCGCGGTGCAGAGCCTGCTGCCAGCTCTCCTCCTGGGGAGGCCGCTGCTCCTGAAGTGCGCCTCGGCGGAGCCCTGGTTCGCGCCGGCGCTCGTCGCCGCCCTCGCCGCGCGCGAACCGGCCCTCGCCGACGCCTACGCCGCGGTCCCCTTCGCCGGCGGCGACGCGAGCGCGCTCACGGCGGCCTTTGGAGAGGTCGATCCCCTGCTCGCCTACGGCAGCGGCGAGACGGTCGCGAATCTCGCGGCGCGATTCGGCGCAAAGCTGGTCGCGTATGGTCCCAAGGCAAGCGTCGCCCTGGTCGGCGCCGACGCCGATCGGCTCGGCACGGCGCGCGGCCTGGCGCGCGACATCGCGCTCTTCGATCAGCGTGGCTGCCTTTCCGTGCAAGCCGTCTACACCGACGGCGACCCGGCCGAGCTCGCAGAAGAGCTCGCCTGGGCGCTGAAACTCGAGAGCGCACGCCTGCCCCATGGTCCGATCGACCCCGCGACCGCCGCCGCCGTCCAGCAGCTGCGCGCCGAGGCGGAGCTGCGACTCGGACGCCGGCGCGAAATGGATCTCGACCTGGCGGCGGGAACCGTTCTCGTGGAAGACGAGCTCTTCTTCCGTCCCGTTCCCGGCCTGCGCACGGTCAGGGTGCACGGTGTCGAAGAGCTGAGCGATGTCCTCGCGGCGCTCGAACCCTGGAGGGGAAAACTGCAGGGCGCCGCGCTCGCCGGCCTCTCCGCCTACGAACTGACCAGGTCTCTCCCTTTACTGAGCTTTTCGCGCCTCGCTCCCGCGGGCGAGCTGCAATCGGCCGACGCCTCGTGGGCGAACGGCGGCATCGATCCACTGGCCGTCTTTTCCGCCCCGAAGTAGCCGGCGCTTCGCCCGGCTCAGTGTCGCAGCTCAGTGTCCGATGCGGACGAAGTCGATGAATCCGCGCTCGACGTCGGTGCTGATCAACTTGACGTTTACGCGGTCGCCGACGTCGAGGCCCTCCCAGCCCTGGGCGAGCTTGCCTTCGACCGGCGGTGCCAGGACGCGCACCCAGGTGCCCTTCTCGGACGCGCCGGTGACGATGCCCTCGAAGCTCTGGCCGATGCGCCCCTCGAGCAGCAGGGCGGCGGCGGACTTGCGCACCTGGCGCTCGATCTTGGTGGCGTCGTCTTCCTGCTCGGTACAGTGCAGGGCGAGCGACTCGAGCTCGGCGACGGTGTAGGGGCATGGCGCGCCAGTGAGCACCGACTTCAAGAGGCGCTGCGTGATGACGTCGGGATAGCGCCGGTTGGGCGCCGTCGAATGGGTGTAGTCGCGGACTGCCAATCCGAAATGCCCGGCGGGTGCGGCGCCCGGCAGGTCGACCGCGTATTCGCCGGAGCCCATCAGTTTGACGATGGTGAGCGAGAGGTCGGGGAAGTGCAACGGATCGGCCTGCTTGCGCTTGCGCAGAAAGGCCTCGAGCGCCGCAGCATCCGGGTCGGCCGGGAGTTTCTCGCCGACCTGGCGCGCCACGTCGACGATGCGCTCCCAGCGCTCCGGCGAACGCAGGACGCGGCGCAGGGACGGCAACTTGTGCTGATCGAGAAAGCGCGCCGTCACGCCGTTCGCCGCGATCATCAGGTCTTCGATCAACTGGCGGGCGCGGTTCTTGAGCGGCAGCTCGAGGTCGCTGAGCTCGTCGCCGCTCCACACTGCGTGGGTCTCGATGGTCTCGAGATCGAGGGCGCCGTGCTGGTGGCGCACTTCGCGCAGCTGCTGCGCCGCGGCGTCCTGCCAGCGCAGGTTCGCTTCCAGGCCCGCAATCGCGGCTAGGGGTGCCGGCGCGGGCGCCTTGCCGTCGAGCCAGGCGGAGACGCTGTCGTAGGCGAGCTTGGCGCGATTGCGCACCGTGGCGCGATAGACGTCCGAGCCGTCGAGCGTGCCGTCCGGGGCGATCACGAGCTCGATGACGACCGCCAGGCGATCCTCGTCCTGCACCAGCGAGGTCAAGTCCGTCGACAGGCGCTCGGGCAACATCGGATAGATCCTGGCCGCGGTGTAGACCGAGGTCGTGTTGACGCCGGCGTGGTGGTCGATGGCCGAGCCTGTCGTCACCACCGCGTCAACGTCGGCAATCGCGATCAGCAGGCGCGTGGCGCCGTCGCTCATGCGCTCGCCGACCGACAGCTGATCGAGGTCCCGCGAGTCGTCGTTGTCGATCGAGCACCAGAGCCGGTCGCGCAGATCCTTCGCTCCCGGCGCGCCTGCGGCACCGGGGATGGACTGGAGCTGCTCCAGGACGGCGGGTGGAAACTCGGGTTCGAGCCCGCGCTCGCGCATGACGCGATCGGCGATGCGGACGAGATCCGCGCGGTTGTGCTGGCGTCGGTTCATGGACGGGAAGAATACTGGAACGGCGGAGGGAGCGCGCTTTCGAGGCGCACGCTCGAGGATGCAAGAGAGGGGTGGCGCGGAGCCACCCCTCTCTCGGGCTGCAACGCGGCGGCGACGGGCGCCTCCGCGGAATGGTTCAGAGCACCCTTCGACCCTGAATCAAACGCACCAGCACGATGATGATGGCGACGACCAGAAGCACGTGGATGAAGCCACCCATCGTGTACGACGAAACCAGGCCCAGCAGCCAGAGCACGATCAGGATTACCGCGATGGTCCAGAGCATTGTCGATTCCTCCGAAGAGAGCTACCGTCGATTCGTTGTTCAGCCGTGGTTCGGATTGGCCGGCATCGGGCCGACCTTGATCATGTTGCGCACGCCCTTCACGCCGTTGGTATCGCGCGCGATCAGACAGCCTGTAGGTGAACGGTGACGACCTTCTTGCCCGCATCGTTGGTTCTCTGCTCGAGCTTGACCTTGGAACCGACCGCGACCTTCGGGCCGACTCTGTAGATCACGTCGGAGTCGTCGAGGTCGAAGGAGTGCTTGTCGTTGTCGCCCGTGAGGATCACGATCTTCTTGCCCGCGGTGAACTCGGTCACCGTGCCCACGACCGTCTCCATCTTGCTCTCGACGGTGCCTTCGGCAGTCTTGAGCTTGGTCTCGGTGGTCGAAGCCGAGGTCGACCCGACCTGCTTGGACATCGACTCGGTCGTCTCGGTACCGGCCGCCGTCTGCACTTTCGTCGTGCTCTCGCTCGTGACGGTGTCCGGTGCGCTGCGACCGCAAGCCAGGGTGAAGCCCGTCAAGGCAACCAGCACCGCCAATGACTTGATGTATCGCATGGCCACCTCCAGGTATGGGTTGTCTTGCTTGTCCGCGGGTCTGGAATAGCAGTTGTCGTGCCAGCTTTCCGGATGCACGCCAAGGCCCTGCCCAACAGGGCCTTCGCCCTCGGAGATCCTGCGGCTAGCGCTCGGGAATGGGCAAATTCCACAAACGAACGCGGAGATCGACTGCGCCCGGTACCGGGGGGGCGGGGCGCCCCCCTGCGACGCGACTACATCCTGAAGCGCAGCGTCGTCAGCAGCTCGTCGTTCGACACCTGGCGCCCGTTGGCGAGCGTCATCTGGTTGTCGGCGAACTCGAGCGTCAGGTCGACGCCCTCGATGAGCCCCAAGCGGACGCCGTAGTCGAGCTTCGTCCACTTCCAGCGCACCGAGGGCGCCGGGAAGCGCGGCGAGCCGCCGGCGAACTCCGGTCTCAGGAACGAGTAGCGCACCACCGGCTGTACGTACGGAAAGAGTTGACGTCCGCCCGCGGCCCAGGCGAGCGGCAGGTCGAAGCGCCAGGCGACCTCGCCCTCGTAGCCCGTGCGATCCATGCCGGCGATCCGTTGCGCGACGTATTGCCCGAAGAAAGTGAAACCGCTCTGGTAGATCCAGAGGTTGCCGCCGACCTCCCGCTTGTCGTTGCCGTGAATCGGCAAGCTGGCGGAGTCGAACGGACCGTTCAGCAGGTCGATGTCGCCGCCGTAGAAGGTCCCCTCGAGCGCAACGGACTGCGCGAGCTTGCGTCGGTAGCCCCAGGCCAGGAGGTTCACCTCGTGCCCCGAGCCCGGCTCGCCGAAACGGATCCCGAGACCGGCGCCAACCTCGAGATCGCCGTTGACGTCGATCTCCTCGACCTCGGCGTCGTAAAGAATCGGAAAGCCGCTCGAAAGCTCCGGGACTGGGTTCGCGTGCAGACTCGGATCGCGCCCGGGCGTGCCGTTGTCGCCGGCGAGCGCGTTCGGGTCGCGGAAGAAGAGCGGATTTCCCTGGGTCAGCGAGCCGCGCAGGTAGAAATGGGACCCAAAGTCTGCGCCGAGCTCGAGACCCTGGTCTTCGAAGCGGTTGAATGCGGTCGACACCAGACCGTAGCTCTCGGTGTGGCGGTCGTTCTGGCGCTCGAAGTGGCCGAATTTTCCGATCTTGGCGTAGAGACCGAAGCGCTCGGGGAGCGCCGCCGGATCGGCGCCGAAGCGGATCCAGAGCTCGTCGACGTCGACCTTCTTGTCGCTCGAGGTGGGGTTGCGGTCATAGAGATCGATGAAGTCGACTTTGACGCGCGCGACGAGGTTGGCGCCCCAGGTCGCATCGGCGTAGAGAGTCAGGTCGGAGAGCTCGAAGTGCTGCCCCTCGTTGACCGTTTCCAGAAACGCCTGCGTCGCGCCGGGCGGCAGGAATTCCGGCGGGAAAGGAAACGGGCTGGGAAAGCGGAAATGCTCGCTGTCGCGGTAGTTCGCCTTGCCCTCGATGCTGAAATGGACCTGCAAAGCGTTGGCGTCAGGAGCCGCAGTTTCGGGAGCCGCGGCGCTGGGCACCGCGACATCGGCCGCCGACGGCTTCTCGAATCCGGCCGCCGGTCCGGCGACCAGGGCCACGGCGCAGAGCCATCCCAGCGCGCGTCGATTCATCTTCCGGGCCTCCCGGGTCGAGGACAATCCCTTCTACTTGGAAAGACCGGCGGATCTTAGCGCTACTGGGGTCCCTTCGGACCGTTGAGCTGGAGGTCCAGGCCCACCTCCGGGTTCGTCCACTGCGAGTTCGGGATGCGGCCGATCTCCTGGTCTCCGATGAAGAGGATTGCGGTCGGCACGCCGTCGATCTTGTACTGCTTGGCCTCCGGCACCTCTCCGAAGGCCTGTCCTTTCGGCATCCCCAGGTACTCGAAGGTGAACTTGCTCCCCGCGAGGCCCTGCTCCACCTTGAGCAGCAGCGGCAGGTGCGCCTTGCAGTGCGGGCACCAAGAGCCGAAGAAGGTCAGGATGCGCACCGGCTGCTTCTGGGCCTTGAGGCGCTTCATGATCCCGGCATCGGGATAGTAGTCGCGCGCCTTGCGCGCATAGGCGGGGTTCTCGGCGAGCAGCTCCGCACCGGTGTGCCGGCCGAGCAGATACGGGCGCGGCTCCAGGCGGAGCCTCTTCCCCGAGTAGTTGAAGCCGATGTTGGGTCCGTCCACCTCGTACTTGCCGGCCGGCTGGAGGACGGCATCGGCGAGCAGATCGAGCGTGCCCGAAGGCTGTTTCGAGACTTTCATGAGGTCGACCGTGTCGACGCTCTGGGTCGGGGCGCTGACCAGGATCGGCGAAGCGAACTCCGAGGCGATCAGCAGATAGGCGCGCGCCGCTTCCGAGAAGTAGATCTCGGCCTTCGGCTGCTCCTTGCCGTCGATCTTCAGGATGAAGTCTCCCGAGAGCTCGAAGTTGCTCAGCACGGCGTCCGAGGGCACCGACTGGGCGACCGACCGTGCGGCCGGTGGCGCGGCCTGGCCGGCTCCGCAGGCTGCGCTGGCGGCGACCGCGGCGCTGGCCACGAGCAAAGTCAGAATGCGCTGCCATCCGCGAAAGTGAAGGGGAGAGATCATGGTCGGGGATCGTCCGTTTTCCGGTTGTTCGGGGCACCGACAGAGATGATCTCCGCAGGCAGACCCGGATAGGTGCGAGTGACTCGGCCCTCTTCGACGAAGAAGGTCCGCGGAAGCGTACGGTAGAGCGGTCGCAGCAGCGCCAAAGGGGTTTCGTGCAAGTCGAATGCCGGCGCCAGGCGCCAGAATAGCCCCATCTGCTCCTCCTGCGTGAGGTCGGCAAGCACCGAGACCTCCGGCTCGGCGCCGCTCGCCACATAGCGATTGAGCGCCTGCGCCAGGGCCGGGAAGTCGGCCGTGCGGACGTCCGCCAGGACGACCCAGTGGCGGCCCTTGCTGAGCCCGGGCACCAAGACGTCGAGGCAAATGCGTTCGCTCCCTTTCCCGGCGCAGAGCGCCGAGATCGCCGTCCCGGGCGAGAGCCGGGTCGCGAGATTGTCGAGCGGCAGGCCGGGGGCGGCCCAGGCAAAGGCGCCCGCGGCGAGCGCCGCCGCACCAGCCACCCCCGCCAGTCCGGCGCGTCCGCGTCTGCTTTGCGGCGCGGGCCGTCCGACCCAGGCGAGGGCGAGCGCCGGCGCGAGGAGCGCCAGATCCTGCCAGAACGCCTCCGCGGGAGTGCGCTCCACCAGATTGCCGAAGCAGCCGCAGCTCGCGGCATCGGAGGCCGAAAGTCCACCGTGCGTCGCGCGCCAGTAAGTGCGCACCGTCAGAAAGACGAACAGGGCGACGAGCAGCGTCGCCGCCGCGAGCACGACGGGCCGGCGCAGATTCAGCACCAGGGCGACCCCCAAGCCAACCTCGAGCGCGATGACGGCGACGGCCCATGCGCTCGGCGCACCGAAGAGCGCCAGACGCTCGGCACGGATCTGCTGCGAGAACGCAACCGGATCGATCGCTTTGGCGTAAGCGGCAAAGAGCAGCACGGCGCCCAGCAGGACGCCGCCGGTCCGTCCGACCCAGGAGCGCCAACGCCGCCCAGAGCGCCGGGAGTCGGGCTCGGCCGGGGAAAGCTCGGAGGAGAGAGCCGCGGGCATTGCAGCGGGAATCTAGCAGCCGCACGCACGGGCTGCCAACGGCGCCACTGCCGTCAGCGCTTGCGCACCACGTTCGTCTTGGCGATCAGGTCGTGCAAACCCTGCTTCCTGGCACTGAACGCCACCAGGAGGTAGCCCAGGCCGAAGGTGAGCGAGCAGACCAGATAGCCGACCAGTCGGAGAGCTGCGGTACCCCACCCCAGGCCTTGGCCCGCAACGGTCGTCTCGGAGACGATCGCGAGCTTCATCAACTTCTTGCCCGGAGTGATGCCCTTGAGGGCCGGCAGGACCAGCATGACGAGCAATCCATAGGCGACCTCGAGCAGGCTCACCAGGACCGACAGTCGTGGCGAGATGAAGAACGCCACGGCGATCTGGATCGCGGCCAGCAGGAGGAACGGAATCGAGTCGAGCAGCGCCGCCGCAACCCGCAGCCAGAAACCTGCCGGCTCCGCCTTGTCGATCACTGTCACCTTGCGCTGCTGCGGCAGCGGCGGCGGCACCGGAGCGAGGTCGATATCGCGGATCGACGACAGCAGCTCGCCGCTCTTCGGCGCCGGCTCCGCGGGCGGCGCCGGCGTCGAGGCGCCGTGCGACGCGGGGACTTGAGGCGCCGGGACAGCGGCCGGATGCAAGGCCGGGGGCGTCGGCGTCCGCGCGGCCGGCGCGGGAGTCGGCATGGGAGCGAAGTGCGAGCTCGAGCCCGGCGCCTGGCCGATGCGATGCGGGCCGCCAGGGGCCTCGGGGAGCGGAGCCGAAGCCCAGGCAGGCACCGCGGGAGGAGATGCCGTCGGCGCCGACTGCGGCGAGGACAGGGGTGGGATCGAGAGCCTTGCGGTCGCATCGGCCGGTCCGAGCGGCGCCAACATGCGCAGCACGATCTCCGCCTCGCCGACCACGACACGATCGCCGTCCCCGAGCGCCATCTCGCCGTCGACCCGCTGGCCGTTGACGAAAGTGCCGTTGCTCGAGCCGAGGTCGCGCAGCTTCACTTTGCCCGGCTCGACGACGAAGATCGCATGTTGCCGGCTGACCGTCGACTCCGCGATCTGCACGGTGCAGGCGCGGCTGCGCCCGATCACCGATTCGCCCGCCGGGAGCTCGATCGGCGCCTTTCCCGGAACCTCGACGAATATCTGCCAACCGGTCTGGCTCACCTGGCTCACAGTGCCCTCTGGGTTCGTCGTTTGCTGCGTTTTGACCTGGCCGGAATTGTATCCGAAGAGGGGCCCCGGCGCTTCCAGGCGATCTGCTTTCGCAGGAGCCGCGCGGTGGGCGATTCCGCCACGTCGAGGAAGGTGGCGAACGGTCCGCAGAAGAGCAGCTCCCCCCCGTGCATGCCGCCCCCCGGCCCGAGATCGACGATCCAGTCGGCGCGCGCCAGAAAGTCGAGGTTGTGCTCGACGACGACGACGCCGTCGCCGCGCTGCACGAGCTTGCGCAGCGTCCGGTAGAGCAGATCGATGTCAGCGAGATGCAGCCCGGTCGTCGGCTCGTCGAACAGGAAGAGCTGGCGGCCCGCGCTCGCGGGGCGGGCGAAAAAGCTCGCGAGCTTCAGACGCTGGGCCTCGCCGCCGGAGAGAGTCGAGGTCGGCTGGCCGAGCTGCAGGTATCCCAAGCCGACCTCGGCCAAGGGGGTGAGCTTGCGCACCAGCGGGCGCTCGCGCGCGAAGACTTCGAGCGCCTCGTCGACGGTGAGCTCGAGCGTCTGGGCGATGTCTCTGCCGAGATGCCGCACCGCCAGCACCTCGGTGCGAAACCGGCGGCCCTGACAGCGCTCGCAGCGCACCACCACCGGCGCCATGAACTGCATGTCGACCTCGAGGACGCCGGTGCCCCGGCACTCCGGACAGCGCCCGGCCTCGACGTTGAAGGAGAAGTGCGCCGGAGTGATGCCGCGCCGGCGCGCCTCCTCCGCCCCGGCGTAGATCCGGCGCAGATCGTCGTAGGCCTTGATGAAGGTCACCGGATTGGAGCGCGACGAGCGGCCGATCGGTCCCTGGTCGACCAGGGAGAGCTCGGAGACGAGATCGAAGCCGAGAATCTCGTCGCAGCGCCCGGCCTCGACATCGGCGAGGCCGCGCGAGCGGCGGTAGGTTCCGTAGAGAACGTTCTCCACCAGGGTCGATTTTCCAGAGCCCGAGACTCCGGTGACCGCGACCAGGGCGTCGAGCGGAAAATCGACGTCGATCGCCTGGAGGTTGTGCTCGCGTGCCCCGCGGATCCGGATGCGGGGGCGTCCGGCGAGCTCGTCCTCGACGCTCTGCCGGCCGCGCTCACGCCGGAAGCGCGCCACGTGCTGGCGCGCCGCCGTCGGGTTCTGCTCGCGCATGTAGTGCGCGGTGAGGGAGGTCGGGTGCGCCATCACCTCGGCCACGGTGCCTTCGACCACCACCTCGCCGCCCGCGTCGCCCGCCGCGGGGCCGAGGTCGATCAGATGATCGGCACCGAGGACGATCGTCCGGTCGTGCTCGACGACGAGCACCGTGTTGCCGCGGCGCGCGAGATCGCGCAACAGCGCGAGCAGCCGCTCGTTGTCCTGCGGATGCAACCCGATCGTCGGCTCATCGAGCACGTACAGGGTCGAGGTCAAACCGGAGCCGAGCGCCGCCGCGAGGTGGATGCGTTGGGTCTCTCCTCCCGAGAGCGTGCGCGCCTGGCGATCGAGGGAGAGGTAGTCGAGGCCGACCCGGTGAAGCACCGAGAGCCGCTCGCCGAGCTCGTCGAGGAGATGGGAGCCGATCTCGAGGGCGCGTGGCGGGAGGCGGCGCGCGGCGAACCAGGCCGAGAGATCCTCTACCGACATCGCCAGGAGCTCCGGCAGGTTCCGGCCTTCGAAGTGGACGGCGAGCGCCTCGGCGTTGAGCCGTCCGCCCAGGCAGTCGGGACAGGGATTGTAGGAGCGGTAGCGGGCCAGCAG
Organism: Thermoanaerobaculia bacterium; assembly: GCA_963806165.1. Taxonomy (GTDB): domain Bacteria; phylum Acidobacteriota; class Thermoanaerobaculia; order Multivoradales; family JAGPDF01; genus JAGPDF01. The sequence goes on from CAWDWZ010000004.1 coordinate 602,737, forward strand.
GACGCGCACGTGGACGCGGTAGGTGCGGCCTTCGAGCCAACGGAAGAAGGCCGTGAGGTTGGTGAAACGGCCTTCGCCCCGCCAGATCCAGTCGCGATCCCCGGGCGCGAGCTCCCTGTAGGGCCGGTCGAGAGGAATCTTCCGTTTCTGGGCGGCGCCTAGGAGGCCCTCGTAGAGCTCTTCGTAGGCCGGTGTGTTCCACGGTGCGATCGGGCGCTCGGCGAGACTCTTGCGCGGATCGGGGACGACTCTCTCCGGGTCGATCCCGATCACCCGGCCGAAGCCTTCGCAAGTGGCGCAGGCGCCGAGCGGCGAGTTGAAGGAAAAAAGGGCCGGCGTCGGCGGGCGCAGGGCGAGACCGCAGGTGGGACAGGCCAATTCGCGGCAGAAATGACGCACCCCGTGCTCGTGCACCGCCGTGACCACCCGCGCGCCGAGCTTCCAGGCATCTTCGACCGTGGCGGCGATGCGCGCCGAGGCATCGGCCGACGCCCGGAAGCGCCCCAGCGCCAGGGTCAGGGGATCGCGGGACTCCGGCCAGCTCTCGTGAGCGCTGATCGGCACGATCTCGCCGCCCTCGAGGCGGCGCGCGAAGCCCTGTCCCACGAGCTCGGTAAGAGCGAGGTCGGCCTCGTCCTTCGGTCGGGCGACGTCGGCCGCGAGCAGAAAATGTTCGCCGGCGACGCCGCCGGCGAGCTCCTCGGCCACCTCGCCGGCGGTGAACCGGCGCGCGACGCCATGCCCCAGCGGGCAGCGCACCTCGCCGAGGCTCGCGAACAGCAGGCGCAGGACGTCGTGGATCTCGGTGATCGTGCCCACGGTCGAACGGGCATTTCGCACCGAGTTCCTGGCCTCGAGGGCCACGGCCGGCAGGACGTTGCGCATGTCGCCGACCGGCGGGCGTTCCATCTGATCGAGAAACTGCCGGGCGTAGGTGGACATCGACTCGACGAAGCGCCGCTGCCCCTCGGCGAAGATGGTGTCGAAGACCAGCGACGACTTCCCGGCGCCCGACGGCCCGGTGACCACGGTGAGCCGCCGGTGGGGAATGCGGCAGGAAACCGACTTGAGGTTGTGGGTCCGCGCGCCTTCGACCTCGATCGCGATCGACTCAGCGGGAGCGCGCCCCGTCGCGGCTCCGGCGACAGGCGGCTGCGCGAGAGCGCTCTCGGTCAATACGGTTGGGCCCGGGCCGGAATCGCGAGGCATCGGAACCTCGACATCATAGCCCCGGCGCCGGGGAGCGCAACCGCCTAGTTGGGCCGCGGCGCGCGGCAGCTCGACGACGTTGCCGCCACCCCGAGTCAGACTGTGCCTCCCTGAGGAGACCTTGGGCGGGACCGAAATACGAAGGCGAGGATTACGAGGCCGCCGCCCAACAGGGATACCGGCACCGGTGACGAACAAAGTGGGCATCATCTGGCCGATGCCTCGGATGTGAGCCTCGGTCGGATCATCCGTGCGATACGTGACCGTGACCTGAGTTCCGGGCGTCAGATACTCCGAGCTCGAAGCGGTGCCTTTGAACTCGTATGACTTGCCACGAACCTCAAAGCGCACGATCGGGTATACCCCTCCTCGCGATGCCGGCATGCTCATGGAACCTGAACGGACCACGATCCCCGGTGCCTTCGAATAGTTGGCGCTGATCGGAAAGCCGGCCGCCCAGGTAGAGCGGCACCTGGAGCGTGAAGCCGTAGCGCCACTGATCGCGGTCGAAGGGCAGGCCGGCGAACCCGTTGGCGAGGAGCTGCCGGGAGATCGGCCGCACGATCTGGTCGTCCTGGTAGTGCGAGTAGCCGGCGACGGCGTCGATCTCGCCCCACCGGCTGCGTCCCGCTGCCGTGGCCTTCTCCCGCGCGGCCTGCTCCTGCTGCGATGCGACCGCCAGGGCGGGCGTGTGCGAGAGCGCCTCGGCGACCGCCTCGGCGAGCGTCAGCTTCGGGACCTCCGCCGCTGCCGGCGGGGTCGTGGGCGGCTCGTCCGCGCGCACCCCAAGGCCGGTCGCGCTCAAGATGAGCAGGGCGGCGGGGACACTACGCCACCCGCCGAACCGCCCGGGCTCGCTCGGTGTCTTCATGGCTCGAGGTTAGGCCTCGCCCGTGCCGCCGGCCTTGACCCCGGTCAATCTGCCGTCGATCGCATCCGCGGGCGCGCTTGGGGGATGAGCGGGATCCGGCGCCCCGTATCGAAACTCCGGGCTGACCGAGAGGATCTGCTTCTCCGGGGCGCGCAGGAGGCGGCGGAGGAAGGCCTCGGCCGCTTCGTCCGTCAGCTCCGACGGCAGGGAGTCCCCCTTCGGCGCGACGCGCACCGCGCGGCGCGTGGCCTGCTCGATCAAGGTCAGGCTGAGGGGGCCGCGGCCCACGACCCGCACGTTGCCCTTCCCGAGCGTGCAGCCGGTGATCGCCTGGACGCCGTCCGCGAAGCATCCCCGACCCTCGGGAAAATCGAGGAGGGCCAGCAACTGGTCCTCCACCGCGCGCTCGACACCGAGCCAGTTCATCGCCGCGGCCCCGGCCCTCAGGCCGAGGACCAGCGCCGGGCACTCGTGGCCGTGGACCTGCAGCGCCGCCTTCAGGAACTCCTTGGGATCGATCATGACGCATTCAAGGATGAGGCGTCGGGGCCGGGCGTGCGTTGACCACGGTCAAGAACGCGACGAATCGGCACGAAGGAGCGGAACAGGAGGTCCCCAGCCCGCTCTGCCACGGATCGACCAGCCGACGTGCAGGACTACTGATCGAGAGGCTTCGCCTGGAACACGAGGAAATACTGGTAAGGAAGGAAGGTGTGCTCCTTCACGAGATGGAAGCCGTTCGTCTCCATCTGCCGGATCAGGTCCTCGCGCGCGATCTTCATGGCGAACGGCGGCCCCCAGGGCAGGTCCTTCTTCTGGAAGTCGATCATGATGACCTGACCACTCGGCTTGAGCAGCTTGCGCATCAGAGCGAGGTACTTGGTCTGGTCACCAATGTGGTGCCAGGTGTCCACGATCAGAAAGCGGTCGACCTGCTCGGGGAGCAGGGGGTCGTCGAGGTCGGCGAGGAGTACCTGGATGTTGCGAAGCGCGGCATCGCGCACGCGCCGGTTCAGATGACGCACCATCTCGGGATCGACGTCGACGCCGTAGACCCGTCCGCTGTCGCCGACCTGGGCCGCCAGGCGCAGGGTGAAGTAACCCGATCCCGATCCGATGTCGGCGATCACCTCGCCCGGCTTCAGATCGAGAGCGGTGATCACCTCATGGGGTTTCTGATAGCCATCGCGCGCCGGATCCTCGAGCATCGCGATGTAAGCCTTCGGGTCCTGATGGACCCGATGCAACTCTTCGGGAGACCGCGGCCTCATGTCCTGGGCGAGCACGACCGCGCCCAGGGTCAGGACGAGGCTTAGGGGTAGCAGGCCGCTTCTCTTCATGCTCTTGAACCTCACCGGGTCTCTGATCTCGGATGACGCCTGGAGTTTAGCGCGCGTTGTGCCCGCGGCCTCGACGATGCGGCTGGCGCAGCCGAGGGCAGACCAGGGCGATCCGGCCTCCGGAGTGAAGCAGCTCGTGGAATCGCTTGAACGAGGTCTCGAGATCGTCAAGGCCTGACAGCAGCGGGTAGTGGTCAGTTTGAGAGCCAGAAAAATTGACCTCGTGGGCCACGCGCCGTACGTTTGTGGCATGCCAAAGCGGTCAAGCAAGCAAGACGTGAACGAGTTGGCCTTTGGGATTCTGGCTCAGGCAGTAGGTCAGGACGCGGAGCCCTCAATGGAATCTGTCTCGGCTGCCGCAGCGGCCCTGGGGAGACGCGGTGGGCTGAAGGGAGGGCCGGCCAGGGCGGCCAGCATGAGCCCTACAAGACGAAGGAGGTGACCCCCGCCATGGAAGCGGGCGTGGCCGATCATGTTTGGACGCTGGCTGAAATCGTGGCCCTCTTGGGCTAACGAGAACAATGGATACCCTGACCATCTTTGGACTCTTTGCTGTCACCGCGATGTTGGTGACGTATGCAATGGAACAACGCAGTCCGTGGTTTATTCTTGCCTTCGCGGGCGCATGCGTTCTCGGCTCCGCCTATGGCTTCCTGCAGGGGGCGTGGCCTTTCGGGCTTGTCGAGGGCGTTTGGGCGATTGTCGCGGTGCGGCGCTGGCCTTTCAGCTCGCCGGCCCTAACTGACCCACTACCCAGCAGGGATGCCCCTGGAGGGACCGAAACCCGGCGAACGGACCGCGATCGCGCCCGGGCCGAGCAGGAAGACCGCGATGGGGGTTGCAGTCGTGACCCAGGGTCGCCTCGAACCGAGCGCTATCCGGGCGAGGTCCATGCCTTCTCCTCGCGACTCTGTACGGCGTCCGGCGGCTGCCGAGCTCGCCCACGGCTGAGAGACGCAGTGCCAGCAACATGACCGCCGAGGAGGCGAGCAGCACGAGCCCCAGATCGAACGCCGTGTAGCTGAGTCGCGTCACGCCCTCGAGCCACCGCACCTTGAGCACCATCAGCACCCCCGCCAGTGCGCTCAACACCAGCAGGAGGGGGCCCAGGCGACGAGTCAGGAATTGACTGATACGGCGGAGTGGGGCTTCGGCTGGCGGCCTCATGAGGAAGGTGACAAGGGCCGCGGCCAGAACCGCAACGCCGATCCAGAAGTGATTGGCGTCGAGAGTCAGTCGGCGCCCGACCATGAAGTCCAGCAGACCCGGAGTCGACACCGCGACGAGCCCGCCGATGATTCCTGCGATGAGAAGGCTCCAGGCGGCCCCGGTTGCGACGCGGGCAGTCAAGGCGCCCTGGCGGACGGCCAGCGACCGCAGCCCCAGGAGCAAGGCGAGCAGCGCCAGCACACCGCCCAGGCCGTAGAGCGCCGGCTTGAGGCGCTCCTCCCGGAACGCGCCCACGTTCACCCAGAGCGAGGAGATCCCCAGGATCTCGTGGTTGGGGACCCACCGCGGCCGTGCATCGCTCTCGGAGAAGGCCGCCGCGAGCACGGCCCCCTGGAAGAACGGCGAGCCAGTGCGGTGGCAGTCCGGTGCACCCGCCGGAGCCGAGCGCGGCCCGCGCCGGCGCGACGTCGTGGGAGAACTTGTAGACCGAGGCGTAGGCGGTGGCCTCGTGCCCCTCGCGCGGCAGCTCCCTGGACTCGGTGGACGAGTAGTAGGCCCGGCCGTCCGAGACCCAGACGAGGCGGCGCGTTCTCGAGCGGGAACCCCGTGGCCGCGAGGTGGGCCTTCGTCGCGGCGAGCAGCGCGTCGATCTCCTCGGGCCGGTTCACCTCGATGACGCCGTCCTTGTTGTCGTCGGTGATCGTCGCCAGCTCCGGGTACTTGTCCCTCGGATCGGCCCGGTGCTGGGTCCACATCTGGAAGAAGTCCTTCATGAAGAGCTGGTTCAGCCCCGGCTTGCCCTCCTCCTCGAACCCCACCCACGCGCTGTGGACGCGGTTCGCGGGATAGATCTTGCCCTTGTAGCGGATCGAGAGTCGGGCGGGTGACGTTCGTCGGCTGGTCCTTGACCGTGAACAGCTCCAGCTCGCCGTAGTGGTTCCAGAAGCTCATCTCCTGGTCGTAGAAGGTCCAGATGTGCTTCGGCGGCGGCGTGATGCGGGGCGCGGGGTTGTAGACGTCGCTGGCCTGCACGAGCGCGCTCTTCACTGCGCGCGCGGGGATGTGGCAGGTCTGGCAGGCGATCTTCTCCAGGTGGAGCGGCGGCAGCCAGGCGTGCGTGGCGCGCGGGGCGTTGCGCCAGCCTTCGAGGTGGCAGCTCTCGCAGGAGCGGACGGTGTCGTCGAGGTCGTTCCGCACCCAGCCCGGACGGGTCGTCGCCCTTGCCGAACTGGTGCACCTCTCGGCCGCGGATGCGCGGGTCGGCGGCACGGCTCCCGGCGGCGTGACAGTCCACGCAGCGCAGGCCGGCCACCATGTGGACGTCGGTGCGGGCGGAGTAGGCGGCGCCGCGCTTCTTCCAGTCGGGCTTGGCGTGGCAGCCCAGGCAGGTCTCGTTGCGCGGCTCGGGGGCGATGTGAACGAGGACGTTGCCGTCCGCGTCGAACTTGCTCGCGTCGTAGGCGACCGTCGGTCGCTCGTTCGCCGCCACCTTGCCGGTCACGGCTCCGAAGCCGGCGCCTGCCGTCGCCGCCCACCGGAAGTTCAGGTTCGCGAGCTCGGCGTTGCGCTTCTTGAGGTCGTACTCGGGCATGTGGCAGAGCAGGCAGTCGGCCTCGATCACCCCGGTCTCGGACCAGCGCGCCTTGTAGTAGTCGCCGTCGAGGCCGTTCTCACCGCCGGCGACCAGGCCCGACGCGGGATCGCGCATCCACGCGTCGTAGCGCTTGCCGTCGCGGTCGAACTCGAGCGGCCCGCCGCCCGGATGGCAGTTGCCGCAGGTGGCGGTGACGAAGTCGAAGGAGGTCATGTCGATGGCGCGGGCGCTCGCGTTCTTCTTGGGCGCGAGCTGGCGGTAGAGCGGCGCCGGCGAGCACCAGTTGCCGCCGTAGTTGCCGGGCGACGTGACCCAGGCGTAGCGCTCGGCCATGGCCGCGGGACCTTCTCCCCCTTGCCCTGCGTGAAGTGGAAGCCCTCGGTGATCTTCGCGTAGTCGTGGCATCCCGTCGCGCCGCAGGTCTGTCGCGGCGAGTAAGGCACCGTGGCGTTCACGCCCTTGACGGGATCGATCGGGTTGCCGGCCTCGTCGCGCAGCGGGAACGGCGGGCAGACGCCCATGGCGCGGGTCGCGGCGGCCGTTGCGGTGCGAGAGCTTCCTCCGGGCGCCGGGCCCGCGATGCCCGCGGCGGGAGTGCCCAGGGTCGACGGCGCCGAGAAGCGCGCAGGAGCAGCGGAGACGGCGAGGCGGCGCGGGCGTGTTGTCGTCGTCATGTCGTTCCTCTCACCAGGAATACGCGGACTGGACGAAGGTCCAGTTGGCTGGGGCCGCGGGTCCCGTGTTCTTCACGAAGTCGCCGGGGAAGAAGCGGCCGTAGCCGCCCATCAGCTCGAGGTGACGCCACAGCGTCCAGGTCACGCGGAGGTCCAGCTCTCCGCCGAGCGTCGTTCCGGAGCGACCCGTCGGGTCCCGGCGGTACGCCTTGAGGCCCGTCGTGTACCAGGCGTCCGTCGGCTGGTCGAGGGCGAAGCGGTGGTACTCGACGTTGACTGCGACCGGGCGGAGCGGCCTGCAGCTGAAGTCGATCTCGGCGTCCTTCAGGTTCGCCCAGAAGAACAGGTTCAGGTAGCCGTAGAAGAAGATGTCGCGCCCGCCGTACACGCCGTCGAACGTCCCGTGCACCCCGTCGGCGGGATCCGAGTCGCCCGAGCCCCAGGTGTATTGCCCGCCGAGCCGGGCTGCCAAGCGCCCGGGCAAGCGGACGCCCAACTTCCCGTTCGCGCCGAACGCCCGCACGCTGTCGTGTCCGTAACGCCCCGACTGCGCCGCGAACGTCGCGGCGGCATCGAGGACGCGGAACGCCTGCCCTTCAGCTTGAAACCCGACCGTGTGCGAACGAAGGTCGCCTGAGCCCGATTCCCCGGCGACCGTCCCGCTGGTGTCGGACTTGAGGACGTAGAAGAGGTCGAGGCGAAACGGCAGCTTCTTGATCTGGGAGTAGCTCACGAGGGTCAGGAAGTCGTCGATGGACCGGTCGGGCCAGACCTCGGACTTGTACTGCAGGTACTTGCCCACCCAGAGATCCGTCCAGAACCACTCGGTGTCGATCTTGAGCATCGCCGCGTCCCACGCGAAGCGGCCCGTGTTCCCCCAGTTGCCGGGGCCGAAGACGCGCTGGTCGCCGTACGAGATCTGCTGCCGTCCGACGCGGAACCCGAGCGGGCTGCCGCCGATGTGGAGCCACTCGGCGTGGAGCTGCCGAATGTCGAGCGTGTCCTCGATCGGGCTGCTGGCCGGGAAGTCCTCGTCGGCGAACCGCGTGAGGAAGGCGTGCGCGTCCTGGAGCTGGAGGACGAGGCGCGGCCCCTGCCGGAATCGGGCGGACAGGTCCAGGCGGACCCTCTCCAGGAGGAGCTCGTCGTGGCCGCCCGGCTCGTAGCCCTTGATCGTGAAGCCGTCGTCGTTCTCGTAGCGGAAGCGCACCTGCCCGCCGAAGTCGAAGGTCACGGGCCCGGCCCGCACGTTCTTCGACGTGCGACCAGAACCGATCCTGGGCGTTGGCCTCGTCTGCCGCAGGCCGCGTCTCGCCGTGGCCGAGCGACGGCCATGCGATAGCCAGCATGCCGAGCAGAAGTGCGACTCCTGGTCTCGCTCGCATCAGGGAACCAGCCCTGCCGCTGCCAGCGCAGCGCCAAGAGCGAGAACGAGGACCGGCGGCCACCGGAAGCGCACCAGGAGGAGAAAGGCCACGGCGGCCAGCACAAGGGCCCTCCAGGACAGGATCGCGGATGGCCAAAGCACGAGCGCGGCGGAGGCGACGAGGCCCACCACCGCGGGCGCCACGCCGGCGAGGAAGTCGTAGGCGCGCTCGGTATCGCGGAGCCGTTCGTATCCGAGACAGATGATCGCCATCAGTGCCAGCGCCGGCGCGAAGAGTGCCGCCGTGGCGACCAGGGCGCCGGGGACGCCGAGAAGGCGGTACCCCGCGAAGGTGGAGAGGACCGCGATGGGACCGGGAGTCAGGTTGCTGATGGCCACGCCATCGAGGAACTCCTGCTGACCGAGCCAGTGGAGCCGTTCCACGAGTTGCTGGTGCAGGATCGGAACGAGCACGAAGCCGCCACCAAAGAAGACGAGCCCCACCTTCAGGAAGGCCAACCCCAGTCCCGCAAGCGAGACAGACCCAACCCCGGCCACCGCGGACACTGGCAGAACCGGTGGCACGATCACTCGGGCCGGGGATGGTGGCCGTGCCCCGCTCCCCTCTCCAGCGCCGCCCGCCGCATCCTCGCGTCCGCGGTCGTCGCCCAAACGCGCTCGCCCAACGGCTAGACCCAGCAGCCCCGCCGCCAGGAGCACCCACACGGCGTTCAGCCCGAAGGCTCCGGCCCCCGCGCCCGCGAGCGCCAGGAGCACGGCTGGCACGCTCGCGAGGGCCTTGCGCCCCATGGACCAGGCGGCGGCGAGGATGAGCGCGATGACCACGGGCCCGAGACCCTGGAGTACGCCCTGCAAGGCGGGGATCGCGTGGTAGCGGAAGTAGAGAAACGAGAGAAGGATCACGAGGGCGACCGAAGGCAGGAGGAAGGCCACGGTCGCGGCCAGCGCGCCGAGGAGGCCGTGACGGCGGTGGCCGACGAAGAAGGCCGTGTTCACCGCGAACGGGCCCAGGATCTGGCTGAGGCCCACGCCGTGGAGAAACTCCTTCGCCGGAAGCGCTCTCCTGCTCTCGACGAACTCGCGTTCCATGAGCGCGATCACGGCCATCCCGCCGCCGAAGCCGATGGCGCCGATCTTCAGGAAAAGCGCGAGCATCCGCGGCAGGGACAGCGGTGGTCGCGGTCCGGCCTGCGCTGCCTCGGCGCCGGAGGATCCGACGCTCGAGATCACTCGTGCGCCTCGCTGGTCGCGTCCCATCGGCCCAGGAGGGCCGGATCTTCGCAGCCGACGACCTCCGGCTCGAGGGTCGCGTGGTCGATGTCCCACTCTTCGTGCAGGAACGCCTTGATCCGTCCCAGGAACGCCTCGATCGCCCGGCCGTCCATCTCCTGCCCCAGGGCGAGATGGGCCGTGAGCAGGCGCTGCTTCGGCCCGATCTCCCAGACGTGCACGTGGTGCAGGCGTGCGGGCGCGAAGGCACGGCCCACTCGATCTGCCAGATCGGCGATGTCCACGTCCCCGGGCGCGCCCTCAAGGATGGTCGAAAGGGTCCCCCAGGCGAGAGAGAGCGCGCTGCGCAGGACGACGAGGCCCACGAAGAGCGCCGCGGCAGGGTCCAGATAGGGCCCGGCCGGGGTATGGGCGAAGAGAGCGGCGATCACGACCGCGAGCGCGGCGAGGGCGTCCTGCGCCATGTGCAGGAACGCGCTGCGGACGTTCACGTCGTCCCGATCGTGGCGCCGCAGCAGCAGGACCGACCCGACGTTCGCGCCCAGCGCCACCAGTGCGACCGTCAGCATGATCCCCTGGGCGACAGGCTCGGGGTGCAGCAGGCGAAGCACGGCCTCCCGGGCGATCAGGACGGTCACGCCGACGAGCGTGACGGCGTTGACCAGAGCGGCCACGACCTCCGCGCGCTTGAAGCCGTAGCTGTGGCGCACCGTGGGAGGGCGGCGGCTGAGCCGCCGGGCCCAGAGCGCCACGACGACCGCCACGACGTCGCTCAGGTTGTGCGCCGCGTCAGAGAGCAGCGCCAGGCTGCCTGAGACGAGACCGCCGATGAGCTCGGCGAGGGTGATGCCGACGTTGAGAACTGCGGCGGCCCACAGCCTGCGGTCGAGTGCTCCATCGGCGATGCCTGTCGCGTCGTGACGGTGGCTCATGCGCGGCTCCGACGTCTCAGCGGAGATGGCCGGAGCAGGGGATGCAGACGGGCTTGCCGTCCTGCTGGCGAACGTAGCGCTCGAAGACGTACTCCCCACACTTCGAGCACAGGGACTTGTTGAACGAGCCCTTGACCGGCTGGTACGACGAAGTCGGGGCGCGGCGCCACGGAGTAGATCGCGTCGGCGGCGAGGCCCGAGACACCAGACGATCGACCTCCTGGGCCACGGCGGCGGGGATCGCCGATGGCTCGATCCCGCGCTGGCGGTAGGCGAAGAACTCCTGCTTCCCGAACTCGTCGAGGAAGCTGGCGCGCAGCGCGTACCGGACGGCGGTCTTGCCGGGATACCAGAACGTCGCCGCGAGCTTGCCCCAGCCGGTCTTCTCGATGAGCGTCTTCCCGAAGGTCGCGCCGGTGGCGGCCTGGATGCCGTCCATGAGGCAGGTCTGGGGATGCCCCTCCCCCAGCTCGCAGATCACGTGCAGCGTGTGGTCCGGGATCGCGGCCGACCCCCAGCGCCTCGAGTGCCAGAAGGCCCATCCTGTAGCCGAGAGGCATGAACGGGCACCGGTGGCCGTGGAAAGTGAAAGCCCATTCGGGGGGAGCATAGGGGCTGGTGTCGGTGGACATCGTTGGGTCCTCTCTTTGCCGGAGCGACTCGCGCGCGGCCTCGGGGCGGACCGTCGGGGCCGTCGCGGCAACCTCCGCCTCGCCTTGGACCCTAGCGCGGCGCGAGCCGGGTCGCGTTGACCACGGTCAACGGCCGGACGAATCCGCGAAAGGGGTACCGCGCCCCGGGACGGCTTGACAAGCGAGTCCTGGAACGACTACATTTCGCATTATGACGAAATGGACTAGTGCCAGTCCCCGCCTGGCCGAGGCGGTCGGAACCGGTGGGCGCAGGCTCGAGCGATGAGCGAAGCGACCACAACTATTCTGATCGGCGGCGGCGTCGCCGAGGGCTCCCCGTCGGGGATCTCCCGCCGTCGAGCCTTGCAGCTGGCGCTGGCACTCGCCGCCTGGTGGCTCGTCTACACCCACCTGGCAGCCGCGGCGTCCTGGCTGACATTCGGCCTGCTGAGGCTCGCCCCCGGGACCCCGCTCGGCACCGCAGTCGAGTTCTTCGTCTACGAGGCCCCGAAGGTACTGATGCTGCTGGTCCTCGTCGTGTTCGGGGTCGGAGTCGTGCGGACGTTCTTCACACCCGAGTGGACGCGGCGCGTTCTCGCCGGCCGACGGGAGAGCGTTGGCAACGTGCTCGCGGGTTTGCTGGGCATCGTGACGCCCTTCTGCTCGTGCTCGGCGGTGCCCCTGTTCATCGGCTTCGTCACCACGGGAGTCCCGCTGGGCGTGACCTTCTCCTTCCTGATCTCGGCGCCCATGGTGAACGAGGTCGCTCTCGCCCTGCTCTTCGGCCTCTTCGGATGGAAGGTGGCCGGGCTCTACCTCGTGACGGGCCTCTCGATCGCGATCGTCGCGGGCCTCGTGATCGGGCGGCTGCGGCTCGAGAGTTGGGTCGAGCCGTGGGTCTACCACCTCCAGACGGGCGCTGCGGCGGCTCCGGAGGAGCGGCTCGGCTGGGACGATCGGCTGCGGCGCGGCCGCGAGGCGGTCGGCGAGATCGTCGGGAACGTCTGGCCCTACGTGCTCGTGGGGATCGCGGTCGGAGCCGGCATCCACGGCTACGTACCGCAGGACTTCATGGCGTCGTTCATGGGGCGGGGGGCCTGGTGGTCGGTACCCCTCGCCGTCGTGATCGGCATCCCGCTCTATTCGAACGCAGCCGGTGTCATCCCGATCGTCCAGGCCCTGCTCGGCAAGGGCGCGTCGCTCGGCACGGTGCTCGCGTTCATGATGTCGGTGATCGCGCTCTCGTTCCCCGAGATGGTGATCCTCCGCAAGGTCCTCTCGTTGCGGCTCATCGCAGTGTTCGTCGGCGTGGTGGGCGCGGGCATCCTCGCGGTGGGCTATCTCTTCAACCTGGTGCTGTAGCCGCAGAGGAAGCACGCATGGAGATGAAGGTGCTCGGTCCCGGATGTGCCAAGTGCGGGCTGCTCTACCGCGAAGCCGTGAAGGCCGTCGCGCAGAGCGGCCAGGCGGTGAGCCTCGCCAGAGTCGAGGACATCGAGGAGATCATGGCGTACGGCATCATGATGAGCCCGGCCCTCGTCATCGACGGCCGCGTCGTCTCCGCCGGGCGGGTTCCGGGCGCAGCGGAGATCGCCTCGATGATCGCCAGCGCCGCGACCGGCGCTCGGCCGTGAGGTGGATCTCTGATGTCACGTGCCGCTCGAAGCGTGTTGGCGCTCGCCGCGATCGCGGCACTCGTCGCGGGCAGCGAGTGGTCCAAGCGTCGGCGTGACGCTCCGGCCGTTCCCGCTGCGGCAGGCTCGGGCCTGCCCCGCGTCGTGGACGTCGGGGCGACCACCTGCATCCCTTGCCGCAAGATGGCGCCGATCCTCGCCGATCTGAAGCGGGAGTACGCCGGAAGGGTGGAGGTCGAGTTCATCAACGTCGCGGAGGACCCGGACGCGGCCGATTCCTATCGGATCCGCGGCATCCCGACGCAGGTCTTCTTCGACGCCCGGGGTCAGGAGGTCTGGCGGCATGAAGGCTTCCTGGACCGGTCGGAGATCGTGGCGCGCCTTCGAGCGATGGGAGTCGAGTGATGGTGGAGGCGTGGAGCGAGGCCCTCGCGGCCGCCATTGCTGCGGCCGCGTGGTGGGCACCGCTCGCCGCTCTGCTCGGAGGCCTGCTCACCGCAGCGAATCCCTGCGTGCTGGCCAGCGTCCCGCTATTGATGGGCTACGTGGGCGGCCACCCCGGTGATCGCACGGTGCGACGGTCGTTCGCGCTGGCCCTGACGTTCACCGCGGGGCTGACTGCGGCGTTCCTGATTCTCTTTCTCGCGGCCTGGGCCGCCAGCTCGTGGCTGAGGGCCTCGTGGTGGACGCCGGTGGCCGCAGCGGTCTGCCTGCTCGTCGGCCTGCACCTGCTCGGCGTGCTGAACGTCCCCCTGCCCTCGGCGGGGGTGCGGCAGCCGGGCGCGCGCGGCTTCGCCGGTGCCCTGGCTCTCGGTTTCCTCTTCGGCCTGATCTCGATGCCGTGCGCGGGGCCCGTCCTGCTGGCCCTTCTCGCGCTCGTGCCGGTCCGAGGTCCCGTGTTCGGCGGGATCCTGCTCGCCTCCTACAGCCTCGGCCACTGCGCCCTCATTCTGGCCGGCGGAACGTCGGTGGGGCTCGTCGAGCGGGTGCTCGCCTCACGGGGCCTGGGCCGGGCGAGGGTCGCCGTGCAGCGTGCCGGGGGTGGGCTGATCGTCGCCGTGGGTCTCTACTTGCTCTTCGCCTGAGCCGGCCGCCGATCCCGTACCTTCCTGTTCTCCTCGAGCCAGGCGAACGCATCGGCGGCCGTGTCGTTGACCGTGGCACTCTTCATCGGCCGCGAGACGAGGATCGCTTCCGCGATCTCGGCCTCGGTCACACCGGCCTGCTTCGCCAGTCGAGTCCACATCAAGGTGCAGCTGGTCGACTGGAGCGCGGCGGCAACTCCGATCCCGACCAGCCTTCCGGCGAAACGGCGCGCAGCTGGTCAGGCCCCCTTGAGCTTCGCGTGCAGCCGGGGCAGTACGTCCAGGTAGGCTTGCTTGATCTGGGGCTCGGCCTCGGCGAGGGGCTTCACCGGCACGAGGTCCAGGACCTGCTCCGAGGCCAGTCCCGCGTCGAAGAAGGTCCGGACGGCGCCGTCGAGCATGGCGCGCAGTGCGCGATCGGCCTCGGCAGGCTCGAGGCCGAAGGATGCCGCGAGGTCGCGCAGCGTCTGCCACTGGAACCAGAAGTAGGTCGGCCCCATCGCGGCGAGAATCGCGTACGCGTCCAACGTGCCCTCCGGCACGAGCGGGTGCGCCCCGAGGCCGTCGAGAAGCGCCTCGATCTCGGCACGAACATCCGGCGGGAGGCCGTCGGCGAAGGCCACCGGGTTGAAGCCAGCGCGGACGAGCGAGGGTGCGTTCGGCAGGACGCGCGCCAGGCGAGTGAAGCCGCCGAGCATCTCGGATAGGCGGGCGAGAGTCAGGACGGGCGCGAGAGACACGACGACCGCGTCCTTTCTCACGCGGGGCGCGATCTCGGGCAGGACGGCCTTGAGCGTGGGCGGGTGAAGCGCCAGGAAGACGCGCTCGCAAGCTGCTGCCTCGCTGTTCGCAGCCGTCGTCGTGATCGCCGGGAAGCGTGCACCGAGCTTCGAGAGCACCTCAGCGCTCGTGTCGCTGACCGTGACCCGGTCAAGCGCGAGGCCGCGCCCGCCGAGCGCGCTGAGAAAGATGGCGGTGATGCGCCCGCCACCCACGAAGCCGACCGTGTGGGACTGCATGGGCTCTCCTCCTCTGTGCTACCCCGTCGCCGGAAGGTCGGGCTGGCGGCGGTTGCGCCCGACGAGGCGCGCCAGCTGAGAACGCGTCGGACGGGCTCCCGACGAGACGAGGACGCCGTCGACGAGGATCAGCGGCAGGCAGCGGTGGCCTTGGCTCGCCAGCAAGTTCCTCACCGCTTCGAAGCGCGCGGCTTCCTCAGGATGTTCCTGGGGATCGATCCGCTCGACGACGATTCCGACGGCTTCGAGCCAGTCGAGGTTCTGCTCGGAGGCTTCGAAGGCCCGATCGAAGACGACACCGCACACTCCGATCACCGGCGGCGGCGGGTGTCGGAAAACGGTCACGGTCGTCATGAGATCCTCCTGCTGCACGCAGCCGCTACAGGGACGACCCTCCCCGGATGGTGAAGCTCCACGTGTAATAGAGGCCGACGGCGATCACGACCAGGGCGGTCACGCGCCGAGCCCAACGCTCGACGACTTGCAGCCGGTGAAAGGCCGTGCCCACCCAGGCCAGGCCGGCGCTGACGAGGACGGCGAAGACGACCACCGGCAGGCCCGTCCCGAGCCCGTAGACCGCCGGCAGCCAGAGAGAAGAGCGGTGCTCGAGGGCCAGCGGGATGAGGCCGCCGAAGAAGAGGCCGGCCGAGACCGGGCAGAAAGCCAGGGCCAGGACGGCGCCGAGCGGCAGGGCCCCGACGAGGCCCGCCTTCACCAATCGGTCGCCGGTCCGATCGTAGATCCGGCTGCCGAACCCCGGCAGGCGGACGCACTCGAGGAGGACGAAGCCGACGACGACGAGGAGCGGTCCGAGGATCCGGTTCATGTGTCTCTGGAGGAAGAGCGCCACATCTGGGATCGACAGGAGGCCCCCGACGAGGATCGCGGCGAGTACCGCATACGCGAGGGCGCGGCCGAGGGTGTAGAGGAGCCCGGCCACGAGCGTTCGTCGTCGGCTGCCGACCTCCCGTCCGACGTACGACATGGCCGCGATGTTCGCCGCGAGCGGGCAGGGGCTGACCGAGGTCAGAATGCCCAACCACAGAGCCGAGGCGGAGGCCGCGACCGACGCGTCCATCAGGTCCGCCGGAAGGCGCGGATCTCCTGCTCGACGTACTTCTGGAACGCCGCCTTGTCGCGCACGAGCTGCCACACCTGGTCGAGGACTTTGAAGCGTTTCGGGTCCTTTGCGTCCACGACGACTACCGACCGCGTGTAGAGCTGGAAGTCGCGGATGAAGTGCTGGTTCGCCGGCTCGTCCACGTTGACGGCCTGCCACACGAGGCGGCGCGCCTCGAGGTCGGCGGCGAAGGCGCCCGCGACGCGTCTCGTGGGCGTAGGCCTCGATCGTGCGGCAGGTGGCGCAGCGGGTCGTGGCGTGGAAGTAGTAGACGAGGACCCCGGGAGACAGCGGCCGGGGTCGCGGTGACGGCGGTCGCCGCTTTCGGCTTCTGCTCGGCCACGGGGACTGCTCCCGTAACCGCGGCGATCGCGGCGCCGGCGAGGGCGAGGACGAGGGCGCCCGTCTTCATGGCCGCACCCTTTCCGCTGTCTTCGCCAGGGCGGTCATGATCATGGTCACGATCTCGGGCGCGCCGGGGATGCGGCCGGAGGCCACGACCTGGCCGTCGATCACGAGCCCCGGCGTCCTCAGGATGCCGTGGGCCACGATGTCTTCTATCTTCTCGATCTTCGTGATCGTCGCCGGCTGCCCTGTCTGGGCGATGGCCTTCTCCACCTCCGAATAAAGCCTCTTGCAGTTCGAGCATCCCGGACCCAGAACCTTGATCTCCATGACGCCTCCCCAGCGCCTCAGGCGGCGCTACAACACGACCCCGCCGTGGCACCCAACATCTCTTGAAGCCCCGCAGCCTCCGTTGGCGGGTCGGCAAGCCACGGGACCAAGGCGGCGCGCTCGGTGAGCCCTCCAGTGACCTCGTCGATGTAGGCGCGCTCGTTGCCCCGACGGCTCAGGAGCACCGGATCCGCCGTGTCGACGGGGGTGAGTGCCTGGTTGATCACCCAGGCAAACGGCGTGATTTGTGCGCGCGCCAGGTCACCCTGGAGCCTGGCGGCTTCGTGCACCGGTGTGGCCTCGGGGAGAGTCACGAGCAGGATTCGGGTGAATTCGGGATCGCGTAGGCGCGGCAGCAGCTCCCGCACCGTCTCCGGCATGTGGCTCGACTGCCGGAGTACCTCGCGGTGATATGCCTCGGCCGCGTCGAGAAGAAGGATGGTATGCCCGGTCGGCGCGGTATCTAGGACCACGAAGCCGTTCTTACCGTCGGCAACGGTGCGCGCGAAGCTGCGGAAGACGGCGACCTCCTCGGTGCAGGGCGAGCGCAGGTCCTCGGCGAGGAGTGCGCGACCCTGGTCATCGAGGTTCGCGCCGGCAGAACCCATGACCTCGTCCCGGTAGGTGCGCGTCTCACTCTCGGCGTCGATGCGGCCCACCGTCAACCCGGCGGGCGGTCGGTCGATCACCCACGAAAGGTGCGCCGCGGGGTCGGTCGTGCTGAGCCGCACGGGATGTCCGCGTCGTGCCAGCTCGAGGGCGATGGCCGCGGCCACGGTCGTCTTGCCCACGCCCCCCTTGCCCATCGTCATGATCACGCCCTTGCCGGGCCGTTCGAGTTCGTCAACGAGCTGGACGAGCGGCGGCGGCAACGCCCCGCGGGCCGTGTTGCCCGGAATCACCACACTGGCCTGCGGGTCGCCATCGCCCATCGTCCGTAGGGCATCCACGCCGAGAAGTGGCCGAGGACTGAGACGGACCTCCCGGCGTGGCAGCGCCGCGATCCCCGCGGGCATGGACTCGAGTGCCTCGCGGGCACGTCGCTCGAACGCGACCGCCAACCGGTCGTCTCCACCCGCGGCACTGAACATCCCGTTCAGGACCAGCAACTGGTTGGAGACGCCAAGCTCGCGAAGCTCCGCGCTCGACCGTTCGGCTTCGCGCAGAGCCGAGACCTCCGGGCGGCTCACCAGCACCAGGGTCGTCCGCAGCGGATCGGCGAGCGCCTCGACCGATGCCTGGTAGAGCCTCTGCTGGTCCTTGAGACCCGCGAGCGGACCCAGGCAGGAGGTGCCGGTCGTGCTCGTCTCGATGAACGAGGACCACGCATGGGGAAGCGACAGCAGGCGTAGTGTGTGCCCAGTGGGCGCTGTGTCGAACACGACGTGGTCGAAGGCCGCCGTGCGACTTGGATCGCCCAGGAGCCGGGAGAACTCGTCGAAGGCCGCGATCTCCATCGTGCACGAACCCGAGAGCTGCTCCTCCATGCTGCGCACGGTTGCCGCGGGGAGAACGCCGCGGTACGGACCCACCATTCGCTCGCGATACTCGGCGGCCGCCACCTCCGGGTCCAGGTTCATCGCCTCGAGGCGCGGAACACCCGGCACTCCCGTCGGCGAAGAACCGAGCTTCACGCTGAGGACCTCGTCCAGGTTCGACGCTGGGTCCGTGCTCAGCAGCAGGACGCGCCGTCCTTCGTCCGCCAAGGCGATCGCAACGGCGGACGAGATCGACGTCTTGCCGACACCGCCCTTCCCCGTGAAGAACAGGTAGCGGGTCGGTGCTTCGCCGATCTTCATTTGTCCATCCCTTCCCTAGAGCGACTCCGCGTGACTCCTTTCAACAACAGCGGCCCTTGCCGCGCTTGTCGTCGGGGGGAGCCGCGGCACTCGACGTGGACCCACAGCAGCCGCCGCCGGTGGACTCGGGCTGCATCACCGGGATTCGCCGCACAGGCCCTGGCGGCCGCCGGGCGCGCGCCGCGCGACGCGAGCGCAGCGAGCGTCTCTCGGCTCGGGTAGTGACCTTTGCAGACCACGTCTCCGTCCACCATCGTCAGCGGCAGGCAGTCGTTGCCCTCCGCCGCGAAGTGCCGCTCTCACGGTCGGAGTGTTGATGAAGGAGGCCGGCTCCTGCGACAGGCTGTGGCGTTCCACGTCGATGCCCTGGCGTCTTAGCCGGTCGAGGTCCGCCGCAAGCTGGACCAGTTCGGGGTCGACAGATGGCCCGCAGACGCCGGTCGAGCAGCACATCGGCGGATCGAAGATCTGGATCTTCATGAACGTATTCCTTCTCCTTCTTGGCCGGCGTCAACGCTTCGGGGCGTCAAACCATCCGCGCGTGGCCACGCAGAACTTACAGACGGACAGCATCACCGGCACCTCGACCAGCACACCCACGACCGTGGCGAGGGCGGCGCCGGAGCCCGGCCCGTAGAGGGCGATGGCGGTCGCGACCGCCAGCTCGAAGAAATTCGAAGCGCCGATGAGACGCGCCAGGGGCGGCGACGCCGTAGGGGATGCGGAAGAGCTTCATCAGCCCATAGGCGAGGCCCGAGTTGAAGTAGACCTGGATCAGGATCGGGATCGCGATCAGCAGCACGTGGAAGGCACGCGTCGTGATGTTCTCCGCCTGGAAGGCGAAGATGGCGACGAGCGTCAGCGAGAAGCGCGATCACGGTGACCGGTTGGAAGAACGGGCAGGAAGCGGTCCGCAAACCAATCGCTTCCCTTGCGGCGAATCAGCACGCTGCGGCTGATCGAGCCGGCAGCGAGAGGGATCACAACGAAGATGAGGACCGAGTAGAGGAGGACAGCGAAGGGCACCTGGAGGCCGGAGGCTCCCGAGACGAGGAACTTCACGACCGGGGCGAAGGCGACCAGCATGATCAGGTCGTTCACTGCCACCTGGACGAGCGTGTAGGCGGGATCCCCGTCCGAGAGATACGACCAGACGAACACCATCGCCGTGCAGGGCGCGGCGGCGAGGATGATGACGCCCGCGATGTACTCGCTGGCCAGCTCGGGGCCGATCCAGGGCGTGAACACATGGCGGAAGAAGAGCCAGCCCAGGAACGCCATCGAGAAGGGCTTCACCAGCCAGTTCACGACGAGGGTGACCGCGAGCCCGCCCGGCCGCCTCCCGACGCCCCGGATCGACGCGAAGTCGATCTTGAGCATCATCGGGTAGATCATCAGCCAGATGAGGATGGCGATCGGGATGTTGATGTGGCTCCCGGTGCCGAACTCCATGTCGCGCATCGCGCCCACGAGGCCTGGCGCGAGTTTCCCGATCGCGACCCCGAGAACCATGCAGGCGGCCACCCAGAGGCTCAAGTAGCGCTCGAAGACGTTCATGCGGGCGGCCTGTCCCATCCGACTCTTCTCCTCTCCTACTGGCGCGCCCGAGCCTCGACCGCGGGCGGGCGCTTGATGCCGAGGCGCTTCAGGTCCAGGTCCACCCGGCAAAGCTCCTCGACGCCGACCTTACGGAGGTCGCGCAGCAGCCGCGCATCCGCCTCGACCTGCGCGTCCTTGGCGATGGCCCTCCAGATCGGCTCGAGGAGAGCGGCGGCCGCCTCACCCTCGCCGAGCCGGTGGAACACCCACCGCCCGTCCTTCCGCTCCCCCACGAGGCCCGCCCGCTTGAGGTCGGCGAGGTGCGCGGAGACGGTGGAGGCGGCCAGATCGAGCACCGCGGTCATCTGGCACACGCACAGCTCGCCCCCGCGCAGCATGGCCAGGATGCGCAGTCGGCCCGGGTGGGCCAGGGCCTTCAGGGCGTACACGGTGGACTCGAGTGATTTTGCCATTTCGGTATCATGCGAAATGTAGTACCATTTGCCCTGGCGGTCAACCGGATCGGATGATCCAAGCCGCCGCTCTCGGAGAGAACGGCCATGGCCAAGCGCGTCCTCGTCGTCTGCACCGGCAATTCCAGCCGGCCGCAGATGTGCGGACGGCTGGATCAACCACCTTACTGAGGGGCAGTGGGAGGCCCGCTCGGCGGGCAGCGCCGCGGCCGCGCGAGTCCACGCGCTCGCGGTCCAATCCAACCCTTCTCGAAGCGGTCCGTGAGGCCGCGCGTGCATTCAGCGGCGCGACCATCCACATGGCTTCACGCTCAGGAGCGACCATGTCCGAGTCCCTGGAGACCACAGTCGACAAGTTCATCTTCCGGGTAGCCACCGACCGCCTCTACTGCCGCGACGGGTTGTGGGTCTTCTGGGTCCAGCCCCAGGGAGGCAATCGGGTCCGGGTCGGCCTGACCGATTACCTCCAGCAGCGCAGTGGGGACACGACCTTCGTGACCGTCAAACCGGCAGGGACCAGACTGCAGGTCGGTGACGACCTCGCGGACCTCGAGACCATCAAGGTCAACATCGTCCTTGCTTCGCCGGTGAGCGGAACGATCGAGACTGTCAACCCCGCGCTCGAACCGAACCCCGAGCTCGTGAACCAGAGCCCTTACGACAAGGGATGGCTGGCGGAGATAGAGGCGATCAACTGGGAGGCCGAGCGCACCTTGCTTCTCGACGCGACGGCCTACCTGTCGGTGATGAAGTCGCAGGCGGAAGAGGAGGCGAAGAAGCTATGAGCGCGGGCAGACCGCAGGTTGTGGTCGTTCCCTGTAGCGGCATCGGCAAGGCGTCTGGGAGCGTCGCGCGCGAGGCGGGGTATGAGCTGTGCGACGAGTTGCGGCCGGACACCACGCGGCTAGTGGCCCTCTCAAAGCTGGTTCTTGGTGACGAGCAGGCGAGGGATCGTGTGCGCCAGTGCCCGGTGATCACCATCGACGGCTGCAAGCTCACGTGCGCGGCCAAGCTTGTCAAGCACAGCGGCGGAACGATCGCGCGAGAGGTGGCGGTGCTCGATGCCTACCGGGAGCACAAGGAGCTCAAGCCCGACGGCATCGCGGAGCTCAACGCCGAGGGCAGGCAGCTCGCACGCATCATGGCCCAGCAGATGGCCAAGGTCGTCGACGACCTTGTCCGCGAAGCGAACAGTGGAGGCGATCATGCCTAGCCTGCCGCACCGCAAAGTGGGAATCGTCGCCTGCTCCGGCGAGGAGCTCGCCGAGGGCACCGTCACACGGCTCGCCGCGCTCAGGGTGCTGCACGAGCTCAGGCGTGGCGAGACGGTGACGATCTGTCTGCCGCTCTTCTTGGCAGGCGGAGAGGGAGACCGCGCCTTCGCGAAGTTCCACCCGACCATCACGGTCGATGGCTGTGACCTCAAGTGCGCCGCGCACGGTACCGAGACCTACTCCGCCAAACCCGCGGCCAGCATCGTGGTGAGCCAGCTTGCGGCCGAGCATGGTATCGGGGACATCCAGGGCCGCCGCTCCCTCAGCCAGGCGGGGCAGAAGGCCGTCGCCCTTACCGCCGAGCGGCTAGCGGCACTCGTCGATCAAGTGCTGGGCAAGGGAAAGCGCCCGGACGCCGGCGCCGAGACGCCTGTGGCCTCCAGTGATTCACCGGCTGTCGGCTGCTCGTGCGGATCCGGGATTCCCGTGAAGGTGCTCACGATCGCGGGTCAGTCGGTCGAGGTCGTCGCGCTGCCGTTGATCTTCGACAAGCTGCGAGAGGCGCGCCGGTCCCCGAGCGACGCCGTCGCCCAGGACCTCTTGGCGATGGTCAAGGTCTACAACTATGTGGCCCCGGAGGCAGAGGCCGCTTGGCGCGAGATTCTTCTCAGGGAATACGCGGCTCAGTGCGAACGCCAGGCGCCGAAATGAGCCGCACGGCCACCTACCACACCACCGTCAAGTGGACCGGCGACCACTGGGGCCACCTGACCATGGGGAACGGCCCCGAGATGAAGTTCTCCGCACCGCCGGACGCGCAAGGGCATCCCGGTGTGTTCACGCCCGAGGACGCGTTCGTAGCCGCTGCGAACACTTGCGTGATGCTGATGTTCATCTGGGCGACTGAGCGCTTCAAGCTGAAGCTCCAATCATACGAGTGCAGGACCGAAGGTACGAAGCTGATCGAACTCGACCGAACCGAAACCTTTACCCGTCTCCTCTTCCGGCCCCGCATTCGCGTCGCCACGGGTGACGAACCCCAGTCTGTCATCGAGGCCCGAGTCGGGCGGGCACTACAGGCCGCGCAGAAGTACAGCCTGGTTGCGAACTCGGTGAAGTCGGAGGTCATTTTCGAGCCCGAAATCTCCGTCGTGAGCGAGTAAGGCGGATGTCGGCCCCGCTACGCCGCTTCGTCCGACAGCACGAAAGCGAAGAGGCGCTCGTCGAACGCCACGGATAGGCCTTGACCGGTGCGTTTGTTGTAGCGTACAAGTGTTGTGATGGAGGCGCGCTCGGTGAGTGGGAAGAAGGTCCCGGCGGTCGTGTTCGACGCGGCGGCCCGCCGGCTGCTCGACGGTATCCAACTCCTGGTCCGTCGCTTCGCCATCGCGGAGCGCGCCGACGTCCAGTGCTGCGGCCTCACCGTCGCGCAGGCTGCGACCCTGGAGGTGCTCCAGGCCGAGGGTGCGCTGCGGCTTTCGACGCTCGGCCGCCGGCTCGGGATCACGCCCTCCACGTTGACCCGCAATCTCGCCCGACTCGAGCACGCCGGCCTCGTGGAGCACGAGTCGGACCCGGACGACGCGCGGGCCACGCGCGTGCGACTCACTCGCCCTGGCTGTAAGGCAGCGCTGCAGGTCGGACGACGCGAAGAGGAGTTCGCGCGTAGTGTTCTCGCACGGCTGCCCGCGGAACGGCGCGAGGCGGCACTCGACGGCCTTCACGACTTGCTCCACGCGGTTCGCGAGGCGACCGAGAACTGCTGCTCCGGCGCCTTCGAACACCTGATGACCAACTCTCCGGCCTGCTGCTCCGGCGCGCCCAAGGAAGGAAGCGATGGCAAACACTGAGAAGGACACGATCGTCAGCGAGGTGCGCGAGCGCTACGGGCGTATCGCGGTGGGCGGCGGAAGCTGCTGTGGCCCGTCCGGGTGCTGCGGCCCTGCCGAGGTCCCGGTCAGCCTCGGGATCGGCTACAGGAAGAACGACCTCGACGCTCTGCCCGACGGGGCGAACCTCGGGCTGGGCTGCGGCGCACCGATCGGACATCTGGCCCTGCGCGCAGGTGAGACCGTGCTCGACCTCGGCTCGGGAGCTGGCATCGACGCCTTTCTCGCGACGCGAGAGGTTGGTCCCAGTGGCCGGGTGATCGGTGTCGACATGACTCCCGAGATGATCGCGCGAGCCCGCACCAACGCCGTCCGGATCGGCGCGACGAACGTCGAGTTCCGTGAAGGTCGGCTCGAGGCGCTGCCTGTCGACAATGCGAGTGTCGACGCGGTCACGAGCAACTGCGTGATCAATCTCGTTCCCGACAAGGCCCGCGTCTTCGCCGAGATCGCGCGGGTCCTGAAGCCGGGGGGCCGCCTCGTCATCTCGGACGTGGTGCTCGACGGCCGCCTGCCGGCCGCGGTCGAGCGGGACGTGTACGCCTACGTCGGTTGCATTGCCGGCGCAGCCCTGCGGGAAGACTACTTCGGCCAACTGACTGCCGCAGGCCTCGGTACGGCCGAGGTCCTGTCGGACGTGGACTACCTGGCCGGCCTGGTCGCGTCTGCCCCCGCGGAGGCGGCGGCGCTCATCGATCGAACGGGCGTGCGCTGGGAGGAGATCGAGGGCAAGGTGCGGTCGATCACACTCCGGGCTCGCAAGGCGAGCTGAAGCCGTCATGTTGCTGTCACACGACGTGTAGTAACGTCCCGGCGACGGGCCATCGCGGCACGGTGTCGTTCGCGGCCGATCCGCAGACCCGGGGGGTACCATGGCCAGCGGCGATAAGAAGCGCGTCCTCGTGCTCTGCACCGGCAACTCTTGCCGGTCGCAGATGGCTGAGGGATGGGTCAATCACTTACTCGGCTCGCAGTGGGAGGCCCGCTCAGCGGGCACGGCCCCCGCCGCCCGCGTCCACCCCTTGGCCGTTCGCGCGATGGCAGAGGTCGGCGTGGACATTTCCGGCGGGAAGCCCGAGCACGTCGGCGCCTACCTCGACCAGCCGTGGGACTTGGTGGTGACGGTCTGTGACTCCGCCCAGGAGGCCTGCCCCACGTTCCCCCGCCCCGTCCCGAAGCTGCACATCTCGTTCCTCGACCCGGCGGCAGCCGAGGGGACGGATGGCGAGCAGATGACCGTCTTCCGACGGGTGCGCGACGAGATCCGCGACCGGCTGGTACCCGAGGTGCGCTCGCGCGGCTGATCCGACCGGCCGGCGCGGGGCCAGCGCGGGGCCCCGGGCGCCTGCGGGTGTACACCGGACGGCACGGCGTCCGGCTCGACGAGGGGTGGCGGCGGACACAGCCGGGAGGGGCGCGCGCGCCGCACGGCATCCCGGGCTTCCCGCTGTGGCCGGCTCGCGCCCCCCGTGCCCGCCTGCAACTCCTCCGGCATGGGCAAAAGGGGGACCCCGGG
>CAWDWZ010000005.1:0-90233 GCA_963806165.1 Thermoanaerobaculia bacterium
CGACCGCTGGTAGCGGCAGACCCGCGAGGAGCGCGGCATTGGGTGCGCTCGCGACCAGGGATGCCGTTTGAAAGGTGGCGTCGCTTACCGCCACCTCCACGTCATAGCTCAGCGCTCCGCGAACGTGCAGCCAGCCGAAGCGTGCGGGCCACAGGCAGACTCCTCCCGCTGGATCGTCGACCGGCCGGTGCGGTGTGACCTGCTCGTCGCCGGCCGCGAACTTCGCCCACTCCGACCAGCCGCTGTCGTCGCCGGCGAGATGACCCATGACGCGCCAGGAGTAGTTGCTCCCATGAATCAGGTTGACCCCGAGGCTGAAGACGCCGTTCTGCGGCGCGCCCCGAGTCGAGTGCGGGACGATCGCCCCATCGTCCTGCTGGATCTCGACGTCGTACGTCTCGGCGCCCGCGTCGTCCCATTGGAGCTCGAGGCCCCACGGTTCCGCGGTCGCGCCGTCGGCGGGGGACAGGCCAACCGGAGCCCCGTCGCCGGTCTCGAAGCGGAGCGCGACCTCCTCGCTCCAGGCGCGCTCGAGGCCATTCGTCTCGCCGCCGTAGCCCGAGGATTGAACCACGGTCGACCAATCGCCGGGCACCGTGCCGCTCTTCGGCCAGGCACGCACTCGCCAGTACTGGGTGCGCGAAGGCCGCGCGTCGAGCTCCGCCGCGGGCCCGGTGACCTTCGTCGAGCGCAGGTTGGCCGTGAAGGCGGGGTCGTCAGCGAGCTCGACCTCGTACGAAGCGGCGCCTTCCATCGGTGCCCAGGCGAATTTCGTCGGCCAGGGATCCACCTGGGTCGCGCCGTCGACGGGTGTCACGTCCTGAGGTTGGGCGCGCGAGGTCTCGAAGGCGCTGGTGAACGCCCAGTCCGCGTCCCAATTCGCATCGCGCGCGTGGAACGCCTTGACGCGCCACCAGTAGACCGTCATCGGTCGGAGATAGCTCGGCGGCATCTCCTGATAGCTCGCGAACGTCTCGTCGACGACGACCTCCGACGAGAAATCCTGCGCGGTCGAGATCTGCACCCGCCACTGCACTTCGTCGTCGGTGCCGCGATCGGGTGGATGGAGGGGCTGCGCGAACGACGGCGTGAGCGGCCACGGATCGACCGCGAGCGCGCCCGGCGAAGGCCAATGCCGGATGTCGGGGGCGAGCGGATCCCCCACGCCGACGGCGTCCCAGGCCGCCGCCACCTCTTCGGCTTCGAAGTCATCGGTCTTCGCGAGCAGGATCGTCGCGCCGCGCAGCTCCTGGTAGCTGAGGGGCGGGTTTAGGTCTTCCCGGATCGTGGCGAGCAGGACCTGGGCGGCGGCCTCCATGCCGATGCCCGCGACGTCGTAGGGCGTGCCGAGATCGTTGGTGCCCGCGCCGCCTTCGACCAGCAGGTAGAACCAGTGCCCCAGCACCATGGCGTTGGCGTGCGGATCGCCGCGCGGGTTCCAGTATTGGCCACCGTAGGTCGCAGGGGCGTGATTCGCGAGCGGGTTCGCGAAGCTGCGTTCCTCGCTCGTGCCCGCGGCCGCCGTCCAAGGATGCTTGGGGCTCGCGCCCAGCACCCGGTTCGAGAAGACGAACCCCCAGGCGTCGCTCAGACCCTCCTCGATGGCGCGCGGCTCGGGCAGATCGGCGGGCTCGAAGCCGCCCCGTCCGTAATAGTTGAGCAGGTGGGTGAGCTCGTGGCCCACCATGTGCGCCTGCTCGAACGGGGAGTCGGCGCTGCCCGGGAGGCTGCAGAGGAAGATCGAGCGCTCGCGGGATTTCTCGCCCGGCCAGTAGGTCTTGGCGAGGTCGTCGACGCAAGCGCCGCCCACCTCGAGGGTCAGAGGATCCACAAAGGGATACCAGGCGTCTTGGTGAGCGACCAGGTCGAAGAACTGTTCGGCCGCCCAATGCGCGGAGACTCCGCGGCGCAGGTCGGCACCGTCCCACTCGGTGCCCGCGTTGGTGAAATCTGTGGGCGGCGTCTTGGGAGGGGCGGAGCCGACGTCCACGGTGTCGATCTTGCGGAAGGTCGACTCTTTCAGCCAGTAGGTGGCGGGACCGTGGACCCGCGGTTGCAGCCGCGGCGTCGGCGCGGCGGTCGTGGTGAAGGTCACCCGGGCGCCGTCGAGCCGCGTGCCGCTGGCGAGTGTCTCGGTGAGGTCGAGCCGATCGGACTGGCTTCCCAGCAGCGTGCCCTGGACGGCGTCCACCCAGGCGACGTACCCGCCTTGCGCGAGCGTCGACACGGGAGTCGGCGATTGCGCGTGAATCTTCGCCGGCGCGGCGGGCCCCGCCGCCGGCATGTCGAAGCGCCAGGCCAGCCGGAACGGCTGCGTCTTGCCGAAGTCGCGCGAGTAGATGCGCAGGCTGCCGGCCGGCGCCCGGACGTGCGCCGGATCCGCCACCCAGGCCCAGCGGATGCCGGGGAGGGCGCTCATCGCCTTGGCGAGCGCCACGGTCGCCGAGACCGCCGGCGCGGTCGCCGTGTCGATGGGGGTCGCGATGTTGCCGTGGCCGCCGACGACCGTGCCGCGCACCGTGGTCAGCGTGTAGTGCGCCCACTCGACAGGTATTCCCTTCCACGTCTGCCGAAAGCGGGGATGCTCGACGGCGCGAGTCAGGTGCAGCGGAGCGACGTGGTTCGCGCCGCCGGTACCGACCACGGGAGTCGCGCCGGCGCGTGCGGCGAGACCTGGGGCGGTCGGAGTGGACCCGGCCTCGAGCGCCTCCATCCAGTCGTCGGTCGTCAATCCGAGGCTCTTCGCGTACGCGGGAAAGAAGGTCGCCGCCCGGTTCGCCGTGGTCTTGCCGTTCCAGAGCCGGAACTCGCGCACCGCGCCCGCTGCGTCCCGCCACACTCGCGCCGCGTCGTCGTCGATGCTCTTCTGCAGCACGTTGACGACCCCGGTCTTGGCCGAGACGCCCGGCCAGACGGGGAGCGCGGCGAGCCAGACTCCCGCGACCGCCAACGCGGCGGCGCGGCCTCCCGCGAGGCGGCAAGAACGGCTCATGTTCATGACGATCTCGGGATTGTAACCCCGACGGTGGTCGCTCGCTCGAGCGGTCTTCACCCGGGCTCGGCAGGCCGACCCTCCGTGACGACGTCGATGACGACCACGCCAGCTTTCTCTCCGGTCTGGACGTATCGGTAGGCCTCGGCGATCGCGGCTAAGGGATATCGGCGATCGATGACGGGAATGTATCGGCCCGCTTCGATCTTGTCCTTGAGTCCGGTCACGAACGCCTGCCCGCTTCCCCGCTTCGCAAGGGGAACGACGACCCGCCCGCTTCCCGTGACCTTCGACCAGAAAAGGAACAGCAGATTCTGCGACCAGGGGCCGAGATCCGTGGTCGCGAAGACGCCCCCGGGCTTGAGCCATTGCCGCCATCGGCGGATGCCCAGCTTGCCCACCGCGTCCAGCACGAAGTCGAAGTCGGGGCCGAGCTTCTCGAAGGCGTCGGTGGTGTAGTCGACCGCGAGGTCGGCTCCCAGCGAACGGGCCAGTCCGAGGTGGCGGCCGGCCACGACCGCGGTCACCTCGGCGCCGCGATCCTTGGCGAGCTGAAGCGCTGCGGTGCCGATCGCGCCGGATGCGCCGTAGATCAGGATCCGGTGGCCGGGTTTCAGGGCGAAATGCTCGATGGTCGGATTGGCGTAAAAGGCGCCTTCGCAGAGGACAGCCTGATCGAAGCGCAGATTCGAGGGCATGGGCGCGATCGCCCCGGTTTCGGGCATGCAGAAATATTCCGCCTGGGCGCCGTCCTTCCGGGACCCGCACATTCCGAAAACGCGGTCTCCGGGCTTGAACAGGCTGGCCGCCGCGCCAACGGCTTCGACGGTGCCGGCGAAGTCCAAGCCGAGAATCTGTCGTCGCGATCGCCCGGCACCGGTCAGCAGCCGGATGAGGGTCGGGTGAAGGAGCTCGCCGCAATCGGTCCGGTTGACCGTCGCGGCATGGACCCGGACCAGAACCTCGTCCGGTCCGGGCACCGGCGCCGGGACGTCGCGTACCTCGATGACGCCGCGCGACCCATACCGCGCGATGGTGGCTGCTTTCATCGGTTCTCTATAGGGGGCGGCAGGGAGGGCCGAAGGCCAGCCCTGGCGTTCGCTGAGACGGCCTGTTCGACGGCGATCACGCAACCACGTCGAGCGATTCGAGTCGGCGGGCGTGTGCACGGACGAACCACGAGGCGAGAAGCGGACGATATTCCCGCTGGATCTCGAGCGGTAAGCGAAAGAAGTCGCCGACGCACCGGCCGGAACATCGCGGTGCGCCGCAATGGCACGGCCACTCGCTGCCGCCCGTGATGTTGATGTTGTAGTCGATGGTGATCTCCGTCCCAGGAGCAATTGCCCGCAGGGCGACAAGGAAGCATGGATCTCCTTCGTACCGTGCAAAGGCATTCGGGTCGCAGCAGTGATTCACGTGCCGGTCCGGGAATCCGAGCAGGACAACCTTGCCGTCCGGGTAGTCGCAATGGTCGAAGCGTTCGCCGAGGTCCGGCCGCAAAGGCTGTTCGGGTGAGATCTCGCGGAGAACGTTGACCTCGCGAATCGTCTGCCCAGGCGACAACGCAACCGCCGCGAATAGACCTAGCCCCTCGATGGCCGAAGGCCTAACCTCGATCGTGTTCGCAGATTCCTGGGGTTGTGGAGCCACGTTGGCCGCCTGAGCCGCTTAACGGACTATGAGCTCAGCGGCGCCATTCGGCCGGGCCGCCGAGCGGAGCGAAGGCTGGTCGACGCCAGACCCGAGGATGGTGGAAAGCTCACACGGGTGGCGTCCGCTGCAACAAGGGGTTAAACGGCACGCAGCAGCTGTTCATAGACGTTCTGCGGAATGATCCAAGCCAGACGCCGCTTGATAGAACTGCAAGCCGTTGCCGTCTGGATCACGAAGGTGGAACTCGCGCGTGCCCCAAGGAGTGTTGCCTGGCGCCGACCAGGGACTCTGATGGGGCGTTGCGACTGGTAAGGCCCCACAGCCAAGAAGCTCGGCATAGAGCTGATCGACGTCTGATACCAGGAACCTATAGGTGGGCAGATCGGCGTTGTGCTTCCATTGTTGTGGCGCATGCCATTGCAGGTGGATCTCGGCGCCGTCGCGAGACACGCCAGCGTAGCGCGTGTCAATGGGGGTGTCGCGGAACAGCTCGCGAAATCCAAGACGCTCGAAGAACTGAATCGACACCACGAGATCGCTTGACATCAGGACAGGGTGCACAGCGTTGACATACGCCTTCATGTTGTCTCGAGCATATGCCTAAGCGACGGGGCTCCGCTTCGGAGACGGGCGCTTGGCAGGCCGGTAACCGTGATGGCTAACGAATCATGGGCTGAGCGGCAAACGGGCGCAGCCCGCTTTCCCGCTCGAGCGAGTTGTTGGCAGGCAGGTCACGAACGCCCCGCGCGCCCTCGGAACCAGGCGAAAGCAACACTCGCCGCCAAGAACGGCGAGAAGGCCACAAAGAAGGACAGGGGCTCCCTACCCCAGTAGGCGAGAACGGTTCTAACGGTCGACGGGTCGCCGCTATCGCGAAAGTAGAGCGAGATGGCTACGACAGTCGCCACGGAAAGCAGCGCGGAAATGGGAAGGCTCATGGCCGCGCCCAGACGCCTCAACAAGGAGAACTGCAAGAGAGGTCCGAAAAAGAGAAGAAGAGCCACTGCGAAGACAACCCCGTAGATCGCGAACAGCCATGCGGCGACCAAGAGTTCACTTGCCCTGCGGCCGGAGACAATCGTGTGGACAATGGCAGCGAGGAAGTACAGACCCCACAGAACTGTCGCCGCGCCCAGTGAGGCCCTTGTCGACTTGAAGAGCTCTGAGCCATTCATCAGTGCCCCTCCTGCCTGCTACTTGGATTCGTCGACAAGTGTGACATCGCTATTTCGTATGACACTGATGGAATAAGGGTATCGCACAGTTGGTGTGGGGGGGCGCATGGGCTTGAGGAGCTTTGGGTTTGGCAGCTTGCGCTGAAGTTTGGCGCACTGTAAAGACGACGGAATCGGTCGACTATGTCGAAGAACTGCCCAGGGAAGCTCGCCACGAGGTGGATGCTCATGGCTACTCCTCTCGGACTCGTGAGTCCCGCGTCTCTGGGAGTCGGAGGTGAGCTGCGGCAGGGACGCGAAGCGGACCTGGCGTCCGCTGAGACGACGCATCAGGCGACCCGCTCACACCGCTGCAGGACGACAAGCGGAATGAAATTGCGAGGGTGTAGTGGACGTCAACCGGTCGGGCACACAGCAGCGCCGGCAGCCACGGCGCGGACTCGATTGTCTTGACCGCCTGTTGATCCAGCACCGGGTCGATACCCTTGCGGACGGTGACCCCTGTTGCAGCTCCGTTGGCTCCGATGACCGCGTCGACGATGACTGTCCCTTGCAGCTGCCGGGAACACGACTCCCGAGTCTGGTGCCCCTCGATACGTTGCATCGGTTTGGGTCGGAGCAGCAGAGCGTTCGTGTAATAGGGCTCTGGCGCGGGCTGGCACCTGGGCGAATCGGGCCACTTCTCAGCCTGCGCTTCCGCAAGGATGGCCTCGAGCTGCCGGTCCGAAATATGCAATCGGCGTCTCAAGACCTCGACTTCGTCGTCGCTGTTCGTCGCGGAGGCCGCGACGGTTGCGTTGCGCGCTTCGCGACTCACGTACTTCGCCCAGAAGAGGAAGCGGACGCGGGCCTCCGGGCGGGGCGAGCAGGACAGCAAGACTGCCGTGACGAGGACTATGCCCGAGAGGAGCTTTCGCCGAGCCACTGGAGCTTCCCGCCGAGCCTCAGAGTGCATCTTCTTTGCTCGGCCGCACTTGGCAGATCCAGGCAGCTGGCGGCCGAGCACGACACCCGATCAGCGCACGACGTCGAAGTGCGCCATCATCCCGGCCGCGTGGTGCTCGAGGATGTGGCAGTGGTACATCCATTCTCCAGGCCGGTCGTCCGGCATCCATGCGATGCGGACGCTGCCGAACGCGGACACGTTGACAGTGTCTTCCCAGGACAGAAACTCGGGGGCCTTCCCGTTCACCTGCAACACCTGGAAAAAGAAACCGTGGAGGTGGAACGGGTGATGGACCGGGGAACGGTTGACGACGTCCCAGACCTGCAGCTCACCGACCCGCACCGGGTCAGCGTGGTGGTGCTGCTCTTTGTTGATCGTGAACTCGACACCGTGCTCGAGACCCAGCGTGAAACCCAGACGAACCTCCCGGCTCACCTCGACCGGTCCAGTGACCAGAGGTTCGATCCGGCGCAGCGTCTCGGGGACCTCAGCCTTCGAGGGCGCCTCGCGTCCGACGCGGAGGGTCGCGAACAGTTCCGGCTTCCGGTGCGCCTTGAAGGATCCACGATTGAACGGCAGCGTTTCGACGCGATGAGCTTCTCCTTCGGCGAAGGGCCCCACTGCGAGCTCTATCCTGTCCGCCGGCGCCAGGAGGATCTCGGTGGCCGTGACGGGCGAGCCGATGAGCCCGCCATCGGTGCCGATGATTCGAAAAGATCGTCCGCCGATCGCCAGGCGCAGATAACGCGCACTCGCCGCGTTGACGATCCGCCAACGTTCGATCTGGCCGGCCGCCATCGTGAGCTCGGGCTCCTGCTTCCCGTTCACGAGCCGGGTACTGCCTTCGCGCCCGTCGTGCGATTCGATCCACCCCCCGGGGGGCTTGACCTGGCCATCGCCCGCGAGCTCGACATCGTCGAACACCAGGACACGCTCGTGATCGAAGGTCGGCTCCTCCCGGGACCGCACCACCAGCGCCCCGTAAAGCCCACGCTCGAGCTGCACGATCTCGTTGAAATGCGAGTGATACCAGAAGGTGCCCGCATCCGGGAGCTTGAACCGGTAGACGAAGGTCTCGCCCGGCGCGATCGGTCGTTGCACCATCTCCGTCCCATCCATGGCCGCCGGAATACGCAGACCATGCCAGTGCACGACCGTCGGCTCGGGCAGGTGATTGGCGAGACGAATCTCGAGCACGTCGCCGACCTCCGCCTCGATGGTCGGGCCGGGGACCTGGCCGTTGAACCCCCAGGCTCTGAACGTGGCTCCGGGGGCGACGGTCCAATCGAACTCTTTCGCCTCGAGCTCGACGGCAACGACCGTCCGACCGGCGTCGGGCTGGGCAGCGGCGTAGGCAAGGCGGTAGGCCTCGCTCGCGTGAGCCGCGGGCGCATGGTCACGAATCTTGTGCGCGTCGTCGTGATCGTGCTTGCGCATGGAGCCTCCTGGAAGATGTTTCAATATCAGGCGTCCAGCATCCGCGCTTCAGCCGCGGCGGCTCAGGATCGAAACAGCCGTCGCCGGCTGCAAGCGCCGGTCAGGCCGCGCAGAGAGCTGAGAGAAAATCACGCTTCACGCTTGCCAGACCGAACGATACGAGCGGTAACCGAAAGTTGCCCCACATGACGCATCGCGTGTTCTGCGCCGTGCACGAGGCAACCGATGACCGTCGAAGGGAGCTGGGCCCGTCCCACTCCGCGAAAGTTGCCGAGTGTCGTGACATCGATCGTGCGCAGCTCCGCAACAGCGGTGTCCACTCGTTTGGATAAGGTACCCAGAACTGTCGCGATGTCCGCTGCGAGGAGCTCCTGACCTTCCGACCGGATCGCCGCAAGTTGCTCTGGCGATAGCGCGTTCCCGCGGGCGTAGGTGAAGAGGCGATCGATGACTCCGGCAATATGGCGCACGTGAAAGGCGGCGGAGGCCACACCTGCAGGGCGGGCGTTCCATTCTTGCCCCGTCAAAGGCTCGACGATCTCGCCGACACTCTCGCGAACTTGGAGGAGAATGTGCGCAATGGGTTGCAGGACGGCGGGGATGCCGTCGATGGGACCACGCTGCCACCACTCGGTATTCGCCACTTTTCCTGGACCTCCCTGTTAGGTGGCGGCGACCAGCGCTTGACCGGTCGCGCGCTTGTAAGTGCGCAATAGCCGGGCCAGGTCGGCCCTCGCCAATACTACCCGCTTGGTGAGGCCCCAAGGGCTGCGCCCCTTCTGGTACTTGAAATCGATCCAGTGCGCCCGAGGTTGCGTCGCACACTCGCCTTGGCTGCTGCGCACAGCCTGAATCGGCCTCGACTTGGGGGTGTTCCGGAGGGTCTTGCCGATTCGGACAGGGCGACGGATCCGGTCAGACAATCCGAATGCGCTCGAGGGGCGCTCGGGGGGACGCAGAGACTGGCCTTGCAAAGTCACTGAAGAACTGTTACTTACGCATCGCTGACCAAGCGGCTGGCAGCTATTGTGCGGCTGGAGCGCTCTTCTGCAGGCGCAGCTCCTGGATCGCTTCGAGCGGGCGGCCGGCCACCGCTTGCGCCAGGATCCAGATCGGCGGCTCGGCGCGACCCAGGTCGAGCTCGACGACCTCGCCGCGCTGGACGACGCCGTGGATGCGCTGCCAGGGGATCAGCGAGTCGCCGCGCTCCGAGTGGAAGCTCATGCCGGGCTCGCCGATGCTCAAGGTGACGCGCGAGTCGCCGCGCGCCTCGGCGAGCGCGGCGATCCGGCGGTAGAAGCGCCAGAGATTCAGCAGATAGGCGAGCGCTACGCCGGCGAGGAAGCCCGAGAGCCAGGGCTCGCTCCGCCCGACCGCCGCCGCGAGGACGAGCGCCAGGGACGCCCCGATCGCGAAGCCCCCGAACGCACGCCAGAGATAGGCCCGGAAGGCCCTCTGATAGGTCCCCGGCGCAACCTCGTAGACGATCTCGATCGGATCCATATCTCGAGGTGCGTAAGCGCGGCAAAAGGGAGGCCAGCTACCGAATGATGTCGACTGATATGGTATTATGGCTCTGTTATGGCACCGCTCAAAATGACCTTCAGTCTCGACGAGACGACCGCCGCACGGCTGGCGCGAACCGCCGAGCGCCTGCGAACCTCGAAGAGCGCCGTCGTGCGGGAAGCCGTAGCCGAGTACGCGGCGCGCGCCGGCAGAATGAGCGAGGCCGAGCGGCGCAAGGCGCTCCAGGCGTTCGACGAGCTGGTTCCCAGGATCCCGCAGCGGCCCGCGGTCGAGGTCGACGAGGAGCTCGCCGCCCTGCGGCGCGCGCGGCGCGCGGGCGGACGTCGTTCCCCCAGCGCGCCGTGATCGTCGTCGACACCTCGGCCCTCGTCGACAGCCTGACCGGCCCCCGCCGCTCGGCGGCGCGCCTGCGCGCCCTCCTCGCGGAAGGAGAACGTCTCGTCCTGCCATCCCTGGCGCTCTACGAATGGTGGCGCGGCCCGCGGCTCGAGCCGGAGATCGCCGCCCAGGAGGCCCTCTTTCCGCGCTCCGCGGCGCTCGCCTTCGGGCCCGAGGAGGCGGCCGTCGCGAGCCGGCTCTATCGCTCGCTCCCGCGGCCCCGCGGGCGGGAGATCGACCTCGCGATCGCCGCCCATGCGATCGCTCTCGACGCCCGGCTCTGGACCCTGAACCCGCGTGACTTCGGCGACCTCCCGGGGCTCGCGCTCCTGGCCTGAAAGTCCGGCCGACTGCGCCCCCTCGAGGGCCCCTGCTCGGCTGATAAACTCTTCTGTTCCATGATTTCGATCACCAACCTGGCCAAAGCTTTCGGCGGCGACACGCTGTTCGAGGGCGCTTCCTTTCAGTTGAACGCCGGCTCGCGCTACGGCCTCGTGGGCGCGAACGGCTCCGGCAAGTCGACTTTCCTCAAGATCCTCGCCGGCGAGGAGGTCGCCTCCGACGGCATCATCAACATGCCGCGCCGCGCCCGCCTGGGGGTTCTGAAACAGGACCACTTCCAGTACGAGGATGTGCCGATCGTCCACGTGGCGATGATGGGCAAGAAGGACGTCTGGGACGCGCTGGAGGAGCGCGAGCGTCTGCTCGCGCACATGGACGGAGAGTTCGATTCCGATCGCTATGCCGACGTCGAGGAGCTCATTCTCCACAACGATGGCTACTCGCTCGAGCCGCGCGCCGCCGAGATCCTCGAAGGCCTAGGCATTCCGACTCAGGTCCACAAGGAGCCGCTCGCCGTCCTCTCCGGCGGTTTCAAGCTGCGCGTGCTGCTCGCCCAGGTGCTCGCCTCCGATCCCGACATCCTGCTCCTCGACGAGCCGACCAACCATCTCGACATCCTGACCATCCGGTGGCTGGAGAAGTTCCTCCTCGCCTTCAAGGGCTGCGCGGTGGTGATCTCGCACGACCACCGCTTTCTCGACAACATCTCGACCCACATTCTCGACGTCGACTACGAGACCATCCTGCTCTACCACGGCAACTACACCCAGTTCGAGGACGCAGAAGGGCGCCGAGCGCGATCGCAAGGAGCACGAGATCGAGAAGCGCGAGAGCGAGATCGCCCGCCACAAGGAGTTCGTCGACCGCTTCAAGGCCAAGGCCACCAAGGCGCGGCAGGCGCAGTCCAAGGTCAAGATGATCGAGAAGATCGTCATCGAGCGCCTGCCGCAGTCGTCGCGCCGCTACCCCACTTTCAAGTTCACCCAGCGCCGGCCTGCCGGGCGCCAGGTGCTCGAGCTCGCCGGGATCGCGAAGGCTTACGGCGACCATCCAGTGCTCCACGACGTCTCGCTGCGCGTGCAGCGCGGCGACCGCCTGGCGATCCTCGGCCCCAACGGAATCGGCAAGTCGACCCTGCTCAAGATCGCCATGGGTGTCGTCGAGCCCGATGCCGGAAGAGTCGAGTGGGGTTACGAGACCTGGCCGGGCTATTTCGCCCAGGACCACCGCGAGCTCGTCGGCAACTCCGAGCAGACCGTCGAGGCCTGGCTCTGGGAGCTCGTGCCCTCCGAGACCATCGGCTTCGTGCGTGGCAAGCTCGCCGAGGTGCTCTTCCGCGGCGACGACGTCTACAAGCAGCTGCGCGCGCTCTCCGGCGGAGAAGCGGCGCGCCTGGTGATGGCCAAGCTCTCGGTCGCGAAGCCCAACGTCCTGGTGCTCGACGAGCCGACCAACCACCTCGATCTCGAAGCCATCGAATCGTTCGTCGAAGGGCTCGAGGCCTACGACGGCACCATTCTCTTCGTCTCCCACGACCGCTGGTTCGTGAGCCGGCTCGCCAACCGGATTCTCGAGATCACGCCCACCGGCATCCGCGATTTCGCCGGCAGCTACGAGGACTACCTGGCGCGCTGCGGCGACGACCACCTCGACGCCGACGTCGTCCTCGCGCGCGCCCGCCAGGAGAAGAAGAAGGAGGCGGCGCGGAAGACCGCCGGGAAACCCACGCCGGCGCAGGAGAAGCACCTCAAGGCGCTCGTCCACCGCCGCGACAAGCTGACCGCCGAGATCGAGCGCGCCGAGGCGCGCGTGCATGCCATCAACGAGATGTTCTGCAACCCGGGCTTCTTCGATCGGACGGCTGCCGCCGAGGTGAAGAAGCTCGAAACGGAGCAGAAGACGCTCAACAGCCGCATCGAGGAGGGGATGGCCGAGTGGGCCAGCCTCGAGAGCGAGCTGGGCGAGCTCACCCCACAAGCGGCCGCCCCCTCCCTGCATTGACTCGTCCTCCGGCCGGCGCTTCCCCCTCCCGAAAAGGAGCCCTCGAAATGACCTTCCTCTCTCGCGTACCTGGGCTGGCGATCGGCCTCGTTGCTCTCCAGGTTCTCCTCGTTCTCTTCGTTCTACTCATTGCCGGCTGCGCCACCGACTCCGCACCCGCCCCGACGACGGCGGCAGCCGCCGCGCAGGTCCGGACCGCCACTCCGGAGGCGGCTCCGGCCGCCCCCGCAACCCCTCCGCCGGTCGTCCTCGCCCGGGTAGGTGACCAACCGATCACCGTCGACGAGTTCCGCGCCGAGATGGCGCGGCGCGGAGGTCGGATCCAGGGGCAGTTCAGCACCGTCGAACAGCGCCGGGCGCTGCTCGACGAGATGATCCAGCAGCGCGCCGTGCTCGCGCAGGCGCGCAAGGAGGGTCTCGACCGGGATCCCGAATACCGGGCCACGATCGAGCGCATGCTGACCACGCAATACCTGCGCACCCACCTCGACCCGGAGCTCGACAAGATCGAAGTGCCCGCGGACGAGGTGAAGGCCTTTTATGACGCGCACCCCACCGAGTTCCTGACTCCGGAGCGCATCCGCGCCGCCTGGATCTTCCTCTCGGTCTCGGCCAAGGCCGAGCCCGCTCAGGTCGAGAAGGCGCGCCAGCGCCTGCTCGCGGCCCGTGACGAAGCCGCGAAGCTCCCCGCCGAGACGCGCAACTTCGGCGAGGTCGCCAAGCGCTACTCCGAGGACGGCGCGACGCGCTACGTCGGCGGCGAGCTCGGCTGGCTCTATGCCGACCAGGCCGAGTCGTACCGCTGGGGCGCCGACCTCGTCCGGGCGGCCTTCGCTCTCCAGGCGCCCGGCTCCCTTTCCGAGCCCCTCCGGCACGAGAAGGGCTGGTATCTGCTCAAGCTGGTGGAGCGCGAAGCGGCGAAGCCGACCCCGATCGAGAAGCTCGCCGCGGGCATCCGCAGCCGCATCCTGAAGGAGCGCCGCGAAGCCGCACGGACGAGCTTCTTCGCGCAGCTCCTCGCCGGCACGACGGTCGCCGTCGACGAGGCCCGGCTGGCAGCGACCACGCCGCTCACTCCCGCCCAGCCGCCCGCGACGACGCCCCCGTCGCTGCCGCAGAACTGATCCGTCAGGCGGAGGGCGGCGCTGCCGCGGAGCGCCGGCGCTCGGCGAGCTCGCCGAGCCGCCCGGCGAGCGCCGGCTCGCAGACTTCGAGGACGAAGCGCTCGCGCACCGTACGCGCCGCCGCGACACCCAGCCGGCTGCGTTCCTCGGGGCGAGCCAGGAGTCCCGCGATCGCCTCGGCGAGTGCTCCCGGCACGGCGGGCGCGACGAGCCGTCCGTCGCGGCCGTCCGTGATGACCTCGGGGATCGACCCCGAGCGCGTCGCCACCACCGCGAGCCCGGTCGCCATCGCTTCGAGGAGCGCCGTGGGTATGCCGTCCTTGTCGCCGTGCGCCGTCTCGACGTACGGCGCGACGAAGAGGTGCGCCGAGCGCAGAGCGGCACGAACCCCTCGGGCCGGCAGGAATCCACGCAGTGTCACGACTCCTCCCAGAGCGCAGCGGTCGATCTCCGCGCGCAGCGACGCGAGCTCCATCCCGCCCCGATCCGACGCGGGCTCGACTCCCCCCACCAGGTCGAGCTCGAACCGGATGCCTCGGCGCCGCAACTCCGCCGCCGCCGCGAGCAGATCGTGCAGTCCTTTCTTGGGGTCGATCCGCGCCACCGACAGCAGCCGGTACGGCGCGCCGGCCTCCGGCTCGGGCCGCTCGACCGGATCGAAGAAGCGGCCATCCACCGCGTTCGGCTTGACGAGGAGGTGCTCTGCGCACTCGGGAACGAGGGCGACGAGCTCCCGTCGCACGCGTTCCGAGGTCGCGACCACGAGATCCGCGCTCGCCAGCTGGAGGGGAACGATCTTGAAGCGATAGTCGTCGAGGAGGTGATCGGCGTAGCAGGTGACCGCGCGTGGCAAACCGAGCAACTGCTGGACGACGAAAGCGGCGAGGCTGCCCTCGTAGAAGAAATAGCTGTGGACGATCTGCGCTCCCCAAACTTCCGCGATCCGCGCCAGCGAGAAGGCGCGCAGGAGGTGATCGTCGGCCAGGAGCTCCCTCTCCTTGCGTCCGCTCGCGCGCGCGAGGAGCGCGAGCAGACGGGCGACCTCTGCCGGCCGGGTGCTCCGGAAGTGGGCGAGATCGCGGCGCGTGATCGACGGCTCGGAGGGCAGGCGCACGGCGGCGCCGGCGAGCGCCGCGCATTGCGGCGGCAGCGCCTCCGGCTCTCCCCTTTCCGTATAGGCGATCCGGACATCGAAGCCCGACGCGAGGAGCGCCGAGAGCTCCTGGTAAACGAAGCTCTGAGAGTAAAGCGGGAAGCTCCAGGATCCGATGGCGAGGAGGCGCGGGCGCAGCAGATCGATGCGCTCGGCAGAAAGCCCGCCGAGGAGCTCCCGGTACTCGAGCGCACGGCGGGCGGTGATCCGTCGGCGCGCGAGCGCCCGCGTCAGGCGGAGCAGAGGCCCGCGTATCCCTGGACGCTGCCGATCGGCTGGCACCTATACTGCCCTCTCCGCTGCGCGCCGATAGATCGCGAGGGAGCTCTCCGCCATGCGCTCGGCGGTGAAGTCCCGTTCCACCCGCGCCCGCGCCGCGGCCCCGAGGTTTCGCGCGCCGTCGCGGTCGTCGAGCAGCCGCTCGACCGCCGCGAGATGCGCCGCAAGGTCCTGGTCCGCCGCGAACAGCGCCTCGCGTCCGTCGACGACCATCTCGGAGAGACCGCCGACCCGCGAGACCACGAGCGGCCGGCCGGCGGCCATCGCCTCGAGCACGGTGTACGGGGCGTTCTCCCATCGGCTGGGCAGGAGAATGACGTCGGCCTGGCGCATCGCCGACCGCACCTCGGCGAGCGGCCGACGGCCGAGGAGATGGAGAGAGCCGCGGAGCGGCCGTGCCCGGCAACGCGGCGCGAGCTCCCGCTCGGCGAGCCCGAAGAGGTCGTCCCCGAGGACGACGAAAGCGACCGCGCGGCGGGCGAGGAGCTCGGGCACCAGATCGCAAAGCAGCGCCGAGCCTTTGCGGGGCTCGAATCTGCCGGCGAAGAGCACGATCGCTTGGTCCGCAGCGATCGCCTCGGTCGTCTCGGTCGCCTCGGTCGTCGGGCTACCGAGGCGCGCGCGCAGATCGAACGGCGGCGCCTCGTCGGCTCGCGCGAGGTCGATGCCGTTGGGCACGGTGACGATCGGAAGCGCGACCTGAAGACGCGTGCGCACTTCGCGCGCGAGAAAGTCCGAGCACGCCGTCGCGGCTCGAGCGCGCCGGATGCCGCGGCGCTCGAGCCGGGCACAGAGGCGGCGATCGCCGCGGCGCGTGTCGTAGTACGGCATGATGAGCGCGGCGGGAGAGTGAAAGCGCACCACCACGGGGAGCTCGGGACGAGGCTCGAGAAAGAGGCCTTCGCCGCCGCAGTCCGGGATCTCGACGATGTCGAGGCCCTGCCGGCTCGTCACCTCGCGCAGGAGACGGCGCATGCGGAGACCGTTCTCGAAGCGGTTGCGGCTCCACCACCAGCCGAGCCGCCCGAGAGCGCCCGCGAGCCGGCGGGCGAGCCTCGAGCCCGGAGAACGCCAGACCGTGACGTCGCCGTCGACTTCGCTCCGGATCGGACCCCGGATCGGACCCGAAACCGTCGCGCCCGCGAGCACGTGCACCTCGTGTCCGGCGCGCGCCAGCGCGTGCGCCTGGGTCCAGGTGTAGGTGCCGATCCCGCCGAATCCGGTCTCGGGCGGGTACTCGTAAGAGAGCAGGCCGATACGCACGCGCCCGCCTAGGGGACCTTCGCAGCCAGCCCGGTCAAGCGCACGAGGGGCGGCAGATCCTGCGGGGCAGTGAGCGCCATGGCGCGCTGCAGAGCGGCGATCGCCTCCTTCCCCCGCCCTTCGACGATCTCGAAGAGCGCCAGATCGCGGAGCGCCGAGGGATCTTCGGGACGCGCCCGCACCAGGCCTTCGAGGAGCCGCCGGGCGTAAGCCGCATCGATCTCGCGTGCCGCCTGGAATGCGGCGCGGGCGCCCTCCTCCTGCCCGGCGCTCAAGCGCAGGCGTCCCAGGAGGAGCCGTGATTCGAGCGACCGCGGTGCGAGCCGCACGCTGGCCTCGAGCTCGCGGCCCGCCTCGTCGAGCTCGCCAAGAGCGAGGAGCGCCGCTCCCAGGCCGCGGTGCACCGTCGAGCTCTGTGGATCGCGCTGCAGAACCTCCCGGTAAGCGGCGACCGCCGACGCGAACAGCGCGGCACGCTCCGCCGGCGCCGAGGTCGCGTCCGCGCGGCGGGCCGCGAGGTGCGCCTCCTCGAGCGCCAACTGCGCGAGGCCGGGATGCCGGCGGCGAGCGTCAGCGAGAGCAGCGGCGGCCCGGGCGAATGCGGCTGCGCGCTCTCCGGCATCGCCGGCACTCTCGGCGAGCCGCTGTTCGGCACGCGCCAGGGCGACCGACGGATCCTCGAAGTTGGGGGAAAGGCGGCGGGCGCGCTCGAGGAGCTCGACGGCGAGATCGGCCCGCCCCGCTTCCAGGGCTGTTCTCCCTTGCTTGAGCGCGATGCCGCTCGCGAGCTCGGGCAGCAACACGAAGACGATGACCAGTCCGGCCGCGGAGCTCACCAGTCCGCGAGCGCGACCGTTGCCGCGGGCGCACTCTCCCTTACCGAGCCTTTCGCGCCAGGACCGGCATCTCGTCCTGGCGACGAGCGCAGGCTGGCGGTGACCGCGATCGCCGCCGCCAGCCCGACGAGCGCCAACGCCAGGTTCCACTCCTGTGCCACCGTCGCCGAGAGGAGAAGAGCCTGGAGGACGGCGGCGCCGCCAAACCATGCGAGCGTTCCCCGCACCTCTCGCCAACGCGCACGCTGTGCGAGCGCCGGGCGGCTCGCCAGGGCGAGGCCGATTCCGCCCGCCGCGACCACCAGGAGCAGGAAGACGCGACCCGCCGTCGCATCGCCCGCGCGCTGCGCCGGCACCCACGCGCCGAAGGCCACCAGCGCGAGCAGGGCGCCGGCGAAGATCCCGACCGCCAGGCTCTCGCGGCGCGCGGCAGATTCCAGCGCTTCGGCCGCGCGCCTGCCGCTCGGAGCCGTCCGGCGCAAACCGCTTTCCGGCAGCAGTTGCGACCCGGCGAGCAGCGCGAGCGTCAGCCAGAAAAGCGCCGCTGTCGCCGCCGTCGCGACTCCGAACTGCGCCGCGACGGCATGCCCGCTCAAGGCGGCAGCCAGCCCCACTCCCCGCCAGCGCTCGTCGACCGTGGACAGTCCCGACGTCGCCACCGGACCGCGCGCCCGGCGCACGCCGGCGAGCCGGAGCGCGGCGCGGCCGGCAGCCCAAGCGAGCCCGAGAACGCAGACCAGACGCAATCCACCGCCGGCGGCCAGTGCGTCGAGCAGGGCGTTGTGCGCCCGGTCGTGATAGAGGTCGGGACGCCAGATGCGCTCCGGCAGCTCGGGCGGCAGAAAGGGTGGCAGCACGATCGGCAGGGACTCCTGGCCGAAACCGACGAGCAGCCGCGAGGCCGGGCTGGCCGCGAAGAGCCGGACGACCGACTTCCACAGCAGCAGACGCTGGCTCGCCGTGCCCGTGAAGAGGTCGGCGCGCTCGAGCGCCACCCAGGACCCGGCGACGAGGCTCGCCCCCAAGACGCCCGCGAGCGCCCAGCCGGCGCGCTGGGCGCGCGCCCGTGGGCTCGAGAGCCCGGCCACGGCGGCGAAGACGACTCCCGCCACGGCGAGGCCGAGGAGCGGTGCGCGCTCTCCCGTGCGCAGGACGATCGCGCCGGCGGCGAGGGCGAGTGCGGCTGCCGCCGCCGCAGCTCGCCGCTCGCCCGCCCGAAAGCGGGCGACCGTCCGTCCCACCGCGATCGGCACCAGCCAGACGAGCGCCTGGGCGAGGAAGAGCGGATTGCCCTGGGCGGCGACCGGTCTCCCCTGCCAGTCGACCTGCCAGCGCAGTGGATCGAGGCCGGCCCACTGCACGAGAGCGTAGGCGACGAGAGCGCCGGCGGTCGCGAGCAGCGCGGTCTCGAGACGCTCCCGGCTCTCGACGGTCGAGCAGCGCGGCGCCAGCACGAGGAACAGGACGAGCAACGCGAGCTCGCTCGCGAGCCCGAAGAGTCGCGGCGGCGCGCCGAGGAGACTGCGCATCCGGTCGACCGATGCCAGCATGGCGACGACGCCTGCTACGCCCACGGCGAGCGCCCAGCGCACGAGCGACGACGCCAGCGGACCGTGGAGAGTCGGGGAGACGGTCGCGCCCGCATCGAGCCCGGATCCACCTCCCCGACGGAGCGCGAAACCGATCGCGCTCGAGGCGAGGGCGGAGAGCGCCAGGATCTGCAGCAGCAGGAAGCGGTCGGGCTCGCCTCCCAATTCGCCGTAGGGGTTCTGGAAAAGGAGCGCCACCGCGGCGACCGCCCATCCCACGCTCCCGATGCCGCTCGTCCACCGCGAGCGGCCGGACAACGCGCTCACCGCGGCACCGGCTTTGCGGGAGCGCGCGGTGGGAAGAGCGCGCCGACCCAGAAGCCCCCGCCCCAGGCGAGATGCATCGTCGCGAAGACGGCAGGGAGAGGCAGAGAGACGCGGAGACCCTGGCGCAGGGCCACGGCCACCGAGACGCCGAGGCAGGCTGCGAGATAGAGCCCCGCGACCGCCGGGAAGAGCCCGCGCCCGAGCGCCGAGAGCTCTGGCGGCGCGAGACCGACGAGGCTCGAGAAGCTCGCCAGGGCCGAGAGGACGAGCGCGGCGACGAGCGCCGGCGCCGCGAGCTGCCGCGCGCGCAGCGACCGCGGATGGCGGCGCAGCATCTGCGCCTTCCAGTAACCGTAGCTCGCGAACTGCCGCCAGAGCGACTCGAGATCCGGACGCACGAGATAGGTCGACCGGATCGCCGGATCGACCAGAATGCGCCCGCCGGCGCGCCGGATGCGGTAGTTCATCTCGTAGTCCTGGTTGCGCACCATCGCTTCGCTGAATTCGCCGACGCGCTCGAACAGCCCGCGCGGAAACGCGCCGAGATAGACCGTGTCGACCTCCTCGACCGCGCGCGCGTAGCGAAATCGCGCCGGTCCGACGCCGAAGCGGCAGTGCATCGCCAGAGCGATCGCGGCTCCGAGCGGCGTCGCCCCCTCGGGGGACATCGGGCCGCCGACGTTCGAAGCCCCCGAGGCGCGCAGCCGCTCGACGCACCGTCGCACGTAGTCGGGCTCCACGATCGTATGCGCGTCGACGCGCAGGAGGATCTCACCGTGGGCGGC
Organism: Thermoanaerobaculia bacterium; assembly: GCA_963806165.1. Taxonomy (GTDB): domain Bacteria; phylum Acidobacteriota; class Thermoanaerobaculia; order Multivoradales; family JAGPDF01; genus JAGPDF01. The sequence continues at coordinate 19,751 of CAWDWZ010000005.1, forward strand.
GCGCAATCCCAGGTTCAGGGCTGTCGAGACCAGGCCGCCTGGATTCTCGAGCCGGCGAAACCGTGGATCGCGACCGACGACGGCGTCGACGATCGCGCACGAGCCGTCGCGCGAGCCGCCGTCGACGACGAAGACCTCGAGCTTCCCCGGTGGATAGTCCTGCGCCTGCACGGCGCGCAAACAGACGGCGAGCGATCGCGCCTCGTCGCGCACCGGAATGACCACCGTCGCGAGCGGCAGCTCGGGAGCGCCGCCGTTCGGCGGGGCGTTCCTCACGCCGTCCTCGCCCGGGCGGGGTCGCGGAGCTCACGCCAGACCTCGAGATAGAGATCGAGCGTCGAGGCCGCCGCCTTGGACCAGGTGAACTTCGCCCGCGCCGCGCTTCCAGCCCGCCGGCCGAGCTCCGCGGCGGCCTCCCGCTCCCCGAGCAGACGGCTCATCGCGCGCGCGAGCGCCGGAACGTCGCCGGCCGGGACCAGCATCTCCCGGGCGGCCTCCGCGTCGCCGAGGAGCATCTCGGGCAGGCCTCCCGCGGCGCTCGCCACCACCGGACGATCGTGGGCGAGCGCCGCCCCCAACACCGCGCTTTGCGACGCATCGCGGTAAGGCAGCACGACCAGGTCGGCCGCAGCCAGGTAGTCTTCCATCACCGTCTGCGGAAGGTAGCGCAAATCGGTCTGCACGCGCTCTCCGATACCGAGTCGCTCGATCTGACGGGAGTACGGCCGGAAGGAATGCCGCGGCAGGCCGGCGACGACGAGCCGGGCCGCCGGCAGTCCACGCAGCACCTCCGCGAACGCCTCGAACAGCAGGTCGAGCCCCTTGTAGCGCCGAATGAGGCCGAGAAAGAGCGCGATCGGCTCCCCGGCGGCGATGCCGAGGCGCGCGCGCGCCGCCGCGCGATCGGGCGCCGGACCGCCGGCAGCGCCAGAGACCGCGGAGACTCTGGACACCCCGCCGAGCGCGGACAGCCCGCAGATCGCCGAGATTCCGGGTGGAATGACCCGCACCCGCCCACCCCGCGCGCGCTCGTCGGCACACAGGCAGCGGCCGGCGAACTCGGAGAGCGCCACGAGCGCATCCGCCTCGGCGTGAAGTCGACGCCGCGCCGCGAGGAGCGCTCCTTCGCCGCCGCGCGGCCGGGGATTGTGCACCGTCTGCACTACCGCCACACCGGCCGCACGCAGGCGGCGAAGCGCTCGGCGCTCCACCGCCGGGAGGAGCGACCACTGTAGGTGCACGATGTCCGGGGGCCGCCGCACGAGCTCCGCGGCGAGCTTCCGCCAGGCCACCGGATAGAGCAGCGCGCGGCGCAGCCGGCGGCCCCCGCGCAGCAGGAGGCCGGCGCGGCCGCGCGCCCTCTCGGCTCCGCCGGCGCCCCCGGCGCCCCCGGCGAACACCTCCCGCCGCTCGTACCCGACCACCTCAGGCCAGGAGTGATAGACGAATGGCGCGGTCACGAGCTCGACATCGGCGCCCGCGTCGGCGAGAGCGCGGCAGAGGGCGTCGTCATGAAAGGGCGTGTAGGCGCCGGGATCGATCATCACGACGCGCAAGCGGAGCTCCTCAAGCCGGTTTCCCGGGCGACTCGCCGGCCGGTCCGCCGACTGCGTTCCCGCCCAGAACGTCGGCGTAGAAAGCGGCGGTTTCGTCCGCCATGCGCGCCGCCGAAAGGCGCCCCGCCACCGCCTCGCGGGCGCGCTCGGCGCGGCGCCGCGCTTCCTCCGGAACTTCCAGGAGCTGCGCGATCCCGGCGCCGAGCGCCGCGCGATCTCCGGCCGGAACGAGCGCGCCGCAGGTTCCGCCGCCGAGCATCTCGGCGACGCCCCCGACCTCCGCGGCAACCACGGGCACCCCCAGCGCCATCGCCTCGAGCAGCGCGTAGGGCGAGCCTTCCCCGCGCGAGGGCAAGACGAATCCGTTCGCGGCCGCGAGCAGCGCGGCGAGGTCGCGGCGCTCGCCGAGGAAACGGACCCGCTCGCCGAGGCGCAGCCGCTCCGCCCGACGTTCCAACGCGGCGCGCTCGGGACCCTCCCCGGCGACCAGCAGGACGAGATCCGCGAGGCGCCCCGGCAGCGCGGCGAGCGCCTCGAGCAGCAGGTCGATCCCCTTCTGGCGCGTGAGCCTGCCGGCGGCCACCAGGACGAAGCCGGCGCGGTGACCGGTGATCCCGGCGAGCTCGGTGCGCGCGGCCGCGAGCTCCGCTTCAGCACGCCGGCGGAGCGACTGCGCATCGATGCCGTTGGCGATCACCCGCCAGAGAGCGCCACTCTGGATGGCGGGGATGCGGGAGCCCGGCGCGAGCTCCGCCGCGAGGAACGTCGCCACGGCGGTGCCGCCATCGAAACGGCGCAGCAGCCGGAGGTCGACCCGACGATAGAGGCGCAGAGCCGGCGTCGTGCGGGTGTAGAGATGGAGCGTCGCGACCCGGCGGATCCCACGCCCGACCTCGCGGGCCGCGAGAGCCCGGGAGATCACCCAGTTCGACTTCGGATCGTGGCCGTGAAGCGCCGCCAGGTCTCCATGCCGAAGCCGCTCGACCAGGGCGCGTCGCGACGCCAGCCCGAGACGGTCGGGATCGCGGATCTGAAAGGCGGGGATTCCCGCTTCGGCGAGCGGACCGAGCAGCGGATGTTGCGCGGCATCTCCGGGCCGCCGCCGGTAGAGCAGCGCCACTTCCGAATCGATGCCGCGTGCGACGAGACCGGGCAGGAGCTCGAGCAGGTGGCGCTCGGGGCCTGCCAGGCTGCGGCTGCTCCGGACGTGCAGGATCCTCCGGCTCAGCACACGCGGTCGAGCCGCCGTCCGACCGCAGCCAGCCATCGCTCGTAGACCTCCTCGAGGCGGCGCGTCGCGGAGTCGAGCCGGAACTCGCGCTCGACCCGCGCCCGGCCGCGCTTGGCCATGGCCTTGCGCAGGGCCGGATCCGCAGCCAGCAGGGCGACGGCAGCCGCGAGGGCAGCCGTGTCGCCCGCCGGGACAAGGAGTCCTTCGCAGCCGTCGGTGAGAGCCTCCGGGATCCCGCCCACCCGCGTCGCTACCACGGCGCGGCGCGCCGCGTACGCCTCGAGCAGCGCCGCGGGCAGACCTTCGGCACGCGAGGGCAGAACCACGAAATCGGCTGCGGCGTAGAGGTCCGGCATCGCCTCCGAGTGTCCGAGCAGGCGCACATTTCCGTCCAGCCTATCGTGCCGCAGGCGCTCGGCGAGGCTGCAGGCGAGCGGCCCGCCGCCGGCGCAGAGCACCAGCAGACGCGGCTCGCGCGCCAGCACCTCCGGCAGCGCCGAAATCAGATCGTCATGTCCCTTGACCGGCGAGAGCCGCGCCGGAACGAGCGCCACCGGGCGGGTCTCCTCGAGCCCGAGCGCGGAGCGCGTCGCGCGGCGCGCTCCGGCGGCAAAGCGCTCGACGTCGATGCCGGCGTGCACGACCGCGATCGACTCCGCGCTCACCCCCGCGCGCCGCAGCTCGACCTCCTGCGCCCGCGAAGCCGCGACGAACCGGGTGCCGCGGCGCAGGAGAAGATCGGCGGAACGCCGCATTCTCGGCAGGCGCTCCGGCACCGACCAGTCCTGCGCGACGACCAGCGGAACTCCGGCGAGGCGCGCCGCCAGACGAAAGTAGGGGCTCGCGCGGCTGTAGAGCGGCACATGCAGGATATCGGCCTCGAGGCGCCGCAACTCTGCGGCGAGCGGCGCGATCGCTCCGAGATCGAAGGAGCGCCGCAGGCGACCGAGCGCGCGCACCGGCAGGCCGAGCGCGCGCGCCCGTTCGACCAGCGGGCCGTCGCCGCGCGCACACAGGAGCACCGGTCGAAAGCGCTCGCGGCGGAGCGCGCTGCAGGCGGCGAGCGTCAGGCGTTGGGCCCCGCCCTCACCCAGATCGAGAAAACCGAAGACCACGGTCCGGGGAGCACCGGCCCTCGCAGTCCGGAGCTCCTCGGCGCCCGGATGGCGGCGACCGCTCCCGCTTACGGAACCGAAACTGACCACTGCGTCGTATCGCCCGACTCGAAACCGTCCGCGAACAGGAGACCCACCTCGACCCGGAAGTTGAGGCTGTCGAAACCGGTGGCGAAGCTCGGCGCCGCGCCGGCCACCGCCAGGAACGAGACGTAAGCCGACCGTGCGCCGACCGGTGGCGTCTGGGTCGACTCGGGCAGCGCCTCCCAGAGCCCACCCGTGTCTCCCGCCACCACGCCGCCCAGGACTTCGCTGCCGAGGACGAGCGTGGTGCAGTTGGTAGAGCCGAAGTACTGCACCTGGCCGAATGCCGACGGGTCGGTGGCCAACGGGCTCGCCGTGCGGACGCGCCCGCCGAGGATGTAGTTGGAGAGATCCGATACCTGCACGCACTGGGAAACGCCGTACACCGGCGTGCCACTCACGAACTCCATCAGGACCGAGCCCGAGATCGCCCAATCGTCGCTGTCGGCGGCGTCGAAGCGGACGACGCCGGGGGTCGCCGGCAAGGTCGTCCAGTTGTTGATCGTGCTGTCGAAGTTCGGATTCCGCAGCAGATCGGTGGCGAGGACCTCGAACGGCAGGACCAGATCGTCACCGCCCGTGCCGTTGGCGTCGCCGTCGAGCGGATTGCCGTTGAGATCGAGAATCGAGGTCGAACCGCAGACCATGAGCCTGTAGCGCGATCCCGGCAGTGAGTCGGCCGCGTTGTACTTCGCGACCGCGGTGCGGGTCGCCGGCAGATAGTCGACCGAGTTCGGCACGATCTTCACGTCGTCTCCGCCCACCGCCACGCAGCTCGCGGTCTGGAAGACGCCGTCGACCCCCGGCCGGATGAGCTGGAAGTTCTCCGGATTGGTGACGTCGTCCGGATCGCTGCTGCCGGCCGGATCGGCCACCGGCTCGTTGAAGGTGACGACGATCTGCGTGATCGGCGTGGTGAGCTGCTCGCCGGGCGTGAGCAGGCCGTCGGCCGTGTCGGCCACGGTCTCGATCGAGAGCGCCAGCGGCGGCGCCGCCTCGATGATGTACGGGCCGGCGGGCGCCGTTTCGCTCCAGTTGCCGGCGTTGTCGCGGGTGCAGAGATGGAAATACCAGGTGCCGTCGTCGAGCGTCGCGCTGGTCGTCGTGAGAGTCGTCTCCTCGACGTCCTTCACCTCGTCGCAGGCCGCCGTGGCGCTGTTATCGAAGAAGAACGAGTACCCGTCCACGAGGCTCAGATTGTCGCTTGCCGCCGACCAGGACATGTCGATCGTGCGGTCGGTGTTGAGCACCGGGGGAAGCTGGTGGCTGGTGGAGAGGATCGCGAGCGGATTGACCGGCGGCGTCGAGTCGATGAAGAACGGCCCGAGATGCTGGGTCAGCGAGCAGTTCCCCGCCAGGTCGCAGGCGCGCAGGTGGAAGTAGAACGAGATCCCGTCCGGCAACGGCGGCGAAGTCGTGCCGTACTCGGTCGCGATCGTCTGCGGAATCTCGACCGTCGTATCCGGATTGGTCAGCGCCAGGTTGTCGAAGACGATGGAGTATCCCGCGAGGCCGCTGCCGCCCGGGTTGTCCACCGCGCCCGACCAGGCGATGTCCACCGTCGGATCGTTCGAGAACACGCTCGCAGTGTGGCTCGGACTCGTGAGCGAGGTCGGCCCGGTGGGCGCGATGGCGTCGCGCATGAAGACCGCGATCGCGTCGTCGTTCTGGCCGGCGCCGTAGATGTGCTGGTCGTCGGCACTGACCGCGAGCTCCACCACCCGCGCGAGACCGGTCTCGCCGCCGAAGCCGTCGCGATGGCGCTCGAGGAACGTCAAATCCCCGGTCACTGCGTCGCGGGAGAAGACGTCCAGAGAGTCGTCGAGGTAGCCCCCGGTGTAGACATAACGACCGTCGAAGCTCACCTGCACGCTCGACACGCCGTCGAGACCGTCGAGTCCGTTCACGCCGTCCACCTGCATGTTCTGGAAGGTGATCGCACCTGTCCCGTCGTTGCGGCTGAAGACCGCGAGCGCATCCTCGGCGGCGCCGGTGGCATAGACGTTCTGGCCGTCCACCGAGACGGCGAGGCTGTTGACGCCGTCCAGGCCGTTGACGCCGCCCTGGCCGTCGATCTTGGCTTCGACGAAGGTCAGCGCTCCAGTCGAACCGTCGCGGCTGAAGACCGCGATGGCCTTGTCGACCGAGCCGGCGACGTAGAGGTGGCTGCCGGTCGGCGAGAGCCGGACGGCCGCAGCGCCGTCGAGGCCGTTCACGCCCAGGGCGTTGTCGACGACGGCCTCCTGGAAGGTCAGGCTGCCATAGGTCGGGCTCGGGATGCTGGTATCGCGCGTGAAATGGGCCACCGCGTCGCTGGTGAAGCTCGCGACGTAAAGATCGCCGCCGTCGGCGCTCATCGCGAGCGACGACGCGCCGAGAAGGCCGCTGGCCGTGCCCCCGAGGCTCGCGTCCTTGTGGGTCTCCATGTAGGTCAGCTGGCCGGTCGACGGATTGCGCGCGAAGACCGCGACCGCGCCGTCATTGAAGCCGGCGACGTAGACATGGGCGCCATCCGGGCTCACCACCACCGACTCGGCGCCGTCCAGGCCGTCGATCGTGAGGAGGCCCTGGACGTCGCCGTCGTGCAGCACTTCGACGTAGGTCAGGGCACCCGTCGTCGCGTCGCGCGAGAAGACCGCGATCGCGTCATCGAACTGCCCGGTGGCGTAGAGATGGGCTCCGTCGGGGCTCACCGCGACTCCGGAGACGCCGTAGAGCGATTCGACCAGAGTGAGGCTCTCGGCCTCGACGAAAGTGAGGAAGCCGTCGTCGTCGTAGATCGTGCCGACCGCCTGGCCGTCGGCGAGCGTCGAGTTGGAGCTCGCGCCGGAGAGGTTGACGAGGAAGGTCTCGTCGCCCTCGTTGGCGTTGTCGCCGACCACGTGCACGGTCACCGTCGTGGTCGTCGTGTTGGGCGCGAAGATCGCGACGCCGGAAGCCGCCTGATAGTCGTTGTCCGCGGTCGTCGCGGTGCCGTCCGCGGTCGCGAAGTTCACCGTTACCGCCTCACCGATCGGGCGCGTGGTGGTGAGGTTGAAGACCGCGTCGGCCGTCCCGGAATCGCCTTCGAGCACCTGCACGTCGGCGATGGAGATCGCCGGCGGCCGGTCGTCATCGAGGATCGTGCCGACCGCCTGGCCGTCGAAGATCGTCGCGTTGCCGCTGACGTCCGAGAGATTGACGAGAAAAGTCTCGTCGTTCTCCTGGAAAGTCTCACCGTTGACGAGAACCGTCAGAGTCGTGGTGGTGTCGCCGGCCGCGACCGTCGCAACCGTGGTCCCCGGAACTCCGACGAAATCCACTCCGGACGTCGCCGTGCCCGCTGCGGTCCCCCAGTCGAAGGTGACGTCCTCGGCGATTGCCGACGAGAGGGTCACCGTGAAGACGAAGGCGGACGTGCCGGCGTTCCCCTCGTAAAGGGCCACATCCGCGACCGACAGCGTCGGCAGGCCACCGGTCAGCGGGTCGAGATTGAGAAGCTGCACCTCGCCGCGCTCTCCGACCACGCTCGAACCGGCAGGCACGCCGTCGATGAAGAAGCGCACCTCGTCGCCGGGCCGGGCCGTCCCGGGGTCGCGGGGATCGAGCGCATCGATCGGAACGCGGAGGACATAGTGATCTCCGACGTTCGGATCGGAGCCGAGGGCGAAGGTCGCCAGGTCCGCCGGGTTCTCCACGAGCCGGACGGAGACCTCTCCGGTCGTGAGCACCACGCCGTTGCGCGTCGCCGTGCCGTAGAAAAGATGGTTCGGCTCCGGAATCTTGGCCGACGCCGGGCCCTGCAGCAGGAACGCGGCGGCCAGGGGGAGGAGGAGGAGACGACCTGCACGGCTGCGGTTGACGGTTCGCATGGCGTCCTCAGTTTCCCGTGTACGCATAAGTGGAGAAGAAGAGCTGAATGTCCTTCACGCCGTTGCCGTCCCGTTCCCCGTTGCCGCCGGGGACGAGCTGGCCGTGGATGAAGGTGTCGAGGCCGATACTCGGATCGGAGAGGAGAGTGCCTCCCGGGATGATCATCAACCATTTGCGATTCCAGACCGAACGGCCGATGAGGCGGCTGTCGGTCGTGAGCTCCGTGGGATCGACCGGGTCGATGCCGTCCGTGTGGTAAGCACGGAAGGCGCCGATGCGCCGGATCTTGGTGAAGCTCTCCGACAGTGTGTCGTTGGTCGGGATCCAGGTCGGATTGTCGAGGTCGTTCGCGCCGAGCGGGAACGGCACCGGAATCACCTGATCGACCACTTGCCACTCTCGGGTCGCGAAGAGATCGTCGCTCGGCGAGCGCAGGACGTCGGCCCCGACCGGCACCAGGTAGACGCGCGGCGTGTTCGAGAGCGGCAAGCCACTGTAGTTCGTGAACCAGCTGCCGACCTGGCGGACGCGTGTCGAGAAGTGCGACGGATCGTAGGCGCTGTCGCCGGGACCGAGCGGCCAGCCGAAGAAGTTCAGGCCGAAGGTGACGGTGGTCTCGAACGGAATGACCAGGCCCGGCTGCGGCCCGGCGCTCTCCGGCGCGAACGGCTTGCAGTAGCGGCGGAACTCCGGGATCTGCCAGAGGTCGGGAACGCGGAACTCGTCTTCGAGCTTGGCCTCCCATTCGGTGTCCGAATCCGCGAGCAGGCGGAACGCTTCCCGCCGCAGCGAGAAGCGGTTGGTCTCGATCTGCGGATTGTTGAAGCCGAGCTGGGTCTTGAGGACTGCGAAGTTCTGCGCCATCTGCCCCATCGGTCCGGCGAGACCGCGTGAGCCGGGCACCGGCACGCCGTCGATGAGCTGGCCGAGAGCGCGCTCGCGCACGATCTGGGTCAGGAACTCGCGGCCCGACGCGTTGTCCGTGCCGAGCAGGTTGGTCTCGTAGTCGTAAGCGGTCGCCGCGAGGTAGGCATAGCGCGCCGCGAGATCGAACTGCGCCCGGTACTTCTGCAAGGCGTCGTTGCGGAAGATGCGGAACGCCATGTCGCGGTAGCGATAGGTCTGGATGTCGGCCGCCGAGTTCTTGCGGAACTGGATCATCTCGGCGATCGTCCGCTGCCCGGTGGCGAGCTCGGTCTGGTAGCTGCCGCGCGCCGCTTCGACCTGCTCGCGGACCGAGTAGACCCCGAGCCGCTTCAGCGGCTCGTCGCGGATCAGCTTCTCGAGCTCCTTCGAGGCTTGCAGGATCTCGAAGTTGGCACCCTGGATCTCGATCTCGATCTCCGCCTGCTTCTCGACGTCCTCCTTCGCGGCGTCCATCGCGTTCTGCACGATTTCCAGCCCATCCGAGGCGATATTGAGCCCCATCTCGATGAGGTCGCCGGTTCCGGAGATCGCGCAATCCACGCCGGAGAAGACGTCACCGCCGGCCGCCAGTCCGGCGACGAAGCTGTCCGGAATGCACTTGGAACCGGTGCGGAAGAACTTCGCGGTCACATCCCCGGCGCGCCGCATGACGATATTCGTCGCCTTGATGGTCTCGACGAGGGCGGTCAACACCTGCAGCTCGCCGCGGGCGCCGTTCATGATCTTGATCTGCTCCGCCTTGACGTTGTACTGCGTCTCGAGGAGGTCGATCGCGGCCTGGATGTCGGCGACGTGGTTGTCGTACTCGGTGAGCACCTGTTGATAGTTGTTCATCGCGAGCAGCAGATCCGACAGCTTGCCCTGGAGTGTGCCCGGCGCGCGGCGCTGGGAGCTCCCCCACTCCGACGGCTTCACCAGGAAGAAGGAGTCGGCGACGTCGGGCGCCCCCGCCGTCGTGTTGGACCGGTTCGGCACGGCGAAGCTGAAGCTGACATCCATCGTCGTCGCCGGCGGATCGGCCAGCGAGCAGTCGTCCGAATCGACCGCGTTCGTGCAGTGCAGGTTGTCGTGCGGATCGAAGTTGAAGAAGCCGATGCCATTGGGCAGCGGATTGAAGGCCACCGTGAAGACCTGCGATTCGGCACCCGGAGCTCCGGTCAGGTCGGTCTGGTCGACGTACATGTAGTGGTACACGTCGGGGCCGTCGTAGTTCGCCGGATAGGTCCCGCCGGGGCCGATGTCGGCGTCGTACGGATAGCCGTAGATCTCGATCAGGCGGTTCTTGTAGTCGATCTCCTGGTCGAAGTTGTTGGAGTAGATCGTCTCGGTCGAGTCCTGCGTCCGCCGGATCATCTCGGTGAGGAGGTTGGCGTGATTGAACGTCGCGACCGCGTTGTCGAACGACTGTGAGGCGCGCTGGTAGACCTGCTCGAAATGGGTCAGACCCTGGGTCTGACCCACCTCGAGGAAGGACGGATCGATGTCGAAGGGCACCACTCCCTTGGCGAGACCGAGCGGATTCAGGCCGCGATCGGCTTCATCCACCTTGATCTGGATGTTCTGCGCCTGGGTGATGATCTCGCCCAGCTCCTTGACCGTCGCACGGTCCACCTTCTGGATGCCGTGGTGATCCGGATTCGGGTCGTTCGAAGGCAGGATCGCGTTGCCGACCACCCAGTCGAAGTAGGCCCCCTGTCCGGCGCGCTTGCCCCATTCCGAGAGACCCCATGCACGATCGGTGTCGGTGTCCTTGTAGCCCTGCCACTGCCCCGCCGGATCCTCGACATAGCTCGAGCGGTAGGTCAGGTTGACGATCTCGGCGCCGGCCCGCGCCTTCATGGCCGCGACCTTGGCGAACTTGCGTTCGTCGAGGAAGTCGACCTGGACCGGCACGCCCGCGACCGTCACGGCCTCCGGCCGCGGCAACCAGGTGTAGAACGGATGGCGCAGCAGACCGTAGTAAGTCGTCATCGCGGTCAGGTAGTGCCCCCAGGCGTCGCCGTGCCCCTGCGGGAAGAGGATACGGGCGTCGAACTCGTCGACGTTGCCGTCGAGGTTCTGGTCGGTGATGTTGTAGGCCAGGGCGTAGGCGAACTCGCCGTCGCCCGAGGTGAAATTCCAGTAGAGCCGGTTGTAGACCGGGCGCGCCGAGGTGTTGGTGTTGGAGTTGTCGCGCCCGCGCAGCAGCGCGAGCTCCTCGGCGAGGAGCGAATCGAGCTGATTCTGGAAGGCGAAGATGGTCGGCGCGAGCGTGCCGTAGACTTCGCCGTCGGTGCCGAAGCCGATCATCGGATCCTGCGCGTCGGCGTAAGCCTCATTGCCGAGCAAGGTGTAGAAGTCGGCGATCCGCGACGCGACCAGCAGGAGCGCCTGGTTCGCCGGCGCGTAGTCGATCGGCGGCGTGCCGTCGATCGACAGGTTCCTGCCGCGATTCAGCACCGTGGTGTAGGCCTCGATGAGCCCGATGCTGTTCAGATTGTCGGCGTCCGGGTTGAAGGCGATGTCCCCCTCGTAGCGCTCGCCGAGTTGGACGAGCATGCTCGCGTAGGTGTTCGTCTCCGCGGCGTGGAAGTCCTGGACCCGCGCGTTGAACGGATTGAGGCCGCGCACGACTCTCTTGATCCAGCCTTCGGCAAGCTGGGCCCGCGGGTCGAGGGCGGTCGAGCCGGGCTGGCCGGCGAAGACGCTCCAGTCGCCGCCGCACAGCGGCGCGTCGTCGCTGGTGCCGTCGATGCCGTCGGCGCCGGCGTCCATCGGCGGGTCGACATAGCGATAGCGGGTCACGAACCAGTTGTCGGAGAGCGTCTGGATGTTGGCGCCTTCGATGGTGATGTCGATCGCTCCCACCGGGTCCGGAACGTGGGTGAACTGCAGCCAGCCGTTTAGCTGTCCGTTGTCCGGGTCCGGCAGCGGCGTCGGCGGCAAGCCGCCCTCGTCGGGGTGCATGAACCACTCGAACTCGATGCCGTCCACGCTGCCGGCGAAGTCGCCGCTGTGGCGCAGGGTCAGCGATTCGGCGAAGACGTTGTCTGGCGTCAGCACGTTGATCTGACCCTGGTAGGTGCTCTCCTGGTCGGGCGGAATCTGCAGACACTCGACGCGGATGACGTTCAGGCTCACCGGCAGCGGGTTGAGCGAGGCGTCGTTGTTGAAGGCGAGCGTCACGAAGCCGGTGCCCTGCGCGAAGCCGGCGGTGAGCGCCGGCGTGAAGCCGACGACCTGGAGCGGCTCCGGGACGCCGTCGCCGTCGGTGTCCTGCATGCCGAGCAGCAGGGCGTTGTCGACCGTGCCGTCCGGCGCCGTCGGGCAGACGACGACCGGCACGATGAGCCCGGTCGTCGGGTCGACCTGGTTCTCGAGATGGCAGCGATCGGCCTCGAGGTCGAGGTCGAGCCGGTTCGGATTCCGGGTCAGCCGGTAAAGGGTTTCGATCGCCTGGTCCCACGAGCAGTTCGCAGCCAGCGAGTCGCAGTTGCCGGCGAAGTCCGCCGCCTCGCTGCCGTCCCCGCCGTCGAGCATGCTTCAAGCGCACGCGCTCGCTCTGGGTCATGACGTTGATGAGCAGGAGCGGATCACCCGCCCCGCTCTCGTCGAGGATGCCTTCGAAGATCAGCTTCTTGTTCAGCGGGTCGTACGAGATCCGCTGCACGATCGAAGCCGGCAGCTGGATCGTGCCGGTCGAATCGGAGTAGGGAATGAGCTTGCCGGTGACCGGGTCGAGAGTCGTCGCGATGCTGCCCGGAATGGCGTTCAGACTGACGAAACGCTGCCCCAGCGGGTCGATCAGCCGCACCAGCGACTTGGTCGGGTCGTAGACGAGATTGTCCACCGTCCGCTGCTGCTTCTCGTCGAAGACGATCTCGACCGCCGCCTGGGCGGCGATCTCGGGCAGGCCGCGCTTCGCGCCGAGAAGCGTTTCGCCGACCACCAGGACCGGCGCGTTCGTCGGCCAGATGATGTTGTACGTGACGTCCACCGGATCGTCGGCGATGCCGCCGAGCCAGGCGATGCAGGAGGGGCTCGAGGCGTCGGCGACCCCGTTGGCGTCGCGGTCGTAGTAGAAGGTCGGCTGCAGCGGGTACCAGTACTCGGCGACCAGTGTGCCGGCCGACTTGGCCCAGACCTGGTTCTTGTAGTCCTTGAACGCCGGCTTGCCCTTCGCCGCGCTCTGCGGGCAGTTGCCGAGCAGCCGCACGGGATAGGGAGCGAAGACCGCGTTTCCCGCCGTGCCGGAATACTGGAACGTGTTGTAGCCGCCGCCGGTGGCCACCACCTGATATGCGCGGTAGGCCCACTTCTGGTTGTCGGTCCGGACGTACTTGAGCAGGGTGTACGGTTTCGACGTCTTGTTGCGCTCGGCGTCGCTGAAGTCGCTGCGCAGCGCGAAGATCGCGTTGAAGCCGCTCGAGGAGTTGGCCGGCGCGAAAATGGCGTGCTCGTCGTTCGGGTTGAATCCCGCCTTCGTCGGATCCGGCTGGTTGTAGATCCGCATGCCGGTGAAGACCAGCGGGTCGAGCGGCGTCTGGCCGAGGACCTCGGAACCCAGCTCGCTCGCGATGATGATCTTGTCCGGCGCGGCCGGCCACTGGCAGTCGTAACGCTTCGACTTCACCGGCCAGGCCACCGTGCGGACGTCTTTCTTGTACCAGGCGACGGCCATGAGGTCCAGGCCGTCCGAGTCGATCGGCACTTGATTGACCGGCACGATCTGGCCGAGGCGGGTGGCGCGGTCGTACGCTCGATCCGCTCCTTCGCCGTCGAAGTAGGAACGCTCGAAGATCACGAAACCGTTCTTCCCGCCGTGCTCCTCGTGCGTCGGCTCGAGGATCTCCTCGCCGATCCTGCAGGTTGCGCCGTCGGTGAAGACCGGCTGGCCGCCGATCGAGAGTCCGGTGTCGTAGGGCAGCGTGCGGACGATCTGGATGATGGGTGGATGGGTCTGGAGATCGCGCGACGGCGGGAAGCCGGTGAACAGCAGGACGCTGTAGCCGGGCGCCGTGGCGGTGAAGCGCGACTGGAACTCGCCGCCGACGTTGACGGCGGCGTCGGTGCTGCGATCCGCGATCGACAACGCCACCTGGATCGAGAAAGCGATGCCGCTGCCTGCCGGCTCGATGTCGACGGGGGCGCCCGAGATGTGCGGCTGAATGCACGATCCCGGCGCGACGAGGGGCAGCGGAGGCGGGGCTTCGCCGCAGTAGAAGAGCTCTCCGGTGTCCGGGTGGCGAGGCCAGTCGCTGAGTCCGGTCTGCACGACCCGGCTCGGGTCGGTGAGCGTGCAGGTCACTTTCCACTTGACCTCGGCGGCGACCGGCTGCACCGCGTAGAGGTGGCCGTGGTTGTCGGCCGGGAGGCTGGCACCCGGCGGGCTCCAGTAGAAGAAGTTCTGCAGGGCGGGTCCGCCGCCCGCGATGACGATGTCGGGCACGGCGGCGACCGGATCGGTGAGGCAGCCGGCGCCGGGGGGCGGCACGACCTCCGTGCCGACGACCCAGTGCTGGAAGTCCACTTCGAACCAGACGCCGGTCGTCGCATTCGAGGTTGGCGACGAAGACGTCGCTGCCGCCCTGGGTCGGGAGATCCACCGTTCCGAAGCGCGTCGTGTCGTTGTAGTCGCCCACGACATAGAGCTGACTGTTCACGCCGGCGGCGACGCCGCCGGCCGTCTCGGTGCCTCCGGCGGGGGTCGCCGTCTGGACCCAACGCCACTTCGAGCCCGCCGCCGCGATGCGCGCCACGAAGAGGTCGCGCGCCCCACCGAACGCCGGCAGAGTCACCGGGCCGGTCGTCGAGGAGTCGTTCGCCGGGTCGCTCTGCACCGGATCGAAGGTGGTCGTGAGCGACGCATATTGACCGAAGAGGAAAGCGTCGCCGCCGGCGGCCAGTGCGACGGCCTTGCCCTGGCCGCCGGTCGCGCCACGCACCCAGTTCCAAGCGAAGCTCCCGCCGTTGTCCTGCAGGCGTGCGAGGAAGGCGCCGTTGGTGGTCAGCGTCTGGCCGCCGAACGTCGAAGGGGCATTCTCCGAGGTGCCGGCGACGAAGAGCTTGCCGGCGTTGTCCACCGCGAGCCCGCCCACCGAGACTCCCTGACCCATCGGGGTCGCCCACTGCCAGAAGGGCGTATTGACCTCGGTGCCGCCGATCTTGGCGATGAAGGTCGATGGCTTGCCCTCGGGCAGCGCGATCGGATTGAGCGTCGCGAGTCGATGATCGGAGATCCCCGCCAGATCGGGCAGGAACCAGGAGCTCGCGCCGGCGTGGGGGTCGCCGGTGGAGATCGACCAGGGCGTGCTTCCCGACTGGGACGAGACGCCCCACTTGCCAGCCCCCGATTCGACGTCGTCGGTGAACAGGACGTTGGAGGCGCCGTCACGAACCGTGACGTCGTCCACCCGCCAGCCGGTTCCCGCGACGCCCGTGCCGGCCCCAAAGCGCCAGCGCAGGCGCAGGCTCTGTCCGGCGAAATCTTCGAGGTCGGCCGTCACATGCTGGTATCCCGAGGAGCCGAAGCAGAAACCGCTGCGATTGCCGAGCGGATTGCTCTCCGAGGTCGTGATGGTGCCGTTGTAGCCGTTGGCGGTGAAGCGCGCGGGGTTGCCCGCCGACGTCGTCGGATCGTTGTCGCCGGCGCCGGAGAGAATGTCGTACCAGTTCACCGCATCGGTGGTGTATTCGAGCACTCCGCCATCCCAGCAGGTCGAAGTTCCGTCGCCATCGAAGCTGTACTTCTGCCAGTAATCGAGCGTACCGCCGGCCGCGACGCCGGTGAAAGGAAGAACCGTCGGCGACGGTGTCGCCAGGCTGGAGCTCTCGAGATAGACGCCCGAGACGTAGACCAGCCCGTTGGTATCGACGGCCACGCCCGTCAGCCATTCGCTGGCGTTCGCCTGCCCGGCCTCGAGGGCCCAGAGCCAGTTGCCCGCCGTATCGATCCGCACCGCGAGACCCGAGGGCTTGCCGCAGGTGACGCTGCTGCCGATCGGCGAGATATCGCCGTCGCCCTCGTAGAGATGCGGACAGCTGGTGCGACCGACGGCGATCACGCCGTCGGCGATCGGATTGTTCGGATCCTCCACTCCCGGAGCGATCGCGATGCCGAAACCCTCGTCCTGACCGGGGCCGCCGATCTGACGCGCCCAGGCCCAGTCGCCGTTCGCCTGCAGGCGAGCGATGAACCACTCGTGCCGGTCCGGCGTGTCGCCGTTGCCGGCGTCGGGGAGGTTCACCGAGCCGACGCCGCTCCCGGGGAGATTGTCGAACGACGCCGAGGTCGTGAAGTAGCCGGTGAGGTAGACGTTCTGCGCAGCGTCCACCGCGATGGCTGTCGCACGGTCGACCGAAGGGCCGCCGGCGGTGCGCACGAAAATGAGCGCCCCGTCCGGGGAGTACTTGGCGACGAAGAGATCCGAGAGACCCTGGGCCGAGTACTGGGTGCCGCCGAAGGAGGCGACGCCGCGGAACTCACCGGCGACGTAGATGTTGCCGCTCTGGTCCGCAACGGTTGCGAAGGCCGAGTCGTTCAGGGGCCCGCCACCGCTGGCGGGCCAGAGAGCGAAGCTCGCCGGAGCCATCGCGGCGAGCGCGAAAGCGAATTTTGCGGCAAGAACGCGTGACGGGTGCGCGATGATCATGAGCCCTGCCTCCCGGTACAGCTCCACGAATACTCGGACAACATTTTCGAACTCACGCTCACTGGTTCAGAACCGGCGATGCCGAGGTACGGCTGAGGAGGAACCTGCCCTCCACGACGATGTCGTTGCGATGCAGGCCCCCGATACGTTCGTGGTACTCCCCTCCCATGACGTTCGCGCCGAAGCTCGCTTGCGACGCCCCGGTGGGATCGGAGTCCGAAAACGCGAACGTCATTTCCCGCGTCACCGGATAGGCCTCTTCCAGAAACTGCGTGTAGAGCTCGTTGAGGTTGTTGTGGTCAGGATGGAACTTGTGACGGAACGGATTGGTCGGCGACTCGGCACCCAGAGTGATCGACGCGGAGAGCACTCCGGTCGTCCCGAAGGAGCCCGTCATCGCCAGGAATTGCGGATCGAAGTCGTACGCGGTCGTGCTCACCCGGTAGCCGACAGGTTCGCCGTCGCGCAGCAGCGCGCCGGTGAAATTCGGGATCAGATTCTCGTCGGTCAACAGCGCGTAGTGCCCGGGCTCGTCGATCAGGAAGAGGCCCGGATGCTCGGGATCGGGAATGCGTGTCCCCTCCTTCCAGAGCTCGATGACCTCTTTCAACAGGCGGGCCGTGCCGTTGGCGTCGACATGGATCAGGACCCGGAAGGTAAAGGGGCCACCGGTCGGGGTCGGGGTCTCGGATCCGGTCTGGGCCTGGCTGACGAATCCCACGGACACCTTGCCGACCCAGAGTCCGGCGAGCGGGTTGGAGTTCGGCGCGGTGAAAGGCCTGGCCTGGTTGCCGCCGGCCACCGCACGCCGGCCCTCGAATGGCGCCGGGGCGTAGACACCGCGGGCGGTCACGGCCAGCAGGCGGCGGAAACCGAAGCCATCTTTGATCTCGATAACGGTGCCCACTTCAGGCTGGGTGAAGCTCGCCCGGCGGGGCGCCAGGTCGACCAGCCACTCGCTCCCCTGCGCCACCGCCTCGCTCAAAGTCGCGGGCAGCGCCGGCCAGCTGCTCTCGGCCGTATCGATATCGAACTCGAAGATCGAGAGCGGGATCGGCGCCGAGCCGGGCAGCTGGTGGAGAGTGATCTCCGCCGGCGTCGTCGAGAGATTCCGGATCCGCACCCGGGAGGTGTCTCTGCCGCCGCCGAAATCCATGCTCTTGCCCGCTTCGAGGTCGATCGCGACCGGCCCGGTGTAGTCGGAGGGTCCTTTGCAGAAGACCCAATAGGCCTCCCCCGAGTGGATCGTGGTGCCGTACGGATTGGCGACCTCCTGCCACTCGCCGCCGACCAGCTGGTAGATCGGTTGCCCGACATGCGCCGGAGAGGGCGCGAGATACTGCCCGAAGGTCGGCTGCTGCTGCGGATCGACCGGGAATCCGACCAGATTGAAGCTGTCCGGAGCCCAGCGGAAAGTCTGGACCTCCGGAGCCCCGGTCACCGTCCAGGTCACCGGCAGGTTGCCGTCGATCTTCAGAAGATAGGCGCGGTTCGCCTGCACCGCGAAGAGATTGGTCAGGATCGACTCCGGCCGCGGACGCGGGAAGTAGCCCAGCCACTGCGGGCTCGGCGCCAACTGTTCCGCCGGATTGTCGACGAATTCGACCTTGGGGCCGGCGGAGTTCCAGGTCCAGGCACTGGCGAGCGGCAGACCCCCGAAAACCGTCTCGGAGTCGTTCGCCGCCGGTCGCACCTCGAGAAAGACCGAGTTCCATCCCGGTTGCAGCACGAAGGTTTGGGTGACATCCGCCACGCCGGCGTGCGCCTCGGCCGCGCAGGCAGCACCCAGAATCAGCAGCGAAATCGAACGCAATAGTCGAGCGGTCAAGGTCATCGTCGGCTCTCCGGCTTTCCACTCACGTTCCTGATTCTCATGGGACGATCACGCTCCACCGGCTGGTGTTTCCGGTCTCGAATCCATCCGCGAACAGGGTCGGCACGAGCGCCAGGTTGTCCAGCCGCACGTCGTAGGGGTCTCCCAGCGCGCTCAAGACGTTGAAGTTGACCCGGACCGCCGTGGCGGTGGGTGGGGCCAGTCCGAGCGGCCGTGCGAAGCGTCGCCAGAGTCCGGCGGTGTCGCCCTCGACCGGCGCGGTCTGGATGGCGCTCAGGACCGCGGTCGGCAAGGCACACGGTCCGATGATGAACTCGCCCTGCGCCCAGACCTGCACCGGCGAACCGGTCCCGGCAGCGATCCGGGTTTCACCGGCAAGCAGATAGGAGCCATCCGGAGGCAGCGGCGTGCACTGCACGAGCCGCAGGCTCATCGCGCCCGAGAGATTCTGCAGCCGGGCCGAACCGGAGAGCGCGAAGCCGTCGGCATCGACCGGATCCCGGACGATGTCCGACGGGCCGCCCGCGAAGAGCGTCCAGCCGTCGAGATCGGTCGCGAAATCGAAATAGGGGCGATCGACGAGATTGGCGATCCGGACGCGGAAGTGGCGGATGAAATCGTCCCCGGGGGTGCCGTCGCCGTTGCCATCGAGAGGATTGCCGTCGAGATCCTGGACGCCGGTGCCGCAGACGAACAGGCGGAAGAGCCCGTCCGCGAGCGGGATGCCGCCGTGGATACCAAGCGTTACGACGAAGGTCCCGCTGTCGTAGGTCGCGGAGTCGACGGCGATCCCACGGTCGTCGCCCTGGACCGGGCCGCAGGCGGCGGTCGCGAACAGACCGTCCGGCCCGGCCTCGACCAGTTGGTAGCTGGCCGGATTGGTCACGTCGTGGGGATCGCTGTCGCCCACCGGATCGAAGAGAGCCTCGCTGAACCCGGCGTCGATCTCGACGATCTCTCCGAGCGCGGTCTCCATCTCGTCGAGCACGCCGTCGCCGGTGTCCGCGAAGGTGTCGATCAGGGTGATCGTCGGCGGATCGACGAAGACCACCGCGAACGGCACGGTGCCGGTGTTGTTGCCGGCGTTGGAATCGGCGCTCGCCGCCGAAACGGTGGCGCCGTTGACGAAGTTGCCCGCCGTGGGCGGCGCGTCGGCGTCGAGCAGGATCGTCGCGCTCGCGCCCGGAGCGAGGCTCGCGAGCGTGCAGGTCACCGACGTCGGAGTCGGGGTGCAGACCCAGCCGGCTCCCGCGGCGCCCGTGATCGTCATGCCGCTCGGCACGAGATCGATCACCGAGAGGGCGGTCGCGACGCTCGGTCCGTTGTTGGTCACCGCGAGGGTGAACTGCATCGGGTCGCCGACCTCGACCAGCGCGTCGGCGACCGTCTTGACCAGCGAGAGGTCCGCCGTCGGCACCAGCAGATCGCTGTCGGTGGACGAGTTGTCGCCCGAGTCGGGATCGCTGACCCCCGCCGCGGCGGTGACGGTCGCGGTGTTGACCAGCAGGCCGGTGGCCGCCGGATCGATGGTCGCCGCGAGGGCGAAGACGACGTCGCTCGCGGCCGGCAGCGACACCAGCTCGTCGTTGAGGCCGCCGACACCCGAGGCGCTGCAGCTCCCGCCGAGATGGCCCTGACAGGTCCAGCTCGCGCTGGTGATCGGCGCCGGAAGCAGGTCGTTCACTGCGCTCGCCGGGGCGGCGCTCGGCCCGGTGTTGGTGACCGTGATCAGGTAGACCGCGGCCGATCCGGGAACCGCCTCGGTGGCGCCGTCGGTCTTGTTCACGGCGAGGTTCGCGACCGGCGTGAGCGTGTCGGTGTCGGTGGCGCTCGTGTCGCCGAGATTCGTCGTCCCCAGAGGCATCGCGACCGTGACCGTGTTGATCAGCTGGCCGGTGGCCGCCGAATCGACCGTACCGAGGGCCGAATAGGTCACCGTCCCGCCGACCGCCAGGCCCACCGTGTCCGCGATGTCGGCATCTCCGGCCGCGGCGCAACTCGCCTGGCCGACGCGGGTGAGCACGGCGATCGCATCGCCCAGCTCGCCCACCGCGTAGAGGTCGTCGCCGTCCGGGGCGACCTCGATGGCGCGCGCACCGTCGAGTCCAGAGAAACCGGCGACGCCGTTGCGCGCCGCCTGCAGCTCGATCAGGAGGCCGGTCAGGCCGTCGCGCTGGAAGGCCACGACCGCGTCGTCGTTGTAGCTCGTCGCGAACAGGAAGAGACCGTCCGGGGTCATCGCCAGGCCGCGGACGCCGTCGAGACCGGTGATTCCGGCCTGGCCGTTCTTCGCCTGGCCCAGGTAGGTGAGCTCGCCCGATTCCGTGTCGCGTCCGAAGATCGCGATGGCGTCGTCCGCGAGCCCCGCCGCGTAGACGAAGCGACCTCCGGGCGAGACCAGCAACGCCTGGACGAGGTCGAGACCGTCGACGCCTCCGACTCCGTCGCGCATCACTTGCTGAAGCGCAACGGCGCCGGTGCCGGCGTCGCGGGCAAAGGTCGCCAGGGTATCCGAGAGCGCGCCGGCCACCATGACCTGGGCGCCGTCGGGCGTCACGGTCACGGCGACGGGGCCGTCGATCGTCCCGAGATCGAGATCGCCGAAGCCGTCCTTGACACGCATCACGAAGGTCAGCGCGCCGGTGCCCGCATCACGGGAGAAGACCGCCAGCGCGTCGTCGTCGGCGCTCGCCACATAGACGTTCTTGCCGTCGGGCGAGAGCGCCACCGCGGTGGCGCCGTCGAGTCCATCGACCGCCGGGTCGGACTCGCGCTGCACCTCGACGGCGGTCAGCACGCCCGTCACGGCGTCGCGGGCAAAGACCGCGACGGCGTCGTCGGTCGTGCCGGTGGCGTAGAGATTCTTGCCGTCGGGCGAGATCGCGATACCCCCCGCCCCGCCGAAGCCATCGAGCCCGGCGACGCCGTCGACGTAGCTCGTGAGGAAGGCGAGCTCGCCGGTGCCGGTGTCGCGCGCGAAGAGATCGATGGCGTTGCTGGCGTGCGACGCCACGTAGACGAAATCGCCGCCGGTCGCCGGACCGAAGGCGCCGTCGGGATCCGGGGCGATCGCGACGCCCTGCGGCGCGTCGAGGCCGGTCACGCCGCCGGCACCGTCCACTTCCGCCTCGACGAAGGCGAGCGCCGAGGTCGCGACGCAGCTCCACGACGGATCTTCGAAGATCGCCGGGAAGAGGTCCTCGATCGCAGCGTTCGACAGGTCGCTGGGACCGGCGTTCGACAGCGTGATGGTGTAGGTCACCGGCAGCCCGGGAATCGCCTCGGTCTGGCCGTCGTCCTTGGTCAGCGTCAGATCGACCACGGGGGTGAGCTGAGCACCATGCACCACCACGTTGTTGCTCGGATCGGTGTCCACGACGTCGTCGGGCGCGAGGACCCGCGCGGTGTTGAAGAGCGTGCCCGTGGCCGCCGGGGAGAGCTCCGCCGAGAGCGCGTAGACCAGCGAGCCGCCCGCGACGACATCGACGGTGTCGGCGATCGAGCCGAATCCCGAGGCGGTGCAGCGGGAGCCGTCGCCCCGCCGGAGCAGCGCCAGCGCGTCTTCGCCGGCACCCGCGCCGTAAACCTGCGCGCCATCGGGTGAGATGGCGACCGCCCGGACGCCGCCCAGTCCGTCGATGCCGCCGGCGCCGTCGAAGACCGCCGGGAGCGGCGTGAGGGCGCCGGTCAACGCGTTGCGCGCGAAGACCGCTACACCTGAGTCGGTCTCGCCCGAGACGTAGACGTGCTCGCCGTCCGGACTGACGGCGACACCCGAGGCGCCGGCGAGGCCGTCGGCTCCGCCGAGGCCGTCGAACTTCGCCTCGACGAAGGTCAGGGCGCCGGTGGCCGCGTTGCGACTGAAGACCGCGACGGCGTTGTCGACCGAGCCCGCGACATAGAGATGACGGCCGTCGTCCGAGAAGGCGAGGGCACGTGCCCCGTTCAGGCCGTCGACTCCGCCCACCCCGTCCTTCTGGGCTTCGACGAACGTGAGCAGGCCGGTCACCGCGCTGCGGCTGAAGACGGCGATCCCGTCGTCGGTCTCGCCGGCCACGTAGACGTGCGCGCCATCGGGGCTGACCGCGACCGCCGCGGCGCCCGCGAGGCCGTCCAGAGTGAGCGGCGGCTGCGCGGTGCCATCGACGCGGATGCCGAGATAGGTCAGCTGCCCGGTCACGGCGCTGCGCGCGAAGATGCCGACTCCGTTGTCGCTGCGCGCCGCGGTGTAGAGATGCTTGCCGTCGGGCGAGAGGGCCGCGCCGCGGACGTTGCCGAGGCCGTTGACCCCGGCCACGCCGTCACGCAGGAACTGCACGAAGGCGAGATCTCCGGTCACCGCCTGGCGCTGGAAGACGGCGACGGCGTCGTCGAGCTCGCCAGTGACATAGACGTGCAGGTCGTCGGGGCTGACTTCGACGTCCGAGGCTCCGCGCAATCCGTCGATCGCGCCGGTGACAGCGCAGCCCGCATCGCGCACGGCGTCGCCGTCGACCGCGAGTCCGGTGAACTTCACCGTGCCGTTTCGAAGGTCGCGGCGGAAGATCGCGACCGCGTTGTCGTTGGCTCCGGCGACGTAGACATTGAGCCCGTCGGAGGGCACCGCGACGGCGCGGGCGCCGTCCAGGCCGTTCACCGCAGGGATCGGCGGCAGCGCACAGGCGGGCGAGATGTCGTCGATGTCGTCGCCGTCATGCACGGCGGCGACCGGCGGCAAGGGGAACAGCAGCCCCGGCACCGGCGCGGCGACGCAGCTCCAGACCGCGTTGGAGAGCACTTCGGGCAGGACGTCGCTCACCGTGGCGCCCTGCACGTCGGAAAGGCCGTCGTTGTCGACCCGGATCTCGTAGTGGATCGTCGTTCCCGGCACCAGGTCGGTGACCTCCGTCGCCACGCAATCCAGCGGATCGCTGCAGGCGATCTTGGCGATTCGCAGGTCGGCCTTGCGTTCGAGCTCCGTGTCGCCGTCAGTGGCGCTGTTGTTCGCCGGTGCGAGCTCGATGAAGCCGTTCGGCGCCGCGACCGTGGCGGTATTCACGATCGTGCCGGTGACCCCCGGCTTGATGGTGCCCGTGGCGGTGATCAGAAGCTTGCTGCCGGCGGGCAGACGCACCGGCTTGTCGACCAGGTCTCCGACTCCCGTGGAGCCGTTGAGACAGGTGGCCGAGCCCGCCAGGCTGAAGCACTCCCAGGCGATGTTCTCGAGGTCGCCCGGGAAGACGTCGGTTACCAGGGCGCCCTTGATGCCGCTCGGCCCGTGGTTCGTGACCACGATGTCGTAGCTCAGGACGTCGCCCGGAGCCACCGTGCCGTCGCCGTTGCGGTCTTTTTCGACGAACGCGAGCGCACCCGTGCCGGTGAGGCTGCCGCTGTCCCAGTCGCGGGTGAAGGTCACGACGGCATCGTCCGCGGCGCCCGCCGCATAGATGTGCCGGGCGTCCGGGCTGGCGAGCAGGGCGACTGGCCCGGTGAGCCCGTCCACCCCCGCCTGTCCCTGACGTGCGGCACTGATGAAGGTCAGGGCGCCGGTGCCCGCGTCGCGCGTGAAGACGGCGACGGCATCTTCGCCGCGTCCGGCGACGTAGACATGCTGCCCGCCCGGATCCGAGCCGACTGGATCGGGCGAGACGAGAATGGCGGCAGCTCCCTGCAGGCCGTCGACTCCGGCGGCGCCGTCGACATAGGCGGCGACGAAGGTGAGCTTGCCGAAGTCCGGACTTCCGCTGTCGGAGTTGCGCGCGAAGTGCGCGACTGCGTTGCCCGTCCCGCCGGCGACGTAGACCTGCCCGCCGTCCGGAGAGATCGCCGCGCCGCGGGCGCCGGCGAGTCCGGAGACACCGGCCACGCCGTCGCGGTGGAGCTCGACGAAGGTCAGAGACCCGGTCCCGGCGTCGCGGGCGAAGACCGCCACGGCGTTGTCGGCCTCGCCGACGACGTAGAGGTGGGCGCCGTCGGGCGAGAGAACGAGTCCGCGCGCCAGGTTGAGTCCGTCGACGCCATCGACGCCGTCGCGGACCTCACCCAGGAAATCGAGCTTGCCGAAGGTCGGGCTCGCCGCGACGTTGTCGCGGCCGAAGATCGCCACCGAGCTCGAGCCGGCCGCGGCGGCGTAGAGGTGCTTGCCATCGCCCGACAGCGCGAGACCGTCGGGGCCGAGAAGGCCGGTGACGCCGCCGAATCCGTCGCGCTCGAGCTCGAGCAGGGAGAGCTCGTTGGTCGCTGCGTCGCGGGCAAAAGCGACTACGGCGTTGTCGGCCGAGCCCGCGACGTAGACCTGAGCGCCGTCTCCGGAGACCACCACCGCCGCCGCCCCGTTCAGACCGTCGACGCCGGCGATGCCGTCGCGCTCGGACTCGACGAAGGTGAGCGCGCCGGTCGCCGGGGTGCGGGTGAAGGCGGCAACGCCGTCCCCGAGCAGGCCCGTGGCGTAGACCCCGATGCCGTCGGGGCTCGCCGCGAGGGCCGAAGCTCCGGCCAGGCCGCGCAGCACCGAGATGTGGTCGGTCTTGGTGATTTCGAGATCGGCGCGCGGCGAAAGATCGTCGGTGTCCGTCGTGGTGTTGTCGCTGGTATCCGAGTCGGTCGCAGCGCTCACCGTCGCGGTGTTGACGAGATCGATCGCCGTGCACGGGTAGACCTGGCAGAGCTCCGGATCAACCTGGCCGGTCACCTGATAGACGACCTTGCTGTGCGCAGCGATATTGACCACGTCGTCGAGCAGGATGTCGGGGAGGGTAAAGTCCGAGCCGCTCGAGCAGGAGGAATCGGTGGGCCGGCGGAAGAGCGCCAGAGCGTCGTCCACCGGACCCGCGACCACCACCGTCCCGCCGTCGGGCGAAAGGGCGACGTCGGCGGAGCCGGCGAGTCCGTTCACCGCGCCGGAGCCGTCGCGCTCGGCGTCGACGAAGGTCAGCCGCCCGAAGTCGGCGGCGTCGCGGCGGAAGATCCCGAGCGCGTTCTCGCCCGAGCCGGCGGCGTAGAGGTGGAAGCCGAGGCCGCCGTCGCCGCTCACCGCGAGGGCGGAGACGCCGGCGATGCCCTCCGCGCCGCCCACGCCGTCGCGCACCACCTGCCTGAAGGTGAGCGTGCCCAGCAACGGGTCGCGGGTGAAGACGGCGATCGCGTTGTCGCCCGAGCCCGCGACATAGACGTTCAAGTCGTCCGGCGAGACCACCACGCTGCGGGGCACGGCGAGACCGTCCACACCGCCCACGCCGTCCGACTTGTTCTGCGCGAAGACGAGCATGCCGGTCCCCGGATCGCGGTCGAAGACCACGACCGCGTCGTCGTTCTCGCCCGTGGCATAGACCCACTCGCCGTCGAAGCTCACCGCGACCGAGCTCGCGCCGGCGAGGCCCGCGACATCGCCGACGCCGTTGACCAGCGTCTGGACGAAAGTCAGGGCACCGGTCGCCGGATTGCGATCGAAGACGGTCACCGCGTTGCTGTTGGCGGCGGCGACGTAAAGGCTGTCGCCGGCTGGATCCATCGCCAGGGCGACCGGCTCGTCGAGGCCGGCCACGGCCGGTGACTGCTGAACTTCGAGGAGGGTGAGTCCACCGAACGTGACGCTCAAGGGATTGTCGTCACGGCTGAAGACCGCCACCGCGTCGTCCACCTGGCCGGCCACGTAGACATTCTTGCCGTCCGGCGAGACCAGGACGTCGGTCGCGCCGTTCAGGCCGTCGACTCCCGCCACGCCGTCGAAATAGGCGGCCACGAAAGCAAGCGTGCCGCCGGCGCCGTCGAGCCGGAAAGCCGCGAGCGAATCTCCTCCCAGACCGGTGGCGTAGACGTGCTCGCCGTCCGGACTGACCGCCACGGACTTCGCTCCGACGAGACCGCTGATCGTCTGCGGCCCGGGCAGAACCTCGCCTTCGACGTAGGCAGCGAGGAAGGTGAGCGTGCCCGAGGGCGCCGCGACGCAGGTCCAGGTCGCGCCGGTCGGGAAGATATTCGTCAAGTCGTCGTGCACCGCGGCGGCGACCACGTTGCTCGGCCCGTCGTTGCTGACCGTGATCGTGTAGGTGATCTCCGATCCAGGGACCGCGACATTGTCGCCGTCGCTCTTCGCGATCCGCAAGTCGGTGCGCGGCGCGAGGGTGTCGATGTCGCGGCAGCCGTTGTTGTCCGTGATCGCCGGCGGGACGGAGTTGTCGGTGCAGACCCCAGGCGGATGCAACCCGTTCGAGTCCGGACCCGGCTCCTGGATCGCGACGGGAACGATGACGTGGGCCTCGTTGACGAGCTCGCCGGTGGCGCCCGGGTCGATCGTCGCTTTGACGGTGTAGACGACCTGGCCGCCGGCGGCGATTTCGACTTCGGTGTCGAGCAGCGTGCCGACGCCAGCGCCGGTGCAGCGCGAGCCCGAAGCGCGCCGGAAGAGGGCGATGGCGTTGTCTCCGAAGCCCGCGACGTACGCCTCGCGGCTGTTCGCCGAGATCGCGATGCCGAAGGCCTGGTCGATGCCGTCGACACCGTTCTGGCCGTCGAAGGCCGCCTCGACGAAAACCAGCGTGCCGCCCGTCGCCTCGCGCGCGAAAACCGCCACGGCATCGTCGTCTTCGGCGGCGACATAGACCTGCTTGCCGTCCGGGCTCACGGCGACGGCGCGCGCCCCGTTCAGTCCGTCGACCCCCCCGACCCCGTCCTTGAAGCTCTGCAGCAGGGTGAGCTTGCCGAAGTCGTCGCTCGCCGGCTCGACGTTGCGCTCGAAGACCAGCAGGGCGTCGGCGGTGTGCGCGGTGACATAGAGATTGCGGCTGCCGTTGGTGTCTCCGGGGTCGTTGCTCGCCGCGATCTCCATCGCGCGGTCGAGATCCGGGATCCCGTCCACGACCTGGATCTCGGTGACGCGCCCGAAGTTGGCGGCATCTCCGCTGTTGGTGTTGCGGGAGAACACCACGACGTCGTCGTCCACCGAGGCGGTGACGTAGACATCCTTGTCGTCCGAAGAGAGCGTCAGTCCCTGGGCACCCTGGAGGCCGACGATGCCCCCGACGCCGGCGATCTTGCTCTCCTTGAAGGTGAGATGCCCGTTGAGGGCGTTGCGGCTGAAGACCGCGAGCGAGCCTGGCGTGCGGCCCACCGCGTAGACGTGGCTGCCATCCGAGCTCACCGCGACGTCGCTCGCTCCGAAGAGTCCGCTTACCCCCGCCTGACCCTCACGGTGCAGCTCGGTGAAGGAGACCTCGCCGGTCGTCGGGTTGCGCTCGAAGACGGCGAGCGCGTTGTCGCCCGCGACCAGCGACTGGCTGACGACGTAGATGTTGTTGTCGAAGACCGCCAGCGCCGACGCGCCGTCGAGGCCGTCGACCCCGCCGGTGCCGTCCTGCAGCCGGTTGATGAAGGTGAGCTCGCCGGTCACCGGGTCGCGCGCGAAGGCGACGATCGAACCGCGCTCCAGCGCGTCGCCGTAGCTCACGGCATAGAGGAACGGGCCGACCACGGCGACTTCGGTCACCGCTTTGAGACCGCTGACCCCGCCGATGCCGTTGACGACCGGCGCGGGCGGATTGCTGCCCGGCTGACCGCCAAAGAACGCGAACGAAGGCGGCGCGCCGGCCCGGACGAAGACCGTGAGGGCGCTGTCGTTCCGCGCGGCCAGGTAGACGTTGGCGCCCGCCGGATCGAGCGCCAGTGCGCCGGCGCCGTCGAGGCTCGTTACCAGGCAGGGATTCGGCTGGACGCAGGCCGAGGAGGCACCGTCCCGGTGCACCTCGACGAACTTGAGACTGCCGGTTGCGGCATTCCTCTGAAAGACGACGACGGCGTCGCTGTCCTGGCTCGCCAGGTAAAGGTGCTGGCCGTCGGGGCTGACCACCGACTGACGGGCCCCGTCGAGACCGGTCGCTGCCCCACCCAGACCGGACGCCTCGCCCTCGTGGCGCTCGGAGAGGAAAGTGAGCTTGCCGAAGTTCAGCGCATCGCTCTCGGTGGTGTTGCGGCTGAACACCGAGACGGCGTCGTCGACCGCAGACGCGACGTAGGCGAAGGCGCCATCGGGTGAAAGCTCGATGCCCGCGGCCCCGGCGAGCCGGGTCCCTCCGGCCGCCTCGTCCTTCAAGACCTGCAGGAAGGTGAGCTTGCCGAAGTCGGCCGAGCCGGTGTCGGTTTCACGCACGAAAACCGCCACGGCACCGTCGACGCCGCCGGTCACATAGACGTGCCGGCCGTCCGGGCTGACGCTGGCGCTGTTTGCGCCGTCGAGTCCGTCGACCCCACCGGCGCCGTCCTTCAACACCTGGAGCCAGGAGAGCCGGCCCGAGAGGGAAGCGTCCCGCTGCAGCACCGCCACCGAGTCCTCGCTCGGGCTCACGACGTAGAGGTGCTTGCCATCCGGAGAGAGCGCCAGGTCCTGGGCGCCGTCGAGACCGTCGACGGTGCCGGTGGTCTGAACGTCGCCCTGCGCGACGACCTCGATGTAGGTCGGCTGCCCGGTCCCCGAGTTGCGGGTGAAGACGGCGACCTTGTCGTCGCTTTCCCCCGCGACGTAGATGTTCAGTCCGTCTGGACTGACCACGAGCCCGCTCGCACCGGCGAGTCCGTCGACGAGCAGGAAGCCCTGGGTGGTGTTGTCGAGGAGCTTCCCGAGGTAAGTGAGCGCGCCATCCGCGTCGGCGCGGTGGAAGGTGGTGAGCGCACCCTCCGTGAATCCGGTGGCGTAGACGAAGTTCCCCCCGGTGCCCGGACCGATGCCATCGGGATCCGGCGCCATGGCCAGGTCGCGAGTGTCGGCGAGGCCGGTGAGCAGGCCGAGATCGGTCGTCGAGTTCTGGCGCTGCTCCTCGAGGAAGGTCAAGGTCCCCAGCGCCGGGGCTTCGGCGTCGCAGGTCCACGAGACGTTGCGCAGCGCAGCCGGGAAGTTGTCGGTCACCTGGAGAAGCTGGGCGTCATCCGGTCCGGTGTTGAACACCGTGATGCTGTAGGTGATCGCCTCGCCCGGCACCGCCTGCGTCGTGCCGTCGGTCTTGATGATCGCGATGTCCGTATGGGCCTCGAGCACGACCTGGACGCTCGATGTGTTGTTGCCGATGGTCGGATCGAAGACGCCGCTCGGAACGACCACCTTGGCGACGTTCGAGAGCACACCCGACGACGGCGACGCGACCACCATGCCGGAGACGTGGAAGGTCGCCTGGCCCGCTCCGGCGCAGGTCGTGGGATTCCCGCCGTCGAGGTCGACCGCGGCGTTCAAGTTCCCCGCGCCGCTCGGCGGACAGCTGCCGCTCGACGCCGTGCAGGTCCAGGTCGCGCCGGTGAAGTCGGCCGAGAAGGTGTCCTGCACGAGGGCCCCGGCGACGTTGCTCGGACCGCAATTGCGGACCACGATTTGGAAGTCGAGCGGCGCGCCCGCTGCGATCGACCCTGCCGGCGTCAGCACCGACTTCGCGATCGAGAGCTCGGCTTTGGGTGAGATGGGAACTTCGACGGTGGCGGAGTGATCGCCGGTCGTCGGGTCGATGAAGGTCGCCGGCATCGTCGCCGACCCGGTGTTCGTGGCGCAGTTGCCGGTCAGGGGGAGAGTGCATGCCGTCCCCACGGCGTTCGTCGCGATGGTCACCTGGATCGTGTAAGTGACCGTGCCGCCGGCCGGGAGATTCACGTTGCCGGCCTGACTGATGTTGCCGGTGCCGGAAGACGGGGAGCCGCAGACCGCTCCGCCCTGGCCCACGCAACTCCAGCTCACCGCCGAATAGTCGGCGCTGGTGAGACCGGAGTCGGTCACCGAGGCGCCGCTCACCGAAGCCGGTCCGGAGTTGCTCACCGCGAGGGTGTAGACCACCGACTCGCCGGGCACGGCCGAGGTCGGATTGGCGCTCTTCGTGACCGTGAGGTCGGCCTCGAGACCGATCGGATCGCTGTCGGTGGAGCTGTCGTTGGCGGAGTTGCCGTCGACACCGGCCGGGGCGGCGATCGTCGCCGTGTTGACCAGTGTTCCGCTGGCGCTGTTCGCGACCACCGCGGTCGCGGTGTAAATGGCGAAGCTCTGTGCCGGCAGCGCCACCGACTGTGAGAAATTGAGCGTCGAGCTGCCCGGCACCGGGCAGGAGGCGCCGCGCGTCTCCGAGAACATGCCCAACGCGTCCAGCGTGTTGGCCGCGGCATAGACCTGCTCTCCCGCCGGCGTCACCGCGAGATCGACCGCCGAGCCGAGCACCACGGTGTCGAGGAAATCGATCCTGTGGATCTGCGGTCCACTGGTGTTGCGACTGAAGACCGCGATCGCTCCGTCGGTGGCTCCCGCGACGAACACGAGACTCCCGTCCGGGCTGACTTTGACGCCGCGCGCTCCGGCCAGACCGTCGGCCAGCGGCACGCCCGCTCCGTCGGTCTCCCTCTCGACGAAGCCCAGGTGCCCATCGCTCGCGTTGCGGCTGAAAGCGGCGACCGCGTTGTCGGTGAACCCAGCGACGTAGAGGGCATCGCCTCCGGGCGAGAAAGCGAGCGCCGAAGCGCCGCCCAGGCCGTCGACCCCGGCAACGCCGTCCAGTTTCGACTCCACGAAGGTCAGGGCACCGGAGGTCGAGTTGCGCGCGAAGACCGCGACGCCGTTGTCGGTCTCGCCCGCCACCACGACGTGGCGGCCGTCAGGGGAGACGGCGACCGCGCGCGCCCCGCCGAGGCCGCTGACCCCGCCGCCGTTCACCACCGTGGAAGCCCAGGTGAGAGCTCCGGTCGCGAGATTGCGCGAGAAGACAACAACCGCGCTGCTGGTCGCCGCGGCGACGTAGACATGGCGCCCGTCCGGCGCCACGGCGACGCCCCGGGGACCGGCCATTCCGGTCACGCCGGCGACCGTATTGCGCTCGATGTCGAGCGAGACCAAGGCGCCGGTGAGCGCGGTGCGGGTGAAGACCTCGAGCCCGTTCTCGCCGAAGCCGGTGACGTAGACCTGTCCACCATCCGGCGCGACGGCGACCGCCGAGGCGCCTTGGATCGCGGAGGCACTGGCGCCGTCGGCGTAGACGGCGCCGAACGAGAGCAGCCCGGTCGTCGCGTCGCGGGTGAACAGCGCGACCGAATTGTCGGCGGAAGCCGCCACGTAGAGATGCTTGCCGTCGAGCGTCGCCGCGACCGCGGAAGCGCCGTCGAGGCCGTCGACCCCGCCGCTGCCGTCGACGAGCTGTCCCAGGCCGGTGAGCGCCCGCGCGCCCGAGCAGGTCCAGTTGACCGTGGTGACGCGGACCGAGTCGAAAGTGTCGGTGACCGTCGCCGCCGCGACGTCGCTGGGGCCGTGGTTGGCGACCGTGATCGTGTAGGGCACCGACTGCCCGGGGATGAGTCCGGTCAGGTTGTTCGTCTTGACGATGGAGAGATCGGCCAGCGGGGCGATCGTGTCGGACTCGGTGTCGCCGTTGTTTCCGGAGTTGGTGTCGACGACGCCGGCCGGCACCGCGACCGTGACGTTCGCGTCGAGCGAAGTCCCGGTCAGAGCCGGGCTCACCCAGCCGCTGATCGTGAGGGTCGCGCTGTCGCTGCCCGCGAGATCGACGCCGATCCAGTTGGGCGAGATGGCCGTGGCGCTGAAAGTACCTTCGGAGGTCGTGTAGACCGAGCTCAGTAGATTGATGAGGCCGGTGACGTGCAGGCGATCGAGGCGTGACGGCCCGGTCTTCGAGACCACGATCTGATAGCTCGCCGCCGTTCCGGGAGTCACGCTCGAGGCGGTGCTCGAAAGCGCCACCGAGAGATCGACCTGCGGCTCGACCGGGGAAGAGACCGAGTCGGAGTCGTTGCCCGGGGTGGGGTCGGTCGTCGTGGTGCTCGCCGTGGCGGTGTTGACGACGGGCGAGGTGACGGTGACCAGATGGTAGTTGTCCGGAACCTGGAAGGTCACCGTGATGTTCTTTGTCACCGTGGGCGCGATCGTCCCCAGGCTGCAGCTCGCCGGTCCGCAATCCCCGCTGTAGGTGCGGGCGCCGAAGCCGGCCGGAATCGGATCGTCGAGCGTCGCGCCCGTCGCGTCCGAAGGGCCGTTGTTGGTCACCGTGACCGTATAGACGACGTTGTTGCCGGGGACGATCTTGTTCGGCGACGGCGCCGTCTTGACGACGGCGAGATCGGCCTCGGTCGTCACCGTGACGGCTTCGGACTGGGTATCTACCGTGGTGTCGACCGCACCGTAGAAATCGAAGAAGGAGGTGAGCGTTCCGGCGGCGGCACTGGCAGCCACCCGGAAGGTCACGCTGCCGGTGATCGTCGTGCTCTCCTGCATGCCACCGAGCGCGCACTCCAGGCGGGCCGGACCCGCGAGCACCGTGCAGGTCCCGGGCAGAGTATCGGATTGATAGACCAGCGGACTCGAGACCAGCGAGAGGCGCAGAACCGCCGCGGTCTCGTCGTCCGACGCGCCGGTCGCGGTGTTGCTCAGACTGAACGTGTAGTCGAGATCGGTGCCCGAGCCGGCGACGACCGACGCTGGAGTGTGGGTGATGGAGTCGATTACCAGCACTGGCGCCGCGGCGAGCGGCGCGGCACCGCCGAGCGTCGCGGCGAGCAGGGCAGCGAGCAGCGGAAGCAGGGTGCCGCGAGATCGGCGAACGCAACGGGGAGGGGGGACGCTCATCGCACGGCTCCCTTGGATGTCAATGGACTTCGGGCAAGGCGGGGCGACGATTTCGAGGCGAAAAATACGGAAGACCTCGGGCAAACAGGTCTCCAGCCTCGCAAGTCGCACAAACATGTCTACCCTGTGCTCTCTCCCGCCGGATGCGATAGCGGGGGGTCATCTATTGTGAGATATCTCACAGAAAGAGTACCACCCATTCGGGTGGGATCAAGCCCCCATTCTTGGAGGGGATGCCTAACCGCTTCTCGCCATCGGCGTCTAAACTTTCAGAATGAAGCCCTTGGACCTCGACCTCGTGCGCCGCGTGCTCGCCGGCGATACCGACGCCTTCGAGGGGCTCGTCGCCGCACATAGCCGGGCGGTCTACGGGCTCGCCTTCCGCGTCACCGGCAACGCGCCCGCCGCCGAGGACGCCGTGCAGGAGACCTTCCTGCGCGCCTTCCGCTTCCTGGCCCGGTTCGATCAGCGCGCCGAGTTCGGCACCTGGCTGCATCGCATCGCGGTGAACGCCGCGATCGACCAGACCCGCCGCACCCGGCGCGAACGCTCGCACCAGATCGATCTGCCGGAAGAGGGCGAGCACGCGCTCACCGAGCTCCCGGCGGGGGACGCGAGCCCCGAGCGCCGCGCACTCGCCGCCGAGATCCGCCGCCGCACCGACGAGGCGCTCGCCGCGCTCTCGCCTTCCGAACGCGCCGCCTTCGTGCTGCGCCACTACGAGGGGCGCTCGATCGCCGAGATCAGCTCGACTCTCGGCAGACGCGACAACGCCATCAAGCAGTCGATCTTCCGGGCGGTGCGCAAGCTCCGCATGGCTCTGGCATCTCTGGCACCTCTGGCGCCGCTGGCACCCCTCTCGTCCTTGGCACCTCTCTCCTCGCCCGCCCAGATCCAGGAGTCGCTCCATGAAGAACCGGCCTGAGATGACGGAGGAAGATTTGATTCTGCACTTCTACGGCGAATCGACCGATCCGCGCGCCGTCGACGCAGCGCTCGCGGCTGACCCTGATCTCCGCCGCCGCTTCGACGAGCTCGCGCGCGAGCTCGCCGCCGTCGCGACCGTCGAAGCGCCCGCACCGCCGGACGACCTCGCGCAGCGGGTCTGGCAGGAGCTCCGCCCGCGCCTCTCCCGCCCGCGCTTCCGGGCCGTCGCCGCGCCACGATTCTGGGGGACCTCCTGGTTCGGCGAGAGCAGCGGATGGGGCCCGCGGCTGACCGCGGCCGCCGCCGCGCTCGCTCTCGTCGCGGCGCTCGTGCTCGGCTACGTGGCCGGCCGGCGCGGATCCCCGGTCCCGGCAGCGACCATGGCCCGGTCGGCCGACGGCGCCGCGACCGGCCTGTCGACCGGTGCCCGGGAACGCCTCCTCCTCGCCTCCGTGGAGAGCCACCTCGCGGGCTCCGAGCGCTTGCTGACTCGGGTCGCCAACGCCGCGCCAACGGACGCCGCCGCCCTGGCCGAGGAGAGCGCCTGGGCGACGGCGCTGGTCTCTTCGAACCGCCTCTACCGCCGCGCCGCGGAGCGCTCCGGCCAGCGCCGGATCGTGGCCCTGCTCGACGAGCTCGAGCCGCTTCTGCTCGAGCTCGCGCACAGCACGGACGCCGCTCCCGAGGACCTCCAGGCGACCCAGCGGCGCATCGACCACACCGATCTGCTGTTCAAACTCCGGGTGACCGGCGAGCGTCTGCAGCGCGACGCCGGCGCCTCTCGCGCAACACCCCGAACCGTGTCCTGAGGAGACCCACCATGCGACTCACGCTGTCTCGTTCACCCTTGTCCCTGCTCGTTGCCCTGACTTTCGCCGCGACGCTCGCCGCCCTTCCACTTCCTGCCGGCGCCCGGCCGACCCCTTCCGGCGGCATGGCCGACGGCGAGGGCCACAGCCCCGCCTACCGTGACGCCCAGCGCGCGCTTGACCAGGCGCGCTGGGAGGAGGCCGCGCAGCGCTTCGCCGCGGTCGCCGAGCAGAAGAACGCCGACTCCGACGCGGCGCTCTACTGGAAGGCCTACGCGGAGGAAAAGATCGGGCGCAAGGCGGAGGCGCTGCAGACGCTCAAGAGCCTGCGCGCCGACTACCCGAAGAGCGTCTGGAGCGACGACGCCGACGCGCTCGAGATGTCGATTTCGGGGGCGAACGCCCCGCGCGGCCGCGGGCCGCAAGGCGGCCCCGTCGTTGCAGGACCGGTCGGAGCGGGTCCAGTGCTCGCTGGTCCGGACGAGGAGCTGCAGATGTACGCCCTCGACGGGCTCATGCAGATGGACTCCGCGCGGGCGCTGCCGATCCTCGAGAAGATCCTCGCCGGCGAGCGCTCGCTGCAGATCAAGCAGCGCGCCCTCTTCGTGCTCTCGCAGAGCGACGAGCCGCGCGCCCGCACTCTGCTCGTCGACACGGCGCGCACGGGTAAGCCGGCCGAGCTCCAGCTCGAGGCGGTGCGTTCCCTCGGCATCGCCGGCGACCCCGAGGACATCCGGGCGCTCTCCGAGGTCTATCGCGCGAGCCCTTCCCGGGAGACGCGGGAAGCGGTTCTCGAAGCGTTCATGATCGCCGGCGAGGAGAAGCCGCTGCTCGAAGCGGCGCGCGGCGAAGCGGACCGTGAGCTGCGCGGCAAGTCGATCGAGCTCCTCGGCGCGCTCGGCTCGACCGGCGCGCTCGCCGAGCTCTACAAGAGCGATTCGTCGCGCGAGGTCAAGGAGAAGATCCTCGAGGGGATGATGATCGCCGGCGACAAGGACCAGCTGCTCGCCGCGGCGCGCGGCGAAGCGGACCATGAGCTCGCCGGCAAGGCGATCGAGCTCCTGGGCGCGGTCGGAGCCGACAGCGCTCTCGTCGAGCTCTATGAGTCGACCCACGACCGCGAGCTGCGCGGCAAGATCATCGAGGGTTTGATGATCGCCGGCAACGGCAAGGCGATGATCGCTCTGCTGCGCAAAGAGTCCGACCCCGAGCTCAAGAAGCAGATCGTCCAGCACCTTTCGCTGATGAACGACGACGAAGCGATGTCCGAGATCGAGCGCCTGCTCACGGAGAAGCCGTGAGCGCGCGGCGGGACGTCGTTCTGAGATCGGTCGCGCTGGCGGGGGCTCTATTCGCCTCTCCGCTCGTCGCGCCCGCCGGCGCAAGACTGATCGATGGCAAGGTCGCGCATCGTCCGGCCACCGATCCCGCGGTGGAGGTCGCGCGCCTCCGCCAGACTCCGGAGACGGTCTGGCTCGCCTGGTCGGTGCCGGCGCGCGGCGGGCATCAGGCGGGGGCGGTCTGCGGCTTCGGCCGCGGCAGAAACTGGGGGGTGACGCTCGGAGAGGAGGAGTCGAGCTGGGGAACCCGGGACGACCTCACGGCGGTCGGCGTCGGATCGTTGGAGATCTACGCCGCGGTCCGCGCGGGTGAAATCCGCCAGCTCCAGTTCGCCTCGGAAGGCTGCCCGGTGCGCGCCGGGGCACTTCCCGTCGTCTGGCTCGACGGCGTCACTCCGGCGGCGAGCATCGCGCTCTGTGCGCAGATCGCGGCCCGACGCGACGACTCCAAAGCCGCCGAGGAGCTCTCCGAGCGCGCCCTCGCCGGCCTCGCGCTGCATGCGGACCCGGAAGCGGCGCTGGCGCTCGTCCATCTCGTTCGTGAGAGCCGGGTGGACGAGCTCCGGTCGCAGTCGCTCTTCTGGCTCGCGCAGACCGGCGAGCCGCAGGTGGCGCGCTGGATCCGCGAAGCGATCGCGCGCGATCCTGCGCCGGCGGTGCGCGAGCAGGGCGTCTTCGCGCTCTCGCAGCTCGCCGACGCGACGCCCGAGCTGCTGGCGCTGCTGCGCGAGAGCGCCGATCGCGCCGTGCAGCGCCAGGCGATCTTCTGGCTCGGGCAGTCGGACGATCCGCGCGCCACCGCCGAGCTCGAGCGCCTGCTCACCCGCTGACCGCGAGGCAAGCCCGGCCCGGATGCCGATCGCGCGTCATCCGGGTCGCTTGGGCCGATCGCGCTCGCGGTCGACGATGCAGAGAAACCCGAGAGGCTCGCCGCGGTCGGCGCGGAACTGGTGGGCTTCGCCGGGGGCGACGTAGATGCAGTCGGCGGGTCCGATGGCGATCCGTTCCTCGCCCAGCTGCACCGTGCCGCACCCGCGCAGGACGACGACCGCGTGCGGATGCTGATGCTGCTCGAGGCTCGAGAAGCCGCCGGGCCCGACCTCGAAGTAGCGCGTGAGAAAGGCGAGCGCCTCCTCGCCGTCGCCTTCGCCGAGGAGGGTCTGCCGCGTGACGTCGCGAAAGAGCGCGCCGCCGTCCTTGTAGGGCTTGAGCGGCACGGGCCAGCGGAACTCCCGCGCCGCGAGAACCTTGGAGCGTTGGGTCATTTCCGTCCTCCGGCCACGATGTGCGCGAGCTCGGCCGAAGCCGCGCGCAGGTCCGGCTTCGCCAGCAGGCTGCCGCCGACGAGAAAGATCGTGTCGTCTCCGTACTCCGGCAAGAAGCGGCGAAGCCGCGCGCCGTCGATGCCGCCGCCGACCATGGCGAAGGCCGGACGCTGATCGCCGAGCGGCGCCTGAAGCCGCCGCTGGATCGCCCGGCAGTCGGCGATGGAAAACGGAAAGCGCCCGCCCGCGTTGGGGTAGATCACGACATCGCAGCCGGCGAGGCGGAAGAGGTCCCCGAGCAGGAGCTCGGGCGCGAATCCCTGGCCGGGCTGGACGAGGCCCCCGGCGAGCGCCGGATGGCCGAAGAGAGCGATGCCGGCGCTACAGGCGAGCGCGCGCACCGTGTCGAGGCCGAGGATCATCGGCGCGAGCATGGCCGCGCGCACGCCGGCCGCGGAGAGGTCGTCCAGACGATCGGCGAGGCGATCGACCGGGCCGGTGAGATTCGGCACGTAGAGGCAGTGCCGGCCGGTCTGTCGATTGGCGCGCGCCACGTGCTCGGCGACGGCGAGCACGCGCTCGCGAAACGGCGCCGCGGCCTGGTCGGCCAGGGAGTGATCGTCTTTGACGATGTCGAGGCCGCCCAGCGCGCAATCGGCGGCGAGGCGCGCAAGCTCCCGGGGTGCGAGGCCTACGGGCTTGATCGCCGCCGCGACGAGCGGACGCCCGGCGACGCCGGTGAGCTCACGCAGCCCGGCGACGCCGAATTGCGGCCCGGGAAAGCGCCGCAGGAGATCTTCCGGCCACTGGATCGCAGTGATCCGAATACCGCGCTGGAGCGCGATGTTGCCGTAGAGGAGGTTCAGCAACTGGGGCAGGTCGGAGACCAGCGCGCGCCAGGGATAGTCGATCGTGGCCCGGGCGCGGCGCGGTCCCGTCTTCTCCACCCGCGCGACGACACCGATCGTCCGCCGCTCGACGTCGGGCGGGGCGACGCCGGGGGGGATCTCGACCGTCTGCTCGCGCGCGATGGCCAGCGCCTTGCCGCGCGGCGTCTCGCCCGCCGCCAGCGCGAGCTCGTAGCGGACCCGCAACCGTTCGGAGGTCGGATGCGCGGGCAGACTCAGTGCGTCCCCGCTTGCGCGTCCGTCCTGGCCCGCAGGCTTTCGGCGATGTAGCCGTCGATCTGGCGTTCGAGCGCCGGCAGCGAGAGCGCGCCGTTCTTCAGCACCGCGTCGTGAAAGTCGCGCACGTCGAACGCCGGACCGAGCGCCTGCTCGGCGCGCGCGCGCAGCTCGCGGATCTTCATGAAGCCGAGGTAGTAGCACAACGCCTGCCCCGGCCAGGAGATGTAGCGGTCGACCTCGGTCGTGACCTCGTGCAGCGGCAGCGTGGTGTTCGCGGCGAGATAGTCGATCGCCCGCTCGCGGCTCCAACCGAGCGCATGGATCCCGGTGTCGACGACCAACCGCGCGGCCCGCCAGGCTTCGTAGCCCAGCCTGCCGAAGTCGCGATACGGGTCGGTGTAGAAGCCGGCTTCCTTCCCGAGCCACTCGCTGTAGAGCCCCCAGCCCTCGCCGAAAGCATCGACGTAGAGGAAGCGGCGGAATTGCGGCAAGCCCTCGATCTCCTGCGCGAGGGCGCCCTGCAGATGATGTCCGGGCACCGCTTCGTGCAGGGTCAGGGCTTCGAGGTTGTAGAGCGGCCGCTTGTCGAGGGCGTAGGTGTTGACCCAGTACCAGCCCGGTTGCGTTCCGCCCGACCGGCGCCGGCACGTAGCGCCCGCTGGTGTATTTCGGCGCGATCGCCGTCGGGCACCGGAGCGACGCCGTACGGCTGGCGCGGCAGATGGCGGAAGAGGCTCGGGAGCTTGCCGTCCATCCGCTTGGCGATGTACGAGGCCTCCTTGAGGAGCTCCTCCGGCGTCTTCGCGTAGAAGCGCGGGTCGGTGCGCAGGAACTGCAGGAAGGCGGCGAAGTCGCCGCTGAAGCCGGTCTTCCTCATCACGCCATCCATCTCACTGCGAATGCGCGCCACCTGCGCGAGCCCGAGCTCGTGGATCGCCTCCGGCGTCAGGTCGAGCGTCGTGAAGTGCCGGATGAGGTAGCGGTAGTACTCCCGCCCGTCGGGCAGATCGGCGGCAGCGATCGTCTTGCGGCTCCCCGGCAGGTACTCGCCCTGGAGAAAATCGCGCAAGCGCCGAAACGCGGGAATGACCGCCTCGCTGACGGCCTTCCTGCCGGCGGCCTCGAGACGCGCGCGGTCGACGACGCTGAAGGTCGCCGGAAAGGCCGCGAATGGTTTGTAGAGGACGCTCTCCTCCGGGCGCGCGACCACGTACGCCGCGGCCGTGGCGTCGACCCCGGCGATCGCCACCCGCGGCGGCGTCATGCCGCGCGCGAGGCCGGTGCGCATGAGCGCGATCTCTTCGTCGAAGGCGCGCGGAAACTCGAGCAGCCGCGCGAGGTAGTTCTCGTAGTCCGCGACGCTCGCGAGCGGTACCTGATCGGGGAGCTGCGCGAGCTCGGTGTGGAAGCCGGAGTCGGCGTTCAGAGCCAGCTGCTCCTCGCCGTACTTCCGGGAGTCCAGGCGGTCCGCGAGCTCGGTGCCGAAGAGGTCGTAGCTCACCTGATCGGTCGGCGGCAGCAGCGCGCGGTCGATCTTGCCCAGCGCGAGAGCGAAGGCGCGCGTCTCGCGCTCGCGGCGTGCGAGGTCGGCTTCGGTCATCCCCGGCAAGCGGTCGTCGGTCGCATGCTCGCCGACATAAGTCGCGAACAGCGGATTCTCCGCGAGGTAGACGAGCCACTCGCGATCGACGAGCTCGTGAAAGCGCGTGGCCTCGTCGGCGCGCGCGGATCCGGTGGCGAGCGTCGAGGTCATCAACGTGCAGAGAACGAGCGCGGACGATCGTCGCATGGGCTTTCTCCTCGCAAGCCCATGATGCTAGCTCAGCCGGCCAGCGGAGCCTTCAGCCGGCGAGTGGAGCCTTCAGCCGGCGAGAGAGACTCCGATCAGATGCCCGACACCGTAGGTCAGAGCGGCGGCGACGAGGCCGAAGAGGAGCTGGCGGAAGCCCGAGAACCAGACGCTCCGGCCAGTCATCAGGGTGATCAGTGCGCCGATGCCGAAGAGGCCGAAGGCGCTCGCCACGACACTCGTCCAGAGCGCCGCCTGTCCCGCGAGCAGCCCGTACGGAATCACCGGAATCACGGCGCCGATGGCAAACAGTACGAACGAGGTGATCGCCGCGACCCAAGCCGAGCCGCCGAGCTCTTTCGGATCGACCCCGAGCTCCTCCATCGCCAGGGTGTTCACGGCGCGCGCCGGATCGGCGATCAACTGCGCGGCGATCTTCTGCGCCGCCTCCTCGTCGAGCCCCTTGGCGCGATAGATGAGCTCGAGCTCGCGCTGCTCCTCCTCCGGATCGGCTTCGAGCTCGGCGCGCTCGATCTCGATCTGATGCTTGAAGAGCTCGCGCGCGCTCTGCACCGAGAGCCATTCGCCGAGCGCCATCGAGCCCGCGCCGGCGAGGAGCCCCGCGAGCCCGGTGACCAGGATCGAGCTGCCCGAAAGCTCGGCGCCGGCGACGCCCATGACGAGGGAGAGGTTCGACACCAGGCCGTCGTTCGCGCCCAGCACCGCGGCGCGCAGGGCGTTGCCGCCCGCGGCCCGGTGCCGGCCCTCGAGCTGGGCGAGGGCACCGCCCTCCATTCCGCCAGTGCCCTTGGTCGCGATTACCGAAAGAAGCCGGGCGTGCGAACGCTCGTCGCCGGCCAGCGCCGGTGCGGCGGCGATCCCCGGCGCGCCGGCGGCGTAGCCGGCGCTGTCGATCTTTTCGCGCTCGGCGATCGTCGGCAGGATGAGATCGGCGCCGAAGCGCTTGGCGAGCGCGATCATCAGCCGCGTACGCCAGCCGATCGAGGGATCGGGCCGGCGGTCCCCCGCTTCGGCGAGCTGCTTGCGCCAGCGCGCGGCGTGGCGATCCTCGCTCTCCGACATGCGGAGGTAGACCTCTTTCAACTCCGGCCGGCTCTCGAGCCCGGAGAGCGCGCCATACAGCGCCACCCCCTCGAGCTCGCCCTTGAGCAGCTTGCGGATCCCGTCGACGTTCGCCGAGTCGCCCATGCTGCCAGTGTACGCCCCGCCCGGAAGCGCCTCCCACCCCGCCGGGTTGCGCTCGAGCTGTGCTCAAAGCGCCACGTCGAACTCAGCCTCTGTCGAGGAGCGGTGCCCGCTTCGCGAATGGACGCAGCCCAGCCTTCGACTCAGTGGTACAATCTTACCAGTAAGATAGGAGGCGCCATGGAATCGCTCGCTACCACCCGACTCTCGTCCAAGGGCCAGGTCGTCATTCCGGAGGAGATCCGCCGGCGTCTGGGACTCACGGCGGGTACGCAGTTCGTGGTCGTCGGGGACGGCGATGTCGTGATCCTCAAGTCGATCGCGGCGCCCGCCATGCGGGAGTTCGACGAGCTCGTGCGGAGCGCCCGCGGCGCAGCGCGGAAGGCGGGCATGAAGCCGGTGGACGTGAAGCGAGCCGTAGCCAAGACCCGCTCGCGCCGGTGAGAATCATCCTCGACACCAACGTCTTGGTTTCCGGGGTCTTCTTCGGCGGTGTTCCGGGACGAATCCTCGACGCATGGCGCGACGCTCGCATCCAGTTGGTGCTTTCCGCGGAGATCCTGGACGAGTACCAGCGTGTCGGCCAGGAGCTCGGCACGCAGTATGCCGGGGTGACGCTCGAGCCCTTCCTGGGACTTCTCGCGATCGCAGCCGAGTTCGTCGAAGCACCGGCGCTGTCCGAGCCCGTCTCCTCCGATCCGGACGACGACAAGTTCTTGGCTTGTGCCGCCGCTGCGGGAGTCACCGTGGTCATATCGGGAGACAAGGACTTGCTCGAACTATCGGGCTGGCAAAACATCCGGGTACTTCGGCCTCGACAATTCGCTGACGAGTTCCTGGCAAGGGAGTCAGGAACTCCGGACCTTCCAGCTGCGGTCGACGGTTCGCGACCCTTCCGCACCACCCGCTTCAAACCCGCACGGCTGCCGCCGGAGACCCTAGAAACTCGCCTGGCACGTTGTCGGGCTGCCGCCGCTACACCGTGCGCGGAAGTGGCTTCGGCGAGGGTAGGATCGCAGCTTCTCTCTGTCCGGAAGGAGTTGCCATGCCGCTCTCGCTCGGAGCGCTCGACGCCAGAATCGCCGCCACAACCGATGTACCCCTTAGGGACATCTTCACTAACCTAAGGCACCTCCGAACCCAAGGTGGGCTCTCTTCGACTAGCGCGGAAAGTCCTCTCAGCGAATTGACCGACGCCGAACTCATGATGCTCTCGGGGCACGCCATTCAGTCAGGAGCGGATCGAAGAGGAACGGGCGAGATACTGCGGCAAGAAAGTACGATTCGCGATCGTTTGCAGCTTTCAGAATCGATCCGGATCTCGCGCGGCACACCCGATAGCGCGCGGGCCTCGGCGTCTGCGTCCACAACGGCCGCAGAGAGCGGGCGGACTGCTGCCTTCTGGGCCATGGTGGCAGCGCTGTCTAACGTCGCAATCGCGGTTCTCACGGTCTGCCGTGGCTAGCAGAGCACTTCTCGAAGTCTTCTTCCTCGCGGCTGGCTACTCGGCGCCATCGCCGGGAGTGTCCTTCTGCGGCCCGACACAGAAGGCGAGATTGTCCGTGCCTGGCACGTATAGGAGACAGACGGGATACACCCGTTCGGCTTCTGAGAACTCGTCTTTGTAGACGATCTCCCTCCGCACCAAGAACCGCTTCGTTCCACTCTTGATCTCGCTCAACAGCTCTTCGGAAATTCTGTCCCGGAAGATCAGTCTGAACGTCGCGTCCTGCCCCGGACCGACCATGCTTCCGGGCGGAAGGTCTTCCACGATCGAGGTCGATGGAGTGTCTTCTGGCGACCCGGCCAGCACTCGAGTCATGAGGTTCGTGGCCGGATTTCTGCCCGTATTCGTCACGGTCAGGTCAACAATTGTCTCCGCCGGCGAGAACTTCGGCATCCTCGCTGACCGCACCCACACCCACGGCCGGTTGCTCAACTCGACAGACCTTGCCTGCAACCGGTTGCTCTCCGCGACGCTGCTGAGCTGAAAGAACACTGCGACGAGTCCGATAAATGAAACGCCGACCATTGCCCAATTCGCCCGCGCGCTGGCCCTCGCCCACCTCACCGTTTCGCGGTGCAGCGCGTGAGACCCGGACTCGCCATCTTGTCCTCGGCTCGCAGCGCTGGAAGGCCCGACGGGGTGCGCGAACCTGCTCGGCGATTCTGCTCGCCTCTCGGTCGGGGGCGGTCGTTTCCTCTTCACCTATTGATCCTACAGCTGGCCATTCTCACGCGAGGCGCGAGTGCCGGCAGCAGAAGAAGACCCGCCCTCGGGTGTGGACCGGCCCACGCCAAAAAGCGCAGGGCGGGGCATGGTACCGAGCCGGAAATTCGCCTGGCACCTTGTCGGCGCACTCAAGTCGCCATCGTCGTCGCCCTGAACCTCCACGAGCGGGCGAATAGTGGGCGTAACGTCACCGAGAATGCGCCTGCTGGCTCCATCGAGCGCGCTTGGTGAAGACCGAAGTCGTGTTACCTTCCCAGTCAACAGCCATGATCGACCATCCGACGCTCTTCGTGATGGGAGCCGGAGCAAGCAAGCCGTACGGCTTCCCGTCAGCCTTCGGTCTACTTCAAGAGGTCTTTAGATCGCTTCAGCGTGTAGAGGATCGCAAAGCGCTGAGTTATATCGGCTTTACCGACATCGACCAGATGCAATCACTGATGAAGGACCTGACCGAGTCGGGATTCAACTCCGTCGACGAGTTTCTAGAAACCCGAACCGAGTTCCTGGAGCTCGGTCGCGCTGCCATTGTTCTCTGTATCGCACGGCTTGAGAGAGATCAGAACTTCTTCAAAGACTCTGACGTACCCGGTGGGCCGAGTGACGATCCTTACCGGCATATCCTGAGAGCTCTATGGGATCCGACATCAAGAACCCTTTCCAGTGGTCAAGCCGCCTTCGTGACGTTCAACTACGATCGCTCTCTCGAACACTACCTTGCCTCGGCGCTTCGCAGCCGACGCAGTTGCACGTACGCGGAGGCCTTGGAAGACCTAGCGAAGATTCCGATCATTCATGTCTACGGGTCTCTGGGTCCTCTCAGCCCATCGAGTGGAGGCTGGGACAGCTTCCGGCCCTTCGGAGCAAATTGGCAAGAACCTGGTTATAACCAACTCTCGGCCAAGTCTCTTCGACTCATCGGAGAACATCGCGGCGAGGCGGCGAACGCCCCCGAGCCGGGAAGTCCAAGAGAGACCGCTTCTCGCCTGGTGGCGTCAAGGAATCGAATCATTTTCCTCGGCTTCGGATACGACGCGGCAAATCTTGCGCGTATCAGACCGGCCACCCGAACTGATGAACCACAAATCTTTGGCACAACGGCCGGATTGAAGCTCCGTGAGAGGTCCGATGCCATCAACCGTCTCTCTACTTGGGGTGAGTACAATCCGAAATTGCGAGGAGCTCTGCGCTGCAGCCACGTTCGGCTCTGCGAAGACGGACTACTCTCCGAAGAGTATCTTCGGAAGAACATCCGCTTGTGAGCACCATCGGGCATTCCCGCACTGGCCCCTCGCGACTTCCAGGGCACGGATTGCATCACAACTAAACGCTCCATCCTTCGTTTCAACCCACGATACCTATT
This sequence comes from Thermoanaerobaculia bacterium, assembly GCA_963806165.1. Classification (GTDB taxonomy): domain Bacteria; phylum Acidobacteriota; class Thermoanaerobaculia; order Multivoradales; family JAGPDF01; genus JAGPDF01. The sequence continues at coordinate 64,606 of CAWDWZ010000005.1, forward strand.
TGCACGCGAACGCTGATTTGCATGCCGACCCGCAGGTGAAGCGCGCGATCATGTTCGCTTTCTTGCTTGCTCTGCCTCTCGGGATACTGGTAAAGGACCCGAAGGTTGATTGGGCCAATTTCGTAGCCGGCCGCGGTGCAGTGCTCAAGCAGGACCTTCCGACCTTGGCCCCTAAGAACATCGGTTTGGCCAACGCCGCTGTCCAAGGACCTCCATGAGCGCGAGGTAATAGAGGGACAATTGGGGCAGGTTCTGAGCGGAAGGCCCCCCAGAACAGTTGCTGTCTCTGTTTCACGCGCTGCGCGCGACGGTGGATGCGTCAGGACACTCAGGGGTTCGGACCGGGCGCCAGGAGCGGCGGGCGCGATGCCTTCGCGTAGAATTGGCTTGTAAACCATGCCGATCTACGAGTTCTATTGCCCCGACTGCCATACGGTTTTCAGCTTCTTCTCGTCGCGCATCGATACCGCTGTTCGGCCGGCCTGTCCGCAGTGCGGGCGGCCGGAGCTCGGGCGGCGGCCGTCGCGGTTCGCGGCGCTCAAGGGCTCGAAGCCGAGCGCCGGCGGCGGCGGCCATCAGAGCGACGAGAGCGCCGACATGGACGCCGACGATCCGCTCGCCGGGCTCGACGAGGACCGGATGGCCGGAGTCATGGACTCGCTCGCCGGTGAAATGGAGGGCATGGACGAGGGCGCGCAGCAGGATCCGAAGCAGCTCGCGAGCTTTCTCGCCCGTTTTCAGGAGGCGACCGGACTCGAGGCCGGCCCGAAGATGGAAGAGATGCTCGCCCGGCTGAAAGAGGGCGCCGACATGGACGAGCTCGAGGCTGAGATGGGTGGTGCCGGTCCGGAGGGCGAGGGAGGCGAGCTCGGCGAGGGCGGCGGCGAGCCCGACGACTTCAGCGACTTCTTCCGCAAGAAGCGCGCCGCCGCGGTACGCCGCAAGGCGCCGCGCGTCGACGAGACACTTCACTTTCTCTAGCGCTTTTCGCGCCCGGCGCACGGTAAGCTTTCGCATTCCGTGGCCCACGAAGAGTCGCCCAGCTCCCGTTTCAAGCCGGTGCCAATCGCCGCCGGGCTCGCTGTCGCGGCGCTCTTTGCCCTGGTCGACTCGCCGCTCCACCATCAACCGGACGTCGGTTCGCGCCCCGCCATGGCGGCGGCGGTCGCTTCGCTGATGGCGATCTGGTGGCTGACCGAGGCGATTCCGATCTACTGGACGGCCTGCCTCCCGGTCGTTCTCTTTCCGCTCCTCGGCGTCTTCGGCGACGGTCTCGCGACCGGACTTCGGGCGTCGCTCTCGCCCTACTTCGACCCCTACATCTTCCTCTTCGCCGGCGGCATGGCGATCGCGGCGGCGATGCAGCAGTGGAACCTCCACCGCCGGCTCGCCCTCGGCATCATGGAGCGCATCGGCACCGATCCCCGACGGCTCCTCGCCGGAGTCCTCGCGGCCACCGCCTTCCTCTCGCTCTGGATCACCAACACCGCGACCGCCACCATGATGATGCCGATCGGCGTCGCTCTCATTGTTCAGCTCGAGGCGCGGAGCGGCTTCAAGCTGCGCCACTACGGCATGGCGATCATGCTGGCGATCGCCTACGGCTCAAATATCGGCGGCATCGGCACCAAGATCGGCACGGCGCCCAACGGCCAGTTCGCGGGCTTCCTCGAGCGCTCGGGCAAGTCGGTGAGCTTCGTCCAGTTCCTGCTCGTCGGCCTGCCGTTCGTGCTCCTCATGCTGCCGCTCGTCTGGGGAGTCCTCTGGCGCCTCGGACGCAAGGACGGGCTCGCCGGCGACGCCCGCGAGGTCGTGCGCCGGGAGCTCGCGGCGCTCGGCGCGGTTCGGCGGCCCGAGCGCATCGTCGCCGGCGTCTTCCTCGCCGCCGCGGCGCTCTGGATCGTGAGCAAGCCGATCGTCGACGAGCTGGCGTTGCTGGTCGTGCCGTTCCAGCTCGGCACCGCGCACGTCGAGGGCGCGATCGCCATCGCCGCGGCCCTCGTTCTCCTGTGCTGGCGCTACCGCGGCCGGCAGGTCCTCGAGATCGGCGCGCTCGGGACGGTACCCTGGGAGACGCTCCTCTTGCTGGGCGGCGGGTTTGCGATGGCCGCGGGCATCCAGCAGAGCGGCCTTTCCGCCTGGTTGGGCGCGCAGCTCGCCGGCATCGCTTCGCTGCCGCCGCTCGCGCAGATCGTGCTCGCCGCGATCGCCACGGTCGCGCTCTCCGCCGTGGCTTCGAACACCGCGACCATCGCCGTGATGCTGCCGGTGCTCAGGGACGCCGCCGCGCCCGGCGTGATGACGAGCGTGCTCTTCGCGGCCACGATCGCCGCGTCGTGCGACTTCGCTCTCCCGGCGGGCACGCCGCCGAACGCCATCGTCTTCGGCAGCGGCTACGTGCGGATTCCGGTCATGGCCAGGATCGGCGTGCAGCTCGATCTCGCCGCAGCCCTGATCGCGGCCCTCTGGTGCTGGGCCGTCGTGCCGCTCGTGCTGGGGCGCTGAGGCGGCGTCAACGAGGACGTCGGGAGAAACTCCGTTCGTTCTGGGGGGTGACCGCGCTCCGGGGTCAGGCGGAAAGCGCGCTCTGCTCGTGCTCGCGCAGCCGGCGCTCGAACTGGCGGCCGAAGACGCGCTTCATCACCGCGAGCTTGGCGCTCTGCCAGAGGTAGCGCTTCGGCGAGAAACCGCGGCACTCCTCCGGCAGCAGCACCAGGGAGACGTGGATATTGGGCGCGCAGCCGATCGGCAAGCCCTTCTCCATGCAGCTCTCGTAGAGATGGCGGAAGATCGGCACCATGTCCTCGGTCTTCGGCGGCTCGTGGTCCTCGAGGTCGGTGCCCACGAGCGGCCGGAAGACGCAGACGGTCGGGATGGCTCCCACCGAGGTGATCCAGTCGATCGCCCGGATCGACGAGCCCGGAGGCTCGAGACCGGCGATGATCTCGCCGTTGGTGACCCAGGGCTCGTCGGACGGCCCTTTGCCGGTGAGCGCCGCGCAGTAGCGGATCGCCTCGAGATAGAAGTCCAGTCCGTATTCGGCATGCTTGCCGGGACAGATCTCCTCGAAGAGATCGCGATTGAAGATCTCGAAGCAGAACGAGACGCGGTTGACGCCGATCTCCCGCAGGTGGTCGTAGCGCTTGAGGTCGCGGTGCGGCGGCGTCTGCACCCCGACGAGAAGGCCCAGCTCCTCCTTGATGCGCAGGATGTAGGGCTCGAGAATGTCGAGATAGGTGTCGCCCTCGTAGTGGCCGGTGTTGAAGTCGACGTAGGTGATGCCCGATTCCCGGCGGGCCGCGTGCACCACCTCGAGCACCTCGTCGACCGACTTCTCGTCGGCGTCGTCGATGCCGAGGTTCAGACCGACCGAGCAGAACTTGCAGTTGACCTTCTGCGGCTTCTCCGTCCAGTACTCGCAGACCTTCGCCTGATAGATCCCGAGGTAGGTCCCCTGCAGGGTTCCGATGCGGGTCATCGGCTTGTCGGTCGCCGTGGAGCTGTCGTACCAGACCGGACGCGGCGAGAGGTCGACCGGAGCGAGCGGCACCTCGTCGCGATAGAGCCAGTAGCGGCTCTTGGCGGCCGTACCCTTGTGCAGCACATAGGGCGACTTCGCCGCGAACGGCTCCGACACGGGAGCGTTCGTCCACAGCCCGCCGGGCAGAATGAGCTCGAGCCCCGAGCCGAGACCGGCGCGGGTGCGCAGGATCTTGCGACCGCCGTCCTCCTCGATGAAGCAGGAATCATCCAGGCGCAGCCCCTTGCAGTAGAGGTCGAGCTTCAGCAGAGCCGGATTGGAACGCAGGTCGTCGAGCATCTTTCCTCCGCAACGTGTGGAGCATGGCGCCGAGCCGGGAAGTCCGTCACCGTCCGGCCGGGTGGTGCACAAGCTTACTCCCCGTGGGTTCGGGGGGGCATGACCGGCGTCATGCCGCCGGGGGCGGTGCCGAAGTGCCACCCGACTCGGGCTCCCGCTCGAGCGCAAAGGCCAGGCGATAGCTCGCGAAGGCGAGAAGGATGCCGGCGTAGCCGTCCACGGCGTAATGCCAGCCGGTGACCAGCGAGCCCAGGAAAGTGAGAAACGTCGCCACGATGAAGACCAGGGCGATGGGCCGGGCGTGGCGCCAGGACCAGAAAGCAAAGAGGGCGTGCGCTCCAACGTGCAGAGAAGGCATCGCGGCGATCGCGTAGATCGGATTGAACTCGCGCAGCACGCCGTTCCGGCCGGCGAGCATCTTCTGGTAGTTGGCCCAGAGCGCTTCGTGCATCGCGCTCGCAGCGGGCATCTTCGCGGCGATCTCCCGCCACAACTCCGGAACGTAGTAGATCGGCCCGACTGCGGGCAGCGCGACATAGAGCCAGCAGCCCAGGCCCCAGAGAAAGACGCAGGAGAGCATGAAGCGGCGGCGCAGCAGGGAGTCGGTGCTGGCGGTGAAGAACGCGAGCATCACCAGGACGGACGGCGTCCAGAGGCCGTACCAGCGGTCGAGCCAGCCGGCGAGCGAGCTCTTTTCGAGGAGCGCGGTCGCGAAGACCGAAGGCGAGAACCCGAAGTGCAGAAACCGGTCGAGCTTCCAGAGCGCCGGGTCGTAGAGGTCGGCGCGCAGGAGCGGGACGCAGACCTTGACCCAGAAATAGGTATAGGTGAGTGCCATGCAGACGATCCAGAGCCGCAACCAGAGTCCCCACCAGCGCCAGCTCTTGAGCGCCTGAAGAAAGACCGCAAGCGGCCTGCGCAGGAGGAGCAAGACGAGCAGCTGCAAGCCGACCCCGATAAGCAGAGGCTTCGGCAGGGCGTGCACCATCGGATAGACGGTGTACTCGACGGTCCTCCAGTCGATGCGCATCCCCTTGGAACGCAGAAAGAGAATGCTCCCCGCGGTCAACAGGAGACAGATCCACTCGAAGGGGTAGAGCGGCAGGCGGCGCAGCATCGCCGCGAGACGCGACAGGCGCGGACGGGCCGGCTGGGGTTCGGAGGGCATCAACGGAATCGGGTTGTCGGGCGTCGGACCGAGGTCAGTCTACCGGAGCCCTCGACATCGCCGGCCCCGGCCCACCCCGTGGAGTGGGCACGGCCCGCCGGCTCCGTTCTACATTGCGCAGTCGAATGCACAGTTCGGAACCGCATCGCGGCGAGCGGCGCGTCCAGAGGAAGGACGCGGATCCCCGCCGGCTCGCTCTGGCGGAAGGCGCAGCTGCCGACCCGGCGGAGGTGGCCGCGTGCGCCCGCCTGCTCACCGTACGCTTCGCAGGAGCCGGCACTTTGGTGAGCGAGGCGCCCTGTGCCCGCCTGACCAACTCCGTTCTGGGAGAGTCGTCGCCGGTCGGGCTCTGGTTCTCCGATCTCCCGGCGCAGCGCGGACGCCTCGGCCGAGTCGACTGGGCCGAGAACGGCAGCATCCTGTTCGGCAGCCTCGCATCGCACCTCGAGGGAGACCTCGCCCGCGAGACGGAGGCGCACTTCTCCGTCCTGCTCGAGGCGGCAGAAGCGCAGGGCTTTCCCCATCTCCTGCGGGTCTGGAACTTCCTCCCCGGCATCAATGCGGAAGAGGGGGGTATCGAGCGCTACAAGCTCTTCAACTGCGGCCGGGCAGCCGCCTTCGACGCGCGCTACGGCGTGGCTGGAGCTGAAATGCGTTTTTCGGCGTCGTCGGCGGTGGGCAGCACCGGCGATCATCTGGTGAGCTATTTCGCCGCCGCCCGATCGCCCGGAAGGCACCTCGGCAACCCCAGGCAAGTGCACGCTTTTCGCTACCCCACCGACTACGGTCCGCGCCCGCCGTCGTTCACGCGGGCCACCGTCTCGCCACCGGAGCTCGGACGGATCCTCTTCCTCTCCGGCACGGCGAGCATCACCGGGCACGAGACCCGCCACGCGGGCAAGTTGCAGCTCCAGCTCCAGGAGACCCTGGACAACATCGATACTCTGCTCGCCTCCGCGACTCCAGGCGGCGCGAGCGCCGCCCGGACCGAGGAGGGGGCGCTGCCGCGCATCGAAGAGTTCGACCTGATCCGCGTCTATCTGCGCGCTGCGGCCGACCTCGTGAACGTGCACGGGCCGTTGCGCCGCCGCGTCGGCCCGCGTCCGGTGCTGAGCTTCGTCGAAGCCGACATCTGTCGCGCCGATCTCTTGCTCGAGATCGAAGGGGTCGCCGGCCTTCCGGGTTGAGGCCCAGGGCTGAGGTGCCACCCTCTTAGTTCACCGAGGCACTTGGGATTAGCGGCTCTTAGAGAACCGAGCATCAGAGGCCTGCTTTACAGCTCCATTCGGGCCCTCCTCGAGCCGGCCCATTCATACTCCGAGGTCCGATGCCTGCGCGGCCGTTGAAATGGAGTCGGCGCCCCTCCCACCAATCCCAAGATCGCACACCGTTCGCCCAGTCGGCTGCTCCAGTGAGGAGAAACCGCAAAGCGCCCTTCCTGGCTCTTTCAAAGCGCTCCAGGAGAGCCTTCTGAGTATGTGCCGGCCTATCCCGGAGCACCCTCACCGACAAACGGGCTAGGCGGTGGGAAGGATCCTTCAGGAAAGAAGGAAACCAGATCCAAACCGATAACACCCTGGCGAAGCTGCTTCGAGGCCTTGCGGAAGGCCGCAACGAACACCCGGTAAGCCTCTTTCAGTGACAATCGAACCGCCCTTGTGGCAGCGTGCACCAGTGGCGCAGGACCCTTCTTGCTCCGAATGGGTGATCGGTAAGGGTGTTGGCGAAGGAGCTTCGGCTGACCGAGCGGAAGCCGACCGGTATCCCTAATTCGGCGCTCGGTCTCCGCCTCCACTAGTCCCACGAGTTCGGCGATTCGAGTGCGGCGGGCCTCCGCCCCCCAGCCCTTCCAGCAGGGAAGAGGTGCAAGCCGAAGAACTTCCATAGAGGTGGAGTCTGAAGGCTGCAGACAAATGCGCTTCCGCCGGGCCTCGTACTCCATGGTTCGGTCGAACCACCGCCCTTGGACCACTTGGTTGGTCAACAAAGCGCTCACCGAGGTTGCTCCGGGCCAGTCCGTCGGTCGGCGAACCAGGTTCTCTTTGCAGCCGTGCCGCAGTATATAGAGCAGGCGAGCTACCTGAGCCGCTTCCTCATCCGAGACGAGGATCTCCTGGTACCGACGACCCCAAAACTTTTCGCGCCAATCGATGGCCCGGCCAACCTCCCGAGCGAGATTCGAGTTCAAGTAGTTCATGAACTCGGAAAGCCGCCGGGCGCTGGAGACCGAGAGCAGAAGGTGAAAGTGGTTGCTTAGGAAGGCGAAAGCGTGGACATCGACCGGGTAGAGACGGGCCGCGCGCGCGAGTATTCCGCGACAAATATCGGCGATGAGCGGGGAGGGATGCAAAAGAAGCCTCCCTTGCATGGTTCGGCAGGTGACTTCGACCAGGGATCCAGGCGGAACAAATCGAATTCGGCGGCTCATGCACACAAAAGACGGTATTTCGGCCTGCAATCTGGCGCGATTCGGATGGCACCTCACAGGGGCAGCGCGATTCGGATGGCACCTCACAGGGGCACCTCACAGGGCAGCACCTCACAGGGCCACTAGCTCGCGATCAGCACCTCGGGCTCGAGCTCGATGGTGGCGCGCATGGCGCGCGCGACGAGGCAGGTCTCTTCGGCCTTCCCGATCATCTTCATCGCCTTCTCCCGGTCCTCCTCCCGGCGCACCGTGACCCGCGGCCGCAGGACGATCCTCGGGATCGAGACCCGGCCGTCGTCGCCGCGCTCGACGATCGCCTCTCCCGCCGCCTCGACCGCCACCACCTCCAGCCGCGCCCGCTCGGCATAAGCCAGGAACGTCGTGAACCAGCAGGTCGTCGCGGCGCCCACGAACAGGTGCTCCGGTGTCCACCGACCGCCGGGCCCGCCGAATTGCGGCGGCGAGGCGATCTCGATCTCCGGCAGGCCGTCCGGGGAGCTCGCCATGCCGCGTTTGCCCTCGAGCCAGCGGACCGAGAACGGATACGTGCTGTGTACCTCTGTCATTCGAGCCTCCAGCGGGAGATGTTGATCCCGCCCGCCCCGGAAGTCGCCGCCCCGTAGGGTTGGCTGGCGAACGCCAAGCGCCCGTACCGGGCTCCCGGGTGTGACACAAATTTGACGGTCGTTCACGGAACGTAATAATCTCGCCCTCCGATGGCCCCGCCGCGCTCGCAGGACCTGGTCTTCACCCTCTTCGGCGACTACCTGCTCGGCCGCGAGCGGCCGGTCTGGGTCGGCTCCCTGATCCTCCTGCTGGGGCGCCTGGGCATGTCCGCGCCAGCGACCCGCACGGCTCTTTCCCGGATGACCGCACGCGGCTGGTTGATGACGACCCGGCGCGGCGGACGCGGCTACTACGGTCTCTCGCCGCGGGCCCGACGCCTGCTCGAAGAGGGGCGGCAGCGGATCTACCATCCGCCTCGCCATGTCGCCTGGGACGGCTCCTGGTGCCTCGTCACCTACTCGATTCCCGAGTCGCGGCGGCGCCTGCGCGACAGCCTGCGCTCGAAGCTCTCCTGGCTCGGCTGCGGGGCGCTCGCCAACGGCCTCTGGATCACGCCGCACAACGTGCGCGAGGAGGTCGCCGACATCGCCCGCCGGCTCAAAGTGACGCGCCACGTCGAGATCTTCCGGGGGGAGCACACCGGCTTCTCGAACGCGGCGGAGTTGGTGGCGCAGTGCTGGGACCTTCCCGCCGTCAACGCCAGCTATCGCCGCTTCATCGATCGCTGGGCTCCCCAGCTCGCCCACTGCGGCCAGTGCCGGCACGCCGGCTCCGAGCTCGCGCGCGGCCGCTTCGCGCGCCCCTGCACCAGCCCCGAAGACTGCTTCGAACGGCGCTTCGAGCTCGTGCACGCCTACCGCGCCTTCCCGGCGAGCGATCCGTTCCTGCCCAAGGCGCTCCTGCCGGACGGCTGGCTCGGGGATCGCGCGGCCGAGCTCTTCGAGACCTACCACGCGGTGCTCGCCGAGCCGGCCGAGAGCTACATCCAGGAAGTCTGCGCCGCCGGAGACGCTTAGGTCGGCTCTCCAGCCGGATCCGCCGCGGCTCGGCGGATGAGCTCCACGATCTCCCCGCTCTGCACCACGGTCGCCGCCTGGTTGGCGAGCTCGGCGGCGAAGGTCACGACGCCGCGGTTCCTGCCCGGCAGGTCGCGTTGCGCGGCCACCCGGAGCCGCAAGCGCAGCCGGTCGCCCGGCCGGATCGGGGCGACGAACTTCCAGTCGATCCCGAGCAGGGCCACGAGCGTCCCGGCAGTGAGCCCTTTAAGGGCCATCAATCCGGTGGCCAGCGCGATCCCGAGGGCCCCGTGGGCCACCCTCCCGCCGAAGGGCGTCTGGCGGGCGTAGTCGTCGTCTAGGTGGAGGGGATTCAAGTCCCCGGAGAGCTCGGCGAAGGCGCGAATGTCGGCGTCGGTGACCGCGCGCTCGCCGCAGTCGAATTCGCGGCCCGGCCAGAATTCCTCGAAATGGAGCCCCATGGGCAAGTCTCCCTCAGGCGAGCTCAATATATCACTTTACAAACGTCCGTACAGGTAGTGTAATATGCAGCCGGAGGTTCTCCATGGGACAGTTTCCCTCCCGTACAGCCGCGAGCTTCGGATTCCAGGAAGTGCTCTACAGCAAGGCCGACTTCGTCGCCACCATCACGATTTCGCGGCCCCAGAACTACAACGCCTACAGCACGCGCGCCCTGGAGGAGCTCGCCACCGCTTTCCGCGACGCGAGCTTCGACGACGCCGTCGGCGTCATCGTCCTCACCGGTGCCGGCCACCATGCCTTCTGCACCGGCGGCGACGTCAAGGAGTACGCCGAGGACTACGTCACCCAGCCGCGCGACTACTGGAAGTACATGGCGCTCTTCCGGGCTTACATCGAGAGCATCCTGAACACCGGCAAACCGGTCGTCGCGCGTCTGAACGGCATGGCGGTGGGGGGAGGCAACGAATCCCAGCTCGCCTGCGACCTCACGGTCATGGCGCAGCACGCCTTCATCAAGCAGGTGGGCACCCATGTCGGCTCGGTCGCCTGCGGCGGCTCGACGCAATGGCTCCCGATCACGGTCGGCGACAAGCGGGCGCGCGAGATCCTTTTCCTGAACGAGCCCATCCCGGCGGCGAAGGCGCTCGACTGGGGGCTGGTCAACTGGGTGGTGCCCTCGGTCCGCCGGGGCGACGAATGGCTGGAGAACGCCTCCGCCGAAGAGATCCGCCACGCCCAGCGCGGCGAAGCGGACTACCGGATCGACCTCACGCGGCTCGACGAGGAAGTGGCGAAGCTCGCCAAGAAGCTCCTCGCGAGCTTCCCCGAGTGCGCCCGCTACACCAAGCAGCAAGTCAACTTCTGGAAGGACCTCGCCTGGCACCAGACGGTGCGTCACGCCCAGGACTGGCTCGCCCTGCACTACACTTCGTGGGAGCCGGTCGAGGGCATGCGCGCCTTCGTCGAGAAGCGGCCGTCGCGCTACGGCCTGTTGCGCGAGCGCGCGGCCGCGGGGCGTTCCTCCGAGACGCAGTGGGGACCGCCGATCCGCCGCTGCGGCGCCTGCGGCGCCGACAATCTTCCCGCCGAGCACACCTTCTGCGGCGCCTGCGGCTGCGACCTCAAGCCCCTCCAGCCTCTTCCGGTACCCACGCCATGAGCACCACCGCGACCCGGCCGGACGTCTTCCCGGAGTGGCAGGGCAAGGCGCTCGAAGAGGCGCTCTACGAGTGCCGCGAGCTCGTCGAGGACACCACTTTTCCGTCCGTCCGGCGCTGGCGGGAGGCCGGCGGCAAAGTCGTCGGCCACTTCCAGGTCTACTTTCCGGAGGAGATCGTCCATGCCGCCGGCGCCTTGCCGTTCAAGGTGCGCGGCGCCCCGATCGAGCCGACCCAGTCGGATTCGCGCTTCGGCTCCTATCTGTGCTCGATCCTCAAGACCTCGCTCGATCTCGCGCTCTCCGGCCGCATCGAGCTCGATCTCTTCGTCAGCCACCCGATCTGCGATGCCGCCCGCAATCTCGCGGCGATCTGGGGCCGCAACCTCCCCTATCCAGCCGAGATCCTCTATCTGCCCCAAAACGCCAACTCGGCTCATGCCGCTCCATATCTGCGCGGCGAGTACGACCGGCTGCGCCGCAGCGTCGAGGTGGCGGCGGGCCGCGCGGTCACCGATGCGGCTCTGGCACAATCGATCGCCGTCTTCAACGAGAATCGCGCCCTGCTGCGCGAGCTCTATCGGCTGAAGCGCGAGACTCCCTGGCAGGTCTCCGCCGACGAGGCCTACGTTCTGGTCTCGCTCGCCGGACTCCTGCCGCGCGACGAGCACAACCGACTGCTGCGCTGGATCCTGCCGCAGCTCGTGGAACGTCCCGCGAAGCGCCTCGACAAGACTCGAGTCGTCCTCGAGGGCGGCTTCTGCGAGCAGCCGCCGCTCGACCTCGTGCGCTCGATCGGCCGCTCCTGCTACGTCGTCGACGACGACCTGCTGATCGGCCTGCGCTGGCTGACGAGCGACGTCGCGGTGACCGGCGACCCCCTCGGCAATCTCGCTTCGGCCTACCTCGAGCAGTCGAGCTACAGCCCGGTCCAACACGATCTGCGAAAACCGAAGGAGCGGATGCTCCTCGAGCGCATCGCCAACGCCCGCGCCGACGCCGCGATCGTCATGGCGGCCAAGATGTGCGAGCCCGGACTCGAGGAGCAGGTGGCCTACACCAAAGCCCTCGACCGCGCCGGCATTCCGTACTTCGTGAGCGAGTTCGAGGAGAGCATGACGAGCTTCGATCACCTCGAGATCCAATTGCAGACCTTCGTCGAGAACCTTCTCTTCCGTTGAGGGCACCCTGATGGAAACTCCCCAAGCCGGCAGTCCCCCGACCGCAAGCTCGCCGCCCGCGAGCCCTCTGGCGAATCCTCTCGTGGGCCGCGCCAACCGCGACGGCGCGCAGCTCTTCCGCGACTGGTTCGCGAGCCTCGGCGAGGCCGCGGCGAGCGGGCGCGGCGGCGCCTACGTCTTCGTCATGGGGAGCCTCGCGGAGCTCCTGCGCACCTTCGACTTTCCGATCGTCTTTCCCGAGATCAACTCGCTGCAGACCGCGGTGCGGCACATGGCGCACGATTACCTGAACGAGGCCGAGGACTTCGGCTACTCGCCAGACATCTGCGGCTACGTCAAGGCCGACTTCGCCACCCAGATGCGCGGCGGCGAGCTGCCCATGGGGCGGATCCCGAAGCCGGCGCTCGCGGTCTACACCAACGCCTGCAACACCTACATCAAGTGGGCGGAGATCTGGGAGCGCCTGTACGAGACGCCGATCTTCACCCTCGACATTCCCGGCACGCGCACCGCGGGACGCGTCACCGGGCCGGGCAACGTCGACTTCGAGAACGACCGCAAGTACGTCGGCGCCCAGATCGCGGAGCTCATCACGCTCTGCGAGCGGGTGAGCGGCCAGCGCTTCGACATCGACCGCCTGCGCGAGGCGATGGGCCACGCCAACACCATGAACCGCTGCTGGCAGCGCGTGCTCGAGCTCAACCGGAGCCGGCCCGCTCTGTTCAACGCGCTCACCGACGGCACGATCTACCTCGGGGTCGCGAACGGCCTGCGCGGCGACGCCAAGGGTGCCGCCTACTTCACCGACCTCGTGGAGGAGATGGAGTACAAGGCTGCGCACGGCATCGGCACGCTCACCGCCGAGGAGTACCGCCTGCTCTTCGTCGGCGTGCCGTGCTATCCGATCTTCCGCCGCTTCAACGAGCTCTTCACCGAGTGGGGCGGTACCTTCGTCAACTCCACCTACCTCTGGTTCGCTTCCGGCGGCTCGAATCTGGGTTTCCAGTACGACCTCGCGCGACCGCTCGAGAGCCTGGCCGAGGGCGTGCTGCTCTCGGTCCGCGACTCGATGGACAGCATGTTCTATTCGCCCGCGATTCTGGCGCGGATGATCGACGACTACGCCGCCGATGGCGTGGTCTTCCACCCCATCAAGAGCTGCCGCACGGTCTCGACCGGACTGGCCGACAGCCGGCGGTCGCTGCTCGCGGGCATGGACACGGCGACGCTGTTCATCGAGTCCGACCACATGGACCGGCGCGTGGTCTCCGAGGCCCAGCTCAAGAACCGGGTCGACGCCTTTTTCGAGGGCCTCGCGACCCGCAAGCGCCAAGCGATGATCGCCGGGGCCTGAAGGAGAAACGATGGCTTACGCAGCCGGAGTCGACGTCGGATCCACCCAAACCAAGGCGATCATTCTCGACGAAAAGCGCCAGATCGTGGGCCGCGCGCTCATGATGACCGGCGCGAACGTCGTGCGCGCCGCCGAGGAGTCGTACGCCCTCGCGCTCGCCGGGAGCGGCCTGCGCGAGGAAGAGGTCGAGTTCATCGTCGGGACCGGCTACGGCAGGTACAAGGTGACCTTCGGCAACACCCAGGTCACCGAGATCAGCTGCCACGGCCGCGGCGCGGTCCACATGTTCCCGGACACCCGCACGGTGATCGACATGGGCGGGCAGGACACCAAGGCGATCAGCGTCGCCGCGAGCGGCGAGATCATCGACTTCTGCATGAACGACAAGTGCGCGGCGGGCACCGGGAGGTTTCTCGGGGCCGCCTCGAGCGCGCTCGACATTCCGCTCGACGAGCTCGGCGCGACGGCGCTGCGCGGCGAGCGCCCGGTGAAGATCAGCACCACCTGCACCGTCTTCGCCGAATCCGAGGTGCTGTCGTGGATCGGCAAGGGGAAGAAGATCGAGGACGTGCTGCTCGGCGTCCACCAGTCGATCGCCGCGCGTTCGGTGGGCCTCCTGCGCCGGGTCGGGGTCACGGACCAGTTGACCTTCACCGGCGGCGTGGCGCGCAACCCGGCGATGATCGCCGCCCTCGAGAGCCGCCTGGAGCTCAAGGTCAACGTCAGCGAGGAGTCCCACTTCATGGGCGCCATCGGCGCGGCGCTCTTCGCGCTCGACCGCATTCTCGCCAGCCGGGTCCCCGCCGGCGATTCGGTCTCGGCGACCTCGGGGACCCCGGAGACCCCGGGGACCCCGGGATGACCGCGATCCACGGGATGGAGGCCAAAGCATGAGAATCACCGCCGGCATCGACGTCGGTTCGACCTACACCAAGGCCGTCGTCCTCGACTCCGAGCACCGGATCCTCGGACGCATCCTGGAACCGACCGGGTTCAAGCTGGACGAAGTGGCCGAACGGGCGCTGACGCGCGCCCTCGCCGCGGCCGCTGTCGCCCGCGAAGAGGTCGCCTACATCGTCTCGACCGGCTTCGGCCGCCACCAGATGGCCTCGGCCGACACCCAGGTCACCGATCTGACGGCGAGCGCGCGCGGCGCCATGTTCCTCTTCCCCGGCACCCGCACCGTGCTCGACGTCGGCGGGCAGACGATGAAGGCGAGCCGCCTCGACGCCACGGCCGCGGTCAAGAGCTTCCGCCTGAACGACAAGTGCGCGGCGGGCACCGGCGCCTTCCTCGAAAAGACCGCGCGCTACATGGGCTACTCCACCATCGAGATCGGACCGCTGGTCAACACCTCCAAGACCGCCGTGCCGATCTCGGGAGTCTGCGCGGTGTTCGCCGAGTCGGAGGTCATCAATCAGCTCTCCGAGGGGACGCCGCCGGCGGACATCATGCACGGCGCCATCGTCTCGCTCGTCGGCCGCTCGGTGCAGCTCATGAAGCGCGCCCAGATGGAGCCCGAGTTCACGCTGCTCGGCGGGATCATGCGCTTCGAAAAGATGGTCACGGTGGTGCGCGAGCAGCTGGGCGAGCAGGTCAACGTGCCGGAAGGCGATCTGGTGCAGTTCACCTCCGCGCTCGGCGCGGCGCTCCTCGGGCAACTCCGTCTTCAGCGGCTCGCCGAGGCGGCTGCGGCCACCGCCACGACCCCGGACCAGGCCGCCGCCGGAGCCTGAAGATGGACGCTCCGCCCCGTCGCGGGACCTCCCCCACCTCGGCCATCTCCGACCGCGAAGCCACTCTGGTCCGCCTGGCGCGGGAGGAAGAGCATCGCGTTCTCACCACGGCGGCGCTCGCCGCCGATCCCGCCCGCCTCGCCGACGGCTGGGAGCGGCGCTTCATCGCCGACGGTCCGCGCGCCGCCGAGGCGGTGGCGCTCTACGAGGAGCTCGGCTTCGAAGTCGTCGCCGACCCGCTCTCGGGGCTCGATCTGCCGGCGGACTGCACCGACTGTCAGCTCGCGACCCTGCTCGCGTTCAAGACCCTCTATACCCGCAGGCCCAAGGAGACTGAGCGATGAAGGCAGCCGTCTTCCACGCCGCGCACCGCCCGCTCGAGGTGACCGAGATCCCGACTCCCGAGCCCGGCCCCGGTCAGGTGCTGGTGAAGGTCGCGGCCTGCGGCCTCTGCCATACCGACCTGCATTTCATCGACCACGACACGCCGACCTTCAAGACGCCGCCGCTCGTCCTGGGCCATGAGATCAGCGGCACGATTACCGACTCAGGCGCCGGGGTCACCGGTTGGAAGAACGGCGACAGGGTGCTGCTGCCGGCGGTGCTCACTTGCGGCGCCTGTCCCGCCTGCCGCGAAGGCCGCGAGAACATCTGCGACCACAACCAGATGTTCGGCAATCATGTCGACGGCGGCTTCGCCGAGTACGTGGTGGCGCCCGCCAAGGATCTCTTCCGCCTGCCGGATGAGATTCCGCTCGAGGCCGGCTCGATCATCGCCGACGCGATCACCACGCCGTTCCATGCCGTCGTCCGGCGCGGCCGCGTGGTGCCCGGCGACTGGGTGCTGGTGCTCGGCTGCGGCGGCGTGGGCCTGAACATCGTGCAGCTCGCGGCGGCGATCGGCGCACGGGTGATCGCGGTCGACATGGCCGCCGACAAGCTCGACTGGGCGCGGCGGCTGGGCGCGGAGGTCGTTCTCGACGCGTCGAAATGCGAGCGTCTGGACAAAGAGGTCCGCAAGCTCACCGGCGGCGGCGGCGCCGACGTCGCCTTCGAGGCGATCGGCCGCGCGGCCACGCAGGAGCAGGCGTTCAACTGCCTGCGCTCCGGCGGCCGGCTGGTGCTGGTCGGCTACAGCCCGGAATCGATGAGTCTCAACTCGGGCCGGGTGATGTTCCGCGAGATCGAGGTCCTGGGCTCGCTCGGCTGCCGTCCGGTCGACTACCCGCGGGTGATCGAGCTCGCGCGCCAGGGCAGGATCAAGGTGGCCGAGCTCGTCACCCACCGCTTTTCCCTCGACGCGATCAACGAAGGCCTCGACGCCCTCCGCGCCGGCCTCCCCATCCGCGCCATCGTCGTCCCGGGCTAGAAGTCAACCAAGCGCAAAGGGACCTTCCCGCACGCTGCGAGAAGGTCGGGGACATACAGCGGGGGCACAGTGTCGGGCCGGGGACATACTGCGGGGGCGATGAAGCCTGTGCTTTGCGGTGCAGTTCGCCCCCGCTGTGTGTCCCCAGCCACGTTGACGCAGCGCCCTCTTCGGAGCCACCGAACGCTCGTGTTAACCTGCGGTCGAGGTTGAGCCATGAGCCAGGCCATCAAGATCGTCGTCGAAAAGCACGCTGACAACTACGTCGCCTACCCGCTGGGTGTCCGCGGCGCCGTCGTGGGCGAGGGCGCGACTTACGAAGAAGCCCTGGCGGATGTGCGCTCCGCCCTGGCCTTCCACCTCGAGACCTTCGGTCCCGAGGCCCTGGACACCGAGAGCCCGGTGCTCGAAGCTTTCGTGGCCGAAGCCGCCATCGCCTCCTGACTTGCCCAGCTTCCCGGTCGACGCCCCGCTTTCTCGAGTGCTGCGAGCCCTCGGGCGCCTCGGATTCGAAGTTGTGCGTCACGGTAACCACGTGTCGCTTCTGCGCGTCGCGGCGGATGGAACCCGTATACCGATGACCATCCCTGGCCACCGCACCATCAAAGGCTCGACTCTCCGAGCTGCCCTGACCCAAGCAAAGATCGATCGCAACGAGTTCCTGGACGCTTACAACCAGTCCTGAACCAATGCGCCGGGCGCCTCGCGCTCTCTCCCGATCCGCTCCATCGAGGTGTAGGGCTAGAGGCTAGCGTGCCATCGCCGAGCGGCGCGGGGCGGGGATGGCTACGCCGCGGCTCTTCGCCCAGGCGGCGCCCATCTGGTCGAGCTCGTCGGCGGCGAGGAGCTGCTCGGCCATCGGGAAGAGGACGACCTCCTCTTTCTGGAAGTGACTGCGCGCGGCGGCGATCGCCGCTTCGAGGTGGGCGCGCGCTTCGGGGGCCTGACGGGTGCTCGCGACCCGCGCGAGCTCGCCCTCGATCTCCTCGTGCTCGGCGCGCATCGCGGTCACCGGGCCGCCCCCGGGCATCTTCTTCTCGAGCGCCGCGAAGAGACCGTCGTCCTCGAGGTGGGCGTGGGCGAGAATCGCGCTCTCGAACAGCCGCGCGGAGCTCTGCAGAAAGGCGAGGTCGGAATCGGTCGCGGCGCCCTCGACGGCAGTCATCAGCAGGTAGAGGGCTCCGTGTTCACCGTAGAGAGCGTCGGTAATTCGCATGTTCAGACTCCTGCCGCAGTTGGGGTCGTTCCGGGGCGGCAAGCGAACCGTAGCGCCGATCCGCCGGGGCGGGGATGACGCCCGTCATAGAGCCGGCTCCGCCCGTATCCCATGCTACGTTTCCGTGATGACCCCCCTCCCGGATTCCAACTGGAGCCGACCGGAGGTCGTGGCCGGATTCGCGCGCTCGGCGCCCAACCAGGTCCTGATGCGGTTCGCGGAAGCCGAGCTCGGACGGTGCTCCGACCGCCGGGTGGCGCTCGATCTCGGCTGTGGCGCGGGGCGCAATGCGGTGCCGCTCGCCGATCAGGGCTGGCAGGTCGTCGGACTCGACGACTCCTTGCCGATGCTCCTCGCGGCGCAGGCGCGCGCCGGAGCGCGGACCGGAGGAAGCGGTCCGCACCTCGCGCTCGCCGCCATGGACCGGATTCCGCTCGCGGATCGCAGCTGCGATTTCGTCGTCGCGCACGGCATCTGGAACCTGGCGCGCTCGGCGGCGGAGTTTCGCCGGGCGCTCGGCGAGGCCGCCCGGGTCGCGGTTCCCGGCGCCGCGCTCTTCGTCTTCACCTTCTCGCGCAACACCTTTCCGCCGGAGACCCGCCCGGTCGCCGGCGAGCCGTTCGTCTTCACCCGGTTCTCGGGCCAGCCGCAATGCTTTCTGACTGCGGAGCAGCTCTTCGAAGAGCTCGCGGAGGTAGGCTTCTCGCCCGACCCGGCTGTCCCGCTCACCGAGTACAACCGGCCGCCGCCCGGCGCGCGGCCAGTGGCAACCCCGCCGACCTCGCCGGTGATCTACGAAGCTGGCTTTCGCTTCCGCCGCTGACCGCCCTCAGAACAGGGTCGAGACGAACACCGCGGCGATCGCGAGCGGGCAGGCGTAGCGCAGCAGCCAGAGGCAGAGCCGGCGCGCGAACGGCGTCGTCTCCGCGAGCTCCTCGTCCACGATCTTGCGACTCAGGCGCCAGCCCACGAGCGCGCTGACCAGAATGGCCCCGACCGGCAGCAGGATGTTCGAGGTGACGTAGTCCAGGCAGTCGAAGAAGGTCTTGCTTGCGAACGCCGGCGCCCATCCGAGCCAGCCGAGCGGGTGCCAGTCGGCCCAGAGATTGAACGACAGCACCGAGCCCAGTCCCAGCGCCCAGGCCCCGCCGGCGGCGATCAACACGGCGCTCGACCGCGTGGTGCCGCGGTGCTGCTGCAGCCAGGCGACGACCGGCTCGATTCCCGCGATCGACGGCGTGAGCGCGGCGAAGACGAGCAGCAGGAAGAAGAGCGTGCCGATCAGGCGTCCCCCCGGCATCTCGGCGAAGACCGTCGCCAGGACGTCGAAGACCAGCTCCGAGCCCTGGGCGGGATTCATCCCGTAGCGGAAGACCAACGGGAAGATGGTCAGCGTCGCGAGCAGCGAGACCAGCAGGATCGAGCCGCTGATGTAGATCGCCGGGCGCACCAGCGACGTCCCGCGCGCGATGTACGAGCCGTAGACCAGCATCATCGCCATGCCGACGCCGGTGGCGTAGAACGCCTGCCCGATCGCCGCCAGCACGACCTGCGGCGTGATCGCCGAGAAATTGGGCGCGAAGGCGAAGCGCAGGCCGTTGGCGACCGCGGCCGCATCGCCGGTGAAGAGCGCGTAGGCCGCGAGAATCAGCAGCAGCACCAGCAGGGCGGGTGCTCGAACCCGATTCGCCACCTCGATGCCGCGGCTCACGCCGCGCGCCGAGATGAAAGCGACCAGGACGAGGAAAGCGAGATGCCAGGCGCCGACCTCGAGCGGGCGCGCGAGGAAGCCGCGCCAGAGGCCCGCCACTTCGGGCCGGTGCAGGCCCGAGAGCGCGCCGGTCCCGACTTTGAACGTATACGCCAGTACCCAGCCGGCGATCACGGTGTAGTAGGAGATGATGGTGAAGGCGGCGATCGTGCCGAGCACCCCGATGGCGTTCCAGCGCCGCGAGAGACCAGACTCCACGGCCACCGCGCCGGCGGCGTCCGGCGGGCTCTGGCGCGCCCGCCGCCCGAGCACGAACTCGGCGACGAGCAGCGGGGTCGCGATCCCCAGACAGGCGAGCACGAAGACGAAAACGAAGGCGCTGCCGCCGCTCGTCCCGACGAGGTAAGGCAGCCGCCAGATGCTGCCCAGACCGACGGCGGCGCCGACCGTCGCGAGGTAGGTCGCGACGCGCGAGGACCAGATCGGTGCCGAGGGACTCGGGGTGGTCAAGGGCGCTCTCCTCACAATCATGCGATCGCGGCGATCGATTCGAACGATCTGATCATTGCGCTCAGTGCGTCCCCGCCGACGCGCGCTCCGGGACGCTGCGATCGCGGCGGAAGCGGTCGAGGGCGAACGGCGCGATGACCGCCGGGACGCGCCCGGTGGCGATCGTCGCCGCCATGTTCTTGCCCGAGACCGGAATCGCCTTGAAGCCCCAGGTCCCCCAGCCCGAAGAGAGGTAGAAGCGGTCGACCGGTGTCGTCCCCAGGAGCGGCGAGTAGTCCGGCGTCATGTCGCAGACTCCCGTCCACTGGCGGAGCAGGCGGAGCTTGGCCATGAACGGGAAGAGGTCGATGGCGCGCGACGCGCAGGACGAGATGAACGGATAGGTCGAGCGCGTCGAGTAGCTGGTGTAGGGATCGATCTCGGCCCCGACCAGCATCTCGCCGCGGGCGCTCTGCGAGACGTAGATGTGGAGGTCGGCCGATGCGACGATGCGGTCGAGCACCGGCTTGTACGACTGGGTCACGAACGCCTGCAGCGGGTGGGTGACGATCGGCAGCTGCAATCCCACCATGTCGGCGATCTGGGTGACGTAGCCGCCCACCGCGCTGAGCACCGCTCCGGCCTGGATCAGTCCGCGGGTGGTGCGCACGCCGGTCGCACGAGCGCCCTCGACGGTGATGCCGGTGACCTCGACGCCCTGATGTACGTGGACTCCGAGTCGCGCGGCCGCGGCGGCATACCCCCACACCACGCCGTCGTGCCGGATGATCGAGCCCGGAGCGTGGTAGGCCGCGCCGAGGATCGGGCGCACGCCGCCGCAGGTCATGTCGAGTTGCGGGCAGCTGGCCGCCACTTCGGCGGCGTCGAGGTAGACGGTGTCGACGCCATAGACCTGGTTCTGCAGCGCACGCTCCCGCTGGCTGTTCACCTGCCCCTCCGAGTGCGCGAGCCAGAGGAGCCCGCGCTCGGAGCGCAGCAGGTTGAAGTCGAGCTCCTCGGCGAGCGTGCGGTAGAGGTCGAAGCTCTCCTTGTAGAAGCGGATCGTCTCCGGCGTCTTGTAGTTGGCGCGCAGCACCGTGGTATTGCGCCCGGTGCCGCCCGAGCCGATGTACGAGCGCTCGAGGACCGCGACCCTGCGGATACCGTGCTCGCGGGCGAGGTAGTAGGCGGTCGCGAGACCGTGCCCGCCGCCGCCGATGATCACGACGTCGTAGCTCGGCTCGAACGGCGACTCCGGCAGGTAGACATTGTGAGAGCGGTGCCCGGGCATCTTCCGTCCTCAACCTTCCGCCGCGAAGCCGGCGAACGGCGACTCTTCGGTCGCGATCGGGACCGTAGGGCCGGCGACGTCGCGCAGCCGGCGCTCGAGGTGGTCGCGCAGCGGGTAGGGGACCAGGAGGTGCACGACCCCGGGCAGGAGCAGCAGCTTCGCGGATCCTCCCGCGACCGCGCCCTGCAGAAATGCGGGCCGCTTCTCCGGGAACGGGAAGACCGCCAGCATCCGGAGGGCCCGCAAGCCCGCTTCACCGCGCAGACTGAAGATCACCCAGCCGTCGCTCTGATCGATTGACCAGCGCGCCGCGGCCCGCGCCGGCGAGGTGCGCCTCGGCCCGGCGCCGGACCTCGTCGCCGAGCGCCGGCGGGGCGAGGAGCAGCAGCTCGTCGGGGGCGACCCGGCAGGCGTGCACGTTCGCCATTGCGGGCAGCGACGCGAGCACGCCTTCCCGCGCGTGACATTCGACGACCGCCGCGCGGGAGCGTTGGATCTCAAGCGGGATTGCAAGCGGGATCTCAGGCACGCAGACGCTCTCCCCGCGGGTCGTAGAACGGCGCTTTGGTGACCGTCCCGGCGAGCTCGCCGCGCGTGTCCCGCGCCAGGACCGCGGCCGGCGGCGCGTCCACGGGATGCCGCACCCAGCCGAGCGCCACTCCCATGCCGAGCACCGGCGAGAAGCGCGACGAGGTGATGTTCCCCACGTGCGTCCCGGCGACGAAGAGCTGCGCGCCCTCCTCCGGCGCGCGCCGGCCCTCGAAGGTGAGCGGCAGGAGCGAGCGTTCGCGCGGAATCCGGGCGAGGCGCTCGAGCGCGGGCCGGCCGACGAAGTCGGGCTTGTCCATCTTGACCGCCCACTCGGCGCCGACTTTGGCCGGTGTGCAGTCGAAATCGGTGTCCAGGCCGATGATGAAATGTCCCTTCTCCAGCCGCAGCAGCTTCAGGGCGTCGAGGCCGTGCGGGCGGATGCCGAGCTCCGCGCCGGCCGCGAGCAGGGCATCCCAGAGCGCGACGCTCTGCCGGCTGGGATGGTGGAGCTCGAGGGAGAGCTCGCCCACGAAGCCGACCCGGATCGCCCGGCAGCGGACGCCGGCCACGGTGATCTCGCGCAAGCCGCCGTAGGGCAGGGCCTGCGCGTCGACCGGATCGGCGGTGAGCTGGGCGAGGAGCTCCCGCGTGCGCGGCCCGGCGACGTTGATCGCAGAGACCGCGGCGGTCTGGTTGGCGATCTGGACGTCGAGCTCCCAGGTTTCCGCCCACTCGCGCAGCCACGACTCGGCGGCGTCCGCACCCGAGGAGGTGAAGGTGGCGTAGAACGCCCCGCCGGGGAGCGCGCAGACGAGACCGTCGTCGAAGACGTAGCCGGCCTCGTTGAGGAGCAGCGTGTAGCGGCTCCGGCCGGGCGGAAGGTCGGCGACATGGCAGGGATAGAGGCGCTCGAGGAAGCGCACCGCGTCCGGGCCCGCGACGTGGTACTTGCCGAGCGTCGAGACGTCCATCACGCTCACCGCCTCGCGTACCGCCCGATACTCGAGCAGGGCGTCGCCGTAGTTCGACGGCCGCTTCCACGCCCCGGTCCACTCCATCGTCGCGCCCAGCGCCAGATGGCGCGCGTGCAGGGCGGTATGGTATTCGAGCGGCACGCGGGCTCCCGCGGCGACATCCTCCAGACGGACCGGCCGCGCCGGCGGTCGCGCGATCGTCGGTCGCGTCACCCGAGAGTTCTCCGACCGCGCGCCGACGAAGCGCGGAAGGTGCGGGTGGCAGAGCGCACCCTGGCCGGCTCCCATCGTCACCGTGGTGTACCGCTTGAGGAGCTCCGTCGAGCGGTAGCCCTCCTCCCACGCCTGCTCGAGCTCTCCGACTTCGATGTCCTCGCAGAGGCAGACGAAGCCCTCGGCCGCCACGGCTGGCAGCGCAACCGCGGGCATCGAATCGACTCCGCCGCGCTGAGCTCCACCGCCCGTGGCCTCCTTCACGCCCGCTCGTCGCAGCCTCCGTGATCGTGCAGCCCGGGAGGACGACTTCTCCTGCTCCCGCCACCGGGTCTTCGGCCGACTGGCGCAGGAGTCCGTCCCGCGGCACGCATCCCGAGCGCGAGCACGAGCGCGTCGCAGCGAAAAGTGCGCCGCGTTCCGGACGCCTCGACCACCACGGCGCGCAGGGTGCTGCGCCCCTTCGCTTCGACGATCTTTGCGTCACGCAGCAGTTCGACGTCGTCGCTCCCGAGAGGAACCGCCTCTGCGAGCTCTCTTGAAACTAGAGCGGCGACGACAGAACAGTCCCGCTGTCGCGTCGCGAGCGCACGCAGGGTCGCCAGATGCTCGAGCCCCTCGGCCGTTTCGACAACCGCGACGATGCGCCGCCCGGGAGCGAGGCCGTGCACTCCGGCGAGCCGCGCCGCGCCGCGTGCGAGCCAGACTCCGGGCAGATCGCTGCCCGGGAAGACCGGGTGGCGCTCCACGGCGCCGGTCGCGACGATGACGCGCTCCGGGTGCACGAGGTGGAGACGTCCCGCCCGGCGAGCGGCACCAGCGGACCCTGGTAGATCCCGACCGCCGGCGCGCGCTCGAGAACGGTGACCGCGGTGTAGCGCGCGAGCTCCGCGCGCAGCTCGTCGATGCGCGCCCGGGTCGGTCCCGGCGCGACCTTGTCGCCGATCTCTCCCTCGTCGGCGAGCACGACGCGGTCGCCGTTCCTCGGCCGCGGTCAACGCCGCGGTGAGGCCGGCGACGCCGCCCCCGACGACCAGCACGGTCGGGATGGTGGTTCAGGACGTCCCGGTGGGTCACCGGCAGGTCACGGGGCACGGGGCCCAGGCCGGCGATCCGGCGGATCACCTTCTCCGCGCGCGGCCAGAGTCCGCGCCGCGGCCGAAGCATCGACTTGTAGTAGAAGCCGACCGGCAGAAGCGCTCGCAGGTGCCAGAGGATCGACCCCGCGTCGTGCTCGGCCGACGGCCAGCCACCGCCGCGCGCGACCGTGCGGACGCCGGCCGCCGGCGTGCCAGCAGGTGCGCACCGCCGGCTCGCCGTCGACGGTCATCAGGCAGTTCGGGCAGTCCCCGGTGAGACAGTAGAGCCCGCGCTTGCGGTGGTACTTGAACGAGCGCGAAAAGGCGCGCACGCCGAAACGAAAGAGCGCCGAGGCGAGCGTGTCGCCCGGTGTCACCGCCACCGTGCGGCCCTCGAAGTCGAACCTGTCCGGAGCCGCTCCGTCGTCAGCCGCGCTCATGGACCTCGTTGGTGAGCGTGTGCAGTCGGCGGTGTGCCAGCGGCGGCACCCCGCGTGATGGAACCAGCGCTCGCGCTGGAGACCGTAGGTGTTCCTGCGCAGCCAGACCCGCGCGAAGTCGGCCTCGAGAGCGGCGGAATGGTCCGCGGCGCCCGCCTCGCGGACGCCTTCGGCCGGATGCGCCTCGACCTCGCCACCCGAACCAGAACTCGGTGTGCGGGCGCGAGCCACCGTTCGGGCAGGTCAAGCGCAACGCCATGCAGCGTTCCCTCGCGAGATGCGCCAGCATAGTCTTCGCGCTGGCCCCAAGTCGAGGGCAGAAGTTGCGGCTCGCGCCCACCCCATCGGGTGGCGCCGGGACTCCGGTTAGATCGGAGCGCCAGGGATCGAGCGGCGTGCTCCCGGCGTCGCGCCTCCCGAGGTCATGGCACGGTGCTCGACCAGTGTGACGTGTTGGCGCTCTCGAAATCGTCCCGAAAGATCTCCGCCACCCAGAGACGGAGCACTCCGACATCCCTGTAGCCCGGGAACCCGCCGTAAGCGGTACCGGTGACGACGACTCACTGGTCGGGTCCGACGACGAGATCGCCAAAGCCGTTTTCGAGGACATCGAAAACCTGGCCGCCGGCGACGATCGGAAAGACCGGCTGGCAGTCGGCGTCGAGGCGCGTTGCGCCGTACGCGAACAGACTTTCGTAGCCCACCCAGAGCTCGCCGTGCGCGTCGGCAGCGAGGCCGAGGTGGTCGGCGTTCAGCTGGGCCAGAAGTTGGGTGCACTGGCCCGGATGCGCCCCCGGGCCGAAAGTCGGATGAGCCCCCGCCCCCGGCGCCGAAACGGGCGAGCACCGCGTGGACGAAGGTCGTCCCCTGCTCATCGACGGTCGCCGTGCCGCCGACCACGAAGCGCCCGTCCGGAAGCGTCACGATGCGGGAAGGGATGTCGGTGCTCTCGGGCGAGGAATCCCAAGGGAGGATCTCGGAGCCGGTGCTGTTGAAGCTCGTATCCAGGAGCCCGCCGGGCGTCAGCCGGAAGATCGCCCAATCGAAGTCGGTACTCCCCCAGTGCGCCTGGCCGGGCGACGATCTTGCCGTCGGGATCGATGGCCACGGCGCGGGCGTAGTCGCTGAGCGTGCGCCGAGATCGAAGGCGACGCTGGTGCAGCCGCAGAGCTGGCCGCCGAAGGGCGTGTCGACGCTGCCGTCGCCGTTCAGGCGGGCGACGCCCATATCGCGATTCGTTCCCGGGCACCAGATCGCCTACCAGCACGATTTTGCCGTCGGTCTGCAGCGCCATCGCGGCCAGACCCTCGTGATACGAGCCGGGGTCGAGCAAGAAGAAGAAGTCGAAGGTCGTATAACCCCAGGGCGCGTTGAAAGTGGTGTCGAGCAGACCGAGGCGGTGAGCCGCGCGACGAAGAAGGTCGAAT
>CAWDWZ010000006.1:0-949301 GCA_963806165.1 Thermoanaerobaculia bacterium
CGAGCACCAGGATGGCGAGCCGCCGAGACTGGGCGCCGACTCGGCGCGGCCGGCGGCGCTTGGGGTCGTGCTCGAGCCAATCGGCGATCGGCAGCTGGAAGCCGGACTTGGGGCGCGTGAAGAGCGCGGCGGGGAGCTCCGGGGCGGCGGCGCGGACGAGGGCCGCCTTGCCGCGGGACTTCGCGGGCTCGAAGCCCGAGGCTGCGCCATGCCCGGCGCGCAGCCAGGCGTCGACCAGCGGCACGCGGATCTCGACGCCGTGCGCCATGCCGGCCCAGTCGCTGTCGCGCAGGAGCTGGTGGCGGAGGTAGAGCGAGGATTCGAGGCGGTGGACCGCGCGCCAGGGGTCGCGCAGCAGGTGCGAGGGGTCGCCGAGCACCGCCTCGCCCAGCTTCTCCCAGGCGTCGAACGGGGCATCGTAGGGGCGGATTCCGGGCTCGGCGAGACCCGAGCGCTCGAGGATCGCGTCCACCTCGTGCGGCAGGAAGACCGCGCGCCGCAGGGCGTAGGCGCCGGCGAAGCTCGCGCCGTAGGCGAGGACGCTCGCGAGCTTCGGGCGTCTCGGGAGCGAGACGGCGGGCCAGGCCCGGCCAGGCGGCGCGCCAGGCCGGGGACGCGCCGCAGACGGCCGGCGCGCCGTCCGCCAGCGCGGGACGTCGCCGGAACGCCGCGTAGCCGCCGAAGAGCTCGTCGCCGCCCAGGCCGGAGAGGGCGACCTTCAGCCCCTCGTCCCGGGCCAGGCGCGCCACGAGCCAGGTGTTGAAGCCGTCGATCGACGGCAGGTCCATCGCCGCGAGGATCGCCGGCAGGAGCGTGCGGACCTCGGCCGCCGTCGATCTCGCGCACCCGGTGGCGGAGACCCAGCGCCTGCGCGGTGGCGCGCGCCTGCGGCTCCTCGTCGGCGGCGGTGCCGCGCGCCTCGGCCCAGGTGAGGGTCAGGGCGGTGAGCGGGGTATCGGATTCCCGGGGATTGCCACGGGACTGCCTGAGCGCTCTCGCCCGCGTCGACCGCGTCGCCAACGCCGCGACCAGCGCCGAGTCGAGACCGGCGGAGAGGAAGATCCCCACCGGCACGTCCGAGACCAGGTGCGCGCGGACGCTCGCCGCGAGCGCGTCGGCGGCGTCGAGCGGCGCCGGCTCGAGGTCGAGGCGCGGCACCGTTTCGAGGACGAAGCTCCCGTCTCCGGAGAGGCGCGCCCAGTGGCCGGCCGGCAGAGCGCGGATGGCGCGCCGCAGCGAGAGCGGCTCGGGCACCGCTCCCCACGACAGGAGACCCGCGACGGCCGCCGGATCGACCGCGAGCGACACTCCGCCGCCGGCCTCGAGGGCGCGCGCCTGCGAGGCGAAGCGCAGCTGCCCGCCTTCGAGAGAGTAGAAGAGCGGCTTGATGCCGTACGGGTCGCGCGCCAGGACGAGCTCGCCCGCGAGCTCGTCCCAGACGCCCAAGGCGAACATGCCGCGCAGCTTCGCCAGCGCCCGTGGACCCTCCCGCCGCCAGAGCTCGAGGATGACCTCCGTGTCGGAGCGGGTGCGCAGGCGAGCGCCCTCGCGCGCCAGCTCCTCGGCGAGCTCGCGGAAGTTGTAGATCTCGCCGTTGAAGACGATCGTGTAGCGCCCGTCGGAGCTCGTCATCGGCTGCGCGCCGGCCGGCGAGAGGTCCAGAATCGCGAGCCGCCGGTGGGCGAGCAGCGAGGCGGCCGTCGGGCGAGCTCCAGTGCCCCTCGCCGTCCGGTCCGCGCGGCGCGAGCGCGGCGTGGATGCGGGCGAGCTCGCGCGGATCCGGCGGCGGCGCTTTCGGCGTGCGACGGAGGATCCCGCTGATGCCGCACATCGTCAGCCCCCGACCAGCTCGTCGACCACCGGCTGGAAGCGGCGCTCGAAAGCGCGCGCGGTGAACTCGCGCTCGTAGCGCCGCCGCCCGGCCTCGCCCAGGGCGCGGGCGCGCTCGGGATTCGCCAGCAGCTCGACCAGCGCGGCGCCGAGCGCCGCCGGGTCGTTCTGCGGCACGAGGCGGCCGGTCTCGCCGTCCACGATGATCTCGGCCGGGGCGGTGCCCAGGAGCGCGATGCACGGCTTGCCGGCCGCCATCGCCTCCGGATAGACCAGCCCGAAGCCTTCGAGGAGCGACGGCATGGCGAAGACCGCGGCGCGGCGGTAGAGCTCGCCGAGCGTCGCCGGGTCGATCTGGCCGGTGAAATAGATCGCATCTGCGACATCGAACGTCGCGGCCTTGGCGCGCAGGCGCGCGAGGTCGCTACCGGAGCCCGCGACGACCAGCCGGGCGCCCGGCAGGCGCCGCCGGACGTCGGGCCAGACCTCCAGGAGCTCGTCGTGCCCCTTGTAGCGGTCCTTGCCGGCGGTGCGCCCGACGATCAGGGCGTAGCTCTCGCCGGCGCGGGCGAGGATCTCGCGATCGACCGGGCCGACCAGCACCACCGGCTCGATGCCGAGGAGGACGACGCGCATCTGGTGCCGGGGCGGCAGGTACTCCCGCGCGCGCGCCGCGGTGTAATCGGAGTTCGCGACCAGGAAGGTGGCGTTCGCGAGCACCCGCCGGCGGTCGCGCGACAGGCGCCGCCAGATCTCGATGCCGTGCAGCTGGATGGCATAGCGCGGCAGGAGCGCGCGCGGCACCAGGGCGAGGGCGCGCGCCGGACCGACATGGTCGAAGTAGAGCGCCGCCCTTCGCCACCCCACGCTCAGCCGGCCGACGAGCGCGGCGGTGAGTCGCGCGCGCGAGCCTCCGAACGAGGCGTAGCCGTCGGTCGCGACGCTGCCGTCGAGCGCCGGCAGATGCAGGCCGCGGAACTCCAGGCGATGGCGCGCGCAGTGGCGGCGGAGCGAAGCGCCGATGAGCCGGCCGAGATGCGCGGTGCCGCCGCCGTCCTCGTTCATGCCGGAGGAGACGTGGAGGACGTCGGTGATCATCGGGGTTGGCGCATTCTACGCGCTCGGCGCGACGGGGGACGGCATCCTGTCCGCTGGCGGCTCTGAGTGATGGGGGGCACGATGGGTGGGTCTTGCCCTGCTCCGCCCGTCCCGCAGCCTGCAGGAACTGTAGAATAGGCCTCGAGGTGATGGGATGACGACCGCAGTCAAAGCGATCTACGAGCATGGCGTTTTCAGGCCAGTCGTACCGGTTCGCCTGAAAGAAGCCACCGAGGTCGAAGTGCTCGTGCCCACAGATGCGGCTGAGAACGCCGACGATCCCACGGGCTGGAAGGCTATGCGCGAATTCATCGCTCTGGCCAAGGACTCCGGTTCAAGCACCGCCTCCGTGGGCCACGACGCGATCCTCTACGGCCGGTGATCTTCGTCGACACGAGTTTCTTTGCCGCGCTGCTGCTGCCGAAGGACGCCAACCACTTCCGCGCCGTGCAGGCGATCGAAGATCTCGGCGATGTCCGCCTTTCCGACGTACTGCTGACCACCAACAACGTAATCCTGGAGACGATCACGGTGGCTCTCTATGAGGGCTCCAACAAGGTCGCGGTGCGCGCGGGTGAGCTGACTTCTCGCACCGCTTCGTGATGCGGCCGGGACTCCCCCGCGAGTAGCTCTGCATCAGGTATAGACCCCCTTTGGCGCGAGCAGCTCAGAGCGTGAGGCCGAGGGACTTGCCGGCGAGGTAGGCGGCTTCGCAAGGCGCTGGGTTCACGGCGTCACTTCGGTGGCTTCGGCCCGCCGCGCGTCAGCGCCAGGATCTGATCGGTCGTCATCCGGACATCGCCTCGGCCGAGCAGCCGGGCGACGACGGCGGCGCCACGTCCGCCGCCTTTCGGGCGCTGCGCGCTGCGCACGCGCAGAGCGTTGCCGGCGATCTCGAATTCGACCTCCGTGTCGGGCAGAAGGCCGAAGCGCTCGCGCAGCGCGATAGGAATCGTGACCTGCCCCTTGCTCGAGATCTTCATGGTGAGAATCTTCCTAGTGAGAATACTACCCGTGCCGCTGCTGCGGACCTGGGACAGCCCTGCGCGAACGCGGGACGGGGACACGAAGCCGGCTTCGCCGCCATCATGTCCCCGGGATCGGCTCTGTCCCCGGGCAGCTCAGGCGACTACGGCCAAGGAAAAAGCCCGCGCGCTGGTGGGCGGCACGGGCTTCCGGGGTGTTCGAAGCGATTTCAGCGAGTCGGGCTCAGGGGCGCGAGCGGGAGATCTCCACCGGGTCGTCGTTGATGACGCCGATCGCCGCCACGGCGCCGCCGGCGGTCGCGACCGGCCACCAGGCGGCGATGACGCAGGCGCGGCATCTCTCGTCGGCGCGCAGGATGTTCGTCGAGTCACGCCGGCTCGTGACGCCCGTGCACTCCCAGTGGAAGAGCTCGTCGCCCTTCTGCCAGACGGCGGTCTCGCCGACGATCAGGTTCTTGGCGAAGCCCTCCTGCTGCGGGGTCAGGTCGACGCGGCAGTCCTTGCGCACCTCGGCGGCGCGCATCTCGGAGCGCCCGAGGAGCCGGCCGGAGCCGTCCACCACGGCGACGAAATATTCGCCGGCCTCGGTCTTCAGGTTGTCGAGCCAGCTCTGGAGCGTCGGGTTGTCGAGCTTGGTCAGCCAGACGCGCTTCTCGGCCTTGCCGAGGCTGGCGCGCTCGCGGATCAGGTCCTTGTTCAGATCGTCGTTCGGATTGCGCGCCTGCGAATTCTCCTTGGCGCGCCACCATTCGGCCCAGGGCTTGCCGGTATTCTCGATCTTCTGACCTTCGTAGTTGTAGTTGTCGAGCTTCTGGCGCGGGAACTTGCTCTCGGTCGGCACGGGGAAGGTCGCCCAGTAGCTGCCGCCTCCGGACGGTTCCATGGCGACGTAGTAGAAGTCCTCGACCTCGACGTTCATGCGCCGGAAATAGAGCCGCACCGTCGAGCCGGGAACCTCCGGGCTGACCGTGGCGGAGAGGACGCCGTTGCTCTTCTGGGGCAGGCAAGCGAGCGGTCCCAGGGTCACGGAGGTCGACTGCGCGAGCGCCGGCAAGGCCAGCCCCGCGAGCAGGATTCCGAACACCAGAGATTGAGTCGATTTCATACACTTCTCCTGAACTACGCCCGTTCAGAGTATTGGATTCCACCGCCCAGGTCAAGGACGGGCGGCGCGGATCTTGGCTAAATAGTTGTCGACAAACGGCAAATGCTGCAGTTTTTCGAGGCCGGTCGAGGCGACTTGGGCAGCCCCGGCGTGGTCTCCGGCCTCGTACAGGCAGACCGCGAAGTAGAAGCGCAGGGTCGGATCGCTCGGACCACTGGAGCCGGCGCGGTCCGGCGAGGCGCGCCGGAAGTAGTCGGCTCCGGCCGCCCAGAGCCCGGCGCGATAGGCGATCTCCCCCGCCAGAAGCTGCAGATCGCCGCGCCCCGGATTGCGGTCGGCCACCGGCCGGAACTGTTCGAGCCCGCGCCGCAGCTCGTCGCGATTGTCGACCGCCTTGAGCAGACCGCGCGCCGTGGCGATCGCGCGCTCGTCGTCCCGGGTCGTCCCCGGACCTGCCTGCGGCGCGGCCGGCCGGGGCGCGCTCTTGCCCGGCGGGCTGGCCGCGGGCGCAGCCGGCGTCGTTTGCGGAGGTGAAGCGGAGGGTGCCCGCGGCCCGGCAGCAGCGGTCGCCGGAGGCACCTGAGCCGGCGGAGCCGCCGGAGGCCGGCCGGACGTCCGCTTCGCAGCGGGCGCGTCCGGCAGTGCTCCTTCCTTTACCGCGCCTTTTTTCTTCGCTGGAGAAGGAAGACGGGCGATCGCTTTGCGTACCGCGGGCGCATCCGCAGCTGGACGCGTGAGGCGGGCCGCGAGCTCGCGCGCCGCGTCGGGCCTCTCCAGAGTGGCGAGGCAGGTGAGCTGGGCCTCGGCGAGGAGCGCATCGGAGGTCAGCGTCGCGCAGGTGGCGAGCGCTACGGTCGCCTCGTCGCAGCGCTTCAGTCGGGCGAGGGCCCGGCCGCGCAGGCAACCCGCCGTGACTCCGGGGGAATCGCCCTCGGCCGCGTCGGGCACGCCTTCGAGCCGCAGGAGCACTTTCGCCATGCGGTCGTTGGCCGCCTCGTCCTGCGCCAGAAGCACTTTCCAGCGCGCGGCATTGGGCCCGGAAGAATCGGGCTCCGCCGCGAGACGCTTCTCGAGCTCGCGGGTGCGCTCGCGCGGGGCGAGCTTGGCGAGATCGAGCTCGCTCTTCCTGGCGAGGAGAGCGGCGAAAGCGGGGCTCGCGCGCAGCGTCTCGGGCGCGATCCATTCGAGCGCCTTGTTCTCGAAGCCCCGGCGCTCCTCCGCCGAGAGCGCCGCCGGCGCGTAGGCCGCGAAGCGCTCGTCGACTTCGGCGAGGCGCGTGAAGGACTCGACGAAGCCATCGCGGTCGCCGAGCGCCGCCTGCGCGAGGCCGAGACGGACGAGGCCTTCGGCGAGAATCACCGGTTGCTCGAGGAAGCCGAAGCAGGCGAGCCGGAAGCTCTTCTTGGCCGCGACCGCATCGCCGCGCAACATCTCGCTCTTGCCGTCGCGCAACAGGGAGAGATAGAACGAGTCCGGAGTCGCTTGCGCGAGCGTCCGGCCGGGAAGAACCGCGCTGCAGAATGCCGCGAGCAGGAGAAGCTTCGCGCCGTTCATCGGGCGGCGGCACCTGGACGGTCGGCGGGTGGGACAGCGATCGCGCCGGCGCCCGCAAGCGGCCGGTTCTCCACCACCGCGAGCGGATGGGTCACCGTCAGCTCCTCGGCGAGCGCGCTGCCGAGCTCGGCGGCGACCGCCTGGCGCGCGCGCGCCGAGCCCGGGCGGGCGCCAGTCGGGGCGGTGCGAGTCGCTGGCCACGAAGCTCACGCAGCCGGCGCGCAGCAGCTCCCAGGCGCGCGCCTTGGCGCCCTTGCCGAACTCGCCGGTGATGCTCATCGCGGTCACCTGGAAGAGCGCGCCGGCCTCGACCAGGCGGGGCAGCAGCGCATCGTCGTTCTCCCAGAAGAAGGGGACGACCTCCGGATGGGCGACGATCGGCTCCCAGCCCTGCGCCAGGAGCTCGTGCACGAGCTCGACCGGGTCGGGTCCCACTCCGTGCGGCTCGAATTCGAGCAGCAGGTAGCGCGAGCCGGCCAGAGCGAGGACCCCCGCGCGCTCGGGCCGGGCGAGATCGGCGAGGAGCTCGGAGTCGACCCGCACCTCGGCGCCGAGCAGAAGCTGCGGCACGGTTGCGTTCTCCTGCCGCGGCAGCTTCAGGGCGACCTCGGCCAGCCGGTCGGCGAGCCGCCGCGGATCGTCGTTCGCCCATTCGTCGCGGCGCTGGTGCGGGGTCGCGACGAGCACGCGGCAGCCGTCGGCGGCGGCGAGGCGCGCACATCTCGACCGCCTGTTCGAGCCCTTGCGCACCGTCGTCGACGCCCGGAACGAGATGCAAGTGAAGATCGATCAAACCGCCGCGACTCCCCTCTTCTTGGCCGCCCGCGGGCCGGAGTCGGAATCGGGGTCGGCGGATGAAACAGCGCTGGCGGCGGTGCCCGCGGGGGCGCCGGCGACCGGCCCGACGCCGTAGACCTCGGCCTCGGCGTAGCCGTAGGAGCCGCTGTAGCCGCTGCGGTAGCGCCCTTCGACTCCCTGGTGGCGGTTGAGCACGACGCCCAGGAGCTTGACGTCGGCCTGCAGCAGGCGGTCGCGGCAGCTCTTGGCGTCGCGCCGCTGCACGTAGCCGGCGCGCAGGCAGAGGACGACGCCGTCGGACAGGGAGCCGAGCAGGATGGCGTCGGTGACGGCGAGAGTCGGCGCCGAGTCGATCACCACCATGTCGAAGCGGGCGCGGACGAAGCGCAGGAACTCGCCCATGCGCTCCGAGGACAGGAGCTCCGAGGGGTTGGGCGGAATCGGACCCGACGGCGTGAGGAAGAGATTGTCGATGTCGCAGCGGAAGATGATCTTCTCGGCCTCGGCGCCGTGGGTGAGGAAGCTCACCAGGCCGATCTGGTTGGCGGCCCGGAAGACCTCGTGCAGGCGCGGCTTGCGCAGGTCGCCGTCGACCAGCAGCACCTTCTTGCCGAGCTGCGCGAGAACGACCGCGAGGTTGGCGGCGGTCGAGGTCTTGCCTTCCGAGGGCACCGCCGAGGTCACGACGATCACCTTGAGCTCGCGCGCCGACGAGAGCAGCAGGGCGGTGCGCAGGGAGCGATAGGCCTCGGCCACCGCGAGGCGCGGGCGCAGGTGCGGCAGGAGCTCGATCTGGACGTCCTCGTCGCTCGAGCGCTCTGCGGACCCGGGCCGCCTTGCTCACCGCCTTGGCGGTGCTCGCCACGGTCGGGTGCTTCTGGCCGTAGCCGTAGCCATAGCCGTAGCCGTAGCGGCCCAGCAGGCCCGCGCTGCGCGATTCGCTCGAGATGTCGGGCACCACGGCGAGCACCGGCAGGCCGAGCAGGCGCTCGACCTCCTCGGTCGCTCTTCAACGTGCGGTCCATGTAGTGCAGCAGGAAGACGAGACCGATGCCCAGGAAGAGACCGCCCGCCAGGCCCAACGTCGCGTTGCGCCGCAGCGAAGGCCGGAACGGGCCCCCCGGGACCAGCGCCCGGTCGACGATGCGCACGTTCGACTCGCGCGTCGCCTGCAGGCGCGACGAGACGTCGGTCTCGGACTGCTTGCGCACCAGCTCGTCGAGCAGCGTGCGGCGGGTCGAGATCTCGACCTGCAGGTTGTTGTACTCGACCGCCGCGGAGTTCAGCTGCCGGTTCTCGGCCTTGATCTGGTTCAGCTCCGCGATCAGCGCCTGCTCGCGGCGCTGGAGCGTCTGGAACTCGCCGCGCGCGCTGTCGCGCGCGCTGGAGGAGCGCGTTCGCGGCGACCGTCTTCAGGTTGCGCTGCGCCTGCTCGATCTTGCCCTTGAGCTCGACCATCGCCGGCCATTCGGGCTTGTAGATGTTGAGCTTGGAGGCGTAGTCGCGCTCCATCTCCAGCAGCTGCGCAGCGCTGCTCGGCGACCAGCGGATCGGCGAGCACGTCGGCGGCGCGCTCGCCGGTCGCCGACTGCAGCTCGTTCAGGCGCGCCTCGCGGCTGATGCGCTCGGAGACGGTGTTGATGTAGTCCTGGTTGAGCGCCTCGAGGCGCTTCAGGGTGACGTTGGTCGCCGGATCGAGCGAGACGATGTCGGTGCGCCGGCTGTAGGCCTGAAGCTGGTTCTCCTTGTCCTGGATCTCCTGCTTCAGCGTCTCGATCTGCGCCGCGAAGAAGGTCGAGGCCTTGCCGGCCACGCGTGTCCGGTTCTCGATCCCCCAGTCGATGTAGGCGTCGGCGAAGCCGTTGGCGACCTTGGCGGCGAGCTCCGGCGAGCGCGAGCGGAAGGCGATCTCGACCAGCTGGGTGGTGCGGACCGGATTCACCTCGAGGCCGCCCTGCAGGGCGCCGGCGAGCCCGCCGATCGCCGCCTCGTCGTCGGCGGCGGTGAAGCTGCCGGAGCGCTTTCGCGGCGTCGCGCGCCGCGGCGCCGGGGTTGAAGTCGGGGTTCGACGCGAGGCCGAGGTCGAGCACCACGCGCTCGGCGAGCCCGCGGCTGGTGAGCAGGCGGTACTGCGTCGGGTAGTACTCGAGGTTGAACCAGTTGTCCATCCAGGCGTCCTGCACCGCCTTGAGCGGCAGCGAGACGCGGCGCTCGATCTGGATCATCGTCGAGGCGCGGTACTCCTTGGGCGTGATCGCGTACTGCAGCAGCGCCACCGCGAGCGCGGCGGCGGTGACCAGGGCGACCAGTCGCCAGCGCGCCGTGACGATGCGGATGTAGTCGGCGAGGTGGAACTCGCTCTCCGGTTCGGCGAGATCGAGCGCGGGCTCGGGAGCCACGGAACCTTGCGGGAGCAGATTCACAGCAGGGACTCCTTGATCACCAGCACGTCGCCGTCGGCGAGCGCCAGGTCGGGTTCCTTGCCGGCGAGGATCTTCTTGTAGTCGACGTCGACCTGCTCCTGGAGGGACTCGCCCTTGCGACGCTTGATCGCCATCTTCTTCGAGGCGCGGTCGGTGAGCCCGCCGGCGCGGGCGATGACCGAGAGCACCGTGATGCGCTCGGTGCTCTTGAACTTGATGGCGCCCGGAGTCAGGACCTCGCCGAGGCAGAAGACCGTCACCTCGACGGTGACCGGCACGTTGATCAGGTCGTTGGCGAAGATCGGAATGTTGGCGCGCGGATCGCCGCGCACCAGGAGATCGTCGATGCGGATCGCCACCTGGTCGGAGAGGCCGTTCTCGGCCCGGCGCAGGACGTAGAGCATGTCGCCGTGGGTATCGGAGAGCCCGCCGGCGGCGGCGAGCGCTTCGATCAGCGTCCAGCGCCCGGGGAAGGCGAGGTTGCCCGGGGTGTGCACCGCGCCGACCACCAGGATCGGACGCGAGCGCACCTCGCGCACCTCCACCGAGACCGTGGCGCGATTGACGTACTTCGCCTCGAGGAGCGCCTTCAGCTGTTGCGCGAAGCCGGCTTCGGTCAGACCCTCGGCCGGCACCTCGCCGATGAGCGGCAGGTTCACCTTGCCGTTCTCGGCGACCCGCACCTCGACGTTCAACTCCGGCACCTCGTAGACCTTGACCGCGATCTGGTCCTTCGGGCCGAGGCGGTAGCTCGCGGTGGTGTTGGAAGGGGTGCTCGCGGCCGGCAGAACCTGCGCCGGAACGCGGCCCGGCGTCGCCCACCCAGCCAGCCCGGCCAGCGCCAGCAGGAGGAGACCGCGAGGAAAGCGAGGGGCCGGCGCCGGAAGCGCCTTCGGGAACCGCATCTGAACCCCGGATTATACGGGGTTTAGTACCAGGTGCCCTGGCCGAAGCCGAAACCGAGATTGGCGAGGATCTGGGTGATCTTCTGGCCGGGCAGGGCGCTCCCGGAAGGCGGGGTGATCTTCGACTCCTGGAAGCCCACCCGCAGGTTCAACCGGCGCGCGAGCTCGACCGAGAGGTCGACGCCGAAGCGCTCGACATCGTCCACCCGGGCAGCAAAGCCAGCCGAGCCGGTCGCGGCCGTTTCGTAGCGATGGCTGCCGGTCTCGCCGTAGAGGTTCAGCCGCATGCGCCACCCCAGTGCCAGGTCGATGCCGGCGCCGACGCTCTGGTCGACGTAGGCCGAGGCCTGTTGCTCGAGGAGCGAGAAAGCCAGCCCGCGCGAGCCGTAGAGGCGCGCGGAGAAGGTCTCGCGCGGCCGCCATTCGACGCGCGCGGCGCCGGTCGAGCCGTCGAAGCCGGCGAACTCCGAACCGCCCGTGGCCTCGAGCCGGTTCTGTTCGTAGACCAGGTCGACCGCGAGCTTGGGCCGCTCGTAGCCGGCCTCGGCGTACCAGAAGTCGCCGGCATTGGAGCGCTCGAGCGCGCCCGCGGCGAACTCGGACTCGGAATGACCGGCGCCGGCGCCCAGGCGCAGGCGCTCGTTCGGGCGGTAGCGAATCCCGCCGCGATAGGAACGATCGTCGCGATCGAGACCGGCAAAGAAACTCGCGAGGTCGGGACTCGTCGCGCGGTCGAACAGGCTGCGAATCTTGTCGTCGGTGCCGCGGGCATAGAGCGCCAGCCGGCGCAGGACCGGCACCTCGAGAGCGAGCGCCAGCGCCTCCTTGCGCGAGGTGTAGCGCTGCAGAACTTCGCCCGTGGCGAAGGCGAAGTCCTCGTTGCGCTGCGCGGTCGCTTCGATCGTCAGACGGTTGAAGTAGGTGAAGGCGCCGACCCCGAAGCGCTGGTTGACCCGGCGCTCGTCGGCGCGCTCCTTCCACCAGACGTACTCGGGCAGCGCGTAAGCGGCGAAGGTGGTCTTCGCCCCGAGCGGCAAGTAAGCCCGCAAGCCGGCGCCGGCGCGCGCGGTGAGATCGGAACCGGAGCTTCCGCGCCCGGTTCGCGCCGTTCGCCCCGACCGAGGGCGAGTCCACCCAGGCGAGATCGGAGATCCAGATCGCCGGGTCGAGGCGCAGCGGACCGGCGTGCCAACGCGCCTCTTCGACCGCCTTCTCGAGCGCTTTGCGGCGGCCCGCGGCTTCGTCGGCGGCCCCGCCCGGCGGCGTATACTGCCGCACCTGCGCCGCCAACGAAGACGACAGAGCGAGCGAGGTCAGGGTTGAGAAAATCGCGCAGATGGACCCCGCGGACAGAGATCTCCCGCGCCCGCTCCTCGCCGGTCGATTCCATTCGGACATTTCGAGAATGATACGACAGCTCCGGCCGCGCGCTCTGGCGCTCGCGGCGCTGCTCGTCGCGGCGCCGCTGCCGTTCGCGAGCGTTTCGCCCGGTCCGGCGACCGCTCTCCTCGTCGCGACCCTCGCGGCGCTCGCCCTGGCGCTCTGGACGGCGAGCGCAGAGGCTCTGCCCCGCGAGCTCCTCGCGGCCGGTGCCGCGCTCACCGCCGTCGCGCTCCTGGGCGTCCTGCAATCGCTGCCCGCGCCGGCGGCGGTCACCGGCAGTCTCGCGCCCGAGTCGCTGCTGCTCTCGCGGCAGGCCTTGGAGCTCACCGGCGGGCGAGCGAGCGGGCGCACTCCGCTCTCCCTCGCGCCGGAGGCGAGCCGCGCGGCGGCGCGCGACTGGCTCCTCCCGGCCGCGGCCTTTCTCGCCGCCGCCCGGATCGGGTCGTCGCGCAGGGTGCGGCGGACGCTCGCCGGCGCGCTCCTCCTCGCCGCCGCCGCGCAGGTGGTCATCGGGGTCGCGCAGTGGATCTCGCGCTCGGACACCCTCTGGGGAGTGACGATTCCCGGCGTGGGCTCGCGGCTGCGCGGCAGCTTCGTCAACCCGAATCATCTGGCGCTCCTGCTCGAGATCGCGCTCGCGGTGGCGTTCGCCTGGATCTGGTGGGCGACCCGGCGGGCATTTCTTGCCGGCGGCCGCGACGGCGGCCGTGCCGAAGATCGTCTCCTCGGCGTCGGACCGCCGGCGCTCGTCTTTCTGCTCATCCTCGGTGGCCTCCTGCTCACCGGCTCGCGCGCGGCGCTGGTCTCCGCGCTCGCCGCGATGGGCGTGCAGGGTCTGGTCGTCGGCAGCCGGCGCGGGCGCAAGTGGCTGCTCGCCGCGGGGCTCGCGGCCGGCCTCGCCGGCATCGCGGCGCTCCTCGCGCTCGGCGCGGAGGGAACTTACGCGCGCCTCTCCTCGACCTCGCTCGACGAGGTCGGCGGCGGCTACCGCGCGCAGGCGGCGGGCGCGACTTTCGATCTCTTCCGGCGCTTTCCGCTCGTGGGCTCGGGGCTGGGGAGCTTCCAGGCGGCCTTCCCCCTGGTGCAACCGCCGGCGATCCCCGGCTTCTGGCGCCACGCCCACTCCGACTGGATCGAGTTTCTCGCCACGACTGGAATCCTCGGCGCGTTGCTCCTCGGGAGCGGACTCTTCTTCTATGGCAGGCGACTGCGCCAGGTCATCCAGCGCGGCGAGCACTCCGAAGGCCGCGCCGCCGGCCTCGCGGCATTGGGTGCGCTGGTCGCCGTGGGCCTGCACTCCTTCGCCGACTTCGGCCTCACCATGCCCGCCAACGCCTTCACCCTGGCCGTCGTCGCCGGCGCCGCGGCGGCGACGCGGATTCAGCCGAACGCCTGATGTCTCTGCGCTTCGGTGAATTCGAGGTCTTTCCCGACACCTATGGGCTGCAGCGCGCGGGCGAGAGCGTCCACGTCCAGCCCCGAGTCTTCGAGGTGCTGGTCTACCTGCTCGCGCACCGTGATCGCGTCGTCCACAAGGCGGAGCTGCTGGAGAAGGTCTGGCCGAACGAGTTCGTGAGCGAGTCCGCCCTGAGCCGCGTGGTGCGCGACGCCCGCCGCGCGCTCGGCGACACGGGCGCCAAAGTACGCTGGATCCAGACCGTTCACGGCCGCGGCTTCCGTTTCGCCGGAGAGGTCGTGAACGGCAACCTGGCCGCCGCAGACGCCGGCGGAGGTTTCGGCGGCGTCGCAGGCGGCGTGCAGGCGTCGGTCGCTGTCCTGCCGTTCCTCGACCTCGGCCCGGACAAGGACAATGAGCTCTTCGCCAACGGGATCACGGAAGACGTCATCGCGCAGCTGGCGAAGATTCGCTCCCTGAAAGTGATCTCCCGCAGCTCGGTGATCGTGCTCACGCAGCGCGACCGGAGCCCCCGCGAGATCGGTGCGCTGCTCGGCGCCGGCACCCTCCTCGAAGGCAGCGTACGCCGGGCCGGCCGTCGCGTGCGCATCGTCGCGAAGCTCGTCGATTCCGCCACCGGCCACGACCTGTGGGTCGAGACCTACGATCGCGAGCTCACCGACATCTTCGCCATTCAGACCGATGTGGCGTTGCACATCGCCGCCGCCCTGCGCGCGGAGCTCTCGCCGGACGAGCGCCAGCGGATCGCGCGGCCGCCGACGCACAATCTCCACGCCTACGAGCTCTATCTGCAGGGACGGCACAGCCTCGGCAGGTACACCGCCGAGGGCCTGCGCAACGCTATCGGTTGCTTCGAACAGGCGGTCGCGGAGGATCCCGGCTTTGCCCTGGCGCACGTTGGACTGGCGAGGGTGTATGCGGAGCTCGCCAACGAAGGCTTCGAATCGCTGACACCGGAATCGGCCCTGGCCCTGGCCAAGGAGAGTGTTGCCAGGGCACTGGCGATCGACGACGGGCTCGGGGAAGCACATGGCATCGTGGCCCTGCTCAAGTTCTGCTGCGATTTCGACTGGACAGGCGCCGAGCAAGAGTTCGAGCGCGCGCTCGAGCTCAGTCCCGGCAGCGCCGACATCTACGACCATTACGGTTGGATGTGTCAGTCGCTCGAGCGCAACGACGATGCCATTCGCCTCCTCACGCGGGCACGGGAGCTCGACCCGCTGGCACACCCGACGGATCTCGCCGCCGCGCTGCTGCGCGCCGGTCGTCATCAGGAGGCCCTCGCGATGGGGGCAAGGATCGTCGAATTCGACCCCGGACTCGCCCGAGGGCATTCCGTGATGGGTTGGGCCTACTTGCTGGATGGTCAGTCGAAGGAGGGCTTGGCGGCGCTCGAGCGCGCCGCGGCGATCTCGCCCGAGGGCACCCTCTTCCTCGGACAACTCGGGCAGGCTTACGCCATGGCGGGTCAGCGCGGCAAAGCGCGCCGGGTGCTTCGCCGGCTGACCGAGCTCGCCCGCGTACGTTACGTCTCGCCCTACCACCTGGCATACGTCCACACGGGGCTCGGCGAGGACGAAGCGGCGATCGACTGGCTCGAACGCGCCTACGAGCAGCGCGCCCAAGCGATCTATGGGATCAAGGGCTCGTTCCTCTTCGCCAGCCTCCGCTCGCACCCCAGATTCATCGCGCTGCTGCGCAAGATGAACCTCGCCTGAGCGCACCGGCCGCGGCTCACCGCGGCAGCAGATCCACCGGCACTTCGGTCACCCGGTCCGCCGGGATCTTGTTCTTCGTTGCCGCGTCGCGGACCGCCTGTTCGCTCGGCCCCTCGTAGACACAGAAGGTCTTGGTCTTGTCGGCGTTGGCGTAGGAGCCCACCCACTGGACGCCGAGCGCGGCGTTGTTGGCGTTGACCTGGGCCTTGCCAGCGGCATCGAGGCCGTCGAGGGCGCCGGCCGGGAAGGTGCGCTCCACCAGGTAGCGGTGCGCCGGCTTGGCCAGAGCGGGAAGGGGACCGGGATCGAGGTCGAGCGGGATCTCGACCAGATCGTCGACCGGGATGGCGTTCTTTGCTGCCGCCTCGCGAATGGCCTTGTCGCTGGGGCCTTCGTAAACGCAGTAGGTCTTCGTCAGGTCGACGTTGGCGTAGGAACGGATCCAGGTGACGCCGAGCTCGGCATTGTTGCTGTTGATCGTCTTCTTGCCGGCGGCATCGAGGCCGGCAAGCGCGCCCGCCGGGAAGGTGCGCTCCACCATGTAGCGATGCTTCGCGGCGGCGGCAGGCCCGGTTGCCGCCGTCGCGGAGGCGACCGCGGCGGCAACGAAGAGAGTCGAGAGAGCGCAAAGCGAGAGCGTGAGCAGCGAGATACGCATGAGGCGTCTCCTTTCTGCTCCGGAGACTAGGCGGGCGAAGACCGGCAGTCCGGTCGCCGGCTGGTCGGAATCGAGGTGAAATGCGGGTGAACGGGGAACTTCGTCGTCGTCTGGTCGAGCGGCGGAGCGAGCGCGGGGGACACGGCGAGCTACAGCATCCAGGCGCGGCGCTACCTCGCCAACGGCACGCCGCTCGCCAGCGAGTTCCAGGTCAACGGCTACACGACCGGAGACCAGCTCCTTCCGGCGGTGAGCGTCGACGGCGCGGGGAAGTTCGTCGTCGCCTGGAGAAGCCTCGGATCGGGCGGCACGGACCACCTCGGCACCAGCATTCATGCGCGGCGCTTCGACGCCTCAGGCAACCCATTGGGAGCCGAATTCCAGGTCAATACCTACACGACGAACGACCAGACCGATGCCGCCGTCGCTTCCGACACGCAAGGCAACTTCGTCGTCGCCTGGTCCAGCCAGGGCTCGAGCGGCACGGATTCGAGCGCCTACAGCGCCCAGGCGCAGCACTACCGCGCCGACGGCACGCCGCTGGGTGGGCAGTTCCAGGTCAATTCGTACACGACGAGTTATCAGGACGGTACCGACGTCGCCTGCGACGACCGCGGCAACTTCGTGGTCACCTGGGCGAGCACCGGCTCGAGCGGCACGGACACGAGCTTCTTGAGCCTCCAGGGCCAGCGCTACGACGGGCTCTTCCGCGACGGACTCGAAAGCGGCGACTTCAGCCGCTGGTCCGCGGCCGTGCCCTGAAGGACACCCGTTGGGAGCGGAGATCCGTTCTTACGCTCGCTTTGTGTCCCGCGCCTGTAAATTATCGAGCGCCCGTTTCAGCTGGCGAGCCAGGCTGGGCTTCAGCGCAGAGCGTCCAAGAACTCTTGGGGACTGACTCCAGCCTGCTTGAGAACGCCCGCAAGCGTTCCCATCTTGAGCTCGCGGTGATTGGGAACGACACATCCACTGGCCGCGCGACGCAAGACGATATGGCTGCCACGTTGGCGCACGACTGAAAATCCGAGTCTCTCCAAGGCGCGAATGGTCTCCGCACCCGAAACTCGCGGCAGACTAGGCATTCACAGTTACTTGAAAAGTCGTGACCAGCGGCTGGCCAGAAGTCCTCAAAGGAAATTCTGCTAGATAGAGCTCGGTGGCTTCGCGCAGATTGGAGAGAGCCTCCTCCACCGATTGTCCCTGAGTCGTCGTGCCGGTCTCCGGATTCAAGGCGGTGAAGCCACCTTCGGCGGCGGGAATGAGGACGGCAGTAAGCAGCATGAGGCGCCTCCTTACGGAGCGGAGCGGGAACTATCGCTCGCTTCGCCGCTGAAGCCTAACTGATCCTGAAGCCGGCGAACTCCTGGGGCCAGATTGCCGGATGGGTGCACTAACCGGAGGTACCATCGAGGACAGGGGACACAAAGCGGGGCGGCTGGGGACACAATGCGGAGGCCTCCCCGCGGTCCCTGAGCACGAGCCTTCTCGCCCCCGCTTTGTGTCCCCAAGGATCTGTGGGAGCCGCATTTTGTCCCCGGGATTCCGCTTGGTGCCTCCGCGTTCAGCCCCGATCAGACTCCCGGCTTTTCTGCGGCGGGCTCGCCTTCCGGCGGGGCGGCGGGGCCTTCATCGCCCTTGGGCATCTCGTCGACGTACCAGCGGCCGTCGACCTTCACGAAGGTGAAGGCGTCGCCGCCGACCGTGCCGGAGGCCTTGTCGCCCTCGATCTTCAGGTTCTCGAGCCCGCCCGGCGGAATCTTGACCGGGCCGCTCTCCGACTTGTGCTCGCCCGGCATCGCTTTCATCACCGCCATGGTGTCGTTCAAGAAAGCGCCCAGATCGATGTTGGCGAAGAGCTTCTCGATCTCCTCCTTCGTCGGCTCCGGCTTCTCGGGCTCGCCCGCCTTGGGCATCGCCGGCAGGCCGTACTTCTT
Organism: Thermoanaerobaculia bacterium; assembly: GCA_963806165.1. Taxonomy (GTDB): domain Bacteria; phylum Acidobacteriota; class Thermoanaerobaculia; order Multivoradales; family JAGPDF01; genus JAGPDF01. The sequence continues at coordinate 17,810 of CAWDWZ010000006.1, forward strand.
CATCAACGCGTCGTAAGCCGTCTGCAGGCCGGCGATCTCTTTCTGCGCCTTGGCTTTGGCGTCGGCGGCCTTCTGCTTGTCCGCGGCCGACGGCTCGCCGCCCAGATTCGCCATGCCTTCGGCCATCCCGCTGCCCATCTCGACGCCCATGTTGGCGAAGGCGACCATCATCGTCGCGCCCATGTACATCGCCATCGCCATCTCCTTGCGGTTCTTCGGGGAGAGACAGGCGGCGATCTCGCCGAAGTCTTCCTTGGCGGCGCCCGCCTTCATGCGCTCGATGAGCGCCGCGGGGGTCTCGGCACCCGGCTGGGCTTTCGCGGCCGGGACGGCCGACGTCGCGGACTCCGTGCCCGCCTTGCTGCAGCCCATCGTCGAGGCGAGCGCAACGAAGCCCACCACGGCCGCCATCGTCAGGACCATCGAACGCGATTTCATCCAGCTCATCGATCTTCTCCTGTGGGGTGCCCTGCGAGCTCTCTCGCAGGGGGTTCATGCATGTCTACTACGTGATCCGGCTCCAAAAGGGGACGGCGGTCGCCCGCCGGGCCGGCACCTCAGCCGCCCAGCAGCCCCACGACCTCGCCGTTCACCCAGTCCATCTTCTCCGCCTGCGGCTGCTTCGGGAGCCCCGGCATGCGGATGATCTCGCCCAGGAGCGGCACGACGAAGCCGGGCCCGGCCGAAAGGATGACGCGCCGGACCGTGATGTCGAAGTCGCGCGGCCGGTTGACCAGCGCCGGATCGTCCGAGAGCGAGTACTGGGTCTTGGCGACGCAGATCGGCAGCTCCGAGTAGCCGAGGTCGACGATCTGCTTCAGATCGCGCGTCGCCGCCTTGGCGAAGGAAACCGAGCGCGCGCCGTAAATCCGCTTGGCGATGATCTCGATCTTCTCCGGAATCGGCAGTTTCCAGTCGTAGAGCGGCGTGTAGGGCGCGTTCGCCTTCTTTGCGTGCGCGACGACGGTGTTCGCGAGCTCGAGACCGCCCTTTCCCCCCTGGACGAAGACGTCGGCGAGCGCGTAAGGCACGTCGAGCGCCGCGCAGGCGTTCGCGACGACCGCGAGCTCGGCGTCCGAATCGGTGCCGAAGCGGTTCATCGCGACGACCGGCGTGCGGCCGAAGAGACGGAGGTTCTCGACGTGCTTGCGCAGGTTCTCGAGCCCGCGCTCGACCGCGCCCGGGTCCGATTCGGCGAGCTTCTCTTTGGGTACGCCGCCGTGGCGCTTGAGCGCGCGCACGGTCGCGACGAGGACCACCGCGGCGACCTCGATCTGCCCGTAGCGCGCTTTGATGTCGAGGAACTTCTCGGCCCCGAGGTCGGCGCCGAAGCCGGCCTCGGTCACCACCCAGTCGGCGTGGGCGAGCGCCATCTTGGTGGCGATCACCGAGTTGCAGCCGTGGGCGATGTTGGCGAACGGACCGCCGTGAATGAACGCCGGGACGCCCTCGATACTCTGCACGAGATTCGGCAGCAGGGCGTCCTTGAGCAGCAGCATGAGCGCGCCCACCGCTTTGAGGTCGGCCGAGGCCACCGCCGAGCCGTCGGGGCGCAGCGCGACGATCAGCCGCGCGAGGCGGGCGCGGAGGTCCGCTTCGTCCTCGGCGAGGCAGAGCGTCGCCATGATCTCGGAGGCCGGCGTGATGTCGAAACCGGTCTCGCGCGGCACGCCTTCGCCGGCGCCGCCGAGGCCGATCAGGACCTGGCGCAGCGCCCGGTCGTTGAGATCGATGACGCGGCGCCAGAGCACCCGGCGCGCGTCGATCCCCAGGGGGTTGCCCTGCTGCAGGTGATTGTCGACCATCGCGGCGAGCAGGTTGTTCGCCGAGGTGATGGCGTGGAAGTCGCCGGTGAAATGCAGATTGATGTCGGCCGCGGGAACGACGATCGACTTGCCGCCCCCGGTCGCACCGCCCTTCATGCCGAACGTCGGCCCGAGGGACGGCTCGCGCAGCGCCAGCGCGACGCTCTCGCCGTTCGCCGCCATGCCCTGGGCGAGTCCGATCGAGATCGTCGTCTTGCCTTCGCCCGCCGTGGTCGGGGTGATGGCGGTGACCAGGATGACCTTGCCCGGCGCCCGCCGCGCGAGCGCCGCCGCGCGGGCCTCGAGGCGGATCTTCGCCTTGTCGTCACCGTAGGGAATCAGGTGCTCCCGCGCGATCCCGAGATCGTGCGCCACTTCACTCACGGGTCTTACCTTTCCAGTCCAAGCCATGAAGACCTCCTCCAGATCCAAGCCTATGACGGCTTGCCGCTCCAAAAAACAGGAGCTCGCTGCGGAAGCTGCGCTCGAGAAATGGGGACAGTCCCCATTCCTCCCCATTTCTTACTAGGAAAGACGGGGACTGTCGCCAGTTATTCGGGTGGGAGCGCTGGTTTCTATTCGATGTAGCCGAGGCTGCGCAGGCGGGCCCGGTCCTCGGCCGCCGGTCGCCAGTCGCTACGATGCAGGACTAGAATGACAGGGGTGTGGGTCTTGCATCCTTTCGCCCGCAACCGACTGCTTGCAGGCGGTTGGGTGTTCCTCCTTGTCGCCACCGGGCTCGCGCTCGTCGGCTGCGAAGGCCGCAGGCCCGAGAGTGCAGCACCGGCTCCCGTTTACAAAAACCTGGTGTTTGTAGTTGCCGACGCTCTGGCGAGCCGGCACTTGCCCTCTTATGGGTATTCGCGAAACACGGCTCCGTTCCTCACCAAGCTCGCTCACGAGGGAATCCAGCTCCAGGGCTACTCCGCTTCATCCTGGACGCGGTCATCGATGGCGACGCTGTTGACGGGCCTCTATCCTCAACGGCATCGCGCGGTGGATCGCAACGATGCGCTGCCTTCGAAGGTTCCATTTCTGCCGGAACTGCTCGCGGAACGGAGTGTGCAAACCGTCGCCTTTGTCACCAATGGCAACTGCGGAGAGAATTTTGGTTTTGATCGCGGCTACACGCAGTTCATCGGTTTCGCCGGCAAGTTCAAGCCCCGGGCATCCTGGGTGCGCGGGGAGATCGCCAAGCTGCTCCCGAACCTGCGACCACCCTTCTTTCTCTACGTCCATCTCCTAGATCCGCATACCCCGTACCTTCCTCTCAAGGCCTGGGACAACGATCCGCCGAGCCGTGCGGAGTTCATCCAGCCACAGCAGATCCTGACGGGTCTGAAACCCGCGAGCCCCGCGAACATCTCACGGATGCGCAATCAATATGACGGAGGTATCCGCGAGATGGACGAGGGGTTGGAGGGCATGGTCGCCGATTTGAATGGGCGAGGCCTGTTGAAGGATACGCTGTTTGTCTTTACCTCTGATCACGGCGAGGAATTCTACGAACACAACGGTCTCGCCCATGGAATGACGCTTTACGACGAAGTCATAGCCGTTCCCTTCATTCTCTGGAATCTGAAACCACCGATGCAACCTCGAGCCTCGGCCGAACCGTTCGATCAGGTCAATTTCCTGCCAACGATGTTGGAGGCGCTTGGCCTACCCCGTCAAGCGGGGGGCGACGGGGTTTCGCAATGGTCAGATATCGCGAACGGAAAGTCTGCCGACGCGGAGGATATCTTCTCGCATCTCGACCTGGACAAGCATCGGTCCATCGCGATTCAGTCCGGCCGCTTCAAGCTCATCATGGCAGCGTCAGGTTCGGACGGACTCCTTTTCGACCTCAGTCGCGATCCCGAGGAGAGCTTCCCCCTTCCGATCGCCTCTCTCGAGGGCGCCGCTCTTGAGGATCGTCTCAGAAAAGTCAACAGGGATTTGACCGACAGGGGCTTCCAGCCCGAGATCGCTAAGCCCATCGACGAGACGGTGAAACAGCTCAAGGCGCTCGGGTACCTCCATTGAGAGGAACCGGAGGAATCCGGGCACGCTTCGGAGAGCGCCAAACGGCGCAGTATCGCTGCGAGTTTCGGCTTGCCTATCGCAGGCGAGAGGGGTCGCCGTAGAGGTTGAGGCTGCCGGGCTTGAGGAAGGTGGCGAGGGTGAGGCCGTAGCGCTCGGCGAGGCCTACGGCGATCGACGACGCCGCTCCCACCGCGGCGACCACCGGAATCCCGGCGACGATCGCCTTCTGCACGATCTCGAAACCGAGGCGGCCGGAGACCACCAGCACCGCCTCGGAGAGCGGCAGGAGGCCCTGTCCGAGAGCCCAGCCGATGAGCTTGTCGACGGCGTTGTGGCGGCCGATGTCTTCGCGCGCCGCGAGGAGCGTCCCGCGTGCGTCGAAGAGCGCCGCGCCGTGCAGTCCGCCGGTTTCCGCGAAGACCGGCTGCGCCGCGCGCAGGCGGTCGGGAAGGGATCCGAGCAGCGCCCGGTCGATGCGCAGCGCCGAGACCACGACCGGAGCCTCGATCGCGAGGTCGGCGATCGAGCTCTTGCCGCAGACGCCGCAGCTCGCCGAGGCATAGAACGTGCGCCCGGCGATCGGCTGGCGCCAGAGCTTGCGCCTCCGGCCGGGCGGCGCGAGCTCGACCGCCACGACGTTCTGGCAGTCGTCGCCGAGCAGCGCCTCCGGGTGCGCGAGCGACCGGATCTCGCGCGCCTTCCGCGACGAGCCCTTCGCTGAAGAGAAAGCCCGCGACGAGCTCTTCGTCGTTGCCGGGGGTGCGCATCAGAACGGTGAACGGCTGCTCGCCGAAGCGGATCTCGAGCGGCGCTTCGATCGCCAGGCGGTCGATCTCGTGGCGGACCTGGCCGTCCCGCAGACGCCGCACCGGAGTCTCCATCCAGGAGCTCGGGGTGGAACGCGCCGGCACACGGGTCGGGGACTGAGCCGGGGGCAGGAAAGGCGGGGTTCGGGGCGGCGCGGCCATCGCCGTCATGTTAGCCTTTTCCCCATGTCCAGCAACCGGCGTTTGACGGTGCCCCTCGTCCGGGATCACAAGGGTGGGATTCTCCGCCCGGCGACCTGGGACGAAGCACTGGACCGTGCGGCATCCGGCTTCAAGGCCGTGGTGGCCGCGTGCGGCCCGCAGGCTTTCGGCATGTTCAGCTGCTCGAAGACGACCAACGAGATGAACTTCATCGCCCAGAAGTTCGCCCGCGTCGCGATCGGCTCGAACAACGTCGACAGCTGCAACCGCACTTGACACGCTCCTAGCGTCGCCGGTCTGGCGACGGTGTTCGGAGCGGGTGGCGGCACGAGCTCCTATCAGGAGATCGAGGAGACGGACTGCGTTCTCCTGTGGGGATCGAACGCCCGCGAGACGCATCCGATCTTCTTCCATCACCTGCTGAAGGGCGTGCATCGCGGGGCGAAGCTGGTCGCGATCGATCCGCGCCGCACCACTTCGGCCGAGTGGGCCGATCTCTGGGCGGGCCTCGACGTCGGCTCGGACATCGCGCTCTCCAACACGATCGCGCACGAGATCCTCGCCGCCGGCCTCGAGCACCGCGAGTTCATCGAGCATGCGACGAGCGGCTTCGCGGCCTTCCGCGACCATGTCGCGGGCTGGACGCTCGAGCGCGGCGAGCGCGAGACGCAGGTACCCGCAGCGGTCATCCGCGAGATCGCCCACACCTTCGCCCGCGCCCCGCGCGCCATGATCTGCTGGACGCTCGGCATCACCGAACACCACAACGCGGTGGACAACGTCCTCGCTCTCATCAACCTCGCGCTGCTCTGCGGACATGTCGGGCGGTACGGCTCGGGACTCAATCCGCTGCGCGGCCAGAACAACGTCCAGGGCGGCGGCGACATGGGGGCGATCCCCGACCGCCTCCCCGGCTTCCAGCACGTCGAGAACGCGCCGCTGCGCGCGGCGTTCGATCGCGCCTGGGGATGCACGATTCCGCCGAAGAAGGGTCTGCATCTCTCCGGGATGTTCGAGGCCATGGAGCACGGCGCGCTTGAAGGCGCTCTATGTCATCGGCGAGAATCCGCTGCGCAGCGAGGCCGATCAGGCGCACGCCCGGCGGCTCCTCGAAGGGCTCGACTGCCTGGTGGTGCAGGACATCTCGCTCACCGCGACCGCCGAGATCGCCGATGTCGTCCTGCCGGCCGCCGCCGGCTGGTGCGAGTCCGAAGGCACGGTGACCTCGAGCGAACGCCGGGTGCAGCGGGTGCGCAAGGCGGTCCCGCCGCCGGCGGGCGCGCGCGACGATCTCGACATCCTGTTCGATCTCGCACGGCGCATGGGCCACGACTGGGGCCAGCCCGACCCGGAGACGATCTGGAACGAGGTGCGGAGTCTCTCGCCGGTGCACGCCGGCATGAGCTACGCGCGCCTCGAGAGCGCGAGCGGTCTGCAGTGGCCGTGCTACGACGAGACGCACCCGGGCGAGCTCTTCCTCCACAACCGCCTCTGGGAGCGGCCGGTCGCCGGGCCGCGCGCCCCGTTCCACGTTCTCCAGCACGATCCGCCGGTCGACCGGCTCGACGCCGACTTCCCGTTCCGCCTGACGACCGGGCGCCGGCTCGCCGAGTACAACACCGGCGTCCAGACCGCCGGCTACGCCTCGCCGACGCGGCGCGGCGAGACGCTCGATCTCTCCCCCGAGGACGCGGCGCGCTTCGCCCTCGCGAACGGCGATCGCGTGCGGGTCTCGTCGCGGCGCGGCAGCGTCGAGACCCCGATCCACATCGACCCGTCTCTCCGCCCCGGGCTCACCTTCATGACCTTCCATTTCCCGGAGACGGTGGCGACGAATCTCCTCACGATCGACGCCACCGACCCGGTCTCCGGCACCGCCGAGTTCAAAGCGGCGGCGATCCGCATCGAGCCGCTGGGCCGCGCCGCCGGCGCGCGCGCGGCGGCGACGCCCGAGCTCGTGGAGAGGCCGTAGTTGGATATCCAGGTTCACGGCGCGGCGCCGACGGCGACCGAACGCGAGGCGGTCGACCTCCTGCTCGGAGCCGCCACCTCGCGCTGGGAAGGCGGCGGGCGGGAGAGCGAGCGCGACGGGCGCACGGCCCACGGCGGCCGGCAGGCGCGCGATCAGCGCGACCTCCTCCTCCCGGCGCTCCATGCCGTGCAGGACCGCGTCGGCTGGGTGAGCGAAGGCGCCCTCAACTACATCTGCCAGCGGCTCACGGTGCCGCCCGCGGACGCCTGGGGAGTGGTGACCTTCTACCATCTCTTCTCGACCGTGCCGCGCCCGGCCGCGGTCGCCCACGTCTGCGACGACCTCGCCTGCCGGCTGCGCGGTGCCGAGCGACTCTGCGCCGGACTCGTCGACGAGCTCGGGCCGGAAGGCGAGCCGCTGCGCCCCGGTCACGGCACCTGGATGCGCAGCCCCTGCCTCGGGCTCTGCGAGCGCGCGCCCGCGGCGCTCGTCGTCCACGCCGGGCCGACGCGCGAGACCGGGACGCTCGGACCGGTCGACAACCCCTTGACGATCGCCCGCGCGCTCGAAGGCGACACCACCGAGCTCTTCACCGCTCCCGCGGCGCGCTTGAGCGCCCTGCGGCGCTCGGTGCCGCAGGCCGGGAGTGCAAACTTGAAGCTCCTGGCGCGGGTCGGCGCGGTGGACCCGACCAGCCTCGACGCCTATCGCGCCTCCGGCGGCTACCGGGCGCTCCGGCGGGCGATCGAGCTCGGGCCCGCGGGGGTGATCGCCGAGCTCGCAGCTGCGAAGCTCGTCGGCCGCGGGGGCGCGGCCTTCCCGGCGGGCCGCAAGTGGGAGGCGGTCGCCCGCGCCGGGGAGAAGACGCGCTACGTGGTCTGCAACGCGGACGAATCGGAGCCCGGGACGTTCAAGGACCGGGTGCTCCTGGAGGAGGATCCGTTCGCGATCGTCGAGGCGATGACGATCGCCGGCCTCGCCTGCGGCGCCGAAGAGGGCTACCTCTACCTGCGCGGCGAATACCCGCGCGCCGAGGTGCGCCTGCAGCACGCCCTCATCGTGGCGCGCGCCGCCGGCCTGCTGGGCGAGAACGTCGCCGGCATCGGAGAAGGGGGCTTCCATTTCGACATCGAGATCCGCCGCGGCGCCGGCGCCTACATCTGCGGCGAGGAGACGGCGCTGTTCAACTCGATCGAGGGCAAGCGCGGCGAGCCGCGCTCGAAGCCGCCCTTCCCGGTCGAAGTGGGGCTCTTTGGCAAGCCGACGCTCGTCAACAACGTCGAAACGCTCGCCAACGTGCCGTGGATTCTCCTCGAGGGCAGCGCGAAGTTCCGGGCGACCGGAACGGCCGACTCCTCGGGGACCAAGCTCTTCTGCGTCTCTGGCGAAGTCGTCCGGCCCGGCCTCTACGAGGTGCCGTTCGGCGCGACGCTCGGCGATCTCCTGACGCTCGCCGGCGGCGTCACCGGCGGCAGAGCGCTCCGCGCGGTGCTCCTCGGCGGCGCCGCCGGGAGCTTCGTCGGTCCCGGCGAGCTCGCGCTGCCGCTCACTTTCGAAGGCACACGCGCCGCCGGCGCGACGCTCGGCTCGGGTGTGATCCTGGTTTACAGCGAGAGCGCCGATCTGGGCGACGCGCTCCTGCGGATCGCCGAGTTCTTCCGCCACGAGTCGTGCGGCCAGTGCGTGCCCTGCCGCGTCGGCACCGTCCGCCAGTTGGAGCTGCTGCAGCGCCTGCGCCGCCAGGCTCCGCTCGGCAACCGCGCGCAGGAGCTCGCGCTCTTCGCCGAGCTCGCACAGGCGATGCGCGACGCCTCGATCTGCGGCCTCGGCCAGACCGCCTCGAGCGCGATCGCCTCGGCGCTCGCGCTCGGCGATCCGTTTACCTAGCCGGATGCGGTACTACGTCGAGATCGCCGCGAGAGCTCACAAGGACCTCAGAGGTCTCGATCGAGAAGATGCCCGTCGAGTCCTCCGGAAGCTGATTCTGCTCGAGGACGACCTTGGAGGGGATGTCGTTCGCCTGACCGCGTTCCGGCCAGAGTACCGGCTGCGCGTTGGCGACTATCGGGTACTATTCGATCTCGAAAGCGAGGTCGTCATCGTTCGGCGTGTCCTCCATCGGAGCAAGGCCTATGAGCGCTGATACACCTGAAGCAATCGCACTGCACCCCGAAATTCTGCGTCGCGACGGGCTCCCCCAGTTCGCGGTCCTTCCCTACGAAGAGTACGTGGCGCTGCGGTCTCGGTTAGAGGATCTCGAGGATGTCCTGGAAATTCGCAGAGCGCGCCAGGAGGAAGTTGCCGAGCCACGCGTCGCGCTCGAGGATGTCCTGCGCGAATTCGATGTGCGACGCAAAGGGCCCTGAAGCGAGAGCGTTCATGACCACCGACCCGATCTGGTTCAACCCGCCGCCGCGCTCCGCGCGCCTGCCGGAGGCGCCGGCGCGCGCCGTGCCGGCGGGCGTCGCGCTCGAGATCGACGGCCGGGCGGTCGAGGTCGAGGCGGGGGCGACGCTCCTCGACGCCTGCCACGCCGCGGGGGTCGACATTCCGACGCTCTGCTTTCTCGAGACGCTGACGCCGGTCAACGCCTGCCGGATCTGCGTCGTCGAGGTCGAGGGCGCGCGCGTCCTCGCGCCGGCCTGCTCCCGGCGCGCCGAGGCGGGGATGAAGGTGCAGACGCAGTCGGAGCGCGTCCGCCTGTCGCGCAAGATCGTGCTCGAGCTCCTGGGCTCGTCGGTCGATCTTTCGACTGCGCCGGGTCTCGACGACCTGATGCGGGAGTACGGCGCCGAACCGGCGCGTTTCGGCGCTCCCTCCGATATCCAGCGCGTCCCTGCCGGCGTCCAGATCGACAACGAGCTCTATGTCCGCGACTACGGCAAGTGCGTGCTCTGTTACAAGTGCGTCGAGGCCTGCGGCCACGACGCCCAGAACACTTTCGCGATCTCCGCCGCCGGGCGCGGCTTTGACGCCCACATCTCGACCGAGCGCAACGTGCCGCTGCCGGCGTCGGCCTGCGTTTACTGCGGCAACTGCATCGCCGTCTGTCCGACCGGCGCCCTCATGGCGAGCCACGAGTTCGACCTGCGCCGGATGGGCAACTGGCGCGAGGCCGAGCAGACGCAGACCGACACCATCTGCGGCTACTGCGGCGTCGGCTGCACGTTGACCCTGCACGTCCAGGACGAACGGATCGTCAAGGCGACGTCGCCGCTCGAGAACTCGGTCACCCACGGCAACCTGTGCGTGAAGGGTCGTTTCGGCTTCGAGTTCGTGCAGATCGGACGCGAGCCGGGGGCCGACTGAGCCGATGCCCCAGGGCGCCGGCCGGAGCCGCCGAAGCCGGAGCTCGCCGCAGCTTCTCGCCCTCTTCCTGTTCCTCGCTTTTCCCCTGACCGCCGGCGCGGTGACCGCGCCTCCGGCGACCCCGACGCGCACCGATCGTCTCTTGGTGCGCCTCGCGCCTGGCCGGACGCCGCCGGGCGCGTTCACCGCCGGCGCTTCGCCGGCGCGCCATCTGTTCGCCTACTGGTGGCGAGTTCCGGTCGGGACGGATGAGGCGGCCGGGCCGCTCGCCGCGCGGCTCGCCGCAATGTCCGGTGTCGAGCGCGTCGACAGCGACGTCGTGCAGCGGCTGGCCTTCGGGGGCGAGAACGATCGGCCGCCGGCGCTCGCACCGCGGGCCGGCCGCGCCGGCGAGACGCTCGTCGCCGACGACCCGCTGTTCGTCCAGCAGTGGCATCACCAGCGGCTCCAGGCGGCGCCCGCCTGGCTGCGCTCGACCGGCGCGGGCGTCGTGGTGGCGGTCGTCGACAGCGGGGTCACGGCCGGGGGCGACGACGGCTTCTGCCAGCCGCTCGCCGGCGAGTACGACGCGGTGCTCGACCACGAGGGCCCGGGCACGGCGGCGGATGTCCTCGGCCACGGCACTTTCGTGGCGGGAGTCGTCGCGCAGTGCACGGGGAACGGCTTCGGCGGCGTGGGTCTCGCGCCCGGCGCTTCGATTCTGGCGATTCGGGCTTGTACGGACGACTATGAGTGCGCTTCGTCGGATGTCGCGGCCGCGATCGACTGGGCGACGAACCATGGCGCCCGGGTGATCAATCTCTCGCTCGGCATGGCCTGCGGCTCGACCGACTGGCCGGAGTGCTCGACGGCGATCGAGAACGACGCCATCGCGCGCGCCGCGGCGGCGGGCGTCGTCGTCGTCGCGATCGCCGGCAACGGAGGCGAGGACCACCTCGGCTTTCCCGCCAATCATCCGCAGGTGATCGGCGTCGGAGGCGTCGAGGCGCGCCTCCTCAAGACGAGCTACTCGAGCTGGGGCACGGCGCTCTCGGTGATGGCGCCGGCGGGCGAGCCGGGGGTCGACTTCGACGGCGACGGCTTCCCGGACGAGATCCTGCAGGAGACCCTGCGGCGCCTCTGCGTTCTGGGCGGCGGTTCCGGCTTCGCCTACTGCCGCTGGTCGGGGACCTCGTTCGCCGGTCCGCACGTCGCCGCGACCGCGGCCCTCCTGCTCGCGGAGCACCCCGGGGCCTCGCGCGACCAGGTGCGACGGGCGCTCGAGGAGTCGGCGCTCGATCGGGGGGCGCCCGGGTTCGACGTCCTCTACGGCCACGGCGTCGTGCAGGCCGACGCGGCGCTCGTCCGCCTCGACGGCATCGTGGCGGTCGAGGGCGAGGGCTGCGTCGCCACCGCGGAGCGCCTCTGCCTGCTCCAGAACCGCTTCGCTGTCGAGGTCGCCTGGACCGAGTACGCCGGAGTGTCGGGTCCGGGAATCGTGCACCCGCTGACCGGCGATTCGGGGCTCTTCTGGTTCTTCTCGCCGGAGAACGTCGAGATCCTGGTCAAGATGGTCGACGGCTGCAGCTTCAACGGCCACTACTGGCTCTACGCCGCGGCGACGACCGACGTCGAGTACCACCTGCGGGTCACCGAGAGCGCGACCGGCGCCCTGCGCACCTTCGACAACCCCCTCGGCACCGCCTCCCCCGCCTTCACCGCCATCGACGCCTTCCCCTGCAGCCCCTGATAGGAATGGGGACGGTTCCGGTGACCGACGTAGGCGCTGGCCGCTGGATGGCGCTTCGACTTGGGATCGCGGTTTTCATGCTCGTCGTATCGCCGGCCTGCTCGAACGGGGAGCCCGGCGATCGTCGCGCTCACGTCACGCCTGCCGGCGAATCTTCCGCGTTGGCTGGAATCACCGCGGCACACAATGCCCTCCGGGCGCGAGTCGGCGTCGAGCCCCTGGTCTGGGACGACCGACTTGCGGCGACCGCACAGGCGTGGGTCGATCGCTGCGTCGACCGGAGCGCACCGAAGGGAGTCATCGACCACAACCCGGATCGCGACGCGGGGCAGCCGTCGGAGGTGGGAGAGAACATCTTCGCGGGCACCGCTCCGGTCTCGGCGCAGCAGGCCGTCGACGGCTGGGCAGCGGAGGCCGCGGACTACGACTACGACAGGAACCGCTGCGCGCGCGGCCGCACCTGCGGGCACTACACCCAGGTGGTCTGGTCCGCGTCGCGCAGAGTCGGCTGCGCCACTCACTACTGCCCCAAACTCACCTTCGGCCACGTCCTCGTCTGCGACTACGGCCCCGGCGGCAATGACGGCGGCCGGCCGTATTGAGAGAAACATGCGAACAGAAACATGGGGACGGTCCCCACCATTCGGGTAGGCCTGTTGGCGCGGCGACGGCCCTCGCGTCCTCATGATCTGCTTGCGGCCGGAGGTAGATCATGACCCTACAGGTTTTCCGTCGCGCGGTTTTCGCCGCGCTGCTCGTCGCTCTTGCCGCACCGGTCTTCGCTGCCGACGCGCCCGCCGTCGATCCCAAGTACACCTGGAACCTCCAGGACCTCTACCCCTCCGAGGCGGCGTGGGTGGCGGCCAAGGACGCCGCCCTCGCGGAGCTCCCCAAGCTCGAGGCGTGTCGCGGGCACCTGGCGGACTCCGCCGCCAGGCTCGCCGGCTGTCTCGACACCGTCTACGACCTCGACCGGCGTTTCGCCCAGGTCGGCACCTACGCCACCATGAACTTCGACCTCGACACCAAGGTCGGCCGGGCGCAGCAGATGCAAGAGCAGGCGCGTCTCGCGCGCACGGCGTTCGCGGCGGCGGCCTCGTGGCTGCGTCCCGAGATCCTCGCGGCGGGTGCTACCAGGATCCGCAGTCTCGTTACCGCCGAGCCGCGCCTCGGGATCTACAAGCAGCCGCTCGAGGACATCCTGCGCCGCGGGCCGCATACGCTCGATCCCGAATCCGAGCGCATCGTCGCCGAGACCGGGACGATGTCGAACGCGGGCCAGTCGATTCGCGACGTCTTCGTCAACGCTGACTTCCCCTACCCGACGATCCAGCTGTCCACGGGGGAGAGCGTCCGGCTGGACGCCCAGGCGTATACCAAGTACCGCGCATCGACCCACCGCGCCGACCGGCTCGCGGTGTTCGAGGCGTTCTGGGGGCGCTACAACGACTACACCCGCACGCTGGGCACGGCCCTGGGCGCGCAGGTGCAGGCGCACGAGTTCGCGCGCAAGATGCGCAAGTTCGACTCGTCGCTCGACGCGGCGCTCTTCGGCGACAACATCCCGACCGCCGTCTACACCGAGCTCGTCGCCGACCTCCACGCCAATCTGCCGACGCTGCATCGCTACCTCAATCTCCGCAAGCGGATGATGGGCCTCGACAAGCTCGGCTACGAGGACCTCTATGCCCCGATCGTCCAGAAATACGACCGGCGATTCACCCCCGACGAGGCGATGGCGGCGACCCTCGACGCGGTGGCGCTGCTGGGTCCCGAGTATCAGGGGATCCTGCGCAGGGGATTCGAGAACCGTTGGGTCGATTGGTTCCCGCGGCCCGGGAAGCGCTCCGGCGCTTACAGCACGGGCGCCTTCGGCATCCACCCGTTCCAGCTCCAGAACTTCACCGGCCTCTACGACGAGGTCTCCACGCTGGCCCACGAGTCGGGCCATTCGATGCATTCCTTTCTAGCCGACCGCGCGCAGCCCTACCCGACGCACGACTACCCGATCTTCATCGCGGAGGTCGCCTCGACCCTCAACGAGAACCTGCTGGTCCACTCGATGCTGGCGAAAGCGACCTCGGACGACGAGCGCCTGGCCCTGCTCGGCAGCTACCTCGACAGCCTGCGCACCACGCTCTTCCGCCAGGGTCTCTTCGCCGAGTTCGAGCTGCGCATCCACGAGATGGCCGCCCGAGGCGAGCCGCTCAACGGCGAGAACCTGTCGGCCCTCTATCTCAAGCTCGTGCGCGAGTACTACGGCCACGACGCGGGCGTCTGCGAGGTCAAGGACGCCTACGGCGCCGAGTGGGCCTACATCCCCCACTTCTTCTACGACTTCTACGTCTATCAGTACGCCACCTCCATGGTCTCCTCCATCAAGCTCGCCGACGGCATCCGCGCCGAGGCCGCCGCTATCCCCTCCGACCACCGCGAAGCGCGACGCTTACCTCGCGATGCTCGCTTCGGGTTCGTCGCGCTACGCCTACGACATGCTCAAGGAAGCGGGGGTCGACATGACCACGCCCGCGCCATTCGCCGCCGCCATGAAAGAGATGAATCGCATCCTCGACGCGATGGAGGCGATTCTCGACCAGCGGGAGGGCAAGACGAGCGGCAAGTGAGCGGGCGATAGAGCTCGCGCTCCCGCTCCATTCACCCGGATGAAATTCTGTTCGAGAAGTGCACAGGGCCGCTGGCTCAGGTGCCGGCCCGAAGTCCGCCTTTGCAACTCTCTGACAGGGAAGGCTTTAATTGAAATCTCGCGAGATCGTATGGCATTATGGTATAAACAGGCGAACTTTCCCGGAGGGTCCATGACCAAATGCATCTCTGCCCTTGTCGCCGGACTCGCGCTCGTCGCGCTGCCGGCAGTCGCAGTTCAGCCGACGCGTTCGGTCGCGAGCGCGCCCGCGACGATCCACCTGCCCACTGGCAACATCCTCTACGACCAGACCGACAACGTCGGTACCACCAGCATCACGAGCCAGAACTTCGAGACCGCCAACGATGCGTTCGACAACGCGGCCGCGGACGACTTCGAGGTTCCCGCCGGCTTCACCTGGACGGTGACCGATCTCAACATCCCGGGCGTCTATTTCAACGGGGTCGGTCCGGTGGTGAGCGTCGACGTCAACTTCTACGCTGACAGCACCGGGCTCCCTGGAGCTTCCGAATGCGCCGCCGCGGGCGTCGTGCCGGTGAGCGACACGCTGGGAACTTTCGCGATCAACCTGCCGACCGCCTGCGTCCTGCCGGCCGGCGCACATTGGGTCTCGGTCATCGCCAACATGGATCTCGCGGTGGGCGGACAGTGGGGCTGGACGGAGCGCGCAGTGCAGAGCTTCACCGGCTCGGTCTGGCAGAATCCGGCCAACGGCTTCGGCTCCGATTGCACCACCTGGGCCAATCGCGTCGGCTGCGGCATCGGCACCGACCCCGATCTTCTCTTCGCCCTTTTCGGAACTGCGAACAATACGGTCTCGATCGTGGAGGTCCCGACCCTCGGGGTCTGGGGCTTCGCCGCTCTCGCGCTCCTGCTGGCGACCGGAGGCCTCTGGCTCCTGGCGCGCCGCCGGACCGCCTGAGCCCGCCGACAACTCACTGCCCCAGCTTCGCGACGCCACCGGAGAGGACTTTCCGGTGGCGTTTCTGCGTGCTCAGTCCTCGTCCACCAGCAGTCCGAGGAGATCGGTGGTGGTGAGAATGCCGACGACCTTCTTGCCGCGCGTCACCAGCAGGCGGTGGATCCGGGCATCGATCATCTTCTCGGCGACCTTGCCGACCGGCATCTCTTCGTCGACCGCGAGGATCGACGGGGTCATGATCTCTCCCACCGTCTCGTCCGACTCGGCGATGCGCAGCCCGGCGATGTCCTCGGCGTTGAAGCGCTCCTCCCAGCTGCGCAGGTAGTACTCGGACTCGGTGTGGGTGAGGACGGCCTCGTCGCGTCCGGTGAGCGAACGGGCGACGTCGGAGAGCGAGACCACGCCGACCAGGTGGCCGTCGGCATTTTCCACCGGAACACCCGAAATCTCGTTGTCGACCAGGAACTCCGCGAGCTCCGCGACGGTCATGTCGTCGCGCACCTTCAGCATGTCTGCGTTCATCACATCTCTGGCGACCAGCTCTCGCATGACCCCCTCCGTGCCGACGGCGAAAAAAAGGCGCGACCGCCGGGGATTCAAGGTAACGCCGGGAGTGCTCCGGCGCCCCGCCCCATAGGGCTGGAGTCGGCGCAGACGGCGCGTCGAGCGCCGGCTCAGCCGGCGTCGTCGAGGAGCTGCCGGACGGTCTGGCCGAGCAGGTCCGGTCCGAACGGCTTCTGCAGGAAGTTGACTCCGGGTTCGAGCAGGCCGCCCTCGGAAATGACGTCGGTGGTGTAGCCCGACATGTAGAGCACCCGAATCCCCGGCTGGCGCGCGACGACCAACTCGGCGAGCTCGCGGCCGCTCATCTCCGGCATCACCACGTCGGTGAGGAGCAGATCGATCCGCCCGTCGTGCTCCGCGATGCGCTCCAGGGCTTCGCGACCGTTGCCCGCCACGAGCACCCGGTAGCCGCGTGAACGCAGGATCGTCCGCACGAGAGCGCGCACCGCCGCCTCGTCCTCGACCACCAGCACGGTCTCTTCCCCGCGCATGACCGGCGCCGCCGCCGTGCTGGCTGGCACCGGCGGTTCGACAGCCTCTTCGACCCGCGGGAAGCAGATGCGGAAGCGGGCACCGCAACCCGGCGCGCTCTCGGCCCAGATGTAGCCGCCGCTCTGCTTGACGATGCCGTAGACCGTCGACAGACCCAGGCCGGTTCCCTTTCCCACCTCTTTGGTGGTGAAGAACGGATCGAAGATGTGCGACAGGACTTCGTGCGTCATTCCGTGTCCGGTATCCTCGACCTCGAGCGCCACGTAGTCGCCGGCGACGACCGCGAACCCGCCTTTCCCCTCCTGGCCCGAGAGGCTCCGGTTCGCCGTCCGCAGCGTCAGGCGGCCGCCCTGGGGCATGGCATCTCGCGCGTTGACCGCGAGATTCAGCAGCACCTGCACCACCGAGCCGGGATCGGCGCGCATCCGCCCGAGATCGGAAGCGAGCTCGGTCTCGATCGCGATGTCCTCGCCGATCACCCGCCGCAGCATCTCCAGCGTCTCGAGCACCACACCGTTGGGGTCGATCACCTTCGGCTTGAGGATCTGCTGACGGCTGAAGGCGAGGAGCTGGCGGGTGAGCTCCGCGGCGCGCTCGCCGGCGGTGCGGATCTCCTCGAGATTGTGCCGCAGCGGATCTCCGACGGCGAGCGCTTCGAGCGTAAGTTGCCCGAAGCCGGAGATCGCCGTGAGGAGGTTGTTGAAGTCGTGCGCGATCCCGCCCGCGAGCCTGCCGACCGCCTCCATGCGCTGTGCCTGCAGGAGCTGCGCCTCGAGCTGCCGGCGCTGCGTGATGTCGCGCTCGATGCTGATGATGAAGTCGCTCTCTCCGACCCGGGCGGTGGAGATCGAGATCGCGATCTCGACCCGGGAGCCGTCGCGGCGGAGACCGGTGAACTCGTAGCTCGACGGCACGGCATCGCCGCGCAGGCGCGCGCGGCCCATCGCGAGCATTTTCTCGACCGACTCCGGTGCGAGGCTCGCGACGATGTGCATGCCGACGAGCTCGCGCGGCGCGTCGTAGCCGTAGAGACGGGCGAAAGCGGGGTTGACGTAGACCAGGCGCTCGTTCGACTCGAGAGCGATCGCTTCCGGCGAGGAATCGAAGATCGCCGCCAACTGCTGCCGGCTCTCGGCGAGCTGGAGCTCGGACCTGCGCTGGCGCTCGACTGCGAAGACGAGCGCGCGCCGGAGCTCGGCCGGGTCGGTTCCGGCCTTGACCAGGAAGTCGTGGGCCCCGGCGCGCAGAGCGGCGGCCTCGAGCTCCTCGCCGGTCTGCCCGGTGAGCACCACGACGGGAACGTCCGGCGCTACGGCGCGGACCGCCTGAAGCGCTCCGAGATCGGAGACCCCGGCGAGCCCCAGATCCAGGAGGACGACGTCCGGTCCGCCGGCCTGGAGGCGCCGCACGGCCTCTTCGAGCCCCTGCACCCAATCCACCACGAAGTCCACGCCACGGGCCGCGGCGAGCTGGGCGCGCGTGAGCGCAGCGTCGGCGGCGCTGTCCTCGACATACAGGACTTCGATCTGATCGTTCGGACGCATGATCGCAGGCCTCTCGACGGACAGGCACGGCGGGAGAGCGAGCGGATTGTCTCACGCACGGCCATGGCGCCCGCCGCGGTGCTGCCGGCCTCGAGCGCTGGCGATAGGCTGCAATGTTGAGATGACCGCGATGACCGACGCCGACCTCGGGGGCGCGCCCGGCGAAACGATCGTCCTCTTCGACGGCGTCTGCAACCTGTGCCGTGGCGCGGTGCGCTTCCTGCTGCGGCACGACCGGCGCCGCCGGTTGCGCTTCGCCGCGCTCCAGTCCGCCGCCGGCCGGGCGCTTCTCGACCGACACGGCCTGGCGGGAGAGACCGCGGAGTCGATCGTCGTCGTCGAAGCCGGTCGCGCGTGGGTGCGAAGCGCTGCCGCTCTGCACCTCGCGCGCCGCCTTCCCTGGCCCTGGCCGCTGCTGGGGGCCTTCGCGGTCCTGCCGCGGCCGCTTCGCGATGCGCTCTACGCCTTCGTCGCGCGCCGCCGCTACCGCTGGTTCGGCCGCGCCGCGAGCTGTCTCACGCCGAGCCCGGAGACCCCGGAGATGGCCGGGCGCTTTCTCGGCTGAGCTCTGCTATTGCGGCTTCGCCCGCGGGGCGAAGATCCCGGCGAGGCGGTCGGGAGCTCCCGGGAGGCGCTCGAGGTGCGGGTAGACCGCGCCCCGCGCGACCTCGATGCGGGCGGTCGAGAGCTCGCCGTGGCGTTCGACGAGCAGGGCGAGGGGGCGAACTTTCTGCGCGGCCTCGGCAAGCCCACGGGCGAGCGCCTCGGGAGACCACTTCGCGTCGTCGACGCCGAGGATCTTCTCTCCCGCAACGAGCCCCGCGGCAAAGGCCGGTGAGTCCTCCACGACCTCGAGGAGCTCGCCGTCATCTTTCACCTTCACCCCCAGCGAGAAACTCCAGTCGATCGCCTTGCGCGACTTCTCGCGGCCGGCCATGAACAGGTTGGGTTCCGCGCCGTAGACCAGCCGCCAGCCGGCCGCCGTGAGGCCTCCCATGGGCGCGTGCGCCTGCACCTGGTCGACGCGCTCGGCGAAGAAGCTGCGCCAGTCGTAAGGCGCGATCTCGCCGAGCATCGCCAACATGTCGTCGAGGCCGTAGGGCGCGAGCGCCGGCGCGCCCCCGGGCGGCCCCGCGAAGCGGCGGCAGAAATCGTCGAGACTGCGCTCGCCGCCGGTGAGCTCGCCGAGCTTCAGGTCGGCTTCGAGCCAGATGAGCGCCGCCTCTTCGTAGTAGTCGAGCGGACGCCGCATCGCGCTCCCGGCGCCGGGGGCACCGACCCCGAGCTGCACCGCGACGGCGGTGTCGACGAGCGGACGCCAGCGCCTTCCGGGGCGCGCGTCCTCGAGCTGGCTCGCCATCCAGGCGAAGTATTCGCGAGTCGCCTCGGGCGCGCGCACTCCGGCGCGGGTCGCGAGCACCACATCCCCCAGGTAGCGCGTCAAGCCCTCGTAGATCCAGAGCAGCTCGCCTGTCATGGGTTGTTCGTAGTCGGGAGTCGCGAGGCCGCGCGGGCGGCGGTACTTGCCGTTCCAGGAATGGACGTACTCGTGCGGCAGGATGCGCAGCTCGGCGAGAGCGAGTCCGTCGTCGGAGAAGATGTGCGCCGGCAGCCGGTTGTCGCTCGATTCGGGGTGCTCGAGACCGTTCGGCTCCATCGCGTCGGTGAGCGTGACCAGCCAGACATAGCGCCGGTAGTGGCGGGCGCCGAAGAGCTCCTGCGCCTCGCCGACCACCCGGCGCAGCGCCGCGAGGCGCGCCTCCGGCACCTCGAGGTCGGCGGCGGCGTCGGCGGCGAGGCTCAGGCGCACCGGCGCCTCGCCGGGCTCGATCTCGAACGTGCGGAAATGCTCGCCGGCGAGCACCGGCGAGTCGACCAGCGCGGTGAGCGACGCCGGCGCGAAGTCGACCGTGTCGCCGACGCGCTGGACGGTCGCGAGCGCGCTGTCGAACTCCCAGCCGTGCGGCAGCTCGAGCGTCGGGCGAAAGCGGATGGCGTCGCTCGCCGCGCCTCGCGGCACTAGCACCTGCTGGTTCCAGAGCACGACGCAGAGATGGGCGGTCGCGTTGGGACCCTCGCCGTAGCCACCGCCGAACGACTCGGGTGGCGAGAGGTAGTCGAAATCGGCCTCGATCGCCGCGACTCCCGCCGGCACCGTCAGCCGGAAGGCGAACATGTCCACCGGATCGCGCCGCCAGGGGATCGCAACGCCGGACGCGCTGAAGCGGAGTCCGACGAGCTGCTGGATCGGGCCGGTCGGCGAGTGCTCGCCCGGGATCCACTTCGGGTAGGTGAGCACGAGCTCGCCGGGCGCGACCGGCAGGACGAGGTGGCTGTGGAAGACCCCCTGCGCCGCATGCCGCGCGTCGACCTGGACGGTGATCGGAGCCGCGGGCACGGCGAGCGAACGGGGTGCGGCCCCCAGGGGGAAGCCTGCCGCGACGGTAGTAACCATCAGCAAACGGGAATACCGGCGCAGGGCCGACGCGGGAATCATGAGGGGCTCCAGACAAGCGGTAGTGGCAGTGCCGACGCCATTTTCATTGGTGCACCGCAACCGGCGGCGAACTCCCGGAGGGACTCTCGAGCTCCACCACCCAGAGATCGGCGGCGGTCTGGATGCGGGAGTAGAAGAGCTGCCGGCCGTCGCCCGCGAGTTGCGGCTCCTCGAGGAAGAGGCCGGACTCGGGGAGGTGGGTGACCTGCTGGGGCGCAGCCTTGCGCCAGCCCTGCGCCGGGCCGGGGATGCGCCAGAGGTTGCGGTGGTCGGGCTGGAAGTAGAGCCAACGACCCGAGCGCGTGAAGAGCGGGTGTCCGTCCTGGCGCTCGGTGCGCACCAGAAGTCGTGAGCGACCGCCCGTCAGCGGCACGAGAACGAGATCGACGTCGCCGCTCTCGGTGGTCGGATAGACGAGCCATTCACTGTCCGGGCTGATGGTGAAGACCGGCAGAGCCGAAGGACCCTCGATGGCGAGCGGTCTTTCGGAGCCAGTCGCGAGGTCGAGGAGGTGGAATTCCTTGCCGTGGATGAACAGCAGCCGCCGCGCGTCGGGCAGCCAGGCCATGTTCCCGCCGTCCTTCGTCAGGAGCCGGGGAGCGCCGCCGTCGGCCGCCATGATCCAGAGCTCGCTCGCGGTCGGCAGCCGCGCCGAGTTTGCCGCGTGCCGCGTGAAGGCGATCGACCGCGCGTCGGGCGACCAGCGCGGGTACGACTCCTCGAAGGCCGGGTCGTCGGTCAACCGGACCGGCTCGTGCCCGTCGTCGCGCCGCCACAGATGCGAGGTCGAGCCGCGGAGGTCCTGGTAGACGATCGAGCGGGCATCGGGCGAAGCGCTGGCGAAACTGATGTCGTGTCGCCCACGGGTCAGCGGACGGGGCGTCGTGCCGGAGGTACCCGCTTCCGCGTCGAGTGGCAATGTTTCGAGGTTGCCGGTCCGATCCACGGCAGTGACCACGAGCCGGCGGCCGGAGCGCGAGAGCGCAGAACCCTCGAGACTGGCCGGTCCGACGAGCAGCGCCTGGGCGGGTGCGCTCGCCGCGCCGCGCTCGGAAGAGAAAGGAAGCCACCAGAGATTGCTGTTCCTGCCCGGCTCAGTGCTGCAGTAGAAGATCGCCGCTCCCGAAGGGTCCCACGTGGCGTTGCGGCCGGCGGCGAGGACGGTGGCCTTCCCGCCGTCTATTGGCAGGAGGAAGATCGTGTCGGACGAGGAGAAGAGGAGCCAGCGCCCGTCGGGCGAGACTTTCGGATCGAGCAGCGACGGCGGACGGATGCCGTCGGGAAGCTCCACGGGGACGACGGAGCTTTCTCCACCCGTCGCCGCCACCCTCCGGATCTCGGCGCGGAACCAGATGTTGCGCACGAAGTAGATCGTCCGGCCGTCGGGCGACCACTCGGGAAAGTTGCCCTCCTCGACGATCCGGCGCGCGAGCCCGCCCAGCGCCGGCAGGATCCAGATGTCGCCGCCCATGAGCGGCGCTCTGGCGGTACGGTAGGTCAGCGCGAGCCGGCTTTCGCGGGTGGAGACAAAGGCGACCTGGCGGCCGTCCGGCGAGATCGCCGGCTGCACGTCGTCGGCCGGATTCTGGGTCAGGTTGATCGCCGTGCCGCCGCCCACCTGTTCGAGGTAGATCTCGAAGTTGCCGCTGCGATCCGCCACGTAAGCGACCGTCTCACCGTCCGGCGACAGGCTCGGCTGGCCTTCGTAGCCCG
Organism: Thermoanaerobaculia bacterium; assembly: GCA_963806165.1. Lineage (GTDB taxonomy): Bacteria > Acidobacteriota > Thermoanaerobaculia > Multivoradales > JAGPDF01 > JAGPDF01. Next base: position 40,015 of record CAWDWZ010000006.1, read on the forward strand.
GGTCGACGGTGAGAGGCGAAAGCGCGCCGACGGTCGGCGGGACGAGCGACCGCGCCGGCGTGCTTCTCTTGGGAAGCCAAAGTGCGGCGAGGCCGACGATCAGTGCGCCGGCACCTGCTGCCGCGACGAGCGCGCCCCATCCGCGCTGCTGTCTCGTCGCCAAGGTGGGCGCGGCCGCACTCCGCGCGCCTTCGCGGCGCGCGAGCTCGAGTGCGAAGCCGAGGTCGCGTGCGGACTGGAAACGCTCGTCGGGGTTCTTCGCCAGACAGCGGTCGAGGACGCTGACCAGCGTGGCCGGCAGGCCCGCGCGCTGCGGCGCGAGCTCGAGCGGGTCCTCCTTGAGGATGGCGTTCAGGGTTTCGATGGCGCTCCCACCCAGGAACGCGCGGCGCCCGACGAGCAGCTCGTAAATCACGCAGCCGAGGGAGAAGATGTCGGCGCGTGGATCGACGCGCTCTCCGCGCACCTGCTCCGGAGCCATGTAGCCGACCGTACCGAGGACGGCGCCGGCGGCGGTCTCGCCGCCATCGATCGTCGTCGCGGCCTTGCCACCCTCGCCAAACGGCGCCAGCTTCGCGAGACCGAAGTCGAGAATCTTGACGATTCCCCGGCGAGTGAGAAAGAGGTTGTCCGGTTTGAGGTCCCGGTGCACGATGCCGCGTTCGTGCGCCGCGGCGAGGCCGCGGGCGATCTGGCTCGCGATGTCGATCGTGCGCTCGACCGGGAGCGGCGCACCGCGCAGCAGTTCGCGCAAAGACTCTCCTTCGAGGAGCTCAGTGACGAGGTAGCTCCTGCCGCTCTCTACGCCGACGTCGTGGACGGTGAGAATGTTCGGATGATTGAGCCCCGAGGCCGCCCTTGCCTCCTGCTCGAAGCGGCGGAGACGGTCCGGGCTCGCCGCGACCTCCTCGGGCAGCACTTTGACGGCCACCTCGCGACCGAGGCGCGGGTCGCGGGCGCGAAAGATCTCGCCCATGCCGCCTTTGCCGAGAGGCGCGAGGATCTCGTACGGGCCGAGACGCTTGCCGATCAAGCCGCTTCTCCCCTGAAAGACGGCGATCGTAGCACCGGCCGATGCGAGCGTCCGGCCGGGGCGCTGGGCGTCGGCTTGCTGCGAGGCCCGGCGCTTTCGTCGGATCTAGAACAGCGTGTAGATGAACGGCGCGGAGGCTTGGCCGGTGGCGATCAGCAGGGCGACCAGGGCGAGGACGATGAGCAGCGGCACGATCCACCAGGCCTTGTGCTCGCGCGCGAAGGCGACGAAGTCGCGGACCAACGTGGTGACATACCCGAGTCTTCCCATGGCTGGATTCTAGTTCTTCCGGTGGATCCTCATCCGGGTCAATCGAGAACGAACTCCTGGCGCCACTTGCCGTCGTCGGTCCGCGCCGGCTGCTGCTCCTTTTCGAGCAGCAGGTCGCCGAGAACGAGATCGTCGATCTCGGTGCGCATGAAGCAGCGATAGGCATCTTCGGGCGTGCAGACGATCGGCTCGCCGCGCACGTTGAAGCTGGTGTTGATCAGCACCGGGCAGCCGGTCAGCGGCCTCGAACGCCGCGAGCAGCGCATGGTAGCGCGGCTGGGTCTCGCGCGACACCGACTGGACGCGGGCCGAATAGTCGACGTGGGTGATCGCCGGCAGGTCCGAGCGCGGCCGGTTCACCCACTCGACGAGCGGCAGGTCGCGCTCGTCCCCGCGTTTCGGGAGACAACGGCTCGCCTGCACATCGGCGCACGAGCAGCATGTAGGGCGACGGGCGATCGAGCTCGAAGACCTCTGCGATCCGCTCCTCGAGCACCGACGGCGCGAACGGCCGGAAGCTCTCGCGGTACTTGATCTTCAGGTTCATCACCGACTGCATCCGCGGCGAGCGCGGATCGCCGACGATCGAGCGATTGCCGAGCGCGCGCGGACCGAACTCCATGCGCCCCTGAAGGAGACCGACGACGCGCTCCGCGGCGATGCGGCGGGCGATCTCCGCCGCCCAATCCCCCGGCGCGAGCTTGCGGTAGGGGTAACCGTGCGCGTCGAGGTAGGCCGCGGATCTGCTGCCTCCGGGAACTCCGGGCCGAGATACGCGCCGCGCATGCCGTCGCCGCCCGGGAGCGTCCGTTGCACGGGGCGCGGACGCGCCGCTTCGTTCTCGGTCACTCCCATGTAGTGGAAGGCGAGGGCGGCGCCGACGGCGCCCCCGGCGTCGCCCGCCGCCGGCTGGATCCAGATGTCGTCGAAGATCCCGGCGCGCAGCAGCACACCGTTGGCCACGCAGTTGAGCGCCACGCCGCCGGCGAGACAGAGGTTGCGCTTGCCGGTGAGCTCGCGCGCGTGCCGCGCCTCCGCGAGCACGATCTCCTCGGTCACCTCCTGGATCGAGCGCGCGAGATCCATCTCGCGCTGGGTGATCGGCGACTCGGGCGGGCGCGCCGGTCCACCGAAGAGCGCCGCGAACCGCCGGCTCGTCATCCGCCAGCCGTCGAGGTAGTCGAAGTAAGCGAGGTCCAGGCGGAACGAGCCGTCGGGCTTCAGGTCGACGAGATGCTCGAGGATCGCCTCGCGATAGACCGGCTCGCCGTAGGGCGCCAGTCCCATCAGCTTGTACTCGCCGGAGTTGACGCGAAAGCCGGTGAAGTAGGTGAACGCCGAGTAGAGCAGACCGAGCGAGTGCGGAAAGCGGATCTCCTCGAGCAGCCGCACGCGGCTGCCTTCGCCGACGCCGACCGTGGTCGTCGACCACTCGCCCACGCCGTCGAGGGTGAGAATCGCCGCCTCCGCGAACGGCGAAGGATAGAAGGCGCTCGCCGCGTGCGACTCGTGATGTTCGGCGAAGTGCACCGGCGGCGGCTGGACGACTCCCAGCTTGCGGAGCTCATCCTGGATCTCCGGGGCGACCCAGAGGCGGTCTTTGAGCCAGAGCGGCACCGCCTGGAGGAACGGGCCGAGGCCGCGCGGCGCGACCGAGAGGTAGGTTTCGAGCAGGCGATGGAACTTGAGGATCGGCTTGTCGTAGAAGACCACCGCGTCGAGCGGTCTTTCGGCATCGCCCTCGGCGAGGCAGTAGCGCACGGCGTTCAAGGGGAAGCCGGCGTCGTGCTTCTTGCGCGTGAAGCGCTCCTCCTGCGCCGCGGCGACGATGACGCCGTCCTCGACCAGACAGGCGGCCGAGTCGTGGTAGTAGGCGCTCAAGCCGAGGATGCGCATCGCCATCGCGCCTCAGAACGCCTTCTCGTACGAGGCTCGCGTCCGCTCTCCGTCCGCGCGCCGGTGCCAGTAGGTGGGCGCTTGGCGGTCGAACCAGCGCTCCAGCCGGTCGCGGTGTCCGGAGCGCAGGAGCTTTCCGAACGGCAGGAAGAAGAGGAAGAAGACCGGGGTCAGGAAGACGACCGCGAGCAGCCTCCCGACGCCTCGCCCGACGACCGCCAGGGCGCGGCCGATCGCCGCATAGAGACCGCCGGGCGAGACGAGAGCGGCGAGGAGAACGAGCCCCGAGACGATCCCGGCGACGCGCGCCAGAGCGACGGCACCGAGAGCGAAGAGGACGGCGCCGACCGCGCCGCCGGCGAGCGCGCGAATCGTCCCTTCGCGCCGCAGAGCGCTCCGCCGGGCGCGCCGGACAGTCTCGGCGCCGGCGGTCGAAGCGGCGCGCCAAGGCCAGGCGACGGCGGCCGCTGTTGGGTTTCCGGAGGGAAGGTGCGCGGGCGTTCTCGGGTTCTCGGACATTGGCGTGGGTGCCGCCGACCTCCGCGGGCGAGCGCGTCATCCTACCAAGCTCCGGCGCGCGACCGCGGCCTCCGGCGAGGGATATCGTCCCCCGTACACCATGCCGCCCTCCTCTGCGCTCCAACCGCGGCCAACTCCGGCGCAGCCTAGTCGGCCCGCGCGCCGTCGCGCGCGGCACTGGGCGCTCCGGCTCGCTCTCCTCGGCGTCGTCGCGGCCCTCGTGCTCGCTGGGCTCGAGGTTCTCCTGCACTTCGATCCGGGGGTGTTTGGCGAGCGGCGGACCAACGAGATCTTCTCGCGCTACGACGAGCGGCCGGGCGGAATCTACGTCCGGGAAAAGCGTTCGCGCATGCGCTTCATGTGGCCGGACTTCTCGACCGAGAACTACTGGGCCGGCTACCGCTGGCACCACGCCACCGACTCCCGCGGCTTTCGCAACCCCCCGGGGACCCCGGCCGACGTGCTCCTGCTCGGCGATTCGCTGATCTACGGCCACGGCGTCGAAGAGGAGGAGACGGTGGCGCACTTCCTGCGCAGCGAGCACCAGGTCGGCGCCTACAACATGGGCCGCCAGGGCGCGGCGCTCTACGACGAGTACGTCCTGCTGCGCACCTGGCTCCCCGAGCTCACGCCGCGGGCGATCGTTCTCTTCGTCTTTCTCAACGACTTCGACGATCTCGAGGTCTATCGCACCGCCGGCGAGATCGCCGGGATGCCGGAGATCGACCAGCTCGACTATGCGGCCCTCCGGGAGTGGATCCGGAGGCTGCCCGAGCGCTTCCCCTCCCGACCGGCGCGCTGGCTCTGGCGGCGACCGTCGCTGCGCCTCCTGCTCGCGGTCGCGAAGGAGATGCGCGGGCTGTCGTTCACCGCTCCCGCCTGGGCCGGCGAGCCGGAGGTCGATCCGCCCTTCCTCGCCCCGCTGCTCGACGAGGAGCGGCGCGCGCGCCTCGCGACCTACTACCAGCGGATCTTCGCCGACCTCGCCGGACGCTGCCGCGCGCGCGGCATCGAGCTCCGCATCGCTTACCTCGGCGCGGGTCCGGCTCCCGAGCTGTACGCCCAGGCGCAGGAGATCGCGGTCGGGCTCGTCGGCGACGCCGCCGCGGCGAGCGGCCTGCGCTTCTTCGATACCCGAGATCTCTTCGCCGGTTGCACCGAGTGCTTCCTGCCCCGCGACGGCCACTTCACCGCCGCGGGGCACCGGCGCCTCGCACGCTACGTCGCCGAGACCGTGCTGCCGGGCGCTCCGGCGCGCTAGCCAAGATCCGCGGCCGCGCGCCGCGCCGCGCCGAGGAGACCGGTCTGGTCGTTGAGGAGGATCCGCACCGGCATCGCTTCGAGCACAGGACGCATGCGGCCTTTGGCGAGAAAAGCTTCGATAAAGGGTTCCCTCCGCATCCAGCCGAGGTTCTTCCGGGCGATGCCGCCGCCGATGTAGAGACCGCCGGTCGCCATCATCCTGAGTGCGAGATTGCCGGCCTCAGCACCGTAGAGCTTGACGAAGAGCTCCAGCGCCCGCACACAGAGCGGGCTCGTGCCGGCGGCGGCGTACTTCGAGATGACCGCGCCCGGATCGCCGCGCGCGCATCTCGCTCGGCGAGCCCGGACGGCTCGGACTCCGCCGATGCCCATCCGCTGTCGCGCAGAAAGCGATAGATGTTCACCAGCCCCGGGCCCGAGACGACGCGCTCCCAGCTGACATGCTCGTGCTCGCGCTGGAGGAAGCGCAGCAGCTCGATCTCGAGCTCGTCGCCGGGCGCGAAATCGCCATGGCCGCCCTCGGAGGCGAACGGCGAGTGCGCCGCGCCGTCCCAGAGGAGCCCGGCTTCGCCGAGCCCGGTGCCGGCGGCGATCACGGCGCGATTGCCGCGGGCGCCGGCGGTGCCCGCCTGCAGCTCACAGAATTCGTCCGGGCGCAGGAGGTCGAGACCGTAGCCGACCGCCGCGAGGTCGTTGATTACGACCGCGGCATCGAGATGCAGGCGCTTCGCGAGGTCGGCGCCGTCGACGACCCAAGGCAGATTCGTTGCCGCGCAGCGATTGTCGAGAACCGGCCCGGCGACGCCGACGCAGCAGGCGGCGACCGCGGGAGTGTATTGGGTCAGAAAGGCCTCGAGCAGCTCGCCGAACGTGGCGTGGTCGCGGCTCGCGTAGGTCTCGAGAGCCGTCGGCTCGCGCTCCCAGCCGTTCGCCGCTCCAGAGCGCAGAGAAAAAGCCGCCAGCGTCGTCTTCGTGCCGCCGATGTCGCCGGCGAGAATCATGGCTCTGCAGCCCTGCGGAGGCCCGGGGCGAGGTCGCCCGCAGCCTCTGGATCGAGCAGCAGCCAGGAACGCTCCGCAGTGGCGAGGACGAGCGCGAGCGGCGAGCGGGAGTCCGACTCGCGGAGCGCCGCAGTGATCGCGGCCGCTTTTGCGCTGCCGAACGCGGTCAGGACGACGAGGCGCGCCGCGGCGATCGCCGGCAGAGTGAGGGTCAGCCGCCCGGGCGGCGGCTTGGGCGAGTCGTGCACGGCGGCGACGAAGCGGCGGCGTTCGTCGAGGAGCGGATGGGCGGGAAAGAGCGACGCCACATGGCCGTCGGCGCCGACGCCGAGCCAGAGCCAATCGAGACGCGGCGGTGCGCCGAGAGATCCGACGAGCTCGCCCTCGGCGACGACCGCCGCCGCCTCGAGATCGGGGAGGTCGGCGGGCAGGCGATGGCGGTTCGCCGCCGGCACCGCCGCCGGCGCGAGCCAGAGGCGCTCCGCCACCCCGAAGTTCGACTCGGGGTCGGAGAGCGGCACCGCCCGCTCGTCGCTCCAGAAGAAGTCGCTCCGCGTCCAGTCGACGCCGCTCCGCGCAAGGCGCGGGAAGAACGGCGCCGCGACGGAGCCCCCGGGCAGAGCGATCGCAAATCGCCCGCGCGCGGCGATCGCCTCCGCGGCGATGCCTTCGAGCCCGGCCGCAGCGGCCTCGACGAGCTCGTCCGGGGTGCCGATGAGGATCTCCGGCTGCACGCTCGGAATCCTAGCCTGCAACCTCGCACGGCCGAAGTCGGGCAGCGACAGCCCGCGTCCGTTCGGATGCCGCGCGGCGCCGCGGGACATGCCGGAGGTAGCGTGTCAAACTAACCTATCGATCTTCCTGTGACGAGGTGAGTGATGAGTCGGTTGTCTGCGGTGGGTGCTCTTGCGGTCCTGGCGTCCTCGTTGAGTTGTGCAGGCGAGGGGAGAGTCGCTCGGACTGCCGTCGCCGCGCGGCCCGATCCGACCGAGGCGGGCAAGGCAGCCGAGTGGCAGCGCCTGACCTGGCGCAGCGAGCGCGGCGAGGCCCAACCCGGGGACTGGCTCCAGGCGGACGCCCAGCTCCGGGCGGCCCTTGCCCTGAAGAACCTCCACCTCGACCGGGGCTTGGGTCCGACCGGCGCGCTCGCCCAAGCCCCCAGGGTCGCGGGCCTCGAGCCGGCCGACTGGTCCTTTCGCGGCCCGAACAACGTCGGAGGGCGCGTCCGGTCGATCCTGATCGACCCGAGGAACGCGAGCCGCATCCTCGCCGGTTCGGTCAGCGGTGGGCTCTGGGAGTCGCTCGACGCCGGTTCCTCCTGGCAGCCGATCGGCGACGACCTGCCCAACCTCGCCGTGGGGAGTCTCGCCTTTGATCCCCTGAATCCCGACACGATCTACCTGGGCACCGGCGAAGGTCAGTTCAACTCCGACGCGATTCGCGGGGCCGGGATCTTCAAGTCGGTCGACAACGGGCTCACCTGGAGCCTGCTCTCCCCGACCGCCGGCTGGGAGAGCGTGAATCGCATCGCGGTCTCCCGTCAGAATCCCGCGCGACTGCTGGCCTCGACGCGCTACGGTGGCATCGAGCGCTCGACCGACGCAGGTGCGACCTGGTCGCTGGTGCTTTCCAATCAGGGATCGTTCGACGTTGAATTCGATCCGGCGAACGATCAGAACGCGGTCGCGGACCTGCTGGGCTACGACTTCGGACTCGGCAACTGGTTCCACGAAGCACAGTATTCGAGAAACGGCGGCGCGACCTGGAATGTCGCCTCCCCTCCCGGCAGAAAATACGGTTTCGACGCTCGTATCGAGCTCGCCTACGCCCGGTCCGACCCGGCGATCGTCTACGCTTCGATCGGCAACGGCAACGGCATCTGGCGCTCGAGCGACGGCGGCGCGACCTTCACCCAGACGTCCTCGTTCTCGCCGGGCGGCTGGTACTACGACGCGCTCTGGGTCGACCCCACCAATCCCGCGCTGCTCGTGGTCGGGGGCTACAGCCTGCACCGGAGCGTCAACAGCGGGGCGGACTTCGTCCAGATCTCCGACGGCTACCTGCTGACCGAGCAACCGCATCCGGACCAGCACTGGGTGGTCGAAGATACCGGTTACGACGGCACCGGCAATCGACGGGTCTATGTCGGGAACGACGGCGGGGTCTTTCGCGCCAGCGACATCGCGACTGCCTCCAGCGCGGCGGGCTGGGAATCTCTCAACTCGGGACTGGCGACGACGCAGTACTACAGCGGCAAGGTCTCTTCCTCCGGCTTCGCCATGGGCGGACTGCAGGACAACGGCACGCTCTCGCTCGCGACCGGGAGCGCGACGGCGTTCCTCACGTTCGGCGGCGACGGCACATCGGCGGACATCGACGCCCGCGGCGCCGAGATCGGTTACGGTTCCTACGTCGGTCTCGACCTGTTCTTCCGCGCCGTCAACGACGGGCAGAACATCGAATACATCTGCGGAAATCTCTCCGAATGCGGATCGGCGAACTTCATTCCTCCCTTCACTCTCGACCTGAACGACCGCGACCGGCTGCTCGCCGGCGCGCAGTCGCTCTGGGTCGCCGACAATGCGCGCACGGGCAGTCCGCCGACCTGGCGGGCGATCCGGCCGGCCGACTCCCAGAATGTCGCGGCGATCGGCGTGGCTCCGGGTCACTCGAACCAGATCTGGGTCGGTCTGAACGACGGCCGGGTGTACAAGACGACGAACGGCACCGACTTCGCCCCGACCTGGCAGACGATCGACGACAACGGCGCGACCAACCCACTGCCGAATCGATTCCCGAACACGATTCTCGTCGACTGGCGGGATCCGGCGCGCGTCTGGATCGCGTTCGGCGGTTTCGCGGCGGACAACGTCCAGCTGACGCAGGACGGGGGCGTCACCTGGCAGAGCGCCAGCGGATCAGGGCCGAGCCACCTCCCGAGCGCGCCGGTGCGGGCTCTCGCCCAGCATCCCGGAGAACCGAGCTGGCTCTATGCCGGAACCGAGGTCGGTCTCTTCGTCAGCGCGAACGGCGGCGGCGGCTGGGACCCGCAGAACCGGGGGCCGGTCAACGTCGCGGTGGACGAGCTCTCGTTCGCGACGGGCACCGGCGTCCTCTGCGCCGCCACGCACGGCCGCGGCCTGTGGACCAACGATACGCAGCTGGGTTGGATCTTCGTGGACGGCTTCGAGAGCGGCGGCGCCGAGCGCTGGACATCCGGCCCGGCCGGTCCCGGCTCCTGCTCCCACGACCTGTGCACGGCAGGTACTCCGTTGGCGGCGAGCTGTTCGCTTTGCGCCGCGCAGCTCTGCGCCATCGATGCGAGCTGCTGCACGTCCCAGTGGGACGCGACCTGCATCGGCGAAGTGCAGACCGTTTGCGGCCATCCGGCCTGCTAGCGATAAGGTCCGCCACCGGAGGAGGGACGCGGATGCAATTCGGGATGATCGGTCTCGGCCGCATGGGTGCCGGCATGGTACGCCGGCTGATGAAGGCTGGACACGCCGCCGTGGTCTACGACCGTGTGCCGCAGGCGGTCGCGGCGCTCGTTGCCGAGGGAGCGACCGGCACCGCCTCGCTCGCCGAGCTCGTGCGGGCGCTCGCGCCCCCCCGGCATCTCTGCCTCATGGTTCCGGCGGCCTACGTCGACGCGACGATCGAGAGCCTCGTAGCGCTCCTCGCGGTGGGTGACACGATCGTCGACGGCGGCAACTCCCACTTCCAGGACGACATCGCGCGCGCCGCGCGCCTCGCCGCAAAAGGCTTGCACTACGTCGACATGGGCACCTCTGGCGGCGTGTGGGGGCTCGAGCGCGGCTACTGTCTGATGATCGGCGGCGAGGAGGAGATCGTCGGCCGGCTCGACCCGATCTTCCGCGCGCTCGCTCCGGGACGCGGCGAGATTCCCCGAACAGCCGGTCGAGAGGAGGCTCGGGATACCGCGGAGCTCGGCTATCTCCACTGCGGACCGAACGGCGCCGGGCACTTCGTCAAGATGATCCACAACGGCATCGAGTACGGCCTGATGGCGGCCTACGCCGAGGGCTTCAACATACTCGAGAACGCCAACCTCGGCAGCGCAGCGCACGAAGTCGACGCCGAGACCACTCCGCTCGCGCATCCCGAGCACTACCGCTACGAGCTCGACCTGCCGGCGATCGCCGAGCTCTGGCGGCGCGGCAGCGTCATCTCCTCCTGGCTCCTCGACCTCGCCGCGCAGGCGCTCGCCACGGATCCGGCGCTCGAGAGATTCGGCGGCCGGGTCTCCGATTCCGGCGAAGGGCGCTGGACGGTCGCCGCTGCGAACGACCTCGGCGTGCCGGCCTTCGTCCTCTCCGCGGCACTCTTCGAGCGCTTCGCCTCGCGCGGCAACGCCCTCTTCCAGAACCAGGTGCTGTCGGCGATGCGCTTCGGGTTCGGCGGGCATCTGGAGAAACCGGCGCAACCGCTGGCTCCGATGGCTCCGATGACTCCGATGACCGCGCCGGACAAGCCGGGAACCCGGTCGTGACGAAGGACGGCCGGCCCCATTCGGACGCTCTGGTCTTCTTCGGCGCCACCGGCGATCTGGCGTACAAGAAGATCTTTCCGGCGCTGCAATCGATGGCCGGCCGGGGCAAGCTCGACCTTCCCGTCGTCGGGGTCGCGCGCTCGGGGTGGACGCGCGAGCAGTTCATCGAACGGGCGCGGGCGAGCGTCAGCGAGAACGGCGGGCTGGTCGACGCGAGCTTCACCGCTCTAGCCGCGCGTCTCGCCTACGTCGACGGCGACTACAACGATCCGGCGACCTTCGCGGCGATCGCCAAGGAGCTCGCCGGGGCGCGCCATCCGGTCTCCTACCTCGCGATCCCGCCGAGCCTCTTCCCGGTCGTGGTGAAGCACCTCCGCGACGCCGGCTGCGCGCGGGACGGCCGGGTCATTCTCGAGAAACCGTTCGGACGCGATCTCGCTTCGGCGCGCGATCTGAACCGGATCCTGCACGAGGCCTATCCGGAGGAGAACATCTTTCGCATCGATCACTACCTCGGCAAGGAGGCGGTGCAGAACATCCTCTACTTCCGCTTCGCCAACGCCTTTCTCGAGCCGATTCTGAACCGGCACTACGTCGAAAACGTGCAGATCACCATGGCCGAGGCGTTCGGGGTCAAGGGGCGCGGCAAGTTCTACGAAGAGACCGGGGTCATTCGCGACGTCATTCAGAACCATCTGCTGCAGGTGGTGAGCTATCTCGCCATGGAGGCGCCCTCTTCCACCTACGACGAGGCGATCCGCGACGAGCAGGCGAAAGTCCTGCGCACCGTGCGCCCCCTCGACGCCCAGAATCTGGTGATCGGACAGTTCCGTGGCTACCGCGAGGAGCCCGGCGTCGCGCCGGACTCGCGGGTTCCGACTTACGCCGCGTTGCGGCTGATGATCGACTCCTGGCGCTGGCAGGGCGTGCCGTTCTACGTCCGCGCCGGAAAGTCGTTGGCGCGCACGGTGACCGAGGTGACGATCGAGTTCAAGAATCCGCCGCCAGGTGGTCTTCGCCGAGCCCGCGCCGCCGGTCGGGAATCAGGTCCGTTTCCGGCTCAGCCCCGAGGTCGCGATCGCGCTCGGGGCGCGCACCAAAGAGCCGGGAGAGGGGATGGTCGGGCATGTGGTCGAGCTCGCGGTCTTCGAGGGCGCCGAGCAGGGCAAGGACGGCCGCATGGAGGCCTACGAGCGGCTGCTCGGCGACGCGATGGCGGGCGACGCCACGCTCTTCGCGCGCCAGGACGTCGTCGAAGCGGCCTGGGCGATCGTCGATCCGGTGCTCGCGTGCCCGGGCACGCTGCACGAGTACGCGCCCGGCTCCTGGGGCCCGCCCGAATCCGACGCCCTAGTCGTCGGAGTCGGCGGCTGGAATACCCCGGACGACGTCCAGCCCTGAGCCCGGAGGGCGCCGCCATGGCGACAGCTTCCATCAGCGTCTTTTTCCCCTGCTACAACGCAGATAGCCAATATCGAAAGTACCGTCCGCAAGGCGATTGCGATGCTGGATGGGCTCGCCGTGGACTACGAGGTGATTCTCGTCGATGACGGCAGCGCCGATCGCACCGGTCAGATCGCCGACCGCTAGCGCTCGAAAATCCGCGCATCCAGGCTGATTCATCATCCGAAGAATCGCGGTTACGGGGGCGCGCGAGTGCAGTCGGGCATCGGGCTTCGACGAGAGAGCTCATCTTCTTCACCGATGGCGACGGTCAGTTCGACCTGGCTGAAATGCCGGCGCTCCTGCCGCTGATGGCAGCAGATCGATTTCGTCGCCTGCTGGCGCATCGATCGCGAAGGATCCGTCGTGGATCCGCAAGGTCAATGCGTGGTGCTGGACGCGACTGGTGAATTTCGTGCTGGACATGAGCATTCGTGACGTGTGACTGTGCCTTCAAGCTATTTCGGCGGCGGATCTTCGAGCGGACTCCGCTCTACAGTACCGGCGCGCTGATCAGCGCCGAGCTTCTGGCGCGTGCGACGCGAAGAGGATGCCGGATCACGCAAACGGGCGTTCACCATTATCCTCGCGCTGCAGGTGTGCAGACTGGCGCCAACCTGCGGGTTATTTTCCGCGCCATTTCGAGAGCTGGTCGGACTGAGAAGGCAGATCCTGGAAGACCGCGAATATGCAGCGGGGAACACCTGACCGGCCGCGAGAGGCTTGAAGCTTTCCCCCGCGAATCAGCGTCCTCAACGACGCGCCGGCCCGCCGCCCCGGAGGCTGCGGGCGAGGTCGAGGTTCTTCCGGGCACTGGCGCTTCCCGGGCTGATCGCGAGCGCGCGCTCGAACTCGGCGATCGCCTCTTCGAGCCGGCCCGTCTGCGCCAGGCTGACGCCGAGCCGCTCGTGGTAGTCCGCGGAGGCGGGCTCGAGTCGCACGGCTTCGCGGTACTCCGCCACGGCCGCATCGAGCCGGCCCGCGGACGCCGACGCCGAGCCGAGGTTGGCGTGGGCCTCGGCGTAGTCCGGCCGCAGTCGGACAGCCTGCCCGTAGTGCGCGATGGCCCGCTCGAGATCGCCCTGCGATGCGAGCAGGGTCCCGAAGTTGTTGTGGGCTTCCGCGTAATCCGGTTTGAGCCGCAGAGCGGCTTCGAACTCGCTCGCTGCCTCCGCCGGTTGCCCAGCCCACGCCCGCGCCATCGCCAGCCCGTTGTGGGCTTCCGCGTCGCCCGGCGTGAGCCGCAACACCTCCTCGTACTGGCCGATCGCGTCGCTCAAGTTGCCGGCGTTCGCGAGGGCCGTCGCGAGATCCCTCCGGATCGCGGCATCGGAGGCGCTGATGCGCAGCGCTCCGCGAAGCTCCGCGATCGCCTCGTCGAACTTCCGGGCTCCGGCCAGAGCGACCCCGAGGCTGTGATGCGCGCCGGCGTCGCCGGGCCGGATCCGCAACGCTTCCCGGGACTCGCGGACGGCGTCCTCGAACCGTCCCCCGGCGGCGAGGACCTGGGCCAGGTTCGCATGCGCCTCGGCGTAGTCCGGTTTGGCCGCGAGCGCCTCCGTGTACTCGCGGATGGCCGCCTCCCGGTCGCCGAGGCTGGCGAGCGCGGTGGCAAGATTGTTGTGCGCGAGGGCGTAGGTGGGCCAGATGCGGAGCGCCTCGCGGTAGTGGCGAATCGCCGCCGGGGCGTCGCCGAGACTCGAGCAGCGCCACGCCGGCATTGTTGAGCACCTCCGGGTTGCCGGGGGTCACCTTCAGGGCCTCCGCGTACCAGTGCAGCGCCTCCCGCGCCTTGCCCTCGGCTTTCAACTTCACGCCCAGGTTGTACATCGCCGACCACGCCCCGGGGTTGCCCGCGATCGTCGCCAGGCAGCGGGTCTTCTCGTCGTGGAAGGTGCGGACGTGCACAGAGGTGAGCAGCGCGAGCGCCAGCAGAACCAGACCGCATCCGATCTCCACGGCGCGGGCATAACGGCGTCCGTTCGTCGAGCGCAGCTTCTCGACGCCGGACGCGAGGAGAGCGAACAGTGCCGGCGCGGCGTAATACTGAAAATGATCCGCGACGAAGGAGTAGGCGAAGTACGCCACGTTGAAGATGCCGACCAGCGGCGACATCAGCAGGCCGAAGCAGAGCACCGCGGCCAGTGGACCGCGTCCAATCCGGTCTCGCCAGAACCAGAGAGCGGCAGGGACGGCGGCGGCGGCGAGCGGGAAGAGGTATTGCCAGGCGGCGTTCGCGCTCACCTGCCAGCGCGGATAGACGCTGACCAGATTCGCCGGCCAGGCGAGCTTCGCGGCGTAGAACCAGACGGCGCGTCCGGCGACGAGAAGCCGCTCGAGCAGGGACAACTGGAAGCCCACGCCGGTCGCACCGCCGTAGCGGTGCTCGACGAACACCGCCGCGAAGCCCGCGGCGAGACCCATGGCGAGCAGCGGAGCGATGGCGACCAGGTCGCCTCTCTCGACTCGCCCGCGCTTCCACCAGACGAGGATGAAAATGGCGGGCGGGAGAACCACCGCCACCGGCTTGGCGAGCAGCGCTAGAGCGAAGAGCAGCAGGGCGAGCGCGTAGGCGACGCGCGCGCTCCTGGGATCCGGCGGGGCCGAACCGTCGAGCGGACGGCAGCGCAGATAGGCCAGCAGGGCGAGGAGACCGAAGAACGTCGACTCCACGTTCTTGAGCTCGGCCACCCAGGCGACCGACTCGACCATCACGGGGTGGACCGCGAAGAGCGCGGCCGCGAGCCAGGCGCCGCGCAGATCGAGTCGTCGCAGGACGCGCCAGAGGAGAAGAACGCACGCGGCGTGAAACGCGAGATTGACCAGGTGATAGCCGAGCGGGTCGAGGCCCCAGAGCTGATACTCGCACCAGAGCGTCGTGAAGACCGCCGGGGCGTACATGGTGGTGGCCCCGAGCTTGAACCAGATGTCGAACAGACCCGCGGCGCTCTGGAGATGAGGGTTTCCGGTCACGTAGCCGTCGTCGTCCCAGATGTAGCCGGCGTTCATGCCCGGAGCGTAAGCGGCCAGGGTGAGGGCGACGAGGACGAGCGCCGGCAGGATGGCCTGGCGCAGCCGGTCGCCGCTGGCACGAGCCGGGGCCGGGGTCGAACGAGCTTCAGCCACGGCCGGCGCTGCCTGCGGAGCGGCCGATCGGGGTGTTCGGCTGTTCGGTTGCTTGCGCATCGTCGGTCAGGCCGCAGCGAGATCCTGCGCGGGAGAGCTCGTTCGCTCCGCGGGGACTCTAGCGCACCTCGGAGATCGAGCCAGGGGCGGCGCCGGCGGACGCGCCCAGCGCACCTCTTGCGTTCCGCGGTTGTGCATCTCACGACGAAGCAGGCTGCTATTCTTGGGAACCGGATGCACACGCAAGAGGTTCCCGCGAGAGCCCACCTCGCCGACCCAGCCCGCCCTAGCCACGCCCGCCAACTCGCCTGGCCAGGAGGGATGCCAGCCGAATCGAGGGCCGCCGAGCAAGCCGAGAAGACCACCGTAGTAATGACCCTGAATGGACTCGTCCGCCCGTGATTCGTCCCGTGGCGATCGTCGTTCTCGGCATGCATCGGAGCGGAACGTCGGCGCTCGCTGGGTGCCTGAACCTGCTTGGTGTGCCGCTCGGGGCGCCACTTCTGCCGGCCGGCTACGACAACCAGCGGGGATACTTCGAGCATGAGGAGGTCGTGCGCATTCACGATGAGCTCCTCGGCAGCTTTGGGGCTTCAGCTCTCGACCTGAGGAGACTGCCCGCCGATTGGGTTTCGCACGCCGCGGCCCGAACGGCTCAAGAACGCCTCCGCGAGCTCCTGCATCGCGACTTCTCCGGCAAACCGCTCTGGGCCGTGAAGGATCCGCGGCTCTGCATCCTCGCGCCGCTCTGGGAGCCCGTCCTACGCGACATGGACGTGGAGCCGCGCTACGTGTTGATGCTGCGCAGCCCGTGGGAAGTGGCGCAGTCGCTGTCGGTCAGGGACGGCCTCGGGATCTGGGAGTCGCTCGACAATTGGTCCGACTACACCGCCGCCGCAGAGCGGGCATGCCGCGACAGCCGCCGCGCGGTGACGACATTCGACCGAATCCTCGCGCATCCCGAGGCAGAACTGTCCTTCCTGGCTGCGGCTCTCGATGTCGAGTGGCCGAGAGCCGTCGATGATGCGGTGCGCGGTGAAGTGCGAGCCTTTCTCGACCCTTCCCTCCGCCATTGGGTAGCGGCCGCGACGGCCCAAGAGGTGGACTACGAGCTCGTGAACGCCGTCGAGAATCTGCAGTCGCTCGTCGCGGCGCTCCGCGAGTCCGTAAGCTCCGGCCTCGCAGCACAGATTGACGCTGCTCATTCGGCCCTGGCGACGCGACTCGCCAGCCGAAGCGCCTTCTCCTCGAGAATCAATGCTGTCGAGGACGAGTACCGCCTTCGGTGGCTGAAGGCCGACGCTCCCGGGAGGATGGAGCCGGGTCAACGGCTCTTCTTCGACGCCGCTTTGATCCATGAGGGGGAGCGGCCGCTCTCGAAGCGCGGCCTCTCCATCTCCTACCGCTGGATCGACGCTACTGAGCTCTCGCACGTCGTCGTTGCCGAGGGCGTGCGCACTCCCATCACCAAGGTCCTCTTTCCTGGCGAGACCTACGAGACGCCCATTGCTGTGCTGGCGCCTCCCGAAGCCGGCCAATACCTACTGCAGCTGGACGTCGTTCGCGAAGAGGTGACCTGGTTCAGCGAACAGGGGTGTGCGCCGGCGATGCGCAGCGTCGAGGTGCAGTCATCCATTGTCTAGGGGATCGGGCTGGCTCTGGGACCAGTGCTCGCTCCCCAGGACCTTGAGGTCGTCGATGTAGCCCTCGTACTTGCACCAGAACATCGTGCGCATGCCGTCGAGTACCCGAGTCCGCTGGAAGGCGAAGGCCCGCCCCGGGAATCGCAACCCGGCGGGCCAGACGAATTTTCTGAGAACCCTGAAGGAAAACCCCTGAGCCTGATGTCTTCCGAGGGCGATCGGCGCCCGCTCCGGACGGCCGAGCGCGGCGTTGACCCTGCCGCCCAACGCTGGCGGGCCGACGATCTCGAAGGGTTGCCTGCGATCTCCACTGAGGACGAGGTCGATCGCCTGCTCGACCAGCCCAACGAGAAACGCATGCCGCGGTACGGCACAGATGAAGGCGTTGAACAGGTACCACGGTCGCTCACCGCGCGGCACGATGAACTCGTCATCGCTGCGGATCAGGTGGCGCAGCGGCCTTCTGCAGACCGTGTCGATATCCGCATACACGCCACCGTGCGCAGCGAGCGCACCATACCGCCAGAGGTCGGCCCGGAACGCGCCGGCTGGCAGCGCATCGAAGGCGGCGCGTGCCCGGCTGCCGAAGTCCGTGGCGAGCGCTGCCCGGCACGCCTCGTCGTCGAAGAAACGAACCTCGAAGTCGGGATTCATCTCGCTCCAGGACCGCGCCGCGGCCCACATCGCTGGAGTGACCTGGGCGGTCTTGAAAGTCTGGTAGATGACTTTCGGAATCCGCGTCGTGCCGTGGGTCACCTCGCCGGCGGGGAGCACCGCAGGAATGACCCGCGTTGCGAGTGGTTGGCTCATCGCACGCTATGGAAAGCCCTCTGCGGGGGAGCTCGGCCGAGCCCCTCCTTGCCGAGCGCGGGCGAGGTGCGATAGGACTGGCCACGCGAGATCGCACGCGGAAGACAAATGACAGAACCCTTGCCTTGCCCTGACGTTCTTCTCGTGGTGCTCGATGACCTGCGGGCGGACCACGTCTCGGCCTACGGCTACCCGCGGTTGACCACGCCCCACCTGGACGCCTTGGCCCAGAGCGGCACCCTGTTTCGCAACTGCTTCTCTCCCGCCGGCTGGACCCTCTCGGCCTGCGCGTCGATCCTCACCGGTCAGGCGAGCGAGGTTCACGGACTGATGGACCACAACCG
Organism: Thermoanaerobaculia bacterium; assembly: GCA_963806165.1. Classification (GTDB taxonomy): domain Bacteria; phylum Acidobacteriota; class Thermoanaerobaculia; order Multivoradales; family JAGPDF01; genus JAGPDF01. Next base: position 57,873 of record CAWDWZ010000006.1, read on the forward strand.
GCGCTTCCAATGTCCCAAGCTGGGTCACCACCTGGGCGACACCTACTACCGGGTGGCCTTCGCCAACAACGGCAACGTCGTTCCGGACTCGATCTCGACAGAGTACCTCGAGAGACTGGGCATGCAGCGCCGACCTGTCAAATGGAGCTTTTTCGGCTGGAACGACGGCTTCGACGACTACTTCTGGACCCACCGAGAGGACCATCTGCGGCCCTTCCAGCAGGCCAAGGACTTCCTGGACCAGCGGACCCGGGCGCGCGAGCGCGGCGAGCCGCAGAAGCCGTTCTTCGCCTTCTTCCATTCCAACATTATTCACGACTACAGCCTGGACCGCGACTACTACCTGGCGGGTGAGAAGTGGCTCGACCGTCCGCTCCGCCCCGAGCTGCGGCGCTTCCCCGACGGTCCGGAAATCTGGCGCAACCCACCGCCGGGCCTCACCCGGGAACGGTTGCGCGAGGAGATCGTGGCGAGGTACGACGCGGGAATCGAGTTCGCCGACCGCATGCTTGCCGAGCTCCTCGAGCGCATCGACTTTTCCGCTACCGTGGTCATCGTGGTGAGCGACCATGGCGAGGGCTTCGAACCCGAGGTCGGCCGGGTGCACCATTGCGGCCGGCTGCACCAGGATCTCCTCCATGTGCCGCTCTTCCTGTGGCTGCCGGCGGCGTTGCGGGAACAGTTCGCGTTGCCGGCGGTCGAGGAGCGGTGCTGCGCGACGGTGGACATCGTGCCGACTGTGCTGAGTCTGTTGGGACGGGCTGGCGAGGGGCTCTGTGGGCGGCCCCTCTTCGACCTGCCCACGCACCGGCGGCTCGAGGGTCTGGATCGCGGGTATATCTACTGGCGGGAAGACTTGGTCCGCGAAAGCTACGACACTTGCCGTTGCGAGCTGCGCTCGACGCTCGACTTCCCGCTGAAGTGGATCCGGGCGGCGCACAACGACCGCGTCGAGGAGTTTGCCTTCAACCTCGCCTACGACCCGGGGGAGAGGGTGAACCTCCTGGTGCAGCGGCCGCAGGCCCAGCGGGATCCCGAGCCCGTCACGTTCATCGTCTGCGTCAACGACCAGCGCGAGCTCGCGGAGAATCTCCTGGCCTCGCCGGTAGCCAGCTCGTCTCGGCATCAGTGGATCCTCGTCGACAACCGGGACAACCGGCTGGGCGACGGCATCTCCGGAATCTACGAACAGGCGGCCCGAAAGGCGGACAACGACCTCCTCTTCTTCCTGCACCAGGACCTCTATCTGCCACCGGGGTGGGAAGAACGGCTCTTCGCCGCACTGGAGAGTCTGGAGAGGCTGGACCCGAGCTGGGGCGTGATCGGCGCTGCCGGGGTCGTCGCCGCGAGCCCGGAGGACCCGACACGACCCAAGGAGCTCAAGGGGCACTGGTGCGATCCCTATGGCTACCACCGTTACGCCCCACTGCCGGCCGAGGTCCAGTCCCTCGACGAGATGTGGCTGGGAGTGCGGCGCTCTCGCGGGCCCGCCTTCGACAGCAGCCTTCCCGGCCTGCATTGCTACGGCATCGATCTGTCGCTCGCGGCGCGACAGATCGGCCTGCGGAGCTATGCCATCGACAACTTCGTGTGGCACAAGTACCGGGATCCCGAGGGGCGCCTGATCGAGGGCTGCGAGAAGTCGCCGAAGATCCTGGGCCGCAGTCAGGACGACTTCATCGAGCAGTTCCAGCGTTCGGCCGACTACGTCAGGAAGAAGTGGCCACACTACCTTCCCTTCTGGTCGACCTCTTCGGAGTGGCACTGACGGCGCCAGCGGCGCGCAGTCGAAAGCAAGAAACAAGGGCCAGCCGGCGCGGGGAGCCTCAGCCTTCACGGTGCAAGCGACGACGGCCGGGGGCCATCCACCAGCCAGTGGTCGATTCCGAGGCTTTCGAGGTCACCGAAGTAGCCGTCGTACCTGCACCACAGCACGGTGCGGCAGCCGGCAAACACACGTGAGCGGAAGAGCGCGGAGGCCGGACCGAGCCGTAGCAACAGGGCGGGCCGGGTGTACTTCCTCAAGATCCTGAACGAACGACCGTCGAACCGGTGCCTCCCTAAGCCAAAGGGCGCGCGCTCCGTTCGGGCGAGCGAGCCATTCACCGCGCGACCCCAGCCGGCTGAACCCACGATGTCGAACGGGTGCTGGCGGTCTCCTTTCGACACCAGGTCCATCGCCTGTTCGACGACAGCCAGGAGGAACGGGTGATTGGGGATGGCGGCGAAGAACGCGTTGTAGAGAAACCATGGCCGCGCACCGCGGGGAGCGATGAACTCGTCGGTCGCACCGATGAGTCTGCTCAAGGGCATGCGGCAGACGGTATCGATGTCGGCATAGACGCCGCCATGGACCGCGACGGCGCAATACCGCCAGAAGTCGGCGCGAAACGCGCCGGGCGGGAGAGCTTCGTAGGTGGCCACGGCGGGTCGGCCGAAGTCCCTCTCGAGCGACGCCCTGCACGCCTCGTCGTCGAAGAACCTGTACTCGAAATCGGGGTTGAGGGCGCTCCACGAGCGCGCCGCCTCCGCCATCGCAGCGGTGACTCGGGAGGTTCTGAAGGTCTGAAAGATGATCCGCGGGACCTTGAAGCTCCGCGCCGGCGGAGCACCGGCGGCGATTGCCGCTGGGATGACTTCACAAGTATCCGAAACTCGCATTGAGCTCCCGCACCCGAGTCAGTTTCTCGTACTGTTCCAGCACGGCCTGCGGCCAGGTCCTCGGGCTCTCCGCCCGGCGGATGCAAGCCCCAAGATCATGCTGCAGGAACGACTCTGCGGGGCTCTCGCTCGCGGCGATCCCCCAGAGATTCATGCGGTCGTCGGCGTGCGGAAACTCTCCGAAGCGCAGCATCGTGGGTTCGAAGCGGAGGCCGAGCTCGGCGAGCAGGCCTCGCATCTCGCCCTCGGGGTCGACGATGAGGTCCTCGTAGCGCAGACTCACCGGCCGGCTTCGAGGCGTGCGCGAGAAAAAGTCGAGTGCGCTCTCATGGTAGGCCAGCCACTTTCCGAACCCCTGGCTCGGGTCGGCGAACATCCGGCTGGCAGCGACGGATCGCGCATCGCGGATGAGATGGACATAGCGCGGCCGATAGCGCTCGAGCGCTGCGATGTAGAGCGAGGCGCGCGGATCCTTCAGCACGAGAAGGCGCTTGCCTTCGCGCCGCAAGATCGTACGGAACAGCCTGGCTGGGTCGCGAGCGGCGCGCTGCGGTTCGACACCGTAGTAGGCGCAGATCTGGTGCCATTTCTTGACGACGAGAGGGTGTTTCTCGTCCACCTCGGGGAACGCGGTTGGAACGCCGATCTCACAGGGAGCAGCGATCTGCGAGTGCGAGTCGAGGATGCGGAGGAGGAGGGTGGAACCCGAGCGCGGTGCGCCCACGATCGCCACGACAGGGACGCGCCGGAGTCGCATTCCCCAATCGAGGGTCATCTGGCCGGGGGTCGAGGTCCGCGAGGTCGGCGCAGCCTCCCCGATGGGGTCGGACTCGAAGACACTCCAATCAGCATACAGCACGCGAAGCTGCGATCCCTTGGCGCAAGGCAGCAGTGCTTGCGCACACCGGCGCAGATCGGAGCGCGCGCGAAGCGATAGCCGGGGCAGGCGGGGCGCGGGCTTCAGTGACCGAGATAGTCGAGGGCGCGAAGCGCCTCGCGCTCGGCGGCACCCGGGGCCGCGAGCTCTTCACCCTCCGTGGTGCGAAGCCTCATGACCAGGCGGAGAAGCGGATCCGACCGCGCCGGTGGAAGCGGCTCGAGCTCCTTCGGATCCGGCCCCAGTTCGTAGAGCGCGGCTTGGCCGGCGCGATGGTCGACGATGAGCTTGCGGCCCGCGGCTCGCACGCCCCTCAAATCCACCGCGCCATCGTGGGCAGAGGTATGCAGGGCTAGCGACGGAGCTGCGGCCAGCGGCTCGCTGGCGCCTGGCAGAAGCGCCCGGCCTTCGACGCCCTGGGGAGTCGGCAGGCCCAGCAGGCCCAGGAGGGTCGGCACCACGTCCAGGAGCGACGCCTCGCGGTCGATTCTCTGCCCGGTGGGCACGCCTTCGCCGGCGAGGATCAGGGGTACGTGGAGCACCTCGTCGAAGAGGGTCCGGCCGTGGAGCAGCCCGCCGTGCTCGAGGAACTCCTCGCCGTGGTCGGAGGTCACCACCACCAGCAAGTGGCCCCCGGACTTCTCCCGGGCGCGAGCGAGGATCGCGGCCACCATGCCGTCCACCGCACGGATCTCGCCATCGTAGAGGCTGACGAGGTAGCTCAGATCCTGCTCGGCCAGCCGAACCTCGCCGGCGCGCACCTGTCGATCGAGCTCGATCACGTTACGCCCGTCCGCGGCTGGAGTCGGCCCCTTCTCGACAGCGAAACGGCTGGCAGGCGGCGGCCTATAGGGTGAATGGACGTGCATGAAATGGACGAAGGCGAAAAACGGACGGGAGTCGAGCCCGGCGAGGAGATCGAGGACGCGCGGCAAATAGCTCTCGTCTTGCTTTTCGGTCGCCTCCACGAAGCGCTCGAATCCCCGCGAGAAGCCGTACTTTCCCTGCACGAACGGTCCGTTCACGATCCCCGCCGTGCGGTACCCGTTGGCGCGGAGAATCTCGGGCAGCAGCCGCACATCGTGGCGGATGCTGCGGGTCTCGAGCGTCCCGCCGTGGCGGTAGGGAGAGACGCCACTCAACATGGAGGCGTGCGCGGGCAGAGTCCAGGAGCTCGGGGAATACGCCTGCTCGAACAGCACGCCGCTCCCGGCCAATGCGTCGAGGGTGGGCGAGGTCGCCCGAGCGTAGCCATAGCAGCCCAGATGGTCCGCCCTCAGAGTATCGACGGAGATCAGCAGGACGCTGGGGCGAGACCGCGGCGACGGGCACCCGAGGAGCGCGAGCAGACACAGGGCCGCCGGGAGGCCAGGCTTCAGTACTGCTGGAACGGCACGCTCGGGGGCCATAGGAGATCGCAGAGCACGATGGCGGCGAAGGCCAGCAGCATCGCACAGGCGCCCACCAGCCGCCAGCGATCCCTGCGAACCTGGCCGGCCAGCAGGGGACCCGCCGAGAGCATCAGCACCGGCAGCAGCGGGACGCGGAAGCGATGGGTGGCGTTGGCCGCGACGTAGACGGCAAAGAAGACGAGTAGCAGGCCGACGGCGAGTTTCTTCTGCGCGCCGCCGGGAACCAGCCAGAGCCCCGCGAGACCCAGGCTCAGGCTGACCACGAGAGCCAGACTCTCCGCGGTTGCGAGCGGCGGGCCCCAGCCCGTCCAATGCGGCGGCAGCCAACCGTGCTCGCTGAACCGTCTCATCTGGGTCCGAGTGGGAGCCAGAAGCAGGTAGCTGTTCCAGGCCAGCTTGCGGAGCAACCAGGTCGGCTGCTCGGCGGCGATCGTGGCCAGCGCCAGCCCTCGCGCCTCCTGCTCACGGGCGAGCTCGTCCTGGGATCCGTAGTAGTCGCGCCTGAGCTCCCGGATCAGGGCCACGCGAGAAGCGAGCGGCTCGCCGCTCGCCAAGAGGTTCCCCTCGGCAACCGGATACCAGCGCGTGGTCGACACGAGCACGAAGCTGCCGTGCAGGCCGTAGTTGCGCAGCGTCCAAGGCAGGACCGGAAGCGCCAGGGCTGCCAGGAAGCAGAGGGTGTTGCGGAATCGGCTTTCCGGGTGGGGGCGGAGGGCGACCCAGGCCGCCGCGACGAGCGCCCACGCCAGGCTCATCTCGCGGGTCAGCGTCGCCAGGCCCAGCACCAGACCGGCCAGAATCAGCGTCCGCCGCCGGCCGCTGCGGTCGAAGCGGACCAGCAGCCAGAGGGCAAGCAAGAGCAAGCGTACCCAGCAGGGTCTCGGCCCACAAGTAGTGGGTGTAGAAGATGAGGGTGGGACTCAACGCGCAGAGCAGGCCCGCGAGGAAAGCGGCCCGCAGCCCGTAGCCGAGCAGAACCAGATCGAAGACCAGGGCCACGGTGAGCAGCGAGAGCGGAATCTGCGCCAGCCGAAGCGCCTGAAGCTCCGGGCCCACCGTGTACATGGCGGCGGCGAGGAAGGCCGGGTAACCCGGCGGGCGCGCCGAACCGGGATATCCCTCGCCCCGGGCGACCGCGCGCGCCGCCGCGACGTACTGCCCCTCGTCGCCGTGCAGCTCCGGCGTCGCCCCGACGGTGAGGACGGCGGCCACGCGCAGCCCCCCCGCGAGCAGGAGCAGCAGCCCGAGAGCGTTGACAGAGGCCCGCCGTGGAAAAGCTGCTGAGCTCGCCATCGGGCCGGCCGGAACGGGTAGCTCAGGTGGGCGCAGGGCGGTCACCAGGGGGAAGCGATGGCGGGAACGCTCATTCCGCTCCGGGACCGGGCGGCTGTCCGGTCGGAATCGACCGCCGACCGGCGTGCGCGGGCAAGGCGGCGAGGAACCCCCGGCGCGTCAGCTCGGCGAGGATCTTCTCCGCGTTGGCGAGCGGCGTGGCGTCCGTCGCATTCAGAAGTACCTCGGGCCGCTCGGGTGGCTCGTAGGGGTCGTCGACGCCGGTGAAGCCCTTCAACTTGCCGGCCCGGGCCTGCGCGTACATTCCCTTGGTGTCGCGCGCCTCGCAGACGTCGATCGGCGTGTCGACGAAGACCTCGAGGAACTGCCCGTCCCCCGCCATCGCCCGGCACTCGGCCCGCGTCAGGCGGTAGGGGCTGACCGCCGCGCAGACGGCCACGCCGTCGTGCCGGACGATTTCCGCTGCCACGAAGCCGATGCGGCGGATGTTCGTGTCGCGGTCCGCGCGCGAGAAACCGAGCCCTCTGGACAGGTGCGTCCGCACGACGTCCCCGTCGAGGAGCGTCACCCGTCGCCCGCGCTGGAGGAGCAGGTCGGCCAGGATCTCCGCGGTGGTGGACTTGCCGGAGCTCGGGAGGCCGGTGAACCAGACGCAGAAGCCCTGCTCGTGCTTCGGCGGCGAGGCCTGCCGGAGGATCTCGGCCGTCTCGGGGCGCGTGAACCACGCCGGAAGCTCCTTCCCTTTCGCGAGGTATTCGTCGCGCACCTGCGTGCCCGAGAGCGCGAGGGTCCGGGTACACCTCGGCACGTTGTCGGCCTCCTCGTAGCGGTCTTCGTCGGGTAGGTAGACCATCTCGCGGAACGGGACCATGGTCACGCCGATCTCGGCCGCGTAGGTGGCCAACAACTCCTGCGCATCGTAGGGGCCGAAGAAGGGCTTCCCGTTCGAGCCGTTGCCGGGCCCCGCATGGTCGCGTCCCACGATGAGACGGTTCGCACCATGGTTCCGGCGGATGATCGCATGCCACAGCGCTTCGCGCGGGCCCGCCATCCGCATGGCGAGCGGCAGGAGGGCCAGGAGCGTCCTCGACCGGTCGTAGTAGCGCTCGACGAGCGCTTTGCAGACGCGGACGCGCGTGATGTGGTCGACGTCGCCCGGCTTCGTGAGGCCGACGACGGGGTGGACCAGGAGCGTTCCTCCGCACGCGGCTGCGGCCCGTTTCGTCAACTCCTCGTGGCTGCGATGCATCGGGTTCCGCGTCTGGAAGGCCACGACGTTTGGCTGGCCGAGCGCCGCGAGGCGATCGCGCACCTGCTGGGGTGTCAGCCGCAGCTCGCGGAAGTCGACGTGCTGCGGCAGTCGAAGGACGTGAAGGGGACCGCAGATGCAGCGCCCTCCCCAGCGCTCCATTTCGCGGACCAGCGAGTGCGCGGGGTCCGCCTTGCCGAGAACGCGCTCCGCCTCGCGGCGGCGGTCCCACGCGAAGACTTCCGCCACCGTGAGGACGGCCAGGATCTCGTTCTTCGTGTCGCGCAGGGCGATCTCGGCGCCGGGGGCGACGGGCATGTCGTCCTCCACGGCGAGCGTTACGGGAATCGGCCAGAGCGCCCCGGAGGCGAGGCGCATCTCCTCGAGCACCCTTTCGTAGTCGGCCTTCCCGAGGTACGACGTCAGCGGCGAGAAGGCGCCCGTCGCGAGCAGCTCCAGGTCGTTCAGGTTGCGGTCGGTGAGCGTCAACGAAGGGAGCCGGCTCGCGCGGGCGAGGAGTGCGGTCCGCGCCGCTTCCGGGACGAGGAGGTTGACGAGGGCACCGCCGAATGGGGAGACGAGATCGGTCATGGCAGGTCGGACGTGTTCATGGCGACGGCGAGAAGACTATTCACCCTGCACCAGGTCGGCGCCGACGATGGCGGCGAAGGCGATGAGCGAGAGGGCAAGCCCGACCGTCCGCAACCGGCTGCTCGGACCGAGCTGGCGCAGCAACAGGGGGCCGGTGTAGAGCGCGAGAAACGGCAGCAGCGGGAAGCGGAACCGGTGGTTGGCGTTGGCGACGACGTGCAGCGCGCAGGTGAAGACGACGTAGGCGACGACCAGACCTTTCAGGGGATCGGCACGAACGCGCCAGAGGGCGACGATGGCCAGACCCATGCCGGCGACGTAGAAGACGGTCTCGACTGCGACGAGAACGGCCGCCGGCCCCTGCCCGTCCGCGGCGAGCCATCCGGACCGCAGGAACTTGCGCAGCTGGCCTTGCGGTCGAAAGAGCAGGTAGCTGTTGCGAACCAGCTTGCGCAGGATCCAGGTGGGCTGTTCGCGCGCGACCGCCTCGAGCGCAACGCGACGCGCGTAAGTCTCCCGCTCCTGCTCGTCCGGGATGGCCAGGTAGCGGTGCACGAGGCCCTCGTCCGAGACGGGACTCAGGAGAGGACCGGTCTCAGGCAGCAGGTTGCCGAGGGCGACGGGCAGCCACCGGATCGTGGAGACCAGGACGACCCGCCCCTGGCGCGCAGTATTTCTGGCGCTCCACGGCAAGACGGTCAGAAGCACGCCACCTGCCAGCAGAGCGGGCGGAAGCCAGCGGGCGGGCGCGCGCGCGCCGCTGGCGCGCCGTCGCCAGAGCCAGAGCAGCACGAACGGCACGAAGTAGAGCACGAGCTCGCGGGTGAGAGCGGCAAGACCGAACGCAATTCCGGACAGGCACACCCATCGCACCCGCTCCGTCTCGAGAAAGCGGTACAGGCTCCAGAACGCCAGCACCAGAAGCGCGGTGTAGAGCGGTTCCGCCCAGAAGAACAGCCCGTAGCTGACCAGCGTCGGGTGCACCGCGCAGAGCAGGCCGGAGAGGAGACCCGCCCGGGGCCCGTAGGCCCGCCGCGCCCAGTCGCAGATCAGCAGGGCGACGAGCAGGCTGAGCAAGAACTGAGCGATGCGGCCCGCGGTCAGCGTGGGTCCGAATACCCGCCACACCAGCGACAGCAGGAATGGCCACCCCGGGGGACGAGCCGAGCCCGGGTACCCGTCTCCCCCGAGCAGCGACCGAGCCGCATGGACGTAGTCGACTTCGTCACCGTGCAGGTCGGGCGGTTCCCCTACCGCCGAGAGGACCGTCAGGCGCACACCCAGCCCGGCGACTAGGACCAGGCCGATCAGCACCGTCGGGCTCTGCCAAGACCGACTCATGCCCTCAGGACTCCTACCGGAGAGTGACGATTGGGTTCCGTCTCTCGCGACCGGTCGCATCGACTCAGTGCGCTTCCGACGTCGTCCCGGAGAGGTAACCGAGCGCACGCAGTTGGCGCTCCGTCTCCCGCGCCGTGTCGAGGCTGTGCTGCGAGGTGATCGCGCCCTCGACCTGCTTCAACCAGGTGAAGAGCGGCTCGCGCAGCGCAGCGACCGACGAAGGCTCGCATCGCCGCCACGTCGTGGCGCTCCCCGGGGTCGGCCCGCAGGTCGAAGAGCGCCAGGCCTCCCGTCGCCATGTCGTAGACCAGCTTGTAGCCGGCCGTCGGTCGCGGCACGCAGAACGCCTTGCGCGCTCATCGCCACGGCGCCCTCCGGCGACCTCCGCCAGCAGGCTGCGCGCCTCGAGGTCGTAGGCGGACGCGATCGATCCCGAGCGCCTCGAGGACAGTGGGCACGAGGGCGATCGTCTCGGCTGCCGCCGCGCTTCGCCGCGGCGGCGACCCGGCACGCGGATGGCGAGCGGCACCCGGATTTCGGCGTCCCACAGGCCGTGGCAGTGCTTGATCTCGCCGTGCTCGAGGAACTCCTCGCCGTGGTCGGAGAGGACCGCCAGCGGTGCTCTCGGCGAGACCGAGCGACTCGAGTCGGTCGAGGAGCTCCCCGAAGCTCTCGTCGAAGGCGGCGATCTCGTCGTCGTAGAGGTCGACAGGTGCGCGAGGTCGGCCCGCGTCAGCTCGACCTTCGGGCCGCCGGAGTAGATCATCCGAGCAATCGGGGTGGGGTCGCCGAGGCGAATGAAGTCCGGGCCGTCGTAGGGCCCGGCAAATCGCATCCGGTGCCCGGCCGGAGGCTGATAGGGACCGTGGGGGTCCATGTAGTGGCAGGTACAGGAAGAACGGCGGGGCGGCCGCCGTTCGCGTCGCAGAGCCAGTCAGCGGCGCGAGCCGTCACGCACGCCGCCTCGCGCCAGAGGCAGTCTTCGTCGAAGAGGTCGAATCCGGCGTCGAAGCCGCCGGTCGGATTGAATTTGGTTCGTCTGGCGCGCACGATCGGGCTCGCCGACACCGCGGCGGTCGCGAACCCGCGGCTGCGGAGCATCGTCGCCAGGGACGGCGTCTCCGCGGGAATGCCCATGCGCCCGCCCGGCTGGCCGAGGAAGCGGACGGGATAGCGTCCGGTGAGGATCGCGTTGGCGGACGGAAACGTGCACGACGCCTGACTGCGCGCCTCGGCGAGGAACAGGCTCGCCGCCGCGAAGCGGTCGAAGACCGGGCTCGTCGTGCGCGAGTAGCCGTAGGAGGCCAGGTGGTCGGCTCGGAGCGTGTCGACGAGCACGACGATCAGGTTGCGCGGGCGCATGGCGGGCGCCGGAGGCGGCTTTTCACACGCCGCCAGCAAGGAGGCGAGGAGCGCGATCGCTCCGGCGAAGAAACGCCGCGCACTGCGATTGCACACGCGCCTTGTCACCGCGGCAGCATCGCACAAGCCCCCAGTGCGGTCCAGGAACTCGGTGCCAGTCGTACCACGAAAAAAAGGCCGGCAGCACCAAGCGGCGCTACCGGCCCTGACTGCATAACGGGGCGCTGCTCTGCGCGCGCCTTGCCGCCCCGGAAGTCCGCCTTAGTACATGCCGCCCATGCCGCCGCCCATGCCGCCCATGCCACCGCCGCCGCCGGGCATGCCGCCCTTGTCCTTCTCCTTGATCTCGGCCACCATCGCTTCGGTGGTGAGCATCAGGCCGGCGATCGAGGCCGCGTTGATGAGCGCGGTCTTGGTGACCTTGGCCGGATCGATGACGCCGGCCTTGACCAGGTCCTCGAACTTGCCGGTGCCGGCGTTGAAGCCGATGTTGCCGGTCGATTCGAACAGCTGGCGGACGATGACCGAACCCTCTTCACCCGCGTTCTGGGCGATCTGACGGGCCGGCTCTTCGAGCGCGCGACGGACGATCTTGATACCGACCGCGACGTCCCCCTCCGCCTTCAACTTGTCGACCGCCGTCGATGGCGCGAATGAACGCCACGCCGCCGCCGGCGACGATGCCCTCTTCGACCGCCGCCTTGGTGGCGTGCATCGCATCTTCGACGCGTGCCTTCTTCTCCTTCATCTCGGTCTCGGTGGCTGCCCCGACCTTGATGACGGCGACGCCGCCCACGAGCTTCGCGAGACGCTCCTGGAGCTTCTCGCGGTCGTAGTCCGAAGTGGTCTCCTCGACCTGGGTGCGGATCTGCTTGACGCGGCCGGCGATCGACTCGCGGCGCTTCTTGTCGTCGATGTCGGTGACGATCGTGGTGTTGTCCTTGTTGATCAGCACCTTCTTCGCCTCACCGAGGTCTTCCCACTTGACGTTCTCGAGCTTGATGCCGAGATCCTCGGTGATGAGCTTGCCACCGGTGAGGATCGCGATGTCCTCGAGCATCGCCTTGCGGCGGTCGCCGAAGCCCGGAGCCTTGACGGCGCCGATCTGCAGCGTGCCGCGCAGCTTGTTGACCACCAGCGTCGCCAACGCCTCGCCTTCGACGTCCTCGGCGATGATGAGCAAGGGCTTGCCCTGGCGGGCGACCTGCTCGAGGATCGGCAGCAGGTCCTTCATCGACGAGATCTTCTTCTCGTAGAGCAGGATCTTGACGTTCTCGAGCGTCGCTTCCATGCGCTCCGCGTCGGTCACGAAGTAAGGCGAAAGGTAGCCGCGGTCGAACTGCATGCCCTCGACGACCTCGAGATTGGTCTCCAGGCCCTTGGCCTCTTCGACCGTGATCACGCCGTCCTTGCCGACCTTCTCCATCGCCTCGGCGATGATCTTGCCGATCTCGCGGTCGTTGTTCGCCGAGATGGTGCCGACGTGGGCGATCTCGGTGCCCTCGACCGGCTTCGCCATCTTGTCGACCGCTTCGATCACCGCCTTGACGGCGAGATCGATGCCGAGCTTGAGCTCCATCGGGTTGGCGCCGGCGGTGACGTTCTTGGCGCCTTCGCGGTAGATCGCCTGCGCGAGCACGGTCGCGGTGGTGGTGCCGTCACCGGCCACGTCAGAGGTCTTCGAGGCGACCTCGCGGACCATCTGCGCGCCCATGTTCTCGAGCGCATCCGGAAGCTCGATCTCCTTGGCGACGGTGACGCCGTCCTTGGTGATCGTCGGCGAGCCGAACTTCTTCTCGATGACGACGTTCCTGCCCTTCGGGCCGAGGGTGACCTTCACCGCATCGGCCAGCTTGTTGACACCCTTGAGGATCGCGCCGCGCGCGTCCTCCGAGTAGGTAATGTGTTTGGCTGCCATGGCTTCGGTTCTCCTTGACGATGGACTGGTTGGCTCGGCGGACTGCGAAAGCGCTTACTTCTTCTTGTCGTGCTTCTCGGTCTTCTCGGACTTCTCGGATTTTTCGATCACTGCGAGGATCTCGTCTTCGCGCAGGATGACGTACTCCTCGTGGTCGATCTTGATCTCGCTGCCGGAATACTTGCCGATGAGGATGCGGTCGCCCTTCTTGACGTCCATCGGCGAGCGCTTGCCGTCATCGTTCACTTTGCCCGGGCCAACGGCGAAAACTTCGGCTTCCTGGGGCTTCTCTTTGGCGGTGTCGGGGATGATGATGCCCCCCCGGACCTGCTCCTGGGTTTCCAGGCGCTTGACCACCACGCGGTCGTGCAAGGGACGAATGTTCACTGCGGGTTCCTCCTTCGGGTCTGTTATGTTCTTTCGATTCGCCGTGCGAGCACCGATTAGCACTCGTCGGTGGAGACTGCTAACAAGATACGGAAAGAGGCAGCCCTTGTCAAGGGTTGGGTCGAAAATCTGAGTGGCGCTACCTGAGATCTCTGTTCCCACTCCGCCGACGGCGCTCCGTCCGATCGACGTCATCGTGCCGATTTTCGGCGCGTCCGAGGCGCTCGAGCGTTGTCTCGCCAGCCTCGAGCGCCATGTCCCCGCCACCGATGCCCGCCGTCACCGGATCGTGCTCGTGGTCGATGGGCCGCAGGCGGCGGCGGTGGAGCTCGTGCTCTCCCGGGCGGTCGAGCGCCGGAGCGCACCGGCGCTCGTCGTGCTCCGCCAGGAGCGCCGCCTGGGCTATCCGGCGGCGATCCATCGCGGGCTCGAAATCGGCTCCGGGGATGTCGTGCTGCTCAACAGCGACACGATCGTGACGCGCGGCTGGCTCGACAAGCTCGCCGCAGCGGCGGCGAGCTCGCCTCGCATCGGAACGGTCACGCCGTTCACCAACAACGGCACGCTGGCATCGATCCCGCGGCCGTTCGAGATCAACCGTCTGCCGACCGATTTCGATGTCGACCGCTTTGCCGCGCTCGTCGAGCAGGCCTCCGCGCGCCTCTATCCAGAGGTACCGACCGCGGTCGGATTCTGCTTCTACGTCAAACGCGCGCTGCTCGCAGAGATCGGCTCCTTCGACCGGATCGGTTTCGGATTGGGCTACGGCGAAGAGGTCGACTTCTGCCTGCGCGCCGGCGCCGCCGGCTGGGAACACCGCCTCGACGACGCGACGTTTCTCTTCCACGAAGGACAGGCGAGCTTCGGCCGCACCCGCGACCGCCGGGTGCGCGCCGCCGAGCGCACGCTGGCGCGGCGCTATCCCGACTATCGCGCCCGGCTCGCCGCCTTCATGAGGGAAGATCCGGTCGAGCCGGCGCGGCGGCCGATTCTCGAAGCGCTCCGGCTCAGCTCGTCACCTTCGGACTCACCGGCGGCTCCGAGCCCGGCGACCCCGCCGGGCCCTTCGCTCGCTTCACCCCCCGCGTCGCGGCCGGGCGTCGTCCACCTCGTGCACGGTTGGCCGCCGGAGAATTTCGCCGGCACCGAGATCTACGCTTGGGGACTCGCACATCTGCAGCAGAGGAGCCGGCCGGTCGCGGTCTATACGCGCTCCGCCGACCGGCAGCTCGAGACTGGCTCGGCCGTCGAGCTCGACGACCGCGGGATCCGCGTCCGAGCGCTGGTGAATCACTTCGATCAGCGTGATCCGCTGCGCCGCAGCGGCCTCCACGATCGCGGCGCGCGTGCGGACTTCGCACGCTTTCTCGATCAGACGACCCCGGACCTCCTCCACGTCCACCACCTCGCCGGGCACGGCTTCTCGCTCGTCGACGAGGCGCGGCGGCGCCGCCTGCCGTTCGTGCTCCATCTCCATGACTGGTGGCTGCTCTGCGCGCGCGCGAATCTCCTCGACCGCGACCGGCGGCTCTGCCCGGGGCCCGCGCCCGGACGCTGCGGGGCCTGCCTCCCGCTCACCCGGGTGTCGCCGTCGCCGCGCCTCAATCGCCTGCTGAACCGCACGCTCTACGCCGTCCGCGGCCGGCGGGCGCGCAGCGTTCTCGGCGCGGCCGGCGCCCTCGTCGCGGGCTCGACTGCGCTCCTCGAATCGTTCCGGTCGCTGGGCTTCCTGCCCGCCGGGGTCCCCGTCCACCTGGCGCCGTATGGCGTGGACGCCCCGCCGCGCTCCGGCGGACGCATGCCGGGCCTCCCGCTGCGCCTCGGCTTCATCGGTTCGCTCTTGCCGCACAAGGGACTGCACGTCGCGACCCAAGCGCTGGCCGGTCTGCCGGCTTCCGCCGTGCAACTCGAGGTCTGGGGCGACGCGAGCCGCGATCCCGCCTACGTGGCGGAGGCCCTCGCCGCCGCCCACGGTGCCGCTGTCCATCTCCGCGGCTGGTTCGCGGAAGCGGAGCGCGGCGCCATCTTCGCCAACCTCGATCTCTTGCTGGTGCCGTCGATCGGTCTCGAGTCCTACAGCCTCGTGGCGCACGAGGCGCTCGCGGCGGCACTTCCCGTTCTCGCCAGCCGGCGCGGCGCGCTCGCCGATCTGTTCGGCGACCTTGCAGCGGGTGGCGAGCCATGCGGCGGCCACTTCGATCCCGAACGCCCGGAGGAGCTCCGCGCCTGGATCGAACGCCTGATCGCCGATCCGCAGCAGATTGCGGACTGGCGGCGCCGGTGGCCGTCGGCTCCGCCGGTGCCGACGCTCGCGGAGCACAGTGCCGCGCTCGAGCCGATCTACGATCAGGTCCTCTCCGCCGCAAGGGACCGGGCGCGCTAGGCTCCCTCTCGTGTCCGGCCCCCTCCCTGCGCGCCTCGCTCTCGCTGCGCGAGTGCTCTCGGCGGAGGGGCCGCGCGCGCTCTTCGAGCGCTGGCGCGATCGCCGGCTCGACGAGCGCCGTTCGCGGCGCTTCGGGGCCGCGGACGCTGGCGCGCCGCCCTCCTCCGGCGCACGATCGAAGACCCTCTGGGTGCTGCCCTTTCCGCTGCAGCGGCGGCGCGGCGGCGCGGCGATCCAGCTCCTCGTCCGTCTCGAGCGGCGAGCGACCGCGGAACCGGTCGCTCTTCTGCAGCGGCTGCCGGACCGATTTCGCTGCGAGCTCTGGGGGCGCGGAGTGGAGCGACCGTCGGCTCGAGAATGGCCGGCGAGCGGTGCCGGCCTGCAAGGTTCCGACCCCTCCCCCCTGCCGACTTTGCTGGCGGCCGCCCGCTGGGCCGGCGCCACCCGCCTGCACTTCGAGAGTCTGGTCGGAGTCCCCCTCGAGCTGGCGCTCGAAGTGCGCGAGCGCGGGCTCGCCTTCGGATGCTCGGCGCACGATTTCGCGCTCTTTTGTCGACGGCCGCATCTCATCGAGGAGCCGCTGGGGCGTTTCTGCGATTTTTCGACCGACCCGTCGCGCTGCTCCCGCTGCCTGGCCGCCGACTGGCGTCTGCCGGCAGGCTTTCAGGAGGAGCGCCGGGCTCGCGCCGCACGACTCGTGGCCGCGGCCGATCTTCTCGAGTTTCCTTCCGAATACATGCGCCGCGCGCATTCGAGGCTCTTCCCCGCGCTGGACCTCGCGCGCACCCGGGTGGTCCCGCCGCACAGCCTGGCCGAAGGTCTTCCGCTTGCGCGTCGCCCGGTGAACCGTCCGCCGCTGCGCATCGCATTCGCCGGTGCGGTCCACCGGCACAAAGGGGCGGTCGAGTTCGAAGCGGTCGTCCGCCGGCTCGCGGAGCTCCGCCCGGGCGTCTACGAGTGGCATGTCTTCGGCGGCGGCGACAGCGCTCTTCTCCACCGCCTGCGGCGGCTGCCGCGGACCCACGTCCACGGCTACTACGGCGCCGGCTCGCTCCCCGCACGCCTGGTGGCGGCCGAGATCGATCTCGTCCTCCTGCTCTCGATCTGGCCCGAGGCCCACTGCCTGGTGCTCGACGAGTGTGTCGCCGCCGGCGTTCCGGTCGTGGCGTTCGCACTCGGCGCTCCGGGTGAGCGCGTCCGGGAGGCGGGCTGGGGAGATCTGGTCGAGCCGGGCTCCGGGCGAGAAGGCGCCGAGCGCGTCGCGGCGTTCATCGCGAGCCTCGGCTGAAAGAGCGTTCCAGCGGGGAATGTTCAAGCCGCGGGCCGCTTGCGCGCCACGAGCAGCGCGAAGTCGGAGGGCAGCCCGGCCTCCCGCAGGAGCAACCGCTCGCTCAGCGCCAGCAGACGCAGGAGCGCGAGATCGTCTTCGCGCGCCGGATCGAAGTTGCCGATGATTCCCGCGAGCAGCGGGTTGAGGATCGAGCCACCGTAGTCTCTTCGGCTCTCGAGATCGAATCGCCGGGAGAGCGCCGCGACGAGCTCCTCCGAGGAGACCGCCTCGAGCGGCGCATGCTCGAGGAAATGGGCGACCGGGGGCGGAATGTGCACGGTCTTCTGGCCGCCGGTCGGCCAGTGCACCCGCAGCCGCGGCGGCAGATTCGCCAGCAGCTCCTCGACGATCCGGAGCTGGCGCGGAGTGAACTGAAAATATTTCGGGCCGACGTACTCGTTGAGAATCAGCCAACCGCCGGGGCGCAGCGCCGCGTCGAGCCGGGCGAAGAAGGCCTCCGGGTCGGCCAGTCGGTGCAGGCTGTATTGCGAGAGCACCAGGTCGTAGGCGCTGCGGGCGAGCGGCAGGTCGGGTACGCCGGCGACTTCGAAGCGCACTCCGCCGACGCCATGGAACTCCACCCAGGACCGCGCCGCCGCGATCGCCGCCGGCGAGGGATCGAAACCGTCGAGGGAGGCGAAGAGACCGCGCTGCGTGGCCAGGAACTCGAGCGCGCCGCCGCCGCAATGGAGCGACAGCCAGGCTCCCTGGCGCGATATCGGTCGGCTGCTGAACAGATCGAGCAGCCAGTGCCCTTCGCTCGGTCCGCCGGCGATGAGCGGGAGAATGTGCTCCGCCGTGAGCACTCCCGAATCGGTCCAACCCACGGCCGCCGGGGCCAGCGGTGGAACCGGAGGGGCCGTCGCGGCAGACTGCGCCGACCTCTCGGGCGCCTTTCCGGACTGCGAGCTGTTCTCCCCCACGGTGGCGAAAGCTTAGCAGCGTGGCTTTCCGGCGGGATCCTGGCCGGCGGCGAATTCCGGGCCCGAGACGCACTCGCGCCTGTGAAAGACTGCGCCGCGATGCGCGCCCCCGACACCCTCGCCGCGAGCGTCGCCATCTGCACTGCGAACCGCTGCGCCCGGCTCGCCGAGACCCTGCAAACGCTTCTGCCGCTCGTCGACTCCCGATCCGGTGAAGTCGTGGTGGTCGACAACGGCTCCTCCGACGACACTCCGCGGCTGCTGGCGGAGATCGCCGCCCGGCATCCCGCCACGGTGCGCGCGGTGCGCGAGGAGCGCCCCGGACTTTCGGCGGCGCGCAACCGTGCGGTGCGCGAAGCGCGCGGCGACCTCCTTCTCTTTCTCGACGACGACGCGCTGCCCGCGCCCGGGTGGCTCGAGGCCTACGTCGCGGCATTTCGCGGGACGCGTGTCGCCGCCGCGGGAGGACCGGTCGAGCCGATTTTCGACGGCGCGCTCCCGGACTGGCTCGATTCCCGCTTTCTGCCCTATCTCTCGGCCTGGGACCGGGGCTCTCGGGTCGCGCCGCTCAGCTACAACGAGCTGCCGCGCGGCACGAACATGGGCTTCCGGCGGTCAGCGTTCACCGTCTACGGCGAGTTCCTCGAGCAGCTCGGGCGCCGGGGCGAGTCGCTGCGCTCGTGCGAGGAGATCGAATTCTGTCTGCGTCTGCAACGGGGCGGGGAGGAGATCCTCTACCTTCCGGAAGCTCGCGTGCGCCACCATGTCGGGACGCAACGGCTCTCGGTCGCCTGGATGGGAGCGCGTTTCGCGGCCCAGGGCTTCTCGGAGGCGATTCTCGATTGGCGCCACGCCGGCGTGCGGGGCCTCCGCATCGGCCTGCGCCGCGTCGGGCGTTTCCGGCAGGGACCGGCGGCCGATCTCCTCGCGCGCTGCCTCCTCCAGACTCGCCGCGGTTATCGTCAAGGCGCGCTCTACGCGTTCCTCTGCGTCGCGCCCTATCGTCCACCCGGCGAGGTCGCTCTGGCACGCTTCGATCCGAGCACCTGAGCGCGATCTTTCAGAGCGACACCTGGCGCGACCAGCGGTTCCCCCAGTAGAGCGCCAAGGGGCGCACCCAGGGAAAGAGGCGCTCGGCCCCCGAACCCAGCTCGCCATTGCGGAGACCTTCCATCCAGCGCCGCAGGGTCGGGCGATGAACCAGATCGCGGGCCATCTGCGCCGGCGCATAGCGCACGCCGAGCAGGCGCCACCCGAAGCCCTCACTGGCTGCGCGCCGCCAGAGGGTGACCAGGTCGTAGGTGTGGGAGTGGAAGACGGCGGCCTCGGGCAGGTCCAGGATCTCGAGACCGCTCTCCTGCGCGCCGGCCTGCCACTTCTTGTCCTCGAGGATCGGCGCCCAGCCGAAGGGCAGCGCCTCCCAGGCCTCGCGACGCAGCGCGGCATTGACGGTCGAAAGGCCGATGCCGCCGTGGCCCGCGATCCACCCCTCGGATTCACTGGTGAAGTAGAAGCGCGGGCCACAGGAGTGCCAGAAGAAGATCTCGTCGCGCGCCGGCAGCTCGCGGATGCCCCCCTGCACCGCCGCGTAGCGGCCAGGTCGCAGGAGCGGCTGCGTGATCCGGTGCAGCCAGAGCCGGTCCGCCGGCACGGCGTCCTGATTGAGGAAGACCAGGACCCTGCCCCGCGCCAGACGCGCCCCGAGGTCGCGCGTCAGCCCGTGGTTGAAGCTGGCGGCCGGAATCGGTTCGATACGCACCGGGAAGGGACGCATCCGCGCCAGGTCTCCCTCGTCCGAAGCCGAATCGACGCAGACAACTTCGAAGGCGACGTCGATCTGCTGACGGTAGATCTCCCTCAGGACCGACACCAGTCGCTCGCCGCCGTTGCGGGTCGGAATGATCACCGAAACAGCGATCCCGGGAGCGTCGTCGGAGCTCCCGCCGCCCGCCGCCGAGGAGGCACCGGATGCATCCGGAACCAGAAAGTCGCGCGCCGGGGCGAGCGCGCTGGCCGACTCGGCGACGAGCTCGTCCCAGGCCGACATCAACTTCGCCGCGCAGTGCCGCCAGTCGTAGCGCTCCACCGCGAGCCGGCGCGCGGCCTCTCCGAGCTCCCGTGCGAGCTCCGGGTCGCCCAACAGCCGGGCAGTCGCCAGCGCCAGATCTTCGGCCGTCTCCGCGGTGAGCAGGTGCTCCCCCGCGCGCACCGCGAGCCCCTCGGCCGCGAGCTTCGTTCCGACGACGGGGAGGGCGCTCGCAAACGCCTCGAGGAGCTTCAGACGGGTTCCCGAGCCGGCACGGATCGGCGCCAGCAGAACCCGCGCACCGCGATAGAAAGCAGCCGTGTCGGCCACCGTGCCGAAGACCTCGACGCCGTCCCTTCCATGGTGGGCGATCACCTCGGAAGGTGGGTGGGCACCGACGATCGCCAACCGCGCCTCGGGCCGGAGCCGGCGCACTCGGGGCCAGATCTCAGCCAGCAGCCACTCGAGCGCATCGCGATTCGGCGAATGCCCGAACGACCCGACGAAGAGCACGTCGTGCTCCGGTTGCTCTCCCTCGGCGCGCGGGCGGAAGAGCGCGCAGTCGACGCCGTTGTCGACCACCCGCAGCCGGCGCTCGCCGTCGTGGAGGTAGCGCCCGAGAATCTCGCCATCGGCCGCGGACATGACGTGCACCTGGTCGCAGCGCTCGGCGGAGCGGATCTCGTAGCGCAGCAGGCGGCGATAGTCCGCAGAGCCGGACCACAGCAAGCGATCGACGGCGAAGCGGCGGTCGAAGCCGAGCGCCCGCCGGCGGGCCGCGGTGACGAAGGAGAGATCAAGCTCGGTGAGGGCGACCTTGCGGCCCGGAAAGAGCCCGGCGAACTGACCCAGCTCGGTGTGCTCGAGCTGCACGACGCGAGCGTCCACGGTCTCGGCGAGATCGCGCAGACGGTGGCGCGCGGCGTCGAAGGCGAAATACTCGGCGCCTCTCGGAAGAAGGCTCGAGGGTTGGGCGGGCGGCGCTTCCTCGCGCCGGAGAAAATGCACCGAGCGGCAGAACGGCGCGAGCGCCGCACGCTGGAGGGCGTCGTCCCGGGTGGTCGAGAAGATCGCGACATGGAGATCGAAATTGCCGGCGACGCCGCGCAGCAGATTGAAGATGCGCACGCTGCCGCCCGAGACCATGGGATAGAGCGGGTAGGGCGAGACGACGAGGATGCTCGGACGTGCCGGGCGCCGCCTGAAATGAGGGCGGGAGGCGATCGCGGCCGTGCCGCGCTCGGGCAACGGTCCCGGGGATGGTCTTGGGGCTCCGCTCCGAGCGGCCGCAGACGAAGCGCGCTTCGCTGCCTGCCGCACCCGCCGCCGGGCGCGGCGTTCGTAGCACCATGCGTCCAAGAGAATTCGCCCGTGCGCCACTCTGCCGCGCCAGGCCGCCAGATTGAAGAGCGGGGGGCTCGCGGGGCCTTCGCTAGAGATATCCAAGCGCCTTCAGATCCTCTTCGAGCTTGCCGTCGGTCTCTGGCCGGACACCGACCGCTCCGGTCCCCGACGCGCTCGCTCGGGCGAGATGCTGGCGCATCACCGCGAGTCTTCTCGGCGCCACGAGGGAGAGGTCGGTGCGCTCGCCGGGGTCATGGCTCAGATCGAAGAGCAGCGGCGGCCCGCCGACGGTCTCGATGAGCTTCCAACCGGCAACCACTACGGCACTGCGATTGCGGCCGTACGCGGGCGAGCTGGCGTAGAGAGCGCGCTCGCCGCAACGCGCGGCGTTGGCGCGCTGGAGGCGCGCCTGGAGATTGATGCCTGCCGCGCCCGGCATTGGATTCAGTCCGACGGAGTGCAGGATGGTCGGAGCGATATCCAGCAGGCTCGTCGGACAGAGGTCTCTCGTACCGGCCGGGAATCCCGGGCCCACGATCAGCAGCGGAACCTGGAGGAGCTCCTGGTACATGGTGTGTCCATGCCCGACCCCCCAGATGCCCCTTGGATCGTCGTGCCAGACCGCCTGTTCGGCGGCATGGTCCCAGAACTCCTCGCCGTGATCCGAGGTGACGACGACGACCGTCCGGCCGCGGAACGGCGGGCGATCGAGAGCGGCGAGAAGCCGGCCGAGCTCGGCGTCGATGTAGCGGATCGAACCGTCATAGACAGCGATCCGATGGTCCCGGAAGCTCTTGAACGCGGGATCCTCGAGGTCCCGCACCTGTCCGTAGCTCCAGTCGCCATGCCGATCCTCGTGCGGCAGCCCGTCGGCGGCGGGGAACATCTGATAGTAGGGGCTGGGCGGGCGATTGGGTTGGTGCGCGTCGATGTACTGAATGTAGAGCAGAAGCGGTCTCGTATCTTCGCGACCGAGCCAGTCGATGGCGGCATCGGTGAGCCGGGCGGCATCCACCCGGTCCACCGTAGCGACCTCGAAACCGTCCTTGAATCTCCCATAGAGGAAGGGGTTCGACGAGAACAGTCCTGTGCGGTAACCCTGAGCGCGCGCGCTCTCGGCGAGCGTCGCCAGGCCCTTGGCTGCCTGGCGTGGCGGTTCGCCCGGCCGCGTCTCCCGCAGGTCACCGGTCTCGCCGGCACCGTGCAGCTCTGGCGGCAGCGAGGTGAAGAGACTCGCGACGGACGGCACCGTCCAGTCCGACGGAGCGAGGGTGTTCTCGTAGATCACTCCCCGCTTGCCGAGCTCGTCGATGACCGGCGTCGTGGGGCGCGTATAGCCCCAAAGACCGACGTGGTCGGCGCGCAAGGTGTCGATGCAAATGACGACGATGTGCACGGGAGCCGCGCGCCGACAAGAGGTCACGACGAATGGCAGGACCACGGCCAAACCAACGAGGTAGCGTCGCCACAGGCGAACAGAGAAACGGCCACCTGGGCCGCATCCTGGGCCTCGTACCGCGAGCTCAGCGGCGGACGTAGCCGACCGGCCACTAGCTTGTGGCTCCGGGGCCATCGCCGACTCGTCCGGGGCGGCATGCAGATTCCTCATCGATGACACCTTCCGCAGGCTCCTAGTCGCTGGCGAGATCGAACACGGCCACGCCTTCCGTGATCACCGGAGTGCGACCGGTCAATTTCTGGAAGGCGGCGACACAGCGCACAAAATCGAAGCGATTGTGCCGCCGCGTCTCCCGCCTGACCCAGGGCACCTCCGATTCAACATCCGAATGGAAAAAGAGGAAGCGCGCGCCCGAGCGCGACAGGGCACTGGTGTCCGAGAGATCGACGAAGCGGGGCAAACGAATCCCGTCACCTGTGCCCGCCGGCAGCTCCCGGTTCCCCTCGTCGATACACAGCGCCTCAGCCTGGCCGAGAAGGACTTCGCGCCCATGAAGCCTTTGGTAGTAGGGATACGGAACCCGCAGGAGGCCATTGTACGGCACTTCGATGATCGCGCTCCGGCCTCCAGGCTCGCTGGCGAAGGCGCGCCGGTACGGCGCCGGGAGCTCGTGAAACCAAGTCTCGAGCTCCTCCCCGGATACAAAGAGGCGGTGGTACAAGCGCATCGAACCGAAGTTGTCGGTTCCCGTAGCGGCCAGAGCGAGCGACGACGTCGCCACGAAACCGGCCACCCCAGCGACCGCGACCAGCCCCCAGAGCCCGGGCCGTGCCATCCGCCCGATTCCTGCCGCTACTGCAACGAGCAGGACGACGCCCACCGCGAGCTCGTAGCGCGCGAACACCACAGGGCGCTCCAGCTCCGCGGGACGCGCGACGAGAACCGCAACGAACTGCGTCGCGCAGGCTGCGGCAAGGCAGCGCGCACGCGCCGGGGCGGCGCGATAGAGACTCGACCCTCCAGCGATCGCGAGCCATCCCAACACCGGGATCCATCCCAACCACTCGGTACCCATCAGGAGCCGCATCCCTGTCGCCGCGCTCGCGAGCGTGGGCTCCCCGGCCAGGGCTTTGTGACGCAGACTCTGGCCATCCGCGAGCAGCGCAGGTCCGAAAAGGACGAGGAGCGACAAAGCGACCGCCAGTGCCAGACCCACGATCGGCGCCAGGTGGCGCCGTGGAGCCCTGAGCTGGCGGGTGAACTCGAGCAGCAGCGGCCCCGCCAGGAAAGGGATGAAGACTGGCAGCGCCCAGGCGACCGCCGTCGCGAGGGCGACGAAGAGCGTCGCCTTCGACCGGCTGGGCCTTTCCACGAAATCCGCCAGCACCACCCCGGCGACCACCGCGCCGAACGCGCACACTCCGTAGGGACGGGCGAATCTCGAATAGAGCACCAACAGCGGGCTCGCCGCGAGAAGCGCCGCAAGAGCGAGCCCCCCGCGCAGGCCCAACTCGCGCCGCAGGAGCACAGGGACGGCGACGACGCCGAGAATCCCCGCGCAGGCGAAGGGCAACCAGAGCGTCGCCGCGGTGACTCCCACGGTCGACTTGAGCAGGTGCAGCCAGAGCAGGACAGGAATGGACCGGTCCGCCTGGCCGAATTTCGCCAACGATTGCCAGGTCGACTCGGTCGCGAGAGCGACGAGCACGTGCCATTCGTCGTGGAAGGGGGTCTGTGCCAGCAGGCCGTGAAAACGCGTCCAGACCGCCAGGACCGCGACGGCCGCGGCCGCCGCCCACCCCCAGTAGGGAAGCCGCAGGCTCACCGGAGATAGCCGAGCGCGCGAAGCTGTTGCAGCGTCTCCTCATCGACCGACGTTGCCGACGTCTTCATGCCCCGCCAATAGACCCGGCGGAGCAAGCCGTTGGCGTTCGTGAGGCGCTCGACCGCCTGGAACAGCGCCTTGGCAGGCTCGCTTTCGGTGCCGATGAGGTTCTTGTGCTCGCCCGGGTCCAGAGCGAGATCGTAGAGCTCCCGCTTGCCGTCGGGCAGCAGGATGACCTTGAGCTCACCGCGCGTGAGCGCCTGCTTGAGACTCGTCGGCGCGCCGGTCTCACGATCGACCGTAGCGACCTTCTCGGCGTAGATCGGGTGTCCCGGCGCCGTCCGCCCCGACGCAAGCGTGGGCACCAGCGAGCGGCCCTGGATTCCCGTCGGAACATCAATGCCGAGCATCTCTAGCAGGGTCGGTGCGAGGTCGAGCAGGCTGACCGGTTGCGCCACACGCACGCCATTTTCTGCGCCCGGCAGGTGAATCATGAAGGGCACGTGAAGCAGCTCCTCGTACGCTTGATCGTGCAGGAAGTGTCCGTGCTCGAGAAACTCCTCGCCGTGATCCGACATCAGGTAGACCACCACCTTGCGATCGAGACGCCCGATAGCGTCGAGGAGTCGCCCCACCTCCTGATCGACCTGGCGGATCTCGCCGTCGTACAACGCGACGACTTTGCGGACGTCCTCGGGCCGGTCGCGACGGACATTCTTCCAGAACAGGTCCCTACGCTCGGCGAAATCGTCCGGCCGCGACAACCGCCGGGCGAACTCCACGGCGTTACCGAGCACCGCTCCCCGGTAGTCCTTCTCCCACATTGAGTCGAACGGCGGGTTCGGCAGGTATGGATCGTGCGGCCGATAGGTATGGTAAAAGAGAAAGAATCTTCCTTTGACCGCCTGCGCCTGGCTCTCGACCCATCCCACGGCGGGCGAGACATCGCTGTCGGTCCAGCGATAGGACTCAAAGCCGCGACCGAAACCGTAGGTCGGCGAGACATTGCCGCCAGCGTGAAAACCGACCGTGTGAAAACCGTGACTGCGGAGAATCTCGACGAAGGTGGGGATCGTGGACGGAAGCGGGATGGCCTGCTCGGCCGAGCTCGCATTCTGGACGCCGTGAACCGAGGGGTAGAGGCTGGTGAATACCGCCATGTGCGACTCGGCGGTGTGATACGAGACACTCGAAGCGTGCTCGAAGAGGATCGACTGGCGCGCCAGTCGATCGAGATTCGGGGAGGTCTCCCGCGCGTAGCCGTAGCAGCCGAGATGATCGGCACGCAGCGTATCGATGGAGATCAGGACGGCGTCGCAATCCCGGCACTCCAGCTCGACTCTGGGCCGGCAGGCGCCCAGAAAGGCCGCAGCCGCGATCGCGGCGAGCGCAGCGAGCGCCAAGCTGACGGCCTTTCGGAGCGGTGTTCGCCGCCTGTTTCCGGGCAAAAAAAAGAGAAGGAGGCCGCAGCCTCCCTCTCTCGCCATCTCGGGTCGTGCGAAATAACTCAGCGGTAGGACTCGAACTCGTCGAACTTGTAGTTGGTGTCGGCAAATGCCGCGGCGCCCGAGCCGGCGAGGACTCCGAAGCGGCCGTAGTCGACCTGGAAAGCATCATCGATGCCGGTGACGGTGAACGGTCCAGCCGGGGTCGGAAGCAAGCGCTTGATCGAAAGCACGCCGTTGTTCGAAGAGGAGGTAGTCGCCGCCGTCCATTCGATCTCCACCTGCCGGGCCTGGTTCGGGTTGCCCTGCCCGACAATGAACACTCCCGGGCCCGCGTTGAACGACGTGTCTTCGACCCTGTACCAGGTGTTGACACGCCAGGAGCTGTCGGCGTCGTTCCGCTTCAGGAAGACGATGACATGCTGGCCGGGCGCACCGTCGTCGCCCAGAACGCCGATGCGGATCGACTTGTTGGGGCAGAGGCTGAGGTTGTTCACGTTGATCCAGAAGCGCATCAGGTAGTGGGTCTCGTCCGTCGGATGCGCAGTCTCGACGTAGACGTTGTTGACCGCGCCATTCCCCGTGCCCGCGCAATTCGGGGCCGCGTTGGCGTCGAGCGACACCTGCAGGCCGAAGCTGGTGCCGTTGAGCGCCGAAGCGGCGTTGACCGCGAGCGTGTTGGCCGCCATGGCCGCTCCCGCGGAGCCGAGCACGATCAGTCCTACCATGCCGATTACTTTCTTCATCGTTCTCTCCTTGGGGGACCGCCTTGACCGTCCCATAGTTGTCCTACTACCTAAGAGTGGAAAAGATACACCCTGTTCCCACGCCTGTCACCTTCCTCTAGAGATAGCCGAGAGCCTCCAGCCGGGCGCGCAGAGCGGCGTCTTCGAGCGCCCCCGAAGGGCCTGCCGGAGTAGCGCAACTTCCTTCAATGGAAGCAGTTACGATCAGTCTATGGGGATTCGGTGGGGTCACATCGAGGGCCCGTCCACAGAGGCCTTCCCGCACCAATTCCCGGCGATAGGTCGGACCCCCCGGTGGCACTTCGAGCTCGACCTCGATCCGCGGCCGCTCGGCGCTCACCCAGAAGCGGACAAACTGCCCAGGCGGGAGCCTCAGCTCCAGATCGCCGCCCAGGGTCAGTTCGACGCAGCCGGAACAGAGCGGCGCCGCGACCCGGAAGCCCGCGGGCGACTTGCCGGGAAGGCGAAACGCTGCCGTGAGGAATCGGGAACCCCGGTTTGCGACCTGAAAAGTCACGCCCGACTGCCGCGGCGCCACCAGGCGGCGCCAGGCCTCGCGGTGAAGCTCCTCGAGCTGCGTACGCATCGCCGGATCCGCCGCGAGATTGTGGTTTTCACCCGGATCGGCGCGCAGGTCGAATAGCTCCGGCTGGGCGCGAGATGCCAGGAGCGAGTCCCGCATCACGAGCTTGTGCCAACCTCGACGAAGGGCGACGCCCTGTTTCGTGTCCCAGGCGTACGACAGATAGGTCCGCTCCGGGTCGTCCGCCTTCCCCGTCTCCACCCAGCTCACCAGGGATCGGCCGTCGATCGCACCCAGAACAGGCAAACCCGCGAGCTCGAGGAGCGTCGGAGCGAGATCGACAAGTCCTACCGGCGAGGAGACGCGGAGCCCCGCCTCGCGCCTCCCGGGGATCGCGATGACCAGCGGTACCCGCAGATTGTCCTCGAAGAGGTAGCCATGACTCCACAGCCCGTGCTCCCCCAGCGATTCGCCGTGATCCGCGGTGATTACCACGATCGTCCGCTCCGTGAGACCCAACCGGTCGAGATCGGCCAGCAGGCGCCCCAGCTCGAGGTCTGCCTTGGCGATCCCGCTGTCGTAGAAGTCCGTCGCGCCCGGCAGTTCCGCAGCGGCGAGCGGGCGTTCGAGCCGCCCGAACTGGACTACCGGAAGCCCGGCGGCGCGGAACGGATCCTCGCCGGGCCTCAAAGGAGCGTCAACCGTGGCTTCCGCGGCCCGGGACCGCGGCCAGATACGGGCCTTCGACCAGGATCGCGTCGCTTCCCCGGCTCCTCTGAAGCGCGACCACCAAGGCTCGCGGGCGCGGTAGGGTCCGTGGATCTCATAGGTATGCAGGAAGAGAAAGAAGGGCTCTTCCAGGTTCTCGCTCATCCACCGGCGCGCGCGCCCAAAGCCGTCCTCGATCTCCTGACTAGCCTCGACCTCGCCCCGTGGCCAGAATCGGAAGACCTCGAAGCCTTGCGCGAGGCCGAAGCGCGGATCGAGAAAAGCACCTCCCGTCCACGCCCGAGTCGTGTAGCCCTGCGCGCGAAACCGCTCGGCGAGGGTTTCGAGCGCCTCTCCAGCGGGCGACGATCCGATGGCACCGTGATGGAGCACGTCGAGACCGGTCAACATCGAAGTGTGCGACGGCAAGGTCGAACCGGCGGCGGCGATCACGTTGTCGAACACGACGGCGTTTCTTCCCGCCCAGGCATCGAGCTCCGGGCTCGTCGCGCGGGGATAGCCGTAAAGCGAAAGATGGTCCGCGCGCAGCGTGTCGAGCGAGATCAGGAGGACGTTGGGGCGTCCCTCCGGTCGCGGCGAGACGACCGCCGGATCAGCGAGGAAGACGAGACCTCGTGCGCCGTCGAGACCGGCGCCCTGAGCCAACCACTCGACCGAGATCTCGCCCTCGAAACTCCCGGTCGGGACCTGCCACTCGAGCCAGTTGCCGATCTCACCCCGAACCGTGCCGAAGGTGCGTCGAAGTTCCGTCGGAGAGTTGGTGCCGGGAACGCGCGGCTCGAGCCGCAAGCGAATCTCAACCGGAGCCGCGACACCCGGCGTCGCCGCGACTGCCAGCCGGATCGTGCTGCCCGGCGCGGCCCGAATCTCGCGCCGCCAGGCTTTGCCCGGTCGCAGTAGAACGGCCTCGCGCACCTCGTGCCCGAGCTCGACCCGGAAAGTTCGTCCCGTCATTCCGGCGAGCGCCGCCGGCGAGAGCACCCGCTTCCAGGTTCGAGCCGCGACAAGGTGGAAGCCGCCCGAGGCGCCCGCGAGCCGCAGTCGCAGGTCCTCGATGCGTCCCTGCCAGCGCGGTTCAGCGGCGAGCTCGAAGCGCAGGGTCTGCCGTTCGTCGCCGGTGTGGCTCGGGACGCGTGCGACTATCGTCGCCTCTTCCGGCGGCGCTGCGGCGCCCGCGGACCAGGCCAGGGTCGCGCCTGCCGGAGCCGGCAAGCCCTCGACGTCCAGCTCCAGAACGTCGACGACGCTGGCTTCGAAGGCCGGGAGGACGTGATAAGTGATCTCCCCTCCCGCAACTCCCGGTTCCGCGAGGCGAGCCTCCTGCCTTACGAAGCTCCCCACCGCGAGCCCCGACACCGCGGTGAGCTCGCCGATGCGCGACAGGTCGAGCGTCTCCACCGCGCCCGCGCGAAAGAGATGGTCCACTCCGGCAGGCCGCGCCGCGCGCTCCCTGGAGCCGCACGCAGCCATCAGCAGCAGGCCGAACAGGAAGCTGCGGGACTTCACAGTTGGTAGGATAGCGAAAATGAGCGCTGGCAGATCCGCTCCACCAGCGGCGCGCTCCCCGATTCGAAAGTCGACTCGCCTCGCCTTCGCCTTGGCGCTCACCGCGGGAGCCTGTGCCGCACCCCGGAGCCTGCCGAACATCGTCATCGTCTCCCTGGACACGGTGCGGGCGGATGCGTTCGCTCCGGACGGCCTCGCTCGGGCAGGTTCGGGACGCGCGTATCTCCAGCGCGACGCCATCTACTTCAGCCAGGCCCGGGCGCCCATGGCGTTCACCCTGCCGTCGCACATGACGATGTGGACCGGTGCTTCTCCCAGGGTGCATCGCGTCCTTGGCGTGCGCGACCGGCTGTCCGACGCCATCGGGACGCTGCCCGAGATTCTCGCAGCGGCAGGCTATCGGACCCTCGGCGTCTTCAGCAACAGCTGGTTGTCCGGGAACTTCGGCTTCGCGCGCGGCTTCGAGCACTGGGAACGCGTCGAAGACGACCTCGTCTACGCCGATCGCGTCTCCGCCCGAGCCCTGTCGCTGGTGACTGCAAGCGACGGTAGACCGACCTTCCTGTTCGCTCACTTCATGGATGCCCACTCCGACACCGAACTGCGCGGCAATCGACTTCCGTACTACTCCCCGCCAAAGGTGTGTGGCGACCTCGATCCGCTGACCTTGGCGCGCGCCTCCTGCGACGGCCAGGGCCGCTGCGCGACGGAGTTCTTGCTCTCTGCCGACCGGGAGAAACGCGCCGTCGGGGAAGAGACGATTGGCACGCTCCGGGCCCTGTACGAGTGCGGCGTCGAGGCGCTCGACGCTGACCTGGGCCGGTTCTTCGAGGCGCTCGACCGGCAGGGATTGTGGCGGGACGCTCTCGTCATTGTCCTTTCGGATCACGGCGAAGAGTTCCGCGAACATGGGCGCTTCGTACACTCCCAGACCTACGAGGAGTCGATCCGGGTTCCTCTCTGGCTGAAACTGCCCGACGGCCGGCGCCCCCGACTGCGGGTCGACACCTCGATGAGCGTGGCTGACCTGCTTCCAACCGTTCTCGAGGTGGCGGGTCTCGGGGCGCGGCTACCAGCCTCCTGCACCGAAGGGAGGAGCCTCCTGGGGGCCATGCGCGGCGACGCGTCGTTCGCGAGCCGGGCGAATCTCGCTCAGGACAAGCTCTTCCGCGCCACCTGGGCGATCACGCAAGGCAACCTCAAGTTGATCTTCCATCGCCGGGAGCAGACAGCACGCCTCTTCGACCTGCGCGACGATCCGAAGGAGACGCGAGACCTGGCCAGCGCGCGACCTCTCGAGGTCCAGCGGCTGCGCGACCTCGCCGAAGAGAAGATCAGAAACGACGATCTGGCGGCTCGCGCCTATCCGGCCGTCGCCGCAAGCGATCCGGTGCTCGACGAGGCCACACGGGAGCAGTTGCGTGCGCTCGGATACCTTCAGTAGGCCGGAGGAAGAGAGCGGCGGCGCACGCGGGAGACGACGATCCCGGCGAAGACAAGCCATCCAGCTCCCGATAGACCCAGAAAAGCGGGCCAACCGCGCGGCCGGTACCGCGCCTCGAAGTGGTGGCTACCCGCGGGCAGGTCGAAGCCCAGAAACCCGCCGTCGATGCGGTGGGTGCTAACCTCGGACTGGTCCGCCTCGACGCTCCATCCCGGCATCCAGGTAAAGCTGGTTCCAACTAGGCCCGCGCGGGCGAGATCCACTTCGCCACGGAAGCCGTCTGGCCCGAGCGTATACGCCAGGACCCGTCCGTCCTGTTCGCGGTCGGCTTCCGCGGGATCCTCGACGAGCACGGTTTCGGGCCATTCGCCGGCCGACAACTGCGCCCTGATCCGATCCCGTGTCCGATAGGCCACGGCGCGCGGCACGAAGACCAGCGGCCAGGCCTGCGGGTTGCGCCAGAGGGTCACTTCGCCGACCGTGAGGCCGCGCACCCATGGAGGGCCTGGACTGCGCTCTTCCCGCGCCAGAACATAGCGAATGCCCAGAAACCGGTGGAGCCCGAGGTCCAGCTCCTGCCGTTGCTGGAAAGCGCCGCGCAGCGCCGGCCGATCGAGCCGCGGTCGTAACAGCTGCAGCGCGTCCGCCGGACGCATGGGATCCCAGCCGCGCGGATCGAGCAGTCCGTAAATGGACGGAAGGTATCCCGGCAGGACGGGCCCGATGGCCACCGATCGCACCGGTTCGTGCTCTTCGGCGACCGCAGCCTGCAGGGCCCGGACCACGGCGGGAGTCTCTAGGGTGCGATGCTCCGGATCCACCGCGTTGTAACGCGCACCGGCCAGGCTCGCGTCGAGCAAGGTGAGGGTCGGCAGCGCCAGCGCCAGCCCACCGAGTCCGCCGGCGGTCCACGCCAAGACTCCCGCGGCGACCGCGCCGCCGCCGGCTCCGAGGCGCCAGGCGCGTTGCGGCAGAGGTGCCTCCTGGACGACGCCCTGGATGGCGGTCGCGATTCCGAGCAGCACGAGCGCCGCGCCGAGCCGTCGCCGCAGCGGCACCGACGCGATCTCCGAGGTCAGCGAGCCCGCGAGCAGCGCGGCGGCGAGGACCCAGAGGAATCGCATGCGCGGGCTCACGAGGTGGGGCAGAAATCTCACCCCGGCCATCAGGAATTGCCAGACCGGGAGCAGGAGCAGGAGCGCGAGCATCGCCGCGGCGATTCCGGCGAGACGGCGGCTGCGTCCCTTCGAGCCGCTCCAGCCGACGAGCACCGCCGCGAGCGGCAGCAGTCCGACGAAGAGCGTCGCCCTCTCCGAGAAGTTGACCGGACCTTTCCAGTTCGCATCGCGCGGGCTGCCGTCGGTGAACGGATCGAGAATAAAGGCGAGCTGAGCGAAGTCGAGCGGCGCCACGGCCGCGGGCTGGCCCGAATCGACGTATACGCGGCGCTCGCTCTCGCCGAAGGCCTCGAGCACAGGCCCCAGCGCCGGCAGCGCCATCAGCACGGCAATTGCGACGCAGCCGGCGAAGCGGCAGATGGCGCGAGCGGCCGAGAGCCAGCCCGTGCGCGGTACGGCAAGCAGCGCGGCGCCGGTGGCGCCGATCACCACCTGGGCGAATTCGACCGGGTGGCCCTCGGTCGCGCTGCAGAAGAGCACGATGCACGAAGCCAGCGCCCCACCCGCCTCGGAGCGCACGACCGCGCGCGCGCCGAGCACCGCGAGCGGCAGCCACGCCGTGGTCATCGCGAGCGGATACGAGGCCCAGACGGTCTGGAAGAGAGATGCCGAGAAGGCGTACGCAGCGACTAGCGCACCGGCCCTGCCGATGCCCAGCGACCGCGCGAGCAGGAACGCACCGAGCGCGGCGATGAGCTGATGCCAGGCCGCGGCGATTGGCTGACCGCGCTCCGGAGCCAGGAGCAGCGTCGGCAACTGGGCGAGCGCCATCGGTGCCGACTGGGCATTGCCCGCCAGCGGCTGACCGGTACCGAGCTCGTGGGACCAGTGCGGCCAGTAGCCCTCGCCGAACTGCCTGCGGACGAGATGGCGAAAGGGCAGAATCTGCAGCGCGATGTCGGACTGAAGCGGATTGCGCGCCCGCGGCGCGGGCACGCCCGGAGTGCGATAGGGCGCAAAGTGGTAGGTGAAGTCGAGATCGGCCTGCGATCCACCGCCCGCGATTCCGGCGCCGAAGAAAATCACGGGCACGAGCAGCAGCAGCCACGACTCCCTGACGTTGGGCATCCCCCGCCAAGCCCGCGCGCCGCGCAGGATCACCCATGCGCCCGCCGCAGCGAGCAGGAGTTCGACGACGCGCTCCATCGATTCAGCCTATCGCGAAGCGATCGGCCGCCTGCCGATGGAGATCGCCATACTTTTTGCGTGCCCCGCGGCCGAAGAGCATTCCTTGCAACACTTCTTCTTCTCCTCCTCGGGCTCGCAACCGAGGTCGCCTCCAGACTCGCGGTTCCACTGATCGGGCAGGAGCGGGGCGTCGGACAGCTCGTCGCCCGAAAGAAGATCGTCGAGGCGGGACAGCTCGCCGACGAGGGCAAGGCAGAGAATGCCGCACACTATCTCGCAGGTGACATTTCGCTGCACCCTTTCGTGGGCTAGGTTCAGAAGCCCAGGCCGGTCAGCGAGCCCTGAATGCGACTCCATCACCTCCCGATCAACGAGCTCGGATTCATCGACGACAAGTCCCCGCTGCAGCAGCGAGCCGCGGATCATAGGATCGTCGCCATCACCGGTGGATCGGTCGCTTTCTTCCTTGGAGCGGAGGGGGTTGAGCGCCTGAGAGAGCGTCTGGCGCGCCTTCCCGGCTTTGCCGGCCGCGAGATCGTCTTCGTGCGGCTCGCGCTGGGCGGCTTCAAAGAGCCCCAGCAGCTCGCGACTCTCGCCTACCTTCTCGCGCTGGGCGCCAAGATCGATGTCCTGATCAATCTCGATGGCTTCAATGAAGTCGCGCTCTACCCGGCGGAAGGCGCTCCCATCGCGGCGCAACCGGCCTATCCGCGAGGCTGGCCTTATCTCATCGAGGCCGCCGCGTCGCAAGAACGCCTCCACGCGGTTGGTGCCTGGGCCTTCTGGTCAGGGCAGCGATCGCGCTGGGCCACGCTAATTGGCGGTCCGGTCCTCGAGCGCTCCGCATTCGCGATGCTGACCTGGGAGGCGGGCGATCGCTGGCTCTCGGGCAAGGCCGACGCGGCGGAGGCAAAAGTCCGCTCCCTCATGAAGAGCGAGAAGCTCAGTTTTTCCGCGATCGGCCTGAAGACCAAGTTCGGCAGCCGCGGAGAGATGTTCGCTGCCCTTGCCGCGCTCTGGGAGCGCTCTTCCCTGCAGCTGGCACGCCTGTGCAAGGCGAACGGCATCGAGTACCTCCATTTCCTCCAGCCGAACCAGTATCTCGAGGGCTCGAAGCCGCTGGGCAAGGAAGAGAGGAAGATCGCCATCGATCCGAATCTGTCCTTTGCGGCGAGCATCGCCGCCGGCTATCCGCTACTGATCGAGGCCGGGACCCGGCTCGATGCCGCTGGGGTCGACTTCACCGACCTGACGCAACTCTTCTCCCGCGTCGACGCGCCGATCTACGAGGATTCCTGCTGTAACTTGAACGAGGAAGGGAACCGGCGTCTGGCGGACGCGATCGCGGACTGGATCGCGGCGGCGCCACCGCTACCGGAGCGCGCTCAGCCGACGGCGGCGTTCCATTCACCTTAGGCCGCAGGCTCCAGGCGGAGTCATCGGAAGATACAACTCCTACCCGCCGCGGCTGTCGTCCGCATAGGATACTTCCCAATGGCCGAACAGAATGCCCGACTCGCCACCCTCGCGGACGGATACTTCTACCACTCGATCGATCTGCCGGGGTTGCCGACCATCGACGGGGCGTGGGATCTCCGACCCAACGTCGACGCCTACCTCGGTGGGGTCGATCTGGCGGGAAAGAGAGTGCTGGAGGTCGGCGCTGCCAACGGGTTCCTCTCCTTCCACATGGAGAGGCGCGGCGCCGCCATCGTGCCGTACGATCTCTCGCCGGATCGGCTCGGCGACATCATGCTCTTTCCGGGCCCCGACCGGACCGCCTTCGAAGCGCAGTACCGCTCGGTGGTGACCGGCCTCAACAAGGCGTGGGGGTATGCCCAGCGAGCCTTCGGTTCGTCGCTGACGTTGCGCCACGGCACCGCGTACGAGATCCCCGAGAACCTGGGCCCGGTGGACATCGCCACGTTCGGCTCCATCCTGCTTCATCTCCGCGATCCGTATTCCGCTTTGGCTTCAGCGGCCCGCCTGACCCGGGAACGCATCATCGTGACGGATCTCTTCAATCCGCCGTTCCGAAAGAGCTCCTGGCTCGACGGGTTGATCGGCGAACCCCTGTCCGACGAGGAATCCGTCGAGCGCGAACGCGGCATGATCTTCAACCCGACGCACAATCGCGACCCTACCGCCTGGTGGAGCTTCTCCCCCGGGGCGATCCAGAATCTTCTGACGGCGGTCGGTTTCGGTCGCACGAAGACGAGCTATCACCGCCAGCTCTTCCGTCCCAGTTTCTCGCCCTGGGGGCCGACCGCATTGAAGCAGTATCAGGGCGCCACCGAGGCGGTGCACCTGTTCACGATCGTCGGCGAGAGGTTGTGAATTGAAGCGCTGGTCGAGCTAAGGAGAGACCGCGCTCCACTGGCCGAAACCGCCGTTGTCGAAGCCGTCGAGGAAGATCTCGAAGAGCGAGAGCGGAACGAGCGCGTGGTTGTTGGCGCTGCGCCGGAACTGCGGCCAGGGCTGCGGCGCTCCGACGGCCGCCGCCCCGAAGCTCCACGCATAGAGCCTGCCCGCAGTGCCCACGGCGTTGTAGCCACCGGAAACGAGCTCGGCCGCGCCGTCGCCGGTGATGTCACCGATGCCGATCGCCCCTACCGGCCCGTCGGTCACCATCAGCCAATCGCCCGGCGGCTCGGGGCAGGCGTCGCCCGTCAGTTGGACACCCGCGGTGGTCCAGACCACGACCTCCCAGGCTGAAGGCAGGGCGATCTCGAGGGCGCCATCGCCGTCGAGGTCCGCAATCACGGGAGAGGCCATGGTTCCGAAATGACTGAAATTACCGTTGCAGTCCGCGGGAACTTTCGGCTGCTTGGGCCAACCGGGCATCGTCGCGCCGGTCCGGTCCACCGCGTAGACCCAACCCTGAGCTCCGGATGTTTCGGTCTTCTGCAGAGCATTGAACACGACCTCGAGGGCCGAATCGCCGTCCAGGTCGGCGAGCGCCGGAGAACCGAACACGTAGCGATCCGCAGGTAGAATCTTGGGCCAGCCCGCGAGCGGCTGTCCCAGGTGATCCAGGGCATAGACCGCCTCGGTGACGGGGTGAGTCAAACCCAGCGGAGCGCAGATCGGGCGATCCCAGCACCAGCCCGTTCCGACCACGATGTCGAGCCAGCCGTCGCCGTCGATGTCCCCCAGCGCCGGTGACGAGTCCACGGTCTCGTCGATGAAGTACGGGAAGCCGGGCAGCTCGCTTGTAAGGTCGTGGCGAAAGACGTGGATGAGCCCGCCATCCTGGGCGGTGCCCCCGGGATTCGCCGGGGCACCGATGACGATCTCGGGCATCCCATCGCGGTCCAGATCTCCGATCGCCGGCGAGGACCAGGGGGTATCGGTGAGCATTACCTCGTACTTGAGCGTGCAGTCGTGATTGAGCACGCGGACCTTGAAATCCCAGGCTCCGAAGGCGATCTCCAGCTGGCCGGCGTCGTCGAAGTCGAGCTCCGCCAACGCCGGGCTCGAGTAGACGCCGTGGTTCTCGTTGGGGTGAAGAGCGTCGTAGGTGAGAAACCTGCACTGCAAGGCGCCAGTGTTGCTGATCACGTAAACGCCGGGCGTGGTGCCCACCCCTGGGGGTTGGTTCGAGCCCGCGCCCACGACGACTTCGGGAAGACCGTCGCTGTCGATGTCGGCGATCGCCGGCTTGCTGGCAATGCCGGTGCTGCCGGTGTCGTAGTGCCAGAGCTCCGTGCCATTGCCGCGGTAAGCGTAGACCGTGCCGTCGTTGGCGCCGAGAATGACCTCGTTGATTCCATCGCCATTCAGGTCCGCGAAGGCGGGCGGACCCATGTAGTTGGCCCCGGTGCCGAGCGACTTCGGAAAACCCTGGGTCGACGCCGGGAACACCGCCTGGGCGGCCGTCGGCATGAACAGCAGACCGCAAAGAACCGCCCCGCCTGCGGCGAGTCTGTGCAGCCCACGCTTGTTCGGGATCGCCGGAAAAGACACTTGGAGCCTCCTGCACCCCGCAGCTTACCGCCGTCCGGCGCCAGGCGGCGTGAACTGCTCCACCAGAGCGGAGCTCACTGGGGGAGACACCCGGGGCTGGGCCTGCGGAACTGCGGTCAGCTGTGAAAGGGAAGAAAAACGACGTTGACCAGCGATTCGGTCGTCCGAATCCGCTCGCCCGGGCGGCCGCGCTCGAGCCGCCGGCACTCGAATCCGAGCTCCGCCATCTCGGCGATCCAGGCCTCGGCGTTCGTCCCGGAGACTTTGAGCAGCTGCTCCGGGTTGATCTCGGCGAGCACCCGGGGCCGATCCGTCCGGAGCAGCTCCTTCGCCCCGCGCAGAGCCAGAGCTTCAGCGCCTTCGACATCGATCTTGATGAAGGAAACCGGGCGCGGCATGGTCAGAGCATCGAGCCGGATCTTCTTCACCCGGGTCCGCTGGTGGTCGGGCGGAGTCGGCGCCGCCGCGCCCACGATGTAGGCCCCGCCGGAGTTGAAGGCGTAGCGCACGTCCACGCTCAGCAGGTCCGCTTCGCCACCCTCTGCCGCGACCACATTGGGAATCACGCGCACACGGTCCTC
Organism: Thermoanaerobaculia bacterium; assembly: GCA_963806165.1. Classification (GTDB taxonomy): domain Bacteria; phylum Acidobacteriota; class Thermoanaerobaculia; order Multivoradales; family JAGPDF01; genus JAGPDF01. The sequence goes on from CAWDWZ010000006.1 coordinate 95,440, forward strand.
GAAACCGTTTTCGGCGATCGACCGCGCGAGCAGCGCGAGGTTCGCAGGCACCGGCTCGATGGCGACGACGCTTCCCTCCTGCCCTACCCAGCCCGCCATCAGAATCGTGAAATAGCCGATATTCGCGCCGATATCCAGGACATGGTCGCCCGGAGCGATGCACGATCGGATGAACTCGACCTCCCCGAGCTCGTAGTTGCCCAGCAGGATATTCATCCCGATCACCCGATCGGCGAGATCCACGAACAGGCGGAGATTCCCGGGCAGCTCGGTGATGACCGTGCCACTCGCGGGAACGAACGTGGCACCGCCGGGATTGGAGTACGAATACTCGGGGGAGTTGAGAAAGGCTACCCGCAGCTCGCGGGTCGACTTGAAAATCGCCAGCTTGCCGGCGACGTCGTCCTGCGGACCCGGCTCGCGATCCAGAAAGAGCCGGTAGGCCCAGCGGACATGCTCGCGCGAGACCCCATCTGCGCTTCCGCTGACACCCGAGGGTGTCGCTGGAGCGTTGACCGCACTCCCTCCGACATTGTCTTGCCGTCGCCTTGGCAAACCCACCCTCGCCGCGGCATGGGCGCATCTGCGGAGAAACTGACGGAGCGCATCGGGCAGTGCCACGCTGAGAGTCTAACCGACCCTCGCCGGGCTTTACTCGCGAAAGCTCTTGCGCAGCCGACCGAGGACTTCCTCGCATGTCGGTGCATTCGGCGAGCTCACCGAGCTCGAGCTCGCGATGAAGAGCCGGCGGCCATCCTGAAACGGCTCGACGTGCCCACGGTACCAGGTCTCGCCGCCGAGTCCCTTCAGCGCGCCGACGCGGCCGACGAAGGCCCAACGGCACGGGCCTTTGGGAAGCCGTGCGGTCAGCCGGTGAAAATCGAATTCCGGCTCGAGTGTCGAACCTGCGAGTCGGCCGCCGCTCTCGAAGATCACCGGGTAGACCTCCCAGAACGAGCCGAAGACAGCTTCGACGCCGCTCGCCTCGAGGCGTTCGACGATGCGGCGCTGGATCGCGAGGGCGGCGCGCAGCTCAGCGCGCGCGGCCGTCCAGGGCCACGGCACCGCGGTGGCGAAGCCGGCGACCACGACCAAAGCCAGCCCCCCGAGAAACCGCCTTCCTGGCCTGCCTGCGGACTCCCAGGCAAGCGCAAAGAGCAGCGGCCAGACGAGGAAGACCGGGAGCACATAGCGCACCGTGTTGCCGGGAATGGAGCCGGCCGCGGAGAAGACGAAGAGGATCGCCGCGGTCGCGACGATCCCGGCCGCCAGCACGAGCAGAGGGAGGAACCCGGCCACCGGATTGCCACGCCTGGGCATGGCGTGTCTGCCGCGCTGGACCGCCCGCCCCAGCAGGACGAGAACGAGCCCGACGAGCGCCAGCGTCACCAGCCCCAGCACCTGCCGCCCACCGGTCGCCGTCTGTACATCACTCGTCTGTACCATCGAGGCGGCGAGCGCCGGTAGCTCCTCTCCGAAGAGACGACCAGCATTTGCGGCGACCACGCCGAGACTGTCCGCCGGGTGCGCGGCCCAGTTGGCCTTCAGGCTCACCCAGCCATAGCGCACGTTGAACCCAATCCACGGCAAGGCGCCGAGAGCGCTGCCCGCGGCCAGAACCACTGCCTGGCGGGCCCGCAGCAGCTCCTTGCCACGCTGCCAGAGGAGCCAGGCGAGCATCGGAATCGTGATGGCGAAGGTCAGCATCGACATCCAGAAGGCGAATCCAGTCACCAGAGCGAGGGCGAAGAGATTTCCCGTCCCACCGCGCCTCCAGAATCGCGCTCCGGCCCAGAGCACCAAGGTCGCTGCAAGGAAAGTCTCCGGATAGCCGTTCGGCCAGTAGAGCCCCCAGTAAAGGACCGCCGGCGAAGGCAGCACGATGAACAGGAGCAAGCGCGCCGACGCCGCTTCGCGGGCCCTCCAGCCGGTGAGCTCGAGGAGCGCGCGCCACCAGATGAACATCTGCACGACGCCGACGGTGAATACCTCGAGCGCGAGCGCGGCCCGCCCCGCTCCGACAAGAAACGACGCCGCGGCCCCGAGGTAATAGGCGAGCGCGCCCATGCGGTAGCCGGTGGCGACGAACACCCGCAGATCGCCGGCGAGGATCGCCCAGACGCCGAAACCGATCTCGACGCTGTCGCCCTCATCGGCATAGCGATGAAGCGGCAGCTGCAGCGCGATCCGCAGCGCGACGCCGGCGACGATCAGCGCCACGACGAGCCCAGCGGTCCGCGTCGCCTTCACGGGGCGAGCGCCGCGAGGCGCGCGGCGATCTTCTCGGCGGCCCGGCGCCAGGTCCATTTCGCGGCCATTTCGCGCGCCGCGGCGGCGCCTTTGGCGCGCGCCTCGTCCGGATGCTCGAAGACGTGGCGCAGGAGCGTCCGGAGATGGCCCTCGTCGGCCTGGGCCCAGCGGAAGCCTTCGTAATAGGGGCACTTCGCGACCGCGGGAACGGTGCCGGCGACCGCCAAACGGTAGGCGATCGCGTCGGTGACGAACTCGGTGTGCGAGCTCCAATCGGTCGCGATCGCGGGCAGGCCGCAGGCCATCGCCTCCATGAGCGGCATGTCCCAGCCCTCGCCGCGCGACACGGCGAGAAAACAGTCGGCCGAGCGGTAGAGCATCGGCAGCTCGGCGTGCGGGAAATCGAGATTCAGGAGGTACGAGATCTTCCCTCCCCCCGCCTTGAGTCCGAGGTCGCGGATCTCGGACTTGAGCCGGACCAGCGGGTCGCGATTGCTGATCTTGCACAGCAGCCGCACCGGCTCGTCGGCGCGGAAGGTGTCGTTGAAGGCGCGCAGCAGGAGCCACGGGTCCTTGCGTTCCCCCCACTCGAAGTTGGCCAGGAAGATGAACTCGCCGGTCGGGCTCGCCAGCCGCCGCGCCCCGGGATGGAAGTATTCGGTGTCGACGCCGAGCGGGATCAGCTGGACCGGGCGCTTCAAACCCGAGTCGAAGAAGCCCTGGCGGTTGAACTCCGACGGCACCCAGACCTCGTCCATCTGGTTCGCCTGCTCGACCCAGTCGCGCGGGAAGCCGTCGACCTCGAGCATCGTGAAGCCGACCCGCACCTTGCCGAGAGCGCGGCGAAAGACGTCGCCCTGGCCGTAGACCACCGATACGGCCGAAGCGGGCTGGACACGCGGCAGCGCCCGGCCGCGCACCACGTTCAGGTAGTAGTCGCCGGTGTTCTCGGGCTCTTCCACCCTGAAAGGCGAGCCCTTGCCGTAGACGTAGCGATAGACGCAGCGCACCCCGAGGTGGTGATCGAGCTCGTGGAGATAGGAACGGCTGCTGCGCGCATAGCCGGTCGGGAAATTGAGGATCGACTGCCAGACGAGGTCGCGCTGGTAGCGGCTCTCGAGCTCGCGCTCCCACTTGCCGCGAAAAACCGTCCGGCTGCGCTCGAAGAGGGCGCTGCGGCGGGAGTCGTCGCCGGCGGTCGAGCCGTGCTCGTCGTGCACCACCTGCGCATCGCCGGCGTAGAGCGTGCGGAATCCGGCCCGATGCGCGCGCAGACAGTAATCGGTGTCTTCGAAATACGATTCGAACTCTTCCGAGAGACCGCCGATCGCCGCGATCACGGCGCGCGTCAAGTAGGCCACCGCGAAGGTCACCCCCTCGACCTCCCGGCGGCCGCTGAACTGGCCGACGTCGTGCTCGAGAGCGCCGATCTGCTGGCCCCACATCGTGTCGGGGAGAATGTAGGTCCCGGCATGGAGCAAGCGGCCGTCGGAGAGCACCTGCCGGCAGCCGACGATGCCGACTCCCGGCTCGGAGTGGGCGGCGGCGCGCAGCCGCTGCAGCCAGTCGCGGCGGGGGAACTCGAGATCGTTGTTGAGCAGCACGACGTCGTGCCCCGGCGGCGCCGCGGCGATGCCGGCGTTGTTGCCGCGGACGAAGCCGAGATTCCGGGGCAAAGCGAGGAGCTTCGCCCTGGGAAACGCCGCGAGGCGGTCGGGCGTGCCGTCGGTCGAACCGTTGTCGACCACCAGGAGCTCCGCGCCGGCGAGATCGCTCGCGAGGAGGGTTTCGAGACAGCGCCGGGTCAGCTCCCAGCGGTTCCAGGTCAGCAAGAATCAGGGTGACCGGTGGCAGCGTCGGGGTTCCTTCGCTCGAGCTCGGGTGCGGGGTCACGCGGACGATCCGGTCGGAGCTTCTGGGCGGGCGGTCGACGGCGGGCTCGGAGTGAGCGAAGCCCAGAGGTCCTCGAGCGTCGATTCGAGATTCGCGGGCACGATCTCCGTCGTCTCGGTCCAGTATTCCAACTGATGCGCGAGCCGCGGCAGAGGCGGCAGCCCGTCGGCGATCCGCGCGAGCTGCACCAGATCGGTCCGGCAGAGTGCGCTCTGCAGCAAGCGGAGCTCGCGGGAACGGCGCGCGAGCGCGCGCTCGAGGGCGGCGATCCGTCCCTCGAGGCGCGCGACGAGAGCCTGCCAGGACTCCTGCGTCGACTCGCTCGTCACGCTCTCACCTCGTGCTCACCAGGCCCTGCCAAAGAGGCGTCGCGCCTGCTGCAGAAATCGCCAGCTGCGCGAGTTCACCACCGCATGGTGAAAGAGCGTGAGCTCCCGCAGCCGGGACTCGATCGCCGTTCGATCGCGCCCCGAAAGGGCGCGCTCGCCAGCGGTCGGCAGGTCCGCCTCGGCGCCCGCGAGGGTGATCCGGCCGAGGCGCGCGGTGCGCTCCGCCCGTTCGCGCGCCGCCAGTGCGGCCTCGAAGGCAGCTCCCTCGAGCTCACCCGTTCGCCGCGCCAGCTTCGAGGTTTCGGTTTCGTCCATGGAGCGCTGCATCTTACCTTTGAAGCAAGGCGCTCAGGGAGTGGGCGAGAGTCTCCGGATCGTGCAGCTCGCGCATCAGACGCTCGCCGACCGCGGCGCGGGCGCGGGCCGCCACCGGGTTCGCGATGAGCCCGTGAAGCGTCGTCACCCAGGCGGTCGCATCCTCCGGAATCGCCACGCAGCGGGCGAGCGCCGGATCGAGCCCCTCCGCGGCAGCGGGTGTCGCGACCGCCGGAATGCCCGCCGCCAGCGCCTCCAAGAGCTTGATCGGCGTGCCGGAGCCGGCGAGAAGCGGCGCCAGGGCGAGGTCGGAGCCCGCGAGGAGCGCCGAGAGATCCGGGGGGTCGGCGATCAGCCGGCCGCCCAACTTCTGCACGCGGCGGGCGAGTCCCCAGGACGGTCGGGCGCCGGCGACGAGCAACCGGACGCGCGGGTAACTCTGCCTCACGCCCGGCCAGACCTGGTCGAGAAACCAGTGGATGCCGCGGGCGGTCGGAAAGTAGCCGAGATTGCCGGTGATGGCGAGCTCGGCTTCCCCGGCCGGACGTGGGGCGCGGGCGACGGCCGACCGCTCCGCCGGAGCGACGGCGAGCGGGATCACCGCGAGCCGCGCGCCGAGCCGCTCCGGCAGCGCCGCCTGGAGATGGCGCCGATCGCGCTCCGAGACCACGAGGGTGACGCTCGAGGCCGCGATCATCCGGCGCTCGTCCGCGGCCAGACGCCGCGCCTCGAAACGGAGCAACGGCCGCATCCAGAAGCGGTCCAGTCCGGCGCGGCGCTCCAGATTGAGCGACAGGCTGTCGACGAGGTCGAGCACCCACGGGACATCCCCGACGGCCTGGGTCACACCGGCGAGCCGCACGAGCTGCAGGACGACGCGATCGAAGCGCGGCGCGAGCGTGCGCAGGCGGCGCCGGAGGTCCGCCGAAGCGACGAGGCCGCTCTCGAGCGACCGCCCGGAGAGGAGCGCCGCGCCGACGCCGCGCGCCGCCGACCAGGGCGAGCGGCGGAAGGTCTCGATGGCGTAGGCCGGGTGCGGGGGAGGCGGCGAGATGCCCTCCGGAACGAGCAACGTCACCGCATGCTCTCGCGCCAGTCCTTCGGCGAGCTGCAGAAGGCGCAGGTGGTAGCCCTTGCGCGTCGGCCAGGGCCAGGCGGTCGAGACCAGCAGGATCTTCATCGCTGCCCAGCCGGCGCGCCGGCGGCGCGCTCGACGACCTTTTCGGCGAGCGCCAGGAAGCGCGCCGCGAAGCGCTCCGGCGCGTGGTCCGCCGCGAGTCGTGCCCGCCCGCCGGCAATCAGGCGCTCGGCCAGGCCCGGAATCGTCGCGAGCCGGTCGATGGCGACGGCGAACTCCTCGGCGTTCCTGGCGAGCAGGAGCTCCCGGCCGTCGCTCGCCCCGAGGCCCGACGCCGCCGCCGGGCTCGCCACCAGGGCGACGCCGCGCGCCCAGGCCTCGAGCACCCGCATGCGCACTCCGGAGGCGATGTCGAGCGGCAGCACGAGAATGGCGCCCGGCGAGAATGCCTCGGCGCTCGCCTCCGGAGCGCGGTACAGGAAGACCCCGGGGCGTGCCGGTCGCCTGCCGCCGCCCGCTCCGAGCCCGCCGAACCAGTGCAAGGAGGCCGCCGGGCTCACCGCGCGGACACGCGGCCAGGCCTCGTCGACGAAGCGCTGCTCCGCCCGGCGGTTCGGTTCCCAGCCGGCGCTGCCGAAGAGCACGAGGGGCGGAGCGCCGCTCAAGCGCTGCCCGGCGCTCGGGAGCTCGCCGGGAAAAGGCGGCGCAATCACCTCGACGCGGGCGTGTTCCGGCGCCAAGGCGCGCAGGCGCTCCCCGTCCGCTGCCGAGAGGGCGATCGTCAAGTCGGCGCTCGCGAGCGCCGCGCGCTCCGCGCCGGCGAGGCGGGCAGCCTCCCGGAGAAGCAGCGGGCGCGCGAGGCCGCGGCTCGCCTCGCCGAGCTGCCGCCAGAGGTCGCTCTCGACATTCTGCGCCCGCAAGATTCGCGGCACGCCCGCCCGCCGCGCCGGAGCGCTCTGCGCGAATGCCTGCAGCTGCTCGGCCACGACGAGGTCGAACGGACCGGCGGCGAGCTCACGCGCGACCTCGCGCTGGAGCTCGGGACGGGCATGGCGAGACAACGAGAAGGGCCTCTGCGTGAGCGCCGCGGAGAGCGCGGCGAAAGCCCGCGAGCGCGGACGGAGGGCGACGAGGCGGGGCACGCAGACCGCGGCGAGCGCCTCTTGCGTCGCCGTCTTCGCGCTCCGGGCGACCGGGGCCACGAGCGTCGTCCGGACTCCCCGCGCGGCGAGGGCCGCCAGCGACTCGGCAAGAAGCAGCCGGCCGCCGTCTCGCGGCGGCCAGGGGGCTTTGGTCGCGATCCAGAGCAGGCGCAACGCCGGCGCGCTCCGCGACCCTAGACCAGCTGGAGCAGATGCCCGAGCTTGTCGCGCTTGGTGCGCAGATAGTCGCGGCTGGCCGGGCCCGGGGGGATCTCGAGCTGCACCCGCTCGACGATCTCGAGGCCGTAACCGGAAAGCGCGACGTACTTGCTGGGATTGTTGGTCATGAGCCGCATGCGCTCGACTCCGAGATCGCGCAGAATCTGCGCCCCCACTCCATACTCCCGCTGATCCGGGCGGAATCCGAGGTGCTCGTTGGCCTCGACGGTGTCGTGACCGGCGTCCTGCAGCTCGTAGGCCTTGAGCTTGTTCAGCAGGCCGATACCTCTGCCCTCCTGCAGAAGATAGACGAGAACTCCGCGGCCGGCATCGCGGATGCGCGTCATGGCGAGCTCGAGCTGCAGCCCGCAGTCGCAGCGCGTCGAGCCGAAGATGTCGCCGGTCAGACATTGGCTGTGCACCCGCACCAGCACCGGTTCCTCGCCGCGCAGCTCGCCGAGCGTCAGGGCGACATGTTCCTCGCCGGTGAGATCGGAGCGATAGGCGTGAATCACCAGATCTCCCCAGCGCGAGGGCAGCCGCGGTGAGGCCACCCGGCGCACGAGGGACTCGTGCGCGAGGCGATAGCGGATGAGCTCGGCGATCGTCAGAACCGGGAGACCGTGCGTGGCGGCGAAAGGCAGGAGGTCCGGCACCCGCGCCATGGTGCCGTCCTCGTTCATGATTTCGCAGATCGCCGCCGCCGGCGTCAGACCGGCGAGCCGCGCGAGATCGACCGACGCTTCGGTCTGGCCGGCGCGCTTCAAGACGCCCCCCCGCTTCGCACGCAGCGGAAAGACGTGCCCCGGGCGCAGCAGATCCTGCGGCCGGGTGGCAGCGTCGACCGCTGTGCGGATCGTCGCGGCCCGATCAGCGGCCGAGATGCCGGTCGTCGTCTTGCCCCGCGCTTCGATCGACACCGTGAAGGCGGTCCCGAACGGCGAGGTGTTCTCGCGCACCATGAGCGGCAGGTCGAGCTCGTCGCAACGCTCCTCGGTGAGCGCCAGGCAGACCAGGCCGCGCCCGAAACGGGCCATGAAGTTGATCGCCTCGGGGGTCACCTTCTCGGCGGCGATCGCGAGGTCGCCTTCGTTCTCGCGATCTTCGTCGTCGACCAGGATGACCATCCGGCCGCACCGGAGCTCCTCCATCGCCTGTTCGACGGTCGCAAAGGGCGATTCAGAAACGGACTTCAGGCCGCTCATGGCGTTCGAATGGTAGCGCACTCGCCGGAAGCGGGCCTTTCAGAACGGATTGCCGAGGCTGATGAACCAGACGTAGGGGTCTTCGAACGGCTCCCGGTCGAGCTTCCAGCCGACCTCCAGCCGGAGCGGTCCGACCGGTGAAAGGTAGCGCACGCCGAGACCGGCTCCCCACTTCAGAGCGTCCGGCCTGATGTCGCGATACTCGTTCCAGACGTTGCCACCGTCGAGAAAGAGCGTCCCGCCGACCGGTCCGGCGACCGGGAAGCGGTATTCGAAGTTGAGCAGCGCCAGGCCGCCGCCGCCGGCCGGGAACGGATTGGCGGTGCTGCCCGGTGCATCCACGATCAGGGTCTCGCCGACGATCCCCAGCTCGTCGCGCCGGTAAGCCCGGTGGGTCGTGCGTCCTCCGGCGTAGAACAGCTCCGCCGCGGGCACACTTCTCTGCAGGGCGTCGCGCGGCGCGAGCGCGGAGCCGCCCGCGAGCGGCTCGATCGCGCCGCCGCGAATGCTGCCCGCCAGCACGCCGAACCGGCCGAGCGGCCGATAGGCGGTCGCCTGCGTGAACAGTTTGAAGAAGTGCGCATCGGCGGTGAGGAAGGGAAAGGCGTACTCGACCTGAAACGAGGCGTTCCAGCCCCGCGTCGGATCGAGCGGGTCGTCGCGGCGGTCGTAGCTCGCGGTCGGGGTGACGCTCGCCACCCGGGCGTTGCGGCTCTCGAGCGGGATTCGCGGATTGAAGGCGCCCGCGTCGAGCTCGACCAGGCGGTACGAAGCGAAGGCCGAAAACGACCAGCGCCCGGGATCGTGCCCCAGTTCGTAGCCCAACTCGGGCTCCAGCTCGCGCCCGATGACGAGCTGTCCGCCGCGGCGATCGACTTTGAAATCGGGCCGGTCTTCGTGCTCGTCGTAGAGCGTGCCGAGGAGCTCGGCGTGGGCCGAGCCGAGATAGGGCTGGCGGTAGATCAATCGGAAATGCTGGTCCTTCTGGCCGCCGAGGAGATCGAGGGAGAGTGAAGACGCCTTGCCGAAGAGGTTGCCCTGCGAAAGGCGGAGCAGTCCGCGAACCCCGCTCTCCGAATCGTAGCCGAGGCCGGCTTGAACCGTCCTCGACCGGCCTTCCTCGAGATCCACGAGCAGCTCGCGCGCCTCGCCGCCCTCCGCGCCGGGCGCCACGCGCACGTCCACGCGGGTGAAGATCCCCAGGCTGTAGAGGCGCCGTTGGACATCGAGGACCTCCGACCGGCGCACCGGATCGCCGGGCTGGATACCGAGGAATCGGCGCACGATCCGGGGATCGGTGCGGCGCAGGCCGCGCACGAGCGTCCGGTCCACCACCCACTTCTCGCCGGCAAGCGCTCGCAGAGTGACGGTGGCGGTGAGATCGTCGCCGCCCCAGGCCACCTCCGACGAAACGATCGCGGCGCCGTAGCCGCGGTCTTCGAGGAGAGCCCGCAGAGTGTCGACGCTGCGCTCGACCAGCAGACGGTGAAAGGGGCCGCCGGCCTTGAGCGGCAGCGCGGCGCGAACCGCGGCCTCGTCGAGAGGTGCCACGTCCTGCAGCACGAGCTGCGCGACTTTGCGCTGCCGCCCCTCGACCACCGGGATGACGACCGCGAGACGGTCCCCCGACTCGGTGACGCGTGCCGGACCGACCCGGGATTGATCGAAACCCTCGAGCAGATAGAAAGAACGCAGGTTCGACAGATCGGCGGACAGCTCCTCGTCGACCAGGCGGCCGCTGCCCGTCTGCAGAATGCGCCGGGCGGAGGTCGTCATCAGACGCCGGAGGCGGTCCACGCCGAAGCTCTCGTTGCCTTCGAAGCGGACTTCGTCCAGGGTGAAGCGCGGACCGGGAACCACCTCGAAAGCGAGCTTCACGACCTCGGGTCCGCGCTCTTCGGTCCGGTTCACCGCGACGTGATAGTGCCCCTTCTCCTGGAAGTAGCGGCGGATTCTGTCCACCGATTGCAACACCAGCGCCTCGTCGTAGCCGCTGTCGCCGAGGAACGGCACCAGGTCCTTCTTCTCGAGCTCGCGCAGCGTGACGCCGCGCACGGAGAACTCGATCTTCGGTCCCAGGTGCGCGGCGAATCCGAGGTCGACCGCGGAGGCCGCCGCATCGATCCTCTCGGGCAGCCGCTCGACCGTCGCCTCGCGATAGCCACGGGAGAATAGAAAAGTCTGCAGGCGCTCGACATCCTCGAGCGCGGCCTGTTTCTTGAAGGCCGCTCCGGGCACCGACCGGAGCGCCCCGAGGAGCTCGGAGTCGGCGAACGGTGGACGGGCCCCCTCGAAGGCGACGTTGCGCACGCGGGTGCGCGCACCGGCTTCGACGCGGTAGGTCACCGCAGCGCTTCGCGAGCCGGCTCCGGCGACCGCCAGCCGGACGCGGGCTCCCAGGAAGCCCTCGCCCACCAAAAGGTCCTGCAGGCGGTAGACGCCCCGCAACAGTCGATCCTCGCGCAACGGCTGACCGGCGCGCTGCGGCAGGGCCTCGAGGAGGCGGCTCTGTTTGATGCCGAGATCGCCGGTCACTTCGACCGTAGTCACCTGCACATCGGTCCACAGCGCCACGATCGCCACGACGCCAACGACTTCTCCTGCGGCGTCGAATGCCGGCCGCTCGAAGATGCCGACTTCGGACGCCAGCCCCGAGTAGCGCAGGCTGCGCAAAGTCCGCCGCGTTCGCGCGTCGTCCAGCGGCTCGCCGACGGCGAGCGAGCTCAACTGGGCTATCTCGTCGATGTCGACCGGTGCGTCGCTGCGGATCTCGAGCGCGCGCACGATCGGGGCGCCAGCCGCGCCGCCTGGCGCGGCGTTCTCCGGGATCATTGCGGGCGGTGCTGCGCAGACCGGCTCCGCAAGCGCCAGAGCGGCGCAGGCGGCCAGCGCAGCCACGAGCCGCCGGGGCATCAGAACCGCTTCTCCCATCTCGCGTCGACGGCATACGACTCGTTGCCGTTCTGCGTCAGCACCAACGTCAGGTCGTCCGAGAGCTTCCACTCCACTTGCAGGACCTGCTGCGCCGTCGAGGACGGATCGACCGAGTAGGTGAGGTAGACCCGGCTCGAAAGACGCTTGCCGACCGTGACGCGCGCCGCCGACACGCTCTCCCCGGTCGCCAGAGGGTCGATCCGCAGGCGGTCGACGCCGAACAGCTTGCCGACGCGCGCACTCACCAGAGACGCGGCCTGGCCATAGAGGAGGGATTCCGCGGCCATTCCCGGCGCCGCGCCCGGCCGGGCGCTTTCGGAGAGGTTCGTCAACCCACTCGAAGTGCCCGTGGCGAGCAGCGAGAGGACGTCGTAGTCGGGCAGGGGCGGATCGGAGGCCAGCGTCGTGGTGGGCCGGTCGAGCGATCCGAGGACGCTCAGGGTGACCTGGTACTCGTTGATCTTCGTCCGCGCCACGACATCGAGCAACGGCTCGATGCGGGTCGGATTGGCGAAGGTCAGGACCCCGCGATCGAGACTGTAAGTGGACCCGCTGTAGTCGATCGTGCCGCCCGGATCGGCGGTCATGTCGCCGAACAGCACCGGATTCGCGAGAGTTCCACGGAGCGCGAGATTGGCGCTGCCGGTGATCTTCGCCAGATTGTTGCGCACCCGCACCGCGTGCGGCGCCAGGACGGAGACGTTGAGATAGGTCGTACCCAGGAGCTCGTCGGCCACGTCGACCTGCACGCGGGTGCGCGACAGGATGCGCTCGGCGAGCTGCCGCGGCGAGAGATTGATGTCCTGGAGATAGTAGACGCGATCGAGCACCAGAGAGCCGGAGAGTTGGCGGCCCTCCGTCGTCGACTGCAGGGTGAGATCGCCGTCGCCGCGCACCAGCCAGCCCTCGGGATAGCGCAGCGACGTGCCGCGCGTCGCGATCTGGGCGCGATAGGCGACGGGTTTCCCGGGCGTCGCGAGGTCGAGGCGGCCGGTGGCTGCGACCGTCCCGCCGGCGAGGTCGGAGCGCAGATGATCCAGCACGACGGCGTCGGGATAGAGCAGGGCCAGTGCCTGGATGCGGTCGAAGCTGTGCGGGAAATGAGCCGGGATGAAGCGCGCGTCGCGCAGCTCCGCCTCTCCGTTCCACTCCGGCCGATCCGCCGTGCCTTTCACCGTCGCGAGAAGGTCGATCACCCCGGAGAGATCGAGGCCGGCAAACTGCTCGACCCAGTCGACCGACATCGAAGCTTGCACACGCAGATCGAGTGTCGCCGCGGCGGGCGCCAGATCGACTCGCCCGGCGAAGAAGAGCTCGTCGCCGGATGTCGCCTCGCCGAGATAGAGCGACTCGACATCGAGGACCGAGCCCGCGAGGCGGACAATCACCGGTTCGAGGGCCCGAAGCCGGTGATTTTCGTAGGCCAGCTCGACCTCGGAGCTCGCGAGCGTGAGCACGCTCCCGGCTCCCGGCGCGAAGCGCCAGTCGAGATTCGCTGCGAGGCTCCCGGCGAGCGCGGCGATCGAGCGCCCGGCGGCGACCGCGACCAGCTGTTCGAGGTGGTCGCTCGCCACGTGGAAGCGCAGATCCCCGCTCTCTCCTGCGACGAACGGTCCGCCGCCCTTCGCCGTGAGCAATCCGGGCAGGTCGAGCGTCGCCTCGAGCCGGCCTTCGGCGAGCTCGCCATGCAGCGTCCCGGCGAAGCGCTGCGGCGTCAAGGCACCGGTACCTGCCGGTGCTGGCGAGATGGAGAGACCTTCGGCCTCCGGTGTCGGAGTGGACAAGACACCGGCCGCTGCCGGTGTCGGAGTGGACAGGACACCGGCCGCTGCCGGTGTCGGAGTGGAAACTCCGGCGCCCGGGAGCTCTAGATCGACGAGCTCCCCGTCAACGACGAGGTGCGGCTTCTCGAGAGTGCCTTGGAGGGTCGCTCGCAGCGCCGCCTGTCCGTTGAGCCGGCCTCCGGCCAGCTCGCTCCACGGTCCGGCGGCGAGATCGAGCCGCGCCGCGGTCAGCGCGAAATCGAGCCTCTCCCCGGCGAAGGCGAGCTCGCCTTCGCCCGCCAGCGCTCCCGCGGGCGAGCTGAGCTCGGAGTGCCGCACGCGCAGCCGTTCGGCGTTCCAGTCCAGTTCGGCGTTCAGATGGTCGAAGGCGAGGCCGGCGACCGACACCGGCATGATCGATCCCCGCAGCTCGCCGGCCATCTCGTCGAGCGTGCCGCTCAAGTGCAACGTCCCGGTGGCTGCACCGAGGAGCGGCAGCGCCAGCGGCATCCAGGGCTCTGGCCTCGGCGACCGGCCACGAACGGAACTCAACATCGAGATCGACCGGCGGCGGTAGCGGATGCGGAGAGGGCAGCGTTTGCGCGGCGCTTGCGGCAATCGCCGAAACCGGCGGCGTCTGCGGCGTCTGCGGCATGGGAGCCAGCGGCAGCACGCCGCTCACGCGAAGGGACGAGGCGTCGCGCGTCAGCGTGAGATCGAGGTCCCGGACGGCCTCTCTCCCGACGGTGAGCACGCCTCGCGCCCGCGCCGCCGAACCGCCGGGGGCGGCGAGATCGGCGAGATCGAGCGCCAGGACGACCGTCGGAGCGCCCCCGGCGAGGCCGACTCTGGCGGTCAGCGTGCCGCGACCCGAATCGGGCAGCCAGAGCGGATGAGGCCGGGTTTCGATGAACGGCTGCAGCGCCGCGAGCTCGCCCAGATCGTCGCTCGTCAGATCGACTGCGAGATCCCCCTTGCGGCCCGCGAGATCGTAGAAACCCCGGATCGCCACCGTCTGCGCCGCCGAAGCGAGCGCGACGTCCGTGAGCTCGAGGCGGCCGTCGTTCAGCATGAGGTTCGCCGTACCTTGAGCCGGCACCTCTCCGGGGAGCACCGCGCTCCCCGCGCGCAGCTCGAACGACGCCGAGCCGACCCCATGGCGCGCGTCGTTCAGGGCGAATTCATAGCTCAAGTCGCCGTGCGCCGAAGCCGAAAACGCGGGCGAGGGGAGGTCCAGGTCCTCGAGCACCGACCGCAGACGCGAGCCGTCGGCCTGCAAGGTGAGCCTGGCGAGCGGGCCGGGCTTGTCGAGGTCGACCTCGAAGCGTCCGGTGACCGGACCCCCGGCGTAGACCCCATGGTCGACGTCCAGAGCGATCGACCTTGCGGTCGCCGTCGACCTTGCCGGAGAGCTCCTCCAACCGGAAGCCGTAGAGATCGACGCCCGGCGAGGTCAGCTGGCCGTCGAAGCGGATATCCTGCCGGACGAAGCGGACGCGGCCATCGAAGCGCAGAGGTCCGTCGATCTCGCCATGCAGGTAGCCGAGGTCGTCCAGGAAGCGCGCCTGTGAATCGATCACGCCGGAGATCTCGCCGTGCGCGCCGCCGCGCCAGCCGACCGTCCCGGCGACGCGGGCGTCGAAGACCTCGGATCGAAGGCGCGCCTGAAGGATCTCCACCCGGTCGCCGAGCACGCGCACCTTGGCCGACAGGGTCGAGGCCCAGGGCAAGGCCTTGGGCAGGGTCGTGACCACCTCCTGCGCCGTCACGTTGCCCGCGAGGTCCGTCCCACCCAGGCCGGAGAGGCGCACGAGAACGGCGTGGGCTTGGACCGCGATCGGCACGCGCTGGTCCGCGAGCTCGAACTCTCCGTCGTCGATGAACAGCCCCCCGATCTTGAGCGCGAACCGGCCGCCACCGCTCCCCGCCGCGATCTCGGGCAGATTGTCGCGCCCTTCCCGATAGAGCTCGAGATGGAGCCGGACGCCTTGCGCGGAGACCGTCTGCAGATCGAGGACGTCGCGCCGCAGCGCATCGAGATCGGCGTCCACCCGCAGCCGCTGGACGGTCAGGAGCGCCGGGTCGTGCGCTCCCGGACCGGCGATCGAGAAATCCTCGATCCGGAGAGCGAACGGCAGGAGCTCGAAATCGAGCCGGCCGAGGCGCACCTCGCGATGCAGAATCTGGGTGAGCTGCTGCTCGAGCTTGCTCGCCAGCCGCTCGCGCGCGAAATCGGAAGAGAGAAAGGCGCGCAGACAGAGCAGGACCAGAGCGCCTGCGGCGAGGGACCAGAAGAACGGGCGAACGACCCAGCGGCGCAGACGCAGCCAGACCACCGAACGCTATTCCCCCCAGTGCAGCTTGTTGCGTAGGCCTTCGAAGATCGAGCTGCGCTCGCCGCTGCGCACCAGATAGGCGGGTTGCAGCGACCGCGTCACGCGCACCCGATCGCCAAAGCAGAGCTCGCCGCCCTCCTGGCCGTCGACGGTCAAGTAGACCCGGTCGGCGCGCGATTCGAAGACGTCCTCGCGCTTCTCGATCCCGACCACGATGACGCTCGAATCCGGCACCACCAGCGGCCGCAAGGTGAGGGTGTGGGGACAGATCGGAGTCAGCACCGAGACCGGCAGCAGCGGGTGCAGGATGGGTCCACCGGCCGAGAGGTTGTAGGCCGTCGATCCGGTAGGGGTCGAGATCACCAGCCCGTCGGCGCGGTAGCGCGCCACCAGCCGGCCGTCGACGGTGAGCAGCAGCTCGACCATGCGCGAGAGCGCGCTTTTCGCGAGCACGACATCGTTCAGGGCGCGGAACGCGAGCTTCTCGCCGGTCGTCTTCGTCTGCTCCACTTCGAGGAGCGATCGCGGCTCGACCGCGTAGTGACCGGCCAGGACTTCGACCAGCACCGGGTAGAGCTCGGAGCGCGAGACCTCGGTGAGGAATCCGAGGTGTCCGAGGTTGACGCCCAGGATCGGCGGACCCCCGGCTGCCTTGCGCGCCACCGACAGGAGAGTCCCGTCGCCGCCCAGGACCACGACGAGATCGCAGCGCATCCCTTCGATCAGCGGTCCGTCCCCCGGCATCCCCGTCTCGCGGCTGGTGCCCGGCTCGACGAGCACTTCGAGCCCGCGCCGGTCCAGCCACTCGATGAGCTCGCGCGCGACGCCGGCGGCATCCGCGCTCGCGGCCTTGGCGACCACTCCGACCCGGCGCGCGCCGCGCGGCTCGATCATGGGTTGGGCTCCGCGCGCTCGATTGCCGGCGAGCGCAGCAGGGCGAACGCCTCGCGGTTGCCTTCGGCGCCGGTCACCGGCGAATCGTAGGTGCCGACGAGCTCGAGGCCGAGCGCCGCGAGCTCACGGGCGCGCAACGCGATCGTCGCTTGCCGGAGAGCTTCGTCGCGCACCAGACCTCCCTTTCCGACCCCGCTGCGTCCGACCTCGAACTGCGGCTTCACCAGCGGCAGCAGCAGCCCCCCCGGCGCGAGATGCGGCAGCAGGGCCGGGACGACCTTGGCGAGCGAGATGAAGGATACGTCGACGACGATGAGATCGAACCGGCGGTCGAAGGCGTCCGCGGGAAGATAACGGGCGTTGACGCGCTCCCGCACCTCTACCCGGGGATCGTTGCGCACCTTGAGATCCAGCAGGCCGTAGCCGACGTCGAGCGCCGCGACGTGAGCCGCGCCGTGCTGCAGGAGGCAGTCGGTGAACCCGCCGGTCGACGCCCCGACGTCGAGGCACCAGAGGCCTTTCGGGTCGACAGCGAAATGCGCGAGCGCCGCGGCGAGCTTGCCGCCCGCGCGCGATACGAACGGCTCCGCGAGGCCGGTCAGCTCGAGCCGGACGTCCTCCCGCGTCGGGCTCCCGGGCTTGTCGACCCGGGCGCCGTTGACCCCCACTTGACCCGCCATGACCGCGCGCCGTGCCTTCTCGCGAGTCGGGAAGAGGCCGCGCTCAACCAGTAGCTGGTCGAGACGCACCGGCGACACCCCTGATTGCAGTCGAATCGGCCGCGCCCGCCTCGCCCGTGTCGCGCCCTCCGGCGGACTTCGCGAAGAAACCGCGGAGGCGGAAGTAGAGCCCTTCGGCATCGAGGCCGAGAATCTTGCGCAGCACGTCCTGCGAACCGTGGGGCACGAACTTGTCCGGGACGCCGAGCGCGAGGGTCGTGACCTGGGAGAGCTCCATCTCCGAGAGCGCCTCGAAGACCGCGCTGCCGAAGCCGCCCGCGAGCGCGTGCTCCTCGACCGTCGCGAGACGCGCGCCGCCTTCGAGCGCGGCGAACTGTTCGACCTGCAGCGCCAGCAGCTCGCGGTCGAGGGGTTTCACGAAGCGCGCGTTCACCAGCGTGAGCTCGACGCCCTCCTTGGCCAGGCGTTCGATCGCTTCGAGGGCCGGATAGACCGTCGAACCGATCGCCCAGACGAGTCCGTGACGTCCCCGCCGCAGCACTTCCGCCTTGCCGACCGGCAGCTGCCGGAATTCGGCGTCCAGCGGCACGCCGACGCCGTTGCCGCGCGGATAACGCACCGCCGTCGGATGCGACTGTTGAACCGCCGTCGCGAGCATGTGCTGGAGCTCGTTCTCGTCCTTCGGTGCCATGACGATCGTGTTGGGGAAGATCCTGAAATAGGCGTAGTCGAACAGTCCGTGGTGTGTCCAACCGTCGTTGCCGGCGATGCCGCCGCGATCGAGCGCAAAGACCACGGGCAAGTCCATCAGGCAGACGTCGTGGAAGATCTGGTCGAATCCGCGCTGCAGAAAGGTCGAGTAGATCGCCACTACCGGCTTCACGCCGCCCAAAGCGAGGCCGGCAGCGAGCGTCACCGAGTGCTGCTCGGCGATGCCGGTGTTGAGGAAGCGCTCGGGAAAGCGCTCGGCGAACGGGATCAGGCCCGTCCCGTCGGGCATCGAGGCGGTGATCGCGACGATGCGCGGATCGAGCTCGGCGAGGCGCACGATCGTCTTGCCGAAGATCGCGGTATACGACGGGGCCGCTCCCGGTTTCCCCTTCTGGATTCCGGCGACCGGATCGAACGGCGACGGGCCGTGATACTCGACCGGTTCGTCCTCGGCGTACTTGTATCCCTTGCCCTTCTGGGTGATCGCGTGCAGGAGCACCGGGCCGTCGATCGCCTTTGCGGTCTCGAGCGCCTCGAGCATGGCGGGGATGGAATGGCCGTTCACCGGACCGATGTAGCGGAAACCGAGCTCCTCGAAGAGCGTTCCGGGCGTGAAGACCTGCCGCAAGCCCTCTTCCAGCCCCTTCGCCACCTCGACCATCGGATCGCCGATGCCGGGGATCTTGTGCAACACCTTCTTGATGTCGTCCTTGAGCTTGGCGTAGTGCCGGCCGGCCATCAGGGTCTCGAGGTACTTGGTCAGCGCGCCCACCGACGGCGAGATCGACATCGAATTGTCGTTCAGGATGACGATCATCTTCGTGCCGAGATGCCCGGCCTGGTTCATCGCCTCGAACGCCATGCCGGCGGTCATCGAACCGTCGCCGATCACCGCGACGACGTGGTGCGACTCCTTCCGCAGGTCGCGCGCCACGGCGAGGCCGAGAGCCGCGGAGATCGAGGTCGACGCGTGGCCGGCGGCGACGACGTCGTACTCCGACTCGCTGCGCATGCAGAAACCGGAGAGTCCGCCGAGCTGGCGCAGAGTCGACATGCGCTCGCGCCGCCCGGTGAGAATCTTGTGCGGATAGGTCTGGTGCCCGACATCCCAGACCAGCAGGTCGCGTGGAGTGTCGAATACGTAGTGCAGCGCGATCGTGAGCTCGACCGAACCGAGATTCGAGGAGAAGTGCCCCCCCGTCTCGGAGACCGCGCTGACGATTTCGTCGCGCAGCTCGTCGGCGAGCTGCGGCAGCTCCTCACGGGAGAGCCGTCGAAGCTCCTGCGGGTTGGTGACACGATCGAGTAGGTTCATGAAACCTCCGCAATGGACCAGGAAACGAGCTTCGGGCGAAGCCCCGGAACCTGCACTCTTCCTTCGAGAGTCTCTAGCAGGCGCGACGGTCGAGGAACGAGATCAGCGAAATCCAGGTCTCGCGCTCGGCGAGCGGCAGACCTCGAATCCGTGTCCTCGCTTCCTGACCAAGCTCCTGCACGCGCTCGCGGCTCCGGTCGAGTCCGAAGAGCGCGGGATAAGTGAGCTTGCGCGCGGCGGCGTCCTTTCCAGGCGTCTTGCCGAGGCTCGAAGCGCTCCCTTCGAGGTCGAGAATATCATCGCGGACCTGGAACAGGTGCCCGATCGTCTCGCCTAAGTCGCGCAGAATCAGATCTTCCGCCGGACTCACCCGGGCATAAAGCCCGCCCAAGCGGAGACTCGCGGCGAGCAGGGCACCGGTCTTGCCACGGTGGATCCTGGCGAGCGCCGCTGCCGCTTCACCCTCGCCGCGCGGCCAGCCGGACTCCGTCTCGAGGTCCTCGACCTGGCCGCCGATCATCCCACCGGTGCCGATCGCGGCTCCGACCAGCGCCACGGCGCGCGCCCGGAGCTCCCCCGGCCGCGACCCGGGGAGCTCGGCGAGCACCGTCAGGCCGAGCGTCAGAAGGGCGTCGCCGGCCAGGATCGCGGTCGCCTCGTCGAACCGCCGATGCGCGGTCGGTTGGCCGCGGCGCAGATCGTCGTCGTCGAGCGCCGGCAGATCGTCGTGAATCAGGCTGTAGGTGTGCACCATCTCGATCGCCGCGGCGCCCGGCAGGAGATCGGCGCCCGGCGCCCCGAATGTCCTGCCGGCCAACAGAACGAGCGCCGGCCGCAGCCGCTTGCCGCCGGAGAGGACGCTGTAGCGCATCGCCTCGTGCAACCGCGTCGGGGGTACTTGCGTTCCGGGCAACAGCCGGTCGAGCTCGCGGTCGATCGCCGTGCGCGCCTCGGCGAGGAAGCGGGTGAAGTCGCCTGCCTGGCTCCCGGAGCTCGCGCTCATGACTCTTCCTCCGTCGCTGTCGCTGGCGTCGCTGCAATCGCTGGCGGCGCTGGCGGCGCGGCCGGCGCCGGCCGCCCGAGGCGCAGGCAGAACGGCGCCGCGAGGAGGAGCAGCGCGATGCGCTGGACCTCGGTATCTCCCCAGTTGTCCTCGAAAAGTCCGGCGACCGAGAAGGCCAGCAAGGCCGCAGTCACGCCGAGCCAGAGATCCGCTCGGGAACCGGCGGCCGCCGATGGCGCCGATGACTCCGATGGCGCCCGCGCGGCCCCCACGGTCGGATCCGCCGCTGCCCGGTCGGAGCGATAGCCCCGTCCGGCGCGCAGCAGCGCCAACGCGAGGAGCGCGAGATAGCTTGCCAAGGCGGGCAGACCGCGCTCAGCCGCGAGCTGGAAGTAGCTGTTGTGCAAGTGGGGTACGTTCAGTCGCGAGGCGCTGGCATGGCGATAGATCGGGTAGAGCCTTTCCACCATGTTCGGCCCGATCCCGAGCAGAGGGTGCTCGGCTACCATCCGCGACCCGGCATCGAGCATGCAGAGCCGGTCGTAGCTCGACTCGTCGGAGAGGTCGGTCACCGACAGAGCGCGCGCCAGGATCGGCACCGGCGCGAAGACGACGAAGGCGAGCGCCGCCGGCAGCGCCAGGAGAACCAGCCGCCGGCGCCGCATCCAGAGCAGCCAGCCCCCTCCGACCGCCAGGCCCAGCCAGGCGTTGCGGGTCAGCGAGGCGAACAGAGCGCCGTTGATGACCACGAGGGCCGTCCAGGCGAGCCAGGGCCGCCCGAACAGACCCTCGGTCTCCCCACTCCCTACCTTTCTCACTCGCCCCCGGCCCACTCGCCCCCACTCGCCCCCGCCCCACTCGCCCCCGGCCCACCCGCGATCGGTGGCCGGAACATGAGGCGCGCCAGAAGCAGAAGATCGACCAGCAGTAGGACGCCCGAGAAGGTCATGACATGCGAGAACGGCCCGCGGATCCGGTGATCGATCCCGCCGAATCCGAACCAGAATTGGCCCAGCCCGGCGAGTGCCACCAACAGCGCTCCGAAGATCGCGGCATCGAAGAGCCAGCGCAGCCGGCGCTCGCCGGCGATCGAGCCCAGAGCGAGCGGCAATGCCGCGAGGGTGAAAAGCTCACGCAGCTTGTCGGCGCTGGTCGCGGGGTCCTGCGAGAAGACGACCGCGACCACGAGGAGGCCGTAGTAGACGAGGACCGCGACGAGGAGCGGCCGGGCGCGGCGAAAGGCCGGGTCCTCCGGCTCCCTGAGCGCCGGAAAGGCGAGGTAGGCGATCCCCAGAACGACGTTCGAAAGCGCAAGTCCGAACAGGGTCAGCAGCTGCGCCGCGCAGAGACCGAAGCGCAGGCGCTCGCGCTTCGCCGCATCCCAGGAGGCGAGTCGCAAGGGAGTGAGCAACCCCACGTGGTGTCGCTATCCGGCGACCTAGCGGGCGAGCGCCGAAGCCGGCAAGGCTTCGTCCACGAGCAGAACCGGAATGTCGGAGACGATCGGGTAGACGAGCTGGGACTCGCGACAGAGCAGTCCCTCCTCGACAACGGGCGTCTGGTCGCGGAAGTGCTCGCGGTAGCGTTCGACCAGGCTCTGGCTGAGCGCTGGCGGCAGCGCCACCCGTTCGAGCGCCGCCCGGCACTTCGGACAGACCAGGATGGCGAGCAGATCGGGATCGAGGGTCATCGGCTGGAAGACTCGAAGCGCCAAGAAGATAGCACGAGCCGGGGGAGCTCCGACCCGCTTCCGGCGCCGACCCCTTTGGTAGAGTTCGCGCGCCCGCATGGCCGCTTCCGCGCCGGACCTCATCTGCCGTTCCTGTGGCGCGCCGCTCGATCGCGTGATGGTCGATCTCGGCAGCAGCCCGCTCGCCAACTCCTACCTCTCCATGGCCGACCTCGCCCGCGCCGAGCCCTTCCTGCCGCTCTGCGTCTACGTCTGCGAACGCTGCTGGCTCTGCCAGCTGCCGGAGTGCGCGACGCCGCTCGAGATCTTCAGCGATTACGCCTACTTTTCCTCGTTCTCCACCAGCTGGCTCGAGCATGCGAAGGCGTACGTCGACGAGATGGTCCCCCGCTTCGGGCTCGGCGCGCAGAGTCTGGTCGTCGAAATCGCCTCGAACGACGGCTACCTGCTGAAGAACTTCGTCGAGCGCGGCATCCCGGTGCTCGGCATCGAACCGGCGGCGAACGTCGCCGAGGCGGCGGTGCGGCTGGGCATCCCGACCGAGGTCCGGTTCTTCGGCCGCGAGGCTGCCCGCGACCTCTTGAGGCGGGGCCTCGCGGCCGATCTCCTGCTCGGCAACAACGTCCTCGCCCACGTCCCCGATCTCGACGACTTCGTCGGCGGCCTCGCGCTGCTGCTCAAGCCCGAAGGGGTTCTGACGATGGAGTTCCCGCATCTGGTGCGGATGATCGACGACAACCAGTTCGACACCATCTACCACGAGCACTACTCCTACCTTTCCCTGGTCGCCGTCGAGCGCGTCTTCGCCGGCCACGGCCTCGAGCTCTTCGACGTCGACGAGCTCCCGACCCACGGCGGCAGCCTGCGCATCTATGCCCGCCAGCGCTCCCATCGCTCTCACGATTCCCGGGCTTCCCAACATTCCCGACATTCCCATGACTCCGGAGCCGCGGGCGCCGGGCCGGGGTCGGCGCGCGTCCTCGCCTTGCTCGCCCGCGAACGGGCGCAAGGCGTCGAGACCCGTGGCTACTACGCCGGGTACGCCGAGAGAGTACGGGAGACCAAGCGGCGTCTGCTCGAGTTCCTGATCCGCGAAAAGCGTGCCGGCAAGTCGATCGTCGGCTACGGCGCGCCCGCCAAGGGGAATACGCTGCTCAACTACTGCGGCGTGCGCGGCGATTTCCTCGACTACACCGTCGACCGCAGCCCGCACAAGCAGGGCCTCTACCTGCCCGGTACGCGGATCCCGATCCGCGCGCCGGAAGCGATCTTCGAGACCCGCCCCGACTTCGTTCTCATCCTGCCGTGGAATCTGCGCGATGAAATCGCCGACCAGATGGCGGCGGTCGCCGACTGGGGCGGGCGCTTCCTGGTCGCGATTCCCGAGGTCCGTCTGCTGTGAGGCTCCTCCGTCTCGCCGTTCCGGGCGCCTTTCTCGTCGAGATCGAGCCGCTCGCCGACGACCGGGGCTTCTTCGCCCGCACCTTCTGCGCCCGCGAATTCGCGGCCGCGGGTCTCGAGTCCCGGCTCGTCCAGACCAGCCTGTCGTTCAATCCGCGGCGCGGAACGCTGCGTGGCCTCCACTACCAGGCCGAGCCCCATGCCGAGGCGAAGCTCGTGCGCTGCGTGCGCGGCACGATCCACGACCTGCTCGTCGATCTGCGGCCCGGCTCCTCGACCCTCCGGCAACACCTCGCGATCGAGCTTTCGGCCGAGGGGCGCACGGGCGTCTACATCCCGCCCGGCGTCGCGCACGGCTTCCTCACCCTCTCCGACGACTGCGAGGTGCATTACGCGATGTCGGAGTTCCACGAACCGGCGGCCGCGCGCGGTGTGCGCTGGAACGACCCGGCGCTCGGCATCGTGCTGCCCGAGCCGGTGCGGCTGATCTCCGCGCGCGACGCGAGCTATCCGGATCTCGCGCCTCCGCCCTCATGACCGGCGCCGAGCTTCACGCGCTCGCCGCGCGGCTCTTTCCGATTCCGCGCAGCATCACCGGCGACGGCGTCCGGCGGAGCTTGGGCGTCCTCGGCGAGCGCATCGCGCTCGAGATCCACGAGATCCCGACCGGCACGCCGGCGTTCGACTGGAAGGTGCCGCGGGAGTGGCGCCTGCGCGGAGCGACGCTCACCGCTCCCGATGGCCGGCGGATCGTCGACGCCGGGGAGACGAGCCTCCACCTCCTGGGTTACAGCGCTCCGTTCCGCGGCAGCGTCGAGCTCGCGGAGCTCCGCAAACACCTGTACTCGCTGCCCGACAAACCCGATCTCATCCCGTACCGGACGAGCTACTACCAGGAGCAATGGGGCTTCTGTCTCGCGGACCGCCTCGCCGCGGCGCTGCCCGAAGGCCGCTACGAGGTCGCCGTCGACACCGAGCTCTTCGCCGGCAGCCTGACGTACGGGGAGCTCAGCCTGGCGGGCGAATCGACCGAAGAGGTGCTGCTCTCGACGCACTGCTGTCACCCGGAGCTCGCCAACGACAACCTCTCGGGGATGGTCGTCGCCGCGGCGCTCGCCGAGCGGCTCGCGGCGCGCCCGCGCCGCCGGCTCTCCTACCGCTTCCTCTTCCTCCCCGGGACGATCGGCGCGATCGTCTGGTTGGCGACGAACCGCGAGAAGCGGGCCGCGATCCGCCATGGCCTCGTCCTCGCCGGCCTCGGCGCGCCCGGCGCCTTCCACTACAAGAAGACGCGTCGCGGCGACGCCCCGATCGACCGCGAGGTCCGGCGGACCCTCGCGCGGCGCGGCGAAGAGCTGGTGGTCGAGGAGTTCCTACCGTTCGGATACGACGAGCGCCAGTACAACTCCCCCGGAATCGACCTCGCCGTCGGCTCTTTCAGCCGCACACCCTACGGCCGCTATCCCGAGTACCACACCTCGGCCGACAATCTCGACTTCATCCGGCCCGAGGCTCTGGCCGGCGCGCTCGCGGCGCTCGAGGGAATCGTCGACGGCCTCGAAAACCGAGAGTGCTATCGCAACCTCGCCCCCGAGTGCGAACCGCAGCTCGGCCGTCGCGGCCTCTATCGCGCGATTGGCGGCGACGACGCCGGCCGCGAGCGCGAGCTCGCCCTGCTCTGGATGCTCAGCCTCTCGGACGGGGAGAATTCCCTCGAGGACATCGCCGAGCGCTCGGGGATCGCGATCGACCGCCTGCGCGAAGCGGTCGACGCGCTCGTCGCCGTGGATCTGCTTCAGCCGGCCTGAGATCGGGGGACGGCAGCCGATGGTCCGATCCGCTCAACCCGAGTTCGGGTTCGAGGTGCCGTTCCACCAGATGAAGAACCGCGACGAGCCCGATGAGTTTTGGAAGCCGCAGACGGTGACGTCGATGCGCGAGGCCGTGCCGACCAGAAAGACACCGCCGCCGTTCTGCGGCGCCGTGCTCATGGCATAAGAGAGGGGACCTGACTGGCAGCTCCAGCCGGCGAGCCGCGGCAACGCGTTGGGGTCGGTCGTGTCGTCATTGACCGGGCTCAGGCCCGGGAAGTAGTTGAAGCCGCCCAGGCCGTTGACAATGCTCGTGATCGTCGAGTCGCCATTCGCACCCACGCCGTCCGGCGAACAGGTGGTAAAAAGAACGCTGTCGCCGGCGACCATGCCGTAGACATGAACGGTAGTGCACGGCGCCCAGGAGATCGGCGTGAGCCACTCGCGGTGCTGCCAGCCGTTGCTGCCGGCGCACTCGCTGTCGTTGCTGCTGTTGCAGCTGGCGCCGCCGCCGGCCGGATCGAAGGGACAGCAGCTGTCGACCGGGCCGCAGGCGAGGAACGGCTGGTGGCATCGCAGGTCGCAAGTCGCGGAGCTGCCGGCCGGACCGAAGCAGGTGAACGGCTCGGCGCCGCACACCGGGCAGTTGCCGTCGCAGATCTCGCCGGGCTCGACCACGCCATTCCCGCAGACCGGCGAGCAGTCGTTGTCGGTGTTGGCGTTGCAGCTGCCCGGGCAGCAGCCATCGCTGTCGACGCACTGCGTCTGCGGCCCGACGTCGACACAGGCGGCCTGGCAGGTGCCGGGATTCACCAGGGAGAAAAGCTCACACCCCTGCTGCGGGCAGCTCACCGGGCAGGTCGGGAGCGGGTCGCAGGTCTCGCCCGGCTCGATGATGCCGTTGCCGCAGATCGCGACGCAGTCCTCGTCGATCTGGAGATCGCAGTCGTTGTCGATGCCGTCGCAGAGGTCGGGAGTGCTCGGTGACCGACCAGGGGCAGACGTCCCCGCTCTCGAAGTCTGCACCGAAGATCGACACCGACGGCGAGCGGTCCTCGGCGGCCCAGCTAACGGTCGAAAGGAACAGCAGGCTAAGGGTGCCGAGCGCGTAGCGGCTGGCCATGGGACTCCTCGGGGGACTTCGAGGCCGGTATCGTCACACCGACGCCCTGGGCTGTCAAACAAGGAATCGGCCATCGACTCGACCCAATCCCTCCCCCCACCACTTGACCCTTTTGTAACTTTGCGCCTCCAGTGCGAAGCACAACTAGAGGACTTCCGTTGGGTAGCTTCACTCACTCGACGCGGGGGCTTTCGGCCCGTGCGCGTTAGGGCCCTTCCGAGGGTTAGATGTTCGATGGACCGCTCCAGGTCGAACGATGGCATCCGGCTTGCTGTATATGGAGGTCACCATGAAATGGACCGGGATGTACCTGCTGGGTTTCATCATCGTCGTCGGCGGCATCCTCGCCGCGCTGTGGAAGACGGGCGTGCTCGCGTCGATCGGGACCTTCTGGACGATGGTCGGCCTGGTGATCGCCATCGGCCTGGGGATCATGATTGCGGTGGCCAACAGCGGCGCGAAAGAGAACATCCACATCGACAAATGAGCAAACGGGGAAGGGGGACAGTCCCTATTTGTCCCCCCATCCCTCCCGAAGCCGTCGGCTCAAGGCACCGCTGAGCTCCAGGCGGCGAGGCTGCCGGACTCGAAGCCGTCGCCGAAGAGACCGGTGTCGCCGCCGGTGTCGAGGATCGTGATGGTCTGGGTCGCCGGCGAACCGAGGGTGGCGCCGCCCCCCGGCGAGCTCAACGTGAGCGTGAAGGTCTCGAAAGCGGCCTCGTCCCAGGGATCTTCGAGGATCGGAATCTGGAAGCTCTGGGAGAGCTGGTTGAGGGCAAAGGTCAGCGTGCCGCTCACGGCCGTGTAGTCGTCGCCGCCGAGAGCTGTGCCGTCAGCCGTCGCGTAGTGCACCGACGCGCCAGCGGTCGTGCCGGCGACGCGATTCACCGTCACCGTTACCGAGCCGCCATTCTCTCCGGTCGATTGCGCAGCGGCCGAGAGGTGGATCGTCCCGGGGACGTTGGGGTCGTTGTCGGTGATGGTGATCGTCCAGTTCGGTGGCTCCTGACAGTGGATTCCGCCGGCGTCGAGGCCAACGACGAGGGTCTCTGGTGGCTCGTCGACGGTGTCGTTGAGGATCGTGATGGTGAAGGTCTTGTCGCTGCGATCGCCGGCGTTCCAGTGCAGGTTGCCGCCGAAATCGACGTAGTCCGCTCCCGCGGTGGTGGTCGCCCCAGTCGGAAGGTGGTGGTAGGTGACGTCCAGCGGCAGGATGACGCTGCCGGTGCGTTGGACGGTGATCGTGATCGTCCCCGCGGCCTCGGAAAAGGAGCTCGGCGAGCGGTCGAAATCGATCGCGTCGAGGAACCCACCCGGCAGGCCGCCGTAGAGGACGAAGAGGCCACCGCCGCTCGTGCTGCTACTGCTGGTTGCCGGCGCGGAGACCGCCAGGTCGCTCCTGCCGTCACCGTCGAAGTCGCCGGCGGCGAGGGCTTGCCCGAAATAGTCGAGCGGCTGCGAGTCGCCGACGAGGTTGGGATCGTCGAGGTCGAAGGCCTGGTCGCCGGTGGTGGAGAGGCCGGACGAGGTGCCGTAGAGCACATGGAACATCCCGGCGTCGGTGTCGCTGCCGACGTTCTCGTCGGGCACGCCGATGACGAGGTCGTCGATTCCGTCATGGTCGAAGTCCCCCGCTCCCAGCGACTCGCCGAAATGATCCGCGGTCTGCGCGACGTCGAAGTGGGTCTCGTCCTGATCGAAGAACTGACCCGGAGGGGGGCCGCCGCCGCTGGGGTAGTCGTCGAGGGAGCTGGCGTGGTCCCCGGTGTAGAAAAGGCTGACGCCGCCGGCGTCGACGACCGAATTGGCGTTGACGTCCTCGAACGGAGCCCCGGCCGCGATATCCGCCTCCCCGTCGCCGTCGAAGTCCCCCGCCACCAGCGACTTCCCGAGCCGGTCGCCGCTCTCGGCTGCGCCGGGGGCGCCCTGGAAGCCCTGCTTGCAATCGTGCTCCGCGGTCAGCTGTCCCGGATTGCCGGGCGTCCAGATCTGAACGTTGCCGGCGTTCGCGGCGTCGTTCGAATCCTCCGGCGCGCCGAGCGCGAGGAAGTGATCGCTCTGGCCCTCCGGAAGAAAATCGGCCAATTTTTCGCCGGCGGCGATCGCCTCGCCGGCGCGATGCGGGAAACCGTTGTCTGCGAGCGCCTGGCACGCAGCCTCGGAGCTGCCGCAGTTGAAATGGCTCGGCAGATCGCCGGTGCCAGCGCCCGCGAGGCTGCACGGCGCGACGACCACGATGACGATGCCCTCGTCGTTGCCGCCGAGACCCAGGTCTTCGCCGGGCGCTCCGATCGCCAGCGACCGGATGCCCTCGCCGTTCAGGCAGGCGCCGTTGCGCCCGATCGTGGGACCCATTCCGAGCGCGAAGCCGAACCGGTCGTCGTCCTCGGGGGACTCCGGAACGCCGTCCCTTCCCTGGACGAACAGGCCGTCGGGGACCAGGCCCGAGGTCGTACCGCGGAAGTAGAAGACCGCGCCGGCGTCGACGTGGACGAACGGACCGTCGCTGACGTCCTCCTCCGGCGCGCCGACCGCGAGGTCGTCGCAGCTCGAACGCGGCACGCGCATGGCGGCGACAGACCAGCCGAAATGGTCGTCCACTTCGGGGCTGCTGGGCACTCCGGCGGAGTCCTGGGTGAAGAGCTGGTCGGCGTGCCCCAGGCTCGCATGCAGCCCCTGCGCGCTGCCGTAGATGACCTGCACTGCGCCGGCGTCGATGCATTCGTTCGGATCCGCCGTGCCGTCGCCGTCGCAGTCGTAGGTGACGTCCTCGTAGGGGACGCCGATGGCGAGATCGGCGATGCCATCGCAGTTGAAGTCGCCGGTCGCGAGAGACCGGCCAAACTCGTCCCCGAGCTCCCTGTCGCCCTCGATCCCCGACGAGGCCTGGTCCCAGTACTGGCTGCCGATGGCGGTCAGCTGGGCGAGTGCAGGCGGGGCGAGCAGCGCGGCTCCGAGGAGAAGGACGGCAAATGGAGCTCTCGATTCTGGGAGCATGGCGACCTCCGCAACTGGACTTTGGGTTGGGTCCTTCTATCCACTTACGGAAAGGCGGGGGAAACTCCCTCAGGCAGGAGCGCAAGCTCCGGCCACCGGCACTTGACCCGGCCTCTGCGCCTTCCTACGATCCCTCCCGGACCATGACCCGATCGGCGACGAACGGCGCGGGGATACCCGCGCCGGGCGAGATCACCGCCCTCCTGGCGCGTTGGCAGCGCGGGGAGCGGACGGCCTTCGACGAGCTCACGCCCCTGGTTTACGGCGAGCTCAAGAAGCTGGCCCGGGCGCATCTGCGCCGCCACTCCGACAACGCCACGCTGCAACCGACGGCCCTGGTCCACGAGCTCATCGTGCGCCTGCTGGGCCGGCCGGCGGCGAGGCTCGAGGATCGCCATCATTTCTTCGCCTTCGCTGCCAAGGTCCTGCGCCAGGTGATGGTGGATCAGGCGCGCGAGCGCCACGCCGCGAAGCGCGGCGGAGGCGCGATGACCGTCGACGTCGCGGCGCTCGACCTCGCCGCCGCGCCGCCGTCGACCCCGCCGATCGACTTGCTCGACCTCCAGCAGGCGCTCGAGAAGCTCGCGCGCCGCGATCCGCAGCTCGAACAACTGGTGGAGCTGCGCTTTTTCGGCGGCCTGACCATCGAGGAGTCGGCGGAGGTGACGGGGCGCTCCGAGGCTTCCATCAGCCGCGACTGGGCCCTCGCGCGGGCTTTTCTGTTTCGCGAGCTGGGCGGCGCGGCCGCCGCCTCGCCGAAGCCGTCATGAAAGAGAGCCGGTGGCAGGAGGCGCGGGCACTCTTCGCGGAGGCCCTCGAGCTGCCGGAGGCCGAGCGCCTCGCCTTCGTCGAAATTCGGGCGAAGGGGGATCCCGAGCTGCGCTCGGAGGTGACCTCGCTTCTCGAGTCCCACGCCGGCGCGGGGAGCTTCCTCGCCGGAACCGAAGTCGGCGTGCTACAGCGGCTCGAAGATCCGGACCTGCCGGAGATCGTGCGTGAGCGCATCGGTCCCTGGCGGGTCGTGCGGCTCCTCGGAGAGGGCGGGATGGGCCGCGTCTATCTGGGCGAACGCGCCACCGGCGACTACGAGCAGCAGGTGGCGATCAAGGTCGTCTCGGGGGGGCTCGAGAGCGCCGAGATCGTGCGCCGCTTCCACACCGAACGGCGCATCCTCGCGGCGCTCGAGCATCCCGGTATCGCCCGGCTGCTCGACGGCGGCAGGACCGAGGATGGCCTGCCCTACTTCGTCATGGAATACGTGGACGGGAGTGGGATTCTCGCCTTCGCCGACCGGCGATGCCTGGATCTCGGCGCGCGCATCGGGCTCTTTCTGGAAGTTTGCGCCGCGGTCGAGCATGCCCACCAGCGCCTCATCGTGCATCGCGATATCAAGCCGAGCAACATCCTGATCGGCGCCGACAGCCGTCCCAAGCTGCTCGATTTCGGAATCGGAAAACTGCTCGAGTCCGGGGAAGGTGAGGCGGCGGCCTCCCCGACCGCTACGCGTGGGCGCTTCATGACCGTGGCCTACGCCAGTCCCGAGCAGATTCTCGGCCAGGAGACGACGACCGCGACCGACGTCTACGGGCTGGGCGGAGTGCTTTACGAGCTCCTCACAGGCTGTCGTCCCTATCGCGGGGAAGGCGCCGGATCGCGTCAGATCGAGGACGCGATCCTCCACGGAACTCTGCGGCGGGCCTCGACCGTGGTGGGATCTGCGAAGCTCCGGCGAAGCCTGCGCGGCGATCTCGACAACGTCCTGGCCAAGGCGCTGGCGAGGCGCCCGGCGGAGCGCTACGTCTCGGTCGCCGCGTTCGCCGAGGACCTGAAGCGCTTCCTCGAAGGACGTCCGGTGCGGGCCCGAG
Source organism: Thermoanaerobaculia bacterium (assembly GCA_963806165.1). Taxonomy (GTDB): domain Bacteria; phylum Acidobacteriota; class Thermoanaerobaculia; order Multivoradales; family JAGPDF01; genus JAGPDF01. The sequence goes on from CAWDWZ010000006.1 coordinate 126,394, forward strand.
AGGCGGGGCTGGCCTACCGCGGCGCGAAGTTCATGGCGCGCCACCGCTGGGCCGTCGCGGGCACGGCCGCCGCCATTGCCGCTCTGGCGACCCTCTCCGCGATTTACACGATCCGCCTGCGGGACGAGAGAAATCACGCGCAGGTCGAGGCGGCCAAGGCGCAGGAGGTCACCGCCTACCTCATCGGGCTCTTCGGGGAGGCGGGTATGACGCCGAACGTGCCGTCGGTGAAAGAGCTGCTCGAACGGGGCGAGGCGGGAGTCTCTCAGCTCGCCGGACAGGACGAGGTGCAGGAGGCGCTCTGGCTCGCGCTCGGAACCGCCTATCGTCACCTCGGGAGCTTCGAGCGCGCCGTCGGCGCGTTCGACCGCGCGCTCGCGAACGCCTCGCGCCAGCACGGAGCGGAGGCTCCGGAAGTCGCTGCAGTTCTGGTCGAGAAGGGGAAAGCGCAGCGCGAATTCGGTCGCCTGCCCGAAGCGCGCGCGACGCTCGAACGTGCTCTCGAGATCCGCCGGCGATCGGGCGGGGAGGCGAGCCCGGAGTATGCGCAGGTCCTCGACGCGGTGGCCGGAGTCGACTGGGGAGAGGCTCGGTACGATGCGGCGCTCGCCGGGGTCGAGAGGGCGGTCGAAATCTACGCCGGCAGCCGACCGGACGATGTGGAGGCCGACCGCATGCGCGGCAATCTGGGCGAAGCGCTGCTCGCCCGCGGCGACTTACGCCGGGCCGGCGAGGTCTACCGGTCCATGCTGGAGCACGCCGAGCGCCTCGGCGGACCGGACGGTCCCAACGTCGTCTACGCGATTCTCGGCCTCGGCGAGATCGACCTTCGAGAGGGGCATCCTGCCAGAGCGGTGCCGCGTTTCGAGCGCGCGGTCGCGATGATGATCCGCCGCTACGGCGAAATCCATCCGCGTACCGCGGTCGCCCAACTGGCGCTCGGTCGGGCGCTCGGCGCGAACGGCGAGCGCAAACGCGGCGCGGCACTCATCGAGAAGGCGGTCGGGACGCGCGAGCAGCTCTTCGGAACGGACAATCCGGAGACCCGGAGCGCGCGCGCCGAGCTCGCCCGCCTGCGGGCCACCGCCGACCCGTCTCCGGCAAGATCCCCGCTCTAGCCGTCAACCGCTCGGGATCTCCGTTCGGCTGCGGATCTCGAGCTCGACCTTTGCCGTCACGCGGCTGCGCGCGGGGACGTCGCTGGTGACCAGGACCTGGGCGCCCAGGAAGACGTCGTCGCCGACTGCGACCGCGCCGATGACGCAGGCGTGGGCGCCCAGGGTGACGCGGTCGCCGAGCTTCGGCATCTCGGCGATGCGCGCCTGGGTAGGGGCGCCGAGGGTGACGCCCTGCATCAGCAGGCAGCCGGCGCCGATCTCGACGGCGTTGCCGACCACGATGCCGGTGCCGTGGGCGATACGCAGGCCGGGACCGATCTTCGCCGCCGGGGCGATGTCGACTCCGGTGAGAAAGAGGTTGTAGCGCGCGATCGCCGGGCCGAAGATCGGGATGCCGTGCGCCTTGAACCAGTGCGCCAGGCGATGCAGCAGCACCGCCTGATAGCCGTTCTCGAACAGCAACGATTCGAGGACGTACCAGGGCGCCGGTTTGCTCTTGATCTCGCGGAGGCGCCGCGTGTCAGCGCGAAGGTTGTCCCACATGGCGGAGAGTTGCGCTAGGGTACCGGCAAGCCCGGGGGAGAGCAAGTCGGGCGTGCGGGCGAGCGAGCGGTCGAGACCATGCGAGAGATCTGGGGACTCCTTCCTGCCGACGGCAAGGCGACGCGCATCGGGAAGAGAAAAGGCCCGAGCCGCGAGATCCTTCCGCTCTCGGTCGCAGGCGCGGCATCCGGAGAAACCCCGCCGCGCATCGCCTGCCAGGATCTGCTCGACAACTTCCGTTTCGCGGGTGTCATGCGTGCGATCGTCGTCTTGCGACAGGGCAAGTGGGACGTTCCGAAGCGTCTCGGCGACGGGGGCGAGTTCGGGGTCGAGCTCGCCTATCGCATGCTCTCCACGCCCGCTGCGTCCCGCGGCGTGCCATTCGCCGTAGCCGCGGCCGCACCGTTTCTGGGCGACCGCATGGCGGCGGTCGGCTTCCCCGACCTCCTGCTGCAGCCGCGCGACCTCCTCGCCCGGCTGGTGCGCCACCGCGAACAGACCCAGAGCGACCTCGCCCTGGCCCTCGTGCCGTGCGAGCGGTCGCGCGGTTTCGATCGCGTCGACCTCTCGGCGCGCGGCAAGGTGCGGCGTTTCGAGATTCTGCCGGACTCGACCACTCTCAAATGGACCTGGGCTCTCGCCTTGTGGACGCCGCGCTTCTTCAAGTTCCTGCTGCGCTGGACGGAGAGCTTCCGCCCGCGCTCCGCCCGCCTCGGCCGCGAGGCGCGCCTCGCCGACGTCTTCGCCGCCGCGCTCGCCGAAGGCTTCGAGATCGATGCATTGCCCGAAGCGTCCGGACGGCTCGCGGAGATCGTGCCCCCGGAAGCCACGCCCTAGCTCGCGACCGGTTGCTCCGCCGTCGTCCAACGCAGGTCGCTCGACAAGGTACCGGCATCGAGCAGCTGGCGAATGTGCGCCAGGCGTTTGTACCGCGGTCCGTCGAATTCGGCCTTGGTGAGACCGGCGGCGAGATAAGCCTCGTAGATCTCGCGCGCGCCGCTCTTGGCGTTCCACTTCAGGCGGAAGCCGGGGAAGGCGTGGGCGAGCTTGTCGGAGCTCACGCGGTAGTTGCGCGCGTCGGGGCCGGCGCCCTGGGCGAAGGTCACTTCACAGCCGGGAATCGTCTCGCCGACGATCTCCGCGAGCTCGCGGATGCGGTAGTTCTCCGCCGAGGCCCCGACGTTGAACGCCTGCGCGTGGACCTTCTCGCGCGGCGCGTCGAGGAGCAACAGAAAGACCCGGCAGATGTCTTCGACATGGACGATCGGACGCCAGGGCGTGCCGTCGCTCTGCAGCACGATCTTGCCGGTGGTCACTGCCCAGGCGGTCAGGTTGTTGAGCACCAGATCGACGCGTAAGCGTGGCGAGATGCCGTAGGCAGTCGCGTTGCGCAGAAAGACCGGCGTGAACGATCCGTTCGCGAGGCGAGCCAGCTCCGCCTCGAGCTTCACCTTGGAAACCGCGTAGGGCGTGAGCGGTGCGAGCTCCGCCTGTTCGTCGAGGAGCCCGTCACCTGACGCCCCGTAGTTGCTGCACGAGGAGGAGAAGAGGAAGCGCGGGACGCCGGCCTCCTTCGCGAGCAGGGCGAGTCGCAGCGACCCATCGAGGTTGATGTCGTAGGTCAGGTTCGGATTGAGATCGCCGAGCGGATCGTTCGACAGGGCGGCTAAATGCATCACGGCGTCGAAACCCGCGAGATCTCCTACCGTCACGTCGCGCAGATCCTTGCGGATCGAACGCCAGGTTTCGGTCACGGGCGGGCCAAAGGTGCAGGTCTCGAACAGGTCGCTGTCGAGGCCGCAGGCGTCGATGCCGCGCTCGGCGAGGAGCGGCATCAGCAGCGAGCCGATGTAACCGTGATGCCCAGTGACCAGAACGCGCATGTCCGAGAGTCCTTTCGTGGATCCGCCGGCTGTTCTCCGGATCGAATTCTATCCGCACGGGCTAAGATCGCCCTCCGAATGCGTCGTGCCGGCCCGGTTCTCCTCATCCTCGTTGTCGCCGTCGCCGCCGGCCTGCCCGGCTGCAAGTCCAGCAAGACGAGCCCGCCGACGGCCCCAGAGACGCAGGCCGGCTTCGCGGCGACGCCGACCCGCGGCTATATCCTGATCTCGATCGACGCGCTGCGGGCCGATCACCTCGGCGCTTACGGTTACGGGCGGCCGACCTCACCGTTCCTCGACGAGCTCGCCGCCCGCGCCACGCTCTTCGAGCGCGCCTACGCCCAAGTACCTTCGACCCTGCCCTCTCACATGTCGATCTTCACCGGTCTCTACCCGGCGGAGCACGGCGTCTTCCCGCCTTCGAGTGTCCTCGCGCCGGAGATTCGGACGCTTCCCGAGGTGCTCCTGCATGCCGGCTTCCGCACCGCCGGGCACACCGAAGGCGGCTATGTACAGGGCGGCTACGGCTTCTCCCGCGGTTTCCAGGAGTGGACCGACACGCCGTACGCTTCCGATACCGACGTCGAACGCACCTTCGGCCGCGGCATCGCTTTCTTGAAGTCGGTTCGGCCCGGCGAGCGCTTCTTCCTCTTCCTGCACACCTATACGGTGCACGACCCGTACGCGCCGCCCGAGCGTTACCGCAAGCTCTTCTGGCCAGGTCCGCCGCCACCGGGAGCGGGCGAACCGGACGGGCCGCATTTCGCAGCCATCAACGGCGGGCTGGCGACGACGACGCCGGCGGCGGTGGAGTACTACAAGGCGCTCTACGACGCCTCGATCCGCTATCTCGACGACGTCACGCGCAAGTTCTTCGCCGAGCTCGAAGGGAGCGGCCTCGCGCACGACACGACGGTGATCTTCACCGCCGACCACGGCGAGGAGTTCCGCGAGCACGGCCGGCTGGTGCACACGCAGATCTACCCCGAGTGCCTGCACATTCCGCTCATCGTGGTGCATCCGGGACAACACGCGGGAGCGCGCATCGGACGGCTGGTGCAGACAATCGATCTCGCCCCTACGATCTACGGTCTCGCCGGCGTCGCGCCACCACCGCGGCTTTCCGGGACGAGCCTGAAGCCCCTTTTCGCGCGGCCGGAACGGGCGCTCTCCGGCGAAGCCTACGCGGAGGTGAAGATGCTCGAGATCGAGGGGCACACTCTGCTCACCGGTCGCGCCGGCGAGCTCTGGCAAGCGATCTCTTCCGACGCCGTGATGGAAGCGGACGGGTTCTGGGTATCCCGCCAGGCCGACTTCGACTCCGTTCCGCCGGCGGTCGAGTTCCGGGCCGTCGCTTTTCATCAGCCGCGCGCGGTGCAGGCGCTGGTCGACGGCCGGCCGTCGGCGCGCTTCGACCTCGGCACCGACTGGAAGAGCTTCCATCTGGATCTGCCGGGCACCGCGCGCAAGCATCTCGTGAGCCTGGTGAGCGAGAGTTGCGAGACCCCGGCCTCCGTCGGCCTGGGGCAGGACAGCCGCTGCCTCGCGTTCAAGCTCTACGGCCCGGCGCTCGAGCGCCGCGAACTCTTCGACCTCGGGGCCGACCCGGCGGCGGCGCACGACCTCTCCGTCGAGCGCAGCGACCTTCTGCGCGAGCTCCTGGCGCGGCTCAAATCCGGCTACACCCACCTCGCGCGCGCCGCGCCTCGCGAGCAAGCTCTGACCGAAGAACAGATCCGACAGCTCAAGGCGCTGGGGTATCTGCAGTAGAAGTCGAGCGGCCGGAGCTGTCGTGAGGGCTCGCTGTCGAGGGATTCTCCTTTTCGCGATCGGGCTCGTGCGCTCCTCGACGCTCGGGGGTCCCCGAGAGTCCCTCCTCGCGCTCTGCGGTGCTTGCCCCTTCTGAGGGGCTCGGAGCCCGATCGCCGTCAACCGCGGTCGAGGCTCGCCTCGGAACAGTCTCCTTCTCGACGACGGTAGCGAGGGGTGGCTGGGCCGAGGGCTCCCATGGGGACCGGAGCGCGCCTCTTCAGCGCGAGGACCCCATGGGATACGGACCAGACAGGACCCGTCGCGGCGGATGGCGAGACTGGTAAGTCAGCGACAGGTGGCTTCGTTCAGCTCTGTGGCAGCATCCCCAGCTGCCACATGAAGAAGATCCGCTGATCCGCGGCGTCGCGGATGCGGAGATTCAGCGGCTTGCCCTGACCGTGGCCCGCTTCGCGATCGACCCAGAGCAGCACCGGGTGGGCCGCTGGCTCGCGCGACGCCGCCGCCTGGAGCGCCGCCGTCATCTTGCGCGCGTGCAGCGCGTGGACGCGCGTGTCGTTCTCGCCCGCCGTGAGCAGAACCGCCGGATAGGCGACTCCCGGCTTCACGTGCTGATAGGGCGAGTAGGCGCGCAGGAACTTGAACTGCGGCGGCGTTCTCGGCCGAGCCGTACTCCGGCACCCAGTAGCGCGCCATCAGGAAGTCCTGGTAGCGCAGCATGTCGAGCAGCGGCACGGCGACGATCGCGACCGCGGAAGAGCTCCGGGCGCTGGGTGATCGCGGCGCCGGTCAGCAGCCCGCCGTTCGAGCCGCCCGGCGATCGCCAGCCGCGACGGGTTCGTGTACTTCTCCGCGATCAGCCACTCGGCGGCGGCGATGAAGTCGTCGAAGACGTTCTGTTTCTTGCCCGAGCATCCCGGCTTCGTGCCAGGCGTCGCCGTACTCGCCGCCGCCGCGCAGGTTCGGCAGCGCCATCACACCGCCGGCGTCGAACCACTGGAACATCGTGGCGGAGAACGCCGGCGTCTCGGAGATGTTGAAGCCGCCGTAGCCGGTGAGGATCGTCGGGTTCGTCGCCGGAGAGCAGCGAGACCCTTCCGGTGGACCAGGAACATGCTGACTTTCGTGCCGTCCTTCGACTTGTACCAGACCTGCTTCACTTCGACGGTCGACGGATCGACCGGCACCGCTGGGCGCTCCCAGAGCTCGGGCTCGGCAGACGGGCTTCGCGAGGTCGACGCGGAAGATGCTGGTCGGATAGTTGAAGCTCGTGAAGTTGAGATAGGCCTCCGTGCGATCGGGCTCGGTCGCGAGACCGGCGGAGCCGATTCCCGGCATCTTGAGCTCGCCGAGCGACTTGCCGCTGGCATCGAAGATTTCGATGACGCTCGCGGCGTTCTTCAGATACTCGACGGCCAGGAGACCCTTGGCGAGCGCTCACGCTCTGGATCGCCGTCCCGGCGCGCTCGGCGACCACCGTGCGCGGCTTCGCCTCCCCGGTCGACTCGAGATCGTAGGCGTCGATTCGGCCGTTCGGCGCCCCGACGTTGGTCTGCACGAAGAGCGTCTCGCCGTCGACGAAGCCGAACGAGTTGCCGTCCTTGCCGACCGCGACGTCGCGCTTTACGAGCTTGCCGGTCGAGAGATACTGCGCGAAATTTGCCACCCAGAGATCGTTCGAGCGCGTTCCCGTAAAGTAGACGAGAGTCAGCCACTTGCCGTCGCGCGACAGAGTGCCGCCGGGACCCCAGGTCGTGGCGAGCTTCTCGTTCTCCTCCTTGGTGAACTGGCGGAAGAGCACCGGGTCGTTCGCCACCTCGGTGCCCATGCGGTGGAAGAGCACGCGACCGGTGTAGGGATCCTTCGGGTCCTTGAGATTCTGGTAGACGAAGCCCGAGCCGTCCGGCATCCAGTCGGGCGCCTGGGTCTTGTTTGGAATCTCGAGCGCCTGGCGCTTGCCGGTGTCGACCTCCATCAGGTGGAGCGTCGTGTTCTCGTCGCCCGACTTGTAGGTGCCGTAAGCGACCCGCCGCCCGTCCTGCGAGGGCGAGATCCAGGTGATGGTCGTCAGGCCCGTGGGATCGAGCTGCGCCGGGTCGAGGAGCAGATGCGACTCGCCCTTGTAACCCTTGCGCCAGTAGTAGCTCGGCTGGTTCTGCGTGCCCTCGCGCCGCGAGAAGAAGTACCGATCGCCGCGGATCGTCGGCGTCGAGACCGAGCCGACCTCCATCAACGGCCGGAGCTGCGCTTCGAGCTCTTTCCTGCCCGGCAGGTTGTCGAGCACCGAACGGGTAAAAGCGTTCTGGGAGTCGGTCCAGGCGCCGACTTCCGGCGTGACCTGGCCCATGCGCTCGGGGTTCGAGTTGTCGCCTTCGAGCCAGCGGTAGTTGTCCACGATCTCGACGCCATGGAGCGTTTCGCGGACCGGCTCGATGCGGCTTGCGGGCGGCTTGGACAACGACTGCGCGGCGACCTGGGTGACGAGCAGAACGCCGGCGAACAGGAGCAGAGTGAGCTTCATCTGGACCTCCACAACGTTGGGATTCCGCCGCGGATGCGGCGCGGAAAGACTCTACCGCAGACCGGCTGGGGCGGGCAGGCGCAGGCCTTGCTCGCCCGCATGGGCTGGAGACCCCGGAGTGCCGTGCGAGGAGTAAGATGAAAGGTTAATGAGCTCCTCCGACCGCATCGAAGCCGTGACCTCGCGCGACCTCGACGCCGTGGTCATTCCGCACGGTTCCCCGACCCGGATTCCTCTCGGCACCAAGGTCACGGTGATGCAGAAGCTGGGCGGTACCGTGACCGTGACGACCGAGTACGGCGGGCTCTACCGCATCGATCCCGAGAACCTGGACGCCATCGGGCTCGAGCCGACGCTCCCTTCTCCCGCGGCCTCCGGGGCCGGGGCCCAATCGCTGGAGGAGCGGGTCTGGGACGTGCTGCGGACCTGTTACGACCCGGAGATTCCGGTCAACATCGTCGAGCTCGGGCTGGTCTACAGCTGCCTGCTCGACCCTCCCGGACCGGACGGCCGCCAGGCCGCCCATATCCAGATGACGCTCACCGCTCCGGGCTGCGGGATGGGCGACATTCTCGCCCAGGACATCCAGAAGAGGCTCGAAAAGCTGCCCGAAATCGCGAGCGCCCAGGTCGACGTGGTCCTCGACCCGCCCTGGAACCAGAGCATGATGAGCGAGGCCGCCCGGCTCGAGCTCGGTTTCTACTGATTCCGGTCTCGTTTCGGGCGCTTCTTCGGGCAGCGCGGGCCTTTCCGCCGCTCCGACGTAACATTCTCGGCCGGCGACAGTAGTTCTTGGATGAGAGGTTTCCTCATCTTGACGCCAACGGATCCCCGATTCCCCGAAGTCCAGGTCACGTTGCGCACCCGCAACCGCTGGGCAGTGGCTTCCGCCGTCCGCCAGGCCCTGCGCCGGGCCGGCAAGGACCGCCGGGAGATCGACCTCTTCCTCGCCGAAGCCATGGCCAGCGACGACCCCCAGGCCCTGCAGGAGACCTGCAACCGCTGGGTGCGCCTCAATCCGTTGACACAGAACTAGTCGGCGAGGGCGGGGGACCCCCTCTGCCGCCGCTTCGAGACCCCAGGCAGATGCAGGGCCCTGCGCAGCTCCCGGGAGCTGTACACTTCTGGGACTGCGGTGCCATTCCAGGCCACCATCGACGCCCTCCCGAAACGCTTCGCCCAAGTTGTCGCGCTACTCCTCGCGGCGGGTTGCAGCGCGCCGGCAGCGCTCCGCATCGCCGTCGTGGGAACCTCGGGCTCACAGTCCGGCGCCGTGCTTGCGGTCGAGGACATCAACGCCGCCGGGGGCATCCACGGCAGGCGGCTGGAGCTTGGCGTCATCGACGAGGCACGCGGCGCCGCTCCACGGGACGCAATCAGAATGGCCGAGAGTCTCGCCGCCGATCCGCGCCTGGTCGCGGTCATCGGTCACGGCGGGAGCGCCACGAGTCTCGCCGCGTCGCAGGTCTACAACACCCAGCACCTTGTTCAGATCGCACCCAACTCGTCGAGCCCGCTGTTTGCCCAAGCGGGCCCGTACAGCTTCCGCCTCGTCGCGAGCGACGAGTACCAGGCGAAATTCATCGTCTCGCATGTCGCAGCCAGGTCCCCGGCGGAGCGCGTTGCGGTGCTCTACGTCAACGACGACTACGGGCGTGCGCTGAACGGGTTTCTCCAGTCGGCGTTCCGAGCGGCGCGGATTCCGCTGGCTTACGATTCGCCGTTTCTGGCGGGAGAGGCGTTCGCGAAGGGCCTCGACGAGATTCTCCACTCGCTCACCGATGCAAGACCCACGCTGCTCGTCTGGGTAGGCCTTCCGGAAGAGCTCGGACTTCTCCGACCGCTGCTGCGCACGGCGCTACCTCACCTCCGCGTCTTCGGAAGTGACGGTGTCAGCTTCCTGGGTGCCCTGCCCGAAGTGCGGCGGTTCGAGGGTGATTGGATCGTCGCCTACGCCGACGTGACAGCGAACCAGCCCACGTTGCGCCGCGTGGCTTCGCGCTTCGAGTCGCTGACCGGACGGCCTTTCACCGATGGTGCCGCGCTCGTTTATGACGCCGTCGGCATCGTCGCAGAAGGGCTGCGAGCCGGAGCCACCGACCGTGAGAGCCTCCGGAACTACCTGGAAGCGTCGGCCGCCTCGGGCAAGGCTTTTCCAGGCATCACCGGCACGATCTCGTTCGACGCGAACGGCGACGCCCTGCCGGCCTACGTCCTGTTCGAGGTCGTCGATGGTCGCCTGAAACGGATCGAAGGATGAGGCGGTATCGCCTGGTTCTCGCGCCGTCACTGATGATCGGCGTCGCCGCGATGGCCTTGGCCGCCGTGGGGTGTCGATCGAGAGAACCGGTCCGGATCGGCGTCGTCGTCAGCGACGACGCCGTTGCGGGCGCCCGGCTCGCCGCCGCCGACATCAACGCCACGGGCGGCATCCAGGGACGCCCACTCGATCTTCGGGTGATCACCGGCGGCAACACCCGCGCTGGTCCGGCCCTCTCGGCGGCAGAAAGCCTTTCCCTGGACGACGCCATCATCGGGGTGGTCGGACACTCCAACAGCAGCTCGAGTCTCTCCGCGGCGCAGATCTACAACGCGCGCCATCTGGTCCAGATCGCACCGACGAGCTCCGCGCCCCTGCTCAGCCAGGCCGGCCCGTACACTTTTCGCCTGGTGGCGAGCGACGTTCACCAGGCGCGGTTCCTCGCCGATCTGGTCATGGCCGACAAGGCCAGGCCACGCGTCGCGATGTTCTTCGTCAACGACGACTACGGACATTCGTTGCACCAGGAGCTCCGGGCGCGGTTGGCGCGCGGCAACGTGCCCGTGGTCTACGACGCGCCGTACACCGGGGAAGAGGAGTTGCGCGATGTGGGCGCTATCGCCCGCTCGCTCGCCGAGGGGCGCCCGGAGCTGCTCGTCTGGCTCGGGCGCACGATGCAGATACGCCAGCTCCTTCCCGTACTTCGGCCGGCGCTGCCAGAGCTTCGGATCCTGGCCAGTGACGGGATCGACAGCGCCGAATCGGAGCAGAATGCCGATGGCGTCCTGACCGGCGTGCGATATGTAAGTCTCATCGATCCGAGCACTTCGCGCGCTGCGCTGAACAGCCTGCGGGCGCGCTTTCGGGCCACGACCGGAGCTCCGCTGGCGGTGGAGGCCGCGTTGACCTATGACTCCGTCATGCTGCTCGCCACAGCGGCGCGCGCCGTGGGCCCGGAACGCGACGCGATTCGCGGATATCTCGCCGCTCTCGGCACGCAGCGCCCCGCATACGAGGGCGCTACCGCCCCGATCACGTTCGACGAAAACGGCGATACTCGGCCGTCGTACTTTCTCGCAGAGATCACCGCGAACGGAACCCGCACGGTCTCCAGGAGCCTACCCAAGTGACCGCCCGGCGGCGATCGCTCCGGCAGCTCCTCGTGCTCGGCACCACGGGGTTCGCGGTCGCCGCCGGCGGCGTGATGGTCGGCATCATCCTGCTGTTCGGGTCGCTGCGGCGTGACGTCGAGCGCGACACGAGTGCTCGCCTGGCCGAGCAGCACGCCGCCGACGAGATCGTTACCGCCGTCTATGGACAGCTGCTCGCGTCGTATCAGCAGCTGCAGGCGCCCAGCGAGCGCAACCTGGAGCGCTTCGAGGCGCTCGGTCAAACGGCTTATACCCGTCTTCGCCAGTACCTCTTTCAGTCCATGCCGCTCGAAGCGCGGCTCCAGGTCGAAACGATCAAGGAGCTACATCAAGAGCTCGAAGTCGAAGCGCACGGCGCATTCGAGCTCATCCAGCGCGGCGATTCGGTGGCCGCGCGCGCGCGTGTCGCCGAACTGCAGCGCCAAGCCGAGCAGCTCCAGGCGGAAGTGGGTCGATTCGGGGCGTTGCGCGAGCGGGATCGTTCCCAGCTTCACGAAGAACAGGTGGCCCTGTTCCAGCGGCTGTTGATCGGGATCACGCTGGTCGGCGTCGCGCTGATCGTGCTCGCGACCCTCTTCGTCCGACTCGTCCAGCGGCGCGTCGCGCAGCCGCTCGGACAACTCGCCGAAGCCGCGGCGCGGCTCGGCGGCGGCGAACTGGCCACTCGCATTCCGCCGCAGAGGTATAACGAGCTCGCAACGGTTGCGCGGCGCTTCAACGAGATGGCGGACAGCATGCAGGAAGCGCGAACCCAGATTGAAGCGCAGAACGTCGAGCTGAGCGCGACCATCGGGAACCTCAAGAAGACTCAGCGCGAGCTGGTGCAGCAGGAGAAGCTCGGGGCGATCGGATTCATGCTCGCCGGGCTGGCGCACGAGTTGAACAATCCCCTGGCCGGCATTCTCGGGACTGCGGAATGCATCGCGGCGGAGCTCGAGAATCATCCGGATCCGGCCATCCACCGAGTCCTCGCCGAGCTGGTGACACCACTCATCAGGGAGGCCGGACGGGCCGGCGACCTGGTCCGCAATCTCCTCCTGTTCTCGCGGCAGTCGAACGCCCAAATCGCCGCGGTGAACCTGAAGAACGCGGTCGATGTCGCCACCGGCCTGCGCGCGTACGCTTTCGCCCAAGCCGGCAAGGCGCTGTCGGTGGCAGTTCCGGACGACCTGTACGTCGAAGTCGAGGCGCAACGCCTGGAGCACGCCGTGATGAACATCATGTCGAATGCGCTCGAAGCGATGCGCTCGGGCGGCGGCACGAAGCTGTCGGTCCGGGCGGAAGCCATCGGGACCGATTGGGTCGCGATCACTTTCGAGGACGACGGACCGGGGTTTCTCGAGCCCGATCGCATCTTCGACGCGTTTTACACCACGAAAGCGGTGGGCGCCGGCACTGGACTGGGGCTCTCGCTCGTGCAACGGTTCATCTCGGAAGCCGGGGGCACGATCGCGGCGGAGAATGCGCCGTCCGGCGGCGCGCGCCTGATGGTCCGGCTCCGCGCGGCCGCGGCGCCACGGGCCGAAGAGGCTGCACGGCCTCCGCAAGCCGACGAAGTCCCGGCGACCGCCGGGATCCCCGAGCTCATTCCGGCCCCGACCCTCCCGGAGAGCGCCGCATCGGCATCGACGAAGCGGCCGATCCGCCCAGCGGGGGACCAGGCGAGGGTCTTGATCGTCGATGACGAGCCGGCCATCCGCGAAATTCAGCGCCGGTTCCTCGCCAAGATCGGGCTCGAAGTTCTCATCGCGCGAGATGGGGTCGAGGCGGTCGCCATCCTCGAGCATGAGCGCTGCGACGCGGTGATCACCGATATCCGCATGCCCGGTGAGATCGACGGCTCCGCGCTCTACAAGTGGATCGCGCTCCATCAACCGGAGCTAGCGCGACGGTGTCTCTTCGTGACCGGTGACATGGGCGCAGGCGGCGAGGGCACGGTGATCGGCGCGCACCCTGAACGGGTGATCACCAAGCCGTTCAGGCGTGACGACTATCTCGCCCGCGTCCTCGCCGTTCTCGACGATGTCAGGTCGCTCGCCTGACACCGGCGGCGAAGAGAGCGCGCCGGCCCTCGACCGCAAGAACCCCGATGAGGAGGGCGAAGCCCGCCAGCAAGAGCGCGCTTTGTAGCGTGTAGCGCTCGTCGGCGCCGCCCGCGCGCAGGGTGAAGTACTGCCCGACCGAAATCGCGGCCAGGACGACGACTACGAGGCCGAACAGCCGCTCGCGCTCTTCCGGTGGCCCGCCCGCGGGACTGTCGCGCCTCCCGGCGGAGACCGCCATCGGGAGCAGGAAGACGAAGTGACAGTAGTAGTTCGAAGGGTAGAAGAGGAACGGCACGAGCAGGAGGCCGAGGAGCGTCACCTGATGCAGCGGCCGCCGGGCCACACCGAGGATCAGCAGGCCCAGCGCGAGCGCGTTGAGCGCGTAAAACAGCGGCCGCAACTCCCGGTAATGGGTGACCTGCCCGCGGTCCCATTCCTCGAACGGGTTCGCGGCCCGCCGCTGCCCCAGGGCGCGCAACGAGTCCGCCGGCCGGTAGGCCAGGAGGTTGCGCAGACCGACGTTGTTGGTGCTGGGGCCGACCGCGTGCATCTCGATCTTGGTGAGCCAGGTCTTCCAGGCGGCGTTATAGCCGAAGACCCCCGAGGTAAGGAGCACGAGCCCTACGACCGCGACCGCCGCGCCGGCGATCGCCCGCAGCGCCTGCCCCTGCGCGGCGACGAGCGCGCGCCAGCTCGGCATGCGATGAAGGTTGACGACTTCGGCGGCGATCCAGAGCACCACCGGCACCACGAGGAAGAGGGCCGCGAGCGCCGGAAAGGCGCGGATGAGGCCGGCGTAGGCGAGGAGAAAGCCGCCCAGGAACGGACGGTCCTTCTTGAGCGCGCAGGCCCCGAGCCCGAGCGCCACCAGCCAGTCCTGGCGCAGGGTCGAGCCCATCAGGTTGGACCCGAATTGGTAGAAGTCGGTGGCGCCGAAGAGGATCACCGTGTAGAGCATCACGCGCAGCCCGAAGGTGCGTGCAAGCACGACGAAGAAGAGGAGCAGCAAGAGCGGATCGATGAATCCAGCGGCGCCCAGAGTCCATTCGTTGGCCGGCAGGTCGCGGTAGATGAGCCACGCCGACAGCAGCCAGACCGGCGTCGCATTGCCGCCGTGGTCCCGCATGCTGCCGAGGTAGCCCGCGGGGCCCATGGCGTCGATGAAGTACTTCATGTCCTGCTTGAACTCCGCCCAGCGCCCGGGCGAGAAGCGCGCCCTGATGCCGTCGAGCCGGGAGGCGGCCTCGACGCCGTTCATCATGTGGTAATCGGTCAGATCGCGCAGAGCGACGTTCCGGACCGACGCCGGATCTCCCTTGCCGACGACGTCGACGTAAGCCGCGAGGCTGGCGAGGTAGACCCCGTCATAGCGCAGCTCGTCGAAGTACTTCACCGTCGGGAAGTAGTTGCGCATGTCCCAGGTGTGCACGATCGACGGCCGCCCCTTGGCGGCGTCGAGAAACTGCGCCGCGCCGAAATGGTAGTAGCAGGCGACCGCCGAGAGCGCGAGGATGCCGAGCGTGACGCGTGACACGGCCGGCTCGGGCGCGAAGCGCTCGGGGAGGAAGGTCTCTTTGACCACCAGGAGCCCGGCGAGCAGCGCCACCACGGCGCGCACCAGCGACTCCTCGTCGGTGTTGGGGAATGGATAGATCTCGGCGAGCGCCACGGCTGCGTGGAGAGCGGCCGCGATCGGCACGACGGCCAGGAGGCCGATCCAGCGCGGTCCCTTCCGCCGGTGCAGGAGGAGAAACGCGCTCCCGGCGATCGCCAGCAGCAGCAGACTTTCGTGGGCGGCTGGGTACGACGGCACGCCCGCGGCCCGCGCGAGCTCCACGCCCGGCCAGGTGGCGGGACAGGTGGCAAAGACCGCGAGCTCGGTGACGGCGTAGAGACTGTCGCCGCCGCTCGCCTCGAGGCGAAGGTAACGCGCGCTGCCCGCGAACTGGCCCTGGCGCAGCCGCATGCCGGCGCCGGGAGCGGGCCCTGCGATCCAGAGCGTGGTGAAGGTCGCGCCGTCGGCCGACCCCAGAAGGGCGTAGCTGTCGTTGTTGTCGCCCTGCACCATGGCGCAGCCGAGAGGCTTCTCCGCGCCGAGATCGAAGGTGATCTGGGAGCGCTCCGAAGTCAGGCGCGAGGCGAGATTGGTCAGCCAGGGGTCGCCCTCGACCGCCGCCAGCCCATCGGTCAGCCGCGCGGGGTGCCGGATTCCTACCACGGCGCTCCTGCGCGCCTCCTGCAGCAGGTCGCCCGCGATCGGTCGCTCCTGGGCGCCGCCGCATGCGGCCAACGCCAGGGCGACGCCGCCCGCGAAAGCGAAGTGCAGGGCGGCGGGCCGGGTCGAAGTCGGGAGTCGCCGCATCGAGGGAAATCCTAGCGGCCGCGGTTCTCGTCCGGCGCGCTCTCGGCGGGCCCCGGTTCAGCTGGCGCGCTGGCCTCCGGAAAGACCGCGTCGGCCGGCGGGAGTCCGGGGATTGTGGCCTCTTCGGCTCCGGCCTCCTCCCGGCGCCGCTCGTGCGTCATCTCGACGGCGATCGCGGCGGCATCGACCGCCGGCATGCCCTCGACGCGGCGCTCGTACTCCGCTTCGCTGCGCTCGTCACGCTCGTCGCGCGCGACGTGGATCGGCTGCCCCTCGCCGGGCAGGTCGACCCGCAGCTCTTCGATGAGCATGCGCACCGCCGCCGCCACCGGCAGCGCGAGGAGGGCCCCGATGATGCCCATCAGCACCCCGCCGGCGAGCAAGGAGAAGAAGACCACCGAGGAAGGGAGCCGCAGAGCGCGACCGTAAACGCGCGGGATGAGGATCCGGTTCTCGAACTCGGCGTACGCGAGCATCAGGACGAGGACGGCGAAGGCCGTGCTCGGACCGCGGCCGAGCGCCACCAGCACCGCCGGGCCAGTCGTGAAGAAGATGCCGATGTAAGGCAGCACGTCGGCGACCCCGGCCAGGACGCCGAGAGCAAGGGCACCGGGGACGCGCAAGGCGGTCAGCACGATGAAGGTGAAGGCCGCCATCAAGGCCGAAGTCAGCACCTGTCCCCGGATGTAACCGCCGACGATCGTCTGCAGGTTCATCATCACGCGCGACAGGCGGATGTGGTGCGTCCGCGGCACGAGGGCGAAAAGCGCGCCGCGGAGACGGTCGCGGTCGATCATCATGTAGAGCGCGAGGAAGATCGCGCTCAGCCCGTAGGCGAAGACCTCGACGACGCGGGCGGAATAGCCGAGCGCCTTCTCGGCTACGTTGCTGGCGAGTTCCGCGTAGCGCACGTTGCGCAGCCAGTCGGCGAGCGGCGTGGTGAGGGGAGAGTCGGCGAGACGCTCCGCCAGGTGAGCCCGGAGCAGCGGTTCCTGCTGCCAGAGTTCGCGGGCCTGCTCGACCAGAACCGGAATCGTCAGGGCGGCGAGACCGACCACGACCGCGAAGAAGGTCGTGAAGACGATCGCGATCCCCAGCCCCCGGCGCACGCGCCGGGCCTCCAGCGCCTCGACCGCCGGACCCATGCTGCCGACGATGAAGAGCGCCACGATGAGCACCAGCACCACCGGCAGGAGGCGGATGAGGACCCAGACGCCGGCGAGCACGCAGACCAGGGCCACCATGGTCCTGGCGCTGACCTCGATGCGCACCCTCTGCGGGGCCGGCGTTTCCGGCTTCGTTTCTCCGCGGTCCTTTTCCATCCCGACATCGTGTACGAAATCGCCTTTCACGGCTAGAGCCAATTCCCGGGACACATTGCCGGGACACAATGTCAGGGCGTCTCAGCATTGTGTCCCGGCAACGTGTCCCTGCATGTGTCCCACGTCTCCCGCGCGAGGGCTCGCTTTCGAGGCAGCCTCCTTCTCGCGATCGGGCTCGTGCGCTCCTCGACGCTCGGGGGTCCCCGAGAGTCCCTCCTCGCGCTCTGCGGTGCTCGGAGCCCGATCGCCGTGCACCGCGGTCGAGGCTCGCCTCGGTACATCGTCACCCATGGCCAGCAACCACGCATGGTAGCGAGGGGTGGCTGGGCCGAGGGCTCCCATGGGGCCCGGAGCGCGCTTCTTCAGCGCGAGGACCCCATGGGATACGGACCAGACAGGACCCGTCGCGGCGGACTTGAGAGCGACGACTGTCCCAAACGACTGATTCCCTCGAAGGCGAGCCCTCACGACTGCGCCGGCATAGAGTCCCCGAGGTCCCATGTTCGTCGACCCCGCCCTGACGCATTTCGCCGCCGAGAACCCCGGCCTCGAGCTCCGCGAGCGTTTTCTCGACCTGCCCGGCGTCCGCCTGCACATTGTCGAAGCCGGTCCGGCCAACGGCCGACCGATTCTGCTGCTACACGGCTTCCCCGAGTTCTGGTGGGGCTGGCGGCGCCAGATCGCGCCGCTCGCGGCGATCGGGCGCCGGGTGGTCGCCCCCGACTTGCGCGGCTACAACCTCTCCAGCAAGCCGCAGGGAATCCGCGCCTACGGCCTCGATCCGCTCACCGACGACCTCCGCGGCCTGATCGACGACCTCGGCCCCGAGCCGGCCGACCTCGTCGCCCACGACTGGGGCGGCGCCGTCGCCTGGTGGGGGGCGCTGCGCTTTCCCGAGCGAGTCGCCAAGCTCGCGGTGCTCAACGTCCCGCACCCCGCAGTGATGCGCCGCTTCCTGCTGCACCGTCGCGAGCAGCGCCGCCGCAGCCGCTACATGTTCTATTTCCAGCTCCCTTGGCTGCCGGAGCGCAAGATTCGCGCGGCCGATTTCCGCGCTTTCCGATCGATCTTCAAACGCAGCAGTCGCCCCGGCACGTTCACCCCGGAAGAGCTCGAGCTCTACGCCGGCGCCGCGCGCCAGGCGGCGCCCTGACCGCGCATGCTCAACTGGTATCGCGCCGCGCTCTGGCGCCCGCCGCGGCGGCCGGCCCACCGCGTCGGTCGAGCCCCCGGTGCGCATCCTCTGGGGGCGTCGACGACGTCGCGCTCGGCGCCGAGCATGGCGCGCGCCTCGCTCGCGCGCTGCCGCAGCGGCCGAGCTGCCTCGCATCGCCGGCGCCGGGCACTGGGTCCAGCACGAGGCCGCGGAGCGGATCAACGACCTGCTGCTCGATTTCCTGGCCTGAAAGCCGGTACGATCCAGAGGCATCATGCGAAAGATCCTCGTCACTGGAGCGCTCGGGCAGATCGGCTCCGAGCTGGTCGTCGAGCTCCGCCGCCTGAACGGCGCCGCCAACGTCGTCGCCTCCGACATCCGCCTGCCGCCCGGCGACGCCGGGCCTCGACGGCCCGTTCGAGGTCCTCGACGTCACCAACGCCCGCCAGGCCCACGACCTCGTCCGCCGCCACGACATCGGGACGATCTACCACCTGGCCGCGCTGCTTTCGGCCACCTCCGAAGAGAAGCCGCACGTGGCCTGGGAGCTCAACATGGGCGGGCTCTACAAGACGCTCGAGGTGGCCCGCCAGGAGCGCTGCGCGGTCTTCTTCCCGAGCTCGATCGCGGCCTTCGGCCCCTCCACGCCGCGCACCCGGACTCCGCAGGACACCCTGCAGCGGCCGACCACCATGTACGGCGTCACCAAGGTCGCGGGCGAGCTGCTGGCCGACTACTACGCGGCCCGCTTCGGCGTCGACGTCCGCGGCCTGCGCTTTCCGGGCCTCATCTCGTACAGCGCGCCGCCGGGCGGCGGCACGACCGATTACGCGGTGACGATCTTCTACGAGGCGCTCCGGCACGACCACTACACCTGCTTCCTCGGTCCGGCGACCCGCCTCGACATGATGTACATGCCGGACGCGATCCGCGCCATGGTCGAGCTCATGGAGGCCGACCCGAGCCGCCTCAAGCACCGCAACGCCTTCAACCTCGCGGCGCTCAACTTCACGCCGGTCGAGCTCGCGGCGGAGATCCGTGAAGCACCTGCCCGACTTCACGATCGACTACGACGTCGACCCGTTGCGCCAGGCGATCGCCGACTCCTGGCCCGAGTCGCTCGACGACTCGGCCGCGCGCGCCGAGTGGGGCTGGGCGCCGCGCTTCGACCTCGCCGCGATGGTCGCCGAGATGCTCGAGAAACTGCGCCTCAAGCTGCGTATCTGGGAGCGCGCCGTCGGAGCGCGCGCCGGTGCACGCGGAGAGGTTCCCATGCCGCACGACCGCTTCCTCGCCGCCCTCGCGACCGACCTCGCCGCGCTCGACGCGCCGCGGCAACCCGAAGCGCCACGAGCTGGTCATCGCAGGGCGTCGTGCCCGGCGCAGGGCGGCCTACGGCCCGCGCTACCGCTCGCCGGGCGACGGCGAGCGAGCTCTTCCTCAAGATGAACTCGAACAACTACCTGGGGATGAACCTGCGCCGCGAGGTGATCGCCGCCGAGGAGGCGGCGTCGCGAAAATTCGGCGCCGGCCCCGGCGCGGTGCGCTTCATCAGCGGCACCTACGCCCCGCACGTCGAGCTCGAGGCGACCGGCTCGCCGCGCTTCCACGGCCGCGAAGCGGCGATGATCTTCAGCTCGGCCTACGCCACCATGCTGGGCGTCTTCACGCCGCTGGTCACCGACGAGACCGCGCTGGTCTCCGACGAGCTGAACCACAACTGCATCATCAACGCGATCAAGCTGTCGCGCGCCCGAAGGAGAAGCGGGTCTACCGGCACAACGACGTCGCCGAGCTCGACGCCACGCCTGAGCGAGGTCACCGAAGCCGGGGGCTGCAAGCGCGCGCTCGTGTCACCGACGGCATCTTCTCGATGCGCGGCGACCGCGCGCCGCTGCCGGCAATCCTCGAGGTCGCGCGCAAGCACGACGCCGCGCTTTCCCGAGAACGTCGTGGTGATCGTCGACGACTCCCACGGCGTCGGGGCGTTCGGCGGGAACGGGCCGAGGTACGGAGGAGGCACACCGGCTCGGGCCCGGCGGACGTCCTCATCGGGACCCTCGGCAAGGCGTTCGGCGTCAACGGCGGCTACGTCACCGGCGCCGCCGGCCTCGTCGACTTCCTGCGCGAGACGGCGCCGATCTACATCTACTCGAATCCGATCACGCCCGGCAGAGGCGGCAGCGGCGAAAACGGCCGTCGAGCATCCTCGACGGCCCGGACGGCAAGGGCCTGCTCGCCCACCTCGCCGCGATGACCCGGCGATTCCGCGACGGCCTGGTGCGGCTCGGCTTCGAGACCCTCGCAGGGCGCCCACCCGATCGTGCCGCTCTTCGTGCGCGACACCCCGCGCACCACGGCGCTCGTGCGCCATCTCCTCGCGCACGGCGATCCTCGCGACCGGCCTCAACTTCCCGGTCGTCCCGCAAAGGCGACGAGACCATCCGCTTCCAGATCTCCGCCGACCACACCGAGAGAGACATCGACTTCGCCCTCGACGTCCTGGCCGGGTTCAAGGGGTAAGGCGCCGGCACGGTCAGGGACAGGTGGCGAAAGCCGCGCTGTCGGTGATCGCCGGCGAAGCCGTTCCGAGCGGATTCTCGTAGGTGTTGGCCACGTCCCTCAACGTGTCGGTCACCGTCATCGTGTACTCGACGTCCGTGGTCGCCGCCGCATAAACCCAGTACCTGGAGTTCAATCCGCAGCCGTCGATGACCTTGACCAGGAACTCGATGTTGTCTGCGGAGAAGAACCAGAACAGCCCGGATTCATCGCTGAATGGTACGGCCTGCCCGAAACCGGTCTGGCCAGCGTAATTCCTCCAGCTGATCTCGACTTGGAATCGGTTGGCACGCAGGCACAAGGTCGCGCCGTCGGCAGCGCAACCGGAGATCGGAGTCGCCACTCGCTGCCCGAATACGCCGTCGTTCGAACCGTCCTGGTCGTAGCTGTCCCACGCCACGACGAAGTTGCCCGAGTTCCCCGCTGCCACCGTGGGATGCGCCTGGGCGCCCGTCGTGTAGGAATTGATCTGAAACTCGCTCCCCACGGAGCCTCCGGCGAAGGCGTAACGCTGCCCGAACACCCCGGGGCCCCCCGAGCCGTCCTGGCCGGAGTAGCTGTTCCAGGCCACGACGAAGTTGCCCGAGCCATCCGCCGCCACTGCCGGGCCCTCCTGGTAGTTCGTCGTGTAGGTGTTGACTTGGAATTCGCTTCCTACCCGACTGCCAGTTGAGCTGAACTGCTGTCCGAACACGCCCCAGCTCGAGCCATCCTGGCGATTGCTGCTCCAAGCCACTAAGAAGTTGCCCGAGCTGTCGGTTGCCACTGCGGGCACCCATTGGGCATCCGTTGTGTAGCTGTTGACCTGGAACTCGCTCCCCAGCGGACTGCCCGCCGAGTTGAACCGCTGCCCGAACACGCCCCAGCTCGAACCATCCTCGTCGAGGCTGTTCCAAGCCACGACGAAGTTGCCCGAGCTGTCCGCAGCCACCGCGGGCCTAGTCTGATCATCCGTCGCGAAGCTGTTGACCTGGAACTCGCTTCCCACCCTGCTGCCCGCCGAGTCGAACCGCTGCCCGAACACGCCGTAGGCGGAGCCGTCCTGACCCTGGCTCTGCCAGGCCACGACGAAGCCGCCCGAGCCGTCGGCTGCCACTGCGGGATAGTTCTGGCTACCGGTGGTGTAGGTGTTGACCCGGAATTCGGACCCCGCCTCGCTGCCCGCCGAATTGAATCGCTGCCCGAACACGCCAAAGCTCGAGCCGTCTTGGCTGTAGCTCT
Source organism: Thermoanaerobaculia bacterium (assembly GCA_963806165.1). Taxonomy (GTDB): domain Bacteria; phylum Acidobacteriota; class Thermoanaerobaculia; order Multivoradales; family JAGPDF01; genus JAGPDF01. The sequence continues at coordinate 148,308 of CAWDWZ010000006.1, forward strand.
CCCAAACCACGACGAAGCTGCCAGCGCCATCCACTGCCACCGTGGGATCCCTCTGGACAGCGGTCGTGTAGGTGTTGACCCGGAACTCGCTCCCTTGCGGACTTCCCGCCGAGTTGAACCGCTGTCCGAAGACGCCAGAGTTCGCGCCGTCCTGACCGTAGCTCTCCCAAGCCACGACAAAGTTGCCGGAGCCATCCGCTGCGACCGCGGGGGATCTCTGGAAGCTCGTCGTATAGCTGTTGACCTGGAACTCCGGCCCCAGCAGCTGGGCCGTCGCGGGGCGCACCCAGCAGCAGAGGAGGAACAACGAGGCTGCAAGCGAGAGCAGACCCTTGTGGCGACGGATCTTCATGACCGAACCTCCAGGTTACCGAGCCTTACACAAGACCTGCGAGCGAGGTGTGGATCCACGGCAAGGAGCGGGAGCCCCGGAGGGCCACGAGACGCACCCGCCCGTGTCACTCTCGGTGTCCGGAAAAATCCGCACCCCGAGGCGCCGAAGCCGCGCGCGTCCAGGCGCCGGCTGCGGACCGCTTTCCCGCCCCGGAGCCCACGAGGAGGCGTGCTAGCGGACGCGACCGACGACGGCCTGCCGGGCACCCTCGACACCACCTGCTTCATCGACCGCATCGAAGCCGACCTCTTCCTGCCCCCGCCGCAGGAGCCCGAGGCGAGCTGCGTTGCCCAGGCGACGCCGGTCGCGATCGGCGGCGCCGGGTACAACAACGGGTTCGCGAATCTGGCCACCGGCAGCGCCGGCGGCAGCGCCGGCTCGGGGCTGCGCTTCGTCGTTCACGCGAGCAACCTGTGCGCCCCGCCGACGCCCGAGCCACAGCTTTACGTCGTCAACCTGAACCTCACCGACACCGTGACCGGCGAGCTCATGGACCACCTGACGCTGACCGTCGCGATACCCGGCAGCCCCTAGTCCCGAGCCACCGCGGCCGGCCGACCGAGTCGCGAAGCGACAGCGGGCCTGCGATCACCGAGGATTCTCGACCTCCAACGCACCTCGGATACAATTCCGCACTGCGGCAAAAAGCCGCTTGACGGTATTCCAAGGAGTGGTGCGATGCCGAATACGAATCGACCGAGTCTGATCTCCGGCGGCCACCGTGGGGCCGAGGCCGAGTTCGGCCGCTGCGCGAAGCGCTGGGGGATCGACCAGACCACCCTGTCGTTCGAGGGCCACGCCATGGAGTGGCCGGTGGGCGTCCGGGTCCTCGGCGAGGCCGAGCTCGCGGAGGGCGACGTCTCGATGGCGATCGTCTCGAAGCGCATGGGGCGCACCTACCACGAGGCCGACCTCATCCGGCGCGTCATCCAGTCGCTCTACCACATGGTGAACGGCAGCTGGCAGGTCTTCGCGATCGGTTGGATTCAGCCCGACGACACGGTCAAAGGCGGCACCGGTTGGGGCGTCGAGCTCGCGAAGCTCTTCAACCGCCAGACCTGGGTCTACGATCAGGGGCGCGAGCAGTGGTTCACATGGACGGACGGCCGCTGGAATCCGGAAGAGCCGAGGATCGGCGAGCGCACCTTCGCCGGCACCGGCACGCGGAACCTCTCGGACCAGGGCCGCGCGGCGATCCAGGCGCTCTTCGAACGTTCCTTCGGCCCCGCCAAGCACTAGAGCAAGAGGCTCGAGGCCCGGCCACGGCCGCTGCCCGGCCGGCGATCTGGCGGTTCTTCGCCGCGCCGCGGCATCTTTTTGCCGCAGCTTGACGTAGAGCCCGGCGAGTGAGAATCTGCAGGCACCATGGCCCTCGCCGCCCAAGCCGATCGCCCGAAGTCCTACCCGCCCAGCAAGCCCGCCAGTAACCCCGAAGCCGCCGCCGGCCGGTCGGCGGTCCTCGACCGCCTCCCTGACCTCGCCCGCCGCGTCGTCGCGGCCGCGGGAGGCGCCGGGAGCAGCGAAACCATCGCGGTGCGCTCGCCGTTCGACGGCGCCGTCCTCGGCACCGTCCCGCGTTCGGTGCCGGACGACGTCGCGCGCGCCGTGGCGCGCCTGCGCGTCGCGCAGGAGGAATGGGCGATGCGCAGCCCCGCCGAGCGCGCGCGCATCTTCCTGCGCTTTCACGATGCGCTGCTCGACCGCCAGGCGGAAGTTCTCGACCTCATCCAGCTCGAATCCGGAAAGGCCCGCAAGCACGCCTTCGAAGAGGTGCTCGACACCGCGATCGTGACCCGCTTCTACGCCGTGCACGCGGCCGATATCCTGGCGCCCAAGTCGCGCAAGGGCGCTCTCCCCGGGCTCACCCAGGCCTGGCAGTACCAGCATCCGAAGGGCGTCGTCGGGATCATCTCGCCGTGGAACTACCCGCTCTCGATGGGCATCACCGACGCGATTCCGGCCCTGCTCGCCGGCAACGCCGTGCTCGCCAAGCCCGACCGCCAGACGCCCTTCACGCAGCTCTGGGTGCTCGACCTCCTGATCGAGTGCGGCCTGCCGGAGGAGCTGATGCTCGTCGTGGCCGGCGAGGGACAGGTCCTGGGCCCGTCCATCCTGGAGGAGTCGGACTTCGTGCAGTTCACCGGCTCGACGGCGACCGGACGCCTCATCGCGCGCCAAGCCGGGCAGCTCCTGACCGGCTGCTCGCTCGAGCTCGGGGGCAAGAACCCGATGCTCGTCCTCGCCGACGCCGATCTCGACGATGCGGTGGCCGGCGCCGTGCGCGGCGCTTTCTCCTCCGCCGGTCAGCTCTGCATCTCGATCGAGCGCCTCTACGTGCACGAGTCGCTCTACGACCGTTTCGTGGCCGAGCTCGCTCGCGCGACGAGCCGCTTGAAGCTCGGGCCGGCGCTCGACTGGAGCTGCGATATGGGCTCGCTGGTCTCGGCGAAACAGCTCGCCACCGTGACGCGGCACGTCGATGACGCGGTCGGGAAGGGCGCGCGCGTCGAGGTCGGCGGCAAAGCCCGGCCCGACCTGGGGCCGCTCTTTTACGAGCCGACGGTCCTGACCGGAGTGGTGCCGGGGATGACGCTCTTCCTGGAAGAGACCTTCGGGCCGGTCGTTGCGGTCTACCCGTTCCAGTCGAACCAGCAGGCGATCGAGCTCGCCAACGCGACGGAGTACGGCTTGAACGCCAGCATCTGGTCACGCGACACCGAGCTCGCCCGCCGCATGGCGACGCGGATCCAGAGCGGCACGGTCAACATCAACGAGGCCTACGCGGCCGCTTGGGCGTCGGTCGAGGGACCGATGGGCGGCTTCAAAGCTTCCGGGTTGGGGCGCCGCCACGGCGCCGAAGGGATCCTGAAGTACACCGATGCCCAGACGGTCGCGGTGCAGCGCGGCATGGCGATCGCCGCTCCGAGCGGCGTGCCCGACGAAGTCTTCAGCCGTTGGATGACCGGCGCGCTGCGCGCGCTGCGCCGGCTGCCCGGATTGAGATAAACACCATGGCGAAAATACTCCTCACCGGTTTCCCCGGCTTCCTCGGCTCCGAGCTCGTCCGCCGCATCCTGGCGCGTCCGGGGCGGCCCACGGTCGTCTGTCTCGTGCAGCCCAAGTTCGCCAGCCTCGCCAGGAAACGCCTGGCCGAGATCGAAGCCGAATTCGCGGCGGCGGCCGGCGGCAGCGGCGCTCGCGGCGCCAAGGGAGGCAGCGGCAACAAGGGAGTCCGGCTCGAGCTCGTGACCGGCGACATCACGCAGGCCGAGCTCGCTCTCGAGCATCCCGCCGCGCTCGCCCGCGAGGTGAACGAGATCTTTCATCTCGCCGCGGTCTATGACCTTTCGGTCCGGCGCGAAGTCGGGATGAAGATCAACGTCGCCGGCACGGCGAACGTCCTGGCGTTCGCCGAGCGCTGCACGAAGCTCTCCCGGCTGCAGTACGTTTCGACCTGCTACGTCTCCGGGCGCTATACCGGCATCTTCCGGGAGGACGACCTCGAACGCGGCCAGGAGTTCAACAACTTCTACGAAGAGACGAAGTACCTCGCCGAAATCGAGGTGCGGGAGCGCATGCGGGCCGGCATGCCGGTCTCGATCTACCGGCCGGCGGTGGTTACCGGCGACAGCCGGAGCGGTGAGACCCAGAAGTACGACGGCCCGTACTACGTCATCCGCTGGCTGCTCAAGCAGCCGACCGTCGCCGTCCTGCCGGTGCCCGGAGACCCGAAGCGGACGCGGATCAACCTCGTGCCGCGCGACTTCGTGATCGACGCGATCGCGGCGCTCTCGCAGTGGAAAGGCGCCGCCGGCCAGTGTTACCAGCTCGCCGATCCCGATCCGCCGACGATCGACGAGGCGATCAACCTCATGGGCAAGGCGACCGGGCGGGTGATCGTGCGGGTGCCGATGCCGCTCGGCGTGGCGAAATCGGCCATCGAGTACGTGCCCGGGGTCTACCAGCTGATGGGCATCCCCGCCTCCGCCGTCGACTACTTCATCCACCCGACGTTCTACGACACCGCCCACGCCGATCGCGACCTCGCGGCGCTCGGCATCCGCTGCCCGCACCTCGCCGACTACATGCCGCGCCTGGTCGAGTTCATGCGCGCCCACCCCGAGATCGACTCCGGCGCGATGAGCTGAGTCAGCCGGGGTCGCTGCGCGCCCCCGGCCGTAGAATCGGGACATGCGAGCCGTCCGTTTTCACCGCTCCGGCGGTCCCGAAGTGCTGCAGCTCGACGAGATTCCCGTTCCGTCACCCGGGCCGGGGGAGGTCCGCATCGGGCTGCGCTTCGCCGGCGTCAACTTCATCGATATCTATCTCCGCAGCGGTCTCTACGATCCCGGTCCCTTGCCGGCGATGGCCGGCAAGGAGGGCGCTGGCGTCGTGACCGCACTGGGAGCCGGGGTGACCTCGCCGCGGATCGGCGAGCGCGTCGCCTTCTTCGACGCCGCCGGCAGCTACGCCGAAGAGGTGCTTCTCCCCGCCGTGCGCGCCCTGCCGCTGCCCGACGGGCTGTCGTTCGAGCAGGGGGCGGCGCTGCCGCTGCAGGGCATGACGGCGCACTACCTCGTGCACGGCATTCGTCCGGTCGCCCCCGGCGACTGCGTATTGATCCACGCCGCCGCGGGGGGCGTGGGGCTGCTCGCGACCCAGCTCGCCAGGCGCGCCGGAGCGCGCGTCTTCGGCACCTGTTCGACGCCGGAGAAGGCGGCGATCGCTCGCCGGGCGGGGTGCGACGAAGTCATTCTCTATACCGAAACCAACTTCGGCGATGCGCTGCTCGCGGCAACCGGCGGCCGGGGCGCCGATCTGGTGATCGACGGCGTCGGCCAGACCACCTTCCGCGACAGCGTGCGGGCGACGCGCGTGCGCGGCACGCTCGTCGTCTTCGGCCAGTCGAGCGGCATGATCGAACCGGTCTCGCCGCGACCGGTACTGGGCAGTCGTACTCTCGCCTCGGCGTCGCTCTTCGACTACGTGCGCGCTCCGGCCGAGCTCGCCCTGCGCAGCGCCTTTGTCTTCGGCCTCGCCGCTTCCGCCGAGCTCGAGGTGCGGATCGACCGCGTCTTCGCGCTCGCGGCGGCGGCGGAAGCCCATCGCCGGCTCGCCTCGCGGGCGACTTCCGGAAAAGTCCTCCTGGCGGTCGCCTGAGTCCCGGCTGAAGCTGTTCCGCGGGCCCGGGTCAGCTGTCTAAGCAGCCGATGGCGAGCGGCCATGCCCTGTAATTGCTGTAATCACTGCGACATGAGGGGCTCCCTCGCGCCCGAGAACGCTGGCGACGCTGATCCGGGAGGTCTCACAATGAACGCATCTCCGGCATGCCTCCGCACCGCGACCCTCTTCACGGCGCTCGCTGCGATCCTTCTCGGCGGCGCGGCGGCGGCGCAGGCCGCTCCTGCTGCCCCGAGTCTGGACGAGAGGATTCACTGCCAGGAGGCCCTCGAGCGGGTCTACTGGAGCCATCGCTCCCAAGGTCAAGGACCTGCCTTCGCGCAGGCCGTCCCGCAGTCCGTCATCCGGCAACGGGCCGAGGACGCCGTGCTCGAGACCGCGGCGCTCGAGCACTTCTGGAGCGTGACGATTACACCGGCGCAGCTGCAGGCGGAGCTCGATCGCATGGCGGCCGACTCGCAGTCGCCCGCACGGTTGCGCGAGCTCTTCGCGCGCTCGACAACGATCCCGCGCGAAGGCGGCCGAGTGCCTGGCCCGCCCGCTGCTCGTCGACCGTCTCGTGCGCAGCCACTACGCCCACGATCCACGCCTGCACGCCGACGCGCGAGCCCGCGCCGAGCGCGAGGCGGGCGCGATCGACCTACCGGACGCGCCGGAGTCGACGACCGGAGTGCGCAGCGAAGTGGAGTGGCGGCGCGGGCACGACCAACCGCGGAGCCCCGGCGCGCTCGAGCTCGAGCCGGACGAGTTCGACGCCCGCGTCCGCGATCTGAGAGCGGCGCTGGGAGGGGCGAGCGGCGAGATCGTGCCCGGCCGACCGAGCCCGCTGCGCGAAGACGAGAACCGCTTTTCCGTCATCGTCGTCCGCGAGCTGGACGACCGCCACGTCGCCCTCTCGACGATCGAGTGGCCCAAGCGGCCGTTCGAGGAGTGGTGGAACGGGACGCGCGGGCAACCTGACGCCGGAACCGGTGGACATGGCGTTCGCGTTCCGGCTCCCCGCGGTCGCCAACACCGCCTGTGCGGACGACACCTGGAAGCCGACCCTGCAGCTGCTCGACCCGCGCTACTGGCACACCGCCGTGTGGACCGGCAGCGAGATGATCGTCTACGGCGGCATGAGCTCCGTGGGCACCATCTACGGCGACGGCAGCCGCTACGATCCGGCCACCGATACCTGGAAGCTCCTGCCGACGATCGGATCCCCCGGACAGCGCCAGGCGCACGTGGCGGTCTGGACCGGCACGGAGATGGTGGTCTGGGGTGGCCGGGGCGACGCGAGTGGCGGACGCTACAACCCCTCCAACAACACTTGGACGCCGACCTCGACCGTCAACGCCCCCGTGACGCGCTGGAACGCCAGCGTCGTCTGGAGCGGGACGGAGATGATCGTCTGGGGCGGCGACAGCGGGCTGAGCTTCGTTCTGAACGATGGCGGCCGCTACCACCCGGCGACCGACAGCTGGACGCTGATGGCGCCCGCGCCGCTCGCGCCGCGGGCCTATCACACGGCGGTCTGGAGCGGCTCGCAGATGATCGTCTGGGGCGGCTTCGACGTCTACATCTCACATACTTTCGGCGACGGCGCGCGCTACAACCCCGTCACCGAGTCGTGGACGCCGGTCACCGGCACCGACGCTCCCAACGCGCGTTACTACCACACCGCGGTCTGGACCGGCACCGAGATGATCGTCTGGGGCGGTCTCAACTTCCCGAGCTACGACTTGAGCGGCGGCCGCTACGATCCCCTGTTGGACACACTGGACGCCGACCAGTCTCGTCAACCCACCGCGCTGCGCTGGTTCCACGTCGCGGTCTGGACCGGCACCGAGATGATCGTCCAGGGCGGCGAGCCCGGCGTGCTCGGCGGCGGCCGCTACGATCCGGCCTCGATACCTGGGCGGCGACCAGCTTGGTGGGCTCGGCCAACAACGGCGAGGGCACGACCGCGGTCTGGACCGGCACGGAGATGATCGTCTGGGGCGGCTTCGACGACATCTCCGAGTCGTTCCACAACACCGGCGGCCGCTACGACCCCGCCACCGATCTCTGGCACCCCACCGGCAGGATGAACGTCCCCGGCGCGCGCGGCCTGCATTCCGCCGTCTGGACAGGCAACGAGATGGTGATCTGGGGCGGCTTCGGCTGGGGGCCCTCGGAACCGGGCGGGCGCTACGATCCGGCGACCGACAGTTGGCGGACCGTCACCACGGTCGGCGCTCCTTACGGACGCGAGAACGCCACGGCCGTATGGACCGGGACCCGGGCGATCTTCTGGGGCGGCGAGCCGGACGGGATTCTTTTCGAGCCCGGCACCGGCGGGCTCTACTCCCCGGCGACCGACAGCTGGACTCTCACGACCGAGGTGAACGCGCCCACCAACCGCTCGCTGCACACTGCGGTCTGGACCGGGACCGAGATGATCGTCTTCGGGGGCATCGGAACGGACGCGATCGCCAAGCGCTATCGGCCGGCCACGGACAGCTGGACCGACGCGACGACGCTCAACGCCGCCGGACCACGGCATCTCCACGCCGCGGTCTGGACCGGGACGGAGATGATCATCTGGGGCGGCAACATCGACGCCGGGATCCTGCCCACCGGCGGACGTTACAACCCTGTCACCGACCACTGGACGCCCACCAACGTCGCCAACTCTCCCGACACCCGCGAGTGGCCGATCGGAGTCTGGACGGGCAGCGAGATGATCGTCTGGGGCGGCCTCCACTGGCTGTATGGCGACCTGGCCGACGGCGCGCGCTACAACCCGGCGACCGACAGCTGGACCCTGACCAACCTGGTCGGAGCGCCGTATCGCCGCGTCGCGCAGGGTGTCTGGACCGGCAGCGAGCTCCTGCTCTGGGGCGGCGTGGACGACGGGAGTGGCGGGCGCTACGACCCGGCGACGGACTCCTGGCGTCCGACGACCCTGGTCGACGCGCCGCCGGTGCGCATGGGCGGGCGCTGGTCCACGGTCTGGACCGGCTCCGAGATGATCGTCTGGGGCGGCGTGATCGCAACCCAACAGGGCAGCCGCTACTGCGCCGCCCCGGGAATCGGGATCTTCGCCGACGGCTTCGAGAGCGGCGACGCCTCGGCCTGGTCCGGGATCGTCCCCTGAACATCGGGACTGCGGACTGACCGCCGGGCGCTGAAACTCTTCCGCTCCCTGAACGAACTATCATGCTGAGCAGTCTCGATGCGCGCGACGCGGTTCGAGACCTCGCACTCAAGGGAGCTCTCCAACCATGCACCGATTTGGCCTGACCCTTGCCCGCCTGGGCGCTCTCCTCCTCACCGGCTCGACCTGTCTCGCGGCGGCGCCGCTCTTGCTGCGCTCGCCCACCCTGTCGCAGACCACGATCGCCTTCGCCTACGCCGACGACCTGTGGACGGTCGCCCGCGAAGGCGGGGACGCGCACCGCCTGACCAGCGGCGTCGGGATCGAGTCCCATCCGCTCTATTCGCCCGACGGCCGGACGATCGCCTTTACCGGCGAGTACGACGGCAACACCGATCTCTACACGGTCCCGGCCGCGGGCGGCGAGCCGACGCGCCTCACCTGGCACCCGGGCCGGGATCAGCTCGTCGCCTGGTCGGCCGACGGCGAGAAGCTCCTCTTCGCGAGCGCCCGCGCGAGCGGCACGGACGACGTCCACCTCTACGAGATCCCGGCGGCGGGCGGCTGGCCGGAACGGATTCCTCTGCCCTCGGCGTGGATGGCCTCGCCCTCTCCGGACGGCAAGCGCCTCGCCTATGTGCCCCATGGGCAGTGGCAGCGCGCCTGGAAGCGCTATCGCGGCGGTCAGACGACGCCGATCTGGCTGGTCGATCGCGCCTCGCTCGACCTCGAGAAGGTGCCGCGCGAGAACTCGAACGACAGCGGACCGATGTGGGTCGGCAACGAGGTCTACTTTCTCTCCGACCGCGACGGACCGGTCACGCTCTATCGCTACGACACGACGACGAAGAAGGTCGCACGCGCCTTCGCGAACGACGGGCTCGACCTCAAATCGGCTTCCGCCGGACCCGGTGCGATCGTGATCGAGCGCTTCGGGCAGATCGGCCTCTACGACCTCGCCCAGGGAGGCGTGAAGTGGCTCACCGTGCGCGTCGACGGCGAGCTCCCCGGAGCCCGTCCGCACTGGGCCGAGGTCAGCAAGAAGATCACTTCGGCGGCGATCTCGCCGACCGGCAAGCGCGCCCTCTTCGCGGCCCGAGGAGACATCTTCACGGTGCCGGCGGAAAAGGGGGACATCCGCAACCTGACCCACTCCTCCTCGGCCGCCGATCGCGACCCAGCCTGGTCGCCGGACGGCAAGAGCGTCGCCTTTCTCTCCGATGCCTCCGGCGAGTACGCCCTGTACCTCGTGGCGCAGGACGGCAGCGGCGAAGCGCGACGGATCGCGCTCGGCGATCCGCCGTCGTTCTTCTATTCGCCCCTCTGGTCTCCCGATGGCAAGAAGATCGCGCTCTATGACAAGCGCTTGATCCTCTGGATCGTCGACGTCGCCTCCGGGGCGCTCACCCGCGTCGCGAGCGACACCTACGAAACTCCGGATCGCACGCTCGAGCCCGCCTGGGCTCCCGACAGCCGCTTCCTCGCCTATTCCCGGCAGCTCCCGAGCCACCTGCACGCGATCTTCATCTACAGCCTCGAAAGCCGCACCTCGACGCAGGCGACCGACGGCCTCTCGGACGCGCGCTTTCCGGCGTTCGATCGTGGCGGCAAGTACCTCTTCTTCACCGCCTCCACCGACTGGGGACCGACTTCGCCCTGGCTCGACCTGTCGAGCCTCGACCATCCGGTCTCGCGCAGCGTCTACGTCGCGGTCCTGGACCACAAGGAGCCCAGCCCGCTCGCGCCGCAGAGCGACGACGAGGGCGGGCCGGCCGACGCGAAATCGGACGCCAAGTCCGCTGACCAGAGCGCGCAGAACGGCAAGAAACCGGACGGCAAGAAGCCGGACGCGAAAGGCGGAGCCGCGAAGGAGGCGCCGGACGGAAAGGCTGCGGACGCCGAGCCGGTTCCGAACGTGGTCATCGATTTCGATCGCCTCGGCCAACGCACGCTCGCGCTGCCGGTGCCGGCGAAGAACTACCTCGGCCTCGCGGCGGGCAAGGCGGGCGAGCTCTTTCTCCTCGACGGACCGGAAGTGCTCGCGATCGACGGCGAAGGTCCGCCGCCGTTCGCGATCCAGAAGTTCACTCTCGCGGAGCGCAAGGTCGAGAAGCTCGTCGACGCCGTCACGAGCTTCGCGCTCTCCGCCGACGGCGAGAAGATGCTCCTGAAGAGCGGCGACGACTGGACGATCGCCGGCACCGGAGCGCCGGTCGAGGATGGCAAGGGCGATCTCGATCTCGATGACATGGAGATCCATGTCGATCCCCGCGCCGAATGGCGCCAGATGTACCACGAGGCCTGGCGGATCCAGCGCGACTTCCTCTACGACCCGCAGGCGCACGGCCTCGATCTCGCCGCGGCGGAGAAGAAGTACGCGGCCTATCTGCCCGGCCTCGGATCGCGCAGCGATCTCAACTACCTCTTCGAGGAGATGCTCGGCGAGATCGGCGTCGGCCACATGTTCGTCCGCGGCGGCGACCTGCCCGAGCCGCCGGAAGTCCCTGGGGGCCTCCTCGGCGCCGACTACGAGATCGCGGACGGCCGCTATCGCTTCGCGCGGATCTACGACGGCGAGAGCTGGAACCCGAAGCTCCGGGCGCCGCTCACCCAACCCGGCGTCGATGTCCGCGCCGGCGACTACCTGATCGCGGTCGACGGCGTCGACGTCCGCCCGTCGGCGAGCGTCTACTCGTTCTTCGAGAACCGCGCCGGCAAGAGCGTGCGGCTGCGCGTCGCGAAGGACGCGGCGGGCAAGGAGGCGCGCGAGGTGAGCGTGGTTCCGATCGACGACGAATCGGACCTGCGCTATCGCGCCTGGGTCGAGGACAACCGCCGCACGGTCGACCGCCTGAGCGGCGGGAAGCTCGCCTACCTCCACCTGCCCGACACCGGCTCCGACGGCTTCACCAGCTTCAACCGCTACTTCTTCCCCCAGACCGAAAAACTGGGCATCGTGGTCGACGAGCGCTTCAACCACGGCGGCTTTCTCGCCGACTATGTCGTCGATTTCCTGAATCGACCGATCAAGAGCCTCCTGCTGACGCGGGAGGGCGCCGACACGCGCTCGCCCGGCGGCGCGATCTTCGGCCCGAAAGCGATGCTGATCAACGAGATGTCCGGCTCCGGCGGCGACGCCCTGCCGTGGTACTTCCGCAAAGCGGGGCTGGGCAAGCTCGTGGGCACGCGGACCTGGGGCGGTCTCGTAGGCATCTACGACTATCCGCCACTCCTCGACGGCGGCTCGGTCACCGCCCCGCGGGTCGCCATCTACGGGCTCGACGGCAAGTGGGAGGTGGAGAACCAGGGCGTCCCCCCCGACATCGAGGTCGAGCGCACGCCTGCGGAGTGCCGGGACGGCGCCGACCCGCAGCTCGCGCGCGCGGTCGCGATCCTGCTCGACGACCTGGCGAAGAATCCGCCGCCGACCTATCGCCGGCCGCCGTTCCCCAACTACCAGAAGAAGCCCTGGGAGTCGGAGGCGCGGCCCTAGCCGCGCCGATCCGCGATGTCGCGGCCCTGGCCGAGTGCGCTCGTTGTCAGCGCGGCAGCGATCGGGGAAGATGGGTCTCCGATGAGCGATTGGCTGAAAGTCGTACTCGTTCTGGCGCCGGCGGTGATGATCTTCTTCATCGTCCGGCGCGTCGTCGCGCGGCGCGTCGCACAGGCCGTCGACCTGGCGCGAGCCGAGGCCGCGGCGGCGCGCGCCGGCCTCGAGGAGCGGCTGCGCGGGCGCGAGGAGCAGCTCTCGGAGCTCCGCGCCGCCCTCGCTGTGAAAAGTACACGCGAAGCCGAGCTCGAAGCCGAGGGCTCGGGCCTCCGGGCTCAGCTCGCCGCGTACGACGAGAAGGTGCGCGCCTACGAGACGGCGGAGAGCCGTCTCACCGATGCTTTCCAGAACCTCGGCGACCCACGCCCTCACCCGCAACAACCAGCTCTTCCTCGACCTCGCCAAAGAGAATCTCGAAAAGCTCCAGGGCGAAGCCAAGGGCGACCTCGAGCAGCGTCAGCAGGCGATCGCCGCGCTCCTTGCACCGATCCAGGGCGCGCTCACCAAGGTGGACGAAGAGGTTCGCCGCATCGAGGCCAATCGTCAGGAGGCCTACGGCTCGCTTCTGACCGAGGTCAAGAACCTCGGCCTGACCCAAGCGAGCCTGAAGCTCGAAACCGGCAAGCTGGTCACCGCGCTGCGCCGGCCCGAGGTCCGAGGCAGTTGGGGGGAGATGCAGCTCCTGCGCGCGGTCGAGTTCGCCGGCATGGTCGAGTTCGTCGATTTCCGGACGCAGGAAAGCGTCGACGGTGAAGACGGCAAGCTTCGCCCCGACCTGGTGGTGAAGCTGCCGGGAAACAAGCAGGTCGTTGTCGATTCCAAGGCACCGCTCGACGCCTACCTCGCGGCGATCGAGGCTCCGAACGAGGAGGCCCGAAGGCTTGCCCTCGTTCGGCACGCAAAGCAGGTGCGTGATCACCTGAAAAAGCTCGCGGCGAAGAGCTACTGGGATCAGTTCGACAACGCTCCCGAGTTCGTCGTCCTATTCCTGCCCAGTGAAGCGATTTTCGCCGCGGCGCTCGAGTACGACGCGCAGTTGATCGAGGAGGCGTTCCAGCAGAATGTGCTGATCGTCACCCCGGCGACACTCGTCGCGCTGCTGAAGACCGTCCACTATGGCTGGCGCCAGGAGGCACTGGCGGCGAACGCGAGAGAGATCGGCGACGCCGCGAGCGAGCTTTACAACCGCTTGCGCACTTTCGCCGGACATCTCTCCGGCGTGGGCAGAGGCCTGGCGTCGGCGCTCGGGAAGTACAACGAAGCTGTGGGTTCGTTCGACACGCGAATTCTCCCGCAGGGCCGCCGCCTCGAAGAGCTGGCGGCTGCCAACGGGGAGAAACTGTCCAGCCCGCCTCTCGTCGAAGTCGCGCCGCGAATGCTGGCATCCTTGCCTGAAGCGACTGCCGACGATGACGAATCCTAGCCCTACCTTCGCCGGTCCTTTCGCTTCGACATCCACTTCGGTTCTTGCCGCCGCCGGCCCGGACCGGCTTCGGCATGGCGCTCGCGCGATGGTAGGGTTCCGGCGCATGGAACGGTCCTTCTCCCCCGCGCGCCTCCTGTCCAGACTCGCCTTTTCCTGCGTCCTGCCGGCTCTAGCTGCCGCCACGACGCTCGACGCCCAGCCCGCACCGGGTGCCCAGCCGGGGGTCAAACCGGGCGCGACCGCGGGCGTCCCGGCGCCGCCGCCGAGACCCGCGACCCCGCCGCCGCCGGCGCCGACTCCGCAGGAGCTCCAGACTCCGCCGGCCAGCGCGACGAAGCTGCCCTCCGGGCTCTCGACCCAGCTGCTGCGCGCCGGCAAGGGCAAGATCTCGCCGCGGGTCCAGGACTTCGTCTTCTTCTACGCCATCGGCCGCCGGCAGGACGGCACGGTCGTGCAGAACACCTTCGCTTCGCCCGAGCCGACCAAGCTCCAGATGACCAAGCTCTTTCCGGCCTGGCAGGAGGCGCTCGCCGGCATGGTTCCCGGCGAGCAGCGCCGCTTCTGGTTTCCGGCCGCGCTCGCGCCCAAGAACCCCAAGACCGGCGTGCAGGAGGCGATCATCTTCGACATCGAGCTGGTGAACGTCGGCCGGATGCCGGACCCGCCGTCGCTCAAGGCTCCCGATCCCAAAGCGAAACAGGTCGGACTGGGAACCTCGGCGTTGACCATCAAGGCGGGCAAAGGCGGCCGGAAGGCGAGCCGGCAGGACGCCGCGCTGATGAACTTCACCGTCTGGAACGATGTCGGGCACATCCTCGCCTCATCGGCCGTCGAAGGGCGGCCGACGCTCTTCCCGCTCGACCGGGTGATGACTTCGTTCGCCGACTGCGTCGAAGGCATGACGGTCAGCGAGATCCGCCACTGCTGGATCACGGCCGAGCGCAACGAGGGCTTCCCCGGCGCCGGACGCGGCGCCCTGATCTTCGAGGTCGAGCTCCTGAACCTCGCCGACGCCGCCAAGATCTTCACTCCCGGAGCCGCGAAACCGAATTGACCGCCTGACCGCCCGCGACGAGCGGCAACGACCTCAGTAGCGGTAGCGCTCCGCCTTGTACGGGCCGTCGACGTCGACGCCGAGGTAGGCCGCCTGCTTCGTGGTGAGCTCGGTGAGCTTCACGCCGAGCTTCTCGAGGTGCAGCCGCGCCACCTTCTCGTCGAGCTTCTTGGGCAGCAGAAAGACCCGGTTCTCGTACTTGCCGGCGTTCTTAGCCAGATCGACCTGCGCCATCACCTGGTTGGTGAAGCTGCACGACATCACGAACGACGGGTGGCCGGTCGCGCAGCCCAGGTTCAGGAGGCGCCCCTCGGCGAGGATCATCACCGCGTGACCGTCGGGGAATCGCCATTCGTCGTACTGCGGCTTGATCTCGATGCGCTGCATGCCGGCGATCTTCTTCAGCCCGGCCATGTCGATCTCGTTGTCGAAATGGCCGATGTTGCCGACGATCGCCTTGTCTTTCATCTTCGCCATCTGCTCGGCGGTGATGATGTCGAAGTTGCCGGTCGCGGTGATGAAGATGTCCGCCGTGGCGAGGACCTCTTCGAGCGTCGTCACCTCGTAGCCCTCCATCGCGGCCTGGAGAGCGCAGATCGGGTCGATCTCGGTGACGATGACTCGCGCCCCCTGCCCGCGCAGCGCCTGCGCACAGCCCTTGCCGACCTCGCCGTAACCGCAGACGACCGCCACCTTGCCGGCGAGCATGACGTCCGAGGCGCGGAGGATCCCATCGGTGAGCGAGTGGCGGCAGCCGTACAGATTGTCGAACTTCGACTTGGTGACCGAGTCGTTGACGTTCACCGCCGGGAAGAGGAGGGTGCCGGCTCTCTCCATCTCGTAGAGCCGGTGCACACCGGTGGTCGTCTCCTCGGAGACCCCGAGGATCGCCGGAGCGATCCGCTGCCAGCGCTTCGGGTCTTCCTTCTGGAGGCGCGCGAGCAGCGCGAGGACGAAACCGTACTCCTCGCTGTCGGCCGTCTGCTGGCGCCGGCACGGCGCCAGCTTTCTCGAACTCGACGCCCTTGTGGATGAGCAGCGTCGCGTCGCCACCGTCATCGACGATCAACGTCGGCCCGTGCCCGTGGCCGAAGTCGAGCGCTCGCGAGGTGAAATCCCAGTACTCCGCGAGCGACTCTCCCTTGTAGGCGAAAACAGGGATCCCGCTCGGGTTCTCCGGCGTCCCATGCGGGCCGACCGCGACCGCCGCCGCGGCGTGGTCCTGGGTCGAGAAGATGTTGCACGACACCCAGCGCACGTCGGCGCCGAGGGCCTGCAGGGTCTCGATCAGCACGGCGGTCTGGATCGTCATGTGCAGCGAACCCATGATGCGCTGTCCGGCGAGCGGACGGCTCGCGGCATACTCCTTGCGCACCGCCATCAGGCCGGGCATCTCCTGTTCGGCGAGGCGGATCTCGTTGCGCCCCCAGGCGGCGAGCGTGAGATCCGCGACCCGGTAGTCGAGGGTGGCGGCATTCGCTTTGTCGGTCGATAGGACGGTCGTCATCGTGCGTTTCCTCTCTTCCTGCGTTGGGGTGAATGGACTACGTTCTTTCGCGTGCCACGCGCGAGCAGCAGCGCCGGGCCCTTGGCATCCGACTCCGGCGGCAGGGGGGCGCATAGGACCGCGTCGAAGCCGGCGGCGGTGAGCAGATGCGCGAGCTCGCCGGGGGTGAAGCCGAGCCGCTTCTGCCCCATCTGGCGGCGGAACTCCTCGCGGTCGTGGCGCAGCAGGTCGACCACCACGACCCGGCCGCCGGGCTTGACGACGCGCGCCATCTCGGCGGCCGCGCGGCGCGGCTCGTCGATCTGCGTCAGGGCGAGGAGCATCAGCGCGGCATCGCAGGCGCCGTCGGCGATCGGCAGGTGCTCGAGATCGCCCTCCTCGAAAAGGACGTTCGCGACGCCGCGCGCGCGACGCCGCGCCGCCTGGAGCATTTCGGGCGAGCGATCGACGGCGATCACGCGCGCCACCCAGGGCGCGAGCGCGAGCGTGGCGGCGCCGCTGCCGCAAGCGAGATCCGCGACCACCCAGTCGGGGGAGAGCAGCGCCTGGAACGCGAGCCCGGTGAAGCGCTCGCCGTAGAGCTCGGTGCGCAGGCGCTCCCATTCGCCCGCGACGCCGGCGAAGAAATCGCGGCCCTCGCCGGGGCGCGACGCCAGGCAGCGCGCCAGACGCAGCCGGTCGTGCGCGAGCGCCGGCCACTCCTTCGTCTCGGCCGCCGCAAGGTGCCAGAGCTGCCGCGAAACCTCGGGCAGCTCGCCGTTGGCCATGGTGTAGAAGTTCGCCGTGCCGGCGCCCCGGCTCACCACCCAGCCCTCGCCGGCGAGGAGCTTCAGGTGACGCGAGACGCTCGACTGCGGCATCTGCAGCACGTCGGCGAGCTCCGAGACGGCGAGCTCCTGATTCTCGAGCAGGTGGAGCAGACGCAGGCGGGCCGGGTCGGCGAGCGACGAGATCCGGGCGAGGAGCAGGTCGGGCGATAGCTGGAGGTCACGCTTCATCGGTTATTCATTTCTAAATCCGGATTCAAGGATATAGACAAGACTCGTTGCCGTCAAGTGCTAGCTTTCCGGCATGCCCGGGTTCGCCGATTGCGCGGTTCTCCTGACCGGAGCGTCGGCCGGAATTGGTCGCGAGCTCGCGCTGCAGCTCGCGGCGCAGCGCGCCCGGCTCGTCCTCGCGGCGCGGGACGTCGCGAAGCTCGACGAGGTCGCCGCGCTCTGCCGGGCGGGCGGCGGAACCGCGGTCGTCGTCCCGACCGATGTCGGCGTCGAGGCCGACTGCCAAGCGCTCGTCGAGCGCGCCGCCGCCGCCTGCGGCGGCATCGACATGCTCCTCCTGAACGCCGGCCAGGACATGGGAGCGCGCCTCGACGAGCTCACCGACGCGAGCGTCCTCGAGCGCCTCATGCGCATCAATTACCTCGGCCCGGCCTGGTTGACGCGCTGCGCTCTGCCCTATCTCAAGTCCAGCCGCGGGCGCATCGTCGTCGTCTCGAGCCTCGCCGGCCTGACCGGCGTTCCGACCCGCAGCGGCTACGCGGCCACGAAGCATGCGCTGCACGGCTTCTTCGACTCCCTGCGCATCGAGCTCGCCGGCAGCGGCGTTTCGGTGACCCTCGCCTGCCCCGACTTCGTGAAGTCGGAGATTCATCGGCGGGCGCTCGGTCCGGACGGGCGGCCGGTCGGCAAGAGTCCGCTGCGCGAGGACCGGATCATGACGGCCGCCGTTTGCGCTACGCTCATTCTCGCCGCGGCGGAGAAACGGCGGCGGATGGCGCTGCTTTCCCTTCGCGGGCGCCTGGGACGCTACGTGCAGCTCTTCGCGCCGGGAATCATCGACCGCATCGCGGCGCGCGCCGTCGCGCGCGGCCACTGAGCGCCGCCGGACTCCTCAGAGGAAGAGATCGTCCAGCAGGTCGTCCAATGCCGCCCCCGGCGGGCGCTCCTCTGCCGCCAGCCCGCGCCGGAAGATGCGCGCTCCGCGCTTGCCCCCGAGCCAGGCCCGCGGGCCCTCGACGCGGATCCATGCCCCCTCGCGCAGGCCCACGACCGCGGTCGCGTTCTCCTCGTGGAACTCGGTGAGGCGCTCCTCGCGCGTCTCGCCCATGTGGGTCGAGCCGGGATCGGGATCGAGATAGTGCGGGTTGATCTGAAACGGAACGAGACCGAGGGCGTCGAAGCCGTGCGGTTCGACGATCGGCATGTCGTTGGTGGTGCGGATCGTCGGCCCGGCTAGATTGATGCCCGCCGAAGCCCCGAGGTAGGGCATCCCGGCGTGCGCCCGCTCCCGCAGGGGAGCCAGCAGCTCGGCCTCCTGCAGCGTCTTCAGCAGACGGAAGGTGTTTCCGCCGCCGACGAAGACGGCCGCCGCGGTCTCGATCTGTCGCCGGCCGGTCGCGTCGGCCGCGAGCTCGTCCACCGCGCAGCCGAGCTCTTCCAGCCGGGCGCGGAACTTCGCAGAATAGTCGGCGCGCTCGTGGAGGGCAAACGGCACGAAGAGAACTCTCCGGCGGTCCCCGAGGAGGTCGAGCATCTCCCCGGCCGCGTGCGCGAGGTAGCGCTCGCCGTGATTGGTCGAATTGGAGAGCAGCAGCAGTCTGCGCATGGTCCTATCGCCCGGCAACGGCTTCGCCGAGGCGGTCGACATCGGCGAGATCGTTGTAGATCTGAATGGCGACCCGGGCCGCGAGACGCCCCTCCCGGGCTGCGATGTGCAGCTCGATGTGGTCCTCGAACAACAGGGCGTCGCGCAGCCGGGCGGCTTCCGCTTCCGAGCCGCCGAAGCGCGCCGGCAGCGGCACAGAGACCATCGTCGCGACCATCGCACGTGGCGTGCGGAACTCGGTCCCCCAAAGCCCGGCGAGCCGCTCGCCGGCGCGGAAGGCGAGGTCATGGTTGTAGGCCCGTACCTCCTCGGCGCCGAATTCGGCCAGCAGCTCGAGCGCCGCCGGCGCCGCGAGCCAGGGCGAGGGGTCGCGCGTTCCGACGAGGTCGAACTCGGTCGTGAAGCCCTGATCGAGACCCCAGGAGATGACCGGCGGATGGAGCGCCGCCTGATGCTCCGGGCGCACCCAGAGGATGCCCGCGCTGCGCGGCGCCCAGGCCCACTTGTGGAGATTCCCGACGTACCAGTCGGCGCCGATCGCAGGCAGATCGAGGGCGATCGCTCCCGGTGCATGAGCGCCGTCGACCAAAATGGGGACGCCGCGCTCGCGGCACCGGGCGGCGACCTCCGCCACCGGCAGGAGCAACGTGCTGTCGGAGGCGATGTGATCGACGATCGCGAGACGGGTCCGGGGGCCGAGCGCGGCGTCGATCGCCTCGACGACCGCCTCCGGCCGCGTCGTCCAGTGCGAGAGGGCGACCTCCCGGACGCTCGCTCCGCGCCGGCGCGCGACGTAGCGCGCCGCGTTGATGACTCCGCCGTAGCCCAGAGAGGTCACCAGGATCTCGTCCCCGGGGTCGAGCGGGAGCGAGCGCAGCACGGCGTTGGCGCCGGTCGTCGCGTTGTCGACGAACACCAGATCCTCGCCCCGCGCGCCGAGGAAGGCCGCGACCTGCGCCGCCGCGGTGCGCAGGCGGGGCGGCTCGGCGCGCGGCGCGCCGACGCGGATCTCCGAGAGCTCGCGCAGCAGGTAGCGCGAAGGCTGGCGCTCGATCTCGTCCCGGATCGCCTGCTGCACCGCGAGCACCCGGAGCGGCGGCGCTCCGACGGTGCCGTGGTTGAGATAGGTGATCGCGGGATCGAGCGCGAAGTGGGCGAGCATCGAACGGCCGAAGCGGGTCATCACGCCCCCCGCGCCATCCGCCCGTCGAGCTCGAGCTCGGCAGCCACGCCCTGCATCGCGGCGAGCACGTTGCCGACGTGCTGCCAGAGGTCGAGGGCGCCCCCGAAGCAGGCGGCGCTGAAGTCGGCGGTCGCACTTTCCACATGCGGGCGATCGACACCCGCCGCGAACGACCTCTCCTTCCAGCGCTTCTGAATCGACTTGAGCTCGACCTCGCGGACATCCTTCGACGGCCGTACCAGAGCCGCCGCGATGACCAGTCCGGTGACCTCGTCGCACGCCAGGAGGCCGAAGTCGATCGCCGTCCGGCGCGCCACTCCGGTCGCCTCCTCGTTGTGCGCCAGGATCGCCTGGAGGACGGCCTCGGGCGCACCGGCCGCGGCGAGCAGGGCGATGCCCTCCTTCGGATGCGCTTCGAGCGTTGGATGGCGCTCCCAGTCGTAGTCGTGCAGCAGGCCGGCGAGCCCCCAGAGGTCCGGATCCTCGCCGAGCTTGCCGGCATAGCCGCGCATCGCCGCCTCCACGGCGAGCATGTGGCGCCGGAGACCCGCCGCGGCGACATGTTCAGTGACGATTCCCCAGGCGATCGATCGGTCCATCGCGCTCCTCTCGTTGCATTGGGCTCCGGACCGGCTCCGGCCGGAGCCCGGCCGGCCGAATCGTACCCGAGGTCCATGGTAACTTCGCCAACGGCATGTATCTCGATCACTACGGTTTCCGGGAAGCCCCCTTCAACATCACTCCCGATCCGCGTTTTCTCTTCTTCTCCGCCCGCCACCGCGAAGCCCTCGAGCACCTGCTCTACGGCATTCGCGAGCGCAAGGGCTTCGTGCAGATCACCGGCGAAGTCGGCGCCGGCAAGACCACCCTGTGCCGCGCCGCACTGGAGCGCCTGGGCCCCAGCTTTCGCACCGCGCTCATTCTCAATCCGGTGATGTCGCCATCGCAGCTGCTGCGCACGATCCTCGTCGAGCTCGGGCTCCCCGTCCCGGGTCGGGCGGATCGCGTCGCCTATCTCGAGGTGCTCAACGACTTCCTGCTCGCCCAGGTGCCGCGCGGCGAGGACGTCGTGCTGATCATCGACGAGGCGCAGGATCTGTCGATGGAGTTGCTGGAACAGGTGCGGCTCCTCTCCAACCTCGAGACCGACCGCCAGAAGCTGCTCCAGATCGTCCTCATCGGGCAACCCGAGCTGAAACGGATGCTCGACGACTCGCGCCTGCGGCAATTGCGCCAGCGGATCACGGTGCGCTATCACCTCGATCCGCTGTCGCGGGAAGAGACCGAGCTCTACGTCTACTACCGGCTGCAGGTCGCCGGCGGCAACGGTCGGCCCACTTTCAGCCGCTGGGCGCTGTCGCGCATCCATCGCTATTCCAAGGGCGTGCCGCGCCTGATCAACGCGGTCTGCGACACTTCGCTCCTCGCCGGCTACGTCGAGGGCGTCGACCATCTTTCCGGTCGGCTGATCGGCCGCGCCATCCGCGAGCTCGAGGGCAGGCCCTCGTGAGTCTCGTGAGCGAGGCCTTGAAGAAAGCCGAGCGCGAGGCGGCGGCACGCACCGCGCGCGAGCAGGGGCTCCCGGTGCCACTCGACGCACCGCTCCAGCCCTATCGCGCCCGCCGCAGCGGGCGCGGCAGCGCGAGATCCCTCGGCCTGATCTCGGTCGTCCTGGGGGGCGCCGCCGCCATCGCGATCGCCGTCCTGCTCGCCCGGCCGGCGCCCGAGAGAACAGCTCCGATCAAGGAGGGCACGCCGGAGAGTTCGGCGTCAGCCGTGGCGCCTGCGCCGGCCAAGACTCCGGCACCGGCAGCGGCTGCGAGGGAGGTCCCGCCTGCGAGCGGCGAGCCGTCGCCGGTTGCGGCCAGCTCGGTCCCTCCGGCCTCGACGGCGGCGCCGAGCGCCAGCGAGTCCATCCCGGCGCTGGCGTCAACACACCCTTTACCGAAAACGGCTTCTCAGCCACCTCCGTCGGCGCCGAGCGCCAGCGAGTCGGAACCGCAAAAGGCCGCTTCGCCGCCGCCGGCGGCCGCCGGCGGCCGGGCCCGTGATTTCTACCGCCGCGTCGACTTTGCCGACGGTACGAAGCTCGAGCTGGGCGGCATCGTCTACTCGGAGGCGGCGCCGTTCGCCTATCTGAACGGTCGACTGGTCGGCATCGGGGAGCTCGTCGAGGGCTATCGCATCGACCGGATCGAACGCGAGCGCGTGCACCTTTCCGGCGATGCCGGCGAGATCACCCTGCGGCTCAAGGGACCCTGAGGGGCCGAGCAGGGGACCCTCCGTCGGCCTCGCGGAACCTGCCGCCGGGGTTTCCGGAGGGCCGGGAGTTCATGTAGGATTCGCCGCTGCAGGAAACACCGGCCCAGTGACTTTCTCTCCTTCCGTTCCAGCCCTCTCCGCGCTTCCCGACCCCGGCCGCCTGCCCTTCCGATCCCGCTTCCGGATCGCCGTCGGGCTCGGGATCTTCCTCTGCGTCCTCGGTACGCTGACCCGCTGCGCGCTGGTCGTCGCTGGGCGCGGCGAAGTTCCGCATTCGGCTGGGACGATCGCCCGCATCTTCGCCGCCGGCGCCGTGCTCGATCTCTGGGTCGCCGCCTGGTGCGTCCTGCCGTGGATGTTCTATCTCGCGCTGCTCCCCGAGCGCTGGTGGAGGGCGCGCTGGCAGAAGGTCCTGCTCACGATCGCGCTCGCCGTGACCGTCTACGGTGCGCTCTTCGCCGCCGCCGCCGAGTGGTTCTTCTTCGAGGAGTTCGACAGCCGGTTCAACTTCGTCGCCGTCGACTATCTGCTCTATCCGACCGAGGTCCTCACCAACATCTGGCAGAGCTACCCGACCGGGACGATTCTGACCGTCCTGGCGGCAGCGGTAGCGGGTCTTCTCTTCGCCCTGCGCCGCCAGTTGCGACGCGCCTGGGAGACCCCGGTGCCGGTGCTCGGCCGGATCTCCATTCTTCTGACTTACGCTGGCATCCTCGCTCTGCTCGCGGTCTCGCTCTCGCCGCGCCCGCTGATCGAGCACTCGAGCGACCGCCTCGTCCGCGAGCTGACGTCGAACGGCTACTACGCTTTCGGCGAAGCCCTCCTCGGCCTGGATGCCCCGTTCGACGGCTTCTACGCGACGCGCGACGAGAGCGCCACCCACCACCGGCTCGAAGCGCTGCTCGACGAGCCGGCCTCGACGCCGGTATCCCTCGCGCCGGGCTCGTCCGCTCGCGCCATCCGGGCCCTCGGGCCGCAGCGGCGCTGGAACGTCGTGCTCCTCCTCGAGGAGAGCCTCGGCTCGGAGTTCATCGGCACTCTGCATCCCGACCACGACGAGCATCTGACCCCCGAGTTCGACGCCCTCGCCCGGCAAGGGACGCTCTTCACGCAAGCCTTCTCCACCGGCAACCGCACGATTCGGGCGATCGAGGCGACGACCTCCTCCCTGCCGCCGCTCCCCGGTGCCGCGGTCGTGCATCGTCGGGGAGCCCACGACCTGTTCACGCTGCCCGGCGTCCTCGGCGAGAACGGCTATCAGACGCTCTTCGTCTACGGCGGCCGCGCGCTCTTCGACGGCATGGGCCCCTACCTTTCCGCCAACGGCATCCAGCGCATCGTCGAGCAGTCCGACTTTCCGGCGAGCGATTTTCATACCGCCTGGGGGGTCTCCGATCAGGCCATCTTCGACCGCGCGCTCGCCGAGATGGAGTCGATGGACGCAACCGGCAAACCTTTCTTCACCATGATCCTCTCGGTCTCGAACCACCGGCCCTATGCCTATCCCGCCGGCACGATCGAGCCCATGCCGGGCCTCAAGGGCAGGCAGAACGCCGTGCGCTACGCCGACTGGGCGATCGGACGCTTCTTCCGCGCGGTGCGCGAGAAGCCGTTCTACGAGCACACGCTGTTCGTGGTGATGGGGGACCACGGGGCTCGCATCTATGGCGCCGCGACGATCCCGCTGGCGAGCTATCAGGTGCCGATCCTGATGGTGGCGCCCGGCGCACTGACCGCCGGCGCCCGCATCGACACGCTCGCCTCCTCGCTCGACGTGCCCCCGACGATTCTCGGCATCCTCGGGCTCGCCTACCCGTCGCGTTTCTTCGGCCACGATCTTCTCCGCGTTCCACCGGAAGCCGGGCGCGCGCTCTTCGTGCACAACGGCGACATCGCGCTGATGCGGGGGGGACAGATCGCGATCCTCGGGCTGCACCAACGCACTTCGGTGTTCGACGTCGAACGCTCAAGCGGAGACTTTCACCTGGCGGACGAGCACGCTGCGCGGTCGGCGGCGCTGGTCGACGAAGCGATCGCCTATTTTCAGTCGGCGGATCGTCTGGTGAAGAACGGCGGTTACGGTCTCACGGTGCCGGAGCTCAGTGCGCCCACGACCCGTGCCGTCGCCGCCACCGGCGGCGGAGCCCCGTAGGAAGTTTCCGCTCTAGCGGAAGCTGCGCCGGACGCGTTCGACGTCGATGCGGATCCGGCGCTTGCCCTTGTCACCGGCTTTCGCCTCTCCCGTCGGATCGAACTCGATCGGGTTGACGATCTCCGAAAAGACGTCCCGCAGGGCGCGCGCGCCGGTACGATTCTCCTGCGACGCCTTTTCGGCGATGAGCGCCGCGGCCACGTCGTCGATCTCGAGCACGATGTCCAGCGACTCGAAGTAGCGCTGGGTGCGCGCCAGCGGCGAATCGTAGCTCTCGAGGAGGATCTCCTTGAGAATGGCGGTATTGAGGTCGTTGAGCACAACGACCTTGTCGAAACGCGCCATGAACTGGGGCACCATGCCGTACTCGAAAAGGTCCTTGATCTTGAGGAAGTCGGCCAGCGAGAAACGCGTTTCGAGCCGGACGCCGCCGTCCGCGGTCTTCACCGCCTCGGTCTTGATGCGCTCGCCCGACCCCGAACGGCTGACGCGGTTGTAGACCTGATCGTAGAGGCCTTCGAAAGCGCCGCCGCAGACGAACATCATCTTGCGGGTGTCGACCTCGACCGTCTGCTCGCGGTCGTGCTCACCGTCGAAAGCGTGCAGACGATAGGGCACGCGCTCGCCCTCCATCAGGGTCAGCAGACCTTGCTGCAGGACGACGCCGATCGGATTGGGCTTGCCGGCGATGACGGTCGACATCTTGTCGACCTCGTCCACGCAGACCGTGGCGCGCTCCATCGTCTCCTTGAGGGCCGCGAGCGTCGGACGCTCGCCGAGGATCACGCGGGCACGCTGCTCGATCGCCGAAAACATGCGTTCGGGGCGAAACTCGGTGCGCTCGCTGTCGACCAGGAGGTTGGCGTTCAGGATCGTCACGGCGCGGAAATGCTCGAAACCCGGCACCGTGTCGTACAGCCGCTGAATGTTGTTCATGATCGTCGTCTTGCCGGTGCCCGACGATCCGATGAGCAGGATGTTGCCCGAGACCTTGGCCAGAAGGTGCTTGTGGATGGCGACCGAGACGAAACGAAGAGCCCGGTCCTGGCCGAGGACGCCGCGACGCAGCTCCTCGAACAACACCTTGGGGGTGATCGCCCCGTGAACCTGGGTCAGGGTCTCCGGACTCTTCGTCATCGTCTCGATCATATCGGTGGTTGTCTCCCGGACGTAGGTCTACGAGCGCCGGGCGCCCGCCGTCTATCCCGGCGCTTTCAGGGGCGGAGGGCCCCGGGAGGGCCGGAATTCTCCCGGCGCACGGCATAGGATCCCCGCATGACACCCGCACTGCTCGCCACCCGCGGCGCTCGGAAGCGCTACGCGCTCGGCGCGACCGAGGTGGTGGCGCTCGACGGGGTGGATCTCGAGATCCGGGCCGGGGAGTTCGTGGCGATCGCCGGGCCTTCGGGCAGCGGCAAGTCGACGCTCCTGCACCTGCTGGGAGCGCTCGACTCCCCCGACCGGGGAACCGTCGCGATCGAGGGCCGCGACCTCGCGACGCTCACGGAGCGCGAGCGCACGCTCCTGCGCCGCCGCCGACTCGGATTCGTCTTCCAGTCGTTCCACCTCGTGCCGGTGCTCTCGGCGCTCGAGAATGTCGAGTATCCGCTCTGGATCGACGACGTCCCGGCGGGAGAGCGGCGCGCCCGCGCCCGCGCCCTCTTGCGGGCGGTCGGGCTCGAGACCCGCCTCGACCACCGTCCCGACCGGCTCTCCGGGGGCGAGCGGCAGCGCGTGGCGATCGCGCGCGCCTTGGTCCACCGGCCGGCCGCGGTGCTCGCCGATGAGCCGACCGGAAACCTCGACTCGGCGAACGGCGCTGCGATCTTCGCGCTCATGCTCTCGGTACGCCGCGACCTCGGCACGACGTTCGTCCTCGCGACTCACGATCCGGCCCTCATGGCGAGCTCTCCGCGCCGACTCGAGCTGCGAGACGGTCGGATCGTCGCCGACAGCCTCGCGAACGGGACGCAGGCGTGAAGTTCGCTCTCTTCGCCCTGCGCAATCTGGCCCGCAACCGCCGGCGCACGGCGATCTCGCTCGCCATCGTCGCCGCCGGAACGGTCGGACTGCTGCTCACCGTCGGCTTCATCCGCTTCTCTTTCGACGGACTCCGCGAAGCGATGATCCATGGCGGCCTGGGGCATCTCGAGATCGCCAGCGCCGCCGCCGTGGCCAGCCGAGGCGAGGCCGCGCTCGACCGCTCGGTTCAGCAGGGCATCGAAGACTGGCGCGAAGTGCAGGAAGGAGTCGAGAAGCTGCCGCACGTCGTCGCGGTGCAGGCGAATCTTCATCTCATGGGGATGATCCAGAAGCCGGGCGGCGATTCGGTCTCGTTCGTCGGCGTCGGCGTCGAACCGGACCGCGAGCGCCGGATGGGCTTCGAGACCCGGCTGCGCGAAGGCCGGGCGCTCGCCGACGCCGCGCCCGGGGAGGGTGAAGACGAAGTCGTTCTCGCTCTCGGCCTCGCTGCGGCTCTGGCCGCCCGGCCGGGCGATGTTTTGACGCTCCTCGCCGCCAACCCGGACGGCATGTTGAACGCGCTCGACGTCCGGGTCGCGGGGCTCGTCACCACCGGCGTCCAGGAGCTCGACACGCGCTTCCTCAAGCTCCACCTCGCGAGCGCCCAACGCCTGCTCGCGACCGACCGGGTCTCGAACCTCCTCGTCGGGCTCGACGACACCGCCGCGACCGACGCCACGCGCACCGCCGTCGTCGCCGCTCTCGCCGGCCACTCTCCGCCGCTCGCCGTGACCCCGTGGGAAAAACGCGCCGCTTTCTACGGCCAGGTGCGCAATCTCTATCTCGGGATCTTCTGGTTCCTGGGCGCTATCGTCTTCGTGCTCGTCGTCCTCGCGACCTCGAACACCCTGGTGATGACGGTGATGGAACGGGTGCGCGAGATCGGCACGCTGCGCGCCATCGGGACCTCCCCCGGCCAGATCGCCGCGATGGTGCTCTGGGAGGCCTTCTGGCTCGGAAGTCTAGGCGCGCTCGCGGGGGACGCGCTCGGCGCCGCCGCCACCGCCGGCATCAACGCGCTGCATCTCAAGATGCCGCCGCCCCCGGGCGCCGTCGACGCGATCGATCTCCAGCTCGCGTTCGTCCCCGCAGCGTTCGCGGCGACGGTCGGCGTCATGGCGTTCGTCCTTCTTCTGGCCGCGCTCGCCCCCGTCGCCCGGGCGACGCGGATTTCCGTCGTCGAGGCGCTGCGCCATGTCTAGCCTCCGACCAGGAAAGAGAACGCAAGCGCGCCTCATCGCCGGCCTGCTTCCCTTCTTTGCCAGCAGCCTTTTGCTTTTCGGTCAAGAATCGCGCGCGCCGCGCGCCGCGACCCCCGCCGACCAGGAGCTCCTGGCGGCGAGCGATCTCTTCGCCGCGGCGCCGAGCGAGTTCCGGGTCGAGCTCGAAGTGCGATCCAACGCGGCCACCCCCGGCATGCCGCTCGAGATCTGGCGGCGCGGCGACGAGCTCGCGCTGGTGCGCCTGCTCGCCGCGAAGGACCGCGGAAAATTCCTTCTGCGCCGGGATCGCGAGCTCTTCTTCATCGCTCCCGGGAGCGCCCGCCCGGTGAAGCTCGCGCCTTCCTACCGCCTGCAGGGAGCGGCTCTCGACGAGCTCCTGGGCCTGCGGCTCGTGCGCGACTACCGGATCGGGCAGGTCGTCGAGGCCGGCGGCGTCGTCAACTTCGATCTCTTCGCGAACGACAAGCGCGCCGCCGCGCCCCGCCTGCGCTGGGCGGTCGCGCGCCGCGGCCGGCTTCCGTTGCGCGCCGATCTGCAGGCGATCGATGGCAGGGTCCTGCGGGTGATCGAGTTCCCGGAGTGGCACGATCCCGGCCACGGCGTCCCGAAACGGATGGTCGTGAAAGACCTGGCGCGCGGCGGTCCGCCGCTCCAGATTCTGTTCGGCACTCCCGAGATACGTCCGGTGGACCTCGCGCTCTTCGCTCTCGATGGCGGCGCCGCGCGTTCGGCCCTCCCGGCGCCGCCGGTCCCGAGAGTCCCGTAGAGCCCCCCGCAGAGCCCCCCATAGAGCCCCCCGTGGAGGCCAATGCAGCCGGCGACTACGGCTCTTTCACTTCCACTTCGCCGCTCGCCAGGGGCGAGCCGACCTCGTCGGCGAACCAGGTCACATCCTCGAGGACCAGATCGACGCTCACCCGGTAGCGCCCGGGCACCGTCGGCCAGACGAGCGTCACCGCCGTGTCGAGAGTCTCGCCCGTCGCCACCGGCCGGGGCAGGACGAACCGGGCCTCGCTCGCCACGCCCTTCCCAACCGCGACCGGAACGAACCGGGCTCCGATCTGCACCGGCGTCACCTGCGCGGAGCTCCAGGTCCAGTTGCCGGTATTGCGCACGCGCAGCGGCACGATCGTGCGCGAACCTGGATCCGCCTGCGCGGGCAGGACGATGGGAGCGCTCTCACGCGCGAAGCCCTCCGCCTGCGGCGAGCTCCTTCCGAGATAGCGCACGCGCAGAGTGACCG
Organism: Thermoanaerobaculia bacterium; assembly: GCA_963806165.1. Lineage (GTDB taxonomy): Bacteria > Acidobacteriota > Thermoanaerobaculia > Multivoradales > JAGPDF01 > JAGPDF01. Next base: position 177,230 of record CAWDWZ010000006.1, read on the forward strand.
GCCGCGAGTTCGGAGTCTCCACGGCAAAGCGCACGAGACGCACCGAGTAGCGCTCCTCCGGCGACCACCAGAAGCGATGCCGGCGCCAGGCCGGGGCGGCGGAATGCACAATCTGCCCGCCGGCGCGACCGGCCGCGAAACGGGTCAGCGGATAGCGGCGGGTTCCGCTCCACTCCGAGATCACGAGCGTGGCGGGCTCGGCATCGGCGACCACGATCAGATGCATCGCGGCAGCGGGAAAGCGCGTGGCGATCTCGACCTCGGCAGCCGGCCGGTCGCTCTGCACCGTGAAGCTCCAAGCCTCGGCGACCGCGAACGGATCGACGAAACGGACGAAATCTCCCGCCCAGTAGCGATCCCGGCGCCCGTCGAGATTCGACGCGGTCGACTCGTACGGGAGGAGGCGGAAGAGGCCGGCGTGGACGTGGCTCTGACTGGTCGCGTCGAGCGCCCCAAAGCGGAGCTCGGAAAGCAGCGCCGACGCTCCCACGATTGCCGCCACCGCCCAGATGGCCAGGAGCACGCGGCGCGATGGCAGGCGGGAGATCGCCACCAGCAGACAGGGGTACGCCGACAGAATGTAACGGTTGCCGAGAAAGGTCTCGCCGCCGAAGAAATTCGCCGGCATCCAGATGAGGTAGAAGAGAGCCAGGCCGAGAAAGCCGGCTAGAGCCGCGACCCCGCCTTGCCGTGGCCGCCTCAGGGCGAGCGCCGCGAAGAACACCGCCGCGGGGAGGAAGATCAGCACTCCAGTGTGGCGCCCCACCAGGAAGTACAGCGCCGCATAGGCGGTCCGCCCGCCGTCGAAGATCGGCGCCAGCACGAGCGACGAGGTCGCGCCGACCTCCGGATCGTCGAATCTGGCGACCGCCGCGGCGCTTCCGTCGCCCGCCGGGTAGCCGGTCTGCGCGTTGAAAGTCGCACGCGTGGCCTTGTAGGGGTTGATCGCACCGGTCAACGCCCAGGTGAGCCCCAGCGCGGCGAGGTAGGCGAGGACGATCGCGGCGGTGATGCGCGCGGCCCGCCGGAGGTCGCGCGCCATCAGGGCGCCGGCGACCGGAACCAGCGCCACCAGCGCGTTCGGCTCGCGCAGCGAGATCAAACCTCCGAGCAACGCGCCACCGAGGAGGTCGGAGTCGGGGTGAGCCAGCAGGCGCGCCATCCGGCCCGGACCGGGAGAGCCCGACGCGCCCGCCGCCAGCCCCGGTCCGCGCCGGCCGAGGGCGGCATTCGCCAACACGAGGCCGCCGAGCGCCAGAGCCACCTGCAGCGTTTCGCTCATCCGCCAGGCCACGTAAGGCAGCACGATGCCGGTGGCGACGAAGGTGAGCAGCGTGTCTCGCGCCTCGCCGCTCGTCCCCAGCCGGGCGAGGTAGCCGCGCGCCAGCGCCAGCGCGGCGAGCAGGACGAGGAGGTTGAAGAGCGCCATTCCCCACTCGCCCGCGAGCGCCACGAGGGGTGCGGCGAGCAGCGGATAGAGCACCGGCTTGGAGTAACCGATGCCGTGACCGGTGCGTTCGAGAATCACCGTCACCGGCCCCGCGGCGTGGCTTTCCGCCCACGTCCGGTCCGCCGCCGTGAAGCGCAGATCGAAGTCCCGCGCCAGGGAGGCCGCCATGGCGACATAGGTGCCCTCGTCGCCGCGCAGCGCCCGCGAGTACGGGCGCAGCACGAAGAGCGTCGCGCAGAGGAGGAGCGCGAGGCCCGCGAACAGAGGGATCAGCGAACGGTGGAAGCTCCGCGGCATGAGAGCGCGCTGAGCCTATCCCACGCCCACCTCCTCCCGGTCACCGCTGTACCGCAGACGCCGATCTTGCCGTACCGATCCGGATAGAATCGACGCACCGTGTCGCGCACCGTACGACTCACTTTCGCCGGCCTCGCTCTTTTCTTCGTCCTTTTTCCGCTCACGCTCCAGAAACCGGGGCTGCCGCAGGACCTGAAGTCCGACGAGCCGGCGTACTACCTGATGGCCCTATCCCTGGTTCACGACTTCGATCTGCGTTGCGAGGCGAAGGACATCCAGCGCCTGACGAACGAATTTCCGTACATCGAGGCGAAGAACCTCATCCTGATGACCGACGACAACTGGAAAACGGTCTTCTTCGGCAAACCGTACCTGGTGTCGCTCCTCGCGGCGCCGGCGGTCGCCCTGTTCGGCGCCGACGGCTTTCTCGCCATGAACATGGCGTTGCTGATGCTCTCGATCTGGCTCGGCGCCCTCTATCTGCGGCGCTTCAATCCGGACGGTCTGGCGCTGCTCTTTTCGGCCGGCTTCTTCCTGCTCTCGAACGCTTTCGCCTACGCCTTCTGGATCCACACCGAAGTGCTCTGCATGGCCTCGGTCACGAGCAGCCTCTATCTCGCTTTCACTCCCGCCTCGACTGCCGTGCCGACGAGCCGCTGGGGTCGCTTCCTGCGCTCCTTCTGGAACGCCGCCAGCCGGCCCGCCTGGTCGGGGGCCGCGATCATCGCCGGGGCCTACAACAAGCCGATCCTGGCGCTCCTCGGAGCACCGGCGCTCTATCTCGCTTTCCGGGCCGAGAGCTTCCGCGGGGTCGTGAAGTGGCTCTCCGGGGCTCTCGCCGCCGGTCTCCTCGTCTGCGGCATCGCGGTCGCCTTCACCGGTCACCCTTCGGCCTACCTCGGAGCCGAGCGTTCCGGCGTCCGGGTCCGCGACTTCCAGCAGATGCCGGAGCTGCCGATCGCCACTTCCGCGGCTTACAGGAAGGTCGTTCCGGAGGCGAGCGGCCCGCGCAACTCCTGGGCCTGGATCTTCCGCTTGCCCGAGGTCGATCACCGCCTGCCAGCGAATCTCGCCTACTTCTTCGTCGGCCGCCACACCGGCTTGCTGCTCTATGCGCCGTTCTCGGGTATCTGCCTCCTGCTCTTCGCCGTCTACGGCCGGCGTTCACCGGAGCGCTGGTGGCTGGTCGGCGCTCTCTCCGGAGTCGCGCTGTTCTTTCTGACCCTCATCCCCTTCAACTGGCACGGCGGCGGCGGCTTCATCGGCAACCGCTATTTCGTCAATGCCCTGCCGGCGCTTCTCTTCCTGGTGACGCGCATCGCCCCCGCCTGGCTGGCTGTGGTCGGCTGCGCGCTCGGCGGCATCTTCGTCGGGCCGATCCTCTTCACGCCGTTCGGCGCGCCGGTGCCGCAGCCCACCCTGCAGGCGCACGTGCGCAACGCACCGTTCCGTTTCTTCCCGCTCGAACGCACGCTCCTCGCGCAGATTCCCGGTTATCGCGGCCAGATCCGGCAGCGGCATCTACTTCCTCGGCCGGCGGGATGTGCTCTCCTCGGTCGGCGAGAGCCTGTGGGCCGCCGGCGGCAAGCCGGTCGAGATCTGGGTGCAGACCGATCGACCTCTGGTCAAGCCGGTCTTCGACGTCGAGACGTCGGTGGCGCCGAATCGGGTCGCGATCGCGCTCGGGCGCGATCGACGGGAGATCCACTTCGAGCAGGCGCACTCACCCGGCAACAGCACACGTATCGTCCTCCAACCGGGCCCGCCGCGCGAGGAGACCGGCGACGACGACAGCCCGTACTTCTCCTACAAGATGTGGATCGACGCCGCCAACCAGACGTTCCGCACCGAGATCGTCCCGACGAAGCCTCCGACCGAGGCCGAGGCCGCCGAGCTCGCCCGACCCGGCGCGCCTCCGCGGCAGGAGTTCGAGGAGGTCACTTTCCTGGTGGGCGCCGCGGTGACCTATCTCGGCGAAGAGAGCGAGCTCGACGCCGACGTCTATCATCTCGCCTGGATGAGCGCGCCGGCGCCTTCCGGTTGGCGCGCCGACCGGCTCGTCCGATTGCCGGTCCAGGTACGCAACACGAGCCCAGCCCTCTGGCGCTCGCGCGGCGCGACCCGCGTGGCGATCGCTTACCATTGGCTGGACGCCACCTCCGGCAAGCCGGTCTTCTTCGAGGGCCTGCGCACCGCGCTGCCCGCCGATCTCGCCCCCGGCGGGGAGGTCGCGCTCGAGCTCGAGGTCGCGACTCCCAAGAAGCCCGGCGACTACGTTCTCGAGCTCGACGCGCTGCGCGAGCGTCTCGCCTGGTTCTCGGGGAGAACGCCCGGCTCCTCCGCGCGCCTTCCGGTGACGGTTCTGCCGGCCGCGGAACCGTAGCGCCACGCGGTCGGGCCGGCCGTTCAGCCCTCCCGATGCGCGGCGAGCTCGCCGCGCAGTCCGACGATCGTCCGATGCAGGCCCTCTTCCAGGCTGACGCGCGGACGCCAACCGAGCCGGCTAGCGCTCTTCGCGATGTTCGCCCGGCGGATCGGCTCGAGCGGCCGGTCGGCGAGCGCGCCGATCTCGGGCGCCGGAGCCGCGAGCGCATGACAGATCTTCTCGGCCATCTGCCGCACGCTCACCAGCTCGCCGCTGCCGAGGTCGAAGGTTTCGCCCTCGATATCCGGCACTTCACCCAGCGCGAGAAGACCCGCGACGACGTCGTCGACGAAGATCCAGTCGACCGGCCGCGCGCCGCTCGTGAGCCGCGGCGCCTCTCCCCGGAGCGCGGACAGGATCGAGTACGGCACGACTTTGCGATGATCGACCTGCCCGGGACCGTAGACCATGAAGATGCGGGCCGAGACCACCGGAGTTCCGTAGATCGAGTGGAAGAAGCGGGCATAGAGCGCCGCGGCGCCTTTGGCGACCGCATAGGGCGAGCCCGGCGCCTCGGCGGCGGCCGCATCCGGCACTTCCATCGAGCCGGCGAGCACGATCCGGCGGCAGCGTGCCGCGGTCGCTGCCACCAGCAGCCGGACGGTGCTCTCGAGGTTGGCGTGAAATGCGGGCAGCACGAGCTCGAGCTCGCGCTTCCCTGAGACCAGGCTCGCGAGATGAAAGACGATCTCGGGGGCGGACTCCGCAAGGACCCGGTCGATCTCCCCGGCGACGGCGAGGTCGGAGTGCCACCAGCGGAGATTCGGCACCGACGCGGCCTGCGGCCGGCGCGAGACCGCATCGACCCGGCAGCCGGCCGCGAGCAGGGCGCGGACCAGAGGCGCGCCGAGAAATCCGGAGGCGCCGGTCACGAGAACGGGTACGGGCTTCACGCACCGGGGAGCATATGGCAAAGCGTCGGCGCCAGATCCGTGTGATACCTTGCTCAGCCTGCATGCGTGGGAGCACCCTCGCCGGCCGCGGCCGGCGTTTCTTCGAGCGGCTGTCGCGGCGGATCCGGCGGGTGGAGCGCCGGACGGTGACGATCGCCCCGGATCCCGCCTCGGAGGACGGTGCGGAATCGGAGGCCAGGCGGGGCGGGAGGCCGGTCGGCCGGGCGCTGCTCTCCTACATTCTCGACCCCTATCTGCTCCCGCCTGGGCGCCCCGAGCCCCATTCGCACACCCATTTCTGGGAATCGCGCGAAATCGGGCGGATTCTGGTCGACCTGGGGTTCGAGCTCGACGTCGTGCATTGGACCAACCGCACCTTCCTGCCCCGGCGTCCCTACGATCTGATCATCGACGTGCGGCTCAATCTCGAACGCCTGGCCCCGCTCGTCGGGGAGGGCTGCCTCAAGCTCATGCACATCGAGACGGCGCACTGCGACTTCTACAACCCGGCGCAGCTCCGGCGCCTCGCGGAGCTCGACGAACGCCGTGGAATCCGGCTCTCGCCCTACAAGCTCCTCGAGCCGAATCGCGCGATCGAGCATGCCGACGCTGCGACGATCCTCGGCAACCGGGTGACCCAGGCGACCTACGAGCAGGCCGGCAAACCGCTCTGGCCGGTGCCGATCTCGCAGCCGCTGCTCTACGACTTCACCCAAGGCAAGGATTTCGCCGCGGCCCGGCGCCGGTTCCTCTGGTTCGGCAGCGGCGGCCTCCTCCACAAAGGTCTCGACCGCGTGCTCGAGATCTTCGCCGCGCTCCCCGACTTCGAGTTGACCGTGCTCGGCCCGATCGATCGTGAGCCGGAGTTCGAACGCGCCTTTCGCCGCGAGCTCTACGAGACGCCGAACATCCACACCCACGGCTGGATCGACATCGCGGCTCCCGAGTTCCTCGCGCTCGCCCGCCGGCACCTGGCGCTCGTCTACCCCTCGTGCTCCGAAGGCCAGAACGGCGGCGCGGTGACTTGCATGCACGCCGGGCTCATCCCGATGCTGTCGCGCGAGAGCGGCGTCGACCTCGCGCCCGCCTACGGGATCGAGCTCGCGACCTCGTCGCTCGACGAGATCCGCGGCCGCGTGCTCGAGCTCGCCGGACGCCCAACCGAAGAGCTCGCTGGGATGAGCCGCGCCGCCTGGGAGTGGGTGCGCGCCCACCACACCCGGGAGGAGTTCTCGCGCGTCTACCGACGAGCGCTCCGCGAGATCCTGGAGCGCTTTCGCCCCGCGTTGGCGCGAGCCGTGGTGGGGCGCCGGGGATGAGCTCCGCCGCCGGACGCTGGCTCTATCTTTCGCCGCATCTCGACGACGTCGCGCTGTCGTGCGGCGGTCAGATCGCGCAGGCCGCCCGGGCCGGCGGCGCGGTGGAGATCCTCACGGTATTCGCCGGCGACGAACCGGGACCGTCCGCTGCACTCGCGTCCCCGCTCGTGGCGAAGATCTACGCGCTCTGGCGGCTCGCTCCCGGGCAGGTCATGGCGACACGGCGAGCCGAGGACCTCGCCGCCTGCCGCGCGCTCGCGGCGCAGGCGCAGCATTGGGAGTTGCAGGAGGCCATCCATCGCTTGGATCCGCAGAGCGGTGCTGCGCTCTATCCCTCCCTCGAAAAGCTCTTCGGCCCGGTCGCCGCCGCCGAGGAGGAGCTCGTGGCCGAGCTCGCGCGGCGCTTCGTGGAGCTGCCCGGCCTCACGGATCCACGCGCCGCCGCGCGCATCGTCGCGCCGCTCGGGGTCGGGGGACATGTCGACCACCGCATCGTTCATCGTGCAGCGCGGCGCGCCTTCGGCGCCTCGCTGCTCTACTACGAAGAGTTTCCCTACGCCGTCTGGAAGTTTTTCGCCCTGCGCCGCGCCGGCATCACCGGGCGCTCCTGGGAGGCGGAACGGCGGCCTCTTTTGCCCGTGGACATCGCGGCGCGGATCGCCGCGATCGCCTGCTACGCTTCACAAGTGACTTCGCTCTTCCGCACTTCGGAGAATCTCGCGCGCCAGGTTCGGCGCCATGTCCGCCGGGCCCGCGGCGAGCGTCTCTGGCGGCACCGGCCGGCCGGCGGAGCCGCGGTTTGAGGGTCGTCGTCACCGGTGGAGCCGGATTCATCGGCAGCCATCTCTGCGAGCACCTGGAGCGTTCCGGGCACCGGGTGCTCGCCGTCGACGACCTGTCGCGGGGCAAGCGGGAGAACCTCCCGCCTGGCGTTCCCCTGGCGACGATCGGCATCGGCGCGGCCGAGCTCGCGCCGCAGCTCGCCGAGTTCGCACCCCAGGCGCTCATCCACCTCGCGGCACAGGTCGACGCCCGGCGCAGCCTCGAAGACCCGGTGTTCGACGCGCAAGTGAACATTCTCGATACCGTCCACCTGTTCGGCGCCGCGGCGCGGGCAGGTGTCCCGCGCATCGTCTTCGCGAGCAGCGCGGCGGTCTACGGCGATCCGGAGGAGATCCCCACCTCCGAGGAGTCGCCGGCGGCACCGCTCTCTCCCTACGGCGTCGGCAAGCTCGCCGGCGAGGGTTACCTCGCCCACTTCGCCCGCCGGTACGGCCTGTCCGGCGTGGCGCTGCGCTTCGCGAACGTCTACGGGCCGCGCCAGGAATCGGTCGGGGAAGCGGGAGTCGTGGCGGTCTTCTGCCGGCGCCTGCTCGCGGGCCGGCCCGTCGCCATCCATGGCGATGGCCGGCAGACGCGCGACTTCGTTTATGTCGAGGATGTCGTCCGCGCATGTTCCGCCTCCCTCTCCGGCCCGCCGGGCGTCTACAATGTGGCGACCGGCATCGAAACCGACGTGCGGACGCTCTTCGGCCGGCTCGCCGGCGAGCTGCGACCCGGGAGTCAGCCGGTGCATGACGCGGCGGTCCCAGGCGAACCGCGGCGCTCGGCGCTCGATCCGTCGCTTGCCGAGATCGCGCTCGGGTTTCGCCCTGAGAGAGACCTCGGTGCGGGCCTGGCCGAGACCGCCAACTGGTTCCGCAATCGACTCGGGGAGGCATGATGAAGGAAAGTCGCAAGGTGGGAACCCGGGGGGCAGGGCCCGGTCGCCGACCGGAGAAGACCGCTCGGGCAGCGATGCCGGTTGTCATCCTCTGCGGCGGGCAGGGCATGCGCTTGCGCGAGCACACCGACAATGTGCCCAAACCGATGGTCGAGATCGGCGAGCAGCCGATCCTCTGGCACATCATGAAGCTCTACGGGGTGCGCGGCTTCCGCCGCTTCATTCTCTGCCTCGGCTACAAGGGCTGGGTCATCAAGCAGTACTTTCTGAGGTACCACGAGATGCGCCGCGACTTCACGGTCTCGATGAAGGGGGATCCGCCCGAGGTCCGCTTTCACAATCAGGCCGGCGAGGAGGACTGGCAGGTCACTTGCGCCGAAACCGGCGCCGACAGCGGCACCGGTGGCAGGCTGAAGCTGGTCGAGAGTTACGTCGACGCGGAGGATTTCTGTTTCACCTACGGCGACGCAGTGGGCACCGTGGACCTCGACGCGCTGCTCGCCTTCCACCGCGCGCAGGGGCGGATCGCCACGGTCACCGGTGTCCACCCGACCTCGCGCTACGGCGAGATGAAGGCCGACCGCGGTCGGGTCGTCGAGTTCAACGAGAAGCCAACCGTCGCAGAGGGCATCGTGTCGGGCGGGTTCTTCGTCTTCAACCGCCGGGTCTTCGACTACCTGGGCGACGACCCGCAGGTCTTCCTCGAGCTCGAGCCGCTCCAGAAGCTGGCGCGGGACGGCGAGCTCTCGGTCTTCGTCCACCAGGGTTTCTGGCATCCCATGGACACCTATCGCGACTGGCTGCACCTGAACGAGCTCTGGAAGTCGGGCCACGCACCCTGGAAAGTCTGGCAGTGATCCGGCACGGCCGGCGATAAGCCTATTCGAACGCCTGGGGCTCCTGCTCCTAGTTCAGACCGCGCGCGGATCCTCTTCGACCGGGGCGTCGACGTCGCTCGGGCGCTTCCACGTCGACTCACTCTCGTCGAAGGCGGGCAGGGTTACCTTCTCGCCGCGAGCCTCCCGGATGCGGTATTCCCAGAGCCGGGCATACTTCAGGAAGACGCCGAACGACTGCAGAGAACAGAGCACCAGCCCGTGCATGCCGTCCAGGATCCCGAGCTGCAGGAAATAGGTGCGCATGAATCGCCACCAGGGCCGGAAGATCGATCTCGGTCGACCCGGCCTTGCGGCCGTCGCGGAAGGCCTGCGCAGCGCCCCATTCGGCGTAGTTCAGGAACTTGCGGGAAGTACTGGTCGAAGGTGCGGAAGGTGTAGTGCAGGAAGGAGTTCCTGAGCACCGGCACGGGGCCCTCGATCTCGAGGTCGGCGTGCACGCGCCGGTTCGGATAGCGCCCCTTGTCGCGCCGGAAGAGCCGCACCACCTTGTCCGTGGACCAGCCCGAGTGGCGGATGACCTTGTCGATGAAGATGTTCTCGCGCCGTATGTAGAAGCCGTCGATCGGCAGGCTCGCCCGCGAGCACGCCAGGATCTCGCGCGCCAGCGCCTCGGGCACGCGCTCGTCGGCATCGATGATCAGCACCCAATCGTGCTGCACCCGGTCGAGCGCCCAGTTCTTCTGCGCCGCCGAGCCGAAGTACTCGCGCTGCAGGATCGTCACGGGGAAGCGCTCGCGCGATCGGGACCGTGCGATCGGTCGAGAACGAGTCGACGAGCACGATCTCGTCCGCCCAGAGCACCGAGCTCGAGGCACTCGGCGACGTTCGACCTCTTCGTTGAAGGTGGTGACGATGACGGAGAGCTTCTGCCGGCCCGGGCGCGGCGCGAGGGAGTCGATCGGGGGAAGCTTCGCGGGCGCACATCGCTCAGACCTCCCGCGTCCGGCACCAGCAGACGCTCGATCGCCGCGGCGCGGCCGGTCGCCTCGTCGATGTCGATGAGCGCGGCGGCCAGGCGCACGTCGCGCTTGGCGACCTCGAACGCGGCCGGCGTCTGCAGGAGAAACCGCTGCAGCACCTGATCGGACCGGAATCCGATCACGCCCTTCGTAGGGGCCGGTCATGCCGACGTCGGTGACGAAAGGCGGTGCCGCCGCGGCAGCACCCGCTCGTCGGCGGTCGGCACGTGGGTGTGGGTGCCGACGCACGGCACTAGACCCGGCCGTCGAGATAGACGCCCAGCGCCTGCTTCTCGCTGGTCGCCTCGGCGTGGAAGTCGACGAAGCACGACCTTGCATCTTGCCGTCGAGGGCGGCGAGCAGCCGGTCGGCGGCGCGGAACGGCGAGTCGAGCGTTCTTCATGAAGACCTGGCCCTCGAGGTTGATCGTCGCCACCCGGACGTCCCGCCGCCGTCTCGCCGATGTGGAGCCCACGCCCCGGGTTGCCCTCCGGGTAGTTGGCCGGCCGCAGCAGCCGCGGCTCGTGCTCCAGCATGTCGAGCGACTTCCTTCTTGTCCCAGACGTGATTGCCGGTGGTGAGGCGTGGATCGGCAGATCGTCGAGCTCGGCGAGCATCGTCGGCGGTGACTCCGAAGCCGCCGGCCGTGTTCTCGACGTTGACGACGACGTAGTCGGCGTGGTGCTCGTCGACCAGCCGCGGCAGCAGACGCGTCAAGCGCCTGCCGGCCCGGGCTTGCCGATGACGTCACCGACGAAGAGCAGCTTCATCGCGCGTACTCGACCGCGCGGGTCTCGCGAATCACGGTGACGCGGATCTGGCCGGGATAGGTGAGCTCCTGCTTCGATCTTGCTTGGCGATGTCCTTCGACAGCCAGATCGCCTGCTCGTCGCCCGATCTTGCCGCTGTCGACGATGATGCGCACCTCGCGGCCGGCCTGGATGGCGAAGCTCTTCTGCACGCCCTTGAAGCTGTTGGCGATCTCCTCGAGCTTCTCGAGCCGCTTGACGTAGGTCTCCAGGACCTCGCGCCGGGCGCCGGGCCGCGCCGCCGAGAGGGCGTCGGCGGCGGTGACCAGCACCGCCTCGACCGACTGCGCGATCGAAGTCGCCGTGGTGGCAGGCCATGGCGTGCACGACTTCCTCCGACTCGCCGTACTTGCGCAGCAGCTCGATGCCGAGCTGGACGTGGGTGCCGTCGACCTCGCGGTCGATCGCCTTGCCGATGTCGTGCAGGAGGCCCGCGCGCTTGGCGATCGTGACGTTGACCTTGAGCTCGGCCGCCATGGTGGCGGCGAGGAAGGCGACCTCCTTGCGAGTGCTGCAGCACGTTCTGGCCGTAGGAGTAGCGGTATCGCAGGCGCCCCAGCAGCTTGACGAGCTCGGGGTGCATGCCCGGGATCTTGAGCTCGAGGAGCGCCGCGTCGCCCTCCTGCTGGATGCGCTGCTCGAACTCCGCCTTGACCTTCTCGACCACTTCCTCGATGCGCGCCGGATGGATGCGACCGTCGGCGATCAGGCGCTCGAGCGCGACGCGCGCGATCTCGCGCCGGAAGGGATCGAAGCCGGAGAGGATGACCGCCTCGGGGGTGTCGTCGACGATGAGATCGATTCCGGTCGCGATCTCGAGGGCGCGGATGTTGCGGCCCTCGCGGCCGATGATGCGGCCCTTCATCTCGTCGCTCGGGCAGCTCGACGACCGAAACCGTGGTCTCCGAGACGTAGTCCGAGGCCAGACGCTGCACGGCGAGACCCATGAGCCACTGCGCCTTGCGATTGCCCTGTTCGCGCGCCTCGTCCTCGATCCGTTTCACCAGATGCGCGGCGTCCATGCGCGCTTCGTTTTCGAGCCCACGGGTGAGCTCGTCCTTGGCCTGTTGCGCCGTCAGCCCCGCGATCTGCTCGAGTCGAGTGCGCTGCTCGCCGAGCAGGCGGTCGATCTCGACCTCCTTGCCGCCGACCTCCTTCTCGCGGGTGGTGAGGCCGCGATCTCGGGCCAAGAGCTCCTTGTCGCGCTGATCGAGCTCACCCAGCCGCTTGTCGAGGCTGTCTTCCTTCTGGGTGAGGCGGCGCTCCAGGTTCTCGAGCTCGCCGCGGCGCGATCGGGATGCGGTTTCGAATTCCGTGCGGGCCTGGAGGAGCTTTTCCTTGGCGGCGAGCTCACCCTCTTTGAGCTTGGCTTCGCTGTCCCGCCGCGCCTCTTCGCGCATGCGCGTGGCTTCGCGCTCGGCTTCGGCGAGACGTTTTTCGCCAGCATGGCGAATCCTCGACCAGCCGTAGATCAGGATGGCGGCGGAAAAGACGATCGCGGCGACCGCGATCCATAGAGCCGGAATCATCTGCTCACCCCACAATCAGTCCTGTCCTATCGGGGCGAAGCCGGGAAGCGTCGGTGCCGGAAGGAAAGTGGCACCCTCTGAGGAATCGTGCGAGACGCTGCGTCTAGAACCTGTGACGCGTCAGGTGGGTGTCCTCATGAGCGGCCTTCAGCGTCCCGGTCGAGGCCGGGCAGGCACGGGCCGCGCGGATCTTGGACTCCCTGAGAAGCAATGTTGGTTCTACAGTGCGTCGGCTCGTCACGGTTCCCTCAGAGGATGCCGTAAAATGTCACTGGCCCTTCCTATGCTGCTCGAGGCCCCTGGAAGTCAACCTTCGAGGGCTTCCTGAAGCCTCACTGTCAGCTCCGTCACCCGCGTCTCGATCTCGCTCCGCTCTTCCGCCGCCTCCTGCTCGCGCCGGGAGAGTTCATCCGCCAGGTTCAGCGCCACGAGAATGGCGAGCTTGCCCGGGTCCGACGTCACGGCGTGACCCGAAAGCTCGCGCATCCTGCGGTCGACCTGGGCGGCCAGATCGGCAAGATTGCCTCCGTCATGGCCCCCCCGGATGTGGTACGTGACGCCGAAGATCTGAACTTCCGTGGTGCTGGAAGGTACGGATTCGGACATCCTTGCCACCCCCATCCGTTCACGGGTGCCCTGTCGGAGCCTCCGCCGGGCGGGACTATACCATTGGGTAGGGCTTGGGTCGCCCTCTGCGAGGCGGCCTTCGGGCTCGGGAGATGCGCGTCAGAGCAGCGCTTCGAGGCGGGTGATCAGGGCCGCCAATCGACGGCGGACCTCGTCGCGCTCCCTCGCCCAGGCCTTCTCGGACTTGCCCGGGGCACCCTCCAGCCGACCGGCGGCGCGCTCCGGCTTGGGAGGCGATGCGGCGCTGCGCTCGCGCTCGAGCTTCTCGACCTCGACTCGGACAGCGGCGTTCTCGGCGGCCAGCTCTTCGAGCCGCTCGGCGGCCTCGCGGACTCGTCCTTCGAGAGTTTCGAGAAATTCGAGACTCATGGCCTCTCCTCCGTGCCCGCCTGCTGTCCGTGCTGTCCGCCGCCGCGGTCGATGCCGAACCGGCGCTCGAGATCGCCCCGCAGCGCCTGCTGCCGCGTGTTGACCTCATCCTGCGTCAACGAACGTTCGGGAGTGCTGTAGTGGAAGGCGATCGTGGTCGCGACGGCGCCCGACGGAATGCCGGCGCCCTGGTAGCGGTCTTTGAGACTGAATTGCGCCAGATCTTCGACCTGGGCCGCGCGGATCGCCGCTTCGAGCTCGCTCCACGACAGGTCGAGGGGGTGGGTGAGCGTCAAGTCGGCGTCGATGCCGGGAAACCGTGACGGCGGCTGCACCCGCAGCTCTCCCGGCCCGACCGGCAGGCGGTCGAGGAGGAGCTCCGCCACGTAGAGCGGGTAGGGGCTCTCGGCGGCAGCGACCCGTCCGAAGTAGCCGATCGTCTCGCCAGCGCGGCGCAGCAGCGCGCCACTGCCCACCGCGATGCCCGGCAGCTCGGTCGCTTCGGCCGCCGGCGCGACACCGAGCTCGGCAAGGAGGGCTTCGACTTCACCTTTCAGGGAGAGCAGGTCGATCTCCGGCCGCCGGTCCCAGGCACCGCCGTCGCTGCCTCCCGCTACCAGCGCCAGGGCCTCGACCTCCGCCGCCTCGCCGCCTGGAAAGAGGTGCCCCGACTCGAAGAGCCGCACGCCGCGGGCGCCGCGGTGGGCGTTGAACTCCGCCGCCGCGACGAGGTTCGGTACCAGCGAGCGGCGCATCACCGCGAAAAGCTCGGACAGCGGATTGGCGAGCGCAATCGGGTCCCCCGCGCCGACCAGCCGCGGCAGCGCGATCGTCGGCCCGGCGTTCGCCGAAGGCATAGTGGATCGCCTCGGCGTAGCCGAAGCCCGCGAGCCGGTCCCGCAGGCGATCACGCCGCTCGTGCTCCGGATTCTCCCCGGCGTCGATGCCGCCGATAGCGGGCAGGGTCGACGGAATCTCGTCCAGCCCCACCTGACGCAGGACTTCCTCGAAGAGATCCTGGCGCCAGGCCTCGCGCGCCGGGGCGTGGTCGCTGCGGGGCTCGAAGTCGACTTCGCGCCAGGAGGGCACCGCGCCCTCCCAGACTCGCTCGCCGGTGCTGCGTGGTGCGAAGCCGAGTCCGCCGAGAATGCGCTCGATCTCCCCGTCCGCGACCGCGACGCCGGCGAATCGTTCGAGCTCCGGCCCCGCGAGCCGCCAGTGCACCGGCGGCTTGCGCCCGGCACGCGCGTCGACCGCGGGGCCCGCGAGGGTTCCGCCCGCGAGCTCCGCGATGAGCGCCGCGCAGCGCAGCGACGCCTCGTCGCAGCCCTCGGGATCGGCGCCGCGCTCGAAGCGGTGCGAGGCATCGGTGTGCAGCGCCAGCCGCTTTGCGCCGATGCGGATGCGCCGGCGCTCGAAGTGGGCGCTCTCGAGCAGGACGTCGGTCGTCCGCGCGGTCACTTCCGTCGCCAGGCCGCCCATGATGCCGGCGAGCCCGATGGCGCGCGCGCGGTCGGCGATGACCAGCACCTCCGGGTCGAGCTCGCGCTCCCTGCCGTCGAGGGTCGTGAGCTTCTCGCCGGCGCGCGCCCGGCGCACCCGGAGCTCGCCCCCGGGGATCGTGGCGAGATCGTAGGCGTGGAGCGGTTGGCCGGACTCCCAAAGGCAATAGTTGGTGGCGTCGACGATGTTGTTGATCGAACGCGAGCCGATCGCCTCGAGGCGGCGCACCAACCACTCGGGTGAAGGCCCGACTTTGACCCCGCGGATCACCCGCGCGACGAAGCGCGGGCAGCCGTCGGGATCGTCGAGCGACACAGAGACCTTCGGACCGGGCGAAGAAAGGCTTTCAGTAAAGGGAAAGACGGGTCTGCGCAGCGGCTGTCGCGCGCTTCACCGCGATCTCGCGCGCCAGACCGACGTGACTCATGCAATCGGGGCGGTTGCTGGTCACTTCGACGTCGAGAACGGCGTCCATCGCGGCCGCCGCGGCCGCGATGATTTCGACTCCCTCCACATTCAGCCCGACCGAAGTCAACTCTCCCGCGAGCTCCTCCACGACCGCCGAAGCCCCTCCCGTTTCCCCCTTTACCGAAAACAGCGGCGGCAATTCGACATAGTCGCCTAGCCAGGAGTAGGAGAATTTCATCCGCGCACCTGGCGGAGGAGGCGCTCGTCGCTCTCGAAGAGCGCGCGGATGTTGGGAATGCCGTACCGGTTCATCGCCACGCGGTCGAGGCCGAGACCGAAGGCGAAGCCGGAATAGCGGTCGGGATCGATGCCGCAGTTCGCCAGCACGCGCGGGTCGACCATGCCGGCGCCGAGGATCTCCATCCAGCCGGTGTGCGAGCAGGTGGCGCAACCCTTGCCGAGACAGATCTGGCAGCTGATGTCGACCTCGCACGACGGCTCGGTGAACGGAAAGAAGCTCGGGCGCAGGCGGACCTGGGTGGCGCGCGAGAAGAGACGGGTGATGAACGCTTCCAGCGTCCCCTTCAGGTCTCCCATGGTGATGCCGGGGGCGACGCAGAGCCCTTCGACCTGGTGGAACATCGGCGAATGCCGCAGGTCGTTGTCGTTGCGATAGACGCGGCCCGGGCAGATGACGCGGATCGGCGGCTTCCGCGCGAGCATGGTGCGGATCTGTACCGGCGAGGTGTGGGTCCGGAGGAGGCGTCCGTCCTCGACGAACAGCGTGTCCTGCGCGTCACGCGCGGGGTGATCCTCCGGGAAGTTGAGCAGCGCGAAGTTGAAGCGCTCGTCCTCGATCTCCGGGCCTTCGGCGACGCTGTAGCCGAGGGACCGGAAGATCGCTTCGATCTCGCGCGCGACGAGGGTCACCGGATGGAGCGCGCCGCGCACCGGCAGCCGCCCGGGCAGGGTGACGTCGACGCGCGCGGCGCGCTGCCGCGCCGCGTCTTCGAGCAGCCGCAGGTCGACGTCGCGCGCCGCGAGAGCCGATTCGATGCGCTTGCGCAGCCCGTTGAAGGCGGCACCGAAAGCACGCTTGTCGGGCGCTTTCGGCAACAGTGCCTGGAGCTCGCTTCAAGCGCCCGCTGCGCGCCCCGATCCAGGCCACACGCAGGGCTTCCCAGGCGGCGCGATCCCCCACCCGGGTGATCGCCGCCTCGGCCTCCGCCGCCAGTCGTTCGAGCTCTTCTGGGGTCGGGACCGGCTCGCTCGTCGTCCCCGGCCCGCTCACGCCGTCAGGCCCTGGCCGGCGCCGGATGGGCCTGAGGGGTATGCGGGGTCTTCTGAGCCGGGGCGAGCGCCTGCTTGGCGAGGTCGACCAGGCCCGCGAAGGCCTTTGGATCCTCCGACGCCGCGAGCTGCGCCAGGACCTTGCGGTCGAGATCGCAGCCGGCTGCCTTCAAGCCCGAGATGAAGTGGTTGTACGAGAGTCCGTACAGATGCGCCGCGGCGTTGATGCGGACGATCCAGAGCGAGCGGAACTGCCGCTTCTTCTGGCGCCGGTCGCGGGTGGCGTACTTGCCCGCCCGGTCCACGGCCTGCATCGGCCATGCGGTAGGCATTCGACTTGGTGCCGTAGAAGCCACTGGAGAGCTTCAGGACCTTCTTGCGCTTGTGGGCGCGCTTCGCACCGCGTTTGACGCGAGGCATCGTTTCGAACCCCGTTTCTCGCTCGGATTCCTGGAATCGAGCGGGTAAGGCCGCGAGACTCGCCTGCTGCGAGCTCGCGGCTTCCGGCGCCCGGGACGGGTCTTTCCCGGCGCGGCGGAGAGTGAGACTTCGGCTAGGAGATCATCTGGGCGATGGTCTGCCCGAGCTTGCCGCCCTGCACGACCTCGCGCCGCAAGCGACGCTTCCGGGTGCGGCTCTTCTTGGTCAGAATGTGGCGCTTGCCGGACTGCCCGCGCATCAGTTTCCCGTTGGCGGTGAGCTTGAAGCGCTTGGCGGCGCCGCGATGCGTCTTTTTCTTCTGGGTAGCCACGTCCGACCTCGTTTCTACTGTGGTTTCGCGACGGCTGCGGCAGGTACCGGCGCAGTTCCCGTCGTCTTCTTCGCGGCAGCCTTCGCAGGTGCCGGCGCGATTTCCGTCGCCTTCTTGCTGCTCTTCTTGCCCGGGCCGAAGATCATGTGCATCCGGTTGCCGGCCATCTCCGCGCTGCCTTCGGCGGAACCCTGCTCGCCCAGGTCTGCGGTGAAGCGGCGCAGGAGCTTCAGACCCATCTCCGGCTTCGACATCTCGCGGCCGCGGAACTGAACGGTCGCCTTGACCTTGTCGCCCTCGTCGAGAAACCGCACCGCGTTGCGCAGCTTCACGCTGTAGTCATGGTCGTCGATGTTCGGGCGGAACTTGACCTCTTTGACCTGAATCGTCTTCTGCTTCTTGCTGCGAGTCGTGAGTCTTCTTCTTCTGCTGGTAAAGAAACTTGCCGAAGTCCATGATCCGGCAGACCGGCGGGCGGGCCTCGGGAGCGACTTCGACCAGGTCGAAGAACTGTTCCTTGGCCATGCGCAGCGCCTGTTCGGTCGCGATGATCCCGACCTGCGTCCCGTCGGCGTCGATCAGCCGGACTTCGCGAACCCGGATCCCTTCGTTGGTGCGTGCCGTCTTGTCGATGCGCTGCTCACCCCCTCAAGAGCGCGGGGCTGACACTCTCTTCAGCGGACGGATCATCCGGCCGCGGAGCGCCAGCCCAAACCAGCAGAACTGCCGGAGTTTATCCGATCAGGAGGCCGCGGGCAAAGCCGCCGACCGCCGGGTCGCCTGAGCGACCAGCCGCGGCAGGAGGCCGGCGAGCGCCATCGCGCCGAGATCCTCGCCCGAGCGCAGGCGCACGGCGACCGTCCCCTGCTCGGCCTCCTTGGCGCCCGCGACCAGCATGTAGGGGATCTTCTCGAGCTGGGCCTGGCGGATCTTGTAGCCCAGTTTCTCGTTCGATTCGTCGAGCTCGACCCGGAGCCCCGCGACCAGAGCTCCGCCGAGACGCTCCGGGCGTAGTCGAGGGTCTTCTCGGAGACCGGCAGCACCTTCGACCTGCACCGGAGCGAGCCACATCGGGAAGGCCCCGGCGGTGTGCTCGATCAGGATGCCGAGGAAGCGCTCGACCGAGCCCAGCATCGCGCGGTGGATCATGACCGGACGCCGGATCGCGCCGTCGGCAGCCACGTACTCGAGCTCGAAGCGCTGCGGCAGCTGGTAGTCGAGCTGCACCGTGCCGAGCTGCCACCAGCGGCCCAGCGCGTCGCTGACCCGGAAATCGACCTTGGGCCCGTAGAAGGCGCCGTCACCCGCGTTGACCGTGTAGGCGATACCGTTACGATCGAGCGCCCCTTCGAGGCCCGCCTCGGCGACGTCCCACTGCTCGTCGGAACCGACGCGCTTCTCGGGACGAGTACCCAGGGCGATCCCGACATCGGAGAAGTCGAAGGTGCGATAGATCTCCAGGATGATCCCGATCGCGCGCAGCACCTCCGCCTCGACCTGCTCGTCGGTGCAGAAGACGTGGGCGTCGTCCTGAGCGAAAGAGCGCACGCGAGTGAGGCCGGAGGTGACGCCCGAGCGTTCGTAGCGGTGCAACCGGCCGAAGTCGGCATAGCGAATCGGCAGGTCGCGATAGGAGTGCTTGCCGACCTTGTAGATCAGGCAATGCGTCGGACAGTTCATCGGCTTGACGGCGAAATGCCGCTCGTCGAGCTCGGTGAAGAACATGTTCTCGCGATAGTTCGCGTAGTGCCCGGAAGTGTGCCAGAGCTCGACGTCGAGGATCTGCGGCGTGATCACTTCGCCGTAGCCGTTCCTGGCGTTGAGCTCGCGCACGTAGTCGATGAGACCGTTGTAGACCACGGCACCCTTGGGGTGAAAGAAGGGCGAGGCCGGCGCGAGCGGCGAGAAGCTGAAGAGATCGAGCTCCGGGCCGAGCCGCCGGTGATCGCGCGCGCGCGCCTGCTTCGAACGCCTTCTCGTAGGCCTCGAGCTCCTTCTTGGAGGCGAAGGCCGGTGCCGTAGATGCGCTGCAGCCGCTCGTTGCGCCTCGTCGCCCTTGAAGTAGACGCCGGAGGATTCGAGCAGCTTCACCGCGCCGATCTGCCCGGCCCGCTGCACGTGCGGACCGCGGCAGAGGTCGGTGAACCGGCCGTGGCGATAGAGCGTGATCGTCTCGCCTTCGGGAATGTCCTTCAGGCGCTCGAGCTTGAGATCGTTGCCGAGCTCGCGGAAGATCCGCTCACGCCTCGTCGCGCGAGACCTCGACGCGCTCGAAGGGTGCGTCTTCGGCGACGATCTCGCGCATCTTGGCTTCGATCGCCTCGAGGTCCTCGGGGGTGAAGGCGCGCGGGAAGCGGAAGTCGTACTGGAACTTCTCCGCGTGGTCCTGGCGGCCGGCGTCGTATAGCGCCTCCGGCCAGAGCCGGGTCACGGCGTCGGCGAGGACGTGCTCGGCCGAGTGGCGCACGAACTCGCCGGCCTCCGGGACTCCGAGTGGTGAAGAGCCGGAACGCTCCGCCGCTCGCCGAGCGGCACGCGCAGGTCGACCCGGCGACCGTCGAGCTCGGCGCCGACCGCGTCCTGCGCCAGCCGTGGCCCGATCGGGGCGGCGACCTCGAGCGCCGTGGTGCCGGCGGGCACGCGGCGCTCGGAGCCGTCGGGCAGAGTCAGTACGATTTCCGATGGGGTCCCGATCGGATTCCGGAGTGGCGTGCGAAGAGCTCGTCGAACGGTCAGCTCGGCAGCGGCAAGCGCGCTCGGGTCCTGGTAGGCGCTCCCGGACTCGAACCGGGGACCTCTACCGTGTGAAGGTAGCGCTCTAACCAGCTGAGCTAAGCGCCTGCGCATTTCTCTTGCCTTCTCGAAACCTCGCGGTTTCCCGGTTTCCCGGCTTCCCGGCTTCCGATTACTGCATTCCGGAACGGGGGGGCAGTGTCTTGGTAGGCCCGAGTGGGCTCGAACCACCGACCTCAACGATGTCAACGTTGCGCTCTAACCAACTGAGCTACGGGCCTCCTGCACTCGTCACCCCTCTGCAGCCTCTTTCGCATCCTCGGCGCCGACGCGCAAGCCGCTGCAGCGGAGGAACTTAGCAAGCGATGCGCGGGACTGTCAACCGGCGGCAGGACGCGCGCCCGGAGCTGCGGACGTCCTTCGCGCCTCTTCCAGGGCCGCGAACAGCTCGAGGTGCTGCTCGACGACGGCGTCGAGGCTGGTCCGCGCTCGCACCTCCCGCAGCCGCGCGAGCGCCGCGCCCCATTCCTTGCCGCCGCGGAGCCGGCGCGCCCGCGCCAGCGCCTCCTCGACCGCGCCCCGATCGCCCGCGCAGTAGAACGGATAGTCCTCGCCCAAAAGCTCGACCGCCGCGGCGTCGCGCGTGGTCACGAGCACTGCGCCGCAGGCGGCGGCGTTGGCCACTTCGGCGCCCGGCTGGTAGAGCTCGGCGGACCCGCGGGCGCACAGGGAAAGGTGACAGTTGAAGCGCGCGGCGTGGCGCAGCGGATGGCTGTCGATGAACGCCACACCACGAACCTCTCCGAACTGCCCGCCGGCGGCGCTCACGCCGAAGCAGGCGGCCTGAAACTCGCCCGCCGCCACGCTGTGCGGAGCCAGCCCGGGCTCCGGCTCGTCGTAGATCACGCGGCTCGTCCAGCGCGGGCGGTCGAGGTCCTTCTGCTGACGGCGGCTGCGGAAAATGGCCCCGTCCACGAGGCGTGAGCCGCCGGGAAACCGCGGTCCGGCCGGGAGTCCGCGCACGTCGAGAAGCGTGTAGTTGCCGGACAACCGGGCGCGCAAGAGAGCGCCCGCTCCGGTATCGCCGGCGAAGATCACGATCGCATCGCGCACGCCCTGGAGCTCTCTCGCCGCGACGGCGCGACTGCTTCGTCCGCGGTCGGAGAGCGCCGCCGCCAGCGCCTCCAGGCGGGGCGGCGCGTCGCCGGAAGGGCCGGCATGGACGAAAACCACGCATCGTGGCGCTTGCGGCGACTCCAGCCGCGGCGGGGTCGGCGCGCTCACCCGAGGGGCCCTCGCACGACGCCGAGCCAGCCCTTGAGATATTCGCCCTGGGGATGGAACACGGAGACCGGATGATCCACCGCGGCGGCGAGCGGGGCGAGAAGCGCGAGGTCGACCCGCGCCTCCACCGCCGCAGCGAAGAGAATCTGCCGGAAGAGCTTGGCGTCGATCGCGCCACTGCAGCTGAAGGTGAGCAGCAGACCTCCGGGCGCGATGCGCCCGAGCGCCAGCCGGTTCAGGTCCTTGTAGGCCCGCGCTGCCCGGTCGAGGTGCGTCCGGCGCTTGGCGAGCGGCGGCGGATCGCAGATCACGAGGTCGTAGCTCTCGGTGCGCTGGCGCAGATCCGCGAAGACGTCGGCGGTTACGAAATCGGCGCGTCCGGCGTCGAGACGGTTGGCGGCGACGAGACGGCGGCCGAGCTCGTTCAGCCGTCCCGCCGACTCGACGATGGTGACCGCGCGGGCGCCGCCGCGCAAGGCGTAGAGTGCGAAGGCGGCGCTGTGCGCGAACAGGTCGAGCACCCGCCGATCGCCGGCAAAGCTCTCGACGAGACGGCGGTTGTCGCGCTGATCGCAATAGAAACCGGTCTTCTGCCCGCCCTCGAGCTCGGCGACGAAGTGGAGACCGCTCTCCTCGAATTCGGCCACGCTGGGGAGCGGTCCGCCGATCACCTCCGCGACCAGAGGAAGCCCTTCCTCCCGGCGGGCGGGGAGATCGCCGAGGTGGAGAATCGGCGAACCCGGGAAGATCCGGGCGAGCGCCGTGTAGGCCTCGCCGCGCAGCTTCTCGAGGCCGGCCGAAGTGATCTGGCTCACCAGGACCGGACCGAAACGATCCACCGTCCAGCCGGGAAGCCCGTCGCCTTCCGCGTTGAGCAGCCTATAACCCGTCGTCGCCGCCGGCAGGAGCTTCTGGCGCCAGGCCGCTGCGGCCCGGAGCCGGGACTCGAAGTAGCTTGCGCCGACCACCCCCGAGCGCAGCGGGTCCCCGGCGAGCATGCGCACCCGGATCTGCGAGGCCGCGCTGTAGAGACCGGAACCGAGCCTGCGGCCGGCGGAATCGAAGACCTCTGCTACGGGAGCCTGGGGGTCCCCGAGTTCGGAGTCGACCGCCCCGGAGAAGACCCACGGATGACCATCGTCGATCGGGCGTTCGCGACCCTGCCGGAGAGTGACCCGCATCCCCCTACTTGAGATAGCTCAGCATCTCTTTCGCCGTGGCGGCGTCCGCGTCATCGGCGGCGGCGACGGCGATGAAGCTCTCGAGGTGCTCTTTCGCCTTGGCATTCTGGCCCTGGCTGATGTAGCACATGCCGAGCATGTAGTGCGTCTTGCCGAAGGTCGGATCCGCCGCGAGCGCCTGCTCGAAGAGCTTCAGCGCCGCCGGAATTGTGCCGGTGTTGTATTCGCGCACCCCTTGATTGAAGAGATCGATCGCGCCGGCTTTCGGGTCCACGGCCGCGAGCGCCGCGGAGGCCGCCTTGGCCTTCGCGGTATTTCCGAGCTCGGTATTGGCTTCTACCGCGACGCGCAGCGCGCGCGCGTCTTTCGGATCGAGAGCGAGCGCCTTGTCGGCGGCCGCGGCCGCGCCCGCGTAGTCCTTCTCCGCGTGCAGGAAGCCGGCGAGCGCCGAGAAGGCGACCATGAGCTGCGGATTGAGCGTCGAAGCCTCGATCATCTTCGCCTTGGCCGTCGCGAGGTCGCCCATCTGCGAGGCTTCGGCGCCCTCGTTGAAAGCCACGACCGCCTTGTCCTCCGAGGTCGGCTCCTGCGGCGTCTCGACCATCCCGCGTTTCCTCGCCTCGGCCTCCGAGAGCATCTTGAAATCGTGCCGATCGTTCGATCCGATCGGAACCTTCAGGTCCTGCCCCTGCGTCTGATAGCCCGCCTTTTCGAACGTGTAGTTGTAGGTCTTGGTCGCGTCGATGATCGTCACCGCCCAGTTCCCCTTGGCGTCCGACTTCGACTCGAGCTTGAACGACGCGACGCCCGGACAGAGCACCGTGATCTGGACATCCGGTACCGGTTTGCCGTTCTCGTCCGTGATGGTGCCGAAGAGGCGCGCCTGGTTGAGGGCCGAGGCGGGCGAGGGAAGCCCCAGCGCTGCGACGGCGATAGCGACCCATAGGGTGAGATTGCGAGCTCTGGTCATGTCGATCCTCCGGCGCGCCGTCGGACCCGCGGTGCGACTGCCGGTCCACCTGGAGGCCGGCTGGATGCCGGCCGCGACGCCCAGGACGGCATTCTACTGCGTCCGCGAGCCGCCCATGCCTATACTTCCCCCTCCATGACGATCCTGGCCTTCCTGGCGCTTCAGGGCATGGAA
This sequence comes from Thermoanaerobaculia bacterium, assembly GCA_963806165.1. Taxonomy (GTDB): domain Bacteria; phylum Acidobacteriota; class Thermoanaerobaculia; order Multivoradales; family JAGPDF01; genus JAGPDF01. The sequence continues at coordinate 200,823 of CAWDWZ010000006.1, forward strand.
GCTGCGGCCCGAACGCCCGCCGCGGGAGCGGCGGAAGAGATGTCGATCTCGCTCAACCCTTGGCTGGGTATCGCGCTCGGCCTGTTGCTCGTCGGCCTGAACGGGTTCTTCGTCGCCGCCGAGTTCGCCCTGGTCAAAGTCCGTCCGACGCAGCTCGACCCGCTCGCGCAGGCGGGGAGTCGCCGCGCGAAGCTCGCCCGCCATGAGCTGCGCCATCTCGACGCCTACCTCTCGGCGACTCAGCTCGGCATTACGCTCGCAAGCCTGGCGCTCGGCTGGGTCGGCGAGCCCGCTTTCAGCTGGATCGTGGCCCCGCTCCTGCGGGGGATCCCCGGCGTCACCGCCGCCCTGGTGCATTCGGTGAGCCTGACGGTGGCTTTCATCTGCATCACCGTGCTGCATATCGTCATCGGCGAGCAGGCACCGAAGTCGTTCGCGATCCGGCGGCCGCAACCGACGGCGCTCGGCATCGCGGTGCCGCTCTATCTCTTCTACCTCGTCAGCTTTCCTGCGATCTGGCTGCTGAATCACGCCGCGGGTGGCCTCCTGAAGCTCGTCGGCCTCAAGTCGGCGGGCGAGGAAGAGCTGTCGCATTCCGAGGAGGAGTTGCGCATCCTGCTCTCCTCGTCGGAGATGGGCAGCCAATCCAAGCTCAAGCGCGAGATCCTCGACAACGTCTTCGAGCTCTCGCTCCGAAACGCCCGGCAAGTGATGGTGCCGCGCGCCGACGTCGTCCACCTGTCGACCTCGCGCCCGATCGCGGAGAACCTCGCCCTCGCGCGGCAGAGCGGTCACACGCGGTTTCCGCTCTGCGAACGCGATCTCGACAGCGTCATCGGCCTCATCCACATCAAGGATCTCTTCCGCAACACGGACCTGATCACGGATATCGCGAGCCTCGCCCGCCCGGTCAAGTTCGTGCCCGAGACCACGCCGCTCGACCGGCTCCTGGGGAGGATGCAGGTCGAAAAGCAGCACATGGTGGCGGTGCTCGACGAATACGGCGGCGTCTCCGGCATCGTCACCCTCGAAAACGTCATCGAAGAGATCGTCGGCGAGATCCAGGACGAGTTCGACACCGATCGCCCGGAGCTCGCGAAACGAGGCGACGGCCTGTTCACCCTCTCCGGTTCGATGCTGGTCGTCGATCTCGAGGACGAGCTGGGTCTCGAGCTCTCCACCCGCGACGAAGACACGATCGCCGGCGTCGTGCTCTCGGAGCTCGGCCGCAAGCCCCGGGTGGGCGACCGCGTCGCGCTCGGCAGAGCGCACTTCGAAGTCCTCGAAGTCCAGGGCAACCGCATCCGCTCCCTGAGCCTGGAGCTGCCCGCCGCCGACAGCGCCCCCGCCCCCTGACCTCGCCTGCGGAACCAGATTCCCGGAGTCCCGTTCAAGCTGCTGGATTTCGTCCGCCGGGCCCAAGATCTTGGATTAACCACGCCCCAAGTGCTCAGCGTAAACTATTGATTTCCAATGTTTTATGGCTTGTCTCCTGGGACGGTTCCGGGTTCGGATCTGGCATGGAACTCGTAATAGGAATCGGCGGTTCGGATATGCACGGTTACATCGGTGGGGGCGCCTCGCAAAGGCCCGGGAAGCCTATTCTCGGACAGCCTGGCAGTGACCCAAGGGGCCGCTGCCCTGTGGTAGGCTCCACACACCCTAGTAACCCAGTTGCGCTGGTCGGAATCGTTCCGCCGGCGGTCCCTATCAACCTGATGGAGGTTTGATGATGTTGAGCAAGAAAACTCTGTGGAATGTCGGCCTCGCCGCCGCGGCCCTCGCCCTCGTGGCGTTGTTCGCGGTCGCGCCGGCAAGTGCCCAGGAGCAGGTGGGCGCGATCATCGGCAACGTGAGTGACGCTTCGGGCGCGGTGCTCCCGGGGGCGACCGTGGAAGCGGTCTCTTCCAGCGGCACCCATCTGACCGGAACCACGAACGAATCGGGCGCGTACCGCTTCCCGCGCGTGCCTCCGGGCAGCTACGTGGTGAGCGCGAAGCTCGACGGCTTCACTCCCGCCGAAGTGCAGAACGTCATGGTCGGCCTCGGCGACACGGTGACCGCGAACGTCACGCTCGAAGTCGGGACCGTCTCCGAGACCATCAGCGTCGTCGGCGACGCCGGTCAGATCGACATCAAGGGTTCGGCCACGGCCGCCTCGATCTCGTCCGAGTCCATTCAGTACCTGCCGAAAGGCCGCGACTTCACGCAGGTCGCGACGATGGCCCCGGGCGTCGCCAATGAGCCCCTGGCCGGCGGTCTGTCGGTCGACGGCGCCTCGGGCTCCGAGAACCGTTACGTCATCGACGGCGTCGATACCACCAACGCCCTGAACGGCACCTCCGGTCAGAACCTGGTCAACGATTTCGTCGAAGAGGTCCAGGTCAAGTCGGCGGGCTACGCGGCCGAATACGGCGGCTCCGTGGGCGGCGTCGTGAGCGCCGTCACCAAGAGCGGCACCAACGAGTTCAAGGGCTGGGTAGGCGTGCAGTACAACGACCGGGGATGGGACGGCACCGAGCGCACGACCCCGTATCGCACCACGGACACCAGCGGAGTGGAGCACCTCTACCGGACCTTCGCGAAGGACGACATCACGCGCACCGAGCCCGGCGTCGCGATCGGCGGCCCGATCGTCAGGGACAACGCCTGGTTCTATGTCGGCTACACCTACACGGACGTCAAGACCAAGCGCACGCCGCCCGGCCAGACGACCAAGACGGCAGGCGACAAGCGCGACTACCTGGTCGCCAACATCAAGGGCAACGTCGGCTCGCAGTTCCTCTACCGGGTGACCGGCAACTGGGCGCCGCGCAAGCTCGACAACCAGCTTCCGGCGCGCGACGGCTCGACGCCTTCGACCGTCAATCTGAACATCGACGACAAGTTCCCGACCTTCAGCTACTCGGCCTACGGCGACTACATCCCGACCGACAACTTCTACGTCAGCGGCCGGGTGGGCTTCTACTCCGCGGACCAGGAGACGACCGGCGCCAACACCAACGGCGTGATCTTCTTCCGCAACGCCGCCTTCCCGATTCCCGGTGATCCGCGTTATCACGCGGCCAATTTCTCGACCGCGCCGACGAGCTCGCTCAACGGCACGGCCCAGGATCTCTTCGAGCGCTCGGCAGCGTCACTCGACGGCAACGTCTTCTTCACCGCCCTCGGCACCCACGCCCTCAAGGGCGGCGTGCAGTACGAGAAGGTCGAGAACACGGTCGCGAGCGGCGAGCAGAGCAACCTCTACACGATCCGTTGGGGTCTCCCCGATCGTTTCGGCGCCGGCGTGCAGGGCACTTACGGCTCGCTGGGTGTGCGCCGCTTCGGCACCTTCGGCAAGTCCGCGAGCAAGAGCCTCGGCGTCTATCTGCAGGACAGCTGGTCGGTGATGCCCAACCTCACGCTCAACATCGGCGTGCGCAGCGAGAAGGAAGACGTTCCGAACTACGGCGTCGCCTCGAACGGGATCAAGAACGCCTGGTCGTTCGGCTTCAGCGACAAGCTCGCGCCGCGCCTCGGCTTCGCCTGGGACGTGATGAAGGATCAGAAGCTCAAGGTCTACGGCAGCTGGGGTCGCTACTTCGACATCAGCAAGCTCAATATCCGCGGTTCCTTCGGCGGTGAGCGCTGGATCGAGTACCTCTGGCCGCTCGAGACGCTGGATTGGGAGACCGTGGACAACGGCTGCCACAACTCGACCAACAATCCTTCGGACAACCCGTGCCCGGCCCTCGGGAACCCGGCGGCGACGCTCGACCTGCGCTTCCCGGCCGACCCGTCGGATCCGCTCTTCGGAGTCGACCCGAACCTGAAGCCGTTCGAGCAGGAGGAGTTCCAGATCGGCGGCGACTACCAGCTGAACACGAATTCGACGGTCGGCATCCGCTACGTCGACAAGAAGGTTCTGCACGCCATCGAGGACCTCGGACTGTTCGCCTGCAACTCGCCGACGGACTGCTTCGAGGGCTACAACATCGGCAACCCGGGCGAAGGCTTGAGCGCCTTCGACGCCCCGGGCCCGGTCCCGGCCCAGCCGAAGGCGAAGCGCACCTACCGCGCGGTGGAGCTCAACTGGAACCGCCGCTTCACCGGCAACTGGCAGGCGCACGTCACCTACACCTACAGCAAGCTCGAAGGCAACTATCCGGGTCTCGCGAGCTCCGACGAGTTCGGTCGCACGAGCCCGAACACCAACCGCCTGTTCGACTACATTCACAACTCGTTCGACGCCAATGGCCGCGCGGTCTACGGCCCACTCAACACCGACCGGACGCACCAGGTCGATGCGCAGTTCGTCTACCGCTTCAACTGGGGCACCTCGGTCGGCGTCAACCAGTACTACGGTTCGGGCACGCCGATTTCGACCCAGGTCAACTACGCCGGTGTGCCGTTCTTCGCCTTCGGCCGTGGCGACGCGGGCCGCACGGACGCCCTCACCCAGACCGACCTGCTGATCTCGCATCCGTTCAAGATCGGCAACTACGAGCTGGCGTTGAGCCTCAACGTCCTCAACCTGTTCGACGAGAAGACCGTGGTGCTGGTCGACCCGTTGATCGACCTCGGCGACTTGTGCACCGCGAGCCCCGGCTGCGACCGGAGCCAGACCTGGTTCTTCGAGCACGTGCCGCTCAACGTCCGCGGGTCGCTCACCAACCCCAACCCGTACTACCTGAAGCCCAACGCCACGGGCTCGACCGCCGATCCGTATCAGGCGCGCCGGGCAATCCGAGTCGGCCTCAAGTTCAGCTTCTAAGCCGTAAAGTCCAGATAGCAGGAATCCGGGCGGGAGCGCGACAGCGCTCCCGCCTTTTTCTTCTCCGGCTTCTTAGGTTATCCGCGCTCGGCGGCGACCAGCTCGAGCGCCTTGGCGAGCGCTTCGGGTACCGGCACCTGCAGCTTCTGCCGGTCGCGCCGCAACGAGAGCTCGATCTGGCCCGCAGCGAGAGACTTGCCCCCGACCACGACACGCAGCGGGATGCCGATGAGATCGGCATCCTTGAACTTCACCCCCGGCCGCTCGTCACGATCGTCGTAGAGGACGTCGAGGCCCTGCTCCGAGAGCTCGGCGGCGATCCGCTCGGCGGCGCGCGCCGTCTCGGCGTCGTTCGGGTTCAGGGCGAGGACCAGGATCTCGAACGGTGCTAGAGGCATGGGCCAGATGATGCCGTCCGCGTCGTGGTTCTGCTCGATGGCGGCGGCGACCGTGCGCCCGATCCCGAAGCCGTAGCAGCCCATGATCATCGGCTTCTGGCCCCCCGCCTCGTCGGTGAACTCGCACTTCATCGCCACCGAGTACTTCTCCCCGAGCTTGAAGATGTGGCCGACCTCGATGCCGCGCGAGATCGTGAGTGAGGCGCCGCATTGCGGGCAGGGGTCGCCCTCGACGACCGTGACGAGGTCGCGGAACTCCCGCGGCCGCGCTGCGTCCCGTCCCCAGTTCGCACCCACGAAATGGACTCCGGGCTCGTTGGCGCCGCAGGCGAAGTTCGAGAGCTTCTCGAGCGACAGGTCGGCGAGGAGCGGAATCTCCGCCCGCAGGCCGACCGGACCCAGCGACCCGACCGGCGCTCCGGTCGCGGCCAGCACCTTCTCCTCGCTCGCGAGCTGCAGGTGCTCGACGTTCAGAGCGTTCAAGAGCTTGACCTCGTTGACCTCGCGGTCGCCGCGGATGGCTACCGCGACGAAGCCCTGGTCGGTTTCGTAGACCAGGGTCTTGGCGAAAGCGGCCTCGGGAATACCGAGAAACCGCGCGACCTCCTCGACCGAGCGCATGCCCGGCGTGTCGCGGCGGACGAGAGGCTCGGCGGCGACTGCCGCGCCTTCGAGCCACGGCCCGCGCGCGGCCTTCTCGGTGTTCGCGCCGTAGTCGCAGGCGTCGCAGTGCGCCACCGCGCTCTCACCCGTCGCGGCGGTGACCATGAATTCGTGCGAAGACGACCCGCCGATGGTTCCGGTGTCGGCGTCGACCACCGTGTAGTCGAGCCGGCAGGCCTCGAAGATTCGCCGATAGGCCGCGCGCATCGCCTCGTAAGCCTCGTCCAGGCTGGCCGGCGTGGCGTGAAAGGAATACGCATCCTTCATCAGGAACTCTCGGCCGCGCATCAAGCCGAAGCGCGGTCGGATCTCGTCGCGGAACTTGGTCTGAATCTGGAACAGATTGAACGGCAGCTGGCGATAGCTCTTGACGTCACGGCGTACGAGGTCGGTGATGACCTCCTCGTGCGTCGGTCCGAAGCAGAAATCGCGCTCGTGGCGATCGCGGATGCGCAGCAGCTCCTTGCCGTATTTCTGCCAGCGGCCGGACTCGATCCAGAGCTCCGCCGGCTGCACGGAGGGCATGGAGAGCTCGACGGCCCCGGCGGCGGTCATCTCGCGGCGTACGATGGCCGAAAGCTTCTGCAGGCTCCGCCAGCCGAACGGCAGATAGGTGTAGATGCCCGCGGCGAGCTTGCGGATCATTCCGGCCCGGACCATCAGCTGGTGGGAGATCACCTCGGCGTCGTTCGGCACTTCACGCGTGGTGAAGAGATAGGTTCCGGTCCAGCGGGTCAGGCGGCTCGGGACATTCGATTGGGTCGATGGCTTCACAGGTTCACCGGGATTTCCGATCGTGGATTCATCGTTTCTGCCGCAGCTGCACGCGCTCGAGCAGGCGCGCGGAGTCGCGCATGCACTCCATCATCTTCTCCTCCAGAGCCCCGACGCGGGGCTCGAGGTCGCGGGCACGACCGAAGGCGCCGCGGGCCTTCTCCTCGTTGCCCGAGGCTAGGAGCGCCATGCCGAGATGCGTCAGGGTGGTCGGAGACGAGCCGAGATCGTTCGATCTCGCCAGACAATCGACCGCCTGCTCGTATTCCTTGCGCTTGTAGTGCACCCAGCCCATGGCGGCCAGCGGAAACTGTTTGAGCTCGTCCGGCGCGAGGTCGAGCGCTTGCTGGGCATACTCCAGGGCCTGATCGAGGTCCTCCTCCATCTCCGCGAGGTTGTACGCCATCTCGAAATAGGCGATGGTGCGCGTGAAGTTGCTCGCACCCTCCTGCAGCAGGAGCTTGCCGATCCGGTTGCCCTCGCGGAACTTCCCGCCGCTGCGCAGGGCGGCGATGAGAGCGGCCGAGGCCGTCGCGCGGAGCATCTCGCCGGGATTCAGCTCGAGCACCCGGCGCGCGGCCACCTCGAGCTCTTCCCAACGGTCGAGCGAGAGGCAGAGCATCGCGAACGACATCAGCAAGGTCGGATTCTCGGGCTCGGAATCGAGCGCCTTCTGGTAGCTCGAGAGCGCCCGGTCGCGCTCGCCCCGGGCACGATGCTCTTCCGCCTTCGCCATGTAGCGCGCCGCTTCGGAGCCGACCTCGGGCAGAGGCGCTCCGGTCCGCCCGGAGAGGAACTGCACCAGATCCTGATAGCGCAGGCGGCGCGGATTGAGGCGCTGCGCTTCGCGGAAGGATGCCAGCGCCTTCTTGTTCCAATGGCGATCCAGGTAGGCGAGACCGAGCAGGTAGTGGGCCTCCTCGAACGCCGGATCGAGCCGCACCGCCTCGCGCAGGCTCCGGATGGCGTGCGCGGCCTGCCCCATCTCGTAGCGGCAGTTGCCGAGCAGGTAGAGCGCCTGCGGCACGCGATCGAGGACGATCGCCTGCTCGAGGTAGGCGACGGCGCGCGACAGATCGCCGTGCGCGGCGTAGACCGCGCCGAGGCTGAAATGGGGCAGGAAAGCGTCGGAATACTCCGCCACCGCTTTCTTCAAGAGGCTTTCGGCGCGATGGAAGTTGCCCTGTTCGTGGAAGATGACTCCCGAGAACACCAACGCCTCGAAGTGGTCGGGCTTGACTTCCAGCACCTTCTGGAAGAAGCCCAGAGCCGCCTCGGTGTCGCCTTCGTTGAAGGAGGTCTCGCCCAGGAAGAGCGCCAGCTCGTAGTTCGTGCGGTCCAGTTTGTAGGCCTGCTCCAGGCCTCGGGTGGCCCGATCGACGTCGAAGGCGAAGAGGGCGTACTCGGCGTCGTCGAGGTACTGCGTGAAGAGCTTGGGCCGGTTCCCCTGATAGAGCGTGGCGACGCGGTCGCGAATCGACATGAAGCGCTCGCGCTTCTCGAGCGCTCGCAGCTGGTAGTCCATCTTGGATTCCCAGAGGTCGCTCCACTCTTCGCGCCCCACCAGGCGGCGGCGCTCGAGGAGCTCGCGCAACGTGGCGAAGCCGGTCTGCGAGACGAGCAGATTCTTCTCCTGCTTCTGCACCGCGGCGACCAGCTTCTGCGCGGTTTCCGCGGTTCGCTTGACCGCCTCCTCGAGAATCGAAATGCGCTCGAGCAGGTGCTCGTCGAGCGAGAAGTCGGCCCCGCGCTCGGGCTCGAACTGCTCGTCTTCCCCTCCCGGAGCACCCGAGATCACCATCAACTTCTGATGGCAGCGCGCGCAGAACTCGCGATCGCTCGGATTCTCGGCGCCGCAGACCTGGCAGAAGACGGCAGGAAGACCCTCAGCCGTAGGCATGGAATCCACGCCCGCTCTTGCGGCCGAGATATCCGGCATCCACCATCTTCACCAGCAGGGGACAGGGCCGGTACTTCGGGTCGCCAAAGCCCTCCTCCAGAACGCGCAGGATGTCGAGGCAGACATCGAGACCGATGAGGTCGGCGAGCGCAAGAGGGCCCATCGGATGGTTCATGCCCAGCTTCATCACCTCGTCGATCGCGCCCGGCTCTCCGACGCGCTCGTGCAGGCAGAAGATGGCCTCGTTGATCATCGGCATGAGAACTCGATTGGAGACGAAACCCGGGGAGTCGTTCACCTCGACCGGCGTCCGCGCGAGCTTGCGCGTGGTGGCGAAGACCGCATCACAGGTCTCCTGCGAGGTCTGCAGTCCGCGGATGATCTCGACCAGCTGCATGAGCGGCACGGGATTCATGAAGTGCATGCCGATCACCTTCTCCGGACGCGCGGTGACCGCGGCCAGCCGGGTGATCGAGATCGAGCTGGTGTTGGTCGCCAGAATCGCGTGCGCACCGAGCACCTGATCGAGCGCCTGAAGAACCTGGCGCTTGACCTCGAATTTCTCGACGACCGCTTCGACGACGAGATCGCAGCCCGCGAGCGCGTCGAGCTCACCGGCCGAAGTGAGCCTCGCCTGCGCGGCGGCTCGCTGGTCCGCGGTGAGCTTCCCCTTCGCCACGAGTCGCTCGAGGCTCTTCGCGATCGTCGCGAGACCCTTCGCCAACGCGGCGCCGGCGTTGTCGACGAGAACGACGTCGAAGCCGGCCTGCGCCGCCACCTGGGCGATGCCGCTACCCATCGTTCCGGCGCCCACCACACCGACCGTTCTTATTTCCATGCCAAAGCTTTCCATGCCAACGCTTTCCATGCCTATGCTCTCCATGCCTGAGCTCTCCATGCTGAAATTCCCCGATCGAAGCTCGCCATGCCGACGGACTCCTTCTCTGGAGAGCCTAGCAAGGCACGCCTGGGGTCAGGCAAGCGCCGAGTCGTCGCTCGCGAACCAGGGCTCGAAGAGCCCGAACTTCGAGCGCAGGGTCGCACCCATGCCGATCAGCGTGGCGGCGGTCCACACCCAGACTCCAGCCAGTGGAACCAGCTTGATCAGGCCGAGAATGCACAAGCCGAGCACGGCGGCGTGCAGCTGGACGACTCTGCGGCGCGCGATCCTGGCCGCGCAGAATCTGCCGAAGCTGTGAAACGTCGCCACCATCCCCCAGAACTTGAGAACCAGCGCGAAGAGGGCGACCAGGACGAGCAGCGGGACGCCGAGCAGCGTCGGTAGAAACGTCGACAGGAAGAGGGCTGTCAGCACGATCGTGGCCAGACCCACCAGTCCGGCCGCGAAGCAACGCAGCGGTTCCAGCCGGACCTCTTCGGAGGTGCGCACGAGCGGCCGGCCGGCCGAGGCGAAGAGCAGCAGCGTCAAAGCGAGCCAGGCGGCGACCAGCCCCAGCTTCGCCCCCAGGACGAGCGGCGAAGTGGCTCCCATCCCCAGGCTCGGTCCTTCGAGCAGCGTCAGCCAGGCGCGCGAGACGGTCGGATAGGCCACGGCGCGACCTTGGAGCCGGGCGCCGCCAGCGGCCAGAAGGCGCCCGCCGAGCACCAGCGCGTCGCCCTCGATGGTCGCGGTCGGGGCGAGAACGAGATCGCCTCCGACGACCGTCACGTCGCCGCGCACGACGCCCGTAACGGTGACCGAACCGTTCAAGGCCGTGACGCCGGAAAGCGCCTCGCCGTCGACCTCGATGCCGCGCCCGACCGCGACGATCGGCTGGCGCGCCACGCTCCCCTTCTCGAGACGGAGTCCGGGCTGCGCTGCGGGTTCGGCTGCGCCTGCCGCGCTCGTCGCTCCCGCCAGTCGCGGCGCGACCAGATGCCCCACGAGCAGCAAGGAGAGAAACGTTGTCGCGCCCACGAGGCGCCGGGCAACCTGCTCGGGCATGCCGAGGAGTCTATCGGGATTTGCCGGGCTATCTACCGCTCGCCCGGCCGCGGCCGCCGGGCCCGGCGAGCCTTCCGCTGGCCGCGGCGTTCCTTCTAGTCGGGCGAAGCAGGCGCAGGAAGAGCAGATTCAGCCCCAGTAGCAGCGCGCCGGCGGCCGCCAGATGGATCTTCGAAGCTCCGATCCACTCTGCGAGCCCGGAGCCCAAGCCACGCCACGAGGCGCCGAGAAGCCCCGCGCCAGCGAGCGCCGCACTCTCGAGCAGGCGCGCGAGCGCCAGGAAGGCATCGAACGAGCCGGCGCGGGGCTCGAGCTCCGCAGCGGCGCCGCCCAGGAGAATCGCGGCCAGACCGCCGAGGGCGAGCAGGAGCGCGAAAGGCCACCGCCAGACGACCAGGGCGCGCGCTTCCCAAGTCGCTGGCCCGAGCGCACGCATGACCTCGCCGGTGAATCCCTCGCGGGGCTCGACCACCGAAGCCCGGAGACTCGCGCGCAACGCCTGCAGACTTTCGCGCTCGCGGCGGCAGTCCGCGCAATCGGCGAGATGCTCGCTCAGGCGGGTCTTCTCTGACGGTGACAGAAGTCCCTGGAGGCCCTCGAGGTCGAGATCGAGATCTTCGCGCAGACGATCGTGGTTCATCGATTCTTCCTTCCCCGTCAGTTACCGCGGGCCCGAGGGCCGGCGAGCTGCTGCTTCAACATCTGCCGGGCGCGAAACAACTTGTTCTTCACCGTTCCGAGAGGCATCGCCTTGACTTCGGCGATCTCCTCATAAGCGAGCTCGCCGTAGTGCCGCAGCAGAATCAGCTCACGGTACTCCCAGGGCAGGGCATCGATCGCCGTTCGGATCGACGCATCGAGCTCCCGACCCTCGAGCGTCTCGAGAGCCGAGGGCTTCTCGTCCGCGAGATCGAGATCGACCGTCGTTTCGCTGCCTTCGTCGGCCCGGCGGGAGAGCGGAACCAGCTGTATCCGGCGCTTGCGGATCACGTCGATCGCGGCGTTCTGGGCGACCCTGAAGAGCCAGGTCGAGAAGCGATACTGGCTGTCGTAGCGATCCAGAGCCTGATACACGCGAATGAAAACCTCCTGGGTCAGGTCGTGCGCCTCTTCGAGATTCCTCACCATGCGGTACAGATAGTTGACCAGTCGCGTCTGATACCGCGCCACCAGCGACTCGAACCGTTCCCGGTCGCCGGCGAGGACCGCCCGGACAAGCGCTTCGTCGGTGGGATCGAGCGGCTCGACCGACATGGTTACCTACGTGCCTGGCCGCGAGAAAGTTGCAGCGCCGGCCCCGCGCCCGGCCCGGGATCCGAGCGCAACTTACTCACCTGTCTCGACTTCCCTGACCGTCGTCAGAGCGTCCTCCTGGCGAATCTGGTCGAGGACGGTGTCGTCGCCGACCACCTGGCCGAAGACCGTGTAGCCGCCGTCCAGGTGCGGCTGCGGCGACAGGGCGATGAAGAACTGGCTGCCACCGGTATCCGGCCCGGAGAGCGCCATGCCGACCGCGCCGCGCCCGAACCGCAGACGGTTGATCTCATCGCGCAACGCAAAGCCCGGTCCACCCCAGCCGTCCCCTCGTGGGTCTCCCGTCTGGACGACGAAGTCGGGGACCACGCGATGGAACGACAGGCCGTCGAAATACCCCTGGCCGGCAAGCTGCAGGAACGACAGGCAGGTGAGAGGCGCCTGCGGGCAATCCAGACGGATCCGGAACGCGCCGCGCGCGGTCGTGACCTCGACGAGTCGCGGCCGCTCGGTCTGAGCGAGGATCTGCGAGTAGACCGGACCCGTGCGCGCGCTCGCCACCGGCCCGATCGCCGGCCGCGGCGAGCCCAGCTGTTCGAGCGCTGCCGCCGCCTCCCGCCGGGTGAGAAACTCCGCGTCGCCGGCGAGCGCTTCGAGCGCCGAGACCACGGCCTCGTGTTCGCCCGCCACCTTCAGGGCCCGCGCCGCCAGCGCCCGGATGGCCGCCAGCCGGGCGTCGGGAATCGGATCGCGCAGCGCGGCGGCTGAAGCCTCGCGCAGCTCAGCGACGGGCAAGGCGGGCACCTCGGCGAGGGCCGCGAGAACGGTCGCGCGCACCGCCGGATCGGGGTCGCCGAGAAATCGCCGGGCAAGACCCGCGGTCTCCCCGGTCCGCTGGTTCTCCTCGGTTTCAAGGTCGGAGGCGGTCGCCGGGCTCCCGGGAGCCGCCCCTGCGTCCAGGGCCGCGAGCTGGGCCTCGATCGCCGCGACGCGGACAACCGGCTCCGGATCGAGGACGAGCGCTTCGAGGAGGTCATCGAGCCCCAGGAGGCCCGCGGCCTCGGCCGAACGCGCCCGGAGAAGTCTCGCGGGGGAGACCGCCGATCGTCGGACCCACTCGGGGGCCTCCCGATCGGCGGCCTGTGCCAGAGCGAGAAGCGCCAGCTCGCGCTCACGCGGCTCCCCGGTGGCGAGACGGCGGAGCACGGCCGCGCGCACCTCAGCCTGCGGCATCCACGCCGCAGACGACTCGAGAGCGCTGGCGCGGACTCCCGGCAGCCCATCGTCGACGAGCTCGGCCAGGCGCCGGCCCCAGGCCAGTGGCGGTATGGCCTGCGACCGGGCCACGATGCGCGCCCCGGCCCGCAGAGCCTGAATGCGCGGCGCGGACGCGGGCTCGGCCAGCAGGGATTCCATCCCGGCCAAGTCCGCGAGCTCTCCGACTTCTCCCAGTCCGCGGGCGGCCCAGGCCCGGATCTGCGGATCCGGATCGCGGAGCAGCCGCCGCAGATGCGGCAACGCCTCCGGCCGGGCTTCGCGGCTCAAGGCATAGGCGGCGCCGCGATGCACTTCGCGGTCCGCGCTGCGCTCGAGCTCGACCGCGACCTCGACCACTGCGTCTTCCTTGAACCGGAAAAGGAACGGGGCGAGCCGGTGGGCAGCGTCGTCGGGCTGGAGGGCGCCCAAGACCCGGCGGACGTCCGTCAAGGGCGCGGCGAGCTTCCCGAGCGCCTCCACCGCGAGCTTTCCGGTCTCGCCGTCGTCGTCCACCGAAGCGCGCAACAGGGCCGGCACCGCGTCGGGCGCGCCGAGCTCGCCCAATCCGAACGCGGCCGCCTGCCGCACCTCGGGTTCGGCATCGATCAAGAGCCCCTGCAGGAGCCCACGCCCGCGCGGATCGCCGATCCTGCCGATCGTCTCAGCGAGGTCCCGCCTTACGCTGCGGGAGCTGTCGAGCAGGGCGACGAAGACGGTCTCCTCGAAGCGCTTCTGATCGGCCAGGAGGAGAAGCAATGCCTTCGTATCGCGCAAATCCGCGGCGCGCGTGACGCGCGTGTCCGCGGCGCCGCCCGCGGGCTTCGCGGGCGGAGATTGCGAGCAGGCGAACGCCGGCAGGAGGGCGAGGATCGGGGCCCAGCGGGGAGGACGCGGAGAGAACATGGATGGGTCATGCTACGCAGCGCCCCCCGACCTGGCAAGGCGAAGCGAGCGCTCGAGTCTCCTCAGGTGCCGATCGCCAAGCGATCCGCCAGCAGCTTCGGCAGGCCTGCTTTGAGGATCCGCTGCTGGGCGCGATCCACCGGGTAAGCGACCCGGTGCCAGCGCACCAGCTTCTTGTCGGAGTCGTAGGTCATGTAAGCGGCGCGCGGATCCCGGTCCCTCGGCTGGCCGATCGAGCCCGGGTTGATCAAGTAGCGGCAGCCGGGTTCGATGGTGATCGAGCCGCTCTCGCCGCGCAGCAGTGCGACGCGGATGTCGCGCCCCTGATGCACGAAGAGCGAGGGCACATGGGTGTGCCCGAAGAAGACCAGGTCCGCGGGGTAGTTTTCGAAGATCTCCCACGCTTCGTACATGGAAAAGACGTAGGTGTCTTCGTCGAGCGGCGAACCGTGACAGATCGAGAAGCCCTCCGGCACGACGACCGGTCCGCGGGGAAGCTCGCGCACGAAGCGCAGGTTCGCGGCCGTCAGATGATCCGTGGTCCAGCGTGCCGCGGCCAGCGCAGCGTGATTGAAGTTGGCGCCGTCCTCGAGTCCCGCTACGACCTTGTCGTGATTGCCGCGAATGCGATGCACCGTACCGGCGAGATCGCGCACCGCTTCGACCACCTGATTCGGCCCGGCACCGTACCCCACGAGATCGCCGAGCACCAGAACCACGTCGAAGCGCTTGCGCCGCACCCGCCGCAGGATCGCCTGCAGGGCTTCGGCGTTACCGTGCATGTCGGAGAGGATCAGGTACTGCACGTGCGCTCCGCAACGAGGATGGCGATTCGCGCGGCCACCTCTTCCGCGCTCTCCTGCGATGCGACGTCCACTCTCAGGTCCGCGAGAGCGTATGCGGGCAGACGTTCGCGATAGAGAGCGAGCACCGCCGACTCGTCGCGAAAGAGCGGCCGGTCCTCCTTGCCCCGCCCGCCAACCCGGCGCGCGAGCGTCGCGAACTCCGGATTCAACCAGACCACCAGGCCCGCGGACCGGGCCGCGGCGAGATTGTGCGGAAAGGTGAGGGTGCCCCCCCCGGTGGCGACCACGACCGGGTCCTGCCGCATCGACTCGGCGAGGGCGCGGCCTTCGATCTCCCGAAAGCGACTCTCACCGACGTGCGCGAAGATCTCCCGCACGGATTCGCCCGCATGGGCTTCGATCTCCTGGTCGAGGTCGACGAAGGGCCATCCGAGGCGGGAGGCGAGGCCCCGGCCCACGGTGGTCTTGCCGGCGCCCATGAACCCGGTCAAAAAGAGCCTCATGCCGTGGCGGCGAGGAGCTCGCGACAGTTGCGCTCGATGTCCCCCGAGCAGATCGCCGAGAGGGCTGCCACGGAGTCGGCGCCGGCCGCGAGTAGCGCCGCGACGTTCGCAAGCTCGACGCCACCGATCGCGATCAAGGGCTTCGAGGTCCGCCCGCGCCACTCGCGCAGGTGCTCGAGACCGACGATCGGGTCCGGATCGCGCTTGCTGCGCGTCGCGAAAATCGGACCGAGGGCGACCCAATCCGCCGCGGAGTCGGCCTCGGCGTCGTCGAGCTCCAAAGCGCTGTGGGTCGACACTCCTATGCGCTGCCAGGGCGCGAGCAGGCGTCGCGCCTCCGCGGCCGGGAGGTCGCATTGCCCGAGGTGCACTCCGGCGAGCGGGAGCATCATCGCGAGATCGACCCGATCGTCGATCCACAACGTTCCCGGCCACTCCTCGAGCAGCCGCAAGCAGCGTTCGGCCTCGGCGTACAGCGTGTCGTCCTGGAGCCGCTTCGCGCGCAGCTGGATGGTCGTGATCCCGGCCTGCGCCATGGTGAGTGCGCTCTCGGCCAGGCCGCGCGGCGCGAGCGCTTCGGCGTCGGCGATCGCGTAGATCCTGCCCGGCCGGTGCGCTCCGCCCGCGATCATGGCATCGCCGCTGCCCTGAGGCTGCGCCGCTCGGCGAAGCCTTCCATGAATCGCGTGGACAGGCGCCCTGCCCGGAACTCCTCGTCCTCCAGGATCTCGCGATGCATCGGGATCGAGGTCTTGATGCCCTCGACGACGAAGAAGTCGAGGGCGCGTTTCATGCGCGCCACCGCCTCGTCGCGCGAGCCCGCGTGGACGATCAGCTTCGCCACGAGCGAATCGTAGTTCGGCGGCACGAAGTAGCCTTCATAGCCGTGGGTGTCGACGCGCACTCCTGGCCCTCCCGGAAGATGGAACGTGGTCAAGCGGCCGGGCGACGGCGCGAACGTCACGGGATCTTCGGCGTTGACGCGGCACTCGATCGCATGGCCGCGAGGCTGGAGCCCCGAGGGCAGGGTCAGGGGTTCGCCGGCTGCGACCCGGATCTGGAGCTTCACCAAGTCGACCCCGGTGACCATTTCGGTGACCGGATGCTCCACCTGGATGCGCGTGTTCATCTCCATGAAGTAGAAACTGCCGTCGAGGTCCAGGAGGTACTCGATGGTGCCCGCGTTCTGATATCCGACCGCGCGCGCCAGTTTCACGGAGGCCTCGCCCATGCGCTCCCGCAACTCCGGCGTGAGCGCCGGCGAGGGTGCCTCCTCGATCAGCTTCTGGTGGCGGCGCTGGATCGAGCACTCGCGCTCGCCCAAGTGGATGACGTTGCCGAAGCTGTCCCCGAAGACCTGGAGCTCGATGTGCCGGGGCTCCACGAGGTACTTCTCGAGATAGATCGAACCGTCTCCGAAGGCGGACAGCGCCTCGTTGGAGGCCGTCGCGAACTGGGCCTCGATCTCCTCCGCCGAGCGCACGATCCGCATGCCGCGCCCGCCACCGCCTGCCGCCGCTTTGAGAATCACCGGATAGCCGATGCGTCCGGCGAGCCGGCGGGCCTCCTCTGAGGACTCGAGTGGCTCCTCGCTGCCGGCGAGCACCGGGACGCCCGCGGCGATCGCGGTCCGGCGCGCATTCGCCTTGTCCCCCATCTGCCGGATCACTTCCGGGGGCGGACCGATCCACCCGATCTTGCAATCGCGCAGGACCTCCGCGAAGTGCGCGTTCTCCGCGAGAAATCCGTAGCCGGGATGAATCGCGTCGGCGCCGGTGATCTCGGCGGCCGAGATGATGCTGGAGATGTTGAGATAGCTCTGGGACGACGCGGGGGGCCCGATGCAGACATCTTCGTCCGCGTAGGTCACGTGCAAGCTCTCGCGATCCGCCGTCGAATAGACCGCGACCGTCGGAATTCCCAGCTCGCGACAGGCTTGGATGACTCGCAGGGCGATCTCGCCGCGATTGGCGATGAGGATCTTCTTGAACACCGGGAGTCGTTACTCGGGTCGGATTCCGAACAGCGGCTCGCCGAACTCCACCGGTTGTGCGTTTCTGGGATGGATCTCCACGATGAGCCCGTCCACATCGCACTCGATCTCGTTCATCAACTTCATCGCTTCGACGATGCACAGCACCTGGCCCTTGCGCACCCGGTCGCCGACCCTCACGAACGGCTCCGCGGTGGGGCTGGGAGAGCTGTAGAATGTCCCGACGATGGGCGAGGCGATGAGATGCGGGGCGGGTCCCGTGGCGGCCGGGACGGACGCAGGGCTCCGGCTCTCGGATGCGGCGTGCGACGGGATTTCCGGCGAACCCGTCGGCGCCGCGACTTCAGACAGCGATGCGCGGTCCTCCAGAGACCGCGCCGCTGGCGCCGCGCCGGTGATCTTCAGCCGGAATCCGCTGCGCTCGATCTCGAGCTCGTGCAGCTGGCGCTCCGCAACGAGGTGAATGAGTTCTTTGATCTGGTCGTAGGTCAGCATGGTGAACTTTAGGAGAGCTCCTCTTCGAGCACCAACGATGCGCGCCTGAGCTCGAAGCGGGCGCGTCCGATACTTCCGGTCGGAGCGAGCGCCAGGAGCAGGTAGTACCCGCTCGCGACGGCGCTCACCACAAAGGTCATACTCTCGGCCACGACGGTGAACTGCTGGACCTCGCCCACCGACAGCTCCTGCTGCTGGTGCGAGATCGCCCGCACCTGGGAGATGAGCTCGGCGGCGATGGCGTCGAGGTCGAGCTCGGGGCTGGCGCTGACCGACTCGACCGGTATTCCGTCCTGGTCGACCAGGGAAAGGGCGATCGCGCCCTCGATCCGTCCGCTGATCGTTCCCAAGTGTTCAAGAAACATGGCGCTGGGCCCCATGCTTGATTCGCGCCAGATAGTCCTTGAGCAGAGCCACCTTGCGCGCCGTCAAGCCGCCGACGACGACATTGGACTCGGCGGACTCGGCGGTGACGACGGGCTCTTCGGAGAAGGCCTCGGCCTCTTCGCCGCGCTGCGAGCGCACGGCCTCGAGGCCGGCGAGCGCGGCGGCATCGCCTGGGCGGTTGCGCAGGACGGTCTCGAAACTCACTTCCGCGTCGTCGAGATGGCCCTGCGCGAGATAGAGCTCGCCCAAAGTCGAGCTCGCCGCCGGCGGTGGCTCCGGGACCGCTTCTGTCGGGCCTTCGTCCAAACGGACTGCCTCGGGGGTCGCCACCGGCTCTTCGTCGGGTGGCGCGATCCCGGTCTCGATTTCGGCCTCGATCCCGCTCTTCGCGTCGTCGGCGATCCCGGTCTCGGTGCCGGCGCCCCACGATGCCGCTTCCCACTCCTGCGGGCCGGCACCGGCTTCGGTCTCGGCGGGGACCGCGGCCGGCGCATGGGCGAAGATGCCTTCCTCCGCGAGCGCCAGAGCGATACGCCGGGCGGCACCCGCCGCGTAGAGCTCCCCGAACGGCTCGCTCCGGGCGGCGCCGGTCCGCAACAGGCGATGCGCTGCCGGGGGCTCGAGCCGGACCTCGGGCAGCGCCGCGACGGGAGGTAGATGGAAGGGCATGCTCGGCTGGGAACCGCGCTCGGCACCGCGTTGGGTGACCCCGGGGGCGGCCGGCGAGGCCTCGGGGAGCCCATCCAATGCCCGGATGCGGGCCTCGAGCGGCCCGATCTCTTCGTCGCGATCGTTGAACAGCTTGTACAGATCGAGTCGTTCGCGCGCCTTGCCGGCCTGCCCCAGCGCGAGGTAGGCCTCGACGAGGAGCTTGTTGGCCACGAGCTGCGTCGGGTCCCGCGCCACGGCCTTCTCGAGGAGCTCGCGCGCCGCTCCGGGCGTCCCGTTCTCCAGTAGACAGCGCCCGAGGGCAACCTGGGCGGAGAGGTAGGTCGGGTGTTCCTTGAGGCCGGCCTCCAGAACGTGCACGGCGTCAGCCAAGCGCCCGCCGCGCCGATACTCTTCCGCCAGCTGCAGGAAGGAGCGCGACTTGGGGTCACGCTCCCAGCGCTGCCGGAGCTGGTTCAGCCGCTCGGCCGAAAACGGCTCAGGCAATGCGCTCTCCCCTTCCGGAGAACACCCCACCGGCGTCTACGAAGTATCGCAAACACATGACTTTGAAAAGTATACCGCAGGCGTCCGGGGGGCACCGCCCCCCGGGCCGGCCTAGTTCGTGATCTGGACGAGATTGCTCGCCGAGTCCGTCCCGATGCTGTTGCGTACCGTCAGCGTGACGACGTAGGTCCCCGCAGCCGAGTAGGTGTGGATCGGGTTGCGCTGGTTGGAGGTCGGCGTGTTGTCGCCGAAGTCCCACTGCCAGCTGGTCGGACCGCCGGTCGAGGTGTCGGTGAAGGTGACCACCAGGCCGGAACGCTGGAAGGTGAAGGCAGCCCGCGGCGGACGCTGGATGCCGACCTGGAAAGTGCGCGAAATGATCGTGCCGCCGGCGCCCCCGACCTCGGCCGTTACCGTGAAGCTGTCGGTGCCGACGAGCTGCAGGTCCGCTGCGGTGACGGTCAGGGTGTCTCGCGCCGCGCCGTTCGCGTCGGTGAGGATGAACCGGCCACCCGAAGCTAGCGTCCCGACTTCGGACCGGAAGTTGACCTGGGCGTCGGCGAGCGGCTGGGACTGATCGTCCCGGACGAGAGCGAGGAGCTCGAGCGTCCCGCCGGTCTCGGGGACGCTCGAAGGGGTCACCTGGAAGCTCATGGAAGCGGCGAGCTGCCCCACCGCGACGTCGATCGTCACCGGATCGACGCCGCCGGAGAAGGCGGAAATGGTCGCCGTCCCGATGCGCCCGTCGCCGCGCAGCTGGGCGGTCGCCTGCCCGCTCTCGGAGGTGTAGACCACGGGCTCGATGATGCCGATGGTCGAGCTCAGGCGGATCTCGGTCCCCGGGTTCACCGGGTTCCCGGTCGAACGGTAGGCGCTGATGGTGACCGTCGACAGGCCGGTCTTGCCGATCCGGCTCGGATTGGCGGAGATCCGCAGGAGGGTCCCCGTGGGGGCGACCGGAGTGCCCTCGCTGCAGCCGGAGATGCCGGCCAGAGTGGCCAGGACAAAGAGCGACCATCGGCTGAGGGACCGCAGGGGGAGCATTTCGAAAGGAGTATACGAACCCCACCGCCCGACCGTCCAGCGGGCCGCAAAGGCGACGCACGCCCCGCACCTGCATCCGAGCGCAGGCCCAAAACAAAAGAGCCCGGTGTCGCCACCGGGCTCCAGAGGTCAACCGCCGCCGCTCGTCCTAGTCGCCGCGGCAGGTCGTACTGGGGCTGACCCGGAATGCGCCCGTCAGGGTCGACGTGCACCCCGTGGACGCATTGGTCAGCTTCACGTCCACCGAAACGGGTCCGATGCGCTGTCCGATGACCAGGTCCAGGTCATCGTCGCAGTCGCCCAGGGACGGGAAGATGCTGTCCGGGAAGGGCGGCGTGGTCGTCGCAACGGTCGTCGGGGTGATGGTGCCGACGGATCCGGTCGACGCCCCGTAGTTCACCGTCAGAGGAGACGCAAAACCGCTGCCGAAGATGGTGACGCTCGTGCCTCCCGCCTGCGGACCCGCGTTGGGCGAGATCCCGGTGAGGAACAGTCGCGGCGCGCGGTAGGTGAAGACCGGCCCGGTGGCGCCCTCCCCGGTTCCGATATTGGTCACGTTGGTGGCGCCGCTGACATCGGCGCAGTTGGTGACCACGATCGGCACGGTCATCACTACGATCTCAGTCCCCGAGGTTGAGAGCACCTGCTGTGCGTGCTGCCCCATCGAGACCGCGACCGGATCTTCGAAGCCCTGACCGAAGATGGTGACGGTCGTTCCACCGGTGGATGGGCCCTCGCCCGGACCGATCGAAGTGATGAGGATCTGGCTGCCGTAGCGGAAAGCGGCGGTCGCCACGGTGGACCGGCTGGTGTTCTGGTTCTTGACTAGGATGTTCACCAGTTGATTCGGCGTCGGCGGCGCGCAGCCTGCGCAACTAGTCGCCGGCGACACCACCACGATCCGCGTTCGGCTGACCGAGATCACCTGTGCCTCGGCACCGTTGAAGCTCGCATCGTTGGATCCGGTTCCGAATTTCACCTGCACCGGCGCCTCGAAGCCGTCGCCGTTGATGGTCACCTGCGTGCCCCCTTGGTTGGGGCCGGAGGCCGGGGTGACCGAGAAGATCGTGGGTTGCAGCGTTCCGCTGCCGCCGTTGACGTAGATGAACCCGGAAGCGAGCGTGTCGCTCGCCTGGCCGTCCTCGTTCAGATGGATGGTGACCGTCACGTTGACCGCCTGGGTCGCGCCCGGGTCGAGGCCGCCTAGGAGCGGCGGCGTGGTGACGCGGATCTGGCTCTCCGTGGACGACTGGACCGCCGAGGCGATGCCGTTGATCGTCACCCGGATCGGGCCAGCGAAGCCGCCGCCGAGGATGGTGACGGTCTCGCCGCCCTGCGGGCTGCCGGTGTTAGGGCTGACCGCGGAGAGGAAGAAGGTGGGGGGTACGCCGGGTTCGCGGATGGTGACCGCCGTGAAAGCCACGCCCGTCGAGACGGCGGCGCGGATGCTGGCCGATCCGACCACGGCACCGGGGAAGAAGATCACCGTCGCCTGCCCGTTGACGAGCTCGACGTCCAGCGTCTGCGGTCCGCCGACGCTGCCGAAGTTGCCCAGCGTCGTCGTGATCGTCCCGTGCGTCAGGTTGGGTACCGGCTGCCCGTTGTCGGCGCGCGTCGCGTGAATGACCAGGGTGGCGAAGCCGGTGCTGCCGGCTTCGAGCGAGCCGGTCGACGACGAGATGCTCACGTTGACGCCCACTGCCGGCGGGATTGGAACCACCGGCGGTGCGGTGGGCGAGCTCGGGCTGTCGGCGCTGCAGGCGAAGGACAAGACGAGTCCCAGGGCCAGAAGGGGATAGCGAAGTTGGGTCAAGGCTCTCATAGTCACTCTCCTGGCGAATCAGGGCGTTACTTCGAGCGTGAAGAATGCCGTGGAGGATTCAACCGACTTGCCGGACAGCGTGTGTCCGAAGAAGCGCAGTCCGACGTTCAGTCGAATCACCCGGCTGCCCGTCTCGGTGTCGATGCCGAAGTTCTTCAGGTCCAGAATCGGCTGCGTGTTGAACTGATCCGCGCGCATGAACGGCCCGTTGTCGAGGACGAAAGTCCCGTTCACCGGCGCGATGCCGAAGATGTAGTTCACCAGCCTGGGAGGCTGCCGCGTGCCGTTGTCGGCGCGCGTGAACGTGACTTCGTAGCTCTGAATCTCGACGTTCATCAGGGTGCTCGTCGTCCCAGACGGGTCCGTCGCCACATTCGAGACCGTCAGCTGGCCGATCTGCGCCAGCTCGCCCGGGTCGCTGGCGCTCACCGAGATCGGCAGACCGTTGAAGTCGGTGATCGAGAGCAGAACGCCGCCGCTGTCGGCCTTGTCGGTGCGGCTCTGGCAGCCCCAAAGAGCGAGCACCAGGGATCCGAGAGTCAGGAGTCTTTGTGTGCGGTTCATGTGGGTATCCTCCCCTGGGTTCCTAGAGCTTGATCACCCGCGGGGTGATGAAGATCAGTAGCTCTTCGTTGTCGTCGTTGCGCCGCCGGTTCTTGAACAGATGGCCGAGGATCGGCACGTTCGCGAGACCGGGCACGCGGTCCTGGCCCTGGTCGGTCGAGACCTTGTAGATGCCGCCGATCACGGTCGTGCCGCCGTCGCGGACGATGACGCGGGTCTGGGCTTCCTTGGTCGTGATCGGAGCGTTGGTGGCCCCGGCGACGGCGAAAGCGAGCTGCGGCTCGCGCTTCTGGACGTTGACGTCCATCAGCACGGTGCCTTCGGCGGTGACATGCGGCGTCACGTCGAGGCGCAGCGTCGCGTTCACGAACTGCACGGTCACCGTGTTGTTGGCGACCGTCTGGATGGGAATCTGCAGGCCGGACTGGATGCTCGCCGACTCGTTGTCCATGGTGGCGATCTTGGGCGCCGACAGGATGTTGATCAGACCTTCGCTCTCGGCCGCCTGCAACTGCGCATCGAGAGTGAAGCTGTTCAGCACGTTCCCCAGGGCCATGCGCAGCAAGCCGTTGTTGCCGCCGGTCAGGAGATTGACGCCGCCAGAGCCGGTGGCGTTGTTCGGAAACTGGAGGCCGGTCGTGTTGCCGTGCGCGGCATCAGCGACGCCGTCGAAGCCCCAGGAGATACCCAGCGTCCGGCTGAAGCGCTTCGTGGTCTCGATGATGCGCGCTTCGATCATGACCTGCGGCGTGGGAATGTCGAGCGTCTCGATCACCGCGATGACGGTGTCGATGTAGGACGGCAGCTCCTTGATGATCAACGTGTTGGTGCGCGCGTCGACGGTGGCCGAGCCGCGCTGCGAAAGGATGCCGGCGCCGCGGCCGCCGCCCGTCGCGAGCACGCGCGCGAGATCCTGGGCTTTCGAGTAGCTGATCCGCTTGATCACCGTGCGCAGCGGAATCGACAGCGCCTGCGCCTGCGCCAGGGCCTGCTGCTCCTTGGCCTCGTTCTCGAGGACGCCGCGCGGCGCGATGCGCATGATGTTGCCATCGAGCTCGTAGCCGAGACCGTTGATCTTCAGGATCTGGTCGAGGGCCTGGTCCCAGGGAACGCTTTCGAGCTCGACGGTGACGGTGCCGCGCACGCCGGGCTGCACCACGACGTTGAGACCGCTGATCTTCGCGAACGAACGCAGGACGTCCTTGATGTCGCCGTCCTTCAGGCTGAGCGAGATCGTCTCGCCGACGTACTCCTTGTGCTGCCCGCCGACCGGCTGCTGGGCGAACACCGGATTCGGCGTGACCGCGGGACGGGGGGTTTCCGCCGGCTGGGTGTCCGCCGCCTCGAACAGGCTCGAGTCGCGCGTCGTCGTCGGCCTCGTGGCGAGCGCAGAAGCAGGCGCAGTGGCAGGCGCGGCGGCAGGCGCGGTTGCCGGTGGCGGGGTGATCAAAGTGGTCGGAGTGGTCGGAGGGATCGAAGCGAGCGTGTCGGCATAGGCCTGCACGTCGCTCGCTTCGAGCGCGGCGGCGGCGGCGGGGGCAGCGGGGGCCGGCGTCGGCGATGCGACCCGCATTGGCTCCGGTACCGGAGCCGGAGCCGCGACCTCGACCGAAGCATCTGTTGCGCGCACCTCGGGCAGGGTGCTGGCGGCCTCGGCGACCGCGCTCGGCTCGACCGCGGAGGTCGTCGCAGGCAGCGCGGGCGATTCCGTCGCTGCCGTCGTCTCGAGGGTGGAGAACCGCACGACGAGGCCATCCGGGCCGCGTTCGATCGTGGGCGGGACGGTCTGGCGGAGATCGAACACGACGCGTGACACCGGCTCGGGACGCTGCTTGAACTGCGAAACGCGAATCCGGGCGAGGATCTCGCCGTCGAGCGGCGCGCTGCTGCGCGCGCTCTGGTTCACCACGCCGTCGAGATCGATCACGAAGCGGTCGGGATTCGCGAGCTGGAAAGTCGAGTAGGCGAATTCACCATCGCCGGCGATCCGGACGACGGTGCTCGGCCCTTCCTCGACGACGTCGACGCGTCCCAGAAGCGAGGCCAGCCGGCCGGTCGGTGGCGGTGCCACGAGCGGGCGATCCGGCGTGCCCTGGGCGGAGGTCGGAGCGAGCGGAGCGGTCGGAGCGAGCGCGATTCTCTCTGCGGGCCGCGGCGCCGGCGCCACGTCCGCTCGCGCAGGAGCGGTTCCCGCCGGCGTCATGTCGATCAGCAGGGAGTTCTGCCCGGCGACGAGCGTGTGCTCGGCTTCCTGGCGAGTCAGGACCGTGAGCCGCGTGAGTGGCCTGCCACCGGTCTCGTCCACGGAGACGGCGACGGAAGAGACCAGGCCGGTGGGCGGATTCTGCGCGCGAACTTCCGCCGCCGGCCGGGCGTTGGGCAACTCGATGACGAGCGCGCCATCCGCGTCGCGGTAGCTGTTCCAGACCAGCGAACTGTCGGCCGTGAGCTCGATCCGGGTTCCGGGTGCCCCTTCCACCACCGCGAGCCGGGAAATCGTGGCCGGCGTGGATGCGGGTGCCGCCGCCGGCGGCACCGGCTCGGACGAACGCGCCACGCTTTCGGAAGCGGCCGCAGCGCAGCCGCTCCAGATCAACGTAGCCGCAAGAACCATGGTCCAAGCCCGCCCGTTCCTCTGTGCCCTTTGCATGCTGTTCACCACGTCTCCCATGTCGCTCGCCTCCATCGCGCACTCCCGCCTGTAGAAAAAGGCCGGACTACGGGCTGAGCTTCTTGATCACTTCCCGAAACGGCTTGATCACCGTCGGGTCGTTGACGATTTGCTTGAAGACGACCTCCTGCTGCGTGATGCTCACGACATCTCCGTCGTAGAGCTGGTCGCCTACACGAATGAGATAGCTCTTCTCTTTGTTCGAAGCGAGAACCTGCGCGACGAATCCGCGCGAAGTCCTGAAGATACCGGTGAGGTCGATCTCCTCGATCAGGAGGCCCGGGATGCCTTCCGGCAGCGCCCCTTTGCGTTCCGTCTTGCTCTTGGCCGCGAGCAGCGAGACGAAGGGATCGCGCCGGCTGCCAGGATCGTACGAATAGGCGGTGCCCGCGAGCACGTCTTCCTCGCCCGCGAGGATGTCGTCGACGCTGGTCGTGGCGGCGGCGTCGGGAGCCGCCGCCGACGGCGCTCCCGAAGGCGCCGCGGTACCAGTGTCCGCGCGCTTGACGGGGGGCTTGGCGGCGGGTTTCTGGGCGGTCGCAGCTCCGACCGAAAAGAGAGCGACTCCGAGCAGCATCAGCGCCAGCCGGACGAGGCGAGACTGCGGATTCACGGACCTCACCTCCGGCTGCGGCGAAAGGAAATGGCTCGAGGAACTCACTTCTCTCCTCCCGGCTGGGCCGCGGGTCTCTTGCCCTTCTTGGGCGCGACCGGTTCCGGAGGCGGCGCCTCGCGGTAGATGAACGTCTTGGCGGTGAACGTCGCGTTGATCGAGTGCCCCTTGGGAGCCGCGGGCAGCGCAGCGATCTTCAGATTCTCTATGTTCACGATGCGCGAGAAGCGCCCGACGCGGTCGAAGAAGTTGGCGAGATTGTGGTAGCCGCCGTTCAGACGAATCGCGATCGGCCACTCGCTGTAGAAATCCTTGTCGATGAAGTTCCCCGGCGTAAATCGCAGCAGGTCGAAGTTGCCCTGCTCGGTCAGCTGACGAATCCGCCGCAGGAGCTCCGGCGTGTTGCGCCGCGCGGGCAGGATCCGCAGGAGCTTCTCGAGCTCGAGCTCGAGCCGCCGCACCTCTTCACGGAACTGCGGCAGTTTCTGCTTGGCGGCCCGGCCCTCGTTGATCTGAACCTGCAGAACATCGAGCTGCCGGGTCTTGTCCGCGATCTGCTTGTTGCGCGGACTCACCAACCCGTACCATGTTCCCGCGACCAGAGCTGCCGCGACGAATGCGCCAGCGGCGGCGCCTAGATACCAGGGCTTGCCCTCGAGACCGGTCTGGATCGCCATCGTCTCTTACTCCGCCCTCTGCTGTTGTTCGGCAGCCGCCTTGGCGCTGCCCGCGGCGCCACCCGGCGCGGCGTCCGGAGCCAGCGGAGCCAGCGCGGCCGCGGCACCCGGCTCGGTGGTCAGAGTCGGCGCCTTGGGCTTGTTGAACGAGTAGCCGAGATTGATCTTGAATTCGTAGATCTCCGAGCGCGCGCCCCGGCTCGCCCTCTGGGTGGCGTCGTTCAGGATCGGTTCGGCGAATTCATCCACCTTGTCGAGGTTGTCGATGAAGTTCGCGACCGCCGACATGTTGAATGCCGACCCCCTGAGGTTGATCGTGGTCGGAGTGACGTCCATGTTGCTCAGCCAGAGGAGCTCCGGCAGGGCGCGGGAGACCTGGTCCATGATCTGAACCGGCCCGCGCTGGTTCGCTTTGAGGCCGTTGATGACGTCGATCTTGCGTTCGAGCTCGGCCTTCTTGATCTTGTAGTCGTCGACTTCCTTGATCACCTGCTTCAACTCTTCGACCTCGCGCTGCGCCGCCTGGACTTCCTTCTCCTTCTGCTTGAGCTTGCCTTGCACCAGGAGCAGCCAGCCGCCGGCCGCGAGCAAACCGACGACGACACCCGCCACGAGCAGCAGATTACCGACTTCGCGGGTCTCGCCCCCGCCACCGGCAAATCCGGATTTCGCCTTGCGCGCGACGACGGGGCGCTTGCCCTCGGCAAGCAGATTGATCTTGATCATCTCGTCTAGCCCCCCATCTTGCGGATCGCCAGGCCGACGGCGACGGCGAGCATGGGCGAGATCGACTTGAGCCAGTCACGGTCAAAGTCGCCCTCGCGAAAGTGGACACGCCGGAGCGGATCGAGCACTTCGATCGGCACGCCGAAGCGTTCGCGCAGCACCTGCTGCAGGTTGGGAGTCAGAGCGCAGCCGCCGGAGAGGACGATCTCGTCGACCGGCCCTTCCGAGGAGGTGGCGGCGAAGAAGTCGAAGGTCTTCTGGATCTCGGATGCCATCTCCGCCGAAACCCCATCGAGCACGGCGCGGGCGTCGGTGGCGCTGTAGCGATCCACGGCCTGGCCGCGCTTCAGCCTCTCGGACTGGTCGAAGGAGAGGTTGAATTCGCGCTGCAGGGCCTCGGTGAACTGGTTGCCACCGAAAGAGATGTCGCGCCAGAAAGCGGTCTGACCGCGCGCCAGGATGTTGATGTTGGTGACGCTCGCACCCATGTTCACCAGCGCCACCACTTTGAGGGGATCGAGGTCGTAGTTCGCTTCGTAGGCGTTCTGGAGCGCGAAGGCGTCGACGTCGACCAGCACCGGCATCTTGCCCGCCTGGCTGATCACCGAAACGTAGTCGTTGACCTTGTCCCGCTTGACCGCCACCAGCAGGACCTCCATGTTCTCGCGCCCCGGCTCGCCCTCGGACAGGACGACGTAGTCCAGGCGAACGTCGTTGATGTCGAACGGAATGTACTGCTCGGCCTCCCACTGGATCTGCTCGGCGAGGTCCTCCGCCGGCATCGCCGGCATCTGGATCTTCTTGATGATGACCGAGTGTCCCGAGAGCGACGTGGCGTAGCTCGGGAGGGTGGCGCCGGTCGCGTCGTTCAGCTTGTGGATGGCATCGACGACCAGGGAAGAGTCCATGATCGAGCCGTCGACGATGGCTTCGGGCGAAAGGGGCTCGATGCCGAGCCGCTGCAGGGAGTACTCCCCTTTGCGCTCCTTGAGCTCGACGAGCTTCATCGCCGAGCTGCCGATGTCGAGCCCTACGAGTCCCTTCGAGCGTGAGAACAGCACGGCGTCTTCTACCCCCTTGCCAGCTGGCGCAGCAACCGCGTTGGCTCCAAAAACGTATATCGAAGGTAACAGTAACCTTACGTCCTGTCAAGGGGTTGGCGAAGTTGCTGCACAGCCCGATGTGCAGCAGTTCACAGCCCCGCGAGGGCTGCCGTCCTTGCGCGCGCCGCCCTGCTTCGATTAGAATTGCCCGGTTTCGCTGGCTCAATCCCCCTTACCAGACAGGGAGCTTTCCGATGGCCAAACAATGCGCGATCTGCGGCAAGGCGACGGCGACCGGCCGCAAGGTCAGCCATGCACATAACGTTACCTCGCGGACCTGGGAGCCGAACCTGCGCTCCATCAAGGCGCTCGTCGATGGCACGGTTCGCCGCATCCGGGTCTGCGCGCGCTGCATTCGCAGCGGCAAGGTCCACCGGCCGCCGGTGCGCAGCCGGCTCGCCGCCGAACAGCCCGTCCCCAAGGGCTGAGAGTCGCTTGGGGTCCCTCCTCTCGGGAGGAGACTCAGAAGGAGTCTTCGCCGGCCCTGGTGGTGCCCGCCATCCGGCGCGTGACCTCCAGAACTCCGGGCAAGCTCGCCACCGCCTGCCGAATGCGCTCGAAGTGGGCGCGATCGGCAACCTCGATCATGACCTCGATCGTCCCGCGGCCCGGGCGAGCGGTGTCGGCTTCGATCTGCCGGATGTTGGCGTCGAAGCGAGCGATCGCCTCGGTCAGCCTGGCGAGCATGCCCGGCCTGTCTTCCGTCTCGATGAGCAGCGAGATCGGATAGAGCCCCTTCTCCTGGCTCGCCCAGGTGACTTCGATCTCCCGTTCCGAGTTGTAGAGCAGATTCTTCACGTTCGGGCAGTCGACGGAGTGCACCGAGACGCCTCTCCCGCGCGTGATGTAGCCGACGATCTCGTCGCCGGGCACCGGCCGGCAGCACTTCGCGGGCACCGCGAGCAGATCGCCATAGCCGCGAACCCGGATCGGCCCCTGGCCACCGCCGCCCGGAAGCAGGCGATCGATCGCCTGGCGGAGCCGGCCCGGCGGCTTCGGCGGCTCGGACAGCTGCTCTTGCGGGAGCAGAGCCGCCATCACCTGGCCGACGGTCGACTTGCCGTACCCGATACGCCCGAACAGATCCTCCGGCCGTGACAGGCCTTCCGCTTCCATGAGCTTGTGGAACTCGGGCGTCTCGATCACCTTCTTCGGGCTCAGGCGGTAGCGCCGCAGCTCGCGTTCCAGCATCCGCCGCCCCAGGTCGGTGGCCTGCGCGCTCTGTTGGGTGTTGAGCCAGTGGCGGATCTTGTGTTTGGCGCGCGACGTCGCCACCAGGGAGAGCCAGTCCCGGCTGGGCACGCGGTTCGGGCTGGTCAGGATCTCCACGATGTCGCCGGTCTTGAGCGGCGTGCGCAGCGGCACCAGGCGCCCGTTGACGCGCGCGCCGGTGCAGCGGTGTCCGAGATCGGTGTGAATCCGGTAGGCGAAATCGAGCGGCATCGCATCGCGCGGGAAGGCGAGCACATCGCCTTTGGGCGAGAAGACGTAGACCTCGTCCGGATAGAGATCGAGCTTCAGGCCGGAGAGAAAATGGCGCGGGTCGGAAACGTCGGTCTGGAACTCGAGCAGCTGGCGCAACCAGAGGACGCTCTTGTCGACTCCTTCCGACGAGAGCTTGCCTTCTTTGTATCGCCAGTGGGCGGCGATCCCCTCCTCCGCGACGAGATCCATCTCCTGGGTGCGGATCTGCACTTCGAACGGCTGCCCCGCCGGCCCCAGCACCGTGGTGTGCAACGACTGGTAGAGGTTCGGCTTCGGCATCGCGATGTAGTCCTTGAAGCGGCCGGGGATCGGGCGCCAGTTCTGGTGCACCGTGCCCAGGGCGGCGTAGGTGTCGCGCAGGTTGGTCGTCACGATGCGAAACGCCAGGTAGTCGTAGAGCTCGGAGATGTCGATCTCCTGCCGGCGCAGCTTCTGGTAGATCGAGTAGTAGCGCTTGACGCGAAAGTTGATCTCGACCTCGATCCCGGCCTCGGCGAGACTCGCGACCAGGCGCTCGCGCAGCTTCTCGACCGTCCCCCGCCCCACCTTCAGCTTCTCGTCGAGGCTCACCTTGAGCGACGCGAATTGCAGAGGATAGAGGTAGTAGAAAGCGAGATCCTCGAGATCTCCCTTCACCTTCGCCATGCCGAGCCGATTGGCGAGCGGCGCGTAGATCTCCAGGGTCTCCTGGGAGATCCGGCGCCGGGCTTCGGGCGCCATCGAAGCCAGGGTCATCATGTTGTGCAGCCGGTCGGCGAGCTTCACCAGGATGACGCGGACGTCCTTGGCGGAGGCCAGGATCATCTTGCGGAAGGTCTCCGCCTGCCCTTCGTCCTTGCGCACGTAGGAATGGCGGCCGATCTTCGTCACGCCATCGACGAGCTCGGCGATCTCGACTCCAAACTCGTGCTCCAGGGCTTCGCGAGTGGTCAAGGTGTCTTCGAGCACGTCGTGGAGGAGGCCGACGGCGACGCAAGTCTGGTCGAAGCGCAGATCGGCGAGCAGCCACGCGACGCTCGCCGGATGCGTCATGTAGGGCTCGCCGGAGCGGCGGACCTGGTCCTTGTGCATCGCGGTCGAATAGAGGAAGACGCGGTCGAGGAATTCGCGGTCCACGAACCGCCCGTTGTCGGTGAGCCGGCGCGCGAGCTCGGCGGAAGTCGGGGGCTTCGGTGGAGGAATCGGCGGCCCGGGCGGGCGCTTGCGGAGATCTGGCATCGGCGGACTTGGGGTCGCGGCGAACGCGACCCTGTTACCGATTATAGAGGCCGCCGACGAGGGAAGCCGGCGACCAGCGATGCTGCCCGCCGCTCCGCAGGCTCAACGCGCCTTGGCGGGCGCCGGGCGCGGCGTCGGCTTCGCTTTGCCCTTCTGGTCCTTCTTGCCCGCCGAACCGAACCACTCCTCCCAGAGCAGCGCGAACGGGCTCGCGATGTAGATCGACGAGTAGGTGCCGATGATGATGCCGAATAGCATGATGAACGCGAAGCCCTTGATCACGTCGCCGCCGAACAGGAAGAGCATCAAGGAGGCGATGATCGCCGTGCCGCCCGTGAGCAGGGTCCGGGAGAGCATCTGGTTCAAGCTGTCGTTCAGGACTTTCATGAGATCCCTGCCGTGATGCTTCTTCATGTTCTCGCGCACGCGGTCGAAGGTCACCACCGTGTCGTTCACCGAGTAGCCGATCAGCGTGAGGAAGGCGGCGATCGTCGTCAGGTTGAACTCGTAGCCCATGAAGGCATAGAGCCCGAGGGTGATGAGGACGTCGTGCAGGCTCGCCATCGTGGCACCGACGCCGAAGCGCAGCTCGAACCGGATCCAGATGTAGACCAGCATGCCGAGGAGCGCTCCGATGACGGCGAGAAAGCCGCGCTTGCGCAGCTCCGCCCCGACCTGCGGCCCCACGTTCTCCGTCGCGAGCGGCGAGAAGATACCGATCGTGGCGTTGGCCTTGAGGCCCCCGAGGGCCTTCGCGGTGAGGCCGGGGACGTTGGCGACCTCGTCCCAGGAGTGGAAGATCGCCTTCTCCTTGCGTACCGCCATGATCGACTCCGCGATCGCGGTGTAATGGGCGGCGATCGCTTCCGGTTCGCCGGGGATTCCGTCCGGATTGGCCGCCTGCAGCAGCTGGGCGATCGAGCCCGTGCCGATCTGGTTCAGGTCGGCAGTCGACGCGGCCTTGTTGTAGCGCGCGCTCAGGGCCTCGAGAATCCGCGCCCCGGAGCCCTCTTCCGTGCCCTCGACAATCGGCGTCCGGATCAGGATCTCGTTCTCTCCCGGCTTGCCGTAGCTCTGGATCTGGCTCTCCTTGAGTCCCGCCTTGCTCAGCACCGCGCGCAGATCCTGGACGTCGGGGGCGGAAGCGAACTTCAAGGTCAGCTGGGTCCCGCCGGCGAAGTCGATTCCCATGTTGAGCTGGCCCATGAAGAACACCGCGACGGCGCCGATCGCCATGACTGCGATCGAGAAGCCGATCCAGAACTTCCGGTACTTCATGAAATCGATGTGGGTGTTGCGGAGAAAATCCATGCCCTGACTCCTGTCTGCGATTCCTGGCGAACCTTGGCTAGATCGAGAGCGACTGTGACTTGCGGGCCGGCGTGTAGACGAGATCGAACAGGAACCGGCTGACGAAGATCGCGCAGAACAGGGTCCCCAGGATACCGATCGACAGAGTCACCGCGAAGCCGCGGATCGGTCCGGTTCCGAACTGAAAGAGGAAGAGCGCGGCGATCAGCGTCGTGATGTTCGCGTCCATGATCGAAGACAGCGCGTTGCTGAAGCCGGCATCGATCGCCGCGCGCACGGTCTTGCCCACCAGCATCTCCTCCTTGATGCGCTCGAAGATGAGCACGTTGGCGTCGACACCCATGGCAATCGAAAGCACGATGCCGGCGATCCCGGGAAGCGTCAGGGTGGCGTTCAAGTAGGCCAGGGCTCCGAACAGCAGGACCACGTTGAGCGCCAGCCCGATGAGGGCGTTGACGCCGCTCAGGCGATAGATGACGACCATGGTCAGCACGACGCAGATCATGCTCAGCACTCCCGCCTTCGTGCTCGAGTCGATCGAGTCCTGCCCGAGCGACGGCCCGACGGTGCGGTCCTCGAGGTAGGTGATGCCCGCCGGAAGCGCGCCGGAGCGCAGCGTCGTCACCAGATCCTGGACCTCCTGCTGAGTAAAGTTGCCTTCGATGACACCGGAGTCGGTGATCCGCGAGTTGATGACCGGCGCCGAGACGACGCGATTGTCGAGAATGATCGCGAGACCCCGCCCGACGTTCGCTCCGGTCGTCTCGCCGAACATCTTGGCGCCTTCGGCGGAGAGATGGAACGCCACGACAGGCTGATTGAACTGACCCTGGGAGGTGTTCGCCGATTTCAAGTCCCGCCCGGTGATCACTTGCCGCTTCTGCACGGCGAAGAACCGCTGGCCGAGGACCCGGCCCTGATCGTCGCGCGAGTCCTGCGTCAGGATTTCGACGTCCGCCGGCAGGTTGCCGGCGTAGTGGGTGAGAATCTCGTCGCGCGTCGCGGCGCCGCCGCCGCCGTTGGGCGGGTACTCGGTCAGCCGGAACTCGAGGAACGCCGTGCTCTTGATCAGGCGTTTGACCCGATCCGGATCGTCGACTCCGGGGAGCTGGACGACGATGCGATCGCCCTCCATGCCCTGGCGGGCGATCGTCGGCTCCGCGACACCGTACTGATTGACGCGATTCTCGATCGTGAGCTTCGCCTGCTCGACCGCGAGGTTGCGCACGCTGCGCTCGTTGAGCGAGGTCATCTTGAACGTCGTCTTGCTGCCTTCGCGCCGCCAGTCCCAGCGCTGCGAAGTCAGATAGTCGTTGGCCGCCTTGTTGAGCACGGCATCCTGCTCCGCGGGTACGCCGGTCACGTCGAACGAGAGGTCGTCGATCTTCGAGGTCGCGACGGAGGAGACTCCGCCGGCGGCGATCTCGCGGCGCAGCACTTCCATGTCCTTGTCGGTCTCGGCCCGCACCGCATCCTGCGTTTCCACCTTGAGAATCAGGTGGATGCCGCCCCGGAGGTCGAGGCCGAGGTTGAGCGTCTCCTTGAGCGGATAGGCGGCCCAGATCGAAAGCAGGGTGATCGCCAGGATGAAGACACCCCGGGTGAGAAGTCCCTTGTTCATTTCACGACCTCCGCTTCAGGACTGCCCTCGAGGCCCGCGACGGCGGACTTCAGGACGCGGACCTTGATGTTGTCGCCCAGCTTCAAGTGCACGATGCGGTCTTCGACCGCCGCGATCTCGCCGATCAGACCGCCGCTCGTGACCACCTTGTCGCCGCGCTTCAATTCCGCGACGAGCTTCTGCAGGGCCTTCTGACGCTTGCGCATCGGCGCCAGGAGAAGAAAATAGAAAATGCCGAAGACGAGAAAGATCGGCACCAGAGAGACGAGCGGAGACTGGGTCTGTGCCTGGGCCAGCTGAATCCAAGCGTTCGGCAATTGCGTCATTTCCATCATTCAACTCCCGGAATCGATTCCGTGCAGCATCTGACTGTCGGCCCGCCGTCGCCGAGCGCGCGCTCACTCACGACCGCGCGCGCGGCCCCTGGCTCTCCACCGCCACGGAGTTCTCGGATCGGTGCTCGTCCGCGGAGCGACTGACCCACTTGCGGGGCAGGTCCGCTACCCGAAAAGCCGCAATAGCTTCTCTCGCTTCCCGCATGAAGTCAAGGAATACGCGGAGATTGTGGATGGTGCCGTAGACCGACGCCGAGAGCTCACCGGCGCGGAAAAGATGATGCAGGAAGGCGCGGGAGAGCCGGCTGCAGACCGGGCAGCCGCACTCCGGATCGACCGGAGCGGGGTCGTCCCGGTAGCGCGCGTTCTGGATCCGCACCACCCCTTGACGCGCGTAGAGCATGCCGTGCCGGCCGTTCCTGGCCGGCAGGACGCAGTCGAATAGATCCACTCCGTGGGAGATCGCGTGCAACATGTCCGGAATCGTGCCGACCCCCATGAGGTAACGCGGGCGATCCTCCGGCAGACCCGGTGCAGTCCATTCGATCGCCGCCCGGCGCGGCGCCGCAGGCTCACCCACGCTCACGCCGCCGATCGCGTAGCCGTCGAACGGCAGCGCCGCGAGCGCCGCCACCGAGGCCTCGCGCAGGTGGCGGAAGCTCGAGCCCTGGACGATGCCGAAGAGCGCGGTCGCGTCGGTCGTCCGCGCGGCGATCGCGCGCTCCGCCCAGCGCAAGGTCCGCGCGAGCGCCGCCGCTGCGACCTCCTCGCTCACCGGCCAGGGCGGGCATTCGTCGAGCACCATGGCGATATCGGAGCCGATCGCCTCCTGCGCCGCGACCACGCTCTCCGGGGTGAGCTCGAGGAGCGAGCCGTCCAAGTGGCTCCGGAAGCGCACCCCGTGCTCGTCCACCTTGCGCAGCGCGGCCAGGGAGAAAACCTGGAATCCGCCGCTGTCCGTGAGGATGGGCCGGCTCCAGCCGGTGAACCGGTGCAGGCCGCCGGTGCCGACGAGAGTCTCGATCCCGGGCCGCAGCGACAGGTGATAGAGGTTGCAGAGCATCACCTGCGCCCCGCTCTCCTCGAGCTCCTGCGGGGTCAGTCCCTTGACCGCGCCGAGCGTGCCGACGGGCATGAAGGCCGGGGTGTCGATCGACCCGCGCGCAGTCTCGAGCCGGCCGAGCCGGGCGCCGGCGTCACGCGCCAGGATCTCGAATGGCATGCGCCGGGAACGGGGTCAGTGCTGCGTGCTGCGGCCGCGATCGAGGTCGACGACGCGAACCTCCACGTCCGGCGGAATCGCCAGCTCGAAACGCTCCGGCGGAATCGCGCCGTTCAATCGCAGATGGTCGAAGCGGTATTCGGTGGTGTCGCCGTTGACCTCGACATAGCGCACACGGACGGGCAGAAACAGGTGGCGGTCGATCCACAGGTTCATCGCCGCCAGGCGCTTGCGGATGCGCGAGAAGCGGGGCGCGAGATTCAGACGGTAGGGCTCGTCGCCGGCGGCGGAAACGGCGGGAAACGAGAATGTCACCGCGAAGTACTTCATCAGCGTGTCGAGCGAGCCGCTGGCGTTGAGATAGCGCAAGACCTGCGACGAGGCCCGGCCGACTTTCACCTTCTCGGCCTTGCGGATGTCCTTGTACCAGGTCACCATCTCGTCCTCGTGGATCACCAGCGACACCGGCTTGGGGGCGGTGTAGTCCCAGCGCACCAGATCCGGAGCCGAGTAGGAGAACGCCCCCCGGGACTCCTCCGGCGCGGCGAGGAACTCGCTCGATCGATACTGGACGAAGTCGGCCTCGAGAGCATGCAAGCGCTTCTGTTCGAAGCGGATCCGGTTGACCAGCGCCTCGGACCGTTGGACCAGAGTCAGCCCCGGAGCCTCGGGATCCGGGACTTTCTCTTCGGCGGCACGCGCTGCAGTCGGAGCCAGCACCGCGGCCACGGTCTGAGCCAGGATCAGGCAGCCGGTCACGAGCGGCGACCGGCGCGAAGCGCACCTCCTCGTCATCGACTCATCCTATTACTTACCAGCGCGAGGGAGATTGTTGACAGCCCGCAAGCGCGCTGCTACGTTCCCGAACTCGCCGGGGTCACCGGCTCAAGGAGCACGGAAACGCATGGCAGACCTGGGGACCAAACACGAGTGTTACAGCTGCGGCGCCAAGTTCTACGACTTCGGACGGCCTGCGCCCATCTGCCCGAAGTGCGGCGCCAACCAGAAAGACGCCAAGCGGCCCGAGTCGGCCGCGGAGACCGCACAGGCCAAGCGCAAACGCCGCGATGAGCTGCCCAAGGTCGTCGTCGAGCCCGAGGACGACCTGGTGCCGGCGCCGGAGGAAGATCTCCCGGAGGACCTGATCGAGACTCCCGAAGGGGTCGTCGAGGTAGAGGACGACTTCGACGACGACGAAGTGTAAGCCCGCGCAGCGACGATTCGCGCTCGCCCTGGGCAGCAATGTCGGCGACTCTCGGCGCATCCTGGAGGAGGCGCTCGACCGGCTCGCAACGGCGCTCGGCCCGCTCGTCGTCGCACCGCTCTATCTGACGGAACCCGTTTCCCCGATTCCCCAGCCACCCTTTTTCAACACCGTCGCGATCGGCCGGACCGACCTCGCCGCCGAGCGCCTGCTCGAGCTCGCGCAGCGGGTGGAGCTCGAATTCGGCCGGACGCGCTCGCAGGCGCACTCACCGCGCACCCTCGATCTCGACCTTCTCCTGCTGGGCGACGAGCAGCGTCTCGCGACCCCGCCGCTCCTGCCCCATCCTCGCCTGCGCGAGCGGCGCTTCGTGCTGGCGCCGCTCGCCGACGTCGCCCCGGACTGGCAGATCCCACCCGATGGGGCCACGCCTTCCGAGTTGCTGCGCGCGCTCGCGGAGCGTCCCTGGGCGCGGAGGCTTCCCGGAGCCCTGCGCGGCACTCCCGAGGAGAGCCGCGGCACGCCATGACCGCGCTCGCCCTCGCCTTCGAGTTGCTCGTTCTCGGTCTGCACGTCGTGGCGCCCTGGCGCCTCGCGCACGCCGATACGGTGGAAGCTCGCAGACGTCTCTGGGCGCTCCTCGCGACGCCTCTCCTCCTGGCCGCAGCGCTCGCCGCGATCTTTGTTCTGGGCAAGCGCCTCGACGCCGCCATCGCCTGGGGCCTGGGTTGGCCACCGGCCTCTCTGCCGGCCCTCCTCCTGGGCCTCACTGCGGTCGCGGTCGCTCTCGCCGATCTCGTTCTCCTCGCCGGATTTCGCAAGCTCGAGCCGCTCGGGTGGAAAGTCGCCGCCGGACTCGCGATGACGCTGCTGCTCGCCGCGAGCCTGGCCGGCGAGCTCCTGCGCCTCGGGCGGGGACCCGCGGCCGGTCTCGCCGGATTGGGGCTCGCCACCCTGGGTCGCGTCCCGCTCGCGCTGGCCGCCGGCGAAGCGGCCTCGGGTCAGGTACGGGGACTCGCTACGCTCGCCGGCATCGCGCTTCCGCTCACCTTGCTCGGCTTCTCGGCGTCGATGCGCGCAGCCCTGGGAGGCGACCTCCTGACCCTCGGCGCGGCCTCCCTCCTGCTCGTCGCGGCTCGTTTTCTGCCTCTTTCGCTGCGCCGCCCGGCGGTCGTGGCGGGCATCCTCCTCGCTGCCGTCTTCCTGGACCGCACGAGCGATCTTTCCGCCGCGCTCGAGCCGGGCTCGAAGATTCCCGACCTCGTCCTGCCGGAGCCCTGAGACCATGCTGACTCTGCGCGATCCGATTCACGGTTTCATCGAGACCGACGCGCTCGAAGCGGCGCTCGTCGACAGCCGTCCGCTGCAACGCCTGCGCTTCATCCATCAGCTCGGGCTCACCTTCCTGGTCTACCCCGGAGCGGAACACAGCCGTTTTTCGCACGTCCTCGGCGCGATGGCGCTCGCCGGACGGATGATCGACGCCCTGATGCGCAACAGCCCGGGGCTGCTCGACTCCGAGGAGCACCGCCGCTCCCGGCGGCTCGTCCGGCTCGCGGCGCTCTTTCACGACACCGGCCACGCGCCGTTCAGCCACTCGGCCGAGGAGCTCTTCGAAGGCGGCATCGATCACGAGGCGATGACCCGCTGCCTGCTCGAATCCGACGAGATCTCGGCTCTCTTCGAGCGCCACGGCGCGGGATTGGAGCCGGGCGACGTCGCGGCTCTGCTCGCCGGCGAGGTGCCGCCGGAGCGCCGCTTCCTGGCGCAGGTGATCTCGGGCGAGCTCGACGTCGACAAGATGGACTACCTGCTGCGCGACAGCCTCTACTGCGGCGTGCGCTACGGCGTCTACGACCTGGACCGCCTGCTCGACACCCTCGCGGTGGTCGCCGATCCGGAGACCGATGCGCTCGGGGTCGGCGTCGAGGAGGGCGGCGTGCACGCCATCGAAGCGCTGGTCCTGGCGCGCTACTACATGTTCACGCAGGTCTATTTCAACGTCACCGGCAAGGCGCTCGAGCAGCATCTGACCGAGTGGATGCGCGCCGAAGACCGAGTCTGGCCGGCGGATCCCGAGCTCTTCCTGCGTCAGGACGATCTGTCGACGCTGGAGGCGATGCGCGCTTCGAGCAATCTCCACGCCCAGGCGGTCGTCCATCGCCGCCACTTTCCGCTCGCCTTCGAGACCCGCGAGCACCTCTCCGCCGAGGAGGGCGAGGCCTTCGAGGCGTTGTTGCCGGAGCTCAAGGACCGCTTCGGCGAGGGCGCAATCCTCGTCGCGCGCTCCGCCAAGGATCCACACCGGCTGGGCGGCAGCCCCGTCTGGGTGCGCTACGGCGACGGCCGCCTGGAGTCGATGGAGAGCGCCAGCCACTTCATCCGCCACTTGACGCGCATCGACCGCTACCGCGTCTATACGCGCCCCGAAATCCGCAACGCCGTCGCGCTCGAGCTACGCGACCAGTTTCACTTCTAGCCCGGGCCGCCTGCGGTCTCAGGCGGTGCGCCGGCGGACGACCGTGAGCCCCGCAAGAGCCAGGAGCGACGCCAGAACGGCGAGCGCCCAGCCGGACAGCGTCGGCACCGCGGCCGGGGGCGGCGGAGGCGGGCCTTCCGCCCCGCCGATGAACTTGCCGAATGCGAACGGCGCGCTGCCGGCTCCCGTCGGAATCGTCGCCACGACGGCATTGGTCGCGGTATCGATCACCGAAACCGATGCGCTACCACTGTTCGCTACATACAGCCGGGACCCGTCGGGTGTGATGTCAATTCCTTCGGGCGAACTCCCCACGGCGATAGTCGTGACTACGGTGTTGGTCGCGGTATCGATCACGGTGACATCGTTGTCGTTCACGCTCACGGCATAGGCTCGCGTGCCGTCGGGATGGATCACAATCCCCTGCACGACGGAAATGCCCGGTACGGTCGCAACGACCGTGTTCGTGGCCGTGTCGATGACGCTTACTCCCGCTCCGTCGCCCGAATAGATTCTCGTACCGCCAGGACTGACCGCCAGACCGAGAAAGCCGGATGCGGCGGGAACCGTCGCAACGACGGTGTTGGTGGTCGAGTCGATGACGGAAACCGTGCCGCCTTGACTCGAAACATAGACTCGCGTCCCCGCGGGGTTGATCGCCACGCCACTGACGTCGGCCGTCACCGGGATCGTGGTGATCACGGTATTGGTGGCGGTGTCGATCACCGAGACGTCGCCGGTGCTGAAATTCGCGACGTACGCAAGAGTCCCCGCCGGATTGACTGCGATTCCGAACGGGTCCCCGCCCACCGGGATGGTGGCGGCGATCGTATTGGTCGCCGTGTCGATGACGGCGACCGTACCGCTGGTCACGGAATCGGTCACGTACACCCGGGCGCCGAACGGGTCGACCGCAACGCCTTCCGGTGCGGTGCCGACGCCCGAGATGTTCGTGACGATGGCGTTCGTCGCGATGTCGATGACGGTGACCCGGGCGGCTCCGTCATCGGCAACATAGGCAAACGGCTGTGCGAGCGCGTAGGTGCTGGTGAGCGCGGTCACGGCGAACGCGAGAAGTCGCTGCACGATCCTGAACATTGGGTCCCCTTTTCTCTGCCTGCCCTCTGGGTTCTTCGCGTTGGCTGGCGCCGGATATCGAAAGCGCTCCTGCTTCTCGCACGAGACTCCTAGTAGGTACCGCGCAACAGAGAGCGAAAACGGGTCATCTGCGAGCGCGCCGGGGGGCCCGCTGCTCGGATTTCAGCCGCTCGCGCTCCGCAACCGGGCCAGGGCGCGCGATGTCTGGTCGATCGACGAATGCCCCTGCGGATAAGCCTTGCGATAGATGCCGAGCGCTTCCTCGTAAAGCGAGCGTGCCTCGGCCGGCACTCCCCGCCGCTCGAGGCAGTCGGCGAGGTCGAAGAGAGCGTCGGCGAACGGCGGAGCGCTCGGGTCGACGGTCTTGCGCGTCATCGCGAGCGTGCGTCGGAAGTAGTCCTCCGCCTCCCCGAGCCGCCGCAGCTCCACGAGCGCCCTGCCGACCAGGCCGAGGCTCTGGGCGACCTGCGAGTCCTCGCCTTTGGCGGAGGCGCGTTCTCGGATCGCGAGCGCCCGCTCGAAGAGCGCGAGCGCCAGCTGTGGCTCTCCGGTCGCCAGGCGGCAGCGACCTTCGTTCAACAAGGGGTAGGCGGTGTAACGATGCTCGGCTCCGAGCGCGGCGGAGAAGACTTCGGCCGAACGCGCCAGCAGCGGAATCGCCTCCGAGCAGCGCTTGCGGTCGAGCAAGAGTGTGCCGAGCGAGTTGAGCGCCGTCCCGTACTGCGCGTGCTGCTCTCCCCAGGTGCGTCGCACCAGATCGACCGCCCGGGTGAGGATCGGCTCCGCCTCGTCGAAGCGCTCCTCGGTGCGCAGGAGCATGCCGAGATTGTCGAGCGGCAGGGCGAGCAGCGGATTGTCGCCTCCCGAGGTTTTCTCCAGCGTCGCGATCGCCCGGTGGTAGGCCTCTTCGGCCGCTCGGTAGTCGCCCACGTCGTCGAGCACCAGGCCGAGGTTGTTCTGCCAACGCCCGGTCTCCTCCCCCTCGATCCCGAGCTCCGCGGCGCTCGCCAGCGCGCGCTCGAACTGCGCCCGGGCGCCGGCGGAATCCCCCTGGTAGCGCAGCACGACGCCCAGCGCCGAGCGCGCCCGAGCTACTTCCATGTCGTTCGCTCCGAGCTCGCGCTCGCGAATGCGCAATGCGGTCTCGAGGTAGCGGTGCCCTTCCTCCAATTTGTCGAGATAGCGGTCCAGATTGCCGAGCTCGTAGAGCGCCTCGGCGGTCGCCAGATGCTCCTCGCCGAAGAGGCGGCGGCGCTCGGCGAGCGCCTTCTCGAGCAACGGCCGCGCCTCGTCGTAGAGCCCGAGATCGCGCTCGACGCTGCCGATCGCCAGCCGCAGGGAGGCTTGCACCTCGGGCTCGCCGGCGAGCTCGCGCTCGACCCGTTGCGCGCCGGCCGCGAGCACTTCGCGCGCGGTCAGCTGCGCGCCGCGCGTGTGCGCGGGGTCCGCCTGCTGGAAGAGGTGAGAGAGGAACTCCGACACCCGCTTCGCCGTTTCGGCCTGGACTTGCGCCCGATCCCGCTCGGCGCGCGCCACGCGCGCCTCGTAGGTGGCGACCACCGCGCCGCCGACGACCGCAAAGAGGACTGCGACGGCAGCCGCGACGCTCACGCGATGGCGCAGCACGAACTTGCGCGCGCGGTAGAAGCGGTTGCCCCGTCGTGCCGCTATCGGCCGTCCGCCGAGAAAGCCGCGCAGATCGGCGGCGAGGTCGGCGACCGAGCGATAACGATCGTTGGGATCGGCGCGCAGAGCCTTGAGCACCACCGCGTCGAGGTCTCCCGCGAGCTCGCGCGCGCGTTGCCGGAGCCCCCGATCGACCACACCGGCCTCGAGCAGTCGGCGGCTCGGCGGCCGCGTCGTCTCGCGCGAGAGCTCCTGCGCCAGGCCCGCCGGAGAGGAAGTGTCGCGGCGGTGCGGGAGCGAGCCGGTCAAGAGCTCGTAGAGCAGCACCCCCAGGGCGTAAATGTCGACCGCGGTGGTCACCGGCTCGCCCAGGATCTGCTCGGGCGCCGCGTACTGCGGAGTGAGGAGGCGCGCGTCGGAGCGCGTCAGCACCTCCCCCTCCTCCTCCTCGAGCACCTTGGCGATGCCGAAGTCGAGCAGCTTCACCCGCCCCTCGGGGGTCACCAGGAGATTCGAAGGCTTGAGGTCGCGGTGCACGATCAGCCGGCGGTGGGCGGCGGCGACCGCGTCACAGACCTCGATCATCAGCCGCAAACGCTCCGCCAGCGAAAGTCGGTGCTCGGCGGCGAAGCGTGTGATCGGCACTCCATCGACAAGCTCGAGCGCGAACCAGGGCAGGCCCTCCCCGGTCACGCCGCCGTCGAGCAGCTTGACGATCGCCGGGTGATCGATCAGCGCCAGCAGCTGGCGTTCGCGCAGGAATCGGCGTTGGAGCTCCGGCGTGTCGACGCTCTTGCGCAGAATCTTGACTGCGGCCTCCTGTTCGAAGGCGCCGTCGGCGCGCTTGGCTCGGAAGACCGTTCCCATGCCCCCTTGCCCGAGCGGTTCGCGCAGGCGCCAGACACCGAGCAATTCTCCCGCTAGCCGAACGCCGTCCGAGGGGCCAGGTCCTCGTTCCGGGAGCGCCTCGAGCGCGCCCACGAGCGGCGCGGCTCCCACGTCGAGGATCGAGCCCTCGACGCCGTCGGCGCGCAGCAGCGCCTCGAGCTCGCGCGCGAGCTCTGGCTGCGAGGACCGCACCTCCTCGAGCAGGCGGCGGCGCTCCTCCTCTCCCGCCTCGAGCGCCCGCGCCAGCAGGTCGCGCAACCGGCGCCAAGCCGCGCCGGGAGAGTCGGTGGCGCTCACGGAGAGGAAGCGGAAAGGCCGAGCTCGCGGTGCAGGAAAGCGCGGGCGGTGCGCCAGTCGCGCTTGACGGTGGCCTCCGAGCGGCCCAAGAGCTCGGCGATCTCCTCGACCGTCAGGCCGCCGAAGAAGCGCAGCTCGACGATCCGCGCCTGCTCGGAGTCGGCCGCGGAGAGTAGCGACAGCGCCTGGTCGAGCGCGAGCACGTCGATCGGCGCGACTGGGGTCTCCTGCGCCACGTCGACGATCCAGCTCGCCGGCTCGGCGCCGCCCCCGCGCTTGGCTGCGTGCCGGGCGCGTGCGTGGTCGACGAGGATGCGCCGCATCGCCTGGGACGCGACGGCGAAGAAGTGCCCGCGATTCTTCCACTGCACTCGTCGCTGATCGACGAGCCGCAAATACGCCTCGTGCACTACCGCCGTCGCCTGCAGCGTCGCGCCGGCGGGCTCGCGGCGTACGTGGCGAGCGGCGATCGCGCGCAACTCCGCGTAGACGAGAGGCATCAGGCGCTCGAGAGCCGCTTTG
This sequence comes from Thermoanaerobaculia bacterium, assembly GCA_963806165.1. Taxonomy (GTDB): domain Bacteria; phylum Acidobacteriota; class Thermoanaerobaculia; order Multivoradales; family JAGPDF01; genus JAGPDF01. Next base: position 244,538 of record CAWDWZ010000006.1, read on the forward strand.
TCCCCGGTGCTCCAAGCGGCGAGCAACGCGGTCACCTCTCCGCGCTCGGGCTCCCGGCCGGCTGCGTCTACCGACTCGTTCATGGTCGTGAAATCGGCGGGAGACTAGCATGCCGGCGGCAGAGATCCGCGAGCGTCGCATCCAGCCGGGGGAAACGAAACCGGAACCCGAGCTCGAGCAGGCGCTCCGGGACCATGCGCTGACTGGCGAGCACCAGTTCCGCCATCTCGCCCAGTCCGGCGCGCAGCACCCAGGCGGGGGCGCGCAGGAAGAGCGGCCGGTGCAGCGCTCGCGCCAGCTCGGTGGAGAACTCGGCCTGAGTGGCCGGCGCCGGAGCCGCGAAATTCATCGCGCCCCGGGCCGGCTCGTTCTCGAGCACGAACTCCAGCGCGGCGATCTCGTCCTCGAGGTGGATCCACGGCATCCACTGCCGCCCCGAGCCCAGAATCGCCCCGACGCCGAAGCGAAATGGCAGCGCCATTCGCGGGAAGGCGCCGCCTTCGCGCGCCAGCACGACACCCGTCCGCACCACGACTCGGCGCACTCCGCAGCGCTCCGCCGCCGTGCTGGCCGCCTCCCACTCGCGGGTCGTGCGGGCGAGAAAACCGTCGCCCGGCCCGGAACGCTCGGTAAGCGTCTCGTCGGCGCGATCGCCGTAGAAGCCGACCGCCGAGGCCTGCACTAGGACGAGCGGCGGATTCCGCGCCCGCCCGATCGCATCGGTGACCGCGCCGGTCGCCCGCAGGCGGCTTTCGCGGATGCGCTCCTTGCGCCGTACGCTCCAGCGCCCGGCGGCGATCGACTCGCCGGCGAGATTGACGATCGCCAACGCGCCCTCGGCGAGCTCGAGCCAGCCGTCCGCGGTACGGGCATCCCAAGCCGCCACTCGACAGCCCGGGGGCAGATTCGCAGTCTGGGACTTGCTCGCTGCGGCGCGCGACAAGAGAACGATCTCTCGTCCCGTCCGGGCCAGCCGGCCGGCGAGCGCGCGTCCGAGGAGGCCGGTGCCTCCGGCGATCAGGATGCGGTCGCGCATCCTCTCCCCATCGTAGTGCTGCCGACGAGCAGGTCGCGGAGGCCCGCGGGATGCGGCCGTGCTGCACCTTCGAAATCGACCTCGAGGCGCAGGATCGGCCGGCCCTCCGCCAGGTACTTGCTCTCGTAGTTCGTCCGCGCGCCGTCCGGCCACGGCGTCTCGCGCACGGTCACTCGCGCGCCCGGTTGCGAGATCAGAAGCCGGCGCACGGCGTCGCCGTAGGCCAGAAAATCGGTCGCGAAGTAGAGCCTGCCGTGAGGGGCCAGAAGCCCCTGGACGAGATCGAGGGAATCGGGCGCGAGGAGACGCCGCCGATGGTGGCGCAGCTTCGGCCAGGGGTCGGGAAAGTAGATGTGCACCGCGCGCGCGAATCCCCCCGGCAAGACGGCTCCCGCGAGATACTGCGCTTCGCCTTCGAGCAGGACGACGTTGGGCAGGCGCCGCTTTGCGATGCGCCGGGCGACGAGGCGAAAATACTCGCCGGCGATCTCGATGCCCAGGAACCGCCCTTCCGGCTCGAGCGCGGCGCGGCGCAGGAGATAGCTCCCTTTGCCGAAACCGATCTCGACCTCCCACGGCCCCCCCGCCGGAGGAAAGGGCTCCGGTCCGCCCGGCGGGTCGCCGGCAAAGAGGGGACGCAGGCCCTCGGCCGTCGCAACCCGAGTCACGCGGCTCAGGCGGACTCCTCCTCGTGGGGCCAGAAGTCGTAGAAGGTGTACCACTGTGTCGGCCACCGACGTACCGCCTCCTCGAGTGTCGCCACCCAGATCGTCATCGCCTGACGCACATCGTCGTCGCGATCCGCCGTGCGCGCCACCTTGATTGCGGCTCCGTGCTCGACTTCGAACCTCAAGTCCGGCGCATAGGCGATGAAGGTCGGGAGCAACACCGCTCCGGTCATCCGTGCGAGGTGAAACGGACCGGTTGGGAAGCGGGTCTTGGCGCCGAAGAAAGGGAGCTCGATCCCGGCCTCGCGAAAGTCCCGATCTCCTTGCAGGGCCACCGCGCGCCCCTCCGCGAAGGCCCGGAGGACCGCGAGACTGGCAAAACTATCGTCCGGAGAGAGCGGGATCTCGCTCACGTTCGACAGCTTCCGCATGGTGCTCCGGAAGTGTTCCGCCTGCTCGAACTCGTCCGGCACATAGATGATGGCAAGAGGAATGTCGGCCTGGCCGAGCATCACGGCTCCGAGCTCCCAGTTTCCCAGGTGCGCGGTCATCACGAGGAGCCGCTCGCCGCGCGCGAGGCGCTCGCGCAGCGGATCGAGCGCCCGCTCGTCTCCCCCGACGATGAGCTGGCTCAACCGCTCCCGGGGAAGCTGTGGAAAGCGGAAGAGATCGACCCAGTAGTACGCGAGGTGGAACAACATCGCATGGGTCGCCCGGCGGACCGCCGCCGAGCCGGGAGGGGCGCCGAGGACCCGGGCGAAATTGCGCGCAATCGCCCTCTTCGGCCGGGAATGAAAGAAAAAGACGACGGCGATGATCCAGCGCGCGTTGACGAACAGGAACCAGCGGGGCGCCCGCGGCGCGATCCAGGCGAGAATCGGGAAGCCCCGGCGGATGGCCCAGCGATTCAATCGCTCCGAGAAGGCACCGGAGCGCGGGATCTTCTTCTGCATGGCCGGCGGAACCTAGAGCAGCTCGCTGCGACCGGTGGCCGCCAGCTGGTCGACGATCCGCCGGACCTCCTGCGCGTCCTTGCGCTGCGCCACCAGGACGGCGTCGCCCGAGCGCACCACGATCAGGTCTGAGAGTCCGAGGATGGCGATCGTCCCCTCCTCGGCGTACGTCAGGTTGCGCGCCCCGTCGACCACGACCGAGCCTCCGCGGGAGACATTTCCAGCCGGGTCGGCCGGCAGGAACTCCGCCAGTGCGTCCCACGAGCCGACGTCGCTCCAGCCGCAATCGAGCGCCAGCGTCGCCATCTCCTCGAACTTCTCCATGACGGCGTAGTCGATCGAGATCGACTCGAGGAGCGGATAGAGCTCGCGCGCGCGCTCCGGGGCCCGCGCGAGCTCCGCGAGCCGCTCGGCGAGCTCGGGAGCGTGGCGTTCGATTCCGGCGAGCAGGACGCCGCCGCGGAAGACGAAGATGCCCGCGTTCCACAGATGCGCTCCATCCGCCACGAACCGTTCGGCGGTGGCGCGATCGGGCTTCTCGGTGAAACGCCGGACGCGGCGTAGACCTTTCGTGCCGGGAATCTCCTCCGCCAACTCGAGGTAGCCGAATCCGGTCTCCGGCCGCTTGGGAACGACGCCGAGCGCGAGGATCCGATCCTCGCGCTCGACCACGCCCGCGGCGCGCGCGAGGGTGGCGCGAAAGGACTCCGGATCTCCGATCCGATGGTCCGAGGGCAGCACGACGACGGCGCCGTCGCCGGCAGCCTTCGCCATCGCGGAGAGCGACCAGGCGATCGCCGGCGCGGTGTTGCGCGCCGCAGGCTCGGCCAGAATGTGGCTCGCCGGAACCTCGGGCAGCTGACGTCCGACGGCGCCTCGCAACGCCTCGGTGGTCGAGATCCAGACCTCGCCCGGCGGCACCAGCGGCTGCAGACGGTCGACCGTGTCCTGCAGCAGCGTCCTCTTGCCCTGCAGCGAGAGGAGTTGCTTCGGGCGGTTGCGGCGGCTCGACGGCCAGAAGCGCGTTCCGGAGCCGCCCGCGAGGACGAGGGCGCTGAGCGACATCAGAACGCGAGTATATCGGCCGTGCGGGCGAATCCCCGGAAGGTCTCGCCAGCTCAGGGCTGCAGAGCCGACCAGCCGAGGGCGGTCCCGGTCTCGAAACGATCCGCGAAGATGAGGTTCGTCGCCAGCCGGCCGCGCCCGAGCGTCGCGGAGCGCGCCGGCAGGGTGAGCGTCAGCACGCCCCCGGAAGGCGTCGCGCTGCCAGCCGGCCCCAGGGCTTCGGTCGCCGTGAAGCGATAGAGCGCGAAACTCCCGGTGACCGGCACGGCGATCGTGACCTCGATGTCGCGCGCCGCGGTGCCCTTGTTGAACAGCAACAGGAGGAGCTCGTCGGCATGGCCGCGGATCGCGAAGGCGCCGACGTGGGCGGCATCGCTCGAGCTCGCCCGGACGCGATCGCCGAGCGCCTTGGCGCCCGCGCCGTCGTAGTCCAGGAATAGCCGGAACGCCTCTTCGGTCTTCGAGCCCGACGCCGGCGCCACCCAGCGCGTCGCGAGATCGACCCCTTCGCGGCCGAGGATCGCGAGGATCTCGGCCTGGGCAAGCGCGCCCGAGGGCGCGGCATCGTCTCCCCAGCTGTATTCGGTGAGGGCGAGCCGGGTTCCCGGGCAATAGCTGTCGATCCAGCTCCGCAGCCTTGGCAGGAGGTCGACCTGATCCCCGATCCAAGAGGCCGACGTGTAGGCGGGATCCCAGAGCTCGCGCGTCGATTGCAGCCGGAGGGCGGCATAGGCCTCGCCGCCGAACGCCTCGCCGCTCTGCGGATAGTAGTGGACGTCGAGATAGTCGATGGGCCGGACTCCGGTCGCCGCGAGCTCGGCACAGCTCTGCGCCAGGTACCAGGCGACGAACGGCAGGCCACCGTGGGCCTGGCGGTCCGGACCGTCGATGCAGGAGACACCCGTCGCCGCATCGGCCGCCGAGCTCCAGAGATCGCACCATCCCCAGGTGTCGGGGCCGAGGATCTGCGCCGCCGGATCCTGCGCCTTCACCGCCGCGGCGATGCTCAATCCCCGGCTCCAGACCTCGTCGTAGGTCGGCGGCAGCGGATGGACGTCGCGATGAGTCGAGTTCCAGAGCATCGGCTCGTTGTCGAGCGCGAAGTAACGCACGCCGCCGTGCCCCGAGCTTCCGACTCGTCCGGCAGCGAATGCGAGCCAGTCGGTGACGAAGGTGGGCGCGATCGGGATCGAGGTGTCGGCGGGATCATTGCCGACGATGTGGCCGGAGGCGTCGCAATGCTGGGGATTCGCGGCTTGGGTGCAGAGGCCGTTGCCGGCGTCCGGATTGCACCAGTCGGGTGGCACCGGGAAGTAGCTGCACTCGTCCTGTGTCTGCGCGCCGTAGAGCGCCTTCGAGAATCCCCAGCGGCGGACGCGATCCGGGCCGGCGACGCGGCCGCTCGTCGGCAGCGTCAACACGACCTCCGCTCCCGCGGCGCGTGAATCGAGCATGAATTGATCCGACTCGGAGCCCGCCGGCAGATTCGCCGGCGGGTTGTCGGCGGCGTAGTTGAAGTAGAACCAGTCGAAGGCGCTGTTGTGCACGTCGAGCTGCCAGTTGAAGCGCGTCGTCGAGTTGCCTCCCCAACGATTGAGGGTGTAGCCGATATCGGCGAGCTGGGCAGGCGAGGCGAAGTTGACGCCATAGACGAGATCGGAGATCGCACGCCGGTCGAGCGTCGGATCGACGGCGACCGCAACCGCCGCAGGAGGCGTGGGATCGAAGACGAAGCGGATGTCGTCCACCCGGACCTCCGCCTGGTTCGCCGCCGTCGAGGCCTGCAGGACGAGCTCGTTGAAGCTGCAGCTCGCGAGGCCGAGCGCCGAAAAGGGCAGCACCGCCTCGCGCCATTGGCTCGACGAAATGCCGCCGGCCGGAAGGTAGGCGTCGAGAGCGACCGTCGCCAGAGCGCTGTTGTCGAGCAGGATCGAGAGGTCGATCTGCTGCCCGCTCCCGCCGACTCCTTTCACCCACAGGCGCAGCGAGAGATAGTCGGCGCAATCGTAGCCGCCGTTGTTGTGAAAATAGAGACCCTGCCAGTTGTCGGGTTCCCAGCCGATCGCGTTCGGCGCCGAGTGGACATCGCCGGTCGCGCCGAGAGTGTGCGCCGCCCAGCTCCAGTCCTCGAAACCGCCGACGAGGGCATTGTCGTAGACCCAGAGATCCTGCGCCGCCGCAACCGACGCGCCGCAGACCACGAGCGCGACCCGCAGGCCGAACCTAAGCAAGAGTGGGGATCGCATCGCGGGTCGAGCTCCGGCAGGAACCCGCAGAGCATCTCCCGAGTCCCGCCGGGTACGCAGTGAGGCCCTTCACAGGGCGCCTGCGCGCTAGATCTGGACCGAGCTGTCGGCGAAAAGCAGGATCGGCGAGGTCGGGCTCGTGGTGCCGCCCTTGCGCTCGAGGGTGATGGCGACAGCGGTCGTCCCGGCCGGCATGGAGGCGGCCGCGAGGAGCGCCGGCTTGCCGAGCTTGACATCGAACACCCCACCGGACAGCGGCAGGCCGTCGACGATGAACCAGAGCTGATAGTCCTGCGGCTCGGGCTCGGGCTTCAGACCCCGCACCTCGAGCTGCCAGTGCTGATGGTCGGCGGCCAGGAAAAGGTGGCCTCGGGCCGTCGGCTGCAGGAGCGTGCCGGCCGGTGGCCGGAGAGCGAAGACGGTCATCGCGGGCGCGGTCACGAAGGTATAGCGCTGTTCGACCTCGGCGAGCTCGGTCTTCGCCTCGTCGAGCTCGCGCGCCAGGTGGTCGGCCCCGGTCAGCCGCGATTCGAGCCCCTGGATCCGCGAGTCACGGTAGGCGACTTCCGATTGCAGTATCGCCACCCAGACGCTCAGGCCGACGGCGGCGAGCGCGAACAGGGCGGCGAGCACGATCGCCCAACGGCGCCGCGGTCTCGATCGCCCGGCCATCGTCTCCCAGCCCGCCGCCGCCGGGGCATCGCTCGCCCGCCCGGCCACCAACCCCCCGGTGGCCGGATTGAAGATCGGCGCGCGCGACGGCTCCGCTGCCGCGCCGGCCGGGGGCCTGGAGAGCGTCGGCGGGACCGGAGCCAGCGGAGCGAGCGGAGCCAGCAGAGCCGGCGCGAAGTCGCCGATCACCAGCGGCGAGACCTCCTGCGTCTCGTCTCCGATCAGATGGGCGAGGACCGCCGCCCGGGTCTCCGGCCGGGGCGCGGCCGGCTCGAGCTCGTAGGCGAGCAGTCCGAGGCTCTCGAGGTAGAGACGGCGCAGGACTTCGACGGCTTCGTCGGTCGTCGCTTCTGCCGGCGGAGGAAGCGCGCCGCCGGGTGGAAGCGGGCCCACCTGCAGGCTCGGCGGGGCCGGCGCGATTGGCGGGAGCGGGGTGAGTGGAGGGATCGGTGCCGTATCCTCGGGCCCGCTGTGGGCGAGGTCGTCCAGCACTCCGAAAGCGGCCAGATCCTCAGGATCGAACGGTTCGCTCACATGAGCTCCCGGATCTCCGCCCGGAGATCCCGGCGCAGCTTCTTCATCGCGAGAAGCGCCCGCGTCTTCACGGTCCCGAGCGGCGTACGCGTGCGCTCGGCGATCTCCGCCTGGGAGAGACCGCCGAAGAACGCCAGCTCGAGGACCTCTTTCTGTTCCACCGGCAAGGCAGCCATCGCTTTCCGAACGCGCCTTCTCCGCTCCTGGGTAAGTACGTTCTCATCGAACCGGGCGGACGTCTCCGGCGCCTTGGGCTCGGCCTCGGCGGCCGCGGCGGTGCGTTCTCGCGACCGCCTCTGGCGCAGCCGGTCGAGGGCCCGGCTGCGGGCGATCAACACCAACCAGGTGGAGACCGACGAGCGTCCCGAGTCGTAACGCTCCGCCTGGTTCCAAGCCTGGAGAAAACTCTCCTGCAGCACCTCTTCGGCGTCGGCGGGGCTGCCCAGGATGCGGCGGGCGACCGCGAGCAGGAGCGGCGCGTAGCGATCGTAGAGCTCGGCCAACGCTTCCTGACGACGGTCGAGGACGCGCTGGACGAGCGCCAGATCGTCGCTGGTGCGGAAAGGAATCGTGGAGGATGGGTCGATCGCCATCGCGGAGCCGGCAAGTGTCCGTAAGATAACATGCCGGCGCAGCCCGAAGCGCGACGCTCCACTCTCTCGGGCGGAGATTCCAATGCCGAAAGACACCGATTTCAGCGCGATGCCCGCCATCCGCGTGATCATGATGCCGAAAGACACCAACGCCCTCGGCACCATCTTCGGCGGCGTGATCCTCTCCTACATCGACCAGGCGGGAGCGGTCGAAGCCCATCACACGGTACCCGGCAAGATCGTCACCGTCTCGATGCGCGAAGTCGTCTTCCATGCTCCCGTCTTCGTCGGCGACCTGGTGAGCTTCTTCACCCGCACCAAGCGGGTCGGAACCACCTCCGTCACCGTGGAGGTCACCGTCGAGGCCGAGCGCGGCCAGCCCGGCGGCCCGAAGGCCAAGGTCACCGCGGCCGAGATGGTGTTCGTGCACGTCGGCGAGGACGGCCGCCCGTCGCCAATCCCGAAACCAGCCAGCGCAGCGGGGTAACCTCGCGAGGGAGCGCCGGCGCCCGGTCGAGTCAGGCGCGAAAGAGCTCGAAGCAGCGCCGGCAACGCGCTTCGTAGGCATCGGTGTCCCCGACCTGGACCTGCTCGGCGCCGCCGGCGATGCGCTGGCTGTAATGCGCCGGGCCACCGCAGCGCACGCAGACGGCGTGCATCTTGTCGACCATCTCGGCGAGCGCGAGCAGCTGGGGCATCGGTCCGAACGGCTGCCGCGAGTAGTCCTGGTCGAGGCCGGCGACGATCACCCGCACACCGGCGTCGGCGAGATCGGTCGCGAGATCGACCAGGCCGTCGTCGAAGAACTGCGCCTCGTCCACCCCGACCACCTGGACGCCGAACTGGAGCGCCGCCTTCAGCTCGCGGGAGGTCCGGACAGAAACTGCCGCAAGCTCCCTCAGATCCCGGGTGACGAGCCGGTCGGGATCGTGCCTGGTGTCGGTAGCGGGCTTGAATACCTGCACCCGTTGCCGGGCGATGGCCGCGCGGCGGAGCCGTCGCACCAGCTCTTCGCTCTTGCCGGAGAACATCCCCCCGGCGATCACTTCGATCCGGCCGTTGCCACCGTCCATGGGCTCGAAGATATCGAGCGCGGACGACCGGGGCAATGATTTCGCGATGTTAGAGTCGAGCCATGCCGGCGAGACTCAGGACTCCACGCGTCTACAGTTACGACGAAGCCCTGGCGGTCTTTCCGGCCGTGCGCGACATGACTGCCGACGCCGTCCAGCGATTCGCTGCGCTCGCGCGGGAGCTCGAGAGCGCGGGGGAGAATTCTGCCCGCCGCGAGGAGCTCGAGGCCTCGCATCAGGGGATCGTCGAGCAATGGTCCCGCGAGATCGAGGCGCTCGGCCTCGAGGTCAAAGGGCTCTGGCTGGTGGACTGGAACTGCGGCGACGGATTCTACTGCTGGCGCTATCCGGAACCGAGCCTGGCGCATTTCCACGGCTACGACGAAGGATTCGCCAGCCGCGTGCCGATCAACTAGGCGGAGCCCTGCCGGGCGGAGCCTTCAGATCGCCGGATCCCTCAGCGCTCCGGAAAACAGGCTTCGAGCTCGCGCAGGCCGAACCCCTCGAGCCGCTCGATGACGGCATCCGCCTGGGCGAGCGCGCTCGCGGGGTAGGTTTGCGCCACGCCGAGAGTGCGCAAACCGCAGGACGCCGCGGCCTCGAGACCGGCCGGACTGTCCTCGATCGCCACGCACTCGTGCGGATGGATGAGACGCTCGGGCAAAGGCGGCTCGGCATTGAGCGCCGTGAGCGCGAGCGCATAGCACTCCGGATCGGGCTTCCCACGGAAGACATCGTCGGCCGTGACCAGGTGCTTGAAGAGCGCGGCGATGCCCGCCTGCTCCAGTCCTCCGACGACCTCGTCCCGCAGCGCACCGCTCACCAGGGCGAGCGTCAGGCCGGCCTCTGCCGCTTCGCGGACGAGCTCCGCCGCGCCGGCGAAGATCGGATAGCCCGCGCGCCCGATCTCTTCCCTGTAATAGGCGGCCTTGCGCGCCGTCAGCCGCGCGATGCGCTCCGGGGACGCGGCTCTTCCGGCCGCGGCCAGCGCCGCCTCGAAGCAGCCGCGGTCGTCGAAGCCGAGGTAGCGCTCGAAGTAGTCGGCCTGCGAGAGGTCGACGCCCTCTTCGCCCAGCACCCGGCGGAAGAGCGCGAAATGCAGCGGTTCGTCGTCGACCAGAATGCCGTTGAAATCGAACAACAAGGCGCGCAACACCCCAGGATGATAGCGGCTGGACTAGAATCGCCCACTTGGGGTCAGCGGCCTTGGAACAAAAGACCGCGCTCCCCGGTTGAAGAACCCGAAAGGAGCTCCGCCAATGAGCCTAGAACCCCAGCCGACCCCCAAGCCCGAGTCCTCGGACTCTCCCGCATCCGGTGCGCCGAGCCCGGTCGTCACCCTGACCGCCAAGGCGGTCGAGATGATCAAGCTCACCCGTTCCCAGGAAGGGATGGACGAGTCGTTCGGCCTACGCGTCGCGGTCGCGGGCGGCGGCTGCAGCGGCTTTCAGTATGCCCTCGATTTCGAACAGGAGGCGCGGCCGACCGACGAGACCTTCGAGGTCGACGGCCTACGGGTCTTCGTCGATCCGGTGAGCGCGCGCTATCTCGAGGATGTCGTCATCGACTACGTCTTCGGCATGAGCGGCGCCGGCTTCAAGTTCAACAACCCGAAGGCCACCGGCACCTGCGGCTGCGGCTCGTCGTTCGCCGTCTGACGCCGCCCTGAAGATCCGCGCCGGCCTCAGCCGGCCGTAGCCCCATCGACGAACGGCAACTCCAGAACTTCGGCGCTGCCACCCCGGGCGACTTCGAGTCGCGTCCCGGGGGCGGTCGCGCGCTGATGCAAGAGGCCGAGACCGATCGCGCCGAACCGCGGCGAAAGGGCGACGCTCGTCGCCCGCCCCACCGCCCGACCGTCGAGCAGGAGCTCCTCTCCCGCCACCGGCTCGGCCGCGCTCTCGAAACGCAGACCGCGCGGCAGCCGCTGCACCCCGCCGCGATAGTGAATTCGCGCCACCACCTCCTGCCCGAGATAGCAGCCTTTGGTGTAGGAGATGGCGCTTTCCCGCCCGGTCTCCTGGGGGAAGTTCTCGGTGGAGAAATCGACGCCGAACTGGAGCTCTCCGTCCTCGATACGCGCGATCTCCCCCGCCGCTGCGCTCACGCGCCGCAGGCGCAATGCCATCGCTTCTCGCAGCCACGATGCCAGAAACTCTTCCGCCTCGGAGGCTTGCAGCAAGAGGAGAAGCCGGGTCGCTGAAGCAGTGTCGCTTGCGACTACCGCTCGGCCGCCCTCGCCGGAAAGCCCTTTGGCTATCTCCGCCGCCGCGCTCGCCCGCGGCCCACGCAGCTCGAAGAGACGGCGATCGGCGACCGTGGAGATCTCCACCCGCGAAGCGAGCTTGTACTTTTCGAGGTGGGTGCGGATCGCTTCGCCGGTACCGGGCGGCAGGAGAAGCCAGCCGCTCTCGGTGAACGCGAGAAGCCGGAAGTCGGCCAGAATCCGTCCCTGACCGGTGGTGAAGAAACCGCCGACGGTCTCTCCCTCAGCCGCGCTCTTCACGTCCGCCGTGACCAGTCCGTGGAGGAGCCGCAGACGGTCGGGGCCCGAAAGGGCGACGAGATCCGCCGCGCGCTCGACGAGCGCGGCATCGCCGCGGATCGCAGCCAGATCGTCGGCGAGAGCGGCGCTTTCCGCGCTCATCCCGCTAGCGCCGCGAGCACCCGGTCGACGTCAGTGAAGTCGCCGAGCACATGGTGGGCGCCGGCCTCGGCGAGCGCCGAGGACGGAGTGCGCCCGGTCGCGACGGCGAGACAGGGGATGCCGTGGGCGCGGGCGCAATCGACGTCGAGCACGGAATCGCCGACGATCCAGGTGTCGCCGGGACCGAACGTGTGTCCGCAGTGCCGGGCGGCGCGGACGAGCGCGACCGGCGGCAGGTCGCGGCGGTCGGTCTGGTCGTCGCCGAAGCTGCCGAAGGCAAAATAGCGACTCAGGCCGACGCTCCCCAGCTTGATGCGGGCGCCCCGTTCCCAGTTGCCGGTGAGCAGGGCGAGCACCATGTCGTCGCGTTCCGCGAGCGTCGTGAGCAGCTCCACGACTCCCGGCAGTATCCGCACGCGCGCCGTTTCGAGACGCTGCCCCAAGCGATCGAGGTAGGCATCCCGGAGGTCGTGCAGGCGTGAGTGGATCGTCGGCTCCGGCACTCCCGCCGCCGTCATCAGGTCGACGACGATGCGCGGATCGGTCTTGCCGGAGAAGTCATAGCCCTGGACGTCGCCGCGCGCGCCGTAGATCTCCTCGAGGGCTTCCGCAAAGAGCGGCTTGGGCTGCCCGCCGCAGTCGACCAGCGTGCCGTCGATGTCGAACAGCAGGAGCTTCAAGAGGCGCGCCAGTCCGGAGTCTTCTTCTCGGCGAGGAAAGTCGCGATGCCGCGCCGGCAGTCGGCAGTCGCGCGGGCCGCGGCATTCGCCTCCGCCGCGGCGCTCAAGCGCTCGTCCAGACGCAGGCCCGGAAGCTCGAGCAGCAGCCGCTTGGTGCGCGCGATCGACTCCGAGCTCGCCTTGCCGAGGATCTCGCCGGCGAGCCGCTCACCCGCTACGGCCAGATCGGCGCGCGGAACGACGCGATTCACCAGGCCGATCGCGAGCGCGCGCTCGGCGACGACGAAATCGGGGTTGAGCAGGAGCTCTCGCAGGTCGCTGCCCCGCAGCCTCAGCGGCAGGTAGGTCGCGACGACCGCGGCGACGAAGCCGATCCGCACCTCGCTGTAGAGAAAGCGGGCATCGTCGGCGGCGACGACGAAGTCGCATGCCGTCGCGAGACCGCAGCCGCCGGCGACACACGAACCCTGCACCAGGGCGAGCGTCAGCGCCTCCTGCCGCAGGATCGCCTCGAAGAGATCGCGTAGCCGCCCGGAATCGAGGCGGTTGTCGAGCGCCGAGGCCGCTTGCAGCGATTGCAGGTGCTCGAGGTCGGCACCGGCGCAGAAGTGCTTGCCGGCGCCCGCCAGCAGGACCGCGCGCACCCCCTCTGCCCGCAGATCACGGGCGTAGAGCGCCGTCACCTCGGCGGCGAGAGCCGGCGAGAGCGCGTTGGCGCGCGCCGGGTCGTTCAGCGTGACATGGAGAAGATCGCCTTCGCGACGCACTTCGAGGAGGCTCACAGCAGGCCCTCGGAGACCTCGATCTCCATTTCGAGCATCCCCTGGCCATGGGTCTTGCCTTGGGCGTCGGTGAGCAGGCTCGCGGTACCACCTCCTCCGAGCGCGTCGTGGAGGAGGAAGTTGAGCGCCAGAAGATTCGGCACCTCGAAGCGCTCGACCTCACCACGGCAGATGGCGGCAAAGTGCTGGCGCACGCGCTCGACGGTGACCTCGCGACGAATCACCTCGTAAAACGCCGGCGCAAGCGCCACCAGGCCGACATTCGAGGCGTCACCCTTGTCGCCGGAGCGCGCATGGGCGATGCGGGAGAGCGCCACGCGCACCTTCGAAGCGCCGGCGCTCATCCGATTGCCTCCACGGAGACCTCGAGCGTGCGCTCGATCTCCTCGCGCGCGAGAAGCGCCGGCCAGTAGGCGACGACCTCCTGCGCCTTGGGGCGGCCGCCGGCAAAGCCGGTGACTCCCGGCGGGCCTGAGGTCACGAGGGGAGCGATCTCCTTGCCGAAACGCTCCACCTTGGCGCGGTCGGCATCGCGCACCGCGAGGCGCAGCACGACCTCCGGGGGATCGGCCGGCGCGGGGAGGATGCCCGGCAGGACTCCGGAGACGCCGAGGAATTCGGTCGCGTGATCTTCAGGCGCGAAAACGACTCCGGCGCGCTCGAGCCGCTGCCAGACGATCTCGGCCGCCAAGCGGGCCTTCTCGAGGGCCCGCGGGCCGGAGACGGTGACCTGGCCGGCGGCTTTGTAGCCGTCGAGGTACGAAGCCGAGATCTTCAGGAACGGCGTCTTCGGTCCGCCGGTGATTCCGGAGACGCGAACCCGATCGACGCCCTCCTGCGCCAGCCGGATCGAGGTGAAGTCCGCGATGACGTCGGGCGTGATGTAGCTTCTCGGGTCGCCCATCTCGTAGACCAGCTGCTCCGAGACCGTGTCGACGGTGACCATCCCACCGGTGCCGGGGTGCTTGGTGACGACGAAACTGCCGGAGGCCTCGACCTCGGCGATCGGATAGCCGACCCGCCAGAGCTCCGGAACCTCCCACCAGCGGGTGAAGTTGCCTCCCGTCGCCTGGGCGCCGCACTCCAGGATATGTCCACAGATCGTCCCGGAGGCCAGGCGGTTCCAGTCGTCGGCCGCCCAGCCGAACTCGTGCACCAGGGGCCCGAGCGCCAGCGCCGTGTCGGTGACCCGGCCGCAGAGCACGATCAGGGCGCCGCCGTCCAGCGCCTCGGCCACCGGCCGGGCTCCGACGTAGGCGTTCGCCGAGGTGACCCGGGCCAATTGCGGCGCGAGTGGCAGGCCGGAATCCATGTTCTTGAGCTCATGGCCGCGTGCCAGGAGGTCGGGGAGGCGGGCGAGCAGGTCGTCGCCTTCGACGACTCCGACCTTGAAGCCCGAGACGCCGAGGGTCCGCGCGACCTCGAAGATCTTCTCGCGGCAGGCTTTCGGATTCAGGCCGCCGGCGTTGGTGACGACCCGGATCCCCTTGGCCGCGAGCTGCGGCAGCGCATGGCGGATGAAGTCGATGAAATCGGTGGCATAGCCCGCGGCGGGGTTCTTGAGCTTCTGCCGCATCATGATCGAGAGCGTCACCTCGGCGAGGTAGTCCATGCCGAGGTAGTCGAGCGGTCCCCCCGCGATGAGATGGAGCGGCGCGTCGACGCTGTCTCCCCAGAAGCCCTGCCCGTTGGCGATGCGCACCGTCTTCATGAGCCTGCGAAGGCTAACACGCGACCTGCCGCGAAGCGGCCGATTTGAGCGCAAGAAACCGGTGGCGCGACGTCGGCGACGGTCGATAGGTTGTCTTTCGGTAAAGGGGGCACCGGATGCCCCGCTTCCGACAAGGAGCCTGTGATGACCGATCGCTTGCCGCCCGCAACCGAAACCACCGTCCGCCCGGTCCACCCTCTCGCGTCCGGACCCAAGATGCTAACGTCGTCGAAGTCGATCGCCTCGACGCCCGGCGTCCCCGTGTCCGAAGCCCCCACCGCCCTTTACCGAAAAAAACGTCCCGCCAAGGACGATGCTTCGATCGCGCGCTGGCGCGCGGTCGAGAAGCGGGAGCGCTCGGCGGACGGGAGTTTCGTTTTCGCCGTCACCACGACCGGCGTCTATTGCCGGCCGTCGTGTCCCGCACGGCGCCCGAAACGGGAGAACGTGCAGTTCTTCGCCGATGGGGTCGCAGCGCGGACAGCGGGCTTTCGCGCCTGCATGCGCTGCCGCCCCGACGAGGTCCCGGCGATCGATTCCGCGGTGGCCAGAGCGCGGCAGCTGCTCGACGGGGCGGAGGGCGAGACCATAGCGCTCGCCGATCTCGCCGCCGCAGTGCGGCTGTCCCCGTCGCACCTGCAGCGCGAGTTCCGGCGCCGGATCGGTCTCTCACCCAAGCAGTACGCACTTGCGCATCGCGCGGAGCGCCTGAAGCGCGAGATGGGCACGAGCCGGACGGTGATCGACGCCGGCTTCGAGGCCGGCTACGGCTCGGCATCGCGCATCTACGACGAAGCCGCGCGCAACCTCGGCATGACTCCCGGACGTTTCCGCAGCGGCGGGCGCGGGGTCCGTATCGCTTTCTCGATTCAGGCGACGACGCTCGGATATCTCCTCCTTGCCGTCACCGGTCGCGGGCTGTGCGCGGCGCGGATGGGAGACGACGAAGCGGCGCTGCGCACGGAGCTCGCGGCCGACTTCCCCAACGCGACGCGGGTCGAGGACCGAGCCGCGCTCGCGTCCCATTTCGAGGCGATCGCGGCGCTCGTTGCCGGCGCGAGCGACGACCCCGCGCTGCCGGCGCTCGATATCCAGGCGAGCCCCTTCCAGGCGCGCGTTTGGCAGGCGCTGCGGCGCATTCCGCGCGGCGCGACGGTGACCTATGGCGAGCTCGCGCGCGCCCTCGGCCGGCCGCAGGCCGTGCGCGCCGTGGCGCGAGCCTGTGCGACCAACCCGGTGGCGCTCGTCGTTCCCTGCCACCGGGTCATCGGAAAGGACGGGGCGCTCACCGGCTATCGCTGGGGGGTGAAGCGGAAGCAGGCGCTCCTGGCGCTCGAGGGGGCGACGCCGGGATCGCGGCGGCGCTCGACGCCGCGGTGATCAGCCGCGAGCCGCGCTCGAACGTGAAGTAGGACCAGATCCACTGGGTGAAGACCAGAAGCCGGTTGTTGAACAGCGCCAGAAACTGGATATGCACGAACGCCCAGGCGAGCCAGGCGAGAAACCCCGCCATCCGCAGGCGACCTCTCTCGAGCACGGCGTAGTTGCGCCCGACGACCGCCAGGTTCCCCTTGTCGCGATAGCGGAAGATCGCCGGCGAGCTCCTGCCCGCGATCCGCGCCGCGATCGTCTTGCCGACGAAGCGGCCGCCCTGGATCGCCACCTGGGCGACGCCCGGCAGAAGCCGGCCATCCTGTTCCCGGTGCGCGACATCGCCGACCACGAAGAGTTCGGGCCGACCCGGTAGCGCAAGGTCCGGACCCACGATCACGCGCCCGGCCCGGTCGCTCGCCGCGGCCAGCCAGGACGCCGCGGGCGAGGGCCGGACTCCTGCCGTCCAGAGCACGACGCCGGCGTCGATCCTCTCCCCTCCCACCTCCACTCCCCGTTCATCCACCTTTTCGACCGGCGAGCCGCAGCGCACTTCGACGCCCATCTTCCGGAGCCGCGCCAGCGTCCGGTCGGCGAGATCGGCATGGAAGGTCGGCAGGATGCGCGGCCCGGCCTCGATCAGGACGATGCGCGAGTGGCGCGGATCGATGCGCCTGAAATCGGCGACCAATGTGGCGCGCGCGAGCTCGGCGAGGGCGCCCGCCATCTCCACTCCGGTCGGACCCGCGCCGACCAAAACGAAAGTAAGGAGGTCGCGGCGGCTTCCCGGCTCGGCCTGGACTTCGGCGCGCTCGAAAGCGCCGAGCACCGCGCTGCGGACCGCGGTCGCGTTTTCGATCGTCTTCAGCCCGGGTGCGAAGGGCGCGAACTCGTCGTGCCCGAAGTAGCTCTGGGTCACGCCCGTCGCCACGACGAGGAAGTCGTACTCGAGCCGCACCTCTCCCCGTTCGGGCACCGCGAGGTGGACCCTGCGCGACTCCGGATCCACCCCCTGGATCTCCGCCATGGCCACGGTGACGTTCTTCTGCCGGCGAAAGATCTGACGGATCGACGCCGCGATGTCGCCCGGCGCGAGGCCTGCGGTCGCCACCTGGTAGAGCAACGGCTGAAAGAGGTGGTGGTTCTTGCGATCGACGAGCGTGATCCGGACCGGCGCGACACGTAGGGCCTTCGCCGCCGCGATGCCGCCGAATCCGCCGCCCAGGATGACGACGTGCGGGGGCGCCGGCGTTCGAGTCGCGGGCAGGTCGGCTCCGGGGATCGCTTGCATCGGCTCGCCCTTTCAGGTGGGGCGAGCCTACCGCGGTCCGGATAGCCTCGGTTGCATCGAACGGCGGCCCGGATGCTTCATTTCCGCGCGCTCTGCTGTTACGGTTCCCACCTCATGGAGATGCGATGAAAAGGCTCAAGCTTCCCCGGCAGGCCTACAACTGGATCAGCGCGCTGGGCCTCGCCCTCGCTCTGATCTCGGCCCTCACCCTGCTGCTGCTTCTCGCGGCGACCTTCATCTTCGAAACGCAATCGAATCCCTATTTCGGCATCTTCCTCTACATGGTGCTGCCGGCGGTCATGTTCGCCGGCCTCGTCCTGGTACCGCTCGGCATGTGGCGGACCGCGCGCCTCTGGCGGCGCGAGGGCGTGCCCGACGCGACCCGCCTGCCGGTTCTCGATCTGAACGATTCCAGGCACCGCCAGGCCGTGCTGATCTTCTCCATCGGCACTCTGGTCTTTCTCGTGGTGAGCGCCATGGTCAGCTACGGCGCTTATCACCACAGCGAGTCGGTCGAGTTCTGCGGCGCCACCTGCCACGAGGTGATGGAGCCCGAGTACACGACCTACCAGAACAGCCCCCATGCCCGCGTCGCCTGCGCGCAATGCCACGTCGGAGCCGGAGCCGGCTGGTACGTCAAGTCGAAGCTCTCCGGCGCCTACCAGATCTATTCCGTCGCGACCAACGCCTACCCGCGTCCGATCCCGACGCCGGTCAAGAGCCTGCGCCCGGCGCAGGAGACCTGCGAGCAGTGCCACTGGCCGCAGCACATCTATGGCGCCGTGACCCGTCAGTTCAATCACTACATGTACGACGACGCGAACACACACTGGCCGATCAACATGCTGATCAAGGTCGGCGGCGGCGATCCCGCCACCGGTCAGACTTCCGGCATCCATTGGCACATGAACATCGGCATGCAGGTGGAGTACATCGCGCGCGACGAGGAGCGGCAGAAGATTCCGTGGGTGCGCGTGACGGACCGGAGAACCGGCAGGGTCACGGTCTACAAGGACACGGCGGATCCGATCGCCGATGCGGAGATCGCGGCGGCGAAGCCCCGGGTGATGGACTGCATGGACTGCCACAACCGGCCGAGCCACATCTTCCGCTCGCCGGAGGTCGCGATCAACGAAGCGCTCCTCAAGGGCGAGATCGATCCCGCGATCCCCGGAATCAAGGCCGCGGCGGTCGAGGCGATGGCGGCGGAGTATGCGACCAAGGAGGAGGCGAGACGCGGCATCGCCAACCACATCACCGACGGCTATCGCAAGAACCGGCCGCAGGAGTACGAGAAGCGACAGGTGGCGATCGACCAGGCGGAGGTCGCCACCGAGCGGGCTTACAGCCAGAACATCTTCCCGGAGATGAAGGCGCGCTGGTCGGCTTACCCGGTCAACATCGGCCACTTCACCAGCCCGGGCTGCATGCGTTGCCACGACGGCAAGCACACGACGTCGGAGGGCGTGGTGCTGACCAACAAGTGCACCACTTGCCACACCATTCTCACTCAGGGCAGCGACGCGCGTTTCGCGGTGGCGACGAGCCAGGACGGACTCGACTTCGACCATCCGGAAGACATCGGCGACGAATGGCAGACGACCGGCTGCTACGAGTGCCACACCGGCACGAAGCCCTGAAAAAGAGGGACAGGCACACATTTCTCCCGCCAGACCTGCGGAAGCGGAAATGTGTGCCTGTCCCTCTTTTTCAGGGCAGCTTGGCGTTGCGCCGTTCCCAGGCGCGGCCCGGCGTCGTGCGACCGTTGATCGCCGCGGTGTCGAACGGGTAGACCAGCGGGTCGAAGATCACCAGGTAGAGATGCCAGACCAGAATCGCCAGCGCAGCGAGGATCGCCTCGTAAAGGTGGATCACCGTCGCGAGATCGGTCACCCACTTCGGAGCCAGGCGCAGAACCACCTCGGGGAACCAGAGCATGAAGCCGGTCGCCCCCATGACGAACGTGCCCCAGATCACCGCCAGGTACTCCATCTTCTCGGGGTAACCCACCCACGGTGAGTCGGGTGGCAGGCGGCGCCGGCCGGCGAGATAGGCCACGCGCTCCTTGAGCTCATGGAAATCCGCGAGCCCCGGCCGCGTCAGCTGGCCGACGCAGGCTCGCGCCCCGCGGCTCAGGATGAGATGTAAGACGTGCATGACGCCCACCGCGAGCATGACCACCGCGGCGATGCGATGGATGGTCCCCCGGAGGTCGACCAGCGGCTCACCGAAGGTCGCGAGGCGCGACCACCAGGATTCCGGGAACTTGAGCGCGAAGCCGGAATAGACCAGGACGGTGAAGCTCAGCGCGAGCAGCGCGTGCGAGATGCGGAACATGCGCTGCATGCGGATCGGCGCCTGGTCCGGGATCGGCAAGGCGCGCAGGAGGTGCGGATCCTTCGCCTTGCGGTAGAGGTCGAGGCCGTTGTGAAGCAGCATTCCACCGATCGTCAAGCCGATCAGCCAGAGATAGATGATCCGGGTCCAGTAGACCGCCGGGTGACTTTCCGCCTGCCTTCCGGGCAGCACGTGCACCGCGCCGATGGCGAAGCTCGCCCCGGCGCCGGGATGGCAGGTTCCGCAGGTCGCCGCGAGGTTCGCCGGGTGGATGTGTGACCGCGGATCGGACGACGGCAGGATGTCGTGCACCCCGTGGCACGAGGCGCAGTTGGCGACGCGCACGTCCCCCGAACGGCCGGCGAGGCCGTGGAAGCTGTCCTCGAAGGCCTCGACCGCGGTGTTCTTGATGCCGAACTTGTCGGTCACGCGCAGATCGCCGTGACAGCGCCCGCAGGTCATCTTGGGCACGTTGGAGGCGTAGACCGGCGAGCCCTCGTCGCCCGGGCCGAGAATGCGATGCTCGCCGTGGCAGTCGGTGCAGACCGGCGACTCGGCGATCCCCTTCGCCGCCGCGACACCGTGCACGCTCTCGGCGAAGAGCTTCGCGACATCGGCATGACACTCGCCGCAGGTCCCGGGTACGTTCTTGCGATTGACGCGCGACTTCGGATCGACCGCGCGCAGGATCCCGTGGCTGCCGTGGCAGGCGCTGCAGGTCGCGGCGTGCCTGCCTTCGGCAACGCCGCGGGCATGCACGCTCGCCGCGTAGGCCGCGAGCGGCTGTACGAGCCTGACGCCGGACTTCCCGCCCAGATCGGGATTCGAGTGGCACCTGCCGCAGGTCTCGGCGAGCCGTTTCGGATGCACCATGGATGCCTCGTCGGAGGACGGCGCGAGAGCGTGCACCGCGCCGTGGCAAGAGAGACAATCCGGGCGCTTGACGCCTGTGACGGCGCTCTTCGCATCCAGCCGGGCGTGGACGCTCTTCGCGAGCTCTTCCTCGACATCGCTGTGGCAGTTCGTGCAGGCCGCGCGGGGGTCGTCCGCGGCGTGCGGGTCCTTGGTCTTGCCGGGGTGACAATCGGCGCAGGCGACGCCCACCGCGCCGTGAACGGTCTTCGCCCACGTCGCCTCGTCGACGACCAGGCGCTCCTCGCCGACGTTGTCGACCGTGCCGTGACAGGAGAGACACTCCTCTGCGCCCTTGAGCGCACTCGGCACGCCCACCCCCAGCGCAAGCCCCACGAGCGGCAGGAAGAAACCACCGGCAAGAAGACGAGAGCGCATCATGACCTCCAAGATAACCGGGGTCCTCGGGCTGGAAAGGGCCTCAGCGATAGCTGAACAGCATGGCGTAGATGATCAGACCGACAAGGTCAGTCCGATGGCCAGAGCGGTGAAGCCGAAGATGCGGAAAGCGCGTTCTCACATGGCGCGTCGGATCGGGCCCACCAGGTGCTCCTCGAGCTCGCCGCGACCGACCAGCTGCTCGTACTCGTCCGGCTTGTCGTGCTTGAGCTCTTCGATCGGCACCCGGCCGGTGAAGATCACCGGATCCATCGGGAACTTGTCGGGCCGGAAGTGGGTGTTGAAGAAGTGGATCGTGAAGATGAACCCGACCGCGAGCAGCGCCTCGTCGCTGTGGATGATCGTCGCGACGTTGATCGTCCAGCCCGGGCAGGACCCGGGTCAGGAGCTCGGGGAACCAGAGCACGAAGCCGGTCGAGCCGATGACCAGCACGCCCCAGAAGACCGCGAAGTAGTCGAACTTCTCCCAGTAGGTGTAGCGCCCGTAGCGTCGGCCGCGGACCGATGCCGAAGAACCACTTGATCGAGCCGACGAACTCGCTTGCAGGTCGCGCGAGTGGAAGAGGATCGATGTCCGGACCGGTGAGCATCTGCAGCCAGGTCGATGCCCGACTCCGCTCTCTGGCGCTGCGGACGTCCCAGATGTGCACGACGAAGACCGTGAGCAGCGCGAGCGCGCCGAGGCGGTGGATGACACGCCATCGTCTGCGAAGCCGCCGAAGGCCCGGGCGATCGCCCTGCGCCCAGCCGGCGTAGGAGAACTTGAGCGCCATGCCGGTGAGCGCGAGGGTGAAGAACGACAGCAGCATCATCAGGTGCTGCATGCGCTGGATAGCGGTGAAGCGCCGGTAGAGCCTGGCGCCTTGCCCTCGACGCGCGCAGCGGCCTTGATGCTCGCGCCACTGCTCGCGCGAGAGCCAGAGCCGGACCAGCCAGGCCAGCGGTGTGGAAGAGCGCGAAGGTCAGCGTCCCGACGAGCAGCGCGGTCATGAAGCGGAACGACCAGAAGAGCCACGGGATAGCTTGTGGCGGTCGTGGTGCGTGGCGTGGGTCAGGTAGCCGGCGAAGCGGCGGTGCGAGCCCGGCGTGGCACTTGGCGCAGGTCGCGACGACGTTGGCGCGGCGACAGCGTCGACGCGCGGGTCGGTGACGGCGACAGGATGTTGTGCGTGCCGTGGCAGTCGGAGCACTTGGCGGCGCCCTCGGTGCCCAGGCGCGAGACCTTGCCGTGGAAGGTCTCGAAGAACGTCTCCGCCTCTCCTCGTGGCAGCTGCCGCACTGGTCCATCATCCGGGTGCGGAAGCCCGGCAGGTCGTGCGCGGCCGATCTTGTGCGAGCTGTGGCAGTCCTCGCAGACCGGCAGCTGCTCGCCGTCCTTCGGCTTGCCGGTGGCGTGGATGCTCTTCGTCGAAGGCCTCCTCGACGCCGAGGTGGCACTTGCCGCAGGTGTTCGGGAGGTTGGCGCGATTGACCGTCGACTGTCGGATCCTCCGGCGGCAGCTCGCCGTGCGACGTGTGGCAGTTGACGCAGGTGGCGGTGACGACGAGGCCGGACTCGGTGAGGCCCTTGCCGTGGATCGAGTCGGCGTAGCTGCCGACGATGTCCGGGACGTCGGTGCCGTGGATGCGCACCGCCGCCTTCTCGCCGACGCGATGGCAGCGCGCGCAGAGCGTCGGCACGTTGCGCGCGAAGGTCGGCGAGAGTCGGCTCGCTTCTTGCTCTTCGTCGCGTGCGTGCGAGTGGCAGTCGAGGCAGCACCGGGGCGTCGGGATCGTCCCTTGCGCGGCGAGCTGTCCCGTGGATGCTCGATCTTGTACTGGTCGACCTGCTGCGGCGTGGCAGACGCTGCAGTCGACCTTCTTGCTTGATCGTCTCGCACGGCCGGGTGTGCGACGGGCGCCACCTCGGTGTGGCACTGCGCGCAGGCGGTCTTGGCGTGCGTCGAGGCGGCGTAGGCCTCCGGCGTCGACGTAGAGCGAGACCCGCTTGCCGTCCCTCTCCATGGCGAGGTCGGGCTTGCCGTGGCAGGTGAGGCAGTCCTTGTTCGCCATGCCGGCGCTGTAGAAGACGCGGCGCACCTTGTGCGGCGCGTGGCAGTCGACGCAGACCGGGATCTTGTGCGGCTCGTTCTCCCAGAGCTGGCCCTCGATGACCTTCCGGTGCACGACTCTCGATCTGGCCGTGGCACTGGGTGCAGGTTGCGACCACGTTGCGGACGTTGATCGTCGACTGCGGATCGGTGTGCGGCAGGATGTTGTGGGCCGATGTGGCACGAGGTGCAGACGGCGGTGACCGTCAGGCCCTTCTTGAACAGCCCTTCGCCGTGGATCGAGTCGGCGTAGTTCTCGAGGATCGTTCTGTTGCGGGATGTCGTGCGATCAGCGAGACCGTCGCTGCCCTCGCGATGGCAGCGGCCGCACAGCAGCGGGATGTTCATCACCGCGACCGGCGATTTCGCGTCCTGTGCGGAGACGATGCCGTGCGCGCCGTGACAGGTCAGGCAGGTCGGAGCGAGCTGGTCGCCGCGCGCCGCCGCCCGGCCGTGAAGGCTCGCATGCTGCTCGGTCGCCACCGCGGCATGACAGCTGCCGCACGAAGCGATCGCCGAAGCACCCCGGGCGATCGCGTGCGGCTGCCGGTGGCAATCCGTGCAGGTCGCCGACGGCCGGTCGCCCTGCATCGCCGCATGCGCGCCGCGGCCCGCCGCCTTCGCCTCCTCCTGGTGGCACTGGGCGCAGGTGGCGAGAACCTTCTGCGGGCTCACCGGCGAGGCCGCGTTCTTCGACGCCAGGATTCCATGTCCGACGCCGTGGCAGCTCTTGCAGGAGGGCGACGCCGTTCCAGCCTTGCCGTGGACGCTCGCGGCGAGCTCGCCGCCGGCCTCGTGGCAGTCGCCGCAGACGGCGTACGGCTTCGCGGGCAGCGGTTGCGGATGCGGTTCGGCGTCGAAGCCGGGGTGGCAGTCGAGACAGGCGAGATCGGCATGCACCGTCGCACCCAGCTTGACGTCGTCGTGGCACTCGGCGCACGGAGTCGTGAGCGCCGGCGCTGCGGCCGCGGCGAGCAGCGCGCAGAGTGCGACGAGGATCGCGTGGAAGCGGATTCCGGGCCCTCCGGTCATGCCAGCAAGGTACTTCAGAGCAGGCCCCGCCAGCACTACCCGATTGGAGGGCGGCTCTTGGATAGGATGCTCCCCAATGGTGTCCTGAGGCTCCGAAGCAGGCAGGCGAACAGGCGGAGAACATGGCGAAAGCGGAAAAGAATTCGTTGCGGCGACAGATGCTGAAGCGCTACGCAATGACCTCGGGCAAGGGCTTCCGTTTGCGCGACGTCGACCCGCAGGACACCCTCGGTCTCAAAGAGAAGGACGCCCGCACAGCGCTCGCGCGCGGCGTGGAGCGCCTCGCCCGCCTGCAGGAGAAGCTCTATGCGCAGAACCAGTGGGGAGTGTTGATCATCATCCAGGCGATGGACGCCGCGGGCAAGGACGGCGCGATCGACCACGTCACTTCCGGCGTCAACCCGCTCGGTTTCCAGGTCTACTCGTTCAAGGCGCCCTCCGCCGAGGAGCTCGATCACGATTTCCTCTGGCGGACGTCGCGGTGCCTGCCCGAGCGCGGCCGGATCGGGATCTTCAACCGCTCCTATTACGAGGAGGTCCTCGTCGTCCGCGTGCACCCGCCGATCCTCGCCGGCCAGCGTCTGCCAGCGAAGCTGGTCGGAAAGGAGATCTGGGAGGAGCGGCTCGCGGACATCGCGGCCTTCGAACGCTACTTCGCCCGCCAGGGCTTCCTCATCCTCAAGTTCTATCTCCACGTCTCGAAGGAGGAGCAGAGGAAGCGCTTTCTCGATCGCCTCGACGAGCCGGAGAAGAACTGGAAGTTCGCCCTCGGCGACGTCCGCGAGCGCGACTTCTGGGACGCCTACATGCGGGCGTACGAAGCGGCCATCCGCGCCACCGCCGCCGAGCACGCGCCCTGGCTCGTCGTGCCCGCGGACCACAAGTGGTTCACGCGCCTGGTCATCTCCGAGACCGTCGTCGCAGCGATCGAAGGCCTCGACCTCTCGTGGCCGAAGCCGGCCCTCAAACCCGAGGAGCTCGCCGCGGCGAGAAAGGCGCTCGCCAAGGACTGACGGGGCGCCTCGACCGCGACGCCGGATTCGTGCCGTCCTACGGTTTCGCTTCCCGCAAGCCGGCGAGGTCGCTGTCGCCCGCCGCCTGCTGGGCGAGCTTCGGGTTGAGGGCGAGGGCGCGGTCGAGGGCGGCGCGGGCGCCGGCCTTGTCGCCGTTCGCGAGCCGGATCACCGCGGTGTCGTAGAGCACTTCGGGGAGAACTTCGGCGTGGGTGGCTTCGGCCTTGGCGAGCGTCGCCTCCTGCCACTTCAAGTCCTCGCCGCGCTGCCCGTTCCGGAACGCCGACCAGCCGCGATTCCAGAGGTCGTTGACCAGCGCGAGGTGGACCAGGCGCCCGAGCTCGACGATCGGCTCCTTGTGGTCGTCGACCCGGATGTCGATCGCCCGGTCGTCGTTGCCGCCGTAGCCACCGCCGGCGCGCGACACCAGGAGGACCGCCGACTGTCTGCCGCGGCTATCGCCCCCGGCGGCATCGCCGGCGACGATCGCCGCGTAGAGACGCTCGGCGAGGGGCTTGCCGGCGCTCCCGAGAAACGCCTGCTCCATCGCCGCGACCACCGGCTCGCCGGTGAGAATATTGCCCTGCACCGCGTAGCCCGGGCCGCTGCGGCCCCCTGCCCAGGCGTTGCAGTCCGGCCCGGTGAAAGTCGCCGAGGCGCCGTTGGCGGCGACGATTCCCGCCTGGCGGTGACTCTGACCCTTGTCCGGCCGGGTGAGAATCGCGATCGACTCCGCGGGCGTCGCTCCGCGCGCCAGGAGCTCCAGCGCCCCCGGACCGTAGGTCGTGTTGGCCGAAGCCTGCGTCGCCACCGCGCCGACGCCAGCGCGCGCGTAGGGCACCACCGAGCCCACAGCGAAGAAGCGACTCGCGACCGCGACCCCGACCTCTCCGGTCGCCGGATCGGCGGCGACGATCGAGAAGGTCGACGGACTGGGCGGATCGGCGAAGACGCCCGGCGCAAGAGCGGCGCCCGCCAACGCCATTCCAGCGAACGTACGGATCGCCAAGCCAGAACGAGAACGCAGCTTGCGAATGCTCATTGCGGATCCCCTATCTCGGCACTCCTAGCCATCGGCCTTGTTTCCAGCCTTCGCCGCGGCTTCCGCGGAGTCGAGCCAGCCGCGCCGCAAGCTCTCGGGAGGAACGCTTGACAGGTAGGGCTTCAAGTCGACGATGGGCGAGCCGTCGAGCATGTCGACGCCGCGCACGCGGAGCGTGGCGCCGTCGCGGCCGAGCAGCTCGACGACCGAGAGCGCCAGCGGATTCGGCCGGCGCGGCGAGCGCGTCGCGAAGACGCCGTGCGGGAGGCCGTCGGTCGGGTTCCGGCCCACCAGCTCGAACGCTTCGGCGCGGTCGAAAATCCAGAGCACGTAGAGGTGCGAGAAGCCCTCGATGTCGGCGAGGCCGGGCGCGAACTCGGGGAAGATCTCGAGCGTCCCCTCCGCCTCGTGGCGGGCGCCAAGCCCCCGGGGGACCTCCTCGCGCGTCTGGTGCGGCGAGCGCACGACCCCGATCGGGCGCAGGAGAATCGGTTGCGCAGCGGCTTCCTTCCCCATCGCTCTCGTCCTCCGCAGTCGTCGTCCGGCACCCGCACCGCGACGATGCTCCTAAGTCTGCAGCACGCCGGTTCTGAACTCGGGGATCTCTGGATTGTTGCCGCAGGCCGCGAGCGCGTGCGCCACGACTTCGCGCGTCCGGCGCGGATCGATGATGCCATCGACCCAGAGCCGGGCGGCGGCGTAGCGCGGGTTCATGGCGTCGGCGTAGCGCTTCTGGATGTCGGCGAGACGCTCCTTCTTCTCCTCTTCCGAGACCTCTTCGCCGCGGTTCTTGAGCTGGATCGCGAGCAGCGTCCGCGAGGCCTGCTCGCCGCCCATCACCGCGATCGCCGCCGAGGGCCAGGCGAACAGAAAGCGCGCCCCGTAAGCTTTGCCGCACATCGCGTAGTTGCCGGCGCCGTAGCTGTTGCCGACGAAGACCGTGATCTTCGGCACCACCGAGTTGGCCACCGCGTTCACCATCTTGGCGCCGTCCTTGATGATCCCGCCGCGCTCCGAGCGCGAGCCGACCATGAAGCCGGTCACGTCCTGCAGGAAGAGCAGCGGGATCTTCTTCTGGTTGCAGAGCTCGACGAAGCGCGCCCCTTTGTCGGCCGAGTCGCTGTAGATCACGCCGCCGATCTGGAGCTCCTTGTCCCGGGGCTCGAGGCCGGTCCGGCGATCCACCACCGAGCGCTGATTGGCGACGATGCCGACCGCGTGTCCGCCGATCCAGCCGGTGCCGCAGACCAGCGTCCGGCCGTAAGTCTCCTTGAACTCGTCGAACTCCGAGGCGTCGAGAAGCCGCGCCAGGAGCTCGTGCGCGTCGTACGGCCGCGAGCGCTCGACCGGCACGATGCCCAGCAGCTCCTCCGCGTCGTGAAGCGGCGCCCGGGCCTCGCGGCGCGCGAACGGCGCGCGCGCCCCCGCGGCGAGCTGCGCGAACTGCGCCCGGACCTTGGCGAAACAGGCGGCCTCGTCGGGATGGCGGTGATCGACGATCCCCGAGATGTCGGCCTGCACCAGGGCGCCGCCCAGCTCCTCGTTCTCGATGCGCTCGCCGATCGCCGCCGCGACCAGATGCGAGCCCGCGAGGAAGATCGAGCCCATGCCCTCGACGATGTGGATCTCGTCGCTCATGATCGGCAGATAAGCGCCGCCGGCGACGCACGAGCCGACGATCGCCGCCATCTGGAAGACGCCGGCCGCCGAGAGCCGGGCATTGTTGTAGAAGATCCGGCCGTAGT
Source organism: Thermoanaerobaculia bacterium (assembly GCA_963806165.1). Classification (GTDB taxonomy): domain Bacteria; phylum Acidobacteriota; class Thermoanaerobaculia; order Multivoradales; family JAGPDF01; genus JAGPDF01. Next base: position 272,430 of record CAWDWZ010000006.1, read on the forward strand.
GCTCGCGGTCGGGGAAGATCTCGTCCTGCATCGGCAGGAAGACTCCCGCCGAGTCGACGAGGTAGACCACCGGCAGCCGGTTCTCGAGCGCGATCTCCTGCGCGCGCAGAACCTTCTTGATGCCGAGCGGAAACTTCGCTCCCGCCTTGACCGTGGCGTCGTCCGCCACCACCATCACGTCGCGACCGTGGATGCTGCCGACGCCGGTCACCACTCCCGCCGCCGGCGCGCCGCCCCAATCGGCGTACATGCCGTGAGCCGCCCAGAGACCGAGCTCGAGAAAGACCGCGCCCGGGTCGCAGAGCGCCGCGACCCGCTCGCGCGCCGACATCTTGCCCTGGTCGCGCTGGCGGGCCTGGGCCTTCGCGCCGCCGCCCTCGCGCAGCCGTGCCTCCTCCGCATTCAGCCGTGCAATTTCAGCGGACCAGTGCTCCTGCCGGCGTCGGAACGCCTCGTCGATCTTCACTTTCGATGCGATGGCCGGCAACGCGCTCTCCCCTGGCAGGCCGGTCGATTATACGGTCCTGTCGGCGAGCTCCCCGATGCTACGATCCGCCGCATGCAGGTGCGTCTCCTCGCGTTCGCCTCCGCCGCCCAGGCGATCGGTGCCACGGCGCGCGACTGGCAGCTCGCCGGTGAGATGTCGGTGCGCGATCTGCGCCAGCGGCTGGTGATCGACTTTCCGGCGATCGCGCCGCTGCTTCCCCGCCTGGCGATCGCAGTGGACGGCGCCCTCGCCAACCCCGAGACTCCCGTCCGGGAAGGCGCCGAGATCGCCCTCCTCCCCCCGTCTCCGGCGGCTGAGCGTGCGCACCGGGCTCGGTGTCCTGCCGCTCGACGTTCCCGCGCTGCTCGCCGCGGTGGCCGACCCCGCCTGCGGGGCGCAGGCGGTCTTCGTCGGCACCGTGCGCGACCGCAACGACCCCGATGGGGGCCGCGAGGTGGTGGCGATCGACTACAGCGCCTACGAGTCCATGGCAGAGAGGGTCCTCGCGCGCATCGCGACCGACCTCGAGGCAGCGGCACCAGGGCTGCGGATGGCACTTTTTCACCGGCTCGGCAGGCTGGCCGTCGGCGAGGCGTCGGTCGCGATCGCCGCCGCCTCGCCGCGCCGTGAAGCCGCCCTCGCCGCGATCCGGCAGGCGCTCGAGCGCGTGAAGTCCGAGGCCCCGATCTGGAAACACGAGATCTACGCCGACGGCGGCACCGCCTGGCGCGAAGACGAGCCGCTATGAACCTCTCCTGGTTGACGAGCGGCCTGCGGGCGCGGCTGCTGCTCGCGGTGGGTGTGCCGCTGCTGCTCGCCGTCTGTGCCGGCGCCGCGGTCTTCTTCGCGCTGCAGATCGCGCTCTCCGGCCAGCGCGAAGTCCGCGCCACGAACCACGTCCTGGAGACCAGCGAGACCCTTCTCCGGCTCGTCCTCGACGCCGAGACCGGCCAGCGCGGCTACGCGCTCACCGGCCAGGCGTCGTACCTCGAGCCGTTCACCGGCGCCGGACGCGACTGGCCGCTCCTGGTCCGCAAGCTCGCGACCGAGTTCGCGGACGAACCCGATCAGCTCTCGCGTCTCGAGCGCATCGATTCGCTGTTCTCGACCTGGCTCACCCAGGTGGCGTTGCCCGTGGTCTCGGGCCGCCGCGAAGTTCCGCCCTCGCATCTCGACGCGCTGCGCGACGCGAGGACAGCGCTTTTCGCCCTTCTCCAAGTGCGCAGCGAAAGCTCCGGCCGGCCGTGGTCGGCTGCCGAGGACGACCGGCGCGAGCAGCTCGAGCGGCTCCGGATCGCGGTCGACTCCGCGCGGACCTCCCTCGGCCAACCGCGTCTCGTCGAGCTCTGGAACCAAGTGGAGATCCGCCTGCGCGCGCTCGAGGCCGCGAGCGCCGGGCCGTCCGCACCCGCCGCCGAGAAGGCGGCGCTCGATGCCCTGCTGCGGCAAACCAATCTCGCCGCGGGGGCTTCGATCGCCGCCGAGCGTATGGCCCTCGCGCCGATCACCTCCGGCGCCGGCAAAGAGCTCGTCGACTGGATCCGCAAGCTCCAGGCCGAGCTCGCCGACCATGAACGCCAGCGCCTCGAGCTCGCCCTCGCCAGGAACACGCGCCGCGGACGCATCGCGAGCTGGGCGGCCATCGGGAGCCTCGCCCTGGCTCTCGCGCTCGGCCTCGCCTCGGCACTTCTCCTCGCTGGGCGCTTGCTGGTCTCGTTGCGCTCGGTCGGACGTGCCGCCGAGAAGCTCGCGGCGGGCGACCTTCGCCAGCGGGCGGTCGAGGTCGAAGGCGACGACATCGGCCGGCTGGCGCGCTCGTTCAATCAGCTCGCGGACCGCGTGGCGGCGCGCGACCGGGAGGTCGCGCTGCTGCATGACATGGGGCAGCTTCTGCAGTCGGCCGACGACGAGGACGAGGCGTTCCGCGTCGTGGCGCGCCTCGTCCCCGCCCTCGTCCCGGGGGCCTCGGGGGCGATCTTCACCCTCAGCAACAGCCGCGACGAGATCGTCCGCCGGACGACCTTCGGACTCGCGGAGCGCGAAGGTCCGGAGCGCTGCGCCCCTGGCAGCTGCTGCGGCCTGCGCAAGGGGCAGACCTACCTCGTGCTCGACCCTGCAAGCCAAGTGCTCTGCGATCATCTCGCCGCTCCGGCCTGGCCCTACATCTGCGTGCCCTTGACGGCGCACGGCCAGACGCTCGGCCTGCTCTATCTCGAATCGGCGCCGGGCAAGGGGGACGACCGCCTGCGCGCGGCCCTGGGCCTGCTGCCGACCGTCGCCTCGGAGGTCGCGCTCGCGCTCGGCAACCTCGCGCTGCGCGCCGAGCTCCGGGCCCAGTCGGTGCGCGATCCGCTCACCGGCCTGTTCAACCGCCGCTATCTCGAAGAGACCCTGGCGCGCGAGATCGACCGCGCGCGGCGCAAGGAGCTCCCTCTCGCCGTGGCGATGACCGATCTCGATCAGTTCAAGCGACTCAACGACAGTTGGGGGCACGAGGCCGGCGACCAGGTCCTGAAGCGCTTCGCCGAGCTGATGAGCTCCCACTTCCGTGCTTTGGACGTCCTCTGCCGCTACGGCGGCGAGGAGTTCGCCCTGGTCTTTCCCGATTGCACGACGGAGCAGGCGCGGCTACGGGCGGAGGCGTTCCTGGCGGCGTTGCGGGCGATCGTGATCCCTTACGGCCAAGCCGCGATCCGCGACGTCACCGCTTCGATGGGCATCGCCGGATTTCCGCACCAGGGCGCGACGCCGGAAGCCCTCCTGCGCAGCGCCGACCACGCGCTGTACGAGGCCAAGCGCGCCGGGCGCGACCGGGTCGAGATTGCCCTCGACGTCGCAACCCCGGCCTTCGGAGAGGACACCGAGCTCACTTAGGCCTGCGGATGGACCGGACCGGTGAGCAGCAGCCGGACGAGCTCGACCTGACGCGTGGTGCCGACTTGGCGATAGATGCCACCGAGGCAGGACGAGATCACCGCCGCCGGCACGCCGAGCTCGGTCGCGACCTCGGAGATGCTGCGCCCGCGCAGCAGAAGCCCGACGACCTGGGTCTGCTCGAACGACAAGTCGTAGCGCGAGGCGAGCGCCACCGCCGGATTCTCGGAGTCCTCGCGCGGATCGAAGAGCAGCACCACCGCGACGGCGGCAGGCAGGGAGTCGGCGAAGCGCGGCGACGCGATCACGAGCGCCTCCAGGGCGTTGACCTCGTGGATCGCGCCGAGGCCGCCGCGCGAGATCAACATCGACTCGGTGGCCACACGGCGTTCGTCGAACTGGCTGTCGGAGGCGAGCAGCGCCGCGAGCGAGCGATCGAGAGCCGGGTTCACGCCCCGCAGCCGCCCCTCTTCGATCTTGAGCTCGCTCTGCGTCGCGAGATCGCGGGTCGCCGCTGCGTTCGCCTGCAACACGACTCCGTCGCGCCCGACGATGAGGATGCCGGTCGCGAGCGGCTCGAGCACGCGCGCGCTCCAGCCCTGCCGGCGCTCGCTCGCCGCCAGGACGTCGGTGAGCCGCCAGGCGCGGGCGAGGAGCGGCGCCATGCGCTCGACGAGCACGAAAGTCTCCGCGTCGAGGTCGGACCGATCGAGCAGCAGGGAGAGCCGGCCCTCGCCGGGCAGCGCGAACTCGCGATGCTCGGGGGGACAGACCGGCCAGGTGGCGTCGGGATCGCTGCGCCGCCCGGCGAGCCGGCGTATGGCGCCGGGATCGAGGCTGTTGGTGGCCAGCACGGTACGACGCGAACCCTCGCCGCGCAGGATCATCACCTGCTGGCATCCCAGACATTCCGCGAGCCGCGACAGGGCGGCCGGCCAGAGCCCGGGCTCCTGCACTGCGATCAGGAGATCGCCCAGGACGTCCAGGAGCTCTTCAGCGGAGGGGAGGGAGGCTCTCGGAAACACGCCGAGCGCAGCGTTTGCACCTTTCGCGCCAGCGCTCGCGAAACCCGTCGGACCCGATCCTGCCGGCGCCGGTGATCCCGCGAGGACAAAAATTGGGGCGACCGATCCGACCCGGGATTGCCGAAAAATGTCACTCGGGACCGGACGGGGGGCTGGCACCGTCCGCACCCTGGGGCGGGCGGAGAGGGGGCAGGCGCGCCACTTCGTCTCTCGTCCAGGTCGCTAGCCTGCCCTCGAGCTCTGCCCAGGAGAGACCGAGGACTTGGCGCAGCTCCTCGGCGCGCGGCGAGGCGCCCTCGGAGACCTCGCGGAGCCACCCGCGAAGGAGCGTCCGGGTCGCCGGATCGGCGAGGAGCATGCGCAGGAACGCCGCGGCGGCGGCATAGTTCGTTCCGGCCTCCTCCGGGGCGACGAAATCCTCCCATTCGAGCGCCAGCACCGCCCCCAGATCGAGCGCCGCCGGCCGGCTCTCGGTGGGCTCGAGCGCCCGCGCGAGCTCGCGCAGGGCCGCCTCGCCGCCCGAGAGCCGAATCTCCTTCGCGACTGGATCGAACGGATCGAGGGCTCGCGACCAACTCCCCGACAGGAGCCGGCCAGCGGCATCGATCTGGCTCGCTCCCAGATCGTCGGCGATGCCCTCGTCGAGCCAGGATGGCAACGAGGGTCCGAGCGCGCGGCGATTGAGCAGGTGGGCCAGCTCGTGGACCAGCGTCCCGAGCATCGCGTTGTCGGTGCGCGACCCGCGATAGGTCGCCACGACGCCACTCCCCGCGAGCCCGGTCGAACCGGTCAGGCCGGCGATCCGGGGATCGCCGGCCTGGAAGAGCCGGTAGTCGCTCTCCACCGCGAAGAGCACGATCGCTTCGCGCGGCGACCCGACGGGACGGCAGCCGTAACGATCGAAGTAGACCGACTCCAGGTTGCCGACGAGATTCTCGGCGCGCTCGCCGAGCGCCGGATCCGTGAGATCGGTCAGGAAGAGATATCCGCCCAGCGTCGACTCTCGCCCCTTCCGGGCGAGGATCGTGCGGGCGCGCTCGAGCCGCGCCGGATCGGGGCGCAGAGCCGGGAGGGGCAGCGCCGGCTGCACCGCGCGCCCGAGCGGCGGATCCACTGCCGCGGCGAGCGCCGCGGCGCCGCCCAGGAGAAGCGCCAGGGCGACTGCGGCGGCGCCGCGCCCACCCGGGGCCCGGGCACGTGCGGCGTTCTTCTTCTCCTCGAGCTCTTCGAGGCTCTTCGGCCAGTCGTCGTGCAGCAGGCGCGAGAGCACCCGGTCGGCGAGCAGCCGCCCGCCGGTCTGACAACCGGGGCAGTAGTTGGCTTCGTTCTCGGCGTAGACGATGCGCTGAACCGGCGTCGCGCAGACCGGACAGGGCAGGCCGAAGCGGCCGTGCACCGCCATCTCCGGCCGGAAGGCGGTCACTTTCGCCGGAAAACGGCCGCCCGCCTCGCGGCGCAGGCGCTCCGTCCATTCACGGAGCTTCTGTTGCATCGCCACGTAGAGCCTCTCCGAAGCTTCTTCGGTGAGCTCGCAGGTGCGCGCGAAGGGAGAGAGCCGGGCGGAGTGCAGGATCTCGTCCGAGTAGGCGTTGCCGATGCCGGCGAGAATCCGCGGATCGGTCAGCGCGCGTTTGAGCGTTCGGTTCTCGGCGGCGAGCGCGGCGCGAAACGCCCCGAGATCGGCGCTCTCCGGCTCGAGACCTCCCGGATCGTGGGCGGCGAGCGCCGCCTCGCCGGCGACGAGATGGATGGCGGCGCGCCGTTTCTTGCCCGCCTCGGTGAGGTAGAGGGTCCCGGAGTCGAACTCCAACGCCGCGAGCGTGATTCGCCCCGGAGCCTTGCCGCCCCCTTCACGGAAGACCAGCCGGCCGGCGATCATGAGGTGGATCACGATGTAGCGCTCGCCCGCGAGCTCGAAGACGATCCGCTTGCCGAGGCGGCGAAGCGCGACGACTTCGCGCCCTTCGAGGTCGGATGCCGGAGGCGTCACCGAGCGCAGGACGAACGGCGACAGGAACCGCAGCCGCTCGAGCCGGCGACCCGCGAAGAGCGCGCGCAGCGCCTCGAGATAGACGGTGAGATCCGGCAGCTCCGGCACCGGGAACCCGGGTTACTCGGCAAGCGGCTGCAGCGTGAGCGGATCGCGCGGCGGCAGGTGCTTCACCCGCCCGCCGAAGAGCTCCGCCATCTTCGCCCGCCCGCTGGCGTCGCCGGGCTCGATCTCGCTCCACTTGCCGACCACCAGCATGGTGAGCTTTCCGACATCGAGATACTTCACCGCCGCCGCGCGCACATTCTCGGCGGTGACGGCCTCGATCCGCGAGCGGTAGTTGGTCCAGTAGTCGTGCGGCCGGCCGATCACCTCGTCGGCGGCGAAGGTGCGGGCGGTCACCGCCGGCGACTCGAAGGTGCGGGGAAAGGTGTCGATGAAAGAGCGCTTCGAAACCCGAAGCTCCTCCTCCGAGACCAGACCGGTGCGGATCTTCTCGACCTCCTCGAGGGCGATCTTGCTCGCCAGCGCCACCGTCGGATTCTTGGAGGCGAAGCCGATCTCGAAGAGACCCGGCCAGAACGTCCCGATGCCGAACTGCGAATAGGCGCCGTAGGCGAGGCCTTCGTCCGAGCGCACCCGTTTCATCAGTCGGGCCGTGAAGCCGCCGCCGCCCAGGATGTCGTTCATCACGGTGAGGGCGTACGGCTCGGGATCGGCATAGCTCTTCCACTGCGTGCCGAGCTCGCCGATCGTCACCTTGCCCTGCGGAATGTCCTTCTCGACGTGGAACAGACCGGGCTGAGGCGTGAACTCGGGCCCCTTGGGCGGCCACGGCGCCTCGGGCTCGCCGGCTTTCCAGCCGGCGAGCCGCCGGCCGAGATCGGCGAGGATCTTCGTCGTGTCGACGTCACCGGAGACGGCGAAGACCAGGTGCTCCGGTCCGTAGGTCCGGCGGTGGAAGGCGAGGAGCTTCTCGCGGGAGATCGCAGCAAGGTCGGCCTGGGTCATGCGCCGCGCGGAGAAGTGCTTCTCGCCGCGGGTCAGAAAGTCCCACTCGCGGTCGGCGATGTCGCCGGCGTCGTCGTTCCTCTGCTTCATCTCCTCGAGCGCGGTGCTCTTCTGGACCTCCAGCCGGGCGGCGTCGAAGCGCGGGTTCCGGACCATGTCGAAGAAGAGATCGAGCCCCTCCGCGAGCGCCGGTGAGATGACGTCGAGTCCCGCCGCAGCCGACGTCGCACCGGCCGAGCTCGACACGATCGCGGCGAGGAAATCGGCCTTCTGGTCGAATTCCTCGGGAGTGAGCTTGGCCGTCCCCCCCTGGCGCATCATCGCGGCGGTCATCGCCGCGAGGCCGCTCTCGTGCTCGCCCTCGCGGTAGGCACCGGTGCGGAAAGTGGCCTGGAGCTTGACCAGCGGCAGGTTGTGGTCCTCGACGATGTAGACCACGACTCCGCCCGGCAGGGTGTGGCGGAACTTCTCCCCCACCGGCGCGTCGAAGACGAACGGCTTGTAAGTGAGCTGCTCCGGCCGGGCAGGAACTCCGCCCGGCGCTTCTCCCGCGGCGCGAGCGCCAGCCGGGGAGCCGAGGCCGAGAGCGATCGCGGCCGCTCCCGCCAAGACGACAACGTGGCGCGCGACTCTCATCGTTCCCCTCCTGCCCCGCCTGCTCCTCCTGCCTCATCGCGGTTCTTCAGCTTCTCCAGCTGTTCCCGTGCCGCCTTCTCGATGGCGTCGGCCATGGGCTTCATCTCCGGCGGAATCTGGGCCCTCTGCTGCTCGATGCCGGCGAGGACCTGCTCGAGCAGGGCGGGATCCTCGATCTGGTGAATCTGCCGGATCTGGGCCAGGACCTGCTGCTGCAGCCCGGCAGGCAGCCCGGCGAGCTCCGCCGGGATCTCCTCGGCCGCCGTCCCAGCTTTGCGGTTGTAGGTCGCGACGGTGCGATTCTCGGCCGTGAAGTACTGCTTCGCCACCCGCTGCACGTCCTCGGGTGTCACCGCAAGAGTCTTCGCAGACCATTCGTTGAGGTACTTCCAGTCTCCCCAGCCGTCGTAGAACAGCAGTTGCAGGAGGAGGTAGAAAGGGTTTTCGAGATTGCGGAAGGACTCGGCGACGATCTGGTTCTTTACCTTGGTGAGCTCATCGGCCGGGACCGCCGCGCTCTGGAGCTTGCCGACCTCCGCCCAGAGCGCAGCTTCGAGCACCGCCGGTGTTGCGTCGCCCTTGGTTTCGGCCGCGAGGACGAACGAACCGTTCCAGCGCAGCGACTGCTGCTGGGCCGAGGCCGACGAGGCGATCTTCTGGTCGAGCACCAGGGCCTTGCGCAGGCGCCCGGTCTGGCCGTTCAGCAGACTCTGCACGACGTCGAGAGCGTACTGGTCCTTGTGCTCGAAGGGCACGGTGTGAAACTGCAGCGAAACCTGCGGCTGGCAATCGCATTCGGCATTCATCCGCTTCTCGGCGAGCTGCTTCTCCTCCAGCGTCACCACGTCCGGCACCGGCTTGCCGGACGGCGGAATCCGGCCGAAGTATTTCTCGGCGAGCGCTCTTGCCTCGGCGACCGTGATGTTGCCGACCAGAGCCGCGGTGAGGTTTCCGGGCGCGTAGTAGGTCGAGAAGAACTCCTTGGCGTCGGCCATCGAGAGCGTCTTCAAGTCGGACATCCAGCCGATGGCGTCCCACTTGTACGAGTGCGAGGTCCAGAACATCGCGTTCAGCTGCTCGTCGAAGCGGCCGGTGGGAGTCGACTCGACCCGCAACCGGCGCTCCTCCTGCACGACATCGCGCTCGGCGTAGAACTCGCGAAAGACCGGTTGCAGCAGGCGCTCCGACTCCATCCAGAACCAGAGCTCGACCTTGTTCGCCGGCACGGTGATGAAATAGATCGTCGAGTCCGAGTTGGTCGTCGCGTTCATGCCCGACGCCCCGGCCTCGGTGTAGATCTTGTCGAACTCGTCCTTCACCATGAGCGCGCGCTGCTCCTCGACCAGCTTCTGGAACTCACCTTCGAGCTTCTCGAGCTCGGGAGTGCGATTCGCGGGGGCGAACGGATCGTCGATCTCGCCCTTGCGATAGCGCTCGCGCTGACGGGCGTACTCGGCGCGGATCCGTTCCTGGAGCTTCTCCTGCTCTGCCATGACCTCCTGGTCGCGCGCCGCGTCCTTGGTCCCGATGACGCGGCTGCCCTTGAACATCATGTGCTCGAAGAAGTGGGCGACGCCGGTGATGCCGGGGCGCTCGTTGGCCGAGCCGACGTGCGCCACCCATCCTCCCATCACGGTCGCCTGCGACGGCCGTGAAACCACGAGGAACCGCATGCCGTTGGCGAGGGTGAACTCGGCCACCGGCACCTCCGCTTTCGGACCCGCCGCGCCGAAGACCGGCGCCACGACCGCAAACAGAAACCCTGCGACGACCGACGACCGGATCCGGCGCGCTGCACACCGGAGCTGCTCGATTCGTTGATTCATGATCCGCACCACCCGGAGGGGAAGGAAAGTCCGGGCACGGCACTCGCCGAGCCCGGCCTGGCAAGGATACGACGGATGCGGGGAAAAGTTCCGGGGCTCCTCGACCTGCCACTGCCATGGCCCTGCTGTGACGCTGCGTTAGACTGCTCCCGCGATGGAAGGCTCCAGGATTCTGGTCGTCGATGACGACCCGATGATCCGCTCTCAGCTCAGGCATCTGCTCGAGGTGGATCACTGCGAGGTCCAGGACGCCTCGACCCTCGCGGCGGCCCGCGCCGCCTTTCTCGACTTCCGCCCCGAGGTCATCCTGCTCGACTACGAGCTGCCCGACGGCACCGCCCTCGACCTGCTTCCGTTCCTCAAGGAAGGAGCGCCGGACGTCCCGGTTCTCGTCCTTACCGGCCACCGCGAGATCGACGTCGCCGTGGCGACCATCAAAGCCGGCGCCGAGCAGTTCCTGACCAAGCCGATCGAGCTCGCCGCATTGCGCACCATGGTGCGGCGGCTCGTCGAGCAGCGCCTCTTCGTACGCCGCGACCGCGCCGGCGAGATCCGGCGCGCGCGCTACGAACCGGAGCCGTTCCTCGGCACCTCGACGCAGATCCGCGAGCTCGAGCGCGAGGCGAGGACCGCAGCGGGTGCCGAGAGCCCGGTGCTGCTGCAGGGCGAGACCGGCACCGGCAAGGGCCTGCTGGCGCGCTGGCTGCACGCCCACAGCCGCCGGGCGCAGCAGGCGTTCGTGGACCTGAACTGCGCCGGGCTGTCGCGCGAGCTCCTCGACAGCGAGCTCTTCGGTCACGCCAAGGGCGCCTTCACCGGCGCGCTCGCGGCCAAGCCCGGGCTCTTCGAGACCGCCGACCGCGGAACTTTCTTCCTCGATGAGATCGGCGACACCGAGATCACCCTGCAACCCAAGATCCTCAAGGTGGTCGAGGAGAAGCGCTTTCGCCGGCTCGGCGAGGTCGTCGAGCGGCGCGTCGATGTCCGGCTCATCGCGGCGAGCAATCACGACCTCGGCCAGGCGGTCACGGACAAGACCTTCCGCGCCGACCTCTACTACCGGATCAACACGTTGACCCTCCACCTCACTCCGTTGCGCGAGCGCCCCGAAGACATTCCGGCGCTCGCCGAGTCGATTCTCGACCGTCTCGGGGTCGAGACCGGCAAACGGCTCGATCTCGCGCCGGAGGCGCTCGAGCAGTTGCGGCGCTACGACTGGCCGGGCAATATCCGCGAGCTGCACAACGTGCTCGAGCGGGCATTGCTCCTGGCGCGGACACCCCGTCTCGAGGCCGGCCGCCTGGGCCTCGAGCGGAAGCCCGCGCCGAGCGGCGAGGCGAGCCCCGCCGGCGAGCTCTATCAAGGCACTCTCGATGCGGTCGAACGGCGCTATATCGAGCAGATCCTGCGCCTCGAGAACGGGCTGGTGGACCGCGCGGCGGACCGGCTCGACATCCCGCGCAGCACGCTTTACCAGCGCCTCAAGTCCTGGGGCGTTTCGCCCGCCGCCTTTCGCAGCGAGCGCGACGAGGTGCCTTCGGAGCGCTCATGAGCGCCACGCCGGCTGTCCGCGCACGCCTGCTCGTCGTCGACGACACTCCGGACCACCTCAAGATCCTCACCCGGGCGCTCCAGGATTGGGGATTCGAGGTGCGCACCGCGGTGAGCGGCGAGGAGGCGCTCGTTTCGGCGCGCGCGGCGCGGCCCGACCTGGTGCTGCTCGATGTCGACATGCCGGGGATCGACGGCTACGAGACCTGCCGCCGCCTCAAGCAGCTGCCGGAGCTCGCTTCGACGCCGGTGATCTTCCTCTCCGGCCTTTCCGACGTTGCCGACAAGATGGCTGCCTTTTCGGCCGGCGGAGTCGACTACGTGACGAAGCCGTTTCACATCGAGGAAGTCCGGGCCCGCGTCGCGACCCACCTCGAGCTCCAACGACTGCGCGCAGCGGCCGAGCAGCACGGCCGCGAGCTCGACGCGAGCCTCGAGAAGCTGCGCGAGCTCGAGCGCTTCCGACACGACCTCGTGCACATGGTGGCGCACGACATGCGCTCCCCGCTCATGGCGGTGACAGGCTACCTCGAGCTCCTCGACCTCGACCGCGACAAGCTGGCGGAGGACCATCGCGACTTCGTGGCGCAAGCCCTCGACGCGGCCCGGGTTCTCGTGCGGCTGATCGACGCCATGCTCGACACCGACCGCCTGGAGACCGGCAAGCTCCCCCTGCAGCTCGCCGACCGCGACCTGCGGGCGGTGCTGGACTTGGCGATCGCATCGCTCGGTCCGGCAAGCGCGCGCCGGCTCGAGATCGAGGCGGCGACGGCCGGGCGGGTCGTCGCCCACGCCGACAGCGAAATCCTGCGTCGCGTGATCGCCAACCTGATCGCCAACGCCTTGCGCAATTCCGACGAGACCGCGAGAGTCCGGGTCGTCGCGTCCTCGAAAGGGGATCTGGCGCGACTCGAAGTCCACGACCTGGGAGCGCCGATTCCCGAGGGCTTCCGCTCCCGGGTCTTCGAAAAGTACGCCACGCGCAGCGGAGAGCGCGGCCGCGATCGCCGCTCGGTCGGTCTGGGTCTCCCCTTCTGCAAGTTGGCGATCGAGGCGCACGGCGGACGCATCGGATTTACGACCGGAGACGAGGGCACGACTTTCTGGTTCGAGCTGCCGGCGCATCAGGCGCCAGCCATCCCGGTCATCCCGGCCTGACCCGCTTCAGGCGACCGAGCGCACGGGCTCCAGCAGCGTTTCCGCGGGCGCGGCGGACGGCCACCAGCCCGGCCGCGCCGACGATTGGACGCGGCGCCCAATGGCGGCGAGCGTCGCCTCGAGCGTTCGCGCCAGCTCAGCCAGCCGTCCCGCGAGCGCGACCGGACCGCCGGCCCGGAGCCGCTGCCCCATCTCCTGTGCCAGAGCGGCCAGAGGCAGCGCGCCGAGATTTCGCGCAGCGCTCGAAAGCTGCTTGAGCTCCCCTGCGAGCTCCTCTTCGGAACCTTCGCCGATGCGATCCGCGAGGCGCTCCGCAAAGCCCTGGTAGCGCTCGCAGAAGCGCGCGAGCAGCGAGCGGTAGAGAGTCGCGTCCCAATCGTGCTGCGTCGCGGCAGCGCGGATCGAGAGCCACGGCTCGGTGGCTTCGGGCGCCGGAGCCGGCGATGCCGGCGCGGCCACGGCGGCGATCCTCTGCAGGGCGCTCAGCAGATCTCCGGCGGGCGCCAATCTCGGTTGCGTCGGCTGGGTGGCACTCGTCGCCGTGAACCAGCGTTCGCGTCGCCGATCAGGCGCCACCAGAGGAATCACCCGGTCGAGCGAGCCTTGGTGCGCTTCGATCGCGGACAAGAGCGCCGAGCGCTTGACGCCATCGCGGACCAGGTCCTCATCGAGGAGAATGGCGAGGGCGGGTGTGTCGCGACTCTCGTCGGCGATCAACTGCTGGAGCAGCTCCGACGCCGAGGCCATCGGCTCGACCGCAAAGCCCTCGTCCGCGAGACCGGCGAAGAACGCTTCCCGTTCCGCTTCGTTTGCCATCGCCACCAGCACGCTGCCGGGGACCGTTTCCTTTTGCGCTTGCAGACTCTCAGGCGACATTCATGGGCTCCTTCGGAATTCAGAGTCGTCGTCGCTTCGACCTGCGCTCAACCGGCCTGTGCGACGAGCGACAACCCGGGCCGGCGGGCCCGGACCGGCGCGCTCACGGCAGGCGAATGGACCGGTGCCAAGAGCGTGTCTACGAGCTCTTCGGCAGTCCGCGGGCGCGAGAACAGGAAGCCCTGCGCATACTCGACGCCGAGCGTGCGGAGCGCCTTCAGGTCCTCTTCGTTGTCGACGCCTTCCGCCACCAGGTCGGCGTGCACTTGATCGGCGAGCAGGCGGATGGCCCGCATCGTCGCCTGCTGGTAAGCGTCTCCGGCAATGCCTTTCACGAGGTAGCGATCGACCTTGAGCATCGTCGGGCGGGTGATCAGCATCATGCGGAAGTTCGACGTCCCCACACCGACGTCGTCGAGCGCGATGTCGCAGCCGGCGGTGCGCAGCTCGGTGAGGGCCGCGAGGAAACTCTCCTCCTCGACGAAGTTCGAGTGCTCGACGATCTCGAGCGTGAGCCGGCCGAGCTCGATTCCCAGACTCGAGCTGGTCTTGCGCAGGAAATCGACGAAGCGGCCGTCGCGGCCGAGGGTCGAAGCGTGGACATTCAAGTGCAAATGGATGTCGTCGGGAAGCTTGCGCGCTTCGCGCAGGATCGCCGAGATCGCCGCCCGGTCCACGATCGACTCTTCGTTCTTGCGCCGCGCGAACTCGAAGAGGATGTCCGGGGCCTCGAGGGTACAACCGCGGGGCCCGCGAGCGAGTCCCTCGACCGCCATGACTTTGGCTTCGCCGTCGCTGATCTTCAGGATGGGCTGAAAGAGCGCAGTGATCGCTCCCGGTTCGATGACACGCTCGAGCAGTGACTTCAACATGGCGCAACCTCGCTATTTGGGCAGTTGAGCAAACGCAAGAAATCGGCGATCGGTTGACCCTTGACGAAGACCGCGCGGGCACCGAACTTGAAGCAGGCAGTATGGACGTCGGGATCGCTGTTGCCGGTCTGCACCACGATGTTGAGCTCGGGCCGGCGGCTGTGCGCCTGGCCGATCAGCTCGAGACCCTCGAGGCCGGAGAGACCGCGCAGATCGAGATCGACGCAGAGGGCGTCGTAATCACGGTAGGCGAGGATGGCGGCTGCCTCCTCGAGCTCTTCGGCACAAGTGACCCGGCAACCGCTACGGGAGAGTGCCGTCGCGAGAAGCGCCCGGGTTGCCGGGTCGTCGTCGACGACGAGGACTCTCGGGAGCCGAGCGGCGGCTGCGTGAAGGGCGGTTGCCTGGGTCATGCCCAACCAGATCGCAAGCCCGCTGCCAACTGGATCCGGTTCGCTCTTTTGATCTCAACTTACTGTAATCATTCGAGTTATCGGATTCGCACCAACGCCGTTCGAGCGCCTCGCGGGTCCGGTTCCCGGAGTCCGTCCGAACTCTGGACGGAATCGACCCCGCTCTCTTTCGAGCAGCCCGATCAGTAGCGCGGCAGGCTGGGATCGACCTCGCGACTCCAGGCGTCGATCCCCCCGGCGATGTTGCGGGCGCCGGGGAACCCGGACTCGCGAAGGTAGAGGACGGCTTGCGCCGAGCGCGCCCCGAGGTGGCAGAGCGCGAAAACCGGCCGGTCGCGCGGCAGCTCGGCCGCGCGCTCCGGCAGCTCGTGCAGCGGAATCCAGGTCGTTCCAGGAAGGCGCGCGAGCTCGAGCTCGACCGCGAGCCGGACATCCAGGATCGTCAGGCGCTCGCCGGCGGCGAGCCGGCGCGCCACTTCCGCCGGAGCAATATCGAAGTCAGGGTCGGCCGCGGCAGGGAGGCACTCGTCCACGTACTCGACCAGCTCGTGCTGCGTCGGCCGGTCGCCGCACAGCGGACAGAGGGGGTCGCGCGCGAGCGCCAGGTCGCGAAAGCGCATCGCCAACGCGTCGAAGAGCAGCAGCCGGCCGACGAGCGGCTCACCCACTCCGAGGATCAGCTTGATCGCCTCGTTGGCCTGGATCGAACCGATGATGCCCGGCAGCACTCCGAGGACTCCGGCCTCGGCGCACGAGGGCACCGCGCCGGGCGGCGGCGGCTCGGGAAACAGGCAGCGGTAGCACGGTCCGCGACCGCGCGCGAACACCGACGCCTGGCCCTCGAAGCGGAAAATCGAGCCGTAGACGTACGGCTTGCCCGCGAAGTAGCAGGCGTCGTGGACGAGATACCGAGTCGGGAAGTTGTCGCTCCCGTCGACCACGACGTCGTAGGCGGAGACCATTTCCATGATGTTTCCGCGCTCGACTCGGGCGGCGTGGAGGTCGAGCTCGACGAGCGAATTCGCGGCGCGCAACCGCGCCGCCGCGGCCTCGAGCTTGCCATGTCCGACGTCGGCCTCGGCGTAGAGAATCTGGCGCTGCAGATTCGAGCGCTCGACGAAATCGAAGTCGACCAGGCCGAGCCTGCCCACCCCGGCCGCCGCGAGATAGAGCGCCGCCGGGGATCCCAGGCCGCCCATGCCAACGACGAGCACGCGGCCCGCCGCGAGCCGCTCCTGCCCCGCCACGCCGACCTCGGGTAGCGTAAGGTGCCGCGCATAGCGGCGCAGGTCGTCGGCGGAAAGAGGGCTCACCGCCCGGATGCTACCGCGCGACAGGCTTCGGAAGCTGGGCGCAGGTCCGGAGCTCGCCTCCCCGGTGAGCCGCCGGTCGGTCGACACCGCACGAAAGCGCTAGGATTCACCCGACGATGCTCTGGAACCCGACGTTCATCCTGCTCGGCTGCGCCGTCGTGCTGCTCATTCTGCTGATGGTGAGCTTCGCCTCGCGACCGCGGGTCTTCAGCCAGTACCTGCGTGCCATGACCGGCATCGCGGTGACCCCGCGCGAGGTTCGCCGCATCTTCAAGCAGCGCGGACGGACCGGAGTTCGCGAGCTCTTTCTGGACCTGCTGATCCGCGAAGACCTGCGCGAAGACGGCGTCGCGCGACCAGAGGACAAGCCGGCGCGGCCGGTCGCTCTCGAGGTCGACGCCGGCCGCAAGAAGTAGCCCGCACCCGGTGACGAAGCTCTCCTACGACGACGTCGCGCGCGAGCTCCCGCTGCTGGTGGCGACCTCGCCGGCCTGGGCTCGGTTGGCCGCCGCGAATCTCCCGGTCTTCCTCGCCGACCACGCGGTGTGCGAACAGCAGGTGGCGCAATACGCGCTGGCGCTCGCCGGCTGGTATCCGGACGACTTCGAGCTCGTGGAAGCGGCCGCCGCTCTGGCCGCCGAGGAGATCCAGCATTTCCGGCGCGTGGTCGCCATCCTGAATCGCCGCGGCCTCGCGACCGGCGGGCGGCGCACCAACCGTTGGGTGCAGGCGCTGCGGGCCCGGATCGAGCCGCGGCAGGGGCCGTGGACGAAAGTGGATCGACTCCTGTTCGGGGCCCTCGTCGAGGCGCGCAGCTGTGAGCGCTTCACCCGCCTGCTCGAGGTCGTCCGCGAGAGCGACGCGGAAGTGGCGCGTCTGCTCACCGACCTCGGCCCGGCCGAGAAGCGCCATTGGCAGCTGTTCTATCGCCTCGCCGGCCGCGAAGTCGAAGCGGCGGCGCTCGCCGAACGCTTCCGCGGTTGGCTCGAGCTCGATCGTGACCTCGCCGCGCAGGCCGGCGTCGAGCCCACCGTGCACGGCTGAGCCTCTGTCGGCCGCGAGCCCGCGATCCGGCTTCCTATCCCTGTTCGAGCTTCTGCACGATCGCGGTGACCTCGAGCTCCGCCCGGCGGATCTTGCCGCGGCAGAGCTCGAGCAGCGCGGTCGCGCGCTTGAGCTCCTCGGCGAGACGGTCGATGTCGAGCTCGTCGCCCTCGATGCGCTGCAGAATCGTCTCGAGCTCGCGCATCGCCTCGGTGAAGCCCGGCTCGGCCGCGCCTTCGGGCTCCTTGGCGCCTTCCCGGTCCGCTCTCTTCTGGCTCATCTCTTCTCCTTGGCGGGAAGGGGGTCCGGCACGCGAACGCCGCCGCTTTCGACCCGACTGTAAAGCAATCCCAAAGCGAGCTCGGTCGCGATCGGCGCCCCGGCGGCAACGGCGGCCGGGTCGCGCAGGACCTGGCCCGCCGCGTCGCGCGTGATGCTGTAGCCGCGCCGGAGCACGCGCGCGGGCGCGAGCTCGCCGACCAGCCGCATCCAGCCCGCCAGCTCGAGCTCGGCAGACCGCAGCCGGTGCAAGGCGACGCGGCGCAGTCCTTCGGCGAGCGCGGCGAGCCGCAGAGAGATCTGGGCCAACCTCATCCGGGCGGCGACCGCGCGGCGCTCGGCGCGCGCCAGACGCCCGCCGGCCTCCGCGACCGCGAGCCTCGCCTGGCGCATCAGCTGTTCCCGCAGCCTCGCGACCGAGAGCTCGGCTCCGGCGAGGCGGGCGACGAGCTCTTCCGCCACTTTGGTCGGCGTCTTGTACGAGCGGTGCGCCACGAGATCGGTCACCGACTCGTCGATCTCGTGGCCGAGACCGGTCAGCACCGGCTTGGGCGAGCGCGCTACCGCTTCGGCGACCGCCCGGCTGTCGAAGACCGCGAGGTCGCTCTTCGATCCACCGCCGCGGATGAGCACGATGCAGTCGCAGGCGGTGCCGGCGGCGAGCGCCAGCGCCGAGGGCAGCGCGCGCTCGGCTTCAGCGCCCTGCACCGCGGTATGCACGGCGAGGACGCGGAAGGCGAAGCCGCTCTCGCGCAGGGTGGCGAGAAAATCGTGATAAGCGGCGCTCCCGGTCGAAGTCACGAGCGCGATCGCGAGCGGCAGAGCGGGCAGCGGCAGCGCCCGGTTGCGTTCGAGAAGGCCTTCCTCGGCGAGCGCCTGTAGCGTCTCCTGCCGGCGCTTCGCGAGGTCTCCCAGGGTGAAAGTCGGGTCGATCTCGCGGATCTGCACCTGCAGCCGGCCGCCGGGAGGATAGAAGTCGACGCTGACGCGGCAGCGCACCCGCAGCCCGTCGGCCAGGCGTTCGCCGGCGCGCTCGAGGACCGGCCGCAGGCGCAGGTACTCGCCGCGCCAGATGACGGCCGAGAGCACGCCCACGACCTGGTCGCGCTCGTCGCCCTCGCCCTTCTCCACGAGATCGAAGTACTGGTGACCCGCGGCGCTCGGCCGCAGGCGCTGGATCTCGCCCACCACCCAGACCGAAGCAAAAGCCTCGGCGAGAAGCTCCTTGACCTCTCTGCCCAGCTGGGAGACGGAGTAAGTCGCCTCAGTGATAGCTCTTGAGCTCCTTGGCCGATGCGAGCGGGATGGTCTCGGCCCACTCGATCGACCGCTTGTCGCCCGCGTTGCGCTTCTTCATGAACTGCACGGCCTCCTTGCGATCGGTGAACAGTCTGAAGATGAAGGTATGGCCGGCTGGAGCGGTGAAGTAGGTGTAGTCCTGGGCCCCCTGCGACAGGGCCATCCCGATGTCGGCGTCGCCGTTCGCGCCGACGCAGGCGGCGGCAATCGACCGGTGCGCGAGGATGAGCGATTTCAGCGCGTCCTCGTGGTCGGCCAGCTCCTCTTTCGACTGCGGCGTATGCAGGAGCGCGATCCTCCCGGCCTCCTCCTCGGCCAGCAGGTTGTAGGGCACGTCATGCCGGTCCATCGCCTCCTTGGTCTCGGCCGAGGTGACGAAAACGTCATCCGTACCCAGGACCTTGTAGGCCAGGCAAAAGCTCTGCTGCTCGAACTTGGGGAATGCTTCGCCGAGGATCCCTTCATCCTCGACGGTGAAATAGTAGATACGGTTCAGCAAACGGCGGGATGCCATCGTTTCTCTCCTTCGGACCGGTTCCTTATATCAAATAAGCAGCCCCGCCAGTCGACGCTGGAGCTCGACGAGGTGCGGGTGGTCCTGGGGATTGGCCCCTTCGAGCTCGCGCAGGCGGTAGAGCTCGACCAGATCGGCCGTTTCGCCCGCGAGCTCCGGCTCGCCCGCCTGCGGAAGCTGGGCCGCGAGCGCCACCCAGTCGGTCAGCCGGCACATGCGGTCGACCACATGGCGCACCTGGGCGGCGGCGGTCGACTCGTCGCTCGCCAAGAGGCGCGCGATCCGCTCGCTCACCTCGCGATGCAGGGCGTTGGCCACCGCGGCCGTCGGGCTCCCGCCCAAGGCCCCGATCTCGCCGGCGAGCACGGCGAGCCAGGGCTCATGCAATCCGCGCTGGACGAAGTCGCGCAGCACCTGCGCGCAGAGCGTGTTGTGGGTGCCCTCCCAGCTCTCGATCACGATGGCATCCCGGTACAGGCGCGGCAGTGGTGAGAAGTCCTCGATCGTACCGTTGCCGCCGAGAAGCTCGATTCCGTCGCGCACCGTGCGGGTGGCGGCGAGCGCCGTCCAGTACTTGTTGATCATCACCGCGATGCGCCGCGCGGCGGCCAGCGTGTCGGTGCTGGAAGCGGTATCGACGCGGTCGCTCATGGCCAGGATCCGGAACGTCGTGGCGAGCCCAGCAGCGGTCGCGAGCCGCATCCTCGCGAGCGTCTCCTGCACGGCGGGGAAATCGCCGATGGCGCGCCCGAAAGCCCGCCGATGAAGGGCGAACTGCGACCCCTCGACGAGCGCCCGCCGCATGATCCCGCAGGCAGCGAGGGCGTTGTGCACCCGCGAAGTATCGAGGACGATCCCCACCAGGTTGCGGAAGCCGTCGGTAAGAGGACCGATCGGCTCGCCCAGGGCGTCTTCGAATTCGATCTCTCCGGTGGCCATCGAACGCGTGCCGAGCTTCTCCTTCAGGCGCCGGATATGGAAGCCGTTCGGCCTCCCAGCGAGCCGTCGCGGCACGAGAAAGAGCGCGAGACCCCGGGTGCCGGCGGGAGCACCTTCCGGTCGCGCGCTGACCACGAACAGGGAGGCGTCCGCCACCGAGCAGAACCACTTCTCGCCGCGGATCCGCCAGCCGCCGGCCGGCTCGGCCGCCGGAGTCGCGACGCAGGCGTTCAGACCGACGTCCGACCCGCCTTGCACCTCGGTCACGAACTGGGCGGCGTGGAGGCGCCGGTCGTAGTCCTCGGTGAGGAGACCGGGAAGCCAGCGCGCCTTCTGCTCGGCGGTGCCGACCCGCTGCACCAGCTTGATCGCCCCGGCGCTGCAGGCCACCGGGCAGGCGTGGCCCGCTTCGCCGTGCTGGTCGAGGAGGTAGGCGATAGCGCCGCTCGCCACCTCGTTGCCCGCTTCGGCCAGCACCGAGAGCACTCCGCTCCCCCAGAAGACCCGGCCCACATCGTGGCAGCTCGGGGGAAACAACACCTCCTCGAGCGGCCTGCCGAAGCGGTCGCGGCTGCGCAGCTGCGGCAACCGGTCGTCGCGGTTCGACTCGCGCACGGCGGCGTCCAGAGCCGCGCCGGCGCTCGCCGCTACCCGCCGCAAGCGCGTCGAGAGCGCCGCGAAGCCGTCGCCGGTGTGGCGCCGCAGCAGGGACTGAAAGAACAGGTCGCGGTCGAAGTCTGCGGGATCGCACGCGGCGCGCCAAGCCTCGAGATCGCTACGGCCTCGTTCCTGAGCATCTTGCTCCATGCCGACCATTGTCGACCTCCGCTCCAGGCGGCTCTAGCCCCTCGAGATTATAGGCAGCTCCCGGCCCAGCCGGGCAGGCCACGCGACGGCCGAGCTTGCGCTCCGCGGCGCGCGCGGAGCGGCAGAATCGCGGCGTCGAGCCCCACCCGCCGGGGGGGCAGAGATTTCCCGGCTCCTCCTAGAATGGCGCTGCCAACGTCGACTTTGGAGCCGTGGCGGTAAGGGAGCTCAAGGTGCGCATCCTGCTCGTCAAGCCGAGCCCGCGGCTGGGAACGATCCGCGGGCTCCAGGCCTTTCAACGGCTCGAGCCGCTCGCGCTCGGCTACCTCGCCGCCGCGGCTCCCCCCGGCCACGACATCCGGGTGCTCGATCTGCGCCTGCGCCGATTCCCGGAGGCGAGCTTCCGGCGCGCCGTGCGCCGATTTCGCCCCGACCTCGTCGGGTTCACCGGCTACACCCACGAGGTCTCGGCGATCCGCCGCCTCGCCCGCCTGACGCGCCTCGAGTGCCCCGCCGCGGGAACTGTCGTCGGCGGGCATCACGCGACGGTGGCACCGGCCGACTTCGACGGCCCGGATGTCGACGCGGTGGTCCGCGGCGAAGGCTGCGCCCCGTTCCGCACCCTGGTCGCCCGGTTGGCCGCGGGCGAAGAGCTCGACGAGATCCCCCACGTGCGCGTGCCGCGCACCGGCCGGGGCGCCGAGGAGCTGCCGCACTATCCCGACCCGGCCACGCTGCCGACCCCGCGCCGCGACCTCTGGCCGGCAGCGGCCTACCGGTCGGTCTGGCTGGCCGAGGGCGGACGGGCCTGGCAGCCTCTCTTTCCGCCGGTGGCGACGGTCCGCACCTCGTACGGCTGCCGCATGCAGTGCTCGTTCTGCGTCGTGCCGTTCCTCTCCGAGGGACGCCATCTCGGCCGGCCGGTCGACCAGGTTGCCGACGAGATCGCGGCCCTCCCGACGGAGCATGTCTACTTCGTCGACGACGAGAACTTCCTCGATGCCGAGCACGCTTTCGCCCTCGCCGATGCTCTCGCGGCACGCAAGGTGCGCAAGCGTTACTTCGCCTGGACGCGGGCGACCACCGTCCTGCGCTCACCGGAGATTCTGCGCCGCTGGCGGGAGATCGGTCTCGACGCGGCCTTCCTGGGCTTCGAGTTCATCTCCGACGACGCGCTGCGCGCGGTCCGCAAAGGCGGCACGGTGGCGGCCAACGAGCGCGCCCTCGACCGGCTGCGCGGCCTCGGGGTCGCGGTCCATGCGGCGTTCATGCTGCTGCCGGAGTCGACCGCCGAGGACTTCGAGCGCTTGCGCGCCTATGTCCGCGCCCTGCCGCCGGTCCAGTGCAGCTTCACCGTCTGCACGCCGTCGCCGGGCACCCCGGACTACCAGGCCCTCGGCGGCCGCTTCTGGGTCGATCCGCCACACGACCTCCACGACTGCATGCATCCGCTGACCCCGACCGCCCTGCCGCTGCCCGAGTTCAGCCGGCGCTACGCCGTCCAGGTGGCGGAGGGCATCGCGCGCACGCCGATGCGGGTCGAGCGCCGCCCCATCGTGCCGGCCGATATCGTGCGCGCGCTGGTCGCCGAACGCGCCTATGTGCGCGGCTACGAGCGGCTCTACCGCGACTATCCGCGGGAGCTGTGGGGCTTAAGGACCGGCGATGCGCACCGTGCTCGTCTACCACAACCCGGCGCGCGAGCTGCTGCTCGCGCCGCCGGTCGGGCTCGCCTACGTCGCCTCGGCGACCCGCGACGCCGGCCACGCGGTGCGTTTCCTCGACCTGTCGCGCAGCCGCCGGCCGGCGGCGGAGCTCGAGCGCGCGGTGCGCGAGGAGCGGCCCGGAGGTGGTCGGCTTCTCGATCCGCAACCTGGACAACGCCGTGCGCCAGCGTCTGCGAGAGCCACCTGCATGCCCACGATCCGCTGATCGAGATCGCCCGCCGGGGCGGCGCCAAGACGGTCATCGGCGGACCGGCGGTGTCGCTGCTCGCCGAGCGCAGTCTCGACGTCCTGCCGGCGGACTTCGCGGTTCTCGGCGAAGGGGAGGAGACTTTCCCCGCCCTGCTGGCGGCGCTCGACGCGGGACGCGACCCGCGCCTTCTGCCGGGAGTCGCGGCCCGCGATGAGACCGGCCTCCCGAGCGCGATTCCACCGCGTCGCCTGGCTCGTTTCGGACCTTCGGGCCTCGAGCGCTGGATCGACTGGCGGACGTACGAGCGGCGCGGATTCACCTGGCCGATCCAGACCAAGCGCGGCTGTCCCTTGGGCTGCATCTATTGCTCCTATCCGAGCCTGGAAGGCCGCCTGCACCGGCTGCGTCCCACCGCGGAGGTGGTCGACGAAATCGAGCGCGTCGCGCGGATCGCCAGGCCGCGCACCTTCGAAATCGTGGACTCGACCTTCAATGTCCCGGTCGCGCCGGCCCTCGAGCTCTGCCACGAGCTCCAGCGGCGGAAACTCGGGGTCACCCTCACCGCCATGGGCGTCAACCCGCTCGGCGCGACCGAGGAGCTGTTCGCGGAGATGGAGTCGGCCGGGTTCAACTCGGTGATGATCACCCCGGAGTCGGCCTCGCAGCCGGTGCTGGACCGCTTCCGCAAGGGATTCGGGCGCGACGAGGTGGAGCGCACGGCGGAGCGCATCCGGCGCACGCGCATGGCCTGCGCCTGGTTCTTCCTGCTCGGCGGTCCGGGCGAAACCGAGGCCACCGTAGCCGAGACGCTCGACTTCATCGAGCACCGCCTCGACTGGGAGCGCTGCCTGACGATCATCTTCACCGGCATCCGCGTCCACCCCGGCACCGCTCTGGCGCGCGACGAAGAGGCCGCCGGCCGGCTCGACGCCAGCGACGGATCTGTCGCAGCCGCTCTTCTACTTTTCGCCGGACGTGCGCGAGAGTTGGATGCTCGAGCGCATCAACCAGACGATTTCCCGCCGGCCCAACGTCGTGCATGCCGCCGAAGGCTCGCCATCGAACTGGCAGCTCTTGCTCGAGCGCTTCCTGCACGGCTGCGGCGCGGCGCCGCCCTACTGGCGCTTCGTGCCGCGCTATCTGGCTTGGCCGCCGGTCCGGGCGCTGCGCCAGCGCTTTCCGTTCGTGGGCGAGGTCGGTCCGTGAGCCCGCGGCGCGTCGGGGTGTTGGGCCGTGGGGTCGCCGGCCAGCCTTGCGCCGAAAGGCAATTCCCTACACAATGCACTTCTTACCCAAGACGGCGACGGTTCGACTGGAGGATTCCATGAAGAGACAGACCCGATTCGTGGCTCTGAGCTTGCTGCTGGTCCTTTGCTGTGCGGGCGTGAGCAACGCCGCCATCATGGGAATTCCGGGCTGCGAGGGCGTTCCCATCCCCGGGACCATCGATCTGAACGACCTCACTCAGACCAATCGCCTGTTCCGGGATGGCGTGCCCGACACCTGTGCGGCTCCCGGCACTTGCGGCGCGCCCATCGCCGGCACGTATCACTATGACCTCTACACCTTCCGGAATTACGATGCGATCACGCAATGCGTGACCGTTAGCGTCGACACCACCTGCTCCGGGACCAACTTCATCTATGCCGGCAGCTACATCGGTGGATTCAATCCAGCCAGCATCTGCACGAACAACATCGCCAGCATCGGCTCGAGCCCAGATGGGACCGCCCCCCAGATCATGAGCTTCGACGTCCCGGCCGCCACCAACGTGGACATCGTGGTGGCCGAGGTGACGGCAAGCGCCGGCTGTCCGGCCTATACCCTCACCGTGACCGGCTGCTCGCTGCCGGTCGAGCTGATGCGCTTCACGATCGAATAGGCGCGCCTACCTTCTATCGCGCGATTCGCGCTCCCGGCGGGCGCCGCGCGCGTAGCTCCTGGCGGCGAGAGCGACGAGCGGCGCCGCCAGGGCGACGCGCGCGCGATCGCCGGGCTCCGCGTAGCGCAGGGCGAAGCGCAGCGCGCGCGCGGCGCGAGTGAGGGGTTGGCGTCCGATTTCGGTGGCGCGCTCGAAGTCGCCGAGCTGCAGCCAGGCGTGCGCGGCGCTCGCACCGCGCTGGAGCTGGTCGCGCAGGAAATCGCCGAAGTCCGTGGCGTAGGGCTGCGTCGCGCGCACGGCGGGCACCCAGGTGAAAGT
Organism: Thermoanaerobaculia bacterium; assembly: GCA_963806165.1. Classification (GTDB taxonomy): domain Bacteria; phylum Acidobacteriota; class Thermoanaerobaculia; order Multivoradales; family JAGPDF01; genus JAGPDF01. The sequence continues at coordinate 297,461 of CAWDWZ010000006.1, forward strand.
CCAGCCCGACCTGGCGAGCCGCGCATGGAGCTCGGTATCTTCGCCGGCCGCAAGCTCGTCGCGGAAACCGCCGACCTGCTCGAGCGCGTTGCGCGGATAAGAGCAGCCGTAGTGGAGCGCTTCGTGCGCCGGTACCCGCGGCCAACGGCGGTGGTGCAGCGCGATGTACCCGGCCCAGGCGACCAAGCTCGACGGCGCACCATTGACCACCGCGGAGGCGACCACCTCCGCACCCGTCCGGTGGGCCGCGAGACGCCCCGCCGCCCAGCCGGGAAGAGCCCGATTGTCTCCGGCCAGGAACGCCACCCAGGGCGCCTGCGTCGCGCCGATGCCGCGATTGCGCGCAGCACCGGTCGGCAGGAGGGCCGGCGAGCGGATCTCGCGCGCTCCTCGGGGAAGCCAGGAAGGATCGACGGTCGAGGCGGTCGCCGAACGGACGATCACGATCTCGAGCGGCTCGCCTTGCGCGACGAGCGATGCGACGGCCGCGGGAAGCTCCGGCATCTCGCCGACCGCGAGCACCACGACCGCGAGCTCGGCGCGGTTGGCGCAGGCGAGCGCCGGCAAGCTCAGACCCTCTCCGGCATCGGCTCGTACTCGCGGCCGGCCGGCAAGGGCGAGACCACCAGGCCCTGCGGGTCGGTCAGGTAGTCGTATCCGATCGCCTGAAAGCGTCGTTCCGGGTCGAGCGCGTTGTAGCGCTCGCGCCGGAGCTGCCGATCCTCGGCGCGGATCATGCGCAGGTGGTAGATCTCGAGATCGAGCGGTTCGTAGATCTCCCGCCCGTCGGGAAGCCGGATGCGCGAGTCGAGCGGCGGCCAGTGGCCGTGGAAGCGGCGGTCGTCGAGCAGGGCGTCGGCGCGGTAAGCGAACAGCCGGCCGTTCGCTTTCCGCCCCCAGATGCCGTCGACGCGCATCCGATCCGGCCGGTCCCAGAGCTCGCGGATGCGAATCGCCCCCGCGGTCACCCCGAGCGCCTCGAGGCGATCGATCTCGGCTTCGGCGCGACGACGGAAGTCGCGCTCGATGCGCTCGTCGGCGTCGAGCCCGAGGATCCATTGCGCGTCGTGCGCGCCCGCCGCCGCATACAGGCGTCGCCGGTTGGCGCCGCAGTCCCACGGCTGGCTCCCGCGGCGTCCCCCGCGGACGAGCGCGACGAGCTTCGGCTGGTGCGCCACGAACTCCGCCGAGCCGTCTGTCGAACCATCGTCGAACGCCACCACACCGTCGACGTGCGGCGCTACATTGGCGAACCAGCCGGGCAGAAACCGCATCTCGTCGCGAAACGGCAACACTGCGAGCAGGCGGTGCGCTCGGCGCGATCCGGGCCAGAGTCGAGGGAGGGGCACACGGCGGGCGAGAAGCGAGCGCAGAGACCAGGACACGGCGCCCGATTCTAGGTTTCTTTTCGCTCGTGGGCTTTTCTCTAGGTTCCCGCGAGCCCCCGGCGTTACCATCTCCGGCGTGCCGCTGCGGATCCTCGTCACCAACCAGGACCTGAGCCAGGTCGGCGGGACCCAGCTCTACACTCTGGACCTGGCGAGCGCTCTCTTGGAGCGTGGCCATCAACCGGTGGTGTTCTCCTCGCGGCCGGGTCTGGTGAGCGACCGACTGCGCCGAGCCGGCGTGCCCGTGGTCTCGCGCCTGGACGATCTGGGCGAATCGCCGGACGTCATTCACGGCCATCATCTTCTGGAAACCGCGTCTGCCGTCTTGAAGTTTCCCGGCGTGCCCGCGGTCTTCGTCTGCCATGGCTGGTTCCCCTGGCAGGAGGAGCCGCCGCGGCTGCCGCGGATCCGTCGCTTCCTGGCGGTGGATCGCCTGCGCCGCGAGCGTCTGGTCAGCGAGCACGGCATCTCTCCCGAACGGGTCGAGACGCTGCCCAACTTCGTCGATCTGCGGCGCTTCCCCCCCCAGCGCGAGCTGCCCGCCTCGCCCGCGAGAGCCTTGGTCCTGAGCAACGCCACCCGGACGGGTACCTGGGTCGAGACCGTGCGCGCGGCCTGCCGATCGGTCGGTCTCCGCCTCGACGTCGTCGGTGTGGGCGAGGGCAACGCGGTCGCCGACGCCGCGGCTCTACTGCCGGCCTACGATCTGGTGTTCGCACGCGGCCGCGCCGCCCTCGAGGCTGCCGCGAGCGGCGCCTTCGTGGTGCTCTGCGACAGCGAAGGTCTGGGCCCGTCGGTCCGCGCAGAAACCGCGCCGGAGCTCCGCCAGTGGAACTTCGGGGTCGGAACGCTCCGCGCGCCTCACGCCGAGGACGAGGTCCGCCGGCGGATCCAGGAGTACTCACCCGCGGTGGCGGCTGAGGCTCGCGCCTGGGTCTTCGCCCATGCCGGCCGGGAGTCGGTTGTGGATCGCCTGATCGCGCTCTACGAAACGGTGATCGCGGAGGAGCGCGCGGAGCCTGCAGATCCGAGAGCCGAGGCGGATGCCCTGGCTCGCCTCTTCGAACGGGTCACCGGATTGCTCTCGGGCTACGACGCGCTGAGCCTCCGGGAGCAGGAGCTTCGCACGCGGCTCTCGGCGCTCGAGGACACGCGGTGGCAACGGGCCGGGAGCTGGCTGCAGGGCCGCTTCGGCCGTCGCTAGGGCATCACGGGCGCCAAGCGAACCTCATGCGACGCATCTTCCACTCCGTCCGTCACTTCTTCGCGGTGGGATCTCCGGCTCGACCGACGCACGTCGTGCCGCTCGGCCTGAGCTGCCGCGTCGCCTACCAGGTGCGGACCTACTTCGGAAGCACGACGGCCTATCCGTTCGATTGGTGGCTGACACCGATCGATGGCTTGACGAGCTACCTCTCGAACCCGGATCCGGAACGTGTCTACGGCCGGGAAGAGCTCGCCGAGCTCGTCGTCGACGGCCAGGTGGCCTCTGTCGTCGCACCGCGGTTCGGCTTTCAGCTCTATCACGAGTTCCCGCGTCAGGACGTCGGACTGCCCACCCCAGTCGTCGCTCCGAACTGGCGCGAGCACGTCGCGCAAGCCCGGGCCCGGCACATGCAACGACTGGAACGCCTGCTGGCGCTCGATCGGCGGGGGCACCGCGTGCTGTTCGTGCGCGATCGGCTCGACGTCGACGGCGGCGGAACCCAGGCACCGAGCGCCTCGGTCGCGAGTCTCTGGCGGACCCTCTCGCGGCGCTGGTCGCGCGCCAAGATCGCGCTGCTGCTCGTCAACGTACCGGAAACGCCGGCTCTGGTTCTTCCCCGCCGCTGCGCCGTGCGGCGGGCCGACTTCGAAGATCGTCCGGGGACGCCGCCCGAAGCCTGGCGAGGCGACTCGACCCGCTGGGCTGGCGCCTTCGCTGCCGCTGGCTATCCCCGACCGGATGCGTCCGCCGGATCGATTCCGGACGTGGGGCCTCCGAATTGACCTTGGGCGCCTGCCGAAGACTCCCGCGGACTCGACCTTGACGTAGTAGATTCGCCACACTGCACGGCGCAGCGCCGTCCTTACCTCTTCCGCGAGCCCGATCCTGCACTCGAACATGCGACCGTTTCCCCCTCCGGAACCGATCGAGCGCGTCCTCCCTGCCGCCCTGCTGCATTTCTGGGCGGGGTCCGACAAGGCCGCGCAGGGGCGCCTCGAGGCCGCCGCCGCGCGAGCCAGCGCGGTCTTCCCCGCCGGCCCAGGGCGCTACCTGGTTCTCCCCCTCCCCGGCGACGCCGCCATTTTCGATCGTGCCGTCGTCCTGGCGGAGAGCGCCCTCGGCCTGGCGACCGATCGGCGCTCCGCCGCGTCCGCGAGTCTGCTCATCACCCCAGCCGCGGCGGCGGTCGGCTCCACCGTCACGTTGCTCTCCGAACCGCTGCTCGACGAGATCGCCCAGCGCCGCCCGGCGATCGAAGCCGCGAGGGTCCTGCTCACGACCCACGCCGCCCACCACTTGGAGGGTTCCTGGGCCGTCGAGTCGCGCGGCAATCTCTCGTTCGGCGGCGGACGGTTGATTCCTCTCGCGGCGGTGCAACCGCGTGCAGTCGCCATCCCCACCTGGCGTAACCCGGAAGTCCTTTCCCGGGCCGCAAAATGGGTACCCCGGCCGGAGATCGAAGAGCTGCTCTCGGAGCGCCTCGCCGACCCGATCGCCCGGGTCGTCGGTGCCTTCGGGGTCGGGAAGACCCGTTTGGTCTGGGAGGTGCTGCGAGCCGCCGGCGAGCCGGCGATCTGGCGGAACTCAGCGCTCGCCTCCCTCCAGCCCGACGCCGCGCTGCCGCCGATCGTCGCGGAGCTTGCGGCCGAGCCGGCGCGGCCGGTCTGGATCGTCTACGACCACCTCGAAGCGGCGCCTCCCCAGATCTGGGCCGAGATCGAAGAGCTGCAGAAGCACCCGCGCCTCGGCAGCGAGATCCGGCTGGTGCTCCTCGCGCGACCCGCGACCGCTTGGCCGCCGGCGCTTGCCGGCACGCCCGAGATTCGCGTCGGAACGCTCTCCGGCGAGGCCTGGAGCCGCTGCACTTCGCAGCTGTTCCGTGGACTTTCGCTGCCTGAGTCGGTGGCCGCGACGCTCTCCGCCGGCGCCGGAGGAAATCCGTTCGCGCTCGAGGAGGCGCTGCTCTTCCTGGTCCGGGATCGACGGCTCCGACAGGTTTTCGGCTCGTTCTTCTTCAGCGGCACCGAAGGCGCCGAATCACGTTTTCAGCCGAGCCGGCGATTTCTCGCCCACGCCGAGGCCGAGGCGATGCGGCTGGGCCCGGTGCTGCCGCTGCGTCTCCTGGCCCAGATCGAAGCGCCGGTCCCGGCCGGCGAGTTGCGCTCCGCGGCGCTCGCTCTGGGGGGAGAGGAGATGCCGCGCCATTGGGACGAGGCCTTTCGCGAGGCCGACCTCGTCGCCGACGGTGAGGGTCCGTGGGGGGAGGGTTTGACCTTCGCTTCGCCGGCGTTGCGCCTGGCATTTTCCGATACCCTGCGCCCCGAGGCCGCGGCGAAGCTGCGCGCGGAGTTGGGCGAGCTCCTCGCGGCGCGTTCGAGCTCGGTCGACGAGCTCTGGGCCTCCTACGAGCTGCTGCGCGGCTCGGAAGCCGGCGCCCGCGCGCTCCTCGCCGCCGCGGCGCCGGCAGCGAAGATCTCGCGCGAGCAGCTCTTCACCGCCCTGCGTCAAGAGCTCGCCGCGCACCGCGAGCGCGGCGGTGATCCGCAGCTCGAGATCGACCTGCTCTGGGTGTTGCTCCCGCTCGCCCGTCGGATGGGACGCCTGCACGAGCTGGCGGCGGCCCTGGAACGGGGCTTCGATCTGGCGCGCGAGAATTCCCACCGCTTTCTCGCCATCGCCGCGCTGCGCGCCGAGCTCGCGCAGATGGCGGGGCGCTACACCGAAGCCGAGTGGGTCCTGCGCCAGGCGCTAGCGGGGCCGACGGGCAGCGACGCGCGGCGCAAGGAGATGCTGCTCCTCGAGCTCGGCCGTGTGCTCGTGCGTCAGGGCAAGACCGCCGAGGCCGGCGAGCTCTTCGCGAAAACTCTGGGCGTGGCTGAGCATCGGGGCAGGAAGGGCCTCGCCGCCACCTGCCGCTACTTCCTCGGCAACATTGCCTATCACGAGTTTCGACTCGAGGAGGCCGCGGAGCTCCATCGCCAAGCCCTCGCGGTGCGCCGCGAGAAGGGCGGCGGTGTCCCGACCTCGCTCTCGGCGCTCGGCGCCGTGGCTCTGGCGCAGGGGAACTTTCCCGCCAGTCTCGCCCACTTCGAGGAGGCTCGCGTGCTCCTCGCCGCGGAGAAGTCCGAGGCCGAGGAGGCCTACGCGCTGGTCGGAGTCGGAAAGGCGATGAGTCATCTCGGCGACTTCGCGGGCGCCGCACCGGTGCTGCGCCGGGCCCTTGCGTTGCGCGAAGGCCGCGACGACACCGTCGGCGAGGCGATCGCTCGCCTGGCGGTCGCTGAAAATCTCCTGCACCTCGATCAGCCCGAGCAGGCGTTGACCGAGGCCCGCAAGGCGCATTTCGCGCTGAGTCTCGTGCCGGCGGGCGAAGCCCGCGCCGACGCCGAGCAGCTCCTGGGCCGCATCCAATTTCGCCTGCGCCGCAGCGACGCGGCGCTCGCCAACCTCGAGGAAGCGGCAAGGCTCCATCGCGAGCTCGGCAAGGGATCGAGCCTGCTCGCCGACCTCGCCTACCGCATCGAAGCCGAGATCGCGCGCGGGCGTGCCGAGTTCGTTCTCGCGGCCTACGAGCAGCTCGCCAAGGAGCGGCCGCTGCTCGACAACGCGCCGCTCAGAGAGCTCTCGGATTTTCACCTCTTCCTCGCCGCCGAATGGCTCGAAGAGCACCAGGGCAGGAAACTCGATCCGCTCGTTCACTTGGAGAAGAGCTACGACGAACTGATGCGCCAGACCGCGTTTCTCGCCCCCGCCATGCGCCAGCGCTTCCTCTTCCAGGTGCCGCTCCATCGCGCGATCATCGACGCCGCAACGCGGCGCGATCTCTCGCTGCCTGCGATCTAGCGCGGACGGTCAGGGCGTCGGAGCGATCGGAGGGGTCGGAGGGGTCGGAGCCGGCGGCGGCCCGAGCAGGGCGTCGAGCCGGGCACGATCGGCGTCGGTGAGATTGTCGTCCCCGAGCAGGTAGGCCTGGCCGCCGCCGGGAATCGGCACCGCGGGCCGGGTGAGGGCGTGATCGAGGCCCGTGCAATCCACGGCACCGAGCGAGAGGGTCGCGGCCTGGTCGCAGAGCGCGAGGATCTGGTTGATCGTCCTCGACTGCACCGCGACCTCGATGCTCTGGGGCAGCTTGTCGGGAGTGATCTCGTAGCCGTCCGCGACGCGCCGGATGCGGACCTTGGCGGCCAGCCGAATCGTCTGCGGCGGCACGACGATCTCGTCGGTCAGCTGGCGGACGATCGGCCCCATCACCACGTCGGCGACCAGAGCGCCCTTGCCCTGCACATCGAGCTCGACCTCGCCCATGAAAGTCCCGTCCCTCATGGCCGAGAGGGGGGTCAGGCGCAGGCGGTTATCACGCAGGATCAGGGTCTGCTTCGGTGACACCAGGTGGACCGACATCCCCTCTTCCCCGATCGGGGCCAGCTCGCTCACGAAGTCGCTGTAAGCGCGGTTCAGCTTCTCGAAGCGCAGGTCTGACGCCGGGCCGCCCGGAGCCTGCGCGGCGGCGGGGTGGCTCGAAGCGCCGGCGATCCAGGCGACGGCGACAATGGCGGCGGCAACGACGGTCAACGGGAAGCGCGACCTCGACGGGGCTCTCATCAGCTAGGGATAGTAGCCCCGCGGCGCGCGCGTCTTCAACTTCCCCCCCTGCGCCTTGACTTCGACCGTCGAGAAGACGCCGTCCTTGGCCGGCGGGTCGGGAGCGAAAGCGAGCAGATACTGGCTGCGCAGCTCGCGCGAGATCTCGGAGTAGACGCCGGCGAGCTCGACCGCCTTCGACACGAAGTAGGTGCGACCGCCGGTTTCGGAGGCGAGCTTCTCGAGCTTGCCCCGGATCGAGAGCTGGCCGGCCCCGACATCGAGACCGATGGTGTAGATCGCTGCGCCGCTGCGCCGGGCGAACTCGAGCGCATCGTCGAAGGAGACCAGGCTCGAGTTGTCATCGCCGTCGGAGAGCAGCACGATCGCCTTGCGGCCGCGGATGCCGCGCAGCTGGTAGAGCGCGTAGACCATTGCGTCGTGGAGCGCAGTGTTGCCGACCGCCGGCAGATCGCGGAAAGCGATCTGCACCGCCTGCACGTCGGGCGTCAAGGGCATGAGGAGGCGCGGCCGATCCGAGAACGCGACCGCGAAACAGCGATCGGTCGGGCGCACGACGGCAGTCAGGAAGTCGCTCGCGGCGCGCTTCGCTTCGCCGATCGACTCGCGCATCGATCCGGAGGTGTCGAGCACCAGGCCGACCGCGAGCGGCAGGTCCCTCACGAGCTCGAACTTGGCGATCTTCTGCAGCTTGCCGCGGTCGAAGAGCTGAAAGTCCCCCTCGCTCAGGTTCTCGGCGAGGCGGCCCGACTTGTCGAAGACCGTGGCGAAGATCTCGACCAGATCGACGTCGACCTGCTCGAGGAAGGGGCCGCCGTTCAGGACACGAAAGTCCTCCACCCGCATGCCGTCGACGTAGGTCGCCGAGACCGTCAGATAGACCGGATCGGTCCCTGACGGGGCGACGAACGGCGTCTCCCAGGGCGGCTGGGTAAGCGTCGCGATGACCGTGTCGTTCAAACGGAACTCGACCGACTCGATCCGCTTGCCCTCGGGCACGACGACCGCGGCCCGCGCCAGCGACTTGCCCACCACCCGCTTGCCGCGTTCCGGAGCGAGCAGCCGTACCTTGGGCTCACCCTGCGGCTCGTTCAGGACAACTTCGTCCGCCACCACGACGACATCCTTCTCGTCCAGCCCTTCGGCGCGCACCACGAGCTCCGTCGGGAGATTCGGCAGCCTGAGCTCGGCGGTCCACGGCGCGGCGTTGCGCACCAGCTGACGTTGGCCGTTGACGTAGAAGGCGACCTTGTGGACGCGCTCGCCGGCGACGATCGCCTCGGCGCGCCAGAGCCCGAAAACGACGTCCGAGAGCGGCGGCAGCAGGAGCAGCGCGTCGCGGGCACCCACTTTGGTGATCCCGGTCTCCTGACCCACGACCTCCTGCGCCCCGGCGACCTGAGTCTCCGCCTCCGGCACGGGCTCGGTCGGGACCACGAAACCCTGCGAGAGCCAGGCAGTCCGGCCCGAGACCTCGTCGCGGACTTCGAGGGCGAGCACATAGGGCCCGCCGGGGCGCAGCAGGCGCTCGGCGATCAGCACGATCGGCGTCGTCGCGGCCGGCGGCGGCAGAACGAATCGGGTGCGGAACTCCTCGAAAGGCGCACCCGAGAGCTCGACTCGGGCGCCCACCGTCAACCGCGCTTCGCGACTCCCCTCCTCCCCCGCGATCGCGAGACCGACCCCGGCAGGCAGGACGATGCGCAAGCGCGCGAGCAGGCGCTGGTCCTTGCGCTCGGGAAAGGAGACCTTGACCGACTCGATCGGCAGCTCCTCCACCGCTTTCTCGAGTTTCGTCGCCGCGGCCTCCCGGGCCCAGGCCCCGAGATCGGCCGGGGGGGCGAGAAAGGCATTCACGAAAGCATCGGTCGGCCGGTTCTTTTCGAAGCCGAAGAGACCCGAGACCCCGGTCGCCTTGTCGAGCGTCTCGCTCGCTTTGCACATCACGCGGTCTGGACGCTTGCCGGAAACCAGACCGCGCAGCTCTTCCCACTGCTCCAGGTAGTACTCCATCTCCGGGCTGTAAAGCGCACGTTTGGAGTCGGTCGGACGCCAGAGGACGAAGAAGCCGTCGGCGCGCGGACGGTGGAGCACCAGGCTGCGCGGGTTCTCGACCGTGCCATAGCTCCAGATCTCGAGCGGATGAAAGGTCTCGCCGCATTCGACTTTGAGGCGGTCGCGGGGCGCGCCGTGCAGGAAGAGCAGCAGCCCGCGCGCATCCCGAAGGGACAGGCCTTCGCTCCAGACCAGCTGCTGCCGGCGGGTGATGCCGACGGCGAGCTCGTTCTCGGGCGTTTCGGGGAGCGGATCCTGGGAAGTGAACCGCTGCGCAGAGGCCAGCGCCTCGGCGAGCGGCAGGGCCGCGAGCCGCGTGCGCTCCGCAGCCGGCAGGAGCAGCGCCGGCCCCTCGTCGAGAAACCGGCGCAGGCGCTCGCGATCCGCAGCTTCGGGATCGGCCGCCTGCGAGTCGGCGCCGATGGCCGGCAGGGCGCAGAGAAGGGCCAGGAACAGGGAGCAGCGGACGACGGTGGCGCGCATGGGCAGTCCTCGGGCTTCGACCGGAGCGCAGCAAGCCGTGTACCAGCCCGGCGCCCGGCGACTATACTCGCCCCTTCGCTGCACTTTGCGGGTGCCCCCAGACCATGTCTCCAATCGTCAGGAACCAGCCGATCGCCACCTGGAACGCCGGGGATTCCGTGCAGGGCTTCGCTTTCCTGAAGCGCAAGGAGGTGCGCCAGGACAAGAGCGGCAAGGACTATCTCGACCTCGAGCTCGCCGATGCCTCCGGGTCGATCACCGGCCGCGCCTGGTCCGACAGCTCGGCGATGGCGAGCGCATTCGCGGCGCGTGGCTTCGTCAAGTTCCGCGGTCAGGTGCAGAGCTATCGCGACCAGTTGCAGATCAAGGTCGACCAATGCCGGCCGGTCGTGCCTGAGGATGTCCAGGACGGTTTCGAGGAGGGCCGGCTCGTCCCGTCCACGAAATACGACCTCGACGACCTCATGCGTCGCCTCGACGGGACGCTCGACCGCGAGGTGAAGCGACCCGAGATGCGCCGGCTCGCCACCGAGACGCTCGCGGTCTACGGCGCGGCGCTCAGGGTGCATCCGGCGGCGAAGGCGATCCACCATGCTTTCCGCGGCGGCCTCCTCGAGCACGTCGTCTCGATGATGGAGCTGGCGGTGAAGTTCGCCGACCACTATCCCGAGCTCGACCGCGACCTGCTGCTCCTCGGCGTCCTCTTCCACGATCTCGGCAAGCTCCAGGAGCTCGGGGCGATGCCCGACAACGAGTACACGCCCGTCGGGCGCCTGGTCGGCCACATCGTCCTCGGCCGCGATCTGGTGCGCGAACGCACCGCGGCGATTCCCGGTTTCCCGGCCGATCTGCGGCTGCAACTCGAGCATCTCGTGCTCTCCCACCAGGGGAGAAAGGAGTTCTCCTCGCCGGTCGAGCCGATGACCCCGGAGAGCTTCGTCCTGCACACCCTCGACGACATCGACTCGAAGCTCGCGGTGCTCCGTGCCATGAAAGAGACGGGGAAAGGGTTCGTCTGGGCGAGGAGCCTCGAGCGCTTCGTCTGGCTGGGAGCAGCGGAAGAGCCGGCGCCGGAGCCCGACGGCGAGCTCCTCGCCGACGGCGCCGAGGATCAGAAGACCATCTTCTAAAGAACTGGTAACCGTTTACTGTTTTTCCCGACCCAAACGGCGCGCAGTGCCCCACGGGACGCCGGCCTGAAATCTGCAAACTGTCACCCGTTCATTCCTGCGGGGCCATCCCTGGGACATCGGGGAATCAACCTGTCCGGCGAGCATCTTGCCCCTACGGCACCGTGGCTGACCAACCGTCCAGGCCGCCGCTCTCGAACCCGCTCGTAAAGAGTTCAGCGCTGTAGCGCCGGATCGTCCCGCCGCCACCCACCGCGAGGACGTTGCTCCCGCTGCTGCCCCACACGCCGTAGAGGCCGTTCGTCGTGCCGCTGCTCCTCGGCGACCAACTGCTGCCGTCGTAGTGCAGGATCGTCCCGTTGAGACCCACCGCGAAGACATTGCTCCCGCTGCTGCCCCACACGCCCCTGAGCCATGTGCTCGTGCCGCTGCTCATCGCCGACCAGCTGCTGCCGTCGGAGCGCAGGATCGTCCCGGAGCTACCCACCGCGAAGATGTTGCTCCCGCTGCTGCCCCACACTCCCCAGAGTTCGTTCGTCGTGCCGCTGCTCATCGCCGACCAGTTGCTGCCGTCGTAGTGCAGAATCGTCCCCCCGTAACCCACCGCGAAGACGTTGCTCCCGCTGCTGCCCCACACTCCCAAGAGTTGATTGCTCGTGCCGCTGCTCATCGCCGACCAGCTATTGCCGTCGTAGTGCAGGATCGTCCCGGAGGCACTCACCGCAAAGACGTTGCTCCCGCTGCTGCCCCACACGCCCGTGAGCCATTCGAATATGCCGCTGCTCATCGCCGACCAACTGCTGCCGTCGGAATGCAGGATCGTCCCACCACCACCCACCGCGAAGACGTTGCTCCCGCTGCTGCCCCACACGGCGTTGAGGGAGTTGGTCGAGCCGCTGCTCATCGCCAACCAGCTGCTGCCGTCGTAGTGCAGGATCGTCCCGGCGTAACCCACCGCGAAGACGTTGCTCCCGCTGCTGCCCCACACGTAGTAGAGATTGTTGGTCGTGCCGCTAATCATCGCAAACCAGCTGCTGCCGTCGTAGTGCAGGATCGTCTCCGCGTAACCCACCGCGAAGACGTCGCTCCCGCTGCTGCCCCACACGCCGAAGAGGTCGCTCGTCGTGCCGCAGCTGATCGCCGACCAGCTGCTGCCGTCGTAGTGCAGGAACGTCCCGAAGCCACCCACCGCGAAGACGTTGCTCCCGCTGCTGCCCCACACGCCGAAGAGCCAATTGCCCGTGCCGCTGCTCATCGCCGACCAGCTGCTGCCGTCGTAGTGCAGGATCGTCCCGGAGTCACCCACCGCGAAGACGTCGCTCCCGCTGCTGCCCCACACGCCCCGGAGGGGGTAGCTCGTGCCGCTGCTCATCGCCGACCAGCTGCTGCCGTCGTAGTGCAGGATCTTTCCGGAGTTGCCAACCGCGAAGACGTTGCTCCCGCTGCTGCCCCACACGCCGTAGAGCCATTGGGCAGTACCGCTGCTCATCGCCGACCAGCTGCTGCCGTCGTGGTGCAGGATCGTCCCGGAGGCACCCACCGCGAACACGTTGCTTCCGCTGCTTCCCCACACGCCGTAGAGGTGGTTGGCCGTGCCGCTGCTCATCGTCGACCAGCTGCTACCGCCGTAGTGCAGCATCGTCCCGGAGTCGCCCACCGCGAAGACGTTGCTCCCGCTGCTGCCCCACACGCCCCAGAGGTAGCTGGTCGTGCCGCTGCTCATCGCCGACCAGCTGCTGCCGTCGTAGTGCAGGATCGTCCCAAAGTCAGCCACCGCGAAGGCGTCGCTCCCGCTGCTGCCCCACACATTCGAGAAGTTGTCCCCTTGGGCAGCCGTGCTTCCCAACCCGAAGAGCAGAAGGGACAGGACCGGAGCCAAGAGAAAGCGACAGCGAGAAGAAACGCTCATGGTGAGCTCCTCCTCAGCCAAAGTGGACCGATAGGCGGCGGAGGGAGTCTCTTCCCGTGCTCGAGACGGATCCACACCCCAATGGGTAGGCAGCGTGCGCCTGACCTGAGGCGGCCGCGGACAGTTCGGGAACCTCGGCGTGGTCTGGAACAGCACCGGCCAAGACGGCTCAACCAGGGGCGTTTCGGGCAGCGGCGCAACTCGGCGAGCTCGATCCTTCGCAACGGCTTCAACCTCGGCGACGCCTGCGCCTGGAGCGCGGCGGAGGCCCTGGAGCCCGGCGCTGACGCCGCTCTGCCGCCCGCAGGCGAGGACGCCGCGCCACCGGCCGCCGGTGCCGACGATCAGAAGCGCATCTGGTAGAGCATCCAGTAGACCACCACGCCGGTCACCGAGACGTAGAGCCAGATCGGCAGGGTCCAGCGCGCGATCTTCTTGTGGCGGTCGAAGCGCCGGGCGAGGGCGCGCGACAGGGTGACGACCGCCAGGATCGGCACCGCTGCGGCGAGCACGGTGTGGGTGAGCAGGATCACGAAGTAGACGGTGCGCACCGCGCCGGTCCCCTGGAAGCGCACCGACCCGACCTCGAAGTGGTAGACGAGATACGAGATCAGGAAGACGATCGAGCAGGTGAACGCCGACAACATCGCGCGCCGGTGCGCTGCGATCCGGCGCGCGCGGATCAGCAGATAACCGATGACCAGCAGCACGGCCGAGGTCGCATTCAGCGCGGCGTTGAGCGTCGGTAGCTCCTGCAGAGTCAGCTCCATCGTCGCCGCGCTCGCTTCAGGTCCCGCGCTCGATCTGCTGCAGGTCGGCAAGGATGCGCTCGAGGGCCCCTTCCTCGAGAGCGTCGTACGTCGCGCGCAGGCGGCCCTGGCCGTCGATCAGGGCGAAACGGTTGCTATGCAGGATCGGTGAGGCCGCATCTTGCGGGATCTCCTCGACCGGCAGCAGAAAACCGTTGCGGATGAGCTCCCGGATCTCCGTGCGTTCGCCGGTTACCAAGAGCCAGCGTTCACCGACCCGCCAGCTCTCGGCGTAGCGCCGCAGCACCTCCGGCCGGTCGTAGTCCGGATCGACCGAGATCGACAGCAGCCGGGCGGTCGAGCCCGCGGGCAGGCGCTTTTCGAGCTCCTTCATCCGCGCAGTGAGCCGTGGACAGGAGGTCGGACAGCGCGTGTAGACGAAATCGACGACGATCGGCCGGCCGGCGAGAAAGGCCCGATCGAGCGCCGAACCGCTGCGCTCGATGAGGGAGAACTCGGGCAGCACGGCGAGCACCGGTAGCGGTTCGGGCGCGCGACAGGCCAGAAGACCGGCGGCCCAGCCGGCAACCAGCGCCCCCAGAACTTTCGCCCGCCGCCCCATCTCCCTCACCGGAGAAGCAGGTGATCGACGACCGCGACGCCGAAGACGGCCGGAAGGTAGAACACCGAGGTGAGGAGCAACCGCCGCGCCGTGGTCACCGTCTGCTGGCGCGCAAAGAGGGCGGCGCTCGCCAGGAACAGGCCGCCGAAGAGCAGCGCCCCGGCGAGATGCAGCGCGCCGGTGATGCCGACCGCCGACGGCATGAGCGAGACCGGCAAGAGCGCCAGGGCATAGAGGAGCGCTTGCCTCCCGGTGGCCCGGCCGTCGGGATCGTTCACCGTCAAGAGCGGCATCCCAGCCCGGCGGTAGTCGTCACGGTAGAGCCAGGCGATCGACAGAAAGTGCGGCAGCTGCCAGAGAAAGAGTATGGCGAAGAGAAGCCAGCCGCCGAGGCCGATCGCGCCGCTCGCGCCGGTCCACCCCATGACCGGCGGCGCCGCACCTGGGATCGCCCCGATGAGCGTCGCGAGCGAGCTCCGGCGCTTCATCGGCGTGTAGACGGCGACATAGGCGGCGAGCGTCGCGAGACCGATCGCGGCGGTGAGCGCGTTCACCGCCAGCCAAAGCAGCAGGAGCCCGGGGAGGGCGAGCAGGACGCCGAAGGCCGCGGCCTGTCCGGGCAGCATGCGCCCCGCCGGCAGGGGGCGGTCGGCCGTGCGGCGCATCAGCTGGTCGGTATCGCGCTCCACGTACTGGTTGAACGCCGCCGACCCGGCCGCGACCAGGGCCGTCCCCACGAGCGTGGCGAAAAACCGCGGCAGATCGAACGGCTGCTCACTCGCGAGAGCGAATCCCGCCGCCGTCGTCAACGTGACGAGGAGGGTGATCCGCGGCTTGGTGAGCTCGAGCCAGTCGGCAGTGCGGGGAACGGCGAGCGCTTCCGGCGACACCGCGGGAGCTTATCGCCAATCCTAAAGCGCACGTCCGTCAGGCGAGAAGCTCCTCCACCGCCTGGCGCTCTTCACGCAGCTCGCGAGCGCTCGCGTCCATGCGGCTCCGGCTGAATTCCGCGACCGGCAGACCCTGTACGATCTCGTAGTCGCCCCCCTTGCAGACGCAGGGGTAGGAGTAGACGACGCCCTCAGCGATGTCGTAGCTGCCGTCGGCGGGCACGGCCATCGACACCCAGTCGCCCGCGGCGCTGCCCTGGACCCAGTCCCGCATATGGTCGAGCGCCGAAGAGGCGGCCGAGGCCGCCGAAGACGCGCCACGGGCCTTGATGATCGCCGCCCCGCGCTGCTGCACGGTGGGAATGAAGCTCTCGCGGTACCAGGCCTCCTCGACGAGCCCGAGCGCCGGCTTGCCGGCGACCGTGCAGTGCGCGAGATCCGGGTATTGGGTCGACGAGTGGTTGCCCCAGATGGTCATCCGCCGGATGTCGTGGACGTGACCGCCGGTCTTCTCGGCGAGCTGCGAGAGGGCGCGGTTGTGGTCCAGACGGGTCATGGCATGGAACTGCCGGCGATCGAGCCCGGGGGCGTTCGAGGCGGCGATCAGGCAGTTGGTGTTCGCCGGATTGCCGACCACCAGGACACGCACGTCCCGGGAAGCCCGCGCCGCGAGCGCTTTGCCTTGCGGGCCGAAGATCGCGCCGTTGGCGGAGAGCAGGTCCTTTCTCTCCATGCCCGGACCACGCGGCCGCGCGCCGACCAGGAAGGCGACGTCGACATCGCTGAAGCCCTCCTGGATGTCGGCCGTCGCGACGACGCCTTCGAGCAGCGGAAAGGCGCAGTCACGCAGCTCCATGGCGACGCCGGCGAGCGCCGGCAAGACTGAAGGGATCTCGATCCCGTGCAGGACGACCGGCTGATCCGGTCCGAAGAGATCGCCGGCGGCGATCCGAAAGAGGATGGCGTAGCCGATATTTCCGGCCGCGCCCGTAACGGCAACATGGCGGGGTTTTTTCATGGCGCAGCGATCTTAAGGGAAAGAAGACGAGGCGCGCGCCCACTTTTCGGGCGGGGGGCTTCCCCCGCCCCACCAGCCGAAACCCGTTCCCCGGCGCTGCGTAGTGACAGCTGAGGTGGACGTCATGACCAGCGCAGCCCGGCAGCTATCCTGGATCGACTTCTTCGCCGTCGCGGTGCGGCCGCGCACCTACGGCAGCCTGCTCTATCTCTGGCTCGGCTTTCCGCTCGGGCTGGCCTATTTCGTCGGCCTGACGGTGGGGATCTCGGCCGGGGTACCGCTCACCATCATCTGGATCGGTCTGGCGATCCTGCTCGTCACGGCTCTCGCGGCCTGGGGCGCCGCCGGATTCGAGCGCCAGCTCGCCATCCACCTGCTCGGCGCGCGGGTCGGCGAGCGCGTGACCCACCCCACCTCGCCGCGGCTGCGCTCGCGGCTCGCCGCCACCCTGGGCTCGGCCGCGATGTGGAAGGGGATCGCCTTCCTGCTGCTCAAGTTCCCGGCGGCGCTCGCCACCTGGGTGATCTCGCTGGTCTCGCTGGTCGTCGCGCTCGCCTTCGCCCTCGTGCCGTTCGCCTGGCTGGTCGGTTCGGACGAGTTCCAGCTCCATATCGGCACCTGGCAGCCGACGAGCTTCCTCGCGACCCTGCCGTTCGGCATCGCCGGCGTCATCGGGTTCCTGGTCGCCCTGCACCTCTCGAACGGCATGGGCTGGCTCTGGGCCCGGCTGGCCGAAGGGATGCTCGGCTCCACCGCTCCGGGCGCACCGGCCGACCTGGAGGTTCATCCGAGCCAGCGCGAAACACTTCCGGCGTAATCCGTCCACTCGGTGCCGTACCTGCGAGCCAGCCACGGCTCTTCGCCGAGAACGACGCGCAGATGGAAGGCCACGGCGACGACGAGCGCATAGACGAGCAGGCCCGCGGAAGCGAAGGCCGCCGCCCAGCCGACCAGCATCAGGGTGACGGCGACGTACATCGGGTTGCGAGAGTATCGGTAGAGGCCGACGACGACCAGTTTGGCGGGCGGTGCCCAGGGAGCGAGCGTGCCCTTGCCGGAAACGTAGAAATCGCGTACGCACCAGAGCAACGCGACCACCCCGAGGAGCAGAGGCAGCAGGCCGATCGGCTGCACGAGCTTCGTTCGTGCGGTCCGCCAGAGCCACGCCGCCGGTATGACAAAGGCCACCAATCCCGGCAGCGCGAGAAACGCGATCAGCGCACGCAGGAAAATGGGCCCTTCCCGACGAGAGGACTGCGCGCTGCCGCCTTCAAGCATCCCCACCGGTCTCCGTTCTGAGCTCATAGTGCTGCGAGCGGGCATCGAAGTGGGAGAGGACGGCCCGTGCCTTCTCCGGCACGACAGCGACCTCGTAGTCCGCGCCGGCGAACTCT
Organism: Thermoanaerobaculia bacterium; assembly: GCA_963806165.1. Taxonomy (GTDB): domain Bacteria; phylum Acidobacteriota; class Thermoanaerobaculia; order Multivoradales; family JAGPDF01; genus JAGPDF01. The sequence goes on from CAWDWZ010000006.1 coordinate 314,908, forward strand.
CGCACGGCATCCAGGGATTCGAACGACATGATCGTGGCGAATTCCACCTCTCCGCCGACTTCGCGGCGCAGTAGCTGGATCTTCCTGAAGCCGCGAATATGCCGATTCTGAATGCCGACGAAGATCTCCTCCTCGAGCAGCGCCTCGTATTTCCCGGCGTTGGCGGGAGTTGTCCATCCATGCCAGATGCGCGCAATCATCTTTCCTCCGCCGATATCCGCCTTCAATCGTAGCGCTCGAGCTCCTGCGCCTGGGCGCCATGAATGGCAAGCGTCCGGGGATCCTGCAGAAACGCCGCCACACCGAGGCGCGATCTCACCCAGCTCTTGGCGAGCCGCAGCGCCGTCTCGTGGAGGCTGTTTCCCGAACCCAGCCCGTCAGCTGCCGGCAGGCGGGCCACCCGCGTGAGGCTCCGCACCACGTAATCGTCGTGGAGCATCTTGCCGCTGTTTTCGCCTCGACCCACCGGAGTCTCGAGGCCGGTCTCGTAGACCGCGAGCAGAAGGTCGAGCTTGCGGTCCCGCAGCGCAGGGGGGAGCACTACCGCGATGCTCGCCCGAATCCGCTCCGGGTCGCGAGCGACCTCGAGCCTGATCTCGCCCGCCGGCCGCGCCGCCGCCGCGGCGATCGCGGCGGTGAGACCGGTCGCGTCCGAACCGACGAGCTCGACCGCTCCGTCCACGACCGCCTGCGGTGTATAGGTGCCCGCGGCGCGGAGCGCACGGGCGTAAGAGGCCTGGCGGCGGGTCCAGGCGGCGCTCGAGAACGGATCGGTCCAGCCGTCGTGATTCCAGGAGTCGACGTGGAACGCGAGCGGCACGACCCCGCCACCCGAGTCCTGAGCGAGTCTGGCGAGAAGCCGGTCCGCGGGTGGGCAGGTGGAGCAGCCCTGCGAGGTGAAGAGCTCGACGACGACCGGGTGCCTTCCGGGCGTCCCGGATGCGAGGCCGGAGAGGGTGACGGGAGCGGCCAGCGCCGCCACCGACATAGCGAGATGCAGCGCGACGATCCAGGTCGCCGATCGCCGCAGGGCGCTCAATCCGCACCCACGCGCGCCAGCAGCTCGCGCCGGTAACGGCGCGAAACCGCGAGGCGCGAGCCGTCGCGCAGCTCGATCTCGCCGCCGCCCGAAGCTCGGGGAGCGATGGCTGCGATCGCGTCCAGATTGACGATCGTCGAGCGGTGGATGCGCGCGAAGCGCGTCGGGTCGAGACGAAACGCGAGGACGCCGAGCTTCTGGCGATGAAGGTGGCTGGCGGCTCCGGTGTGCACGCGGACGTAGTTACCCGCCCCCTCGATCCAGTCCACCTCCTCGAGCCGCACCACGACGAGGCAGTCGCCCCGCCGCACCACCAGGCGGGAAAGCGGCGCGGGCGCGGCTGCTCCGGGATCTCGCCAGCGCCCGGGCGCTGGCCGCTCGGGCGTCGACCGCTCGGGCAGAACGCTCGGTGGGGAGAAGCGGGATCGTAGCGGCTCGGTCATCGGTACCCTCCTTGGAACATCTCGCAGCGCAGTCTCTCTCCACGAGTGGAGTCCAGCAATAGCCACTTTCTGCTCCTTTCAAATAACCACTATGCTTGCGCCCGATGACCCGTTCGTCGTCTGGAATCGCCCCGCCCGGGACACTCGTCGGCATCGACCGCCATGGTGCGATGCCGCTCTACCGCCAGATCTACGAGGGCTATCGCGATGCGATTCTCGCCGCTCGTCTCGCGCCGGGAGCGCGCCTGCCGTCGACGCGCGGGCTCGCCGACGAGCTCGAGATCTCGCGCCTCCCGGTGCTGAACGCCTTCGACTTGCTGCTCGCCGAGGGCTACTGCGAGAGCCGGGTGGGCGCCGGGACCTTCGTCTCGAGCGCGCTGCCCGGCAAGCCACGCCCACGCCCTGGAGGCAGCGGCGAAACGAAGGAGCTCGCATCTGGGAGTCGGGCCCCGGCGCGCGTCTGTGCCCGACTCGCCCGTCCGGCGACGCCCTGGCTGGGCACGCCGGGAGCCTTTCACGTCGGCGACGCCGCCTTCGATCGCTTTCCGTTCGCGATCTGGCGGCGACTCGTGGCGCGACATGCGCGCCGGCTGGATCCTCTCCTCGTTCGCTATGCCGATCCGCTGGGTCTCCTGGCTCTGCGCGAGGCCATCGCCGCCTACCTCGGAGCGCTGCGCGGCGTGCACTGCGACGCCGGCCAGATCATGGTGGTGAGCGGCTCGCAACAGGCGCTCTCGATTGCGGCCCGGGCGCTGCTCGATCCCGGCAGCGAAGCCTGGATCGAGGAGCCGGGCTACTGGGGGGCGCGAGAGGTGCTCTACGCTGCCGAAGCGCGTCCGGTGCCGGTGCCGGTAGACGACGACGGCCTGAACGTGGCGCTGGGCATCGCGCGCGCGCCGCGGGCGCGCGCCGTCTACGTCACTCCCTCCCACCAGTTTCCGTTGGGCTCGACGCTCGCCGCCTCCCGCCGTCTGCAGCTCCTCGAGTGGGCGCAACGGCGCGGCGCGTGGATCATCGAGGACGATTACGACAGCGAGTATCGGCACGACGGCCCGCCCGTCGCCGCGTTGCACAGCCTCGACCAGAACGCCCGCGTGATCTACATCGGCACGTTCAGCAAGGTCCTGTTCGGAGCGCTGCGTATCGGCTTCCTGGTCATTCCGGCCGACCTGGTCCCGGCGTTCGTCGGCGTTCGGCGCTCGATGGATATCTGCCCGCCATCGTTCTTGCAGGCTGTCCTCTCCAGCTTCATCCGCGAGGGCCATTTCGCCCGCCATCTGCGCCGCATGCGGGTGCTTTATCGCGAGCGCCGCAGCGCTCTCGTTTCGGCGCTCCGAGAGGAGCTCGGTGACACCGCGGATGTCCGCGGGGAGAAGGCCGGGATGCACCTCGTGCTCATGCTGCCGCGGGGCACGAGCGACCGCGCGGTCGCCTTGCGTGCCGCGGATGCGGGAGTGTGGGCGATGCCGCTCTCCACCTGCCGGCTCGGCAGAGCGTCGCTTCCGGGGCTGATTCTGGGCTACGGCGGAGCCGACGCCAACGAGCTGCGCGCCGCCGTGCACCGGCTGCGATCCGTCCTCGCGCCGGCGTGAAGCGCGCGGTCCATCCCCCGTGCCCGGAAAAAAAGAGGGCGGAAGCGCTCGCGCGCCCCCGCCCGATGAGCAAGACACCTGCGGTAAGGATGAGAAAGGCGGCTTAGAAGCTGAACTTGAGGCCGACTCGGATCGCCCGGCGTGCCTGATACGGGTCTGCGGTCAAGCCCACGGCATTCGCCTTCAGGTAGTACGGGTTGGCATTGGCCGGAGTGAGCAACCCGTTGACATTGAGCGGCACGTGCTCGAAGAACCAGGTCTGGCTCCGGTCGCAGCCGGGGCTCGAGGTGCACAGGTCGCCGTTGTTGATCAACGGGTCGACCAGAATCACGGTCTTCTCGTCGAACAGGTTGAGGACGTTGAGGCTCAACGCCAGCTCGTAGTTGCCGATCTTGAACGGATGCGAGATCAGCAGGTCGGTCTGAGTCAGGGCGTCCGTGCGGCCGGCGTCCCCACGACCGAAAGCGAAGAACGGCACACCGGCGTAGTTGACCTGGGTCGAGATCGGCGTGCCCGAGCCGTAGTACTGGTTGACGCCGACCGAGGTGCCCCAGTTGAAGCGATAGACGAACTGCGCATCGACCTGGTGCGTCCGGTCGGTGTTGAGCGGGCCGTAGACCGCGCGGCCCCGGGCGTCGAACGAGTTGTGCAGATAGTCGAACAAGCGGTTGGTGTTCGGGCTGGTGCGGCCGAACTCGTCCGAGCTCGCAAGACCCGGGTAGTTGCCCTCGAGCTTGCTGTAGGTGTAGGTGACGTGCGCCTGCCAGTTGCCAACGAAGCGGCGGTTCCAGTTGAGCTCCACCGCCCGGTAGGTGCGCTTCGCCTTCGGCTGGGCCGGGACCGGGCCCGGGGCGTCGAAAGCACTCGTGCCCTCGCCCGGGTTGCCGATGTTGTAGCCCTCGAAGCAATTCGTCGGCGAGGTGCAGGCGAAGAAGCCGAGGTCTTCGATGGCGTGCAGAACCTTCTTGTCGACGTAGCGGATGCCGACCGTCGAATTCGTGTTCAGCTGATAGTCGCCGCCGATCTGGAACTCCTCCTGCTCGAACGGCTTCAGGTTCGGATCGACCCCGAAGAGCGGATCCGACGGGTCGGCCGGGAAGCGCAGGTCGAGCGTCGCCGCCGGGTCCCCGAGGGCCGGGCACGGGTTGTCCGCGGCGTTGTTGGTCGAGTTGTGGCAGCCGTTGTCCACGGTCTCCCAATCCAACGTCTCGAGCGGCCAGAGGTACTCGATCCACTTGTCACCGCCGAAAGAGCCGCGGATGTTGAGCTTGCTGATGTCGAAGTAGCGGCCCCAGCTGCCGTAGACCTTGAGCTTCTGATCCTTCATCACGTCCCAGGCGAAGCCGAGGCGCGGCGCGAGCTTGTCGCTGAAGCCGAACGACCAGGCGTTCTTGATCCCGTTCGTCGCGACGCCGTAGTTCGGAACGTCTTCCTTCTCCGTCCGCACGCCGATGTTGAGCGTGAGGTTGGGCATCACCGACCAGCTGTCCTGTAGGTAGAGGCCGAGGTTCTTGCTCCCGGCCTTGCCGAAGGTCCCGAAGCGGCGGACACCCAGCGATCCGTAAGTGCCTTGCACACCGGCGCCGAAGCGATCGGGGAGACCCCAGCGGATGGTGTAGAGGTTGCTCTGCTCGCCGCTCGCGACCGTGTTCTCGACCTTCTCGTACTGCACGCCGCCCTTCAAGGCGTGGGTGCCGAGGGCGGTGAAGAAGATGTTGCCGTCGAGCGACGCTGCCGAGCGCTCGAACAGATCCCGCGCCGTGCCGTTGAGCGAGCCCGTCGGCGCGGTGGCGAAGTTCGCCGGGCGATAGCGCGGATCGCCGGGGATCGGGAACTGGGCGTTACGGAAGAAGATCACGCCGCTGGTGTTGGCGCCGGTCGTCTCCTGGTCCGCGGAGTAGAAACCTACCCGGCCGCTCAGGTAGAAGTTGTCGGTCGGGATGTAGTCGCCGTAGGCCGAGTAGCTGAAAGTCGGGAACTTGTCGTCGATGTTCAGGTTCACGGTCGAAGGCGTTGTTCCGTTGCGATTCGGGAGCTGGTTGTCGAGCTTGCGCGGCGCCCAGTTGCCGGTCACCCGGTAGAGGAACTGCGAGCCGACGTTGCCCTTGATGTTGGCGACCAGGTAGTCGCGCTTGTCACTCTGCAACTTCGTGGTCTGGCCGGGCGGCGTGCGCTTGGTCTTGACGTCGGTGTAGGTGTAGCCGACATAGAACCAGGCGTTGTCCCGGACGATCGGGCCGCCGAGCGCGACGCCGGGCTCCGTGCGGGTGATGTCGTCCTTCGCGAAGGTCCGGTAGAGGTCGGTATCGCTGGTGCGCTCCGGCGTCGGACGCTCGGTGCCGTCCCATCCCCGGTCGTTGTACTGCACGCCTACCCAGCCCTTGAACTCGTTGGTGCCGCTCTTGGTGACGGCGCTCACGACGCCGCCCACGGAGCCGCCGTACTCGGCCGCGTAGCCCGCCGACTTGACCTGGACCTCTTCGACGAAGTCGCTCACCAGGTTCTGGCCGGAGGTGCCCATAAGCGCGTTCGTCGTGTCGACGCCGTCGATGACGTAACGGTTCTCGGAGCCCGAGGCGCCATCGACCGACAGTCCGCCGGCCAGGGGCTCGTTAGCGACGCCCGGGGCCATCGTCGCGATGGTCGTGAAGTCGCGGCCTTTCGGCAGGTACTGAATGGACTCGGACGAGATCGAAGCGGCCGTGGCCGAACCCTTGATGTCGATCTGACCGGCGTCGCCGACGACGCTGATGGTCTCGGAGACGGTCCCGACTTCGAGCGTGACGTTCGCGGTCACCGTGTCGCCGAGGCCGACCATGACGTTCTGCACTTCGGCGGGATTGAAGCCATCGAGCTTCGCGCTCACCACGTAGCTGCCCGGAGGCACGCGCGGGAAGCGGTACTCGCCCTGCGTGTTGGTCGTCGTCGACAGTCGCGTGCCGCTCGCGCTCGCGGCATCGACCGTCGCGCCCGGCAGAACGGCCAGCGAAGCGTCGGTCACGGTTCCTACGATCGCGCCCACCTGTTCCTGGGCTCCGGCCGGCGGAACGACTCCGATCACGGCCAGGCTGGCCAGGAGAATCCTCAGCATCCTGCTCATCCGTCGTCTCCCTTCGAAGAGAGTCCCCGGGGAATCCGGGGACTTCGCGAGGGCGACGGGAGCAACGCGGGTGCCACGCTGCGCAGTCCGCCGCAAGGCGGACAGCAACTCGAATGCAATCAATATCTTGCGCGAGTCATACCGGGCCAGCTCAGAGCCCGCAATCGCGTTGCGCGAAGGCCTCTCGGCGGATCCTTGGAGAGGGTGCCGGGCACCGGTCCGAGCCGCGCTGCGTTCATCCCCGGATAGGGGTCGTTCACCCCTCGAGGCGCCGGTGCCGGCCCTCTCGCGAGACCGCTACGGATTCCTGGAAGGATCGCTGCCGGGCGCGGCCGAGCCCGGATCCGTTGTCGTTCGCGGACGCCGATCGCGCCTTCATCCCAGGTGTGAAGTTCAACCTACCGGATTGCCGACTCGTGTTAGCGTTCCGCTCCATGTATCGCACACTCGCTTCGCTCCTCGTCCTCCTGGCGCTCGCAACCGCCCCGGCGCGGGCTGCTGCCGACGCCGACAAGACTTTCACCGGCTCCGGTCCGTGGATGGTGCGCGCCTGGTTCGGTACCGACGACGCTGTCCGCGAAGTCGCTTCCTGGGGCGACCACTTCCAGCTCGACCGCAAGCTCCCCTTCCTGCGCATCCTCGCGGATCCGGAGCGCCTCGATCAGCTGCGCGCGCTCGGCTTCTATGTCGAGGTCGACGCCGAGTCGACGGCGCTCATCCGCCACGCGGAAGAGGCCAACCGGCTCGCCGCCGAGGCGCTCGCCCGGGGCGAGACGCCGGAGGCCGGCATTCCCGGCTTCCCCTGCTACCGCACGGTCGAGGAGACTTACGCCTCCGCCCAGGCGCTGGTCACCGCGCATCCGACGCTCGCGACCTGGAGCGATGTCGGCGACAGCTGGGACAAGGTGACGGCCGGCGGAGCGGCGGGCTACGACATGATGGTCCTGAAGCTCACCAACTCGGCCATTCCGGGACCGAAGCCGATCCTCTTCGTGACCTCCGCGATCCACGCCCGCGAGTACACGACGGCGGAGCTCATGACGCGCTTCGCCGAGCAGCTCGTGAACGGTTACGGCATCGACGCCGACGCCACCTGGCTGCTCGACCAGGAGGAGATCCACCTCATGCTGCAGACCAACCCCGACGGGCGCAAGTTCGCCGAGGGCGGCCAGCTCTGGCGCAAGAACACCAACCAGAACTACTGCGGAGCGACCTCCACCAGCCGCGGCGCCGATCTCAACCGCAACTTCTCGTTCCAGTGGAACTGCTGCGGCGGCTCGGACTCGAATCCGTGCGGCGAGACCTTCCACGGCGCCTCGCCCGGCTCGGAGCCCGAGGTGCAGGCGGTGCAGACTTACATACTGGATCACTTCCCCGACCAACGCGCCAACACGTTTCCCGGCGGCGCCGCTCCGCCCGACGCGACCGGAATCTTCCTCGACATCCACAGCTACAGCGATCTCGTGCTCTGGCCGTGGGGCGGGACGGGCACGCCCACCGACAACGCCACCGCGCTCACCACGCTCGGACGCCGCCTCGCCTATTTCAACGGCTATTTCCCCGAACAGTCGATCGGCCTCTATGCGACCGACGGCACCACGATCGACTTCGCCTATGGAGATCGGGGTGTTGCCGCGTACACGATCGAGCTCGGCAACAACTTCTTCGAGGCCTGCTCGAGCTTCGAGAGCTCCGTCCTGCCGACCAACCTCCCGGCCCTGTTCTATGCCGCGAAGGTCGTGCGCACGCCGTACCAGACCCCGGTCGGCCCGGACGCGCTCTCGGTCGTGATCTCGCCGTCGGTGATCGCGCCCGGCGACCCGGTGACGGTCACCGCGACGCTCAACGACACGCGCTTCTCGAACGCCAACGGCACCGAGCCGACCCATCCGATCGCGGCGGCGGAGGTCTCCATGGATCCGCCGACCTCGGCGAACATCTTCGCCGACGGCTTCGAGAGCGGCGACACCAGCCACTGGGCGCTCACCGCCTGGCCGGTCGCGATGACCGCCGACGACGGCATCTTCGACGAGACGATCGAGCCGGCCAGCGCGGCGCTCAATACGTCGACGTTGTCCTCCGGGCGGTACCTGCTCTACGTGCACGGTCGCGACGCGGCAGGCCACTGGGGGCCGGTCTCGGCCGCTTTCCTGACCGTCATCGACCCGGCGACGGCGCCGACCGTCGAGGGCACGGTCGTCGAAACCGGCAGCGGCACGCCGCTCGCGGCCACGGTCGCGGTGGGGCCGTACCTGACGAACACCGACCCCGGCACCGGCGCTTTCTCGATCCAGGTCCCCGAGGGGACCTTCGATCTCACCGCGACGGCCGCCGATCATGCGCCGCAGACGGTCTCCGGCGTCACGCTGGTGGCGCACCAGGTCCTCGTCCAGGACTTCTCGCTCGCGGTGTTCGCGAACGTCTTCAGCGACGACGTCGAGGCGGGGAACCCCGGCTGGACGGCGCAGTCGCCCTGGGCGATCACCACCACGCAGTCGCATAGCGCCACCCACTCGTGGACCGACAGTCCGGCCGGAAACTATGGCAACAATGTCGACACGGCGGTGACCTCGCCGGTGATCGACCTCTCGGCCGCGACCGGCGTCGAGCTCTCGTTTTGGACGCGCTACGCGACCGAGGCGACATACGACTTCTGCCACGTCGCGGTCTCGCCGGACAACGGCGCCACCTGGATCGAGCTTGCCGCCTACGACGGCACACAGGCGACCTGGACCCAGAAAGTCTTTGTGGTGCCGCAGCTCATTGGCGCGGCGCAGGCGAAGGTGCGTTTCCGCCTGACCTCGGATGTCTCGCAGACATTTGACGGCTGCTACATCGACGACGTCGTCGTGCGCGCCGCCAACTGACCTAGAGGCGAGAAGTCACAGCCGGCAGTCCGCACCGGTGCCGAAGACAGGAGCTCCGATATGGCTTCGATGCGATTCGCCCGCCTCGCCTTCGCCGCCGCGCTCCTGGCGGCGCTCCTCGCGCCGGCCGCGCCGCTCGCGGCGCAGGAGCTCGCGGGCTCCGGTCCCTGGATGGTCCGCGCTCTCTTCGGCGACGAGACCATGCTCCGCGAGGTCGCCTCGTGGGGCGACCACTATCAGCTCGAGAGGAAGACCGGCGCGGTGCGCATCCTCGCCGACGTCGAGCGGGTGGCCCGGCTGCGCGCCCTCGGCTTCTTCGTCGAGGTCGACGAGCGCGGCACGGCGCTGCTGCGTTACGCCGAGAACGCCGCGCGGGAGGCCGCCGAGCGCGCCGCCCGCGGCGAGGCGCCGCTCGCCGGCATCCCGGGCTTCCCCTGCTACCGCACGGTCGAGGAGAGCTACGCCTCGGCGCAGGCGATCGCCGCCGCACACCCGACGCTCGCCTCGGTCGTCGACATCGGCGACAGCTGGGACAAGGTCACCGCCGGCGGCGCCCCTGGCTACGACTTGCTGGTGCTCAAGCTCACCAACAGCGCGCTCCCCGGACCCAAGCCGATCTTCTTCCTCGAAGGCGCGATCCACGCCCGCGAGTACACCACCGCCGAGCTCGCCCTGCGCTTCGCCGAGCAGCTCGTCGACGGCTACGGCACCGACGCCGACGCCACCTGGCTGCTCGACCATCAGGAGCTCCACGTCCTGCTGCAGACCAACCCGGACGGGCGGAAGATGGCCGAGGCCGGCGACCTCTGGCGCAAGAACACCAACCAGAACTACTGCGGAGCGACCTCCACCAGCCGCGGCGCCGACCTCAACCGGAACTTCTCGTTCATGTGGGGCTGCTGCGGCGGCTCGAGCACGAGTGAGTGTTCCGAGACCTTCCGCGGAGGCTCGGCCGCCTCCGAGCCCGAGGTGCAGGCGGTGCAGAGCTACCTGCGCGCCAACTTCACCGACGATCGCGCCAACACCTGGCCCGGCGGGGCCGCTCCGGCCGACAAGTCCGGCCTCTTCTTCGACCTCCACAGCTATGCCGCAGAGGTGCTCTGGCCGTGGGGCAACACCGCCACGCCGAGCGACAACGCGCCGGGCTTCCAGACCCTCGGCCGGAAGTTCGCCTACTTCAACGGCTACTACCCGATGCAGTCGATCGGCCTCTACGTGACCGACGGCACCACCGACGATTTCGGCTACGGCGACCTCGGCCTTGCCTCCTACACCTTCGAGATCGGCACGGACTTCTTCCAGGACTGCGCGAGCTTCATCTCGACGATCCTGCCGGACAACCTGCAGGCGCTGCGCTACGCGGCAAAAGTCACGCGTACGCCCTACCAGACCCCGGCCGGCCCGGATGCGCTGACCGTCACCGCGACGCCCTCCGTCGTCGCCCCGGGCGATCCGGTGGACGTGACCGCCACCCTGAACGACACGCGCTACTCGAACGCCAACGGCACCGAGCCGACCCAGGCGATCGCCGCGGGACAGGTCTACGTCGACACGCCGCCGTGGGCGGGAGGCACGCCGCTCGCGATGAGCCCGGCCGACGGGACGTTCAACTCGACGATCGAGGGCGCCACGCTCGCGCTGGATTCGACGGGGCTCGCTTCCGGCCGGCACCTGCTTTACGTGCGCGGCCGCGACGCCGGCAACAACTGGGGAGCGGTCTCGGCGGTCTTCCTGACGGTGATCGATCCGGCGAGCGCGCCGATCGTCGAGGGTACGGTGACCGAGAACGGCACCGGGACGCCGCTCGCGGCGACGGTGGCGGTCGGGCCGTATTCGACGCCGACCGATCCGGGCACCGGCGCCTACTCGATCCAGGTGCCCGAGGGGACCTACGACATCACCGCGAGCGCGGCCGGGCACGGTTCCGTCACCACCTCCGGCGTGACGCTCGTGAGCTTCCAGACCTGGGTGCAGGACTTCGCGCTGATGCCTTTCGCGATCGTCCTCGACGACGACGTCGAGGGCGGCAACATCGGCTGGACGGCGCAGGCACCCTGGGCGATCACGACGACCCAGTCGCACAGTCCGACCCACTCCTGGACCGACAGCCCGGGCGGCAACTACGTCAACAACGTCAACACCTCGCTGACCTCGCCGCTGCTGAACCTCACCGGCGCGACCGACACCCAGCTCTCCTACTGGCACCGCTACGCAACCGAGGCGGGCTACGACTACTGCCACGTCGAGGTCTCCGCCAACGGCGGCGGCACGTGGAGCGAGGTCGCGATTTACAACGGCAGCCAGACGACCTGGCAGCCGGTGACGATCGCCGTTCCCGAGCTCGACGGAATCGCCAACGCGCGGGTTCGCTTCCGGCTCTCTTCGGACGTCTCGCAGACATTCGACGGCTGGTACGTGGACGACATCGTGGTGCAGGCGGTGCCGTCCCAGGCGCCCCAGGCCATGACCGTTTCGGTGATCGGCTCGGGCTCGGTGACCAGCACTCCGGCGGGGATCTCCTGTCCGAGCGACTGCGCCGAGAGCTTCGCCTACGGCACGCCGGTTGTCCTCTCCGCCACGCCTGCAGCGGGCTGGGCGTTCACCGGCTGGTCAGGCGACTGCGCCGGCACGGGAGTCTGCAATCTGACGATGGTTCAGGGCTACGCAGCCACCGCGACCTTCGGGCCCGCCGACCCGATGCCGTTTCTCGACGGCTTCGAGACCGGCGACCTCTCGCGCTGGTCGAGCTCCGTGCCGTAGCGAGCGCGCCGGTCAGCGCGGCGCCGCGGCGATCCTGAGCTTCTCGCCCGCCGAGTAGGCGACGAACTCCGGAGCGTAGATCGACTGCACCTGGGCCGGGCCACTGCGGAACTCGCCGGCGAGATTGGCGCGCAGGCGGTACTTGAAGGTGTACTCGCCGGCCGGCAACGCCTCGAAGAAGAAGTTGGCGCCGCTGTCGCGCGTCTCCTCGTAGCGCGCGACCCCCAGGTCCCACTTCCAGCCGGACTCCGGACGGTCGGGCTCGAGACCCGCGGGCCGCGGATCCCGCAGGTGGACGTACTCCGCGGCCGCCTTCGCGCGCAACGAAATCTGCACCTCCACCTCGTCTCCGACCGCGAGCGTCGCGCCTTGGCGCCGGCCATCAAGTGCCTCGAGCGTGACTTCCTTCCCCACTTTGACGCGCTTGAAATAGTGGCGCTCGACTCCGAAGAGGTCGCTGCGCGACTCGGCCGGCAGCGTCTCGGTCGAGAACTGCCAGGTGGCGGAGGCGAAGAGAAGGCCCGGCGTGGCTTTCTCGATGGTCACCGTTGCGTCCTCCGGACGCTTGACGGCATCCAGCTTCTCCCCCGGAACGACGATCTGATTCTTCCTGCCGGTGAAGCGGTCGGGCTCGAAGACGAAGGTCGTCGTCTGGTTCGCGACCGTGACCGTCGCCGCCTCGGCGACCGCCAGGGTCTGCGTGGCCTTGAGGTAGGCGGCGAGCGAGTAGAGCACCTCGGCGGTGGCGCGCGTCGACTTCCAATGATTGAGCTTCTTGTTGAGGAAGAGCCACTGCACGAGCCCGTCGCGGCGCGGATCCTCGGGCGTCACCTCCATGAGAGTCCTGAGCGCCCAGGCGTGGGTCTCGATGCGGTCGTTGTACCAGAGCCAGGAGCGATCCTCGGGCTGCCAGAAGGTCCCTTCGTCGCGCGTCGTCTTCGCCGAGTCCATGACGCTCGCGAGCACCAGCGCCGCGTCCTGGTGGCGCTGCGCGCGCTCGAGGGTCGAGGCGAGCTGGAGCTTCAAGAGCGGCTGATGATCGCGCCAGTGCTTGAAGGAGAAGTCGAGGATCTTCCGGCGATCGCCGGCGCTCAGGAAGTCGCCGGTCCAGGAGCGGTCGGGGTAGGAGGAGGCGACGTAGTTCAGATAGGTCAGGAGTTCCCAGCAACAGTCGTCCTTCACCGCTCTCGGCAGCCAGTCCTCTCTCGCCTCGCGGGCGAGATAGCGCCAGCCGCTCTGGACCATCTCCTTCGGAACCGGGACGGCGAACTCCGCGGCGCGCGCCAGGCCCGCCATGAGATAGAGCGTCATGTAGGGGGACGGCGGCCCGCCGGCGAACCAGGGGAAACCGCCGTTGGGAAGCTGCGCCCGCGCGAGCTTCGCCAAGGCGTCGTCGCGCTGGGCGCGCGACACCGCCGGGTCGAGGACGCGCAGGTACTCCTGGCCGCCCTTGTCGCCACCGCGCGCTTCGCGCAGCCAGGGCGTCTCCTCGAGCGCCATTTTCAGATTCGGGTCTGCGGCATCGAAGCGCTCGAGCGGCGTCGCGCGCTCGGCCATCTCCTTGGCCGCCCGCGCCACTGCCGGGTACTTCTCGAAGAGACTCGAGAGCATCCCGGTCGAGACGAAACGGTTCATCGTCTGCTCGGTGCACTCGTATGGATACTCGACGAGGTAGGGCAGGGCGTCGAGCATCGAGTAGAAGAGTTGGCCGTCGATCGTCACCACCATCTGCTCGTCGATGCGCGTCGGATCGGACCGTTGCATGTCGTCAAAGACCATCGTGCGGCGCTCGGCGCCTTTCAGGGTGACGAAGCGCGACTGCGCGAGATGGATGCGCGACGGCAGGAGCGGCAGCGGCCGGAGCTCGCCGTCCGACAGATTGCCGGCGGTCGCGACGACTTTGAAGGCGGTCGGGCCGACCCGGCGCGGCGCGGTCAGCCGGAAGGTGAGATCGACCCCCTTGCCCGGCTCGACGCTAAAGGCCTGCGTCGCGCTTGCCGCGGTCAGCCCGAACTCGGCGAGCAGCGACCCTTGAGTCTCGGGATCGAGAATCTCGAGCGTCGCCGTGCCCGCGAGGGGCTTCTCGCCGGCGTCGTTCACCACCACCTTGAGCTCGGCGATGTCGCCTTCGCGCAAGAAGCGCGGCAGGTAGGGGCGGACCATCAGCTCCTTGACGCTCTCGGCGTTCCTTTCGACGTAGCCGGAGGCGAGCGTCTGCGAGAGCGCCGCCACCCAGACCCGCCACGAGGTGACCGAGTCGGGAACGGTAAACTCGATCGTCGCCGAGCCGTCGGCGTCGGTCAGGAGCTGCGGCTGCCAGAAGGCGGTCTCGGCGAAGTGGGCGCGCAGCACGACCGGCGCCGGCGCGACCCCTCCGACGGCCCCCCCGGCGACGCCACCCGGAACTCCGCCGACTGCGATCGTCTCGTTGAGCGCCTGTCGGTTGTCCATGCTCTGCGGCGCCGGCGCGGCGGCCGGCGGCGGCATCGCCGCGCTATCGGCGGCCATCGCCGACATGACCGCGACGCCGCCCTTCTGCATGCGCCGCAGCGGGCCGCCGAAGCCGCTCCCGGGGCCCCCCACCCCCCAGGGCGAGATCTCGACGAAGGCGTCGCCCGCGAGCGCCGCGACCGCGGTGCGCTTCTGCCACTGATCCTCCCGCATCCAGAGCGGTCCGGCGGCGCCGAGATTCGCCGATAGCGGCGGGAAGGTCGCGCCCCCCGGGAAGAGGCCGAGCGGCCGGGGCGCCGCGAACGGCGCGAAGAGATCGAGGCTGCGGTCGTACATCGACGCCAGGAGCTCCGCCGCCCCCGCCTCGACCGGCCGGCCCCGGGCGTCCTTCACGGTGACGCGGAAGGTCTCGCGGGAACCCGGGGTCAATTTGTTCCGGAAGGTCGAGAATTCGACCGCAAGCTCCTTGTTCTTCCACGGCACTTCGAGAACGGCCCCTTGGGTGACGAATTGGTGATCGGCGACGAGCGTCAGCCGCGCGGCGAGCCCGCCCCGGTCCTGCTCGCCGACCGGCACGTCGATCCACTGCGAGCCGGAGAGCGTGAGCGCGCGCCGCCAGAGGCGTTCCTCGCCGCGCAGGAGCTCGAGCTCGACCGGCGCGCTCGCGAGTCCGGAATGGAAGAACAGGCGCACGCTCTCGCCGGGCTGCGCGCTGGCGCGCTCGAAGGCGATCTCCGCCGGCAAAGCGAGAGGCGTCTTGCGGCCGGCGACGACGAGGTCGAGCTGCGTCTTGAAGGTCTCGCCGAAGGCGTCGCGGGTCTCGTAGCGCAGGCGGTAGGCCCCGGATGGGAGCCCGGGCAGGGATAGCGCGCCGCGTCCGCTCGCGTCGTGCGCGACGACCCCTTTCGCGACCTCCTTGCCGTCGGGAAAGAAGGCGAGTGTCTGCTCGGCCCCGAGGGCTCCCGTCCACCGCGGGCGCAGGCGGTCGCCCGGCGTGGCGTAGGCGTCGGCCGGCTCCGGCGGCGCCTCTCGCGGGCGCACCGGGAGCTCCGAGCTCAGCGGCGCGACCTCGGGTTGCTCGATCCGCACCAGCCGCCAACTCCCTTCCCCGGGCCGCGCGACGCCGTTCAGGTCCAGTCGCCGCGCGCTGAGCACGAACGGCCTGTCCTCGACGATGAGGTCCCCCGGTCTCTCGAGCAGCGCCTCGACCGCCGTCCAACCCAGGCGGACCGTGCGCTCGCCGCTGTGCGTCTCGCCACCGTCGTCGGTGACATCGGCTTCCAGGCGGTAGAGGTAGGTGAAGCCCTTCGCTTTGTCGCTCTCGTCCGCCGCCGGCGTGAAGGCGACGCGGAACTTGCCGTCGTTGGCGAGCGCGCTCGTGCCGCTCGCGATCGGTTGCGCCTCGGTCGCGCCGCCGGCCAGTCCCCACCAGCGCCACCACCAGGGGAGCTCCGGCTGCCTCGTGACGCGCCACGTGACGCGGCCGCTCGCCACCGGGAGTCCGAAGTAGTAGCTCGCCGCGCCGGCGAGGACGGCCGGCCGGTTGAGCCGCAGCTCGGCGGTGGGCTCCGCGAGCTCGACCTCGAACGTCGGCCGCTTGTACTCCTCGACGCGCACGGCGCTCTGGCCGCCGAGCGAAGCCTGCAGCGTCCACTGCCCGAGCAGGCGCCCGGCGGGAATCTCGAGCTCGCCCGCCGCCGTGCCGAAGCGGTTCGTCGTGAGCTCGATCTCGCTCACTTTCTCGCCGTTCGGGTCGGCGAGCCAGATCGAGACCGGAGTCCCCGCCACGAGCGCGAGCTCTCCCCGACCGGCGCCGGTGCGGTAGCCCAGCACCTTGAAGAAGAGCTTCTGCTGCGGCCGGTAGATCGCCCGGTCGGTAAAGAGCAGCGCCGCGGTGCGCTCGCCCGGCGCGCTCTGCACGCCGCCGTTGTAGCGCTGGGCGGCGGCGACATCCGCGCCGCGTCGCGCCACGAGGAGGAAATTGTTGTAGCCGCTGCCGCCCGGATCGGCGAGGGTCGCCCGTCCGTCCGCGCCGGTGCGCACACTGATCAGATGCTGCGGGGGCTCCCGCCAGGTATTACGGTAGAGGGTGACGTCGATGCCGGCGGCAGGAGCGCCATCCCGCCCCTCGACGACCCGTACCTTCCAGGGAAATCCCTGCCCTTCCTGGAGCAGCACGAGATTCGACAGGGTGAACGGCAACGCCAGCCGCCGATTGCCGCCGTTGGCGAACGAACGCTCGGCCGAAGCCACGAGGAGGTAGAGCCCAGACTTCGTGAGCGGCGGCGTGACGAAGCTGCGGTGCGACAGAAAATCGCGCGTCGTAGGCAGCTCGACCGTCCAGGCGGCCGCCGGCTCCGCGCTCGCGAGCAGGCGCTCGATCTCGCGCTCGTCGGCGGGGAAGAGGCCCCGGAACTCGCTGCGCGCGAGCTGCGCCTGGAGATCGACGGCGTAAGCACGCAGGAAGAGCGCCGGGAGGTTGCGGTGCGTGACCTCGATCGAGCGCCGGCCGGCGCCGTCCACGGCCATCGTCTGCAAAGCGAATTCGGGCGCCTCGATCTCCTCCTCGAGCGCGCGGCAGAGCGCCGCCCCCCGGGTGCCCGGGTAGGCGCGCTCGGCGCTCGCCGCGAGCTCGCGCGCCCGGATGCGACGCCCCGGGTCGGTGCCTTCGGCATCGATCTCGCCGGCGAGCGCCGCGACCCCTACCGCCCACCAGGGGTCCTGTCGGAATCGGGGCAGACGCTTTTCGAGCTCGGCGCGCAAGCGCGCGTGGTCCGCCGCGGAAGTGCGGTGCTCGCCGAGGAGGCGCTGGCGCGCGAGGCGCGCCTCGAGCTCGGCGCCGGGCTCGTTGCGGCTGCGATGCCAGCGCTCGAGATCGGCCAGCACGACGGCCGCGCGCAGCAGCGGATGCAAATCGGGATGGACATCGGGATGGACGTCGCCCACCCCTTCGGCCCCCGCGGACACCGGCGCGAGCCGCGGCTCGTCGGCGAGCAGGTTCTCGAGATCGAGCTGCCAGGCATCGTTCGTCTCGCTCGCCGACCAGAAGCTCGAGTTCCCCAGCAGGCGGTCGACGAAGAGATAGCCCACGGCATCGCGCAGCGAATCCCGGATGCCTTTCGGGAAGTCGTTGGCCTGGAGGTAGGGGAAGTCGGCGACCGCGACGCTCCCCAGCTCCTCGCGGCGCTCCCAGACGGCGAGGAAGCTCCGCTCGGCCTCGGCGGCGATCTGCTCGGCGGTCCACGCCTTGAGGTCGAGCGTGGTGTCCGGCGCCACCGAGACCACGCGCTCGCGCTGCCGGATCTCCCAGTCGTAGCCCGAAAGATACTCGAGCAGAGCGTGGGCATAGTAGAGCTCGACCGCGGCGCGGGGGATCGAGCCCTGGGGCCAGGACTGAGCCTCGAGCTCCTCGACGGCGGTCTCGAGACCGCCGAGCGCGGTGCGGACCTGCGACTGCCGCACCAGCGCCTTCGCCCAGTTGGTCTCGTCGCCGGCCGTCCGGGTTCTTTCGACCAGGGAACCAAGCCGGTCGGCGGCCTGTTGCAGCTTCTGCTCGTCGAGCAGGCGGTCGATCTCCTTCCAGGCGGCGGAGGCGCTCATTTCGGTCGCCTTCGAGGCCATCGCGGCCTCCGGCTTGCCCGGCGGGGAGTCCGCCTGCAGCTGCTGGCAGGAAGGGGCCCCGAGGGCGAGCGCGCCAGCGAGAATCAGGATCGAAGCGGTCGAGGAGCGCATGTCGAAGATCTTAGACCCCGCGCGGGCGCCCGCGGAAACCGCGCCCGCTCTCGGCGTAGAATCCATTCAGACAATGGAGATCTCGCCCACCATGAACCGCCCACTGAAAGCTCGCACGGCGACCCTCGCCGCTCTCGCTCTCGCCCTGACCTTCGCGGGTCCCGCCGCCGCCGGCCTCGTCTTCACGCAGGAAACCACAGCCGAAGGCGAGGCCGCCAAGTATCTGAACATGACGATGCGCACCTGGATCGACACCGGCGGCGCAAAAATGGAGTTCCTTTCTTCGGGCAATCCGATCATGGCGGCGGGAACCTACATGCTGATCCAGCCGGATGCCGACGCCATGCTGCTCGTCAACCCGAAGGACAAGACCTACGCCAGCCTCGACTTCAGCCAGATGATGGGCTCGATGTCGCAGATGACGGGCGGCGAATCGGGCGGCGGCAAGCGCAAGGTCGCCGATCCGATCGTCGAGAAGCTCCTGGAAGAAGATGGCGGAACGATCCTCGGCCGACCGACCCGGCACTTCCGCTGGCGGATGCGATACACCACGACGATTGCCACGGGGATGGGCCTCGAAATGGAGACCGCCACCGATCAGACTGAAGACGTCTGGGTTGCCGACCTCAAGATCGATCCGAAGATCCTGCGCTCCTTCGAGGGCATGGGAGCCGGGGTCGCGCTGTCGGAGGAGATGCAGAAAGTCGTGGACGCCGCCAAGCAGACCCAGAAAGGCTTCCCGTTGAAGCGCATCGTGGTCGCGACCAGCAAGACCACCACCACCGGCACCGGCATGATGGCAAAGATGATGGCGAAGTCGATGGCCAAGCAGGGCGGCGACAAACCGACGAACACCACCTACGTCGTCACCGAGCTCTCGGAAGAGAAGGTCCCGGCATCGACGTTCTCCATCCCCGCCGGTTATACCGAGACCGAGATGATGGCCCCCGCCATGAAGATGCCGGACATGAGCCAGCAGCACTGAGGCGCGGCTGGCGCTGCGGCCTCTACTGGCCGAGCCGCCAGGCCTGGTTCTCGCGGCCGAGGCATTTGAACTGGATCACGTTCGCATCGTCGGCTTTGCTGCCGCCCTCGACGTCCAGGCACTTGCCGCTGCCCACGTTCACGATCTGAAAAGCGCCGCCGCCGACGCGCTCGATGCGCCATAGCTGCGAGTCGTTGCCGTTGTAGCGGAACTGTTGCACGTTGTCGCCGTCGCGGTCGCTACCGCTGGCCACTTCGAGGACCTTGTTGCTGTCCTGGCTGACGAAGACGAACTGGCCGCGCCCGGTGTCGATGACGTCCCAGAGCTGGTTCGGCAGGTTGCGGAAGGTCCACTGGATCACGTTCGCCGAGTTGTAGTTGCTGCCGCCGGAGACGTCGAGAGCCTTGCCGCTACCGACACTGATGACGCCGCCGCTGTAGACCACGCGTCCGCGCGGAGTGCTGGCGCCACCGCCCGGCCAGCTGTTGTCGATCGGCCCGAAGGCGGGTCCGGTCCAACGGTAGCTGGCCGTCGCCGCTCCCGTGCGGGTGTTGAAGACGCATTTGTAATCGTAGGGGCGACCGCGATCATAGCGATCTCGTCGATAGAGACCGCTGCCGGCGACGCCCGTCTTGGTGGACGACAGGCGGCTCACCCGCGCCTGGCGATAGTCGATCCCGGCATCCGGAACAGCGCCGCCTGCTTCCCGACCGATCTGGTAGGTGAGCTGAGAGTCGCAGCGATCCTTCGCCACCCAGTTGGGATCCTGATCTGCCGCCGCCGGCACGACGCCGGCGACCGCAAGGACGAACCCGAAGCAAGCCCAGCGAGACGCACTGCCGGAGAAACCTGCGAAGGGAAGAATCTTCATATTGGTCTCCTTGTTTTGCGCTGCGGCACCCAGGTTACCGAGCGGTCGGCACGGCGCTGCGGCGCCGAAGATGCCGCGCGCAGCGGGTTTTCGGCTCCCGTGCGCGAACCTTCCTTGTACCGCGAGGCTGCACAACCCTTGCCAATGGATTGACGGCGCGAGGCGCGAGCCGCCGGTGGGCGTTCGCGTCCTCCGCTCAGTGCGGCGGGCCGAGGCGGCGGGAGAGGTGGTATTGCGCCTCGCGCTTCCACCAGCCCCACTGATGCGCGACATCGTGGCCCCAGATGTCACGGTCGTGCGGGATCTCCTTGGCTGCGAAGAGATCGGCGAGCTCCTGGGTCTCTTCGATGCAGCCCTCTTCGAACGGGCCCTGTCCGCACACCAGGGTGATCCGGGTATGGCGGCGCACGCGCTCGAGCGGATCGCCGGACAGTCCCTGGACGTAGGCGAGCGGGTTGTTCAGATAGACGTCGAGGTTCGAGAAGCCGTCGGTGAAGTGGGTCATCAGGTAACGGCCGCTCAGGCACAGCGCCCAGCGGAAGATCTCCGGGTACTTGAGCGCGATGTTCGCCGCATAGAAGGCTCCCAGACTCGCTCCCGCGGCCATCATCGGGATGGCCTGCGCACCCGCGGGGCTGTTGCAGTCCAGGCGGATGTGCGGCACCAGCGTCTCGACGACGAATTTCTCGTACAGGGCGTGGCGCTGGATCCGCCAGGCGGCGTCGTTCTCCCGCTTGGTCCAGGCTTCGGCGACGTTCGATTCGGGGCAATAGAGCTTGAGCTTCCCGGCGTCGATCCACGGCGCGAGGGTCTCGACCATGCCCTGCGCCTCCCACTCGTGCGCGAAGCCGGCGGCGGTCGGAAAGACCACCAGAGGCGGCCCCCAATGGCCGTAGCTCCACAGACTCACCGACCTGCCCAGCTCTCGGCTCTGAATGCGCTCGAGCTTCTTCTGCATGCCCCGCCTCCACCGGTCCTTTCGCGCTGAGAAGAACGGCGGGGAGCCTATCGCGATATTTAGTCCACGTCCGGCCAGTTGCCTGGCGGTTTCTTGCCGTCGCAGTCCGACTCGGGGTCTCCGGTGCAGCGTGCACGGCGAACGCAGTCGGCCCAGGCGTTGAATTGCAGATTCGGGTAGTCGTTGTCGAGATTGCCGATCTCGTTGGTCAGCTTGGAGACGCCCTCTCCCGCCGCGGCGGCCTCCTTGAAACCTTCGACGCACTTGTCGGCGCTGAGCTTGGTTTCCGCGGAGACGCCGATCGCGCCCTCGCAGCCCTCGAGCGAGCTCTCCATTTGCGCCGCATCGGCACCCGCGAACAGGCCTTCGACTCGCGCCATAGCGTTTCCGGTTTCGAGCAGGTTCTGAACCACCTCCGGCGTGAACACGACGCCCGGATCCTCCCCGCTGGTCAGCTTTTCAGCTTCCTTGGCGATGAGCTGGAGCCCGTTGGGAGGCAAGAGGCCGTTCTCCTCGAGCCACTGCCAGACCTGCTCGCCAGCCTCGGCTTCCTCGGCCGCTTCGGCCTCCGGGGCGAGCATGGCGATCAGCACTTTGGTGACGAAGCTCTGGATCAGGCAGGCCTTCACCGTGCGCTGGAAGTCGTCGTAATGCGACTGCGCCTCGTGCAACGCCTCGAGATATCTCTTGGCGGCCGCGGAGAGCTCCTGGAGCTTCTGGTCGCGCTGGTCGCGGTTGGTCTGTGCCAAGCCATCGGCGTTCGCGGTGCTGGGGCACGGATCCTTGGCAGGCGGTCCCTCGTCGGGAGGCTCGCTGCACTGGATCCCCTGGCGGCAGATCGCCCAGCTCACCGAGAGCACCTTCTGCCCGGTCCCCTCCTGGTGGTGAATCGAGAAGCTCCCGGACATGATGCCGTCGCCCGCCAGGCTGCGCAGCTGGGGATCCACGTTCCACAGAAAGCCCGGGACCCCGGTCGGCGGCCGGCCGAACACCACCGGCATGTAACCCACGAGCTGCGAGGTCGATCCGCCGTTGAACCAGCCCTTGACCTCGTATTTCTCTCCACCTGCGGGGATGTCACCGACGTAGCGACCGCCCTCACGTGGCACGTCGAAGCCGATTGCGGGCGTGGTGTCGAAGTCGACCGATTTCAGATAGAGCGCCGACCCTCCCCCCTCGTCCGGCGTCGTCGTCAGCGCGCGAGTGCCCTCGCCGTGGGACGACCCCGCCCCGGGAACCGTCATCTTGAAGTCCTCGTGCACCGTCGTGCCCTCGTGCAGAAAGCGGATGAACGTGCCGATGCGGTTTCCGTTGCGCCTGTCGTGGAGCGGGAAGCGGGACTCGCGCAGGCTGACTTGCGCCTGGATGTCCCAGCGGCTGGTGCCCGCATCGCCGGTCTCGGTGAAGCGCTCGTGCACCTTGCCCAGCCAGAGCGCACCTTTCTCGCCTGGATTCCCTCCACCCGCGGGCGGCCCGGGCGGTTGCGGAGGCGGTGACGATGGCGGTTGCGGAAGAGGCGGCGGTGAGGATGAGGGTGGTGGGGGCGGCGATTTCGGCGACGGAGGTTCGGGCGGCGTCTCTTTTGCCGGAAGATCGCCGGGGCCCGGCCGGGCGGGCGGCGCGAGGTGGATCCAGGCCACGTTCACGCGGTCGAAGGAGTCCTCCTCGGTCACCACCTCGCCTTGGCTCACGCCCACCAACTGGCCGTGGTGCACCGTGCCGTCGTGCAGCCGCACCTCGTCCCGGCTCATCTCCTCGAGCACGGGCGGGTGCGCCAGGTCGGTGTGCAGGCCGATCCACGCAATCGTGCCGCGCTCGAAGCTCTTGCTTCCCAGGTAGCAGTTCTCGCTGACGCAGGACTGGAGGGCGCCCTTCACCACCTCGCCACTGCGCAGAATCAGGAGGTCGCCGGCCGTCGGGCGCACCGGGGTGGGCTTCACCACGGTCCACCCCGGCCCCGCCGCGACGCAACAGACGGCAACCGCGGTGCCGATCGCGGACCGCCAGACAGGGGCCCTGCGCGTCATGGACATTGTGGAGTCGCCGGGGGGGAATTCTATCGCACTCGAATCGTCGTCGAGCGCGCGCCCGGGCATTTCGGTGGGCTGGCGCCGCCCCATGGGGTAGGCAGAGTTTGACAAGCCGCCGACCGGCGTGAGATTTTTCGCGGACGATTCGCACGCCCTCGGCGCGCCCGGGCGAACGTGCGCACAACTGAAAAGAGCTGAAGAACGACTATGGCGCAGATCTTCCCTCGCAGCGCGAACGCCATGGCGCGGGCGTCCGTCTTCGTGGTCCTATTCCTGGCTGCGACGGGCGGTTACGCCCTCTGGCGCCTGGCGCACTCCGGCTATGTGACCCGGGAAGGCATCGTTCTCGCGCAGCCGGTCCCGTTCAGCCACGATCATCACGTGGGGCAGATCGGCATCGACTGCCGCTACTGCCACACCGCCGTCGAACGGACGGCTTCGGCCGGAATTCCGCCCACCCAGACCTGCATGAACTGCCACAACCAGATCTGGACCACCGCCGCGGTGCTCGAGCCGGTGCGCGCGAGCTTTCGGGACGGCAAGCCCCTGACCTGGAACCGGGTCAACGACCTGCCCGACTTCGTCTACTTCAACCACAGCATTCACGTCGCCAAGGGGGTCGCCTGCACGACCTGCCACGGCCCGGTCAACCGGATGCCCCTCATGTACCAGGGAGCGCCGCTCACCATGAGCTGGTGCCTCGCCTGCCACCGCGACCCGGTCCCGAACCTGCGACCGCGCGAGGAGGTGACCAACGTTCTCTGGCAGCCACCGGCCGACCTCGCCGCAAAGCAAAAGGAGTGGGCGCTCGCCAATCATGTTCAGAGCAAAGTCACCTGCTCCTACTGTCATCGTTAGAGATCCCTCATGACCGATCTTCCGCACCCGGATCCCGCCCTGGCCGCCCCATCGGACATCATCGCCATCTCGCCGCCGGCGGGCGACTGCCATGTCGAGTGGAAGAAACCGGCCGCAGAGCTGGCTCCGACCCCCGGACTCGATCTCGCAGCGGCACGCGTCCGCCTGCAGAGTCGCGGAGGTGCGACTTACTGGCGCAGCCTCGAAGAGCTCGCGGAGACGCCCGCCTTCGGCGAGCTGCTCGATCGTGAGTTCCCCCGCTTCGCCTCCGAGTGGCCGGACGGCGTCTCACGACGCAACTTCCTGCAGCTCGCTGCGGCCTCGCTGGGGCTCGCCGGCCTCACCGCCTGCACGCGGCAACCGATCGAGAAAATCGTGCCTTACGTCCGCCAGGCGGAGGAATTTCTCCCCGGAAAGCCGGTCCTGTTCGCCACCTCGATGGCGCTCTCCGGGTTCGCGACCGGGCTTCTGGTCGAGAGTCACGACGGCCGCCCGACCAAGGTCGAAGGCAATCCCGAGCACCCGGGGAGCCTGGGCGCGAGCGACGCGGTCACCCAGGCTTCGGTTCTCGGCCTCTACGACCCGGACCGCTCGCAAGCCATCGCCTATCTCGGCAAGTCGGCCACCTGGGCGACATTGAATCAGCAGCTCGTCGCGGCCCTCAACGCTCAGGCGGCTTTTGGTGGGGCCGGAATCCGCCTGTTGACCGGGCCGGTGACCTCGCCCACCGAGGCCCGCCTGATTTCGAGCCTGCTCGCGAGCTACCCGCAGGCGCGCTGGCACCGGTGGGATCCGCTGGCGAGGGACGGCGCCACCAACGGCCTTGCGGCGGCCTTTGGAGCGCCGGTCGGCATGCGCTTCGACCTCGCCAGAGCGGAAGTGGTCCTTGCCCTCGAGTCCGACTTCCTGACCGCGGGACCGGGCGCCGTGCGCTATGCGCGCGATTTCGCCGACCGCCGGCGGGTCGCGCCCGGTGCGACCGCCATGAATCGGCTCTACGTCGTCGAGTCGAGCCCGACGGCTACCGGAACAGTGGCGGACCATCGCTTGCGCCTCCGCCCGTCGCTGCTCGGCAAGATCGTCCAGGCGTTGGCGGCGCACCTCGGGGTTGTTGGAGCCAACGGCGCCACCGGCGCCAGCGACGCCAGCGCTCCGGCGCTCGATGCCGGAACCGAGAAATGGGTCGCAGCTGCCGCCCGCGATCTCGCCGCCCATCGCGGAACGGCCCTGGTCGTCGCCGGGGACTCGCTGCCGGCGGCGGCGCACACGCTGGTCGCGGCGGTAAACGACGCCCTCGGGGCGAGCGGCGCCACGGTGCTCTACAGCGCGCCGATCGAGGTCGAGCCGGTCGACGAGCTCGCTTCGCTCCGCGCTCTGCTCGACGAGATCCGGGCCGGAAAAGTCGATCTGCTGGTCGTGTCGGGCGCCAACCCGGTCTACGACGCACCCGCAGACCTCGACGTCGCCGCGATCTTCAAGAACAGCGCGACCATGCGGATTCACCACGGCCTCTACGACGACGAGACGGCGGCCTACTGCCAGTGGCACGTGCCTGCGACGCACTACCTCGAGTCCTGGGGCGATGCGCGGGCCTATGACGGGACCGTGTCTCTGGTACAGCCGCTGATCGAACCGCTCTACGGGGGCAAGACCGCGAGCGAGATGCTCGGCGCCCTGCTCGGACGCTCGACCGACGACGCCTACACCTTCCTGCGCGAGACCTGGGAGGCCCAGATGGGCGGCGAGACGTTCGAAGCGGCCTTCCGCAAGCTCCTGCACGACGGGCTCGTCCCGGCGAGCGCCCTGCCCCCGACCCAACCCGCGCTCGCCGCGGCGAGCGTCGCTGCGGCCGCCCAGGCGCTTGCGACGGCGCCGGCCGGCGGGGACCTCGAGCTCGCGCTGCGCCCGGATCCTTCCGTCCTCGACGGGCGCTTCGCCAACAACGGCTGGCTGCAGGAGCTGCCCAAACCGATCACCAAGCTGACCTGGGAGAACGCCATCCTGCTCTCGCCGGCGACCGCCGAGAAGCTCGGAGTCAAGGGCAACGACGTCGCGGAGCTCTCCGCGCCGGACGGCCGCAAGCTCACCGGCCCGGTCTGGCTGCTACCGGGCCAGGCCGACGGGGTCGCGACCGTCCATCTGGGCTATGGCCGCACGCGCGTCGGCCGGGTGGCCAACGGCATCGGCTTCAGCGCCTACGCGGCGCAGACCGCCGCCAACCGCTGGGGCCTGGCCTCGATCGCGCTCCGGGCGACCGGCGCGAGCGCCGAGCTCGCCACCACCCAGGGACACCAGTCGATCGATTGGATGCGCGAGGAGGGCGAGCAGGCCACGGCGCGTGCCATCGTGCGCTCCGCGACGCGCGACGAGTTCGAGAAGAACCCGCAATTCGCGCATCCGGAGGCCGCCGGCGAGCCCGACACCAGCGCCTCCTTCAACCCGGGATTCGAGTACAAGGGCTACGCCTGGGGCATGGTCATCGACTTGAACGCCTGCAACGGCTGCAACGCCTGCGTCATCGCCTGCCAGTCCGAGAACAACATCCCGGTGGTCGGCAAGGACCAGGTCCGGCGCGGACGCGAGATGCAGTGGATCCGCATCGACCGTTACTTCCAGGGCGACGTCGACGAGCCTTCCGCAATCGTCAGCCAGCCGATCGTCTGCATGCAGTGCGAGCAGGCGCCGTGCGAGGTCGTCTGTCCGGTCGCGGCAACGACGCATTCGACCGAAGGCTTGAACGACATGGTCTACAACCGCTGCGTCGGGACGCGGTACTGCGCGAACAACTGCCCCTACAAGGTGCGGCACTTCAACTTCCTGCTCTACCAGGACTGGGACACCGAACAGTTCAAGCTGCAGCGCAATCCAGACGTCACCGTACGCAGCCGCGGCGTCATGGAGAAGTGCACCTACTGCGTGCAGCGCATCAATCGCGCGCGGATCCCCGCCGATCGCGACCTCCGACAGGTCGCCGACGGCGAGATCCTGACCGCCTGCCAGCAGGCCTGCCCGCCGCAGGCGATCTCGTTCGGCAATCTGAACGACCCGACCGCGAAGGTCGTCGGGGAGAAGAAGAACCCGCGTAACTATGCGTTGCTCGACCAACTGGGCACCCGGCCGCGGACCACCTACCTCGCGCTGGTCAAGAATCCGAATCCGGAGCTCTCCGCATGAGCGTCGCCGAATCCCCCCGCTTCACGCTGCCGGCGATCCAGCCGCCGGCCGAGCCGCCGGTCATCGCGCCCGGACACTCGCCGGCGTCGGTCGGCGACAAGATCAGCTCGGTCGTCTTCGGCAAGATGCCGCTCTGGTTCTACGTCGGCATGGCAGTCACGTTCGGCGGCGTGATGATGCTCCTCACCGCGCTCACCAAGCTGGTCTTCACCGGCATCGGAATCTGGGGCAACAACAACCCCGTCGGCTGGGGCTTCGACATCATCAACTTCGTCTGGTGGATCGGCATCGGCCACGCCGGAACGCTGATCTCGGCAATCCTGCTGCTGCTCCGCCAGGAGTGGCGCACCTCGATCAACCGGTTCGCCGAAGCGATGACGCTCTTCGCCGTCGCCTGCGCACTGCTCTTTCCGCTCTTCCACACCGGCCGGCCGTGGCTCGCGGTTTACTGGCTGCTGCCTTATCCCAACACGATGGGGATCTGGCCCAACTTCCGGTCGCCGCTCATCTGGGACGTGTTCGCGGTCTCGACCTACGGCTCGGTGTCGCTCGTCTTCTGGTTCATCGGCCTGGTGCCCGACCTCGCGAGCTTCCGGGATCGCACCACGAAGATCTGGCAGAAGAAGGTCTACGGCGCGCTCGCCATGGGCTGGCGCGGCTCTGCGCGGCACTGGCACAACTACGAGTCGGCGTACCTCCTGCTCGCGGGCCTTTCGACACCGCTCGTCCTTTCCGTGCACTCGGTCGTCTCCTTCGACTTCGCGTCCGGCCAGGTGCCCGGCTGGCACTCCACGATCTTCCCGCCCTATTTCGTCGCCGGCGCCGTCTTCGCGGGCTTCGCGATGGTGCTCACGCTGATGATCCCGCTGCGCAAGGCCTTCGGCCTCGAAGACTTCATCACCATGAAGCACATGGACAACATGGGCAAAGTGATGCTGGTGACCGGCCTGATCGTCGGTTACGGCTATGTCGTCGAGATCTTCACCGCCTGGTACAGCGGCAACATCTACGAGTGGTACATGATCCACAACCGGATCTTCGGACCCTACCGCTTCATCTGGATGAGCCTGATTCTCTGCAACGTCCTCGCCATCCAGCCGCTCTGGTTCCGCCAGGCCCGCAAGTCGGTCGCCGCGCTCTGGATCATCTCCATGTTCGTCAACTTCGGAATGTGGTTCGAACGCTTCGTGATCATTCCGACCTCGCTCCACCGCGATTTCCTGCCAGGCTCCTGGGGCATGTACTACCCGACGCGTTGGGACTTCGCGACCTTCTTCGGCACGGTCGGGCTGTTCCTGGCGCTCATGTTCCTCTTCGTGCGTATCTTCCCGGCGCTCGCCATGTTCGAGATGAAGGGTCTCACGCCCGGCGCCCAGGTCAAGGAGGGCGTGCACGGATGAGGACCGCGACCTCTCACCCGCCCGACGTCCCGAACGACCTGGGCGACCTGCACGGTCTGATGGCCGAATACGCGACGGCGCAGGAGCTGCTCGATGCCGCCCAACAGGCCCACCGCGCCGGCTTTCGCGCCATGGACGCCTTCACCCCGTTCCCCATCGAGGCTCTCTCCGAGGTGATCTGCGATCACCACAAGTCGAGAGTGCCGCTCATCTGCCTCTCGGGCGGCATCCTCGGTGCGCTCGCCGGCTGGGGGCTCGAGTACTGGACCTCCGCCATCAACTACCCGATGAACGTCGGCGGCAAGCCGTACAACAGCTGGCCGGCGTTCATTCCGGTGCTCTTCGAGACCACGGTGCTCTTCGCGTCGTTCTCCGCGGCGATCGGCATGTTTCTCCTGAACGGACTGCCGTCGCCCTACCACCCCGTGTTCAATGTCGCGCGCTTCCGGGAGAAGGCGTCGCGCGACGGCTACTTTCTGTGCATCGAAGCGCAAGACGGGTTGTTCGACCGTTCCGGAACGCGCGACTTCCTGCTCGCAACCGGAGCGGTGGAGGTGAGCGATGTCGAGCTCTGACCGAACGAGATCCTTTCCGCCGGTCACGCTGCGCTCCGGGCTGGCGGTCCTGGTCGCGCTCGCCGCAATCGGCTGCCGCCAGGACATGCACGATCAGCCGAAGCTCAAGCCCTACCGCGCGAGCAGCTTCTTCGCCGACGGCAGCGGCATGCGCCCGCTTCCCGCGCACGTGGTGGCGCGCGGTACGCTGCACGAAGACGCCTACTTCTACACCGGCCGCCTTCCCGACGGGAGCATCGCCACCGAGCTGCCGATGCCGATGACGCGCAAGCTCCTCAAGCGCGGCCAGGAGCGCTTCAACATCTACTGCACGCCCTGTCACGGGAGGGTGGGAGACGGGCGCGGGATGGTCGTGCGCCGGGGCTACAAGCAGCCGACGTCGTACCACGAAGAACGCCTCCGCCAGGTCCCCGTCGGCTACTTCTTCGACGTGATGTCGAACGGGTTCGGCGTCATGCCGAGCTACGCACCCCAGGTCCCTCCGGAGGATCGCTGGGCGATTGCGGCCTACATCCGTGCGCTGCAGCTCTCCCAGCGCGTCGACGCCGCGAGCCTCTCGCCCGCGCAGTTGGCGGCTCTCGATGCGCCGCCGCCCCCACCGCCGGGCGCCGCGGAGCCCGGCGAGCATCCTGTCGAAAGCTCTCACCCATGACCGTCAAGAGGACGCTCTCCGTTCCCCTCCGCGCCGCCGAATTCGCGCCGCCGGCCGCGCTTTCCGCCCTGGCCAACAAAGCGCTCGGCATCGGCGCCGTCGGCGCCGCCGCCGTGATCGCCGGCTTCTTCCTTTCGCGCGCCGAATTCTTCGCGGCCTATCTCGTCGGCTGGCTGCTCTGCTACACCGTGGCGGTCGGCGCGCTCGGCTTCCTGCTCCTGCAGCACCTCTCGGGAGGCGGCTGGGGACTCGCGGCGCGACGCATCCTCGAGGCTGCCGCGCGGACGATGCCGTTCGTCGGAGTCGCCGCGATTCCCCTCTTCTTCGGGCTCGAGGATCTCTACCTCTGGGCAGATCCGCGGAAAGTCGCCCTGGATGTCGCTCTCCAACACAAGACGCCGTACTTGAACGTGCCCTTCTTCATCGGGCGCACGGTGTTCGCGATCGCGTTCTTCTCCTTCCTCGCCTACTTCCTCTCTGCCAAGTCGAGGCGTCAGGACGAGAGTGGCGATCCGAACCTCAAGCGGGCCATGCACGACGTCTCCGCGGTCGGCTTCCTGTTCTACGTCATCGTCAACACCTTCATCGGCTTCGACTGGCTGATGTCGCTCGACCCGCACTGGTTCTCGAGCCTCTACGGCGCGATCTTCGTCGCCGGCGAGGCGCTCGCTGGAATGACTTTCATCATCCTCGTCGCCAACTGGGCGCGTCAGCACGCGCCGATGGATGCGATCCTCGGGCGCAAGCTTTTCCACGATTACGGCAAGCTCCTGTTCGCGTGCGTGATGTTCTGGACCTACCTCACGATCTCCCAGTTCATCATCATGTGGCAGGGCAACCTCCCCGAGGAGGCAGCTTGGTTCAAGGTGCGCTTCCACGGCGGTTGGGGTTACGTCGCCGCGGGGCTGCTCGTTTTCCACTTCTTCTTTCCCTTCCTCATTCTCCTGTCGCGCAGCGTCAAGGAGAAGGCCAAGGCGCTCGCGAGCGTAGCGGCCTTCGTGCTCCTGATGCGCTGGGTCGATCTCATCTGGCTGACGCGGCCGACCCTGCGCGAAGGCGACTTCTCGATCCATTGGCTCTACGTGGCCGTCCCGGTCGGCATCGGCGGTCTCTGGTTCTTTCTCTTCGCGCGCGAGCTCGGCGGCCGTCCGTTCGTAGCGGTGAACGATCCGCAGTGGGAGGAAGTGCTCAGCCATGAGTGACGAAAAGCACGACGTGCACGCCCACGGCACGGGCAGCCCGCGCGGCGGGGCGCCGATCGACTCGGAGATCGACGTCAGGCGAGCGCTCGAGGTCGCGCTCTGGCTGGGCGCGACGATGGTCGGCACTCTGGTCGTCGGCTTCTTCCTCTATCGCGGTCTCGCGAAGTCGACGGCAGCCCAGGATCCAGCGGCTTCGCCGCTCGTGGAAGCGACTCGGGTCGTCGCCCCGCCGGCTCCGAATCTGCAGATCCAGCCCGAGAAGGAGCTCGCGGCGATGCGCGCGGCAGAGGAGGAGCGTCTGACGACCTGGGGCTGGACCGACAAGTCGCTGGGTCTCGCCCACATGCCGATCGAGGAGGCGATCGACCGTCTCGCCGTGCCCGAACCGGCGCCGACGGCGGCGGCGAAGGCGGCGGTACCGGCGCCTGCTCCTCCGGCGCCCGAGGCTGCCCCGGCCCCGGCTCCCGCGGGATCGGCGCACTGAAGACGCGAATGCCGACGCCAATGCCTTTCTCCCGCTTTCGCCGGCGGCCCGCTCTCCCGCCGCTACCCATCCTTGCGCGCCTGGCTCTGGCTGGCGTCGCTCTCGGCCTGGTGCTCACCGGCCCGGCGGCGGCCTCGACCCGGGTCTTCACCGGTCCGGGCCTCGCCGAGCGCATCCCGCAGCCGGGAGCGCTCAATGCGCAGAAGATTCAGAGTCAAGTCGGATTCGACCAGCGCCTCGGCGAAGCGCTGCCGCTCGATCTCCCGTTCCGCGACGAAACCGGCAAGGCTGTCCGGCTGGGCGACTTACTTCGGTGCGAAACCGGTCGTTCTCGCCCTGGTCTACTACCGCTGCCCGGTGCTCTGTCCGCAGATCATCATCGGCACCGCGGCGTCGATGAAGGGCATCCCGTACGAGCCCGGGCGCGACTTCGAGGTCGTCTTCGTGAGCTTCGATCCCGAGGATACGCCCGAGCGCGCCGCCGAGAAGAAGAGCGCCGCGGTGGCGCGCTACGGCCGGCCCGCGAGCGCTTCCGGCTGGCATTTCCTGACCGGGGAGACGGACTCGATCCGGCGGCTGACCGAAGCGGCGGGATTCCGCTACGCCTGGGATCCGACGATCCGGCAATTCGCGCATGCCAGCGGAATCATCGTCGTGACCCCCGACGGGCACCTGGCGCGCTATCTCTACGGCGTCGAGTACGCCCCGAAGGATCTGAAGCTCGCGCTCTTCGAAGCCGGCCAGGGGCGGATCGGCGGTCTCTCGGAGAAGCTGATGCTGCTCTGCTTCAACTACGACGCTGCGCTCGGCAAGTACACGGTCGCGACGCTCCTGGCGATCAAGGTCGCGGCGACCATCACCCTCGCCGGACTCGTCTTTTCGATCGTCTGGATGTTGCGCAGCGAGCGCCGCTTGAGACGCGCCGCAGCCGGAGGAGTCGCACGGTCATGAATTTCCAGCTCCCTTTCATGCCGGAGCAGGCTTCGGCCGCTGCCAGCGAAGTCGACCACCTGACCTTCTTTCTCGTCGGCATGAGCACGTTCTTCACCGTGCTGATCGCCGTGATGGTCATGTTCTTCGCCATCAAGTACCGCCGCAAGAGCGCCAGCGGGGTCGGCAGCAATTTCGAGAACTCGCCTCTCCTCGAGATCACCTGGACGGTCATTCCGCTGCTGATCGCCCTCTTCACCTTCGCCTGGGGCCTCAAGGTCTACTTCCGCCTCTCTCGGCCGCCCGCGAACGCGGTCGAGTACCAGGTCACCGGCAAGCAGTGGATGTGGAAGGTCCAGCAGCCGACCGGCCAGCGCGAGATCAACGAGCTCCACGTTCCGATCGGCCAGCCGACGCGCCTGGTCATGACCTCCGAGGACGTCATCCACAGCTTCTACGTGCCCGCATTCAGGGTCAAGGCCGACGTTCTTCCCGGGCGCTTCACCTCGATCTGGTTCCTGCCCATCAAGGCCGGGCGCTTTCATTTCTTCTGCGCCGAGTACTGCGGCACGAATCACTCCGGGATGATCGGCTGGGTGGTGGTGCAGACTCCGGAGGATTACCAGGCCTGGCTCGCCACCCAGCCGGCGCCGAAGGCATCGTCCGCCGACGGCGCCCAGCTCTTCGCCCAGTATGCCTGCAACACCTGTCACAAGCCCGCACCAGGCGGGCGCGGTCCGGTTCTCGATGGCATCTACGGCACCGATGCCGCGCTCGCCGATGGCGGCACGGCGCGGGTCGACGACGCCTATCTTCGCGAGTCGATTCTCCTGCCCAACGCCAAGGTGGTGAAGGGCTACGAGCCGATCATGCCGTCCTACCAGGGCCAGGTCAGCGAAGAGGCCATGCAGCAGCTGCTCGCCTACATCAAGAACCTGCCGGGCGCGGACGCCGCGGCGGCGGGAACGACTCCGGCCTCGCGAGGGATTCCCCGATGAACACCACCGCTGTTCCGGCCGAGCGGCCGAATTTCCTCACCGCCGAGCACGGCCTGAAGTCCTGGCTGCTGACGCTCGACCACAAGAGGGTCGCGATCCTCTACCTCATTTCGGTGAGCTGCTACTTCCTGCTCGGCGGCATCTTCGCCATGCTCATGCGGATCGAGCTGCTGACGCCCCAGGGCGATCTGCTGCTCGCGGACACCTACAACCGCGTGTTCACCGGTCACGGCGTCACGATGGTCTTCTTCTTTCTCATTCCAGCGATCCCCGGCATTCTCGGCAATTTCCTGATCCCGCTGATGATCGGGGCCAAGGACGTGGCCTTCCCCAGGCTCAATCTGGCGAGCTGGTATCTCTACATGACCGGCGGCTCCCTGATGCTCCTCGGAGTCCTGAACGGTGGCGTCGACACCGGCTGGACCTTCTATCCGCCCTACAGCTCCTCGTACACGACGACGAACGTCTTGATCGTCGGCATCGGCGTCTTCATCAACGGCTTCTCCTCGATCCTGACCGGCCTCAACTTCATGGTCACGATCCACCGCATGCGCTGTCCCGGAATGACCTGGTTCCGCCTGCCACTCTTCATCTGGGGCCACTACGCGACCAGCTTGATCATGGTCCTGGGCACGCCGGTGATCGCGATCACCCTGGTGCTGCTGGTGCTGGAGCGGCTCTTCCATCTCGGCATCTTCGATCCCGCCAAGGGCGGCGACCCGATCCTCTTCCAGCACCTCTTCTGGTTCTACTCCCACCCGGCGGTTTACATCATGATTCTGCCGTCGATGGCGGTGATCTCGGAGCTCATCGCCTGCTTCTCGCGCAAGCGCATCTTCGGATATCACTTCGTCGCCTTCGCCTCGATCGGCATCGCGGTGCTCGGTTTCGTCGTCTGGGGACACCACCTCTACGTTTCGGGCCAGTCGGTCTACGCCGGCGCGATCTTCTCGCTGCTCACCATGCTGGTGGCGATTCCCTCCGCGGTGAAGGTCTTCAACTGGTCGATGACCCTCTATCAGGGATCGGTTTCCCTCGAGACGCCGATGCTCTATGCCCTGGGCTTCATCGGCCTCTTCACGATCGGAGGTCTGACCGGCGTCTTTCTCGGAACCCTCGGCTTCGACGTCCACGTGCACGACACCTATTTCGTCGTGGCGCATTTCCACTACGTCATGGTGGGCGGGACGATCATGGGCTACCTGGGGGGCCTGCACTTCTGGTGGCCGAAGATCACCGGCCGCCTCTATCCCGAGTTCTGGGCGAAGCTCTCGGCGCTCCTGGTGTTCGTGGGCTTCAACCTGACCTTCTTCCCGCAGTTCCTGCTCGGCTACATGGGGATGCCCCGTCGCTACCACGCCTATCCGCCGGAGTTTCAGGTCCTGAACATCCTCTCGACCGCCGGCGCCTCCGTGCTCGCGGTCGGTTTCGTCCTGCCGACGATCTACTTCCTCTGGTCGCTGAAGCGCGGCAAGCTCGCCGGCAACAACCCCTGGGGCGCCCGCGGACTCGAGTGGGAGACCAGCTCGCCGCCTCCGACCGAGAACTTCGAGGTCACCCCGGTCGTCACGCGGGAGCCCTACGACTACTTCGAGGCGGCCGAAGAGGCCGCCGGACGCGCGGTTCCCCCCGCGCTTTCGCATTGATAGAGAGCGACGAACAAGGAGCCGCCCTCGTGTCCCACGTTCACTCCCCGTATCTCGCGCACCATTTCGACGACCTCGAGCAGCAGAAGGAGGCCTCGACCCTCGGGATGTGGTTCTTCCTGGTGCAGGAGGTCATGTTCTTCGGCGGGCTGTTCATGTGCTACCTGCTCTACCGCTGGAAGGACCCGACGGCTTTCGCGGCCGGCAGCCACGAGCTCTCGATTCTGCTCGGCGGATTCAACACCGTCGTCCTGATCGCGAGCTCGCTCACCATGGCCCTCGGCGTGCGCTCCGCCCAGCTCGGGCGCATCCAGGCGCTCGTCAGGTGGCTCTCCGCAACCGGAGTCCTCGGCCTCACGTTCCTCGTCGTGAAGTACTTCGAGTACGCGGCGAAGTGGGAGCATCACCTGATCCCCGGCCCCAATTTCCATTTTGCCGGCGCCATCGGATCCCGCGCCGAGCTCTTCTTCTCGCTCTACTTCGCCATGACCGGCATGCACGCCCTGCACATGATCGTCGGCTTGGGCCTGCTGGTCTGGCTGCTCCGCAAGACCCTGAAGGGCCATTTTTCCGCCGAGTATTACAACCCGATCGAGAACTTCGGCCTCTACTGGCATTTCGTCGATATCGTCTGGATCTTCCTCTTCCCGCTGCTCTATCTCATCGGCCGGCACTACCACGGAGGGGCCTGAGCCATGTCCGCGCACCACGTCGTTCCGCTCAAGACCTATTTCACCGTTTTCGCGGCCCTGATGGTCTTCACGGCGATCACGGTCGCCGTGGCCTTCCTCGATCTCGGTCCGGCCAACAACGTCGTGATGCTTTCGATCGCGGTCGTCAAAGCGACTCTCGTCGTCATGTTCTTCATGCACGTCAAGTACGGCACGCGGCTCATTCCCCTGGTGGCGGCGAGCGGCTTCTTCTTCGTGATGCTGATGTTCGTCATCATGATGTCCGACTACATGTCGCGCGGCTGGCTGGGAGCGGGAACGCCCTGGAGACCGCCCTCCTGAGGCCCGGCGTGCGCGTCGCCAACGCCAGCCTTCTCGACCTCCTCCTCGAGCTGCAGACTCTGGATCGGGTGCCGCGCAGCGGCTATTTTCTGCGCGGCATCTCCGACTGCGAATCGGTCTCCGAGCACACCTTTCACCTCGCCATGCTGGTCTGGCTGCTCGCCGCCGAGGAGCCCGCGCTCGACCGCGCGCACGCCGTCGAGATGGCGCTCATGCACGACTTGGCGGAGCTCCGGATCGGAGATCTGCCGCGGACCGCGACCACCTACCTTCCGGCGGAGGTCAAGCACGCGGCCGAGCGCCGCGCGGCGGCGGACATCCTGGCCCCGGCCGACCCGCGGGCGAATGCGCTCTACGAGGAATACGAGGAGGGCGAGACGACCGAGGCCCGCTTCGTGCGCGCCTGCGACAAGCTGCAGCTGATGGTGAAGGTCACGGTCTACGAGCGCTGGGGGCACCGAGGGCTCGCGGAGTTCTGGGGCAACCCGGCGAACTTTCCGAAATCCGACTTCGTCTCGATCGAGCGCCTGTTCGCAGAGCTGCAGTCGCGCGCTACCGCCCGCTGACGAGCTCTGCCGGGAGCCACCCGCGCAGGGCGTTGATCAGGAGGACACGGCTCGCGCGCGCGAGGTCCGCCTTGCGGAGCACCGCCTCCCGCACCCGCTTGCTTTCGAGGAGCGACTGACGGAAGACGCCGGCCAGGAGGCCGCACTCTCTCGCCGGCGTCAAGCGCTCGCCGTCGAGCTCCAGCACCAGATTGGTTCTCGTCCCCTCGGTCAGCTCGCCGCGCTCGTTCCAGAGGATCGCTTCGTCGCAACCCGCCGCCCGAGCGCCAGCGAGGGCGGCATCGTAAAGCGCTCGGTTCGTGGTCTTGTGGAAGAGAGATCTGTCTTGCGAATCCACCGGTCCGCTCGCGAGGTCTACGAGCCAGGTTCGCCTCTCGGCCGCGAAAGGCTTGCTGGTAAAGGAGAGGCCGCCATCTGGGGCGAGCTCGAGGCGGATGCGCTGCTTCGTCGTCGCTTGCCGCGCGAGCTCGGCAAGCTCGGCTTCGACGAAGGCTCGCGAGGTCCGCACGGTCGAGAACGAACCCGAAGTAGTCCGCGGACGCCGCCAGGCGCGCGAGGTGCATGTCGAGCAGCCGGATGCCGCAGCGCGGGCGCCAGAGCATCGTCTCGATGAGCGCGAAGGGCAGTCCCGGGATCCTCGAGGGCTCCGGCCTTGGCCAGACACTCGCGGTACTCCGCCGCCGGTTCCGAGTCCCAGACCACGCCGCTGCCGACGCCGTACTCGAGAGTCTCCGACGAGCGCTCGACGACTGCGGTGCGGATCGCCACCGAGAAGCTCGCGCGGCGGCGCGGCGCGGCCCAACCGATCGCCCCGCAGTAGACGCCGCGCGGCCGGCGCTCGAGCCGCGCGATCCACTCCATCGTCCGCGCCTTGGGCGCTCCGGTCACCGAGGCGCAGGGAAAGAGCGCGCCGAAGAGCTCCGGCAGCCCCGCCGGGCTCCGCGCCGTAACCGTCGAGGTCATCTGCCAGACGGTCGGATAACGCTCGAGCGCGAAGAGGCTCTCGACGGCGACGCTCCCGGTGCGGGCGATCCGACCGAGATCGTTGCGCACCATGTCCACGATCATCAGATTCTCGGCGCGCTCTTTCGGCGAGGCGGCGAGCGCCGCGGCCTGCACTTCGTCTTCCTCGGAATACCGGCCCCGCGTCCGCGTCCCCTTCATCGGACGCATGGTCACGCGCCCGTTCTCACGGCGGAAGAAGAGCTCTGGGGAGAGCGAGACCAGCGCGGTGTCGCCGCAATCGAGGAAAGCGGCGTGCGGTGCGGCGCTCGCCGGGGCGAGACGCCAGAACAGAGCTTCGGGGTCGCCCGCGATGCGGCCCTGCAGGGGAAAAGTGAGATTGACCTGGTAGGTCTCTCCGGCGGCGATGGCCGCGT
This sequence comes from Thermoanaerobaculia bacterium, assembly GCA_963806165.1. Taxonomy (GTDB): domain Bacteria; phylum Acidobacteriota; class Thermoanaerobaculia; order Multivoradales; family JAGPDF01; genus JAGPDF01. Next base: position 352,613 of record CAWDWZ010000006.1, read on the forward strand.
GAACGGTGGCGATCGCCACCGCGTGCTCCGTCTCTCCCTGGAGGGGCTGCAACCCCTCGACCTTCGCCGCCAGGTCTGCGCCGGGCGGGGCGTCGACAAGCTCCGGTGAGGGAAAGAAGCTGAACGCCGCGAGCGCTCCGGTCGCCGGCGCGCGCACCGCGAGGCTCGCATCGAAAGCCGGTGCGGCCTCGTAGCCGACGAAGCCGACCGCCCAGAGGCCGTCTTCGGTCGCCCGCTCGACGCTCGCGAGAAGGTCGCGCACCTCAGCCAGCGTCGTCGCGGAGCGACGCTCGACCGGCGCCAGGAACCGCCACCAGCGGCCGTCGTCCCCCGCGCCCGGCGGTGGGCGCAGAATGGCGCTCCACGGCGCGCTGCTCAACTCCCCTTCGCCGCCCGCGCCGCCGCGAGGCGTTCCGCGACGACGCGGTCGGCGACGCGGAAAGGCGGCCGCGCCTTCGCGCTCCGCCCGGTCGAGAAGCTCGGCGAGGTCGGCGCCGATGCGCTCGACCCGCGCCACGATGCCGGCCTCGTCGAGGACTCCGGTCTCGAAGAGCACCGACAGGAGTCCTCCGGCGTTGACCACGAAGTCGGGCGCATAGAGAACGCCACGCCGCCAAAGCTGTTCACCGACTTCCGGCGAGCCGAGCGGATTGTTCGCGGCACCGACCACCGCCGCGCAGCGCAGGCGCTCTACAACCTCCGAGTCGATGACGCCGCCCGCGGCGTTGGGCGAGAAGAGGTCGCACTCGACGTCGAAGATCTCCTTCGGCAAGACGGCCCGCGCGCCGGTCGCGCGCACGACGGCGTCCAGGCGGTCGCGAACGGTGTCCGTCACGATCAAGCCGACCCCTTTACCAGCAAGCTTTTCGGCCAGGCGGCCACCGACTTCGCCCACGCCCTGAATCGCGACTCGGCATTCGCTCAAAGACCTTCCCAGCCGCTCGGCGACGGCGCGCATTGCGGAGACGACACCGATCGCGGTCAGGTCCGAGGCATCGACGTTCGCACCGGAAGGCGTACAGCCGATATGGCGGGTGCCGCGCAGGAGGACCTTCAAGTCCTCATTGCCGATCCCCATGTCGCCGCCGGTCAGGAAGCGTCCACCCAGCTCGTCGACGGCGCGAGCGAACGCGAGCAGCAGCTCCGGCGTCTTGTCGCGCCGCGGATCGCCGAAGATCACCGCCTTGCCGCCGCCGTACGGCATGCCGGCGAAAGCGGCTTTCGAGGTCATGGCGCAGGAGAGTCGGAGTGCGTCCTCGACGGCGTCGTCGAAGGCGGGGTAGGTCCGCATTCGCGTCCCCCCTACCGCCACTCCGAGGGTGGTGTCGTGGATGGCGATCACCGCCCGCAGCCCCGCCGCCGGCTCCTGGATGAGCAGCACGCGCTCGTGGCCGAGACGGGCGGCAAGGTCGAGGACGTGCTCCTTGGGCACGGGGTCGCCCGCCTTCACGGCTCGTGCACCTCGTCGAGGCCGGGGGTCACGACAGCCAAGCCGTGCTCGCGCGCTGCAGTTGCCAGGCGCTGGTCGTAGCAGAGAAACGTCACCGGCACGCGCGAGAATTCGAGGGCTGTCGCGAGGTGAAGGGCGTCGAGCGTACGCAGCTCGGTCGGACCGATCCTGGCCGCGCGCTCGAGGGCCCCAGCCTCGAGGCGGACGAGACGTAGGGTCGCCAGATAGACGTTCGCCTCGGAAGTGACCTCCTCGCGCACGCGGGCTCGGCGGAGCGCACGCAGCAGCTCCACCCGCACGATCTCGGAAGAAACCAACCGCGTGGGTTCCGCCAGGAAGGCTCGTAGCGCTCGCGTCTCGGGCTCCGGCAAGAAGAGCTTCACCAGCGCAGACGCGTCACAGTAGATCGGCGACGGCTTCAGAAGGTCTCCTCGTCGCGCATCTCCTGCAGGATCTGGCTGAGCGGTTTGGCGCCCGGAATCGCGGGCAAGGGAGGATGAGTTCGCAGCACCTCGGCAAGGTCGCGCGTCGCAGGAATCACCCGGCCCTCTGCAATCATGCGCTCCAGCTGGTCGTCGTCGTCGGGCAGCGGCACGAGAAGCGCCACCGGTCGGCCGTGCTCGGTAACCTCCAGACGCTCCCCCTCCTTCACGCGATCGAGGTAGACGGACAGGTTCTGCCGGAGCTCGCGGACGCCGACCTGGGGGGTCGAGGTTTTCGTGCTGTCATCCATGACGCACAGGGTAGCACAATCCTGCTCAGGCGGCGCCGCAGCGCGGAGCTGCTCAGCGCGGGATCAGGTAGGCCACCGCGAAGCCGATCTGGGCGGCCATCATCATCAGGTACATCTGGCGCCAACTGGGGTGGTTCTCGGTGCGTGTCAGGTCGTCCGGATCGCGCAGGATCAGATAGACCGTGTAGCAGCCCCAGACCGTGAGCAGCGCCCCCAGGGCGGTGAGCGCTGTCTGGTTGCCGGTGAGGATCGGGTGCACCGGATTCTGCGGATCCGGCAGGTGCGCGAAGAGCGGCACGAGGAGCCAGGGAAAGACGAAGAACGGGGCGATGATCCAGGCCGCCTTCCTCGGGCCGTGGAGGATCGGCAGCGTCTTGCAGCCGCCGGCGGCGTCCCCTTTGATGTCGGCGAAGTCCTTGGTCGAGGCCGCTCCGACGAGGAAGAGCATGAAGATCGAGCCGAGCGCCCAGGGCTCCCAATGCCCGACGCGCGCGACCATCGCCCAGCCCGCGACCTTGAGCAGGCAGCCGCGCGGAATCGCGATCGTCCAGTTGGCCCACATTCCCCGGGCCTTCGTGCGGCCCCACGCGGGGACCGAATAGATCAGGGTGAAGATCATCCCGGAGAGGTAGATGTAGAAGGTCTCGTGCCAGGGCAGCGGGGCGCCGATCTTCGCCGCCAGAGTGGTGTGGGGAAAGACCACCACGGCCCAGGTGGGGACGAGCGCCAGGGCGTAGAAGATCCAGGTGAAGGCCCAGCCCTCGGCGAGCGAGAGCTCCCCGGTCACCAGCGGCCGGCCGGGCTTGTTGACCCGGTCGATCTCGAGGTCGGTGATCTGGTTGATCGCGTTCGAGGCCGCGTTCATGAAGCTCGCGCAGAGCGAGCCCAGCGCCACCGTGAGGACGACCGACAGCGTCAGGTGGCGCGCCGGATCGGGATTGTGGACCGAACCCCAGGCGCAGATCGAACCCGAGATGATCCCCAGGAGCGGTGGCAGGAGGGTGAACGGTCGCGAGAGCTGGATATAGAGCCCGGTCTTCTTCATGCGGCCTGAGAGTTTAGCGGATCGGGCGCGCCGCGCTCAGCTGTAGTTCTTGATCTTCGGCCAGAGCGCTCCGAGCTCGCCGCGCGGTCGGCGCGCGATCCAGATCGGCAGGTCGTTCTCGTAGGGCATGCAGTCCCGGCACGCGAAGGTGGCGCCGAGCTCGACCGCTTCGAAGAGCTCGGCGAGACGTTCGCGGTGATCGCCCAACACGAGGAGAACCTCGCCGCTGCAGCTCCCGGGCCCCCAGAGAAACCAGCTGTTGTGGGCCGAGATCGCCGGCGGCAGTCCGAGCTCGCGTCCAAAGTACTCGACCGCGCCGGCCTCGCCGTAGTTCTGTCCGAAGACGCAAGAGCGGGCGCGCTCCGCTGCGGTGAGCCGCGCGGTCGCCGTGCCCACAGCCTCGGCAAGACCGCGCCAGTCCTGCATGTCGGCGAAGAACTGCGGCAGCCGGCCGAGCGCTTTGCGCTCGTCCGTCCCCGGCCTCACCCCGAAGGCCTGCGCATAGCGCACGTAAGCGTCGACCGGGAGTATAGGGCGCGCGAGCGGCGCGAGGAGAGCGCCCGCGAGCACGACGACGGCTGCGGTCACCGCGCGCAGCGCCGTGCCGCCGCGCCGCCCGCCGGTCCACTCTTCGATCGCCACGGCTCCGGCCGCCCACAGCACCGGATAGACCGCTGCGAGGTAGTAGGGCTTGGCAGCGGTCGAGAGCATCACGGCGAGGATGGCGAAGTAGGTCACCCCGAGCGCGCGCCAGGGACGAAATCGTGCCGCCAGCAGAACCGCGGCAAGGCCGACCATCCAGATGCAGGCGTGAGCGGGGCCGGTCTGGAGGATCTGTTGGCTCACGAACGCGAGCGGTGGGAGAGCCACATTCTTGGTCCGGCTGGCGGTGTCCATGAACTCGAGCGTCGGCCACCCGTGAGCATGCTGCCAGAGAAGATGCGGCGCGAAGAGGAGGCCGGCGAGCGCGCCGCCGAGCCAGAAGAAACGGCTGCGCAAGAGATCGAAGCGCCGAGCCGCGACGAGCCCGGCGACCAGCCCGAAGCCGAGAAAGAGGATGCTGACCTTGTTCAACAGCCCGACCCCGGTGACGGCGCCGAAGGCGAGCCAGAGTCGTTCGTCCCCGCGGTCGAGGAGCTCGACCGCGATCCGGAAGGCGAGCGCCCAGAAGAGCAGGTCGAAGACATTCATCGACAGCACCGACGAGAGGCCGAGAACGATCGGCGACAGGCCGACCGCACAGCCGGTCAGGAAGACCGCGAAGCGGCCACCGCCCAGCCGCCGCGCGATCGACCCCGAAACGGCGACCGTGGCAGCGCTCGCGAGAGCAGCCAGCAGGCGGATCGCCGGCAGTGAATCGCCGCAGACCTTGGTCCACAACCAGGTGAGCGCCGCGATGAGGGGCGGGTGGTCGACATATCCCCAATCGAGCCGCGCCGCGCAGGCCAGGTAATAAAGCTCGTCGCGAAAGATGCCGTAGGTCGTGAGGAACGCGGCGTGTAGAGCGAGCACGGCCAACGCCGGCCCCCAGAGAGCCAGAGCGTTCCTGAGTCCGTCGCGATCGTCTGCGGTCATCGCGCCCCCGAGCCTGCTTCCCTTACGGCCGGTTCACCGCGGAGTTGCAGGCCGTTGTCAGAGGGATCCGCCGATTCGGAGGGATCCGAGGAGCAGCGCGCCCATGCCGGCGGCGAGCAGTGCTCCGGCGAGGCTGTTGAGGAAATTCACCGCGTTGTTGTCGAGCAGGCCACGCTTCTCGAGCGTCGCTCCGACGACGCTCTCGAGCGTCGTCGCGACGAACGCCGCGCCCACGACGGCCGCCATCCCGGCGGGCGGATAGAGTCCAAGTGCCGCGCCGAGACCGCCGATGGCGAGCGCCGCCGCCATTCCGGCTGCCGTGCCCTCGAGCGAGATCGCACCGTCGGTGCCGCGCGGCACGGTGCCGAGCGTGGTGATGAGGTAGGTACGACGCCCATACGCCTTGCCGACCTCGGAAGAAACGGTGTCGAAGGCCGCCGTGGCGAAAGCGCCGGCGAGAGCGAGCGCGAAGAGCACCGGGTGACCGGTCGTCGCGGCGAAAACCGCCGCGAGCGCCGGGATCGAGGTCTTCGACAGAGCGTTGCCGGGTCCCCGCCTGCCCTCCTTCTCCTGCGCGATTCCGGCGGCGGCCTTGCGTGCGTAGCCGAGCTTCGTCGCCGCGGTGCCGAGCGCGAAGAATGCGAACAGCAACGCGAAGGCCGGCCCGCCGGCGAAAGCCCAGATCGCCGTCCCGAGAAGCGTTCCGACGGCCGCACCGGCGCGACCCACGCCACCCATCGCGTAAGCGGCGACCGCCAGGGCAACGTTGACCGCCAGTCCGACGAGCAGACGGCGCTCGAACGGCGGCGCGGCGACCAGAGCCCAGTGTCCCTGCGTGAGGGTGAGACAGAAGAGGACGATTCCGGTGACCAGTGGCACGCCGAGATTGTCGTCGAGCCCCAGGGGCTGCGACTCGAGGAGGGCGGCGAAGAGCGCGGCGGTGAACGCCACCGCGATCGCGAAGCCGGCGCCGTATTGACCGGGCGCGGTCCACAGCAGCAGAATCGCCGCGGCCAGGCCCCCGAAGAGGATGTAACCCAGGGTTCCCGCCCAACTCTTCCGCGGGTTCCACGGCAGCTTGTGGCGCCCGAGGGTCATGCCCACGATCGAAGCCATGCCGTCGCCGAAGGCGAGGATCCCCCAGGTCGCAGCGGCGACCTCGAGGCGCTGCCAGAAGACGAGGACGAGCGCCAACACCGCGATCGGATAGAGCACGATGCCGAGCGCGAAGCCGCTGCGGGTCTCGCCCTCGCGCCAGAGAGTGCGACCGCCGATCCGGGGCAGCAGGAAAGCGTTGAAGAGCACGGCCGCGAGCGCCGCGAGCGCCGCGAGCACCGCGCCGAGCGGGCGCACGGCGAAAGCGAACCCGCCGACCGCCATGTGCACGGCCTTGCGGCCGAGCTCGCCCGGGGTCAGGCCGGCCAAGCGCCGATCTCTCGCAGCCAGGCGACCGTCTCCGTAAGCCCGGTGCGGAGGCTCCGCGGCCGGTACCCCAGCTCGCGCACGGCGGTCGCCGAATCGTAAGCCCAGTCGTGGCGATAGATCTCGACCAGATCGGGCGTGAGCCTGGGCACGCCGCCGGTCCGGCGCGCCCAGAATTTCATCGCCGCGCCCGTCGTCTTCGCGAGCAGGTCCGGCATGCGGAGGCGCGGCACCCGGATCCCGCCGATCTCGGCGATCAACCGGTAGAGCTCGGCTTGGGAGACGTTCTCGCCGCCGAGCAGGTAGCGCTTGCCGGCGGGCGCGCGCTCGAGCGTCGCGGCGATCCCGGAGGCGACGTCGTCCACGAAGACATAGTTCCAGCGCCGCTCCGCCCGGCCGACGAGCGCCGGCAAGCGCCGGTGGGCCAGATCCAGCAGGTGGCGCACGACGATGTTTCCTTCGGTGAGCTCGCCGGGACCGTAAATCACCCCCGGATAGACGACCGAGAGCGCCGCCCCGTCCGCGATCGCCTGCCGCGCCCGGCGGTCGGCGAGCGCCTTGGTGCGCTCGTAGTCGTTGATCCAGGCGCGACCCTCGAGACGCGCGGGCCCGGCGCCCTCGTCGAGCTCGCCGCCGGGCCCGCGCTCCGTCGGACCGAGGGCGATGAAGCTCGAGACGTAGACCGTCTTCCCGACCTTCGCCGCGTCCGCGGCGGCGAGGACGTGCTCGAGCCCACCGACGTTGACGCGCTCGAACTCGGCAGCGGGAGCGTCGATCTTGACCAGCGCCGCAGCGTGGAGAATCGCGTCGCAGCCCGCTGCGCCGCGCGTCAGGCTCGCCGGATCGGTGACGTCGCCGGTTACGAACTCGACCCCTCCCGGAAACCGTTGCCGCGCGGTATCGGAGCGCACGAGCAGGCGCAGCGCATGGCGCGGCGCGAGCGCGGCGACAGTTCTGCGGCCGAGAAAACCGGTCGAGCCGGTGACCAGAATCTTCACTCGCGAACCTTCAGCGTCGCGCTCGCCACGGCCTTGGCGCGCGCCTCGGCGAAGAGATCGCAGAGCGCCGCCTCGACTCCGCGCTGCGGCTCCCAACCGAGGGCACGCAGACGGGAGGCGTCACCACAGAGGCGCGGCACGTCGACCGGCCGCAGCTTCTCCGGATCCTCTTCGCAGCGCACGGCCAGCCCGGAGAGGGCGATCAGGCGATCGAGCAGCTCGGCGATCGAATGGTCTCCGCCGCTCGCGAGATTGAAGATCTCTCCTGGCCGCGGATCGACCGCGAGCCGGGCGAGAGCGGATATGGCGTCGTCGACGTGCACGAAGTCACGGCGGGCGGAGAGATTGCCGACCGCGAGAACAGGCCGGGCTCCGCGCTCGATCGCGACCAGCTGCGCCGCGAAGCTGGGCAGAGCGAAGTTCGCTGCCTGGCCGGCACCGAGCAGATTGAACGAGCGCACCACGGTGGCGCCCGCGGCGAGGGCGAGCCGCTCGGCGGCGGCCTTGGTCAGGGCGTAGGGGGTGCGCGGCGAGACCGGGCGGCTCTCGGGAATCGGCTGCGCGTCGTCCGGAACGAGTCCGTAGACCTCGGCGCTCGACATGAAGAGCACCGGACACTCGCGCGCTGCGGCGAGAACGTGCTCGACTCCGAGCACGTTGACCGCGAAGTACTCGGGTATCCGCCGCCAGGACTCTCCGACGTGCGAGAGCGCGGCTAGATGCACGATACGGTCAGGGGCGAACCCGGCGCAGACCTCGCAGAGCCCCGCGGCATCGCGCACATCCACGACATAGCGCGCCACCGCAGCCGGCAGCCCATGCTGATCGATCGCCACCGCCCCCACCGCATGCCCCGCTTCCGCGAGCCGCCCCACCAACCTGCGTCCCACGAAGCCGGTAGCACCGGTGACGAGAATGCGCAGGCTCATTGGAGAGTGCTCGGGCGACGGCGGCCGGAGGCGAGGGAGCCGCGCACTATTTCCGCGCGATGCGCTGGCGCCAGTAGTTGAGCAGGTCCTCGAGGGTCTGATCGAAGGGGATCTTCGGTTCCCAGCCGGTGTCGGCATGGAACTTCCCGTAGTCGCCGATCAGCACCTGGACATCCGAGGGGCGCAGGCGCGCCGGGTCGGTCTCGACCCTCACCTCGACCTTCGCCATGGCAACCAGCTTGTCGAGCATGGCGCGGATGCTGACCGCGCGGCCGGAAGCCAGGTTGTAGACCTCGCCGGGTCGGCCCTTCTCGGCCGCGAGGACGTATCCGCGCACCATGTCGCGCACGTCGGTGAAGTCGCGCACCGCGTCGAGATTGCCGACCTTGATGACCGGCTCGGTCTTGCCGGCCTCGATCGTCGCCACCTGTTTGGCGAAGTTCGAGGTCACGAAGACCTCGCCGCGGCGCGGACCGGTATGGTTGAAGCCGCGCGTCCGCACTGCGCGGATGCCGTAGCTCATGAAGTACTGGTAGGCGAGAAAGTCCTGCGTGACCTTGGAGACCGCATAGGGCGACAGCGGCCGTAGCGGGTTGGTCTCGCGAATCGGAACCTCGTGCGGCAGAACGAGCCCGTATTCCTCCGAAGAACAGGCGATCTGGATCGCCGGATCGAGCCCGAGCGATCGCACGGCCTCGAAGATGTTGGTCTGGCCGGCGATATTGTCGGTCAAGGTCTGCAGCGGCGACACCCATGAAGCGGGCACGAAGCTCTGCGCCGCGAGATGGAAGATCGCGTCGGGGCGGCTGGCCTCGAGCACGAGGCGGACTGCGGTCATGTCGGAGAGATCGCACTCCAGCAGGCGGACCTTGCCCTCGATGGCTTCGATGTTCTCGCGCCGGCTTCGCCAGCGATAGGTGCCGAAGATCTCGGCCTCGGGGCGATCGGCGAGCAGGTGCTCGGCGAGATGCGAGCCCGCGAATCCGGTGATGCCAGTAATGAGTACACGTTGCATTCAAACACTCCTTTGTCTGAGCCCGAGGTGATGCGCAAGCCCTTCCCGCCAGGATTCGACGGCGCGCCCCGCAAGCTTCTCGAAACGATCGACCGCAAGCACGGAGTAGGCCGGCCGGGGCGCCGGGCGCGGCGACTCCGCGGTCGCGATCGGCACCACTTCGATCTCCGGGTCGAGCTGCCGCGCGATCGCCAGCGCGAAGTCGTACCAGGAGACCACTGGGCGATTCTGATAGTGCACCAGCCCGGTGGTCCCCCATTCTCCCAGATCCGCGATGGCTCTGGCCAGAAAGGGGGCCCAGGTCGGCGCGCCCAGCTGATCCCGCACCACGCGGAATTGCTTCTGGCCGCTGCGGATCCGGCTCGCGATGGTATCGACGAAGTTCCCTCCCCCCTCGCCGAAGATCCAGCTGGTGCGCACGACGAGCGCGCGGGCGCTCGCGAGCGCTTGTCTTTCCCCCTCGAGCTTGCTCGTGCCGTAGACCGAGCGCGGGGCGGTGGCGTCCCCCTCGGTGCAGGGTGAGGTCGCGCGGCCGTCGAAAACGTAGTCTGTCGAAAGGTGGATGAGATGCGCGCCGACCCTCTCCGCCGCGCGGACGAGATTGCCGACCGCGACGCCGTTGACCGCCAAGGCGCGCGCCGGCTCGGCCTCGCACAGGTCGACCTGGGTGAAAGCCGCGCAGTTGACGATCAACGCGGGTCGGAAAGACTCGCACAGCGCTTGGGAGCGGCGCTGGTCGGTAATCTCCCCTTGGCCGTGGGAGAGGCCGAGCACCGGCCAACCCCGGCTTCGTCCCTCGCGCACGAGCGCCCGGCCGACCATCCCGGTGCCGCCGAAAACGAGCGCCCGCATCGACCTGCGCCCGCCTCAGTAGCCGCTCGACGCGCCGCCGGAGATGTCCAGGAACGAGCCGACATTCTTCAGCGTGAGCGCCAGGCGGTAGTTGCGGTCGACGAGGAGGCCCCGGGTGTACTCGCCCCCTTCGAGCCGAACGCTCCAGCACTGCGACTCGTAGCTCAGAAAATAGCGCTGCTGTTGGATGTTGGCGTTCTCGACGTCGTAATTGACCTGCCCGTCGAGGCGCAGGCGCTTCGGAAGCAGATCGATTCCGAAGCTCGCCCGGATCTGATCCGAGAGCGTGTCCGACCGCAAGGGGTCGTTGAAGCTCTCGGCGGCGTAGCGGGTGAACCAGGTGAGGCCCAGGTCGACGCGCTGGAGCTTCGTCGTGCCGGAGAACGAGGTCGAGTCGAGACCGGAGAAGAGCGTGTTGTATGCCGCCTGCACCTGGAGGCTCCATGCCTTGCTCGGATTGAAGCGGAGCTTGGCGAAGATCGGGCCCGACTGGCTGGTCAGCAAGCCATCGCGGGATCTCTGCAGCGGCTGTCCCTGGTCGAGAGACAGAGACTGCGAGAGCTCGAAGGAGAGGATCTCGAAAGCTCCGCCTTTGGTTACGTCCGCAGGCCGCGCGAGGAGGCGATTGACCAGCGCGACCGAGGCTGAATGGCTCGGCCTCAGGACGTCGATTTCGTCGAACTGGGGCACCCGGTCCTGGTCGTCGAAGGTGCCGAGATAGCCGTACGACCAGCGCGGCTCGATGACGTGCTTGAACTTGGAGAAGGTCTTGCCGCCGGTTTCGAAGATGCGCGAGAACGACGGTCCGACGAGCTCGACGCCGGCACTCGGATAGACGCGCGTCAAAGTGTCGCCGCAGAAAGACTGACCGGGTGCGACGACGTGATCGCCGCAGCGCAGCTCTCCCACGCCGGTCTCGGGATTGACCACGAAGGTCGGGTAGCTGTCGCCCCACCAGGTGGCTCGCCCTCCCGCCGTAACGGCGAGCGAGAGCCAGGGGGCCGGGCGCAGCGGCAGTTTCACCTCGGGTTGAAGATCGAAGCGGCCGTAGCCGGCCTTGTAGGAGCCCGTCCGCTCGACCTGGAGATAGTTCGCGGTGGTTGCGAGCGAGAGATAGAACGGGCTCTCACCGAGCTTGAGCTCGCGCAAGCGGTACTGAATCTCGGGCAGTTGGCGCTGCGTGACCGTCTGCAGCCCGTTGCCGAGAAAGGTCTCGCGCTGGTCGGCGAGGATGTTCAGCGACTGCGCACCCCAGTTTCCGGAGACGAAGGCATTGGAGTAGAGGAACCGTCGCGTGTTCTGGCTCTCACTGCGCTCGAAGTCGCGGAAGACTTCGAAATCGCTGTACTGTTCGATGGCGACCACGCCACGCAGGCCGAACGGCAGGTCCTCGGTGACATGCGACCAGTCGATTCTCCAGGCATTCTTGTCGAGCTCTTGGCTATGAAGGAAGTAGGCCCGCGCGGTGCCTTTGGTCTTGTCTGTCGGCCGGTAGCGGAAGTCGTCGCCGGCACCGTAGGAGCCCATGCTGTAAGTGTCCAGGTAGAGCGTGTTGTCGTAGCTCGGGCCGAGCACCTGGTACCAGGCGAGGCCCAAGTACGCGCCGCGCCGCTTCGAGTAGCCGATGTTCGGCACGAGGAGGCCCGAGGTGCGCTCGGTCTTCGCCGGCCAGAGCAGGTAGGGAAAGTAGAAGATCGGCAGCTTCTTGACCCGCATGCGCACGTTCCGGATGTGGGCATAGCCTTCGACCTCGACATCCGCCGATGACATCGCAAAGCTCCAGTCCGGCGTCAGGTCGCCGGTACAGGAGGTGAAGACGCCGTGATCCACGGTGAATTCGTTCGGCCCGGTCTTCGCGATCACGTCGCCGGAAAAGTAATAGTCCGGATGCACATACGCCGTCGCCTGCCAAAAGGTACCGGTGCGCTGTTCGAGGTCGAAGTCGACGCGCTCGCCCGCGATCCGCTGCGGCCCCTGGTCGAAGACCACGTCGCCTTCGGCCTGCACGGTCATCGTGTCGCGGTCGAGCTCCAGGCGCTCCGCGTGGACGATGACATCCTTGTAGTGAATCTCGACCGCGCCGCGGGCGGTGACCTGGGTCTCGCCGAAACTCTCGAGCTCGGCGGCCGATCCCGAGACCACGCCCCCGCCGCGCTCCTGCGGCACTTTGAGCTCGAAGGTGATCCTGTCGGGCGCCGGCGCCGCGACTGCGGGCGCCGCGGCCGGCGGAGCGGCCTGAGCGGGTGGAGCGGTCGGAGGCACTGGGACCACCGGGGCCGGCGGCACTTGCGCACCGAGAGCTGCCGGCAGAAATACCGCGAGCGCGGCAAAGAATTTCCGGCCGCGAGCGCCAGCCATCAGGCGAGCCGTTCGACCACCACGGCCGTCGCCTCGCCACCGCCGATGCAGATTCCGGCACAGCCCCGCGTGAGGCCTCGCTCCTCGAGCGCGGAGAGGAGCGTGACGAGAATGCGCGCCCCGGAGGCGCCGATCGGATGCCCGAGCGCCACCGCGCCACCGCGCACGTTGAGCTTCTCGTGCGCGATCCCGAGATCCCGCATGCAGGCGAGTGCGACCACCGCGAAGGCTTCGTTGATCTCGAAGAGATCGATATCCCCGACCGCGAGTCCGGCGCGGTCGAGAGCCTTGCGGATCGCCGCGACCGGAGCGGTCGTGAACCACTCCGGTTTCTGGGCGTGCGAGGCCTGGGAGACGAGACGGGCGATCGGCTTCACTCCGCGGCGCCGGACCTCTTCGCCGGTAGCGAGCACGAGCGCCGCGGCCCCGTCGTTGATCTTGCTGGCATTCGCGGCGGTCACCGTCCCGTCCTTCTCGAACGCCGGCTTCAATCCAGCCATCTTCTCGAGATCGGACTTCCCCGGCTCCTCGTCCCGGTCGACCACGGTCGTCGCCTTGCGCGAGACGATCTCGACCGGAACGATCTCGGATGCGAAGCGACCGCTTTCCTGCGCCGCGCGCGCGCGGGCGTAGCTCTCGCGGGTGAAGGCATCCTGTTCCTCGCGCGAGAGCTTGTATTCACGGGCGCAGATTTCGGCGCAACTGCCCATGTGCTTGTCGCCGTAAGGATCCCAGAGCCCGTCGTGCACCAGCGAGTCGACGAGCTTGCCACCGCCTAAGCGCAGGCCGTCCCGGACGCCCACCGCGAGGTAGGGCGCCTGGCTCATGTTCTCCATGCCCCCAGCTGCGACCAGCGAAAAGTCGCCGCAGCGCAGATCGTTCGCCGCCGACATGACGGCCCGCATCCCCGATCCACAGACCTTGTTGAAGGTGATGGCGCCGGTCGACTCCGGGCAGCCGGCGGCGAGAGCGGCCTGACGGGCCGGGGCCTGCCCGATACCGGCGGCGAGAACACAGCCCATGTAGACCTGCTGCAGATCGGCAGCGGCGACTCCGGCGCGTTCGATCGCGCCGGCGAGCGCGCGGGCACCCAGTTTCGGCGCTGACTGGTCACGAAAAACGCCCTGGAAAGCGCCGATCGCCGTACGCGCGCCAGCGAGGATGAATACTTCGTGCATCTTCCATGTCCTCCGGGACTTGCGGATTGCTTCGGGCGTCCGTCAAGATCCCTGGAAGGCCACCCGACAGCGTTTGGATGCTAACACAGGCGTCGTCGCTGGCCCGACCCATGAGAGCCCTCGGAATCGACTTCGGCGAGCGCAGGATCGGGGTGGCGATCTCCGATCCGGAGGGTCAATACGCCTTGCCCAAGGAGACCCTCGTGCGCACCGACGACCGCAGCGCGCTCGCTGCGATCAGCGCTATCGCGAAGCACGAGAACATCTCCTGGATCGTGGTCGGCGAGCCGCTGCGCGCCGACGGGTCGGCGGGAGCGCCGGCGCTCAGGGCGAGACGATTTGCGGCCCGCTTGCGGGCTGCAACCGGGCTGCCGGTCGAGATGATCGACGAGACCCTCACCAGCCACGCGGCCAACTCCCTGCAGCGCGAGGCCGGCCGCCTGTCCGCACGGCAGAAGGCCGGCGCAAGACGGGATGCGCTCGCCGCGCAGCTCCTCCTCCAAGAGGCGCTCGACCGCCGGCGGGAGCGGCCGCAGTGACGAAGCCGCCAGTCGGCGACGCTGTGCCTCTGCCGAAGAAGTCGCGCCGGGGAGGCTGCCTGCGCACTCTCGCCGGGCTGCTCTTCCTGACGCTTCTCGCGCTCACCTTAGCTGGCTACTGGGCCTGGCATGAGGTCCGCCGGACCGGACCCGGTCCGCCGGTGGCCCCCGGCGCCCTGCCCGCGGCGATCTTCGTCGTGAAGCCGGGCGAAAGCGCGCAGCAGATCCTCCGGCACCTCGAGAGCGCGGGCCTCATCCGTTCGGCGCTCCTCGCGCGCATCGAGCTGCGCTGGGGCATGAGCTCTCCGGCGCTCCAAGCCGGAGAGTACGAGATTCCGTACCGCCTCTCGACCGTCGGAGTTCTCGACAAGCTCCGCCGAGGCGAGATCCGGACGATCGCGCTGACCCTCGTCGAAGGGCTGGACGTCGAGGAGACCGCGCAGGCAGTGGCAGCCGCAGGTCTCGGTGAGATCGCCCGGCTGCGCGCTGAGTTCGCGTCCCCCAAGCGCATCGCCGATCTCGACCGCTCGGCCACCGATCTCGAGGGCTACCTCTTTCCGGACACCTATCGCTTCGCCCGCGGCGCGGCGGAGCGTGAGATCGCCGACACCCTGGCTGCGGCCTTCCGTCACCAATACGAGTTCCGGGTGCGCCCTCTGCGCTCCGCGGGAGACAGCCGGCCGCTGCGCGAGCTGGTGATTCTCGCGAGCCTCGTCGAGAAGGAGGCGAAGCTCGACGCCGAGCGGCCGCTCATCGCCGCGGTCTATGCCAACCGCCTGCGCCGGGGAATCGGGCTCTACGCCGATCCGACGATCATCCACGCGCTCAAGCTGCTCGGCCGCTGGGACGGGAACCTGCGCAAGGGCGACCTCCGCATGGACTCACCCTGGAACACCTACCGCGTGCCCGGACTGCCACCCGGTCCGATCTGCTCCGCCGGCCTCGCGAGCCTCGAAGCCGCGGCGCAACCGGCCGATGTCCCGTTCCTCTACTTCGTCAGCCGCAACGACGGCAGCCATGTCTTCGCCGACAGCCTCGCGGAGCACAACCGGAACGTCGAGCGTTGGCAGAAGCTCCCCTGGAGAGCGCGCCCGTCATCCAGATAGGACCAGCGGGAGGACCCGCGGCGGGACGTACTTCGATGCGTGCGACCACATCCGAGGAACGGAGGCGCCGACGGCCTCTCCTAGATTGACAGTTCCCACGATACGCTGTGGAATAGCCCACAGTTGCTCATCGAAGGGGGCGCAATGAACACACGCGACCAGTTCGGGAACTACCTTCTCTTGAAGAAGCTCTCCGAGGATGCGCTGGGCGAGACTTTTCGCGCCGGCAAGCTCGGCAAGCAGGGGGTCGACCGAGTCATTCTCCTGCGCATTTTCAACGGCCAGGGTCTCGACGGCGAGCGCCTCGCACAGCGCATCCAGGCGCGGGCGCCGCTCCAGCAGGTGCTCAAGAGCCCCAATCTGGGCCTGGGACTCGATCTCGGTCAGGTTCGCGGCGTCCCCTATGTCGCTTACGACTACATCTCCGGCAAGACTCTCGCGCAACTGCTCGAACAGGCGGCGAAGAAGCATTCGCCCATTCCGCTCGACCACGCGCTGCTGATGACCGAGCGCATCGCCCTCGGTCTCGCGGTGGCTTACGAGACCCGCATCGGCGAAGAGCGTGTCCAGCACGGTTTCCTGACGCCCCACCTCGTGGTCGTCTCCAACGAGGGCGAGCTGCGCCTGCTCGGCTTCGAGGCCTCGACCGGCTTGCGCGAGGCCGCGAATCATCCCTTGATCAAGCAATCCACGGGTCGCTATCTCGCTCCCGAAGTGCTGACCGGCGCCGCGCCCGCGAAAGCCGACGATGTCTACTCTCTGGGTGCGATCCTCTTCGAGCTGCTGACCGGTCGCGCCCTGCCGGTCTCCACCGCTGGCGGCCAGGCGGCTCTCGTCGACCAGGCGGTCGTCGCCGCCGACGGCGGCAACCTCCATCCGGACCTGGCGAATCTCCTCAAGCGGAGTCTGGTGGCCCGGGAGCAGCGGATCGGCGACGCCGTCACCTGGCACAAGACCCTCGCCAAGATGATGTTCGATGGGCAGTACAACCCGACGACGTTCAACCTCGCTTTCTTCATGCACAACCTCTTCCGCGAGGAGATCGAACGCGAGACGCAGGAGCTGGAGATCGAAAAGACGACCGCGATCCCCGTGGTGAGCGCGCCGGCCGCAGCACCGCCTCCGCCCAAGGCGCCGGCGCCCTCTTTCGGCCAGAGCGTCGCGACGGCGGCGCGCGACAGCGGTGGGCGCGAGGACAGCTCGGTCTTCCGCGAGCGCCAGAGCATGGAGAGCAAGCCCGCCGGAAACAAGAACCTGCTGATTGCCGCCGGGCTCGGCGCTCTCGTCATCCTCGGTGGGGGCGGCTACTGGCTGTTCGGGCGCAGTCCCGCCGCGCCCGCGACACCACCGGTCACGACGGCGCCGGCCGGCGCGGGAACGGCGGCCGCGGAACCCAAGCCGGCCACCGCCTCGCCCGAGGAGATCCAGGCGCAGATTCAGAAGATGGTGGACGACAAGGTCAAGAGCTCTTCCGCCCAGTACGAGGAGCAGCTGAAAGCCCTGCAAAAGAAGCTCGACGACGCCAAGAAAGCGCAGGCGCAGCAGAGCGCCGGGGCGCCGATTCCGGCTGCCAAACCGGTCACGATCCCGGTGTCAGCGGCCACCCTGACGGGATCGGCGCCGACGAATCCGCCCGCCGACAGCCCGTCCCCGACCGCCCCGGCTCCGGCCGGAAACCCGGTCACGCAGGCTCCCTCCGAAGGCGACGAGCCTCCGTCCGCAGCGGCGGCGGACAGCAAGCCGGCGGCTCCGCCGGCTGCGGTCGTCCCGGCCGGCGACGGCACGGTGCGTCCCGGCGACCTCGTCACGATGGGAGCGGGCGTCATTCCCCCCAAAGTCTCCCGCCGGGCGAGTCTGCGCTACCCGCCGCTCGCGCAGCGCATGAGGAAGGAGGCCCAAGTGGTCGTCCGCGTGCTGGTCGACGAGACCGGACGGGTCGTCGATGTGAAGCCCACCGGGGGATCCGCCGGTTTCGGCATGGACGAGGCGGCGCTCGAGTACGCCCGCGGCTGCCTCTTCTCCCCGGCCTCCAAGAACGGCGTTCCGGTGCGGATGTGGCTGGAGCTCAAGGTGGCCTTCAACCTGACCGGGGGCTGATGGGCAGGGGCGGGGCAGGTCTCGCCCTGACTCAGGCTCCCAGCCGGTTTCACCAAAAGTGAAGGGGACACCCAAATCGGGTGTCCCCTTTTCTGCTGCGCTCGAGCTGCGCGCCGTGCGACTTACAGGTCGGCAGCCTTGATGCTCGCCACGAGCTGCAGCACGACCGGCTTCATCACCTTGTCGAACTGACGGTCGTCGAAGTCGACGCCACCGCCGAAGCCGCCGATCGAGAGCCGGAAGTGCGAATCCTCGCCGCGCGCCTCGTCGGCCCAGAGGATCTCGCCGGTGGTGGTGTCGATGATGCGCGCGTTGGCTGCCGCGGTGAACGTCTTCTTGCCCCCGGAGAAGCCCGGCAGGCCGCCGATGCCCGGGGCGCTCGCTGAAGTGCCCTGGGCGCCGTACTCCGTCACCGCTCCGGTGAGAAAGTACTGGCAGCCGAGGAGCTTGCCCGCCTTGATGGCGGTCTTCGGGTCGATGTCACCGGCGAGCGAGAGGTTCTTCTCCTGCATCAGCGCCGCGAGCTGCTCGCGATCGATGACGCGGAACTTGCCGCTCTTGACGAGCTCGGTCACGAAGACGTCCTGCATGGCCTCCGCGCCGCCGTGGTACCACCACTGTCCTTCCGCCTTGTTCTTGAACTCGAGCACCGCGATGCGCGGCTTGGTGTTGTCCGCCGCCCGCATCGGCGCCGGCGCGATCGCGAGCGCCAATGCCAGACCCGTCATCCATCCGATCGTGCGCTTCATAGTGTGGCCTCCAAGGTTGATGGGGGATTCTAATGTCCTATTACGAGAATCCTCAATGCCGGGGGCCAGGGACCGATCTGGCGCCGACCTCGCGACCCTCAGCCGGGCCCGCCAGCGGAGCTCTCCGTCCGTTGCCGGGCCTCGAACTCCTGCGCATCGACGACGCAGATCGCCGCCATGTTGACGATGTCCGACACCTCTACCCCGCGTTGCAAGACGTGGACCGGCCTCGCCATCCCGAGCAGAACCGGCCCGATCGCCTCGGCGCCGGCAAGCCTCCAGATCAGCTTGTAGGCGGTGTTGGCGGAGTTGAGCTCGGGGAAGATCAGCACGTTCGCCGGCCCACCGAGCCGCGCCCAGGGGTAGGTTTCCTGAAGTACCGAGGCCATGACGGCGGTATCGGCCTGCATCTCGCCGTCGATCGCCAGCTCCGGCGCGCGGGAGCGGACGATCTCGACTGCCCGCCGCGCTTTCTTCGCCGAGGCGTGGGGGTTCGAGCCGAAGTTCGAGAACGACAGCATGGCGACGCGCGGCTCGACGTCGAAGCGCCGGGCGAACTCCGCGGTGAGCAGAGCGATCTCCGCCAGCGTCTCGGCATCCGGATCGATGTTGACGGTGGTGTCGGCGAAGAAGAAGAGCCGGTCCTTGAGGATCAGGATGTAGGTCCCGGCGACGCGATTCACTCCCGGACGCGTGTGAATGATCTGCAGGGCCGGCCGGATGGTGTCGGCGTACTCGTAGGTCAGACCCGAGATCAGTCCGTCGGCGTCCCCTTCGGCGACCATCATGCTGCCGAAGTAGTTGCGCGACCGCATCCGTTTGAAGCCGTCCTCGAGGGTGACTCCCTCGCGCCGCCGGAGCTCGTGGAAGCGGTGGGCATAGCGCTCGTATTGCGGCGCGCTCTCGGGATGCACGATGGTGATCCGGTCCTCCGGCAGACCCAGCTCGGCGATCTTGCCGGCGATGGCCTCGCGGCGCGCCAGCAGAATCGGGTGGGCGACCCCCTGGTCGACGAGGATCTTCGCCGCGCGCAGGATCTTCTCCTCTTCGCCTTCCGGGAAGACGATCCGCTTGGGGTCCTCCTTGGCCCGATCGACGACCACCCGCATGAGCTCGAGGCGCCGCGAGACCAGGTGCTCGAGCCGGTGGCGGTAGGTTTCGAGGTCGCCGACGGACACCCGCGCGATGCCGCTCTCTTCCGCCGCGCGCGCCACCGCTGGCGCGACGGTCAGCAGGACGCGGTAGTCGAACGGCTTGGGGATGAGGTAGTCGCGGCCGAACTTCAAGGACTTGATCCCGTAGGCCTTGAGCACCGAATCCGGGACATCTTCGCGTGCCAGCGCGGCCAACGCCCGGGTCGCGGCGAGCTTCATCGCGGTATTGATGTCGGACGCCCGGGTGTCGAGCGCGCCCCGGAAGAGGAACGGAAAGCCGAGCACGTTGTTGACCTGGTTGGGATAGTCGCTACGGCCCGTCGCCATGATGGCGTCGGGGCGGGCGGCCAGGGCTTCGTCGTAACCGATCTCCGGGGTCGGATTGGCCATCGCGAAGATGATCGGTTTCGGAGCCATCGTGAGCAACATCTCGGGCGTGACCGCACCGGCCACCGAGAGGCCGACGAGCACGTCGGCTCCCACCAGCGCCTCGGCCAGGTTGCGTGCCTTGGTCTCGGCGGCGAACTCCATCTTCTGCGCGTCGGTGTCCTTCGGCCGGCCGCGATAGATCACCCCTCTGCGGTCGCAGAGGATGATGTTCTCCTTGCGGATGCCGAGCTCGAGGTAGAGGTGGAGACAGCCGAAGGCGGCGGCACCGGCGCCCGAGAGCACCAGCTTGACGTCGCCGATACGCTTGCCGGCGATCTCGAGGGCGTTCAGGAGCGCCGCGCCCGAGATGATCGCGGTGCCGTGCTGGTCGTCGTGGAAGACCGGGATGTTCATCTCGGCCTTGAGCCGGCGCTCGATCTCGAAGCATTCGGGCGCCTTGATGTCCTCGAGGTTGATGCCGCCGAAGGTCGGCTCCAGGAGCCTCACCGCCCGGATGAACTCCTCCGGATCCTCGGTCGCGACTTCGATGTCGAAGACGTCGATGCCGGCGAAGCGCTTGAAGAGGACGCCTTTGCCCTCCATGACCGGCTTGCCGGCCAGGGCGCCGATGTTGCCCAGGCCGAGAACGGCGGTGCCGTTGGAGATGACTGCGACCAGATTCCCCTTGGCGGTGTACTCGTAGACCAGGAGCGGGTCGCGGGCGATTTCGAGGCAGGGATCGGCCACACCTGGGGTGTAGGCGAGCGAGAGGTCGCGTTGGGTTGCCGTCGGCTTGGTCGGCAGGACTTCGATCTTCCCCTTGGGGGGACGGGAGTGATACTCGAGCGCTTCGTCGCGCGTGATCTTGGACATGGTGCCAAGGATTTTATCGCGCTGCACAACCTCCTTTCGGGCAGGGGCGGCGCGTGCAGCTCGCCCCTGCCCGGGAGCGCGGTAGGGTGGTGCGCTGGGAGGATCGTCCGGAGATGATTGTGAGTTCGACGCCTTTCGGAGCCCGCCTCGTGACCCAGTCGGATCACGCCCGCCTGGCGGCCGACATCCTGCGGCTGTTCAGGATTCCCGAGCTTCTGGAGCATCCGCGGCGGGAGACGCTGCTGCGGGCGGTCGCCGAGCACGACAACGGCTGGTGGGAGGCCGATGCCGCTCCCAGCTTCGATGCCGAGGAGGCGGCAGCGCTCGATTTCCGCTCCCAGCCTGCGGCGGTGAGGCAGGAGATCTGGCGGCGCGGCGTGGAACGATTCGCCGGCGCGGACCCCTACCTGGCAGCCCTCGTCGCGACGCATGCCCTGCGCCTGTTTCGGCGGATCCCCCATCACCCGATGGACCCGACGGAGCTGCCGGACCCGTCATGGGCCGCGCTGCGCTCGCACCTGGCTCTCCGCCGCGAGGAGCTCCTCGCGGCGGCGGGCGAGACCCTCGCGACGCTCGAGCTCGACGATCCATGGCTCGAGGTGGCCGACGATCTTTCGCTCGCCGTATGCACGGGAGACCCGGCCTTCGTGAGCCTGCCTGGGTGGCGGGTCGAGGTCGCCGATGATCCGGTTGCCGCGGGCGCCGCGAACGCTCCGGGCGCGATCGAGCTCGCCCTCGAGCCCTTTCCCCTCGCCGGCGCCACCTCGTTCGAGCTTTCCTGCCGCTGGCTCGCGCCCGGAAACTACCTCTCCGCCGTCGAGCTCGCCCGGGCGCTCGCCTCGTCCACCTGGAGACGCGTCCGGGTGCGTGTCCACCCGCTCTGAACCCCGGGCTCCGAAGCGCTCTCCCTCAGTCCTTGGGGCTGTTGGCGTACGACTCGAGGAAGCCGCACTTCGTGCAGCGCCAGGCTTGCATCGGGATCTTCCGCCGCCCCTTCATCTTGAGGATCCGCAGGAACCAGTAATCCGGCGTGCCTTCGGCCCAGTGGCCGACACGGACGGCGTTGTGCGAGCAATCGAGGATGAAGCCTTCTTGGAGCGGCCCTGCGCACTTGCTGCAACGTCTGTCGCTCATGACGATTCGTCCTTATCTCGATGGGGATTCTGGCGCCGTTCCCTGCCCGACTCGCGGAGTGCCTGCCGCAGGAGGTACTCGATCTGCGCGTTCAGGCTCCGCAGCTCGTCCGCCGCCCACTGCTCGAGGGCGGCATGGAGATCGCGGTCGAGCCGCAGCAGGAGGGCCTTGCGATCCGCCAGAACGCCCCCGTCAGCCCGTGTAGAGCGTCCCGGCGTTGACCACCGGCGTTGCCGCGCGTTCGCTGCACAGGACGACGAGGAGATTCGAGACCATCGCCGCCTTGCGCTCCTCGTCGAGGTTGACGATGCCCTTCTCGGAGAGCCGCTCGAGGGCCATCTCGACCATTCCCACCGCGCCTTCGACGATCTTCTGGCGCGCCGCGATGATCGCCGTGGCTTGCTGGCGCTGCAGCATCGCCTGGGCGATCTCCGGCGCGTAGGCAAGATGGGTGATCCGGGCCTCCTGCACGTCGACCCCGGCCTGCACCAGCCGGTCGTGGATCTCGCGTCGCAGCTGGTCGGCGACCTCGATGGTGTTGCCGCGCAACGACTTCTCGTGCTCGGCGTGGGAGTCGTAGGTGTACTGAGTGGCGAGGTTGCGCAGCGCCGACTCCGACTGGACGTGGACGAAGTCCTCGTAGTTGTCGACCAGAAAGACGGCGTCGAAGGTATCGATCACCCGCCAGACCACGACCGCGGCGATCTCGACCGGATTACCGTCGGCGTCGTTGACCTTGAGGTGCGCGGTTTCGAAGTTCCGCACCCGGAGCGAGATTGCCCGCTTGGTCATGAACGGATTCGCCCAGCGCAGGCCCGCGCTGCGTTCGCTGCCACGATAGGCGCCGAAGAGCGTCAGGACCCGGCCCTGGTTCGGTTCGACCATGAAAAGGCCGCCGAGCAGAACCACGGAGAGGATCCCGCCGGCGGCCGCGCCCGCGATCCAGGCCGGTTCTCCCCAGCGCACTCCCGAGATCAGAATGAAAATGGAGCCGACCAACATTCCCAGGAACAGAAGGAGTGCCACGAGGCCGTTCCACGTCGTCGCTTGCTGTTCTTTCATTGTGCCCTCCTAGGCTAGCTATATGATATCACTCTGAAATCGCAAGTCAAGCTCGCTCCCACCCCGGAGATCCGGGTCGGAAGCCAGCCCTTAGGAAGGTCTAGGAAAGGAGAGGAAACAAAAGGGGTTACGGCTGCGGGCGGAGGTCGTCGAAGACGATGCCGAGCTTCTCGGCGCCGTTGTTGCGGCAGAGATCCATGAACTCGATCACTCTGTCGTAGGTGAGCTCTCCATCGGCGGCGAAGAAGGCGAGCTTCTTCTCGCGCCCGGTCATCGCCGTCTTCAGGCGCTCGGCGAACTGGGCGCGCGGAATCTCCAGCTTGTTGATGAACGTCTTGCCTTCGGCGTCCATGCGGATGATCACCTGATCACCGGGCGGCGTGGAGGGCGCGGACTTCACCTCCGGCGGCGTCTCCACCTCGTAGCCCACCTGCAGCATCGGCTGGATCACCATGAAGATGATCAGCAGCACCAGGACCACGTCCACCAGGGGAGTGATGTTGATCTCGCTGCGGACGCCACCGCTAACCCCGCCTACGTTCATGCTCATCGGCCAGTCCTCCGCTCCGCCCTGCTCAGGGGCCTGTCTTCTCGCGCTTGTCCGTCACCAGCCCGACGCCGCCGAACCCGGCCTCGTTCACGATCTGCATGATGCGACGGACTTCCTTGTACTTCAGGGCCTTGTCCCCCTTGATCACCAGCGTCTTCTCGGGCGTCTGCGTGTGCATGTCCTTGAAGTAGCCGATGAGGTTCTGGTCGGGGATCCAGATTCCGTCGATCACGACTTCGGCGCGCGCCGTCATCGAGATGGTCTTCTGCTTGCCCCCCTCCGGCATCTTCGGAGGCTGGTTGGTCTGCGGCAGATTGACGTCGGCACCGGCACGCAGCAAGGGCGTGACCACCATGAAGATGATCAGCATCACCAGGCAGACGTCGACCAGCGGGGTGACGTTGATATCCGCCTTGACGTCGTTCTCACTCGAACCGGGTATGTTAAACGCGGACCCCAACTGCATTGCTGCCTCCGTGCTTCTTGATGAAGAAGTCGACGAGCTCGGACGAGGAGTTCGACATCTCGACGCTGAAACGCTCCAGCACGCCGGTGAAGTAGTTGAACATCCAGGCCGCCGGGATGGCGACGAAGAGGCCCAGGGCCGTCGTGACCAGGGCTTCGGCGATTCCTCCCGAGACGGCCGCGATGCCGCCGGCGCCGGACGACATGCCGCGGAACGCGTTGATGATGCCGATGACGGTGCCGAAGAGGCCGATGAACGGAGCGGTCGTCGCGATCGTGGCCAGGGAGCCGATACCCTTCTTGAAGTCCGAGTAGGTGATCAACGTCTCGCGCTCGATCGCCCGCCGCGCCGCCTCGACCATGTCTCCGCCGGAAAGACCCGACGGACGAGAAGTGTCGAGCTGGAACTCGATCAGTCCGGCCCGGGTGACGCGCGCCAGGTGGCTGGCGGTGAACTTCCGCGCCACGTCGATGGCCTGCTGGATCTGGTCCTTCGCCAGGGCCGCGGTCGCCTGCTTAGCGAAGTCGAGCGACTGTTTCTTCGCCTTCTTGAAGAATATCCAGCGCTCGAGCGTCACGTACAGCGAGTACACCGAGAGGATGACGAGCGTGATCGCCACGCCTTGGGCGATCCATGTCATCGACTCCCACAGATGCATTGGGCTAAATTCCATAGCTCCTCTCCTCTTCCTGGTTCGATTCGATTCGGTTCGGTTTTATTGCAGTCGGAAGTTGACCGTCAGCGAGTAATAGACGCTCACCGGTCGCCCATTCAGCGTCGCCGGTGTGAAGCGCCAGGTCTTGACCACATCCACCGCCGACTGGTCCAGACCCATCGGCAGGCCCTTGAGGATACGGACGTTGGTCACCCGGCCCTCTTTGTCGATGATCGCTTCGACGATCACCACGCCCTGAATCCGGGCCTTGCGCGCGAGCTCGGTGTAGGCCGGCTGAGCTCCACCGAGGCGCACCGGCTTGGTGATCTCGCCGCCCACCCGGAGGATCTCTTCGCCGCTGCTATCCGGGACGCCGCCGACCTGCCCGCCGGAAACGCCTCCTGCGACCCCACCCTCGACTCCGCCCTCGGTCCCTTCGCCTTCGGAGGCCGTATCGGTGGTCGGTTCGGGAACGTTCTCGGGCACCTCCTTGGGCTGGACGATTTCCTGCTGCACCACCTGCTGCACCACGGGCTTGGGCGCCACCGGTTTCGGAGCGGCCGGGGGCGGTGGGGGGGGCGGCGGCGGCGGCGGCGACGAAGCCGCGAAGAAGGAGACCTGGATCGCGGGCTCGTCCACCGGATCGATGGTCCAGTATTGCGCGGCCAGCACGGCTCCGAGCACGAGCACGTGCATCAGCAGGGCCATCTGGATGATCAGCGCCCGGTGTGGCGGCGCCTTCTTCTTCTGCGACTCGAGCAATGCGGTTTCGAACATGGGCTCTCCCGTCGCCTCAGGAAGCGGCGGCCGTCTGCGCCTTGCGGGCGGCGACAATGGCTTTGGCCTTGTCCTGGTAGATCACCGCTTCGGCGATCAAGGCCTGCTGTTTTTCGGGATCGACTTCGAGCTTCGCCTTCTCGCGCAGAATCAGGTTCAGGTAGACCAGGGAATCGAACGAATCCGGGGTCAGGGAAACCGACTTGCGGAGGAAGTCGATGCCGGCATCGACGATGACGCCGCGCTGCTCGGGACTCAACACCGGATCGTGGTAGGCCTTGTCCCAGCAGGCGACGCCGACGGTGTAATTCGTGACGCCGTCGGCCCGCGAGCTGAGGCCCTTCACGAAGGCGATCGCATCGTCGAGTTTTCCGGCCCGGATGAGCACCGTGGCGATCGCCTGGTTGTTTTCCTTGTCGTTGGGATTCGTCGCCGAGCGGGAGCGCAGCCGCTTGAGCGCGTCGTCGTAGCGCTCCGAGCTCATCAGGATCGTCAGAATGTAATCCTTGACCTTGGCGTCTTCCGGAAAGGCCGCGGAGAACTTCTCGAAAGCCTGCAGGGCCTCCTCCGCGTACGCCAGGTTCTGCTTGGAGGTGTCGCCGGGCCGATAGACCGCCATCGCTGCCAGTCCGACCGAGCGCCAGACCTGCACGGCGCCCGGGTCGAGCTCCAGCCCCCGCTTGTAGTACTTGATCGCCTCGCGGTAGCTCTCGGTCTTGTAGGAAGAGTTGCCTTGCTTGAATTCCATGCGGGCCTGCACCTTGGCACACCCTCCGAGGAGGGTGCACAGAGCAAGTGGAAGCAGAAAAGCTCTCAGCCGGTCGGTTGCCATGTTGGTCTTCGTCCCGATGCGAGATGGTTGCCGGTCTACGACGTGCGGGCATTCTGTGGCAACCACGTCCCAGTCCGCAAGGGGCGGGACGGTAAAACTCCCGCGTATGATGAATTTGTGAACAGATTCCACCGCAGGCTCTTCCCGACGACAGGCGCGCTCCTGCTCTCGACATCCCTCGCAACAGCCGCCTGGGGAGCGGTTGCGACGCCCCCGCCGGGCGACCCCGGCAACCCGACACCGGCGGCCGCCCTGCGGATCGCCGGTCCGGCGCTGGGCACCGAGCTCGAGATCGAAGTCCGCGATCTGCCCAGGCAGGCCGGGGAAAAGGCCCTGGACGCCGCCTGGGATGCCGTCGCGCGCGCCGAGCACGAACTCGGCGCGCTCGCCGCGGCGACGGCTGCGCAGAGCAAGGCGACGCTGTCGCAGGATCTCTTCAGCCTGGTGCTCCGCGCGACCTCCTTCTGCGCCTGGAGCGACGGGGCCTCCGGACCGCTCGGCGGGGCCGCCTATCGCCTGTGGACCGAGAGCGCCCGGACCGGGACGCTCCCGACCCCGGAGCAACTCGAAGCGGCCGCGAAAACGGCGAAGTGCGACCTGGTGACTCTGAATGCGGAGGCCCGGACGATCGTGATCTCCCCCGGCAGCGAGCTCGATCTGCGGGGTTTCGTCCGCGGCTGGGCGGTCGATCTCGCCGTGCGGACGCTCGCCGAGTCGGGCGCCACGAACGCCCGGGTCGCGCTCGGACCGGTGACCCGCGGCATGGGCGCCGGCCCCGATGGCCGCGGGTGGCCCGTCCCCTTGCCCACCCTCTCGGCGTCCGGCAATCCGCAGAGTCTGGTGCTCCTGGTCGACCAGGCGCTCGCGGTCTCCGACCCGTCGTCGCAAGCGCTCGCAGTCGGCAGGGAACGGATCTCGCCCGCCCTCGACCTGCGCAGCGGCAAGCCCGCCACCGGCGTCTCGAGTGTGGTCACCGTGACGACGCTCGCGGCGGACGCCGAGCCGCTCGCCCTGGCGATGAGCGTGCTCGGCGCCAACGGCGGCCAGATGCGGCTCGGCGCACTCCGACCGCGGCCCTCCGTGCTCTGGCTGCTCGGCAGCGGCGACACCGCGGTGGTCGCCTCCTCGAACTGGTCGGCGGTCCGCCGGCCGTGACGCTGCCCGCCGTCGTCCTGGTCCGTCCCCAGCAGGAAGGCAATATCGGCGCCGTCGCCCGGGCGATGGCCAACATGGGGCTCGAGCGCCTGCTCCTCGTCGAGCCCGCACCTGCGCTCGGGGACACCGCCTTCGCCTTCGCCATGCACGCCCATCCCATTCTGCACGGCGCCGAGCGCCACGAGAGCCTCGCGGAGGCACTCGCGGGTTTTCAGTTCGTGGTCGCCACCGCATCCCTGCGCGAGCGCCTCTGGCCCCATCCGGTTGTGGCCCCACGGGACCTTCCAGCGCATCTGGCGAGCCATGCCGCCGGCGCGCGCGTCGCGCTGGTCTTCGGCGCCGAGGTCTCGGGGCTCTCGAGCGACGAGCTGGCGCGCGCCAACGTCCTGGTGAGCATTCCGGCAGCGCCGGAGAACCCGACGCTGAATCTCGCCCAGGCCGTTCTGCTGGTCGCTTACGAGCTCTACGTCGCCCGCGGCGCACCGGGCGCGATCGCTCTCGCACCGGTCGCGCGCGCCACGGTCTTCCAGATCGATCACCTCTTCGGCCGCCTGCAGGAGCTCCTGGCCGAGGTCGGCTTCGCCCGCGACACCACGATCCACCGGGTGGCCCGGGATCTCCGCCAGCTGCTCGCCCGCTGCGGCCTCTCCGAGCGCGAGGCGGCGCTCCTTTCGGGTCTCCTGCGCCGCACCGGGAACGCCTTCAGGCGCGCGTACAAACCGCCGCGCGACTAGCCCGAAGACGAGCGTGGACCGGCGCGCACAGGCCTCGCCGGGCCTTCCGGCGCGCGCCCGGATGATAGAGTTCCGGACGTGGAAGCGACGGCGATCGAGCTCAAATCGGCGGTTACGGAGAGCCTCGCGCGGGCGCCGATCATCGCGGTCGTGCGCCATGCGGATCGGGCGGTGGCGGCCCAGCAGGCGCGCGCCTTCATGCGCCACGGTCTCGAGCTCGTCGAGGTCACCTTCACCGTGCCGGGAGCCACCGATCTGGTGCGCCAACTGCTCGCCGAACGTCCCGCCGACTCTTCGATCCGCATCGGTATGGGCACGGTCACCACCGCCGCGCGGGCCGCGGAGGCCGTCGCCGCCGGCAGCGAGTTCATCGTGACCCCCAATGTCAGTGCCGCTGTCGCCGCGATCGCCCGGACGCACGGCCTTTACCTGTGCATGGGGGGCCTGACGCCGAGCGAGCTCGTCACCGCCCACGAGCTCGGAGCCGATCTCCTCAAGGTCTACCCGCTGCCTCCGGTGGGCGGGCCGGCCTACCTCGCGGTGGTCCGCCAGCCGCTCGGCGATCTCGCTCCGATGCTCGCCGGTGGCGGCTTCGGAATCGAAGAGATTCCGGCCTATCGCGCCGCCGGCGCGGTCGCTTTCGGCCTCGGCGCCCCGTTGCTCTCACCCGACGACGAAGTCACCTCCCGCAATGTCCGGCGCGCGCTCGCTCTTGCCCGCGGCGCCCGTCCGGACCGATGATGACAAGGAAGATCTACCCATGAATGACGCGCGCGAATCGCGCTCGATACAGATCGGCTTCGATGCGACCCCGGAGATCTTCGCCACCGACTCGGCGGGCGCTTTCGTCTTCCCGATGTCCGTCCACTCCCAGAAGATGATCGACACGGCGCCCTACGACGAGATCCGGTTCGTGTTCTCCGTCTGGCATCCGTCGGGGCAGAAGATCATCGACCTCGACCGCGCCTACCTCGAGCTGCAGGGATCGTTCGACCCCGACGACGAGCACTGGATCAAGCTCGCCGAGATCGAGCCGGTGGTCGCGCCCTACGGCGCCGGCGACACCTTCGACGGCTGGATCGTGCTGCCGGTCATGGCCGGCAGGAGCGCTTACGCCCTGGTCGGCAACGGGTTCGAGCCGCGGTCCCGCCTGCAGATTCGAGCCATCGGCTACCTCGTCGCCTGACCCCTCCTGCCGCCCATGCGACACCTCGATCTTGTCTCCCGCCAGGCGCAAGCGAACGCCACGAAGATCGTCCTGCTGGTGCTCGATGGGGTCGGCGATCTCGCGACTCCGGCGCAACCGCTGACCGCGCTGCAAAAAGCGCGCACTCCGCACCTCGATGCCCTGGCCGAGCGCTCTTCGCTCGGCCGAATCGTTCCCGTCGCGACCGGCATCACGCCCGGGAGCGGTCCCGGACACCTGGCGCTCTTCGGCTACGACCCGCGGGCGCGCGAGTTCGACATCGGACGCGGCATTCTGGAGGCCTTGGGGCTGGGCCTCACTCTGCGCCCGGGCGATGTCGCGGCGCGCGGAAATTTCGCCACCGCCAACGCCCAGGGCGAGCTCACCGACCGCCGCGCGGGCCGGATCCCGACCAGCGAGTGCGTCCGCGTCTGCGAGAAGCTCAACCGGGCGCTCGCCGGAATCGCGGATGCCAAGGTGCGCGCGGTGCCGGGCGAGGCGCACCGCTTCGTGCTGTTGCTCTCCGGCGAGGGGCTCGAGGCCGCGCTCGACGACACCGATCCGCAGCAGCTCGGCGTGCCGGCGCTCGCGGCGCGCGAGACGGCGCCGGCGGGAGCGCCGACAGCCGCGCTCGTGCGCCGGGCGGTGGCGCTCATGGAGAGCGCGATCGCCGACGAGCCGCGGGCGAACCGGGTGCTGTTGCGCGGCTTCTCCAAGCTCCCCCACCTGCCGCAGCTGCCGGAGCTCTACAAGCTGCGGTGCGGAGCCTTCGCCGGCTACCCGCTCTATCGCGGCGTGGCTTCGGCGTGCGGCATGGAGGTCGTCCCCTGCGGCAAGAAGATCGGCGAGATCCTCGATCGGGTCGCGGAACGCTGGCAAGATTTCGACTTCTTCTTCCTGCACGTCAAACAGACCGACCAGGCCGGCGAAGACGGGAACGTCGATGCCAAGGCTGCGGTCATCGAGGAAGTGGACGGGGAGCTCCCGCGTCTGCTGGCGCTCGCTCCCGACGTCGTCGCCGTGACCGGAGACCATTCGACCCCGGCGCCGATGGCGGCGCACAGCTTTCACCCCGTACCCCTGCTCGTGGCATCGCAGATCGCC
This sequence comes from Thermoanaerobaculia bacterium, assembly GCA_963806165.1. GTDB lineage: Bacteria > Acidobacteriota > Thermoanaerobaculia > Multivoradales > JAGPDF01 > JAGPDF01. Next base: position 382,710 of record CAWDWZ010000006.1, read on the forward strand.
TTCGTCGACGACACCACGGCTTTCGACGAGCAGCAGGCGATCCGCGGCCACCTCGGGACGATTCCGTCGCGCGAGCTCCTGGGGCTGCTCCTCGCCCACGCCGGGAGGCTGGCGAAGTTCGGCGCTTGAGCGCGGAATCAGCCCATGGCCTGGACCAGACTGGCGATCGACGAGTCGATTCAGATCGCCGCTGCCCCCGAGACCGTCTGGCGATTCCTCGCCGACCCGCAGAGCTGGACCCACTGGTGGCCCGGCTGCCGTGCGGTGCAGACGAAGGATCGCAAGACCCTGCACGACGGCTCGCAGTTCGATCTGGACCTCCACCTGGGTTGGCTGACGCTCAAGTTCACGGCCCGCGTCGAAGCCGCGACGCCGCAGCGCCAGCTGATCTGGACCGGCAGGGGGGGAGGACTCTCCGGCCGGCATGCGTTCTATCTCGACGCCAAGCCCAACGGTACCTTCGTCCGCCAGCAGGAGACTCTCACCGGCGCGGGGGTCCTCCTGTTTCGGCTCCTCCGCCTCGACGTCGCTTCGCGGCGGATGTTTCAGGGTAGTCTCCGGGGCCTGAAACGCATCGTCGAGCGTGCGGCCTAGGATTCGCGGGCTGCGCCAGCGCACGGGACTCGAGAGGTCGCCGCGGATCGGAGGGAGCGCCATCCATGAGAAGCAGCCACGGCTGGCGGGAGATCGACTCCGAGCGCAAGGGCGAGATCCTCGCCGCGATCGCCTCGGGCGGAGCCACCCGGGGTCCGGCGCACGCTGAGCTCGATCTGACCGATCGCTGCAACGTCGCCTGCTATTTCTGCAACCAGCAGGACACGCGGACCAAGCACCAGATACCGATCGAGCGCGCGCTGCGACTGATCGACGAGCTCGCCGAGGGCGGCGTCCGCTCGGTGCGCCTGTCAGGCGGCGGCGACCCCCTGTTCCACAAGGAGATTCTGCAGATCCTCGACCGGCTCGCCGAGCGCGGCGTACTGATCGACAACCTGACGACCAACTCCGTGGGCCTCAACGAGGAAGTCGCCCACCGCCTGGTCCAGGGCGCGGCGCGCGAGGTCATCGTCTCGCTCAACGCCGCCGACGCCGCCGACTACCACCGCATGATGCAGGTCAAACCGGCGCTCTTCGACCAGGTGCTCGCCAACGTCCGCAATCTCGTGGCGCGGCGCGCCGGCGGCAAGCGGCCGCAGATCGTCGTGCAGTTCCTGCTCGACCGCAAGAACCTCGACCGGATGGTCGACATGTACGAGACCGCCGTCGGACTCGGCGTCGACGTCGTGGCGATCAACAGCGTCCTCGAGATTCCGCTCGAGCGCATCGACAAGGAGCTCCTGCTGCGACCGCAAGATCGTGAGCTCGCACGTCCGCTCTTCGCCGAGATTCTGCGCCGGGACAAAGAGCACGGCATCCTGCAGGCGAGCTTCGGGGTCGCAACCTGGTCCGACATGGTCTCCGAGGTCGAGCGCCAGGTCGGCTATTCGATCACCACGCCGTTCCCCACCGCTCCGAGCTTTTCGGACGACAACGGCGGCTGCTTCTTCGCCTGGTACTCGACCGCGATCACCGGCAACGGCAACATGAGTCCCTGCTGTCTGCTGCTGCGCCCGGGACGCGAACCGGTCGGGAACATTCTAAATTCGAGCCTGGCGGAGCAGTGGAACGGCCCGGGCTACACCCGGATGCGCCAGGAGATGCGGCAGGTGCTGCTCGAGGGCAAAGGCTCGAGCTGGAATCCACAGCGCTTCAGGATCCTCGACCAGGCCTGCGCCGAGCCGCACGCCTGCTGGTTGAAGAACATGTTCTTCCGCTGGGACGAGGAGTTCTATCGTGAGCTCGGCGCGACGCTCGCCAAGGCCCGCCGGCAGGAGTCGCGGTGGACCGGCACCGCCGCCCAGCGGCGGCTCGCGCAACAGCGCTTCCGGGTCGAGCACCCGCGCCTCGAGCCGACGATTCGCAAATTCCTCGATTGGAGCCGCCCCTTCCGTCACTGGTGGCGCGGCAAGCTCCGTCCGCGGCCGAGAAAAATAGGGACAGGCACCAATTTCAAGGGAAATTGGTGCCTGTCCCTATTTTTCAGCGGAATCCGCGGCGCAGCTCGCGCGCGAAGAGCTTCCAGGTGGCCTCGTCGAAGAGGCAGACGATGACGCGCTGGAGCTTGGTGCCGCCCTGCAGGTAGCGGTGGACCTCGGTCAGAAGGATGCGCGCGCAACGCTCGACGGGAAACCCGAAGTTGCCGGTCGAGATCGCCGGGATGGCGACCGACTTCAGACCGTGGCGATCGGCGAGGGCGAGCGACGACCGGACGGCGGCGGAGAGCTTGCGGTCCTCGTCGCCCTCTCCCATGCGCGGCCCCACGGCGTGGATGACGTGCTTGAACTTCATCTTCCCCGCGCCGGTGATGACCGCAGTGCCGACGCCGGTCGAGCCGATCCGGCGGCACTCCTCCTGGACAGAAGGCCCGCCACGCCGCTTGATCGTCCCCGCCACGCCGCCGCCCAACACCAGGTTCTCATTGGCGGCGTTGACGATCGCCTCCACGTCGAGATCCGTGATGTCTCCCTCCACCAGCTCGAGGGTGGTGTTGTTCATCGTAATGACGATGCGGTTGTCCGCCTTGGTTTCCGCCATGACTCTCTGGTCCGGGTCGATCGGTTTGACGCCGCCGTTTTGAAGCGACGTATCGAGCCATTGAGCATATCAAGGTCTGCCCCGTTCGCGCCTCCTCCCCCCAACCGTCCCGGTCGCCGCCCCTGCGATGGGGGTCCGTGGGGGTCCGCCAGTCAAGTAGACTGCTTACCCCATGTTCCGGGCCCTCAAGCACCAGCTCTCCGTTTCGCTGCGAGCCGAGATCGCCCGTCAATTCGGCCTCGACCACGAACCGGTCGCCGAGGTCCCACCCCGGCGCGCCCTGGGCGACCTCGCCTTCCCGACCCCGCTTCATCTCGCGAAGTCCTTGAAACAGAAGCCTCGCGACATCGCGCTGGCCCTGGCCGCCGGGTGGCGGCTGCCGGCGGGAGTCCGCGAGCTCCGGGTCGAAGGGGCGGGCTATCTGAATCTCTTCTTCGAGCGTTCGACCTTCGCCGCCGGGCTCCTCTCCCAACCGGTCTTTGCCGCCCCCGGCGCGAGCGCTCTCGCGGCCGGCAAGGTCATCGTGGAGCACACCAACATCAATCCGAACAAGGCGGCCCACGTCGGGCACCTGCGCAATGCCGTGCTCGGCGACCTGCTGGTGCGGGGCCTGCGCGCTCAGGGCGTCGAGGTCGAGGTCCAGAACTACATCGACGACACCGGCGTGCAGGTGGCCGACGTCGTGGTCGGTTTCGTCGACCTCGAGCATCTCTCGGTCGCCGAGGTCGCGGCGATTCGCGAGCCCTTCGACTATCGCTGCTGGGACGTCTACGCCAAGGTCGGCAAGTGGTACGACGAGGATCCCGAGCGCCAGAAACTGCGCCGCGAAACGCTGCACTGCCTCGAGTCGGGAGCCGGCGAGCGCGCCGAGATGGGACGCCTGGTCGCGCACCGGATCGTCGTTCGCCATCTGGCCACCATGCGCCGTCTGGGGATCGGCTACGACCTGCTCACCCAGGAGAGCGACATCCTGGGCCTCGACTTCTTCAGCGTCGCTTTCGAGCTCCTGAAGGCGAGCGGCGCGATCCAGCTCGAGGCCGCGGGCCGCAACGAGGGCTGCTGGGTGATGCCGCTCGAGGGCACGGCGGAGTTCGGCGGCCTCGAGGACGCGGACAAGGTCATCGTGCGCTCCGACGGCACGGTGACCTACGTCGGCAAAGACATCGCCTACCAGCTCTGGAAGTTCGGCCTCCTGGGCAAGGAGTTCGCTTACCGGTACTGGAAGGAAGAGGGGCTCTGGGTCACCGGCCGGGAGGGCGCGGAGGATCACCCGCAATTCGGCCGGGGGCGAACCGTCGTCAACGTCATCGACGCCCGCCAGAGCTACCTGCAGAAGATCGTCCGGGCCGGGCTCTCCGCCCTCGGGCACCACGAGGCCGCGGCGCGGTCGGTGCATTTCGCCTACGAGATGGTCACGCTCTCGCCGGCCACCGCCAAGGCGCTCGGCCTGATTCTCGAGGAGGGCTCCGAAGGGCGCGCGCAGGAGATGTCCGGGCGCAAGGGCATCGGCGTCAAGGCCGACGATCTCCTCGACCGGCTGGAGGAGAAGGCGCGCGAGGAGATCGCCAGGCGCAACCGCGAGCTCGGCCACGATGACCTCTCCCGGCTGGCGGGTGAGATCGCCGTCGCCGCGGTGCGCTACTTCATGGTCAAGACCGGCACCACCAGGGTCATCGCGTTCGATTTCGACGAAGCTCTCAATTTCGAGGGTGAGTCGGGACCCTACCTGCAGTACTCCCTGGTGCGCGCGCGCAACATCGAGCGCAAGCTCGCCGCGGCCGGGGCGAGTGGCGGGATCTCCGCGGAGGAGATCGCGGCGCTGCCGGCCGAGCTCTGGAGCGACGACCTCTGGGATCTCGTGCACTCGGCGTCGCAAGTCGAGGAGACCGTCGAGCGCGCGACCTCCTCGCTCGAGCTCTCGCTCATCGCCCGCCACGCTCTCGAGCTCGCCCAGCGCTTCAACACCGTCTATCACCATCACCCGGTTCTGCACGAGGAAGACGCGGCGCTGCGCCGGGTGCGCCGCGCCGCCTTCCGCAACTTCGCCAAGGCGGCGGGCGCGCTCTGTGATCTGCTGGGGATCCCCGAACCCGAGAAGATGTAGCCCGCTCAGCCGGCCGCGGTGGAGGCGCCTACGAGGGCCTTCGCCGGGCGCATGATCGCCTGCAGCGTCTCGATCACCTCCGCATAGACCGGAGCGCCGAGGCGATCGCCCGCAATCAGGTGCGCTGCGAGCACCACCTCGTCGAGCGAGAGCAGTCCCTCGAGCCGGCCCTCGGCATCGACGACCGGCAGACGCCGCACGGCGTGCGCGCGCATCGTGGCCAGCGCCGTAGACAGGTTGTCCCCCGCCTGACAGGTCCAGGGCGGCGCACTCAAGAACTCCGCGACACGGAGCTCGCTCGGACGCCGGTTTTCGCGCGCCAGGGCGCAGCAGATGTCGCGATCCGTGACGACCGCGACGACCCGCCGGTCGGCGTCGACGACCGGCAGCACACCGACGCCGGCTTCGGCCATCGTGCGACCGGCGCTGGCGAGCGACTCTCCGGCTTTCGTGTGCCGCGGGAAAGTCCGCATCAGGTCTCGGACATTCATCTCATCCTCCTTCGGCGGGCGATCGAGCGGCGCTCCTCCGGGGACGACCGGGAGCCCTGCTCGTCGCGCCTCGTGCGGACTCGAGTGTGCGTCTGCGCACGGGAGGCGCCACCACCCCTCCGGGTGTGTGGAAGCGCGGAGAGCCCACCCGTTCGCGGGGTGAAGGCCGCCGCCGACAGACGGCACACTCTCCTCGCCTGCGTCCCTGACCTGAAGGGAGGATCCGATGACAGGTACAGATCTCAAGAGCTGTGTTCCAAACTTCGGAGCGCGCCGGGACGCTGGCGGAGCTCCGCCTCGGCCCGGCCGCTCCGCCGTGGCGCTCGTCTTCACCCTGCTCGTCGCCGGGGCTTGGCGGGCGGAACCGGCGGCAGCGCAGCCGTCGGACGCCGCCTGGACTTTGAACCTCTACCTTCAGGAGGCGTTCCCAAAGCAGACCCGCACCAACCAGCAGATCGCGGAGATCAACGGGACTCTCGGCACCCATTTCGAGGACTGGAGCGACATCCACAACCTGAGCCTCGGTGGACAGCTCCTGCGCCATGTCGGGCCGAACTGGAAATTGGGCTTCGAGATCGACTACAGCTTGGGCGAGGTGGGGGGAGCCGAGACCGTCGACACGCCGGCCGGGCCGGCGCGCGCCAGGTTCGAACAGCGCTACTCGACCTTCGCCGATCTGCTCGCCGCCGCGCACTGGCTGCCCTGCCCCGACTGTCGCCATGTCGAGCCGTTCGTCCTCGCGGCCGCGGGCGTCGCTTACGAGAAGGATCGGACGACGCTCACCCTGCGCAACGAGTTTCTCGACGAGAGCTTGCGCGTCGATCACGACGGTTCCTATCCGGTCGTGACCGTGGGCGTCGGGCTCGACATTCCCCTCACCCACCGGCGGACGACCTTCCTCCAGGTCGGTACCGCCTACTTCTGGGGCCGGCTCGAGGAGAAAGCCGCGGCGCACGGCTCGCTTGCCCCGGCACCGGAAGTGACCGCCGATACCGACTCGAGCGGACCGAATTACTGGCTCGGCCTCTCCTGGCGACTCGGTGCAACCCGCTGAGCGCGCGCTCCGCGGTGCGACGCAGAGCGGTCCGGTAATCGTTCGCCCGGTGCGCTCGCGCCGGGATCTGCGGCGTTTCGTCCGTCTTCCCTGGCGGATCTATGCCGGCAACGCCGCCTGGATCGCCCCTCTCTTCATCGAGCGACTGGACTTCCTCGATCGCCGGAAGAATCCTTTCTTTCGCCATTCGGAGGCGGAGCTCTTTCTCGCCGAGCGCGATGGCGAGATCGTGGGCCGCATCGCCGCGATCGAGAACCGCCGCCATCTCGAGACCTATCGCGACGGGACCGGCTTTTTCGGTCACTTCGAGTCGATCGACGATCCGGCGGTCAGCACTGCGCTCTTCGACGAGGCCGCGCGCTGGGTGCGCTCGCGCGGTCTCGTCCGCCTGCGCGGGCCAGAGAGCTTCACGATCAACGATGAATGCGGCCTCCTGCTCGACGCCTTCGACCTGGCGCCCGTAGTCCTGATGTCGTACAACCCGCCCTACTACCAGACCCTGGTCGAAGGCCACGGCTTCCGCAAGGCGCAGGACCTCTTCGCCTTCCGCATGACGGTACCGGGCGCGGTGCCGCCGCGCTTGGCGGCGGCCAGCCGCAGGGTCGCGGCGGGCGGCGTCGTGGTGCGCAAGGCGGACTTTGCGCGCATCGACGACGAGGTGGCGAAGATCCATCGACTGCACTCCGCTGCGTGGGCGGAGAACTGGGGTGCGGTTCCACTCACCCGGGAGGAGATCGGGGCCCTGGCGCGCGAGTTGCTGCTCTTCGCCGACCGCGATCTCGTCTTTCTGGCGGAATACGAGGGCGAGCCGATCGGCGTCAGCGTGACCGTCCCGGACGTGAACCAGGCGCTGCGCCTGGCGCACGGCCGGTTGCTGCCCTTCGGCTGGTTGCGCATTCTTCTCAAGCGCCGCAGGATCGACGCGGTGCGGGTTCTGATCATGGGAGTTCGCAGCGAGTGGCGTCACCGCGGGATCGATGCCGCGCTCTACGCGCGCACGATCGAGGAGGCTCACAGGAAGCGCTACCGCTGGGGCGAGCTGTCGTGGATTCTCGAGTCGAACGCTTCGATGCTCGAGGTGCTGGCGAGCCTCGGCGCCGAGCGCTACAAGACCTATCGCATCTACGACCTCGAGCTCGGGGAGTCGCTGCGCAACGCCTGATCGCCACCGACCGCATGCTCGGCGGCTACGCTCTCGGGATCGCCGTCCTGATCCTGGTGGCGGGCGGCGCGGAGCCGTCGCGGGTTCGCCTTGCCGGGCTTCATCTGGCGCTCGCGGGGCTCGTTCTCGCGCTGGCCTATCTGGACTCAGGGGTGGACCGGAACGGCTGGCGCTGGCTCCGTCGCTGGCTGCCGGTCCTCGCGCTTCCGTGGCTCTACGACGCGGCGGGGCGTCTCCGCCACCTCTTGGTCGGGCGCGACCTCGACGTCTGGATCGCGGGCGCCGACGCGCGCCTCTTCCCCGGGCGCTGGTATCTTGCCGGCGCGCACTGGCCGCTGCCCGCGCTCGAGCTCGCGCATGCGGTCTACTTCAGCTACTACATCCTGCTGTTCGTTCCGGCGCTCGCTGCCGACCGCCGCCAGCAGCCCGAAGTCGACCGCTATCTGCGCGCCCTGACCGCGACGCTGCTCGCGCACTACGCGCTCAACTTCCTCCTGCCGGTGGCGGGCCCGCTCGTCGAGCGCACCGGCAGCATGCCGGGCGGCACGCTCTTCCTGCCGCTCATGAATGCCATCTACTTCGCCTTCGACCGTGGCGGCCTGGCCTTTCCGAGCACGCACGTGGCGGCTGCGCTCGTCGCGGGGTGGTTCGCCGGGCGCAGGCTCTTCCCGAACGCGGCCCTCCGTTACGCGCTCTGGGTCGCGGCGATCTCGGTCTCGACGGTGGTCTGCGGCTACCACTATCCGATCGATGCCGTCGCCGGGCTGGCGACGGGGAGCGCCGGCCTGGCGATCGCGCTCCGGGTCGAGCGCAAGCGGAGCGCGCTCGCCCCTTCCGGCTAGAGAATCGCCCGGATGGCGTCCATCTGCTCGAGCGCGGCGCGGTAGCCGACCTCGGCGATCTCGGCGTGACGGCGCGTGTCGAAGGTCGAGAAGCGCGCGAGCCCCGCGGGCGCAATCACCAGGTCAGCGTGGTGGAACTTGCGCTTCGAGGCGTGAAACATACCGATCTCGAACGCCCGCTGCGTGACCGCGAAAGTCGACTGCAGGTCGCTCTCGGACGGCGCCGAGAGCGGTGTCGCGTGGACCCCGAGGATCGCGTCGCACAGACCGAACAGGGGCTCGACGGGGAAGTTGTTGACGATGCCGCCGTCGGCGAACAGGCGCCCGTTGACACGCGTGGGCGAGATCACGAACGGCACCGCAGAAGAGGCGAGCAGCGGCCGAACCAGCGGTCCCGAGCTCCAGACCTCGAGCCGGCCGGAGACCAGATCGGTCCCGGTGACGAACAGCGGCACCTTCAAGGCCTCGAAGGAATCCTCGGGAAACCAGGGGTGGAAGGCGCCGAGGATCTTCTCGGAGTCGATGACGCCCGGCTTGCCGAGTGCCAGACGCGACAGACGGAACGGATTCGCGTCGTCGAAGAAGCGCAATATCTCGGCCGTACCGCGGCCGGAAGCATGGAGCGCGCCGACCAGGGCGCCGGCGCTCGTGCCCGCGATGCAGTCGGGCGCGATCCCCTGTTCGACCAGGGCGCGCAGGATGCCGGCATGGGCGAGCCCGCGACTGCCACCGCCGGAGAGCACGATGCCGAGCTTGTAGCGCATGAGGTATCGGGCCCGCCTTGTCCACAGTGTGCAGGAGATCGCCCACCACCGCAAGTGCGGTGAGGAGCGCCACGCGCACGGTCAGTCGCCGGCGTAGAGAATTTCGAGGCGGCGGGCGCGGCGCGCGGCGACGACGAGGAGCACTCCCGCGAGCGCCAGCAGGCCGAGGAGCGCGAGCCAGGCGGGCGTCGGCTCGGCGGGCAGCGCGAACGGTCCGTGCGGCACCGGCACGGGGCAGAGCGACTGCAGGTAGTGGATGACCGAGATCTTCTTGAGCGCCGGCGGCAGGAGAAAATTCAGCCACTCCCAGCCGAGAATGAGCGCCGCCGGGATCATCGGGTTCTTGACCGCCAGGCCGAGCGCCAGAAAGACCGCGCCGTAGCCGGCCACGGCGAGGAGCGTCACGCCGAGATAGACCGCCGCCTGCCCGGCTCCCGGGCCGGCGAGCAGGTAGGCCCGCCCGCCCACGGTCATCCGGGGCAGGAAGGAGAGCGCGAGCTGCAACAAGACCGAGAGGCCGAAGAGCACTCCCCCCGCGACGAGTCCAGCGAGGTACTTGCCGACCACGAAGACGTCGCGCCTGAGCGGCGCCAGGAAGTAGAAGTGCAAGCTGCGCTCGAGGATCTCGCCACGGATGAGGTTGGTGAAGATTCCGAAACATCCGAAGAAAACCACCAGGCGCAGGAAGAAGAGCTGGAAGAGGACGCCGTAGGCCTGCACGACATCGGCGACACTTTGTGCGGGAAGCTCCTTCAGCCGGGTCGCGAGCATGCGCAGCGCGATCAAGAGGACCGGCAGGAAGGCGACCAGCACCACCGGCGCCGCCCGCGGCCGCAAGAAGGTCTTGCGCAACTCGAGGCCGAGCATCGCCCGCACCTGACGCGCCCAGCGGGGAAATCCGATCGTTTCCGGTGCGCTCACGCGATCACTCCTCTAGCTCGCCGTCCCGGTGGAGGCGCCGATCAGATACTGGTAGACCGCCTGCACGTCTTCGTCGGCCGGCACCACCGCTTCGACCTCCACCAGGCCCTCCCCCGCCAGCCGGTTGAGCAGGAGATAGAACTGCTCGGCGCTCCGGGTCCGCACGAGGAGGCCCCGGCCGTCCGGATCGATCCGGGCCTCGACGACATGGTCCTCGGAGAAGACGCGCGCGGCGAGCGCTCCCGGCCGGGTGCAGCGCACCAGCACCGCGAGCGGCCGCTCGTCGGCCATCTCGTCACGCACCCCTTCGATGGCGCCTTCGGCGACGATGTAGCCGCCGTGCACCAGCACCACGCGATCCGAAAGCTCGTCGACCTCGTGCAGGATGTGGCTCGAAACCACGATCGTCCGCCCGTCGGCGGCGAAGCCGCGCAGGAGCTCGATCACTTCGGAGCGGGCGAGCGGATCCAGACCATTGAGGGGCTCGTCGAGGAGCAGCACCTGCGGATCGTGGGCGATCGCCTGCGCCAGCTTGATTCGTTGCTTCATGCCCTTGCTGTAGCCGGCAACGCGGCGCGACGCGGCCTCGCTCATCCCGACGCGCTCGATTGCTCGCCGGGCGCGCTCGCGCGCCGGCTCGTCCGCGAGACCATGGAGCTTGAGATAGAGGTGGATGAAGTCCCAGCCGCGTATGCCGCGCGGATAGGTGTCGAACTGCGTGCAGTATCCGACCTGCTCGAAGAGGCGCTCGGGATCGTCGGGCGAGAGGCCGCCCACCGTCACGCGCCCCTCGGTCGGGCGGAGGAGCCCGGTGGCGAGGTTCATCAGGGTCGTCTTGCCCGACCCGTTCGGCCCCACGAGACTCGTGATGCCGGGCCCGATCGCAAGATCGATCCGGTTCACCCCGAGAACCTCGCCGTAGAACTTGGAGACGTTCTCGAACAGCAGCACGCTCGCGGCGGAGCTCATCGCGAAACCTCGCAGGCGCGCACCCTGCGGTGCAGCATCCAGAGCGCCGCGAAGAGCAGCAGCCCCAGCATCATCCAGCACGAGGCGACCGGCAGGGGATTCTCGGGGAACTCGTGTCCGAGGAAGTCGATGCCACCGAAGAGATCGGCCCAGATCGTCTGCACGACGTCGTCCATGGCGAGGAGCTTGCCCCAACGGAAGCCGGCGATCTGTTCGATCGCCTTGCCGAACGCCTCGCCGACGACGAAGACGCCGAACAACATCCCCGTCGCCACCGGCCGCCATTTGACCCAGGCCGAGATCGCGACCGCCAGAAAGGCGAGCAGCAGGATCCAGATCCAGGACCCGATGAAGATCGCCGGCACGAGCCGCCAGTGCCCGCCGAGCCAGCCGAAACCGGCGAGCGAGGTTTGCAGCCCGATGAGCAGCAGGCCGGGGATCCAGGTGACGGCCGAGAGCGGCACGAGGAGGACCAGGAGCTTGCCGGCGATGTAATCGGCGCGCGAGAGCGGGCGCGAGAGGTAGAGCGGAAGAGCATTGTGCGCGAGATCGGGCGCGATCAGGGTCGGGCCGATGAACGCCGCGAGGAAGAAGGCGAAGCTCGACTGCCAGACCAGAAACCAGAAGAACGGCTGCTTGTCGATCGCGATCCAGCTCGAGTCGCCGCTCGAACCGGAGAATCTGATACCGGCGGCCGTCAGGAGGTCGAGGTTGTTCGCACCGTAGATGAGTCCGGCGAAAACCAGCGGCGGCACGAGCGCCACGATGAAGAGCAGCAGCGCGAGACGCGACTTCCAGAGATCGCCGAGCGCGAAACGCGCCACCGTCCAGACGCGGAAGCGTCCACTGCGGCGCTCGCCGTCGTAGCCGCGATAACGATGGTCATAGACCGGCACGGGGCACCTCCGGCGCGTTCCCGGCGGGGGAGTCGGCGGGCTCGCCGGACTCCATGGCGCGGAGGAAGAGATGCTCGAGCGAGTTGCGGCTCGACACCAGGCGCCTGAGCTGCACCCCCTGTTCGGCCGCGACGCGGTAGAGCATGCGCACGTCGACGTCCGCGGGCAGGACCACCTTGAGCTTGCGGCTCGAGAGCTCGGCAACCTCGCAGCCGAGCGCCGCGAGGCGGCTCGGGTAGCTGCCGTTCTCGCCGCCGCGGGTCTCGATCTCGAGGAAGCGGCGCTGGCTCGCGCGCTCTTCGGCGAGGTTCGCGATCGTCGCCACCCTGCCGTCCTTGAGCACGATCACCTCGTCGCAGCAGCTCTCGACGTCGCGCAAGAGGTGGGAGGAGAGGATGATCCGCACGCCCGACGCCGCGATCTCGCGCACCAGTCCCAGCATGCGCTGGCGCGCCGAGGGGTCGAGCCCGTTCGTCGGTTCGTCGAGCAGCAGGAGCTCCGGCCCGTGCGCGATCGCCTGCGCGAGCTTGGCGAGCTGCTTCATGCCCAGCGAGTAGGTTTCGAGCTTGCGATACCGCGCCTCGCCCAGGCCGACGTAGAAGAGCGCTTCGTGCGCCCGCTCGAGCGCGGCCTTGGGTGGCAGCCCCGCGAGCTCGGCCATCATGCGCACGAAACGGACGGCGGAAAGCCCCGAGACGAACGACTCGCTCTCCGGCATGTAGCCGAGGCGCTCGCGCACCTCGCCCGCCTGGCTGGCGATGTCGCGCCCGAGGACGCGCGCCCGGCCGGCCGCGGGCTTGTAGAAGCCGAGGAGGGTATTGAACAGGGTGGTCTTGCCGGCGCCGTTCGGCCCCAACAGGCCGACCACCTGGCCGGAGAGCGATCCCGCGAGTCCTTTGAGAATCGCGCGCCCGGCCAGATGGACTTCCAGGCCTTCGAGCTCGAGCAGCGGTGCGGGCATCGGCACCCGGAACTCTACGCCCGGGGACCGCTCGGGGTTTCGTGCTGCGCCCCGGTCGATCCGGTGGCGCCGGGTTCCGCGTCGTGCGCACCAAGGAGGCCGCCGAGCGCGAAGAGACTCTCGAAGGAGAGGCCCAGAGGACCGCGCGTTCCCCGCGTCGCGAGAGTCAGACCCTGGGATTCGCCGTAGGCCACGGCAAGGCTCGGGCCCGCTTGCGCGGCAAGCGCCGTCAGTCGCTCGCGCTCGGCCGCCGAAACCGCGCTCTGCCGGCCGAGGAAGTCGCCCAGGGCCCCCATCGCCCCACCGAGGTTCTGGTAGACGACGGCCGAGAAGTTCACCTGGCCGTCGTGCGGCAGAAGGTCCAGGAATTGCGCCGATGCGACGAGCGTGACCCCCGCGGCGCGCTGCGCCACGGCCTCGACCAGCAGGGCTCGCGACGGCCCGGCGACGAGGTAGCCGTCGACGAAGAGGAAGTGCGCGAGGTCGGTCCCGCTCGCGGTCGCGAGGTCGTAGACCACCCGTCCGTCGATCGCCTCCTGCGACAGGCGCAAGAGCGGAAGATGGGGACGATCCGCCGGCGCCGCGGCCGCAGCGGCGCGATTCCACTCGTCGACCAGGGTCGCCAACGTCGCCTGCAGCCGCCCGGCATCGTTGACCTCGAGAACCAGCTTCCACGAGGGGATGGGCAGCCACGGTCCGTCGAAGGCGAAGGCGAAATCTCCACCCAGAGTCGCGGCGAGATCCTCGCGCAGCGAAAGTCCGTGTTCCGCCTCGAAGTCGGCGAGATGCCGCAGGGCGGATTGCCCGGCGTTCTGCGAGTTCTGCGCTTCGACGAGCGCCAGCAAGTCGTCGAGCATCGCCGCCGGCTCCTTGAGGACGCCGCCTACGGCGAGGTGAGCGCTCGGCGAGACGAAGTCGAGCGCTCCGACGGGAGCCGGCTCGGCGAGCCAGGAGGCCACACCCCGGCGCTCCTGGCGAAAGGCGAGGTGAGCGCGATTCTGCGTCTCCCCGCCGGCGCTCCGGCTGTCGAGAATCAGCACGTCGGCATCGGCCAGACCCAGTCGCTCGAGCCCCAGGAGGGCGTTGGGGTTGCCCGCGCTGTTATCGGCGGTGTCGGAGGCATGGGCGGCATGGGCTCCCAGGGCGACCAGCGGAGCGAAATCGACGCCGACCAGCCACTCCGTCCCGCCGCTGTAGGCCTCCGCAAGGCGGGCATGAAACGGCGTCCCGACGAAGGCGTTGTAGCCCGCCGCAAGCTCACCCTGGACGGCGGCGAGACGCGCCGCCGAGGGCGAGGCGAGGAGCAGGTCGCCGGTCGTCCAGACGAGCAGCTCGTGGCCACTCTCGCTCTCCGCGGTCGGATCGGTGATGCGCCGGACGCGCGGCCCGGAGCCGCCGGTCTCCGCTGGCTCCGTCTGCCCCGCGGCGCCCACCGCATGCGCGGGCAAGGCGTTCAGGCGTGCGATCTCTTCGTCCAGCAGAGGCGAGAACCGCACCGGGTCGCGGACTTCAGCGAGCAGGAGCGGGCCGTTCTCTGCGTTTCCCGGGCTCCCCGGGTTCCCCGGATGCGTCCCGGCCCCCGCGGCGGCGTGGGTGAGATCGATCGCCAGCACGATCTCTGCGCCGAGCTCGCCACCGAAACGCTCGAGCTCGGTGATCGCCTGCGAGATCTCCGCCTGGTCCGCAGGATCCTCGAAGCGCTCGTTCCACCACTCGCCGAGGACCGGGTTCTCCGCCACGCGCTGCTGCACGATCTGCCAGGCAGACCCGAGCGACTGCGAGAGATTCGGCAGCGCCACGTAGACCCCGGTGCCCGCCGGAACGAGATCGAGCAGCCGGGTCGAAGTGCGCGCCGACTCCGGCACCAGCGCGAGATCGATCTCGTGCCCGAGCGACTGCAGAGCGGCGAGACGCTCACGGTAGCGCGCGGCATCGCGGCTCCAGGAGATCTCGTCCGCGACCGACACCGCGGCAAGACGAGTCCCGGTCGCGAGCTGCTGCCCGGGCAACAGCACCGCGAGCTCCCCACCCTGCTGGACATGGACCTCACCTTCGATCACCGAGACGCGCGAGCCCTTGGCGCCGCGATTCACCGAGAAGATCGTGCCGACCACCGAGACCCGGCAGTCGCCGGTATCGACGTAGAGGTGTCCGCGGCGCTGCTCGGCGGCCTCGACGATGAGGCTGCCGCGCTCGAGCGCCAGCACCGTGCCGTCCCAACGCCGGCCGAGACCGAGCTCCGAGCGCTCGGCGAGCTCGATGCGCGAGCCGTCGGCGAGCTCGAGCACCGCGCCCGAACCCTTGGCGGTGCGCACCAGCTGGTCGCCGGAGATGCGCTCGCCGGCCACGGCCGGGTGGACTTCGCCTCCGGCGACGAGGGCGAGCTCGCCGGCGATCGAGCGCACCGTCGCCGAGGGCGCGGCACCCAGGTAGCCGACGCCTCCCTGCCAGACGAGAGCGCCGGAGACGACCGCCAGGCCCGCGAGTCCCGCCGCGAGCGCCCAAGGACGGAGGGCATGGAACGAGGCGCCGGCGCGCCGGGAACGCTGCGCCGACCGGTTCTCGGCGACGGCGGCGCCCGATCGACGGCCCTGGCGCGCGGCGGCGAGCGCCCGGCGGCAGGGGAGGCACTCGCGGGTGTGGTCCTCGAGCAGCACGCGCTTCGGCTCGGCGAGAGCGCCGGCGAGAAAGGCCGGCATCAGCTCGCGGAACCCTTCGCAACCGAGAATGCGGTGCGACGCCGCGTCGGCGGCGGGAACGACCTCGGGAGCCAGGCGCGCCCAGACTCTCTCGCCCGCCGCTTCGACCGTGCGCGGATCGATGGTCTCTTCACGAACGGCGGCGACGGCCTGCTCGAAACGCTCTTCGGACTTCATGACGCATCTCCCATGAGGCTGTTGATCTCTTTGCGCAGACGGTAGCGGGTGCGATGCAGCAAAACGGCGACGACGCCCTGCGAGCTGCCCTGGAGCTCGGCGATCTCCTGGTTGCCCAGCCCTTCGAAGTAGCGCAGGGTGAAAACCTCGGCGGCGCGCGGGGAGAGCCGGGCGATCGCCAACCGCAGGGTCTTGCGGAGCTGTTTCAGGCGGCGCTCGCGTTCGGGCTCGAATTCGGCGCCGGCGAGCGCCGCCGCCGCCGCGCGCGGCAGCTCGGCCTCCTCGAGCGGCGCCCAGCCGGCCCGCTGCCGGGCGCGGACGACGTCGAGGGCGGCGTTGACCGCCGAGCGGTAGAAATAGCCCGCGGCCTCCTCCCCCAGCGGCGAGGTCTCCTGCCGGCGGGCGAGACGCAGGAAGACCGACTGCAGGACATCCTCCGCGTCCATGGCGTTGCCGGTGATCCGGTAGGCGGCGCGGAAGACCTTGTCGTAGTGCTCGCGGAAGAGCTCGGCCAGCGATTGGACGGGGTCGACCGGCGCCGAGCCCCCCGCCAGCGCGGCCCCCCCGCCCTCCGCGGCCCCGGCGACTCCGCCAGGGAGAGGGACTCGGGATGCGTCTGAAACCTGCGGCTGTGGTCGCCCTTGCACGGTCGGTTCTCCTCCCCGCTTCAACCGTACAACGCCCCGGCGCCGCGATTCTTACAGGGTGGCGCGAAGCGCGGAGTCAGGGGCAGTCCGGGAATGCGGCCGAGTCGGTGAGCGCGGGGGCCTGGTTGCCGAGACTGTTGTTGTATTCCCGGACCACGCCGTGCAGGGTGTCGGTCACCCGGACCACCGCTTCGACGTCGGTGGCGGCGGCGCCATAGACCCAGTAGTGCCCGGTCAGGGAGCAGCCGTCGATGACCTTCACCAGTTGTTCCCAGTTATCCGGCGAGAAGAACCAGAAGAGTGCCGAGTCGGCGCTCGTCAGCACGGCTTGCCCGTCGTGGCGGAAGAGCCCGTAATCGCGCACCGAGACCTCGACTTCGAAGCGGCCGGCGAGAAGGCAGATGCGGTTCGCAGCCGGGACACAGGCGGTCGAAACCGGCCGATCCAGGGTGTAGAGCCCGCCGGATTGGGTCGCGAGCACGATTTCTCCGACCCGGGTCTCGCCGAAGGTGGTGAGCGTCGGCAGGGTGAACGGCAGCTCCTCCCGGCTCCAGGTATCTCCCGTATGGGTCGCCACCCAGAGGCGGCCCGAACAGTAGTCGCCGAAGAGGTAGCGGCCATCGAGCGCCGGCAGGCGATGGCCCCGATAGACGTAGCCGCCGATCACCGCGCAGTTTTCGCCCGCGAGCGAGTTCTCGAGGATCGGCACCACGAGCCCGGGGTCCTGACAGAAAGGAGTGTACGCGGGGCATCCTGAGCGCGAGTAGCAGGCATTCCCCTCCATCACCCGCCAACCGAAGTTGGGCGCCGTGAACCCGCTGAAGAAGAAGTCGACTTCGTCCCAGGCGTCCTGGCCGACGTCGGCGACATAGAGATCGGCCATCTGGCGATCGAAGGAGAAGCGCCAGGGATTTCGCAGACCCAGGCCCCAGACGAGATCGGCTCCCGGGATGCTTCCGGCGTACGGGTTGTCGGGCGGCGCGGCGTGATAGGGCGGCGAGTCGGCGTGCGCATCGACGTCGAGGCGGAGCATCTTCCCCAGCAGCTCGTCGCGATTCTGCGACCGGCAGGCGGGATCGCCACCGGCGCCGCCGTCGCCCAGGCCGATGAAGAGCTTGCCGTACGGCCCGAAGGCGAGATGGCCTCCGTTGTGGTTGGGGTAGGGCTGCGGCACCACCAGGAGGATCGCTTCGCTGCCGGCATCGGCGTGATTCGGCTCCGTGGTGGAGCGGGTGAAGCGGGAGATCACCGTCGCGCCATCGCTCGCGCGCGTGTAGTTGACGAAGAGGCGGCCGTTCTCGGCGTAGCGCGGGTGGAACGCGAGACCGAGCAGACCCTGCTCGCCGCCGTAGCGCACGCGGCCGGAGATGTCCAGGAAGACGCCGGGCAGGAGGGCCCCGTCGGCGAAGATCCGGATCCGGCCGCCCTGCTCGACGATGAACAGCCGGTCGTCCCCGGCCTGGGCGATCGCGACCGGCTCGGCGAGACCGCTCGCGAGCTGCCGGAGCTCGACGCCGGGAAGATCCGCGATCGCCGGCACGGCAGGGAGGAGGAAGACGAGGGCGAGGGCGAGGCTGAGGCGGCGCTGGCTCATGCCCATCCTTCTATCACCTGCGACGAAAAGCGGCCGCGGGTCGTTGCACAACCCGCGGCCTCGTCCCGACCCGGCTCTCCCGGACGGCCCTACTTCTTCGCCGCTGCCCCCGCGGCATCGCGCTGCTGCTGCAGCACGCTGTGCTTGGCGCTGTAGCCGAAGTAGATGACAAAGCCGATCACCAGCCAGACGATGAGCCGGATCCAGGTATCCGCGGGCAGCGTCGCCATGAGTCCGAGACAGCAGAGGATCCCCATGATCGGCACGAAGGGCACCCAGGGCGTCTTGAACGGACGATCGAGATCCGGCCGCGTCTTGCGGAGAATCAGAACTCCGACGCAGACCAGAACGAAGGCGAGCAGGGTTCCGATGTTCACCAGTTGGCCCAGGAGCTGGAGCGGCAGGACGCCGGTCGCGAGACCGACCGCCAGGCCGGTGAAGATCGTCGACAGATACGGCGTTCGGAACTTCGGATGCACCTTGCCCGCCCACTTGCCGAGCAGTCCGTCACGGGACATCGAATAGAAGACCCGCGACTGGCCGAGCAACATGACGAGGATCACCGACCCGAGTCCGAGGACCGCGCCGACGTCCACCGAGACCCGAACCCACCCCGGGGCTCCGATCTTTTCCATCGCGTATGCCATCGGAGCGGCGAGGTTGAGCTCGGTGTACGGCACGATGCCGGTCAGTACGGCCGAAACCACGACGTAGAGCAGGGTGCAGAGGGCGAGCGATGCGAGAATGCCGATCGGCAGATTCCTCTGCGGATTGCGCGTCTCCTGTGCCGCGGTGGAGACCGCGTCGAACCCAATGTAGGCGAAGAACACGAGCCCCGCGCCCCGCAGCACGCCCGACCAGCCGAAGGTGCCCCATTCACCCGTGTTGGGCGGAATGAAGGGATGCCAGTTGGCGGTATCGATGTGCTGCGCGCCGACGAACACGATCAGCAGGATGATGCTGACCTTGAGCAACACGATCAGGTTGTTCACCGTCGACGACTCCCTGATGCCGATGACCAGCACAGTGGACATCAGGGCGACGATGAAGACGGCCGGCAGATTCACCACGGCTCCGGTCAGATTGAGCCCGCCGTGGGCGCACCCGGCCACCGCGGCCGCGACCTGACCGGAGGAGCACCACTGCGTCGGCGCATTGGTGAAGTGGGGAGGAAGCACGATCCCGAACTGACTCAGCAGACTGACGAAGTGACCGGACCAGCCGACTCCCACTGTGGCGGCTCCTGCCGCGTACTCGAGCACCAGATCCCACCCGATGATCCAGGCCGCGAGCTCGCCCATGGTGGCGTACGAATAGGTATACGCGCTCCCCGCGATCGGAACTGCGGCAGCCATCTCGGCGTAGCACAGCCCGGCAAAGGCGCAGGCGATGCCGACGAGGGCCATCGAGAGAGGAACGGCGGGACCGGCGTGCAAGGCGGCGGCCTGACCGGTGAGCACGAAGATGCCCGCGCCGATGATGGCGCCGACGCCCAGGGCCGTCAGCCCCCAGGGACCCAGATGGCGCTTGAGAGAGTGTTCCGTGACCTCGTCCGCCTGCGTACGCAGCTCGGTGATCGACTTGGTGGCCCAGAGATTCATCGCGCACCCTCCGCGGCCTGGGCTTCGAGGACCTCGATTCGTTGCTTGGCGTCGATCGACATCGGGTGGAACCTCCCTCGGGGACTTGGGGTCTGCTGGGCAGTCTAGGTGCGGCCCGCGGCGGCGCCGCGATGCCAGAGGAGATAGAACGGCACACCGGTCAGGACGATGACGAGACCCGGCCAGCTGGTGTCGAACTTGTACAGGAACAACACGACGAGGATGGTCGTCGCCGCCAGGACATACAGTGCAGGCACCCACGGATAGCCGAGTGCGCGATAGGGACGCGGTGCGTCCGGCCGCTTGCGGCGCAGGATGAACAGGCCGACGATGGTGAGCACATAGAAGATCAGGACCGCGAAGACCACGTAGTCGAGGAGCATGCCGTAGAGATTGCCGTATGTCGGGCTCCCCGACCCATCGAGCGCGAGCGCGCCCGCGGCATCCCGCGTGCGGGTGCGCGGCAGGACCAGCAGGCAGGCCCAGAGTCCCTGCCACCATAGGCCGGCGGCCGGAACATGGTGAGCGTTGAGCTTGCCCATGCCGCGCACGAACAGCCGGTCCTGCGCCATGGCGTAATAGACCCGGGCGCCGGCGAGAATCAACCCGTTGTTGCAACCGAAGGTCGAAACGACGATCAGCACCGCCATGATGGTCGCGCCGGCCGGGCCGAAAATAACCCCGAGCGACGCCGTCGCGACGCGGTCGTCCGGAGCCGACTGGATCGCCGTGAGCGGCAGCGTGCACAGGTAGGCGACGTTGGCGAGCACATAGAGCGCCGTCACCAGGAGGGTCCCCAGGGCGAGCGAACGCGGAATATCGCGCCGCGGATCCCGCACCTCGCCGGCGGTGAAGGTGATGTTGTTCCAGGCGTCGGCGGAGAACAGCGACCCGACCTGCGCGACGCAGAAGACGGCGAGGATGGCGAGCAGGCCACCGTGGACCGAAACCGCCGGCAGAAAGGCGAAATCGGGGGCGAGCGTCGCCGGCCCCTGGGCGCGCCAGAGTCCGGCGAAGTTGGCCGAGATCGCCGCGCTGTTGCGGCCGACGAGAACTCCCAGCACGATCAGGCCGATGAGCGACGCGGTCTTGGCGGTGGTGAAACTGTTCTGGATGAGCTTGCCCAACCGGATGCCGCGCGTGTTGATGTAGGTCAGGACCGCGATCATGGCGATCCCGACGAGCTGCTGCCGGGAAAGGCTGACGGCGTAGCTCGGGGAGAGGTCGACCGGACGCACGATCCAGTCGGCCGGCCCGATTCCGGGCACCAGCACACCCAGGAAGCGGGCGAAACCGACGGCGACGGCAGCGATCGTCCCGGTCTGGATGACGAAGAAGAGCGTCCAGCCGTAGAGGAAGCCGGCGAGAGGGTTGTAGGCCTCGCGCAGGTAGACATACTGCCCGCCCGCCTTGGGCATCATCGCCGCGAGCTCGCCGTAGGAGAGGGCCGCGGCGAGCGTCAGGAGGCCGGTCGCGATCCAGGTCGCGAGCAACCCGCCGGCCGACCCCGTGAGCCGGGCGATGTCCGCCGAGACGATGAAGATCCCCGAGCCGATCATCGAGCCGGCCACGATCATCGTCGAATCGAGCATCCCGAGCTCACGGACGAAACCTGCAGGCTCCTCCGCGCTGTCGCTTTGGACCCGTCGCTCGACGTTCAAACCGGCTCCTTTCGGGAAAAGCTGGCGGAGTCTAACTCCATTTCGGGTCCGGACTCCCGTCGCGCCGCCGATTTCACTCGGCTGGTCGGGGCGTCCCGGGTTCAGCTAGAATTCCCCGGTCCGGCGCCCACAGAAGGGCTCGCGCGGGGCTCCGGCTCCGTGGCGTCAGACTGTAATCCCAAGGATTTCTCGCAGCTGGTGCGGCTCGCTCTCGAGGCCGCCCGGAAACTTCCGCTCCGCCCCCCGAACGGGACGGGGCAGTCTCGATCGGAGGAGTCATGTTTTCCTGGATGAGTCGGTTCCCGCGCGGAGGACGAGTCGTTCTCGCCCTTCTCGCCCTGGTCGCCGTTTTCGGCGCCTCACCCGCCCCTGCCCACGCCAGCGAGGCGGAGCTCAAGCTCCCGGATCTCGCGAGCGTCTCGTTTCTCGGCGTCGCGGGCTCCACCCTGCTGCTCTTCGGCCTCTTCGTCTGCCTGTTGGGTCTCCTCTTCGGCCTGGTGATGTACACCCAGTTGAAGAACATGCCGGTGCACAAGTCGATGCGTGAGATCTCGGAGCTCATCTACGAGACCTGCAAGACCTACCTGCAGACCCAGGGCAAGTTCATCCTGCTGCTCTGGGCCTTCATCGCGACGATCATCGTCGCCTACTACGGGTGGCTGCGGCACTTCCACCTCAATCAGCTGGCGCTCATCATCGCCTTCAGCCTGATCGGCATCGCCGGCAGCTACGGCGTCGCCTGGTTCGGCATCCGGATCAACACCTTCGCGAACTCGCGCTCGGCGTTCGCCTCGCTGCGCGGCAAGCCCTTTCCGACCTACGCCATCCCGCTCAAGGCCGGGATGTCGATCGGCATGCTGCTGATCTCGACCGAGCTCGTCATCATGCTGGCGATCCTGCTCTTCGTCCCCGGCGACTTCGCCGGGCCGTGCTTCATCGGCTTCGCGATCGGAGAGTCGCTCGGCGCCGCCGCGTTGCGCATCGCCGGCGGCATCTTCACCAAGATCGCCGACATCGGCGCCGACCTGATGAAGATCGTCTTCAACATCAAGGAGGACGACGTCCGGAATCCCGGCGTCATCGCCGATTGCACGGGTGACAACGCCGGCGACTCGGTCGGCCCGACCGCCGACGGCTTCGAGACCTACGGCGTCACCGGCGTCGCGCTCATCACCTTCATCCTGCTCGCGGTGGCCAACCCGGTCGTCCAGGTGCAGCTCCTGGTCTGGATCTTCGTCATGCGCATCCTGATGATCGGCACCTCGGCGGTCTCCTACTGGATCAACGCGGCGATCGCACGGGCCCGCTACGCGCACGTCGACAAGATGAACTTCGAGGCGCCGCTCACCACCCTCGTCTGGCTGACCTCGATCGTCTCGGTTCTGGTCACCTACGCCGCGTCGAAGCTCCTCGTTCCGGAGCTCGCGGGCGACAACACGCTGTGGTGGAAGCTCGCCACGATCATCACCTGCGGCACGCTCGCCGGTGCGATCATCCCGGAGCTCGTCAAAGTCTTCACCTCGATGGAGTCTTCGCACGTCAAGGAGATCGTCACCGCCTCGCGGGAAGGCGGCGCTTCGCTCAACATCCTCGCCGGTCTCATCGCCGGCAACTTCTCCGCCTTCTGGATGGGCTTGACGATCGCCGCCCTCATGGGCATCGCCGCCTGGATCTCCACCATGGGGCTGGGGATCCTGATGATCGCGCCGGCGATCTTCGCCTTCGGTCTGGTCGCCTTCGGCTTCCTCGGCATGGGACCGGTGACGATCGCCGTCGATTCCTACGGCCCGGTCACCGACAACGCGCAGTCGGTCTACGAGCTCTCTCAGATCGAGGCGCTGCCGAACATCGCAGCGGAGATCCAGAAGGAGTTCGGCTTCCGGCCGCTGTTCGAAAAGAGCAAGGACTTCCTCGAGGCCAACGACGGCGCCGGCAATACGTTCAAGGCGACGGCGAAGCCGGTGCTCATCGGCACCGCGGTGGTGGGTGCGACGACGATGATCTTCTCGATCATCGTCATGCTGACCAAGGGCCTGACGGTCGACACCGACAAGCTCTCTCTCCTCCATCCGCCGTTCCTGCTCGGCCTGGTCTGCGGCGGCGCGGTGATCTACTGGTTCACCGGCGCCTCGATGCAGGCGGTCTCGACCGGCGCCTATCGCGCGGTCGAGTTCATCAAGCGCAACATCAAGCTCGACGAGCATGCCGGACGGGCCTCGGTCGCCGACTCGAAGCGGGTGGTCGAGATCTGCACGCAGTACGCGCAGAAGGGAATGTTCAACATCTTCCTGACGATCTTCTTCTGCACTTTGGCGTTCGCCTGCTTCGAACCGTTCTTCTTCATCGGCTACCTGATCTCGATCGCCATCTTCGGGCTCTATCAGGCGATCTTCATGGCCAACGCCGGCGGCGCCTGGGACAACGCCAAGAAGATCGTGGAGGTCGAGCTCAAGGAGAAGGGCACGCCGCTCCATGCCGCGACCGTGGTCGGCGACACGGTCGGCGATCCGTTCAAGGACACGAGCTCCGTCGCCATGAATCCGGTGATCAAGTTCACCACCCTCTTCGGTCTGCTCGCCGTGGAGCTCGCGGTCGAGATGACCGCCAGCGGCAAGCACACGCTGACGCAGATCCTCGCGGCGACCTTCCTCGCCGTGGCCTTCGTCTTCGTTTATCGCAGCTTCTACGGCATGCGGATCCAGAGCGGCGCGATCGAAGCCGGCAGCCGCTGACGCCGGCGGCAGTCCACGCAAGGCAAGAAGGCCCCGGGGAGTCTCCGGGGCCTTTTTTCGTGCGCTCGCTGCGGCACCTCACTCCGTCCAGGTCGGGGCGGCGCCGCGCAGGTGCTCGAAGACGAGAGCGGTCTCGAGGTGCCCGACCTCCGGCCGGGTGGTGAAGGCGTCGATCGCGAAGTCGCGCAGGTGGTCGGCGTCGCGCACCCGGACGTGCACGAGGAAGTCGTCCTCTCCCGCCATGTGGTACGCCGCGACGACTTCGGCCAGCGTCTGCACGTAGGCGCGGAAGGCCTCGAACTGGTCGCGCGAGTGCTGCTTCAGGCGGACCGCGATGATCGCTTCGAGATCGAGGCCGAAGGCGCGCGGATCGACGTCGGCGTGGAAGCCGCGCAGCCAACGCTCGCGGGTCAGGCGCCGGACGCGCTCGAGCGCCGAGGAGGGGGCGAGGCCGACCCTCGCCGCGAGCTCCTTGTTCGAGAGCCGCGCATTGTTCGCCAGCGCGACCAGAATCTCGCGGTCGATTCGGTCGAGCCGGGCGCGGGAGAGCTCATCCCGAATAACATTCGATGGACTTGCCGCTGCACGAGGATTACTCTGATTCTTGGCCATGGAGGCGAATTATATGCGGTACAAGAGCCAATCCATCGATACGCTTGCCGCCCATGCCGGGCGCGAGGAGTTCGCCACGCTCGGCGTGCATGCGCCGCCGGTAGACCTGTCGTCCACCTATCCGTTCCACGACCTCTACCAGGCCACCGTCGCGCTCGACGCCTTCGCCGCCGGCGCCGCGGAGGCCGCGACCCCGATCTACGGCCGCCTGCACAACCCGACCGTCGCGCGCTTCGAGGCGGGGCTGGCAGAGCTCGAGAGGGCGGAGCAGGCGGTCGCTTTCGGCAGCGGCATGGCGGCGATCACCGCCGTTCTGCTCGCTGCCTGTGCCCATGGCCGCCACGTCGTCGCGGTGCGGCCGCTCTATGGCGGCACCGACCACCTGCTCGCCTCGGGTCTGCTCGGTATCGAGGCCTCCTTCGTCACTGCCGGAGAGGTCGCGGGCGCTCTCAGGCCCGACACCGCGCTCGTCCTCATCGAGACGCCCGGCAATCCGACCCTCGAGCTGGTCGATATCGCGGATGTCGTGCGCCAGGCCGGAGCAGTTCCGGTCGCGGTCGACTCGACCTTCGCCACGCCGGTGCTGCAGCAGCCCCTCGTCCACGGCGCCGCCTATGCGATCCACAGCGCCACCAAGTTCCTCTCCGGACATGGCGACGTGATCGCGGGGGTCGTGGCCTGCGGCGCCCTCGAGGCCGCGGCGCTGCGTCAGGTCCGCATCCTCACCGGCGCCCTCCTCCACCCCTGGGCGGCGTATCTGCTGCACCGCAGCCTTCCCACGCTGCCGCTGCGGGTACGGCGCGCGCAGGAGAGCGCGCGTCTCCTCGCCATCCATCTCGCGGCCCATTCCGGCGTGCGCAAGGTTCTCTACCCGGGTCTCCCCGGAGGAGACCCGCACGGCCTCCTGGGCCGGCAGATGAGCGGTCCGGGCGCGATCCTCGCCTTCGATCTGGTCGGTGGCGCCGTCGCGGCGCGGCAAGTGCTCGAGGGCGTGCGGCTCGCCACTCCGGCGGTCTCCCTCGGCACCACCGACACGCTGATCGAGCACCCGGCGGGGCTCACCCACCGCCTGGTCGATCCGCTGGCGCTCGCCGCCGAGGGCGTCACGCCAGGACTGCTCCGCCTCTCCGTGGGACTCGAAGACCCGGAAGAGATCTGGCTCGATCTTGCGCTGGCGCTTGCCGGAACCGCCGCGGGCACCCCGGCGCAGGTGCGCGAGCACGCCACCGCTGGCTGAACGCCGGGCGGTCAGCCGCCGCCGCTGGAGTAGATCTCCTCGATCCGGTCGGCGAATTTCTGGCGCACCACCTTGCGCTTGAGCTTGAGCGTCGGAGTGAGCTCGCCGCTGTCGACGGAAAATTCGCTCGCCAGCACCTCGAACTTCCGCACCGTCTCGAAGCGCGCCAGCGCGCCGTTGACGCGCTCGATCTCGCGCCCGAGAAACGCGCGCACGAGGGGACAGGCCGCGGCGGCGGCGAGTGTCGAGGCGGGACTCCCGAGCCGCCCGGCGAGCGTCGGCAGCGCTGCGGGATCCAGCGTCAGCAGCGCCGCCACGAAATTGCGTTGTTCGCCGACCAGGACCGCATGCGCGACGCCTTCGATCTCGCGCAGCCGGTTCTCGATCGGCGCCGGAGCGATCTTCTTGCCGCCGGAGGTGACGAGGAGCTCCTTCTTCCGGTCGGTGATGCGCAGGAAGCCGTCCGCGCCCATTTCGCCGATGTCGCCCGAGTGCAGCCAGCCTTCGCCGTCCAGCGCGGCCGCGGTCGCCTCCGGATCCTTGCGATAGCCGCGGAAGATGTTCGGGCCGCGCATCAGGACTTCACCGTCTTCGGCGAGACGGATCTCCACTCCCGGCATGGCCGGACCGACCGAACCGGTACGGAAGCGACCCGGGGTGGAGATCGTCCCCGGGCCCGAAGTCTCGGAGAGACCGTAGATCTCGAGGATCGGCACGCCCAGGGAGAGGAAGAATTCGAGCGTGCTGAGGGAGATCGGCGCCGCCGCCGAAGCCGCGTGGCGCACGCGGTGAAGGCCGAGCCGGGCGCGCACCTTGCCCAGCACGAGGTGGTCGGCGAGCGCGGCGGCGACGCCGACCGGCTCGCCGCGCTGCGCGGCGTAGCCGGCCGCGAGCGCCTTGGCGCGCGCCCAGCCGAGGAGCTTCTGCCGGCGCGGCGGCGCCTCCGCGATCGCCTTCTCGACTGCCGTCTGGAGCTTCTCCCACACCCTGGGTACGGCGAAGAAAATCGTCGGCCGGATCTCGCGCAAGGCCTCGGGGACGCGCTCGAGCGCGGCGACGAAGTAGGTGCAGCCGCCGTGCTGCAGCGGCAGGTGCAGAGTCAGCATCTGCTCGGCGATGTGCGCGAGCGGCAGGTAGGAGAGCTGGCGGTCGTCGGGACGCGTCACGATCGTCCGCTTCGCGCCACACCAGGCGGTCCAGACCAGATTGCGATGGGTCAGCTCGACGCCCTTCGGCGCTCCCGTCGTGCCCGAGGTGTAGATCAGGGTCGCGACATCGCCCTCCCGCTGCGCCGCCACCCGTTCCTGCACCCGCGCCTCACCGGCTTCCTCGCCGAGCTCGAGGAGACGGCGCCAGGAGACGATCGCCGGCCGGTCTCCCGCGGCGGCCGCCTCTTGCTCAGCGCCCGCATCGAAGACGACGATCGTGCGCAGACGTGGCGCGCCGCCGCGCGCGGCCAGGAGCTTCGCCACTGCGTCGGCGTTGTCGGCGACCGCGACCGTCGCTTCCGTGTGGTCGAGCACGTAAGCGCACTGCTCCGGGGTGTTGGTGACGAAGATCCCGGTGGGAATCGCCCCCGCCGCAACTGCGCCCAGGTCGGCGATCGCCCATTCCGGACGGTTCGCGGAGAGGATGGCGAGACCGGTTCCCGGGACGACTCCGAGCCGCACGAAACCGGCCGCGGCGCGGAAGACCTGATCGCGATAGGCGCGCCAGGAGAGCGTCTTCCAGCCGCTCGCGTCCCGCCAGGCGAGCGCCGGCCGCTCGCCGAATTCCGCCGCGGCGCGCTCGAGCGCCGCGATCACGGTGGTTCTCGGTTCGGGGGTCATCCACCCGGAACGCTAACACCGGTCGCGCGGCTGCGAGAGTCCTGCCGCGTCTGGATCAGCCTCCCGTGCGCGCCCGGTACGCGAGGTAGAGGAGCACGAGGACGAACAGCACGAGCGCGAGGCGCGCTCCGCCCATCAAGCGGGTGTGCGCCACGGGCCGGGTGCCCCGCGCCTTGATACCGGTGACGGCGGCGACGGCGGTGATGATCACGGCCAGGCCGAGCAAAGCGAGCCAGCTCATGGCCCCGGACCCTAGCAGAACAGGGGGCCGTAGCTCTCGATGCCCGTCTGGCGTGTCCGCGTCGCGTTACTCCGGGGTTCCGGCTAGAACGCCAGCACTTCGCGCGCCGCGGCCAGGAGCTTGACGGAATCGGGCAGCAACGCCTGCTCGAGGATGCGCGAGTACGGGCTCGGGCGGTCGGGATAGGCGACGCGCTTGACCGGAGCGTCGAGGAAAGCGAAGGCGCTATCGGCCAGGCGCGCCGCGATCTCGCCGCCGAAGCCGCCGGTCAACTGCGCTTCGTGGACGACGACCGCGCGATTGGTCTTCCGCACCGAGGCGAGAACCGTCTCCTCGTCGTACGGAACCAGGGAGCGCAGATCGACCACCTCGGCCTCGACGCCCTCCTTCGCCAGCGCTGCGGCCGCCTCCATGGCGATCCAGGTGGCGGCTCCGTAGGCGATGAAGGTGAGGTCGCTGCCGGCGCGCAGGACCTGCGCCTGGCCGATCGGCGTCAGATGATCTCCGGCCGGAAGGACCTCTTTCACCCGCCGGTAGAGGAACTTGTTCTCGCAGAAGATCACCGGGTTCGCGTCCCGCAGCGCCGATTTCAGGAGCCCTTTGGCATCCGCCGCCGTCGCCGGGCAGAGCACCTTCAAGCCCGCGACATGGGCGAACCAGGCCTCCGGATTCTGCGAATGGCCCGCGCCCGCGCCGACTCCGCCGCCTGCCGGCAGACGCACGATCACCGGACAGGGGCGCTCGAAGCGATAGAAGAGCTTGGCGATGACGTTCACGATCTGATTGAAGCCGCAGGAGACGAAGTCGGCGAACTGCATCTCGACGACCGGCAGGTAGCCGAAGATCGCGGCGCCCGCCGCGAGCCCGAGCGTGCCGCTCTCCGAGATCGGCGTATCGAGCACCCGGTCCGGCCAGCGCGCGTGCAGTCCTTTCGTGACCCGGAAGGCGCCCTCGAAGAAGGCGATGTCCTGACCGAGGAGAAGGATCGACGGATCGCGCTCCATCTCCTCCTTGAGCGCCTGGTGGATGGCGTCGAGGTAGGTCACCTCGCCCGCCCGGATCGACCCCACCGCGCCGCCGGTGAAAGCGGCCATGGCCGTCGGCGCGTCGGCCTCGGCGTCGGGCGCGCTGACGGCGGTTGCCGCGGCGACCGTTCGCCCCGCGACCGCGTCGTCCGGACTGTTCTGCTCCACGGCCTCGCCGCGGGCGGGAACGGGGGGCTGCGCGAGCAGCACGGTGGCGTCTTCTCCCGGGTCGAGGGCGGCACTCGGGGCCTGCTCTCCGGCCGGCGGGCGCTGCGGCTCGGCGCGCCGCGGATAGAGGCGCGCGGAGGGCTCGGCGAAAACCGCCCGCAGAGCCTTCTGCGGATCGGGCGCAGCCGCCGCGAGGGCGCGATCGATGGCGGTCTCCACCAACTCGTTGACCCGCGTATGCAGGCGCTTTTCGGTCTCGGGATCGAGCAGGCCCTCGCTCTCGAGCCGGCGTGCGTAGCCCGGCACGCTGTCCTGGCTCTGGTAGAGCTCCAGCTCCTGCGGCGGAACGACCTTCATCGAGCCGTCCCCCTCGGCATGGCCGCGCAGACGCCCGACCACCGCTTCGACGAGGGTCGGCCCGGCTCCGGCGCGCGCCCGTGCCACCGCCCGAGCGAGCGTCTCGGCCATCTCGTCCGGATCGTTGCCGTTCACCGTCAGCGCCGGAATGCCGTACCCCGGACCGCGGTCGGAGAGCTGCAGACAGGCGTATTGATGCCGGGCCGGGGTCGAGAAGGCGTAGCGGTTGTTCTCGATCACCAGAACGAGCGGGAGCTTCCAGACCGCGGCGAGATTCAGCCCTTCGTGAAAATCCCCGGTCGAGGTGCCGCCCTCGCCGATGAAGTTGATCGCCACCCGGTCCCCGCCGTTCCTCTTCATCGCGAAGGCGCAGCCGGCCGCGACCGGAATCATCGCGCCCAAATGGCTGATCATTCCGACGTGCGCGATCCCCGCCGCATCGTCGAAGTGGCCGTAGTGGTAAGAGCGCTCAATGCCGTGCGAGTAGCCTTCGGCCTTGCCGAGCATCTGGCAGGCGAGACGGTAGAAGAGCTCCTCGGGCTCCGGCCTCCGGCCGTCGGGAACGCCGAAGCCGAAGCCCGGGAAAGCCCGCGCCGGATCGAAGTAGACGGCGAGGATCGCCCCGACGTCGCGATGCAGGGAGCACAGGACGTCGCCGCCCTCCAGGGCGAGCCCGGCCGGAACGGTGACTCCTTCGTTGCCGATCGCGCTGTACCACTTCGAGATCCTGCCGGTGAGCAGCAGCGCTTCGAAGCGGTTGTCGAACTCGCGCGCGAGCTTCATGAAAGCGTAGGTGCGAAGCCGGTCCTTCGGAGTCTGCACGATCGCGGGAGTCTATGGCGCCGGCTCGACCCGCGGCAAGAAACGACTCCGGTTCAGCGCGGGAGAGTGGAGATCCGCTTCTCGAATTCGGCCCGCCGCGCGTACTCCGGATCCATCTGCACCAGGATCTTGAAGGCGAGCTCGGCTTCTGGACGCTTTTTCTGGCGCAGGTAGTTCTCGAGCTGCTGCACGCCCTGTTCGATCCCCTGCTGGCGGCGATGCACCTCCTCCAGCCGGCTGATCTCGTTGAAGAGTAGCGTGGGGCGGGGACTGTCGGGAATCGAGCGCTCGAAGTCGAGGACGATGTCGCGGGCGGCGTACCAGTCCCGGGCCTGAACCTTCTCCTTGTAGAGCCGTTCGAACTCCTGCGCTTTCGCTTCGCGCTCGGCGAGCGCCGCGATGTCGGCGATCCGCAGCCGGTAGGTCTCGACCGAGACCTTGGCCAGCCCGGTCGCCGACAGGCGTGCGAGCTCCCGTTCGGCCTCCTCGAGCCGGTGCGCCTCGAGGAGAGTCTCTAGATTGTCGCGCCGGCGATCCACCGCGGCAACGCTTGCCGCCTGCTGCTCGGCGCTCTGGATCGAAGTCCGGAGAGCCTCCGAGAGCTGAAGCGTCGGATCCGACTTCTCCAGCTGCTCGAGCTTGCGGCGCGCCGCCTGAAGATCCCCGTGCAGCACCGCGTCCCGCCCCTCGGCGAGAATCGAGCCGGCGATCTCCATCTTTTCGCGCTCTTCGCCCATGATGTTGATCGCGCGCGCGAAGAGCTCACGGCGCGGGTGATAAGGGTCGAGCTCGACCAGCGTTTCGAGCGCGAAAGCGGCGAGCGACTGCTTGTTCTCCTGCAGGTACTTGACCAGGAGCCTCTCGGCCTCGGCCGCTTTCGCGGCCTGCTCACGTTGCGCGACGGTGGGTTCGGGCGGCGCCGGCCGGGCCGGGGCGGCACGCGGCGCCGGAGACTGGGGAGCGGGCGCGGGAGAGACGGGGGCGGGCGCGGCCGCCGGCGCCGGCGCCCCAATCGGCGGAGCCGCGGCTGACCTCGCCGGCGCAATGGCCTTTCCGACCCCCGCGAGCTGCGACTTGAGCAGCGCCACCGCGGGGTTGCGCGGCGAGACGGACTCGAGTTGGATCACGAAGGCGGCGGCATCGTCGTAGCGCCGGTTGGCGAAAGCCTGCGTCGCGAGGTCGGCGAGCCGGGTGGTCTCGCTGACTTTCTTGGCGGCCCGGTCGATCTGCGCGAGCAGATCGATGCGCTCCTCGCGCGACAGCTCGCTCGACGATCCAGAGCGGCTGGTGGGGCGGGGGCTGCTCGTGGGGGCAGCCTTGGCCGGACTCTTGGCCGGACTCTTGGCCAGGGCCGGGAGCTCGATCTCCTGGGTCGCCACCTGGCGCAACCTCTCGGCCATCTGGACCAGCGCCTGCAGGAAGGAGATGGCATCGGGGTAGCGCCGCTCGCGATCCTTCTCGAGGCCCTTGAGAACGAGGTCGTTGAGCTCCTGCGGCACGCGCACCTGCGGGTTCCTGCCGATGAGCGGCTGCGGCGGCTCCGTCAGGCGCTTGAAGACGAATCCGTGCTGGTTCTCGGAGTCGAACGGGGGCTTGCCGGTGATCATCTCGTAGAGCACCGCGGCGAAAGAGTAGAGATCACTCCGGTGGTCGAGAGGCGCGTCCTTGATCGCTCCCGCCTGCTCGGGCGAGCAGTACATGAGCTTGCCCATGAAGATGCCGGCCTGGGTGATCTCGAGGCCGGCCTGGACCTCGAGGTTCTTCGCCAGACCGAGGTCGATGAGCTTCGTCATGTAGCGCCCGCGGCGGTCGCGGGTGATCATCAGGTTGTCGGGCGAGATATCGCGATGGATCACGCCGGCGGCGTGGATCGCCTCGAGACCGCGCAGGGTCTGGATCCCCAGGTCCACGGCAAGGGGCAGCGGAAAGACGCCGTGCGCCTTCAGCCATTCGTGGACGTTCTCGCCCTCG
This sequence comes from Thermoanaerobaculia bacterium, assembly GCA_963806165.1. Lineage (GTDB taxonomy): Bacteria > Acidobacteriota > Thermoanaerobaculia > Multivoradales > JAGPDF01 > JAGPDF01. Next base: position 414,878 of record CAWDWZ010000006.1, read on the forward strand.
ATGTGCTCCGAGACCATGTAGAAACTGCCGTCGGGGAGGCGCGAGAAGTCGTAGAGGATGGCGACGTTCGGGTGCTTGATCTGGGTGGCGATGCGCGCTTCCTGGGCGAAGCGCTGCAGGGCGTGCGGGTCCGTCGCGCGGTCGGCGCGCAGGATCTTGATGACGCGCAGCTCGTGCAGGTGCACATGGCGCGCCCGCCAGACCTCACCCATGCCGCCGGCGGCAAGACGGTCGAGGATCTCGTACTTGCCGTCGAGGATCGTCCCGCTGTTGCGTTCAGTCACCGCGGTGCCTGGCTCCCAATTGCCCGGATTCTAGGAATTCCCCCCTATTCTAGCCTGTGCCGCGCCGCCTCAGAATCCAGGTTTCATCCAGCACCTCACTCCGGCAGGGGGCCGGGGCGGAACGTCTTGAGCGGCGGGGTGTCGTGGTCATCGAAGGCGACGAGGCGGGCGAGCTCCTGCTCGGCGGCCTGGGTGCGGGGGTGGGTGGCGCCGTCGTGGGCGCGGTAGCGCGCGACGGCCTCCGTGAGATCGCGGCCCGCGCTCGCGCGATCGCCGCGCCGGGCGGCGATCCGGGCGCTCGCGAGCAGGAACTCCTCGAGCCGGGGGGCCTCCGGATCGAGCTTGCGGACGACGGCGATCGCGCTCGCGATCTCCTCGCCGGCGCTCGCGAGCGACGTCGGATCCGCGAGCGCCACGAGATCGAGGGCGATCTGGTAGCGCGAAGCGGCGATCCCCAGGTGCTCGTCCTTGCCGAAGACCTGGCGTTCGATCGCCAGGGCGCGGCGGTGCTGCGCGAGCGCTGCGGAGGGATGGCCCATTTCGCGCTCGACTTCGCCCAGATACTTGAGCGTCTGGCGGAGCGCGAGGCTCACCGGCCCATCCACGCGCTCGCTCTCGACCGCCACGCGCTCGAGCAGCGTTCTCGCCTCGCCGAATCGCCGCGCCTTGAGGAGAGCCCAGCCCTGCGAGATGCGCGTCGCCTGCTGCAGCGGACCCTCCTCGCCGAGCGTCGCGCGGAAGACCTTCTCCGCTTCGACGAAGCGCCGGTAAGCCTCGTCGAAGTGCTCGCGGCCCATCGAAACGAAACCGAGGTAGCGCAGCGCGGAGCCGGCGTCGTAGTGTCCGAGGGGCTTCAGTACCGCCACCGCGTGCTGCAGAATCCGCTCGGCGTCGTCGAAGCGCCGGGCCTCGCTCCACTGGTAGCCGAGCTTGATCTCCCACAGCGCCACCTCCGGGTGATCGGGGCCGAGCGCCGCGCGATCGAGGTCGAGACCGGAGACCAGCCAGCGCTCGGCCGCGGTCTTGTCGCCCAGCATGTCGAGCAGCTCGCCCGCCTCGAGCCGCGAGGTCGCGAGCCGCAGCGGATTCCTGCCTTTCGTCCCGGCGAGCGCCGGCAGAGCCGCGCGCAGAAGAGGCTCGGCCTCGGCGACCCGACTCGAGTCGGCGAGGAGGCCCGCGAGGCCGAGCTGCCAGTGGACCACCTCGAGCCCATCCGGTTTCGGGTCTCCCTGCGCTTCGGCCAGAGCGCGCCGCGCCAGGCTCTCGGCCTCGGCGACATCGAGCTGCTGTCCGAGGATCGCGAGCCGCGCATCGGTCCAGCGCCGCCCGAGAGGCAACGTGATGGAGCCGAGCTCCGGCGCGAGACGCAGCGCCTCGTCGAGCAGGGTGCGTGCCGGAGCGAGCTCGCCGCGGTCGAAGTCGATCTCGGCGCGCGTCACCAGGCTCGCCGCGAGGTCGCCGCGGACAGACAATTTTCGGCGCAGGGCGAGCGCCGTGTCGGCGCGTTCGGCAGCCGGGGCGAGAAGCCCCAGACTGCGTTCGACCTGCGCGATCGCGTCGAGGAGCTCCGCGCGCACCGCCGGCTCTGCGACGAGCTCGCCCTCGAGGCGCGACGCTCCCTTCTCGAGGATTTCGCGCGCGGTGATCGTCTCGCCGAGAGTCTGGCTCGGGTCCGCCTCCCGGAAGAGGTCGACGAGAAAAGTCTTGACCCGGTCGGCGCGGCGCGCCTCGCCGCGGGCGATCCCCGCCTGCCAGAGGACGCTCCCGATCCCGGCGACCACGGCGAGCGCGGCGACGGCGCCCCCCGCCACCGTGAAGCGATGGCGGCCGATGAACTTCCGCATCCGGTATCTCTTGCTGTCGGGCTGCGCGGCCACCGGACGCCCGGCGAGAAAGCGCCGCAGGTCGTCGCCGAGCGCGGCGGCCGACGGGTAGCGGCGGGCGGGATCGCGGCTCAGGGCCTTGAGCACGATGGTGTCGAGATCGCCGGCCAGGCGCGGCGCGAAGCCGCGCACGGTCGCGCGCTCCGGCTCGCCGGCGTCGGCGGCGGCGGCGACGACCGAGGGGCGCTCGAGGGTCTCCGAATCCACCGCCCGCGCGAGCGCCGGCAGCGGCCGCCCCGCGCGATCGAACGGCGGCCGCCCGGTCACGAGCTCGAAGAGCAGCGCGCCCATCGAATAGACGTCGGTGGCGGTCGTCACCGCTTCGCCGAGGATCTGTTCCGGCGCGGCATAGGCGGGGGTGAGCGGCTGCCCGCCGATCTGCGTCTGGCGCTCGTCGAACGCCTCCGCCTGCAAGAGCTTCGCGATACCGAAATCGAGCAGCTTCACCCGGCCGCTCGCGGTCACCAGGATGTTCGTCGGCTTGAGATCCCGGTGCACCACGAGCTGCCGGTGGGCGGCGTCGACGGCGTCCGCCACTTCGATCATCAGGCCGATCCGGGTTTCGAGCGCGGCCGCCCGCTGCTCGCACCATTCGGTGATCGGGACCCCCTCGACATGCTCGAGAACGAAGTAGGGGTCGCCCTCCTCGGTGCTCCCGCCGTCGAGCAGGTGCGCGATCCCGGGGTGGTCGAGCCGGGCGAGAATCTGGCGCTCGCGCAGAAAGCGGTCGGCGATCCCCTGGGAGTCGAGACCGGCCCGGATCCGCTTCAGCGCGACGCGCTGCTCGAACTCACCGTCCGAACGCTCGGCGAGGAAGACCTCGCCCATGCCCCCCTCGCCGAGGCAGCGCACGAGGCGGTACGGCCCGATGGTCTCGGGCTCGGGCTCCGCCGCCGGTCTCCCAGGGATGTCGCCCCGCGCTGCGATTCTCGACACACCCGACTCGAGCGCCGATGCGACGAAGACCGGGGCGCGCGCGAGGAGCGGCGCAGCGATGAACTCCGCCTCCGTGCGGTCCGCAGTGAGGAGCTCGGTGACGAAACGGGCGAGCTCCGGATCGCTCGCCGCGAGCTCCGCGAGACGCGCGGACCGCACTCCCGGGCTCTCCTCGACGAGCTCGTCGAAGATCGCCTCCCAACGACTCTTCACTGGGCAGTTCCAGAGGGGGCGAGCGCCCGGCCTTCGAGCGTCGCCCGCAGGAACGCCTGCGCGCGCCGCCAATCACGCTTCAGGGAACGCTCGCTGCGCTCGACGACCGGAGCGATCTCTTCGAGCGTCAGGCCGGCGAAGAAGCGCAGCTCGACGAGATGCGCGAGCTCGGGACTGGCGCGCTCGAGCTCGCCGAGGGCGCGATCGAGCGCCAGGAGCTCGATCGAGAGCGTGCCGTCCGGATCGGCGAGGCGATCGGCCGCCTCTTCGAGCTCGAGCGGAACGACGCCGCCACCGCGCTTCTCGGCGTCGCGCCGGCGGGCGAAGTCGACGATGACGTGCCGCATGACGCGCGCCGCGAGGTTGAAGAAGTGCGCCCGGTCCGCCGGTGCCGCGCCGGCCGGTCCGGCGAGCCGCAGGTAGGTCTCGTGGACCAGGGCCGTGGTGTCGAGGGTCTGTCCCGGCCGCCCGTGCACCGAGAGCTGGACATGGGCCAGCCGCTTGAGCTCGCCGTAGACGCGCTCGTAGAGCGCTTCGGAGGCCCGTTGCTCGCCGTTTCTCGCCGCGGCGATCAGGGTCGTGACATCGGCCGGCGGGTTCTCGCCGGTCCATTCGGCGGACATGAAAAAGACTCTACTCCAGCCGCGGAGCAGAGCCTTCTTCGAAAACCGCCGCCGATCGGTCGGCTAGGGCTTCGCGCGCCGCAGCAGGATGTCGCCGTTGAAGGTCTTGAACAGCAGCTCGGGACCGCCACCGCTGATCTTGCCGGTCATCTCGCGCGACACGACGACATGGTACTTGCCTTTCTCGCGCTTTTCGTCCTTGCCCCGCATGTTCTCGGTCGTGACGGCGACATCGAAGTCGGAGTAGATCTCGCCGTTGTCCGACCGCAGCCGGACGTCGGCCTTGAGGTCGGCGGGAAAGGTGACGTCGACGTCGCCGTTCAGGGTCGAGAACGCCATCGGCGCCGCGACGACGGCGCCGCGAAAGACCACCGTGACATCGCCGTTGACGGTGTTGGCGGAGACCGGGCCGCGGACGTTCCGGACATGAATCTCGCCGTTGGTGTTGTTGACTTCGATCTCGCCGTCGACGTTCTCGACTTCGATGTCGCCGTCGTTCACCGTCGAGAGTCTGACCGTGCTCGCGACCGGAACCTGGATCTCGAGGTCGATCGGGCGCGCCCACGACTCGGCCGAGATCGACACCTTGTTCTTCTCCTCCTCGGCCTCGAGGCCGATCGAGGTGTTGGGAATCCGCTTCATCCCGGCCCGCCCGCGTGCCTGGTCGCCGTGTCTCTCCTCGCGCTCGTTGTCCGACCGGGACGATGCATCCGCGCTCTCGTCCCGCGACTTCGCCTCGATGACCACCTCCCGGGTGGCGCTGCCCGTCACCTTGATCGATCCCATGACCAGCGAAACCTCGAGCTCCGCTGGCTTCGCCGGATCGGAGAGCGGCACGACCAGCCGCTCCGCTCCCGCCGCCGTTCCCGCCATCGTCCACGCGAAGGCGCCGGCCAGGGCCACTCCGCTCACGATTCTCTTGCGCAACGATTCCATGTTCTGTCTCCTTCTCGGCGGGCGTCAGGAACGCTCGCGAATGTAGATGTCGCCGTTCACGGTACTGCAGGCGAGACCGATCCCGCCGGCGCCGATCGTCGCCGCGGTGGCCTTGCCCAATTCGTGGTGATGCCGTCCGCCGGTGGTCGAGCGCGCGCTCGTCGCCGGGAGCTTCGCCAGGACGAACGGGAAGTCGGTGTAGACCTCGCCGTTCAGCGTCGCGAAGGAGAGCTCGGCGCCGAGCCCCCTGGGAAAGGTCAGATCGATATCGCCGTTCACGGTTGCGAACCGGCAGGCGCCGGCCGGAAGCGCGGCGAAATCGACCTCGAGCTTGCCGTTCACCGTAGCGGCCTCGACCTGCCCCGAGACAGCCTCGAGCGTGATGTCGTCGTTCACCTGCCGGACCTCGAGATGCCCGACCGTGCCGGCGACGCGGATCGCGCCGTCGTTGACGTTCGCCACTTCGAGATCGAGCTCGCGCGGCACCTTGAGCGTCCAGTCGAAGCGCACCTCGTAGTCCCGGTCCGAGTGATCGCAGCAGCAATCGCCGTGGCTGCTCCTCGACTCGCCGTCGTGCCGGCGGTCGCGACAGCGCCAGGGTCCACCCTGGACGAGCTCGAGCCGGCCCGGACCCTCGGTGACCTCGAGGACGACCTCGGCGCGGGCGCGGGTCATCTCCTCGGCGCTCTTCGCATTGAAGGTCTGCTGGAGAGTGAGCTCGACCTCGTCTCCGCTGCCGGCCTCGATGGCGATCGAACCGCTCACGTTGTCGACGAGCAGAGTGCGGTGACCGGCGACGGCGGAGAGCGTGAAGCTCCGGGTCACCGTCTCGCTTTGCTCGAGCGCGGCGAGGGGGAGCGGCAGGGCAAGGGCGGTGACGAAGGCCAGCGCACCGGCCAGAACCTCTGCAGATCGACGGAAGGTGAACGCCGGGCGCGCGCGCCGGGCCGACTCAGCCGACAGGAGATGGGGGCTCATCAGGCGCTCCTTCCGAGGCGGTCGCGGAGGTAGCCGGCGACCGCCGGGTCGAGTTTCGGGTTGGCGAGGAGCTGCTCGAGGTCGTGGCGCGCGGCCGCGGTGCCGGACTCGAGCAGCAGGTCGATGAGCGAGAGGGCGACGAGCGGAGAGTCCTGGCGGGTGACCGCTGCCACCAGCTCTTCCCGCCGGTCCTCGCGCCGGGCGAGCGGGCGCAACGCTTCGAGCGCCGCGAGCCGGACGTTGACGTTGGGATCCTCGAGCAGGCGCGCGAAAAGCGCGCGGGCGATCTTGTCGTCGCCGGCGGAGAAATCGCGGCCGTAGGAGACGCCCTGAAGGCGCTCCGAGACCGAGCCGCGCTCGAGCAGAGAGAGCGCCACCATCTCGTGCAGGTCGCCCACCTCACGCTTGAGATCGGCGACGTCGCCGCCCCTCCGGCCGAAAGTCAGGTACCCGAGCCCGAGCCCCAGGAGCAGCATCGCGGCGAGCGCCAGGAAGCGGCGGCCGAAGCCGGCCGGCTGCGACTCTTCCCGCGCGCTGGAGATGAGCGGCTGACGCTTGAAGCGCTCGGTGAACGGAAGCGCTGACCGGCGACGCCGGTCGCAGCTCGGTGGCGAGCATGGCCTCGAAGCGCGCGCGCATCCTGGCGCTCGGAACCGGCTCGCCCGGCTCCGCGAGCCCGCTCCACAGCTCCTCGGCGAGCTTCGCCTCGGCGGCACAGGGCGCGCAAACGGCCAGGTGGGACTCGAGCTCCTCGAGCGCGCTCGCTCCGAGCTCGCCGGAGAGACGTGCGGTCAGACGCTCCTGCATCGCTTCGCAACTCATCCTGCCTCCTCCGTCGCCGGTGCGCCCGGCGCACCGTCGGCGAGAAATGCCTCTTTGAGCTCCCTGAGCGCCCGGTGGACGCGCACCTTCACCGCCCCTTCCGAAATGCCGAGCAGGGTGGCGATCCGGTCGTACTTCAACTCCGAAAAACGCGCCAGGAGCAGGACCTCCCGCTTCTCGGGTTTCAGCCGGGCGAGCGCGCGCTTGAGCTTGCGGGCCTGCTCGGCGCGCTCGAGGTCCACGATCGGATGCGGCAGATCGGCCTCCGGTTCCGGCGCGTCGGGCTCCTGCGGCAGCTCTTTCGGGCGCGCCCGGTAGCGATCGGTCGCGGCATGGCGCGCGAGAGTGAACATCCAAGGGACGAATTCCGATTCGACCCTGAAGGTGTGGCGGTACTTGAGCATGCGCACGAAGACCTCCTGCACGAGGTCCTCGGCTGCCGAACGGTTGCGGGCCAGACGCAGAAAGAAGTGGAAAAGACGCTGGTGGTGGCGCTCGAACAGCTCGCCCAGGAGCGCGACCTCCCCGTCACGCACCCGGCCCATGAGCTGGCTGTCCGCCTGCGGCGAAGGGCTGGATGGTGAGGTCACGGCGGCGGCGCTCCCGGAGCTCATGCTGTCCGGAACTACCGCGACAGCCGGGAAAGGTTACCGCGTCTCGCGCCCCCCAGGAGGCGCCCGCCGCATGCGCGCCTGCGCGGCGTCGAGTAGGATCCGCGACGACTTGATCGGAACACGTCTGGGCCCCTACGAGATCACCGCCAAGCTGGGCGAAGGCGGCATGGGCGAGGTCTTCCGGGCGCACGACTCGCGGCTCGACCGGGACGTCGCCTTGAAGATCCTGCCGAGCGAAGTCGGCGCCGAGCCGGAGCGGCTGGAGCGCTTCCGATCCGAGGCGCGGGCGCTCGCGGCGCTCGACCATCCCGGCATCGTGACGATCTACTCGGTGGAGGAGGCCGACGGCGTTCACTTTCTCACCATGCAACTGGTCGACGGGCAGTCGCTCGATCGGCTGGTCCTCGCCGGCGGGCTCACATCGGAGCGGATTCTCGAGCTCGCGCTCGGGCTCGCCGAAGGCGTCGCCGCGGCGCACGCCAAGGGGATCGTGCACCGCGATCTCAAACCGGCGAACGTCATGGTGACCGCGGACGGGCGCGTCAAGGTCCTGGATTTCGGCTTGGCGAAAGTGACCGCAGGCGGACTCCCGAGCGCGAAGAGCGTCACCCATCTGCAGACCAGCGAAGGCGCTGTCATGGGCACGATGCCCTACATGTCGCCCGAGCAGGTGACGGGTCAGCCGGTCGATGCGCGCACCGACATCTTCGCGCTCGGCGTCGTGCTCTACGAGCTCGCTTCCGGACAGCGGCCGTTCGAAGGCAGGTCGGCGGCGGAGCTCGTGTCGTCGATCCTGCGCGATGCACCCCGCCCGCTGGCCGAGCTGCGCAGCGATCTGCCCGCCGGCTACGCGAGCCTCGTGGAGCGTTGCCTGCGCAAGAGCATTCACGACCGGGTCCAGACCGCCGGCATCGTCCGCGATGAGCTCCGCGCGCTCCGCGGACTGACGTCGCCGCATTCTGGCGCCGATCCGGACTCTTCGGCAGCGAAGGGAACGGCGGCGGGAGCGCCGAAGGAGCGTTCCGGGCCGGTCGACGCAAGGCCATCTCTCGTCGTGCTGCCGTTCGCCAACCTGAGCCCGGACGCGGAGAACGAGTACTTCAGCGACGGGTTGACCGAAGAGATCATCGCCGACCTGGCGCAAGTGCGCGCCTTGCGCGTGATCTCGCGGACCTCCTCCATGCAGCTCAAGGGCGCCCACAAGGATGTCCGGACGATCGGCCGCGAGCTCGGCGTGCGCTATGTCCTCGAGGGCGGCGTCCGCAAGGCCGGAAACAGTCTGCGCATCACGGCGCAGCTGGTCGACGCCGCGACCGACGCCAACCTCTGGGGCGAGAAGTTCAGCGGCACGCTCGACGACGTCTTCGAGCTCCAGGAGCGCGTCTCCCGCGAGATCGTGCGCGCGCTCGACGTGAAGCTGACTTCGGACGAGCACCGGCGACTCGCCGAACGCCCGATCGCCGATGCGCGGGCGTTCGAGCTCTATCTCCAGGCGCGCCAGGAGCTGCGGCGGTATGCCCCCGAGCGCGCGGCCGGGCTCATTCACGAGGCCATGCGCATCGAGGGTGAGACGCCGCCGCTCCTCGCCCAGCTCGCCTCGGTCAAGGTGATGCAGATGCGAGCCGGCGTCGGCCGCGATCGCGCTCTGCTCGACGAAGCCGAGCACGAGGCGCTCCGCCTTCTCGCCCGGGTCCCGGACGCGTCGTACGGACACGCGCTCCTCGGACAGGTCGAATACGAGCGCGGCAACATGCCCGGGGCCGTCCATCACTGCAAGCGCGCGCTCGAGCGCGCGCCCAACGACTCCGACACGCTGTTCACGCTGCTGACGAGCTACATCGGGGCCGGGCAGAACGCCGAGGCGCGCGGCGTGGCGCGGCGCATGGTGGCGTCCGATCCGCTGTCGCCGTTCTCCTGGGTGGCGTCGGGACTTCCGTACTGGTTCGTGGGCGAGCCCGAACGGGCGATCCCGGACCATCGGCGCGCGCTGGAGCTCGACCCGCGGAACCTCATTCTCAACTGGTGCATCGGATACACCTATGCCCTCGTCGGCCGGCTGGCCGACGCCGCACGCCACGCGCAGGTGCTCGCCGAGGTGGGCCCCGACGTTCCGTACACCCGCCAACTCCTGGCGCTGATCGACGGGCTCGAGGGCCGGCGGCAGGCAGCGCTCGATCGGATCGTTCCCCTCGACGTCGCGCCGCTCGACGCCCACCACCGCTTCCATCTCGCCGAGTCGTTCGTCGCGGCCGGCGACCTCGAGCGCGGAGCGGATCTGCTCGAGCAGGCGATCGAGGGCGGTTTCTACCCCTACCCGTTCATCGACCGGCACTGCCCCTTCCTCGAACCGCTCCGGGCGCTGCCGCGATTCGCGACCTTGCGCGCCAGGGCACAGATGCGGGTGGAGGCGTTTCGCGAGAGCTAGAGCCCTCGCGCCGCGGCGTCGAGTAGGATCCGCGTCGAGTTGATCGGCAAACGTCTGGGCCCCTACGAGATCACCGCCAAGCTGGGCGAAGGCGGCATGGGTGAGGTCTATCGCGCCACCGACACGAGGCTCAAGCGTGAGGTCGCGATCAAAGTGCTGCCCGCGGCGTTCACCGCCGACAAGGAGCGCCTGGCGAGATTCGAGCGCGAAGCGCAGCTCCTCGCCCAGCTCCACCACCCCAACATCGCTTCGATCTTCGGGCTCGAAGAGTCGCAAGGCGTGCGCGCGCTCGTAATGGAGCTCGTCGAGGGCGACGACCTCTCGTCGCTCATCGCGCGCGGGTCGCTCGCGATCGCCGAGGCGGTCGCGATCGCCCGGCAAGTCGCCGCCGCCCTGGAGGCGGCCCACGAGCAGGGGATCGTCCACCGCGACCTCAAACCCGGCAACGTCAAGGTACGTGCCGACGGCACCGTGAAGGTCCTCGACTTCGGGCTGGCGAAGGCGATGGATCCGGCAGTGGGCTCCGCGGCGGCAGCTGCTCTGGCGCAATCGCCGACCCTGATGAACTCGCCCACCCTCACCGCGGTCCATGGAACGCAGCTCGGCGTGATCCTCGGCACGGCCGCCTACATGGCTCCGGAGCAGGCGCGCGGCAAGGCTGTGGATCGCCGGGCGGACATCTGGGCCTTCGGCGTGGTCCTCTACGAAATGCTGACCGGCCGGCGCCTGTTCGCCGGCGAAGAGACCTCCGACGTCCTCGCTGCGGTGCTGCGCCAGGAGATCGACTGGACCGCGCTGCCGGCCGCGACCCCGACCCGGCTCCGCCACCTGCTCGAGCGCTGCCTCGACCGCGACGTGAAGAATCGCCTGCGCGACATCGGCGAGGCGCGCGTTGCGCTCACCGGCGTCGACCTCTCGGAATCTGCACCGTTCGTAGGCTCGTCGAGCCCGGCTTCTTCGAGCTTGCCGTCCCCGCTCTGGAGACGAGTCGCGCCGGGCGTCGCGATCGGGGTGATCGCCTGCCTGCTGGCCGGCGCCCTGGTCTGGAAGGCGCGGGCGCCAGCGAAGCCCCAGGTCGCGCGGTTTGCGATCACTCTGGGGACCTTCCAGGTGGCCACCCGCGTGGCGCGCAACATGGTGGCGGTCTCCCCGAAGGGCACCCGCATCGCCTACGTGGTGGACCGGCAGCTCTATCTCAAGCGCCAGTCCGAGGTGGAAGGGCGGCCGATCCCCGGCGCCGCGGACACCCAGGCGATCATCGGGCCGGTGTTCTCACCGGACGGCGAGGCGATCGCCTATTACTCCTGGGGTGAACAGGCGATCCGGCGCATCCCGGCCGAGGGCGGCTCGGCGGAGACCATCTGCGCGACCGCGGCCCCGAACGGTCTGACCTGGAGCGGCGACAGCCTGTTCTTCGCTCTGGCCGAGGGCCTGCTGCGCGTGTCGGCCAACGGCGGCACGCCCGTCCTGCTGATTCCGGCCCGGGCATCCGCGGACGAGCAGATGTTCGGACCGCAGCTGCTGCCCGGCGGGAAGTCGCTCCTCTTCGCCGTGGCGTCAGGCGGGTCGTGGAACACCACCGGCGAGGTCGTGGCGCAGTCCCTCACCTCCGGCGAACGCAAAGTCCTGGTCGGCGGCGGCGCCGCCGACCCGCGCTACCTGCCCACGGGCCACATCCTGTTCATGAAGGGCGGCGTCGTTCAGGCGGTGGCGTTCGACGCCTCGACGCTCACGATCCGCGGCGCTCCGGTGCGCCTGATCGAGGGCGTACGGCGCTCGGAGGATGGGCGGGCAATGGACCTCGCCACTTCGGATACGGGAACGCTGGTCTACGTTCCGGGGCCGATGGCGGGTGAGGAGTGGAAGCTGGCGTTCTTCGACCGCAACGGCGGCATGGAGCCGCTGGCGGTTCCGGCGGGCAACTATTCGCAGCCCCGGCTGTCGCCGGACGGGCGGCGCGTCGCCGTGGGCAACGTCGAGTCCGCCGACATGGCGATCTGGGTCGCCGACGTGTCGGGGGCCACCGCGGCTCGGCGGCTGACCTTCGAGGGCCTCAACCGGTTCCCCGTCTGGTCGCCCGATGGCACGCGGGTCACTTTCCAGTCCCAGCGCGGCAACGACCGCAGCCTCTTCTGGCAGCGGGCGGACGGAGCCGGCGCCGCGGAGCGCCTGACGCAGGCGGAGCCGGGAACGGCGCATGCGCCTCAGTCGTGGTCGCCCGACGGCAGCCACCTGCTGTTCGACGAGACCAAGGACAGCCTGGTCTCGATCTGGCTGTATTCGTCGCGGGACAGGACGAGCCGCCGGCTGGTCAGTGAGGGCTCGCGGGTCCCATCCGACGCGATCTTCTCGCCGGACGGCCGTTGGTTCGCCTACACCACGAAAGAGCGCAACCAGGTCAGGGCTCGGGTGTACGTCCAGCCGTTCCCTCCGACCGGCTCGAAATACCTCGTCTCCGGCCCCGACGAAGACGCCCATCACCCCGCCTGGTCGCGCGACGGCCGGGAGCTCTTCTACACCCCCGGGCCCGGCACCCGGCTCCAGAAGGTGGCGATCACCACGACGCCGTCGTTCCAATTCAGCCAGGCGCTCACGCTGTCGCGCCGGTTCACGAATGCGCCGGCCGCCTTGCCGCGGACCTATGACGTAGCCAACGACGGGCGTTTCCTGGGGCTGATCGAAGCGGACGCCGTGCGCGATTCGGGCGTGCCCCTGTCCCAGATCTACGTCGTCCTCAACTGGTTCGAGGAGCTGAAGGCGAAGGTGCCCGGGCGCTGAGCCGCGCTCCCGGCACGCGCCTCGACTCGCGCGGGCTCATTTCTCCCAGATCTTCGACTTCGCTTTCGGACAGTTCGCGCACGGCAACTCGCCAGCCGGCTTGCGCCGGAACATCCTACGCAGCACGAGGCCGAGAGCGCCGGCGGCGGCGGCGGTGACGATCCAGAACTGCGGGTCGGCTACGGGAAGGCTCATCTCACGACACTCCCGCCAGCCGAAGACCGTGGAAAGCGACGAAGGCGCCGATCCAGGCGAGGCCGGTCATCCAGAAAAACTGCAGCAGGGGCCACTTCCAGTGCTTGGTCTCCCGGCGCACCGTCACCACCGTCGACAGGCACTGCATCGCGAGGACGAAGAAGACCAGCAGCGAGACCGCGGTCGCCGGCGTCAGCAACGGCGAGCCGTCGTCGCGTTTCGCCGCGTGGATCCGCTGCAGGATCCCCTCGCCGGCGACCTCCGGCGCTCCGACGAGCACGGCGAGCGTCGACACGAAGACTTCGCGCGCCGCGAAAGCGGTGAGCACCCCCATCGTGAGCCGCCAGTCGTAGCCGAGCGGTGCGAAAAGCGGCGTGATGACGCGGCCGAGGCGCCCGGAGAAGCTCGCCTCCTGCTGGTGAGCGAGGGTGAGTCGCGCCGATTCGGAGGCGAGGCGCGTGGCCTCGGCAGGGGCGACCGCGGCGATTTCGGCGGCATGGGCGGAGAGCGCCTGGGCGGCGGGCGGCGGCGGAACTTTCGGGTAGGCCGAAAGCCACCACATCACGAAGCAGATCGCGAGGATCACGGTGCCGACGGTGCGCAGGAACGACCAGCCCTGCTCGAAAGCGTTCGCGAAGGCCACCCTGAGGGAAGGCCACTTGTAGGTCGGAAGCTCCAGGACCATCGGACGCGACTTGCCCGGCAGCAGAGTTCTCCGGACGAGGAAAGCACTTCCCATGGCGGCGATCGCGCCGAGGAGATAGCAGGCCGCAAAGGCGATCCCGGCAAAGAGCGGCCGATCGGCGAAGAGGAAGTTGGTAAGCAGCACATAGACCGGCAGGCGTGCCGAACAGCTCATGAACGGCGCCACCAGGATGGTCGCGAAACGGTCGTGGCGGTCGGGAATGAGGCGCGTCGCGAGGATGCCGGGAATCGCGCAGGCATGGCTCGACAGCAGCGGGACGAAGGCATAGCCCGGCAGGCCAAATCGGCAGAGCAGGCGGTCCATGACGAACGCCGCGCGCGCCAGGTAGCCGGTGTCCTCGAGAATCGTGATCAGGAAGAAGAGCAGACAGATCTGCGGCAGGAAGACGACGGTGCCGGAGACCCCGCCGAGGAGTCCGCCGACCAGCAGGTCGCGCACCGCTCCGGCGGGCATCTGCGCCTCGAGGATGCCACCCAGATGCGAGAAGGTCGCCTCGATGAGGTCCATCGGGACACTGGCGAGAGCGAAGATCGCCCAGAAAAGACCGGCCATGACGAGGTGAAAGATGACCAGTCCGGCGAACGGATGGGTGAAGGTTGCATCCAGCCGGTCGAGCAGCGTGTCGCTCGGACTGCCGATCGCCTGGGCGCCGCCGACACTTTCGGAGACGACGGTCTCGGCCCACTGCTCGAGGTCGGAAAGCTCCGGCCGCATCCTGGAAGACGCGGGCTCCATCTGCTCGTCATTCTCGCGATGACCGTCGGGACCGCCGGGACCGCCGAACCTGCCGGCATTGCATACCCCGGGGAGCACGGCGAGCAGCTGATCCACTCCCTTGCCACTGCGCGCCGCTATCGGGACGACCGGTGCGCCGATCGCCCGGGACATCTTCTCGAGGTCGAAGCTCAAGCCTCGCCGGTGGGCGAGGTCGATCATGTTGAGCGCGACGACGAACGGCACCGCCTCGCGCGCCAACTCGCCCACCAGCATGAGATGTCGGGGGAGGTTGGTCGCGTCGGCCACCACGATGACCGCCGCCGGCGGTCCGCCCGCGCCGGCGACAGCGTTGCGCGCGACAGCCGACTCGGGGAGGTCGAGCTTCAGGCTGTAAAGGCCGGGAAGGTCGACGACGTCGACGGTCTCGCTGCCGCCTTCGGGCTGCGGCAACCGCAGGCGGCCGATGCGCAGATCGGTCGTGGTGCCGGGAAAATTCGCCGTCTTGGCGCGCAGCCCGCAGAGCCGGTTGAAGAGGGTCGTCTTGCCGGTGTTCGGATTGCCGAGCAACAAGAGACGGCGCGCGAGCACCGGCTTGGCCGCCCGCTGCAGGGGTGGAGTCAACGGCGTCGCGACGCTCATCGCGGTTTCACCACGGCGTGGTCGCGACCATCGCGACCGTCGCGCGACACGAGCAGCCGCGCCGCGACACTGCGCGCGAGTCCGATGCGGGTCGAGCGCACCTCGATGATGCAGGGGTCGCCGGTCGTCCGCACGACCAGACGGCAACCTTCCGTCAGGCCCATCGCCGCGAGCAGCCGGGCCTCGCTCTCCGAGAGCTCCCGACAGCTGAGCCGGGCGATGCCGCCGGCCGGCAGGTCCGAGAGTCGGGTGAGCGCCGGGGCCTCCGGCACGACCTTCTTCTTAGAATTGGGCACGCGGAACGAGTTCGATCCCCGGCGGGGTGGCTTCCGTCTTCGGCTCCGCGCACGATTGGCAGAGGCCGAGAATCTGCAGCTGGTTCTGTCGACCTTCGAAGCCGTGGGCGCGGCAGATCTCGCTGAGCAGGGCCGTGATCCCGGGGCTCACGAACTCGACCATCCGCCCGCAGCGCCTGCAGGCCATGTGGTCGTGGCGCTGGCCGGAGTGCAGATGTTCGTAGAGATAGCTTCTACCGTTCAGCCGCACTTTGTGCGCGAGACCCGACTGGACCAGGAGCTCGAGATTGCGATAGACCGTGGCGCGCGAGATCGCGAGGCCCCTGCGGTGTACCGCCGCCAGAATGGAATCGGCATCAAAGTGGCCGTGCTGTGAAAAGATTTCCCGGATGAGCGCCCGCCGTTCGGCCGTCGCACGCAGACCGCGAGAGTGCAGAAAGCCGAAAAACTGTTCTTCTTCACGCATCGATGTCGTCTAGTTGAGACTCTATCTCAAGAAGCCAGAAGAATTCTGGACGAGTTCGGTCCTCTTTGTCAAACCGCGCCGGGAATTCGCGCGTAAGCTGAATCAGAGATGACGATCCCGACCCGGCAGCGACTGCCGCGCCACCATCGGTTGCGCTTTCAGCGCCTGCCGCTGCCGACCTGGCTGCGCGTCTCGGTGATCACGCTGGGCTGGCTGATGATCCTGCTCGGGATCGCGGGTCTTTTTCTGCCGATCCTCCAGGGGGGGCTCACGTTGGCGCTCGGGTTCGCTCTCCTGTCGATCGGCAGCCAGACGATGCATCTCTGGTTCCGCAGCCTCATGGGGCGCTGGCCGCGCATTTGGAAACGGCTCGAGAAGCTCCGCCGAAAGATTCACCTCAAGCTGCACCGGGCGAGCGGCGCCGCCCCCCGCGACAGCGATCCGCCGTAAGCCCCCTGCCCGGCGAGAGGGCCCTCCCTTCGAAACCGGCACGACCGCGCTGTGGAGCGCGGTCGTGCCTTGACGGCTAGCGCTTTTCGACCGGCACGAAGGCGCGTTCGCCGACGCCGGTGTAGATCTGGCGCGGGCGGTTGATCCGCGTGCCGACGTCGCGCATCTCCTTCCAGTGCGCGATCCAGCCGGGGAGCCTGCCGAGCGCGAACATCACTGTGAACATGTCGGTCGGAATGCCCATCGCGCGGTAGAGGATGCCGCTGTAGAAGTCGACGTTCGGGTAGAGCTTGCGCTCGACGAAGTAGGGGTCCTTGAGCGCGATCTCCTCGAGGCCCATCGCGATCTCCAGCATCGGATCGTGGATCCCCATCTCCGCGAGAAGGTCATCGGCTACCCGCTTCAGGATCCGGGAACGCGGATCGAAATTCTTGTACACCCGGTGGCCGAAGCCCATGAGCTTGAATCCCGACGTTTTGTCCTTCGCCATGTCGACGTACTTCTTGTAGTTGCCGCCGTCCTTCTGGATGTGCTCGAGCATCTCGATGACCGCCTGGTTGGCGCCGCCGTGGAGCGGGCCCCAGAGGGCGCAGATGCCGGAGGACATCGAAGCGAAGATGTTGGCTCCCGACGAGCCCACCATGCGCACCGTCGAGGTCGAACAGTTCTGCTCGTGGTCGGCGTGGAGGATCAGCAGGAGATTCAACGCCCGGTCGAGGGTCGGCGAAATCTTGTAAGTCTCCGCCGGCACGGCGAACATCATGTGCAGGAAGTTCTCGGTGTAGGAGAGGTCGTTGATCGGATACATGAAAGGCTGTCCGATCGACTTCTTGTACGAGAACGCGGCGACGGTCTTCGCCTTGGCCAGCAGGCGGACGATGTTCAGATCCACGTCGTCGGTCTCGGAATAGTAGGTCGAGAACGACGCGACCATCGCCGAGAGGATCGCCATCGGATGCGCGTTCGGCGAGAAGCCCTCGAAGAACTTCTTCATGTCCTCGTGGATGAGGCTGTGGCGGGTGAGCTTCTCCCGCCAGTCCGCGAGCTCCTTCGTGTTCGGCAGATGGCCGTAAATCAGAAGATAGGCGACTTCGGTGAAACGCGCCTTCTCGAGCTGGTCGATCGAGTAACCGCGGTAGC
Organism: Thermoanaerobaculia bacterium; assembly: GCA_963806165.1. Lineage (GTDB taxonomy): Bacteria > Acidobacteriota > Thermoanaerobaculia > Multivoradales > JAGPDF01 > JAGPDF01. The sequence goes on from CAWDWZ010000006.1 coordinate 431,979, forward strand.
GCAGGATCCCCTTGTCGCCGTCGATGAAGGTGATCGCGCTCTTGCACGACCCGGTGTTGCCGTAGCCGTCGTCGAGCGTGATCGCGCCGGTCTTCTCGCGCAGCTTCGAGATCTCGATGCCGACCTCGCCCTCGCTCCCCACCACCACCGGGAGCTCGTACTCCTTGCCTTCCAGAACCAGTTTTGCCGTGCTCATCTTGTACCGCCTCTCGTCGCTCAGCCGCGGCCGAGAGAATGTGCCGCGGTGCGGCATATTGTATCCACCGAATCGCGGCCGGAACAAGCAGCATCGGCGCTGGGATACCTACCCGGAAGGAGAGTGCCATTCCCCGGCTCGATTCTCTTGACCGGGTCCAGAAGATGCGTCTACTCTGAGAGGGTGCTCACGACGTTGGATGGCGAGCACTCGTTGCGCGGTGCTGCTCTGCAATCTGCCTGGACCGAGAAGAATTCCCGTGCCTGACAACCTTGCTGAAAGCGAAGGAGAGAACAACGTGGAGAGCCAAGACAAGTGCCCGGTCTCGGGCGGAACTGGCAGGTCGAGCCGGGACTGGTGGCCGAATCGGCTAAACCTGAACGTACTCCACCGGAACCCGCCGCAGGGCGATCCCATGGGTGTGGGGTTCGACTACGCCGAGGAGTTCAAGACCCTCGACCTGGATGCCCTGAAGAAGGATCTCGTGGCGTTGATGACGACGTCGCAGGAGTGGTGGCCGGCCGACTACGGCCACTACGGGCCGCTCTTCATCCGGATGGCGTGGCACAGCGCCGGCACGTACCGCATCAGCGACGGCCGCGGAGGTGCGGGGTCCGGCGAGCAGCGCTTCGCGCCCTTGAACAGCTGGCCGGACAACGTGAACCTGGACAAGGCGCGCCGGCTGCTCTGGCCGGTGAAGAAGAAGTTCGGCCGGAAGATCTCGTGGGCCGACCTGATGGTCTTCGCCGGCAACTGCGCCCTCGAGTCGATGGGGTTCAAGACGTTCGGCTTCGCCGGCGGGCGCGAGGACGTCTGGGAGCCGGAGGAGATCGACTGGGGCACCGAGAGCACGTGGCTCGGCGACCAGCGCCACAGCGGCGACCGTGAGCTCGCGAATCCTCTGGCCGCCGTGCAGATGGGCCTCATCTACGTGAATCCGGAAGGGCCGAACGGCGTCCCGAGCGCGCTTGCCGCGGCCCGCGACATCCGGGAGACCTTCCGTCGCATGGCCATGAACGACGAGGAAACGGTGGCGCTCATCGCCGGCGGGCATACGTTCGGCAAGACGCATGGTGCGGCCGTGCCCGTCGGCCACCTCGGCCCCGAGCCCGAGGCGGCTCCCCTCCAGGAGATGGGTCTCGGCTGGAAGAGCAGCTACGGCTCCGGCAAGGGCGGCGATACCATCAGCAGCGGCTTGGAAGGCGCCTGGACGCCCACCCCGACAACATGGGACAACAGCTACTTCGAGACCCTGTTCGGCTACGAGTGGGATCTCGCCAAGAGCCCTGCCGGCGCGTTCCAGTGGGTTCCGACGGATCCCGCCGCGGCGGACGCCGTGCCGGATGCCCACGATCCGGCGAAGAGGCACGCCCCGGTGATGCTGACGACGGACCTCGCCCTGCGGATGGATCCGATTTACGGGCCGATCTCGCGGCGCTTCCTCGAGCACCCGCAGGAGCTCGCCGACGCCTTCGCCAGGGCGTGGTTCAAGCTCACCCACCGGGATATGGGGCCGATCACGCGCTACCTCGGCCCGCTGGTCCCGGCCGAGCCGCAGTTGTGGCAGGACCCCGTCCCGCCGGTCACCCACGAGCTGATCGGCGCGCAGGATATCGCCGCCCTCAAGGGCAGGGTCCTCGCATCGGGACGATCCATCTCCCAGCTGGTTGCGACCGCTTGGGCCTCGGCCTCGACGTTCCGCGGCACCGACAAGCGCGGCGGCGCCAACGGGGCACGCCTTCGCCTCGCGCCGCAGAAGGACTGGGCGGTCAACAATCCTCCTGCGCTGGCTACGGTGCTGGCGACCCTGGAGGGGATCCAGAGAGCGTTCAACGACGCGCAGGCCGGCGGGAAGAAGAGGGTCTCGCTTGCCGACCTGATCGTGCTGGGCGGCTGCGCAGCCGTCGAGCAGGCCGCGAAGAAGGCCGGGTACGACGTCCAGGTGCCCTTCGCGCCGGGACGAACGGATGCGTCGCAAGAGCAGACGGACGTGGAAGCCTTCGCGGTGCTCGAGCCGACCGCAGACGGGTTCCGCAACTACCTCGGGAAGGGAAACCAGCGCCCGGCGGAGGTGCTGCTGCTCGACCGGGCGCAGCTGCTGACGCTGAGCGGTCCCGAGATGACCGTGCTCGTGGGCGGCCTGCGCGCGCTGAACGCGAGCCTCCACCCGTCCAAGCTCGGCGTCTTCACCCAGCAGCCCGAGGCGTTGACCAACGACTTCTTCGTGAGCCTGCTCGACCTCGACACGACGTGGACGCCTACGTCCGACAACGAGGAAGCCTTCGAGGGTCGCGACCGCCGTACGGGCGCGGTCAAGTGGACCGCCAGCCGCGTCGACCTCGTCTTCGGTTCGAACTCCCAGCTCCGTGCACTGGCGGAGGTCTACGCGAGCGACGACTCGCAGAGGAAGTTCGTGGACGACTTCGTCGCCGCGTGGGACAAGGTCATGAATCTCGATCGATTCGATCTCGTCTGAGCCCGGCGAATTCGCTCAGGCCATCGGACTTTCGGCCAATGAGTTCTCCAGCGCGGCCAGGAGGAGATCGGCGTCCGCCGCGGTGAAACAGAGCGGGGGACGGATCTTGAGCACATTGTGGTGCGGCCCGTCGGTGCCCAGGAGCACGCCGCGGTCGCGCATCCGATCGGCGATCCAGCCCGCCTCGTCGCCCGCCGGCTCGAGCGTCGTGCGGTCGCGCACGAGCTCGACGCCGACGAAGAGGCCGGCGCCGCGGACATCGCCGATCAGCGGGTGCCGTTGCCCGAGGTCGCGCAGCCCGTCGAGCAGATGGCGTCCGACGGTCCTGGCGGACGCCTGCAGCCCCTCCTCCTCCACGACCTCGAGCGTCGCCAGCGCGGCGGCGCAAGCGGCGGTCGAGCCGCCGAAAGTGCTGAAGAACTCCATGCCGTTGGCGAAGGAGGCCGCAATCTCGCGGCTCGTGACGACCGCCCCCATCGGATAGCCGTTGGCGATCGGCTTGCCGAGCACCAGGATGTCGGGGATCACGGCGTAGCGCTCGAACGCCCAGAAGGTCTCTCCGGTCCGGCCGAAACCGGTCTGGACCTCGTCCGCGATGCAGATCCCGCCGGCGGCGCGCACCGCCGCGTAGACCCCGGGGAAGAAGCCGTGAGGGGGAACGATCTGGCCGGCGACGCTCGGCAGCGTCTCCGCGATGTAGCCGGCGATCCGCCGCCCGCGCGCCTGCGCGTCGGCGATCACCTCACCCACGCGCCCGGCGTAATGCGCTCCGGATCGCGGGTCGGCGGCGCGAAATTCGCCGCGATAGGTGTCGGGCACCGGCGAGACGTGCACCCACTCCGGCGTGCCTTCGCCACCCGGACCCAGGTGCTTGTAAGGACTCAGCTCGACGAGCGCCGAAGTGTGCCCGTGGTAGGCACCCGCCATGACGACCATGTCCCGCTGACCGGTGTGGGCCCGCGCCAGGCGCAGTGCGAGCTCATTCGCCTCGCTGCCGCTGGCGGTGAAGAAGCAGACCCGGAGCGGCTCCGGGAGCTTCGCGGTCAGGCGCCGGGCGTAGCGCAGGATCTTCTCGTGCAGGTAGCGCGTGTTGGTGTTCAGGAGGGCGAGTTGCTCGGCGACCGCCCGCACGACTCTCGGATGGCTGTGCCCGACCTGGGGCACGTTGTTGTAAGCGTCCAGGTAGCGCTGACCTTCGGCGTCGCAGAGCCACTGTCCGAACCCGCGCACGAGTTGGAGCGGCTCGCGATAGGAGAGGCTCAAGTTGGCGCCCAGGAGCTCGCGGCGCTCGGCGAGGAGGCTCTCCGTGGTCGGTGGCGGCGCGGGAAAGAGCGCATCCGGGACGCGCGCGACGAGGTTCGGGTCCGGACAGAGGCTCAACCAGAGCGCGCGCTCGCTCGGTAGACACGAGCCGATGAAGTCCCCGCTGCGATCGAACATGTCGAGGACGATCTGGAGGTGCAGATGCGGCGGCCAGTTGCCGTTCACCGGAAAGTCCCCCAGCGTCGCGAGCCGCTCCCCTTTCCGGACCGGCATTCCCGCTCGCAGCCCGTCGAGGGCCGCGAGACTCAGGTGGCCGTAGAGCGTGTGGAAAAGAAGCCCGCCCCGATCGTCCTCGACGCGGTGCTCGAGCACGATGCACGGTCCGTAGTCGAATGGCGCAGCGTTGTTCGCGAAGCTGTGCACGACGCCGTCGAGCGGCGCTCGCACCACCGTTCCGGCGGGCATGAAGATATCCAGTCCGAGGTGGACGGTGCGCGCCTCGTCGCGATCGTTGCCGCGCTCGCGGAAAGCCGCGCTCTCGTAGACCGGCCGGGCTTCGTTGTAGCCGCCGATCGCGGCGCTGGCGCCGGCGGAGAGCAGCCGGCGGAAGAGGCGCGCCGTCCAGTCCGCGACATCCGCGCGCTCGGCAGGGGTGCCGAGCTCGCTGCTGCCGACGCTCCAGTCCGTGTAGACGAGCTTCGCCGTCGCGAGGTCGGGCTCGACCAGGGGTGCGAGATCGCAGCGGTGCCGGACGAGCCAGCTCGCCACTCGCGGCGAATCCGGGTGCGCCGGGTAGCCGCACGCCGCGCGGTAGGCGTAGAGCGCGCGGCGCGGCGGCACGGCCGCGAGCGCTTCGAGCAGCTTCCAGGCGCGCTCTTCGCTCACCGCCAGGTAGGCGTTGCCGGGCTCGACCGACTTCTGGAACGCCGAATTCGTCACGCTGACGCAGAGCCGCATGCAGACCAGCGCGTGGAAGACCTCGAGCTCGTCCTCGGCGAGCGGCCAGGCGGCGTGATAGCCGGAGAGGAGGCGCGCGATGCCGGCGATCGGGTCACGGAGTTCCATTCCCGCATACGCCGCCGCGATCGCCGGCTCGCAGACGACGTTGGTCCGGCAGATGTCCCCGAAGTCGATGACGCCCGCAACGACCTCGCGGGTCGGCGCGAAGCGCTCGCCGCCCACGACGATGTTGTCGTCGTTGGCGTCGTTGTAGATCACGCTCTGGCGGAGCGTCTCGAGCGCCGGCCGGACGCGGTGGTCGAAGTCGGCGAGCCCGCGCGCCACCAGCGCGCGCCGGTCGGCGCCGGCAATGTGATCGAGGTAGTCGCGGATCCAGCCGGCCTGACGCAGGTCCCATTTCAAGGACCGGCGGGCGGCGGGCGAATCGAAGTCGGCGAGCCCGCGGTCGATCGTCCCCAACACGGCGCCCAGTCCTTCGAGGAGCGGGGCGCGCGGCGTCGCACGCCGATAGACCTCGGACCAGATCCTGCCCGGCAGAAAGGTCAACAGGCGCACGAAGTGCGCTGCACCCGCCGCACTCTTCTCCCGGACGATCGTCTCTCCGGAAGAGGCGGGAAGAGCGCGCTGCAGTGCGAGCGCCGGCTCGCGCCGCGCGAGGTGCGCGAGCGCCGCGTGCTGCATCTCCAGGTGGTCCAGCGACTCTTCGGCGTTGGCGATCTTGAGCACGAAGGTCCCGCCCGGAGAGTCGATGCGGAAGTTGAGATCGCGCTCGCCGGCGAGCGCCACGATCGCGCCCTCGATCCCGAAACGGAGGCGGGCGATCCGGGCGGCGTCGGCGAGCGAGAACGCGGGCGGCGGAAAGTGGACCGTGGGCATGCGCGGGGCGGATCTTAGCGCCGGCGCCTCAGCCCGGGACGCTCGAAGGCGGAACTAGCCTCAGTCGGGGTTGTAGTCGATCCGGATCTTGAGCTTCTTCGCCCTCTCAAGACCGTACTTGAGCGTCGAGAGAGTCACCGTCTGCTGGTCGTGCCGCTTCTCGCTGTCGAGACCTTCGTTGCCCTGGTAGCCGTCGATCACCTGACCGTCGGCGTCCAACCACTCGACCGAGTACCTCGCCTCCCAATCCCGCGTGGCGTCGTTGGTGAACTCGAGCTGGATCTGGACGTCAGTCAGATACTGGCTGTTGCCCGGCCGCATGAAGGTGGACTTGGTGATGCCGCCCTCGCGCACGAGGCGCAGCCGGTGCAGCGTCACCGGACCATCGGTCGATGCGAGATCGATCCACTCCCCGATTTTGAAGCTGGTTGTCTTCTCCGCGGTGCCGGCCGAGGCCGGGCCGGCCATCGACAGCGCGAAAACGAGCGTGGTTCCGGCGATGAGCTTCGTTCGCATCTTCGATCTCCTTGGCCGGGCAAGATATCAAAGGCTCGGCAAGCGGGCTCCGACGCTCGGGAGATCGGGGTGAGCTCCCGGCCTCACTAGGAGTCACCCCGATCTCCCGAGTGCCGGAGTCCGCCACCCCGGCAGCCGCGGCCGGCACCCCGATCTCCCGAGTGCCGCGAAATGTGTGCCTGTCCCGCTTTTCGCGCTTTTCGCCTACGCTTCGCGCAACGCCGCAGTCACCGGCAGCCGGGCAGCGCGGATCGCCGGCAGCAAGCCGCCCACCAGGCCGAGGACGACGGCCAGGACGGCTCCCTGCACCATGAGCGACGCCGTGACATCGAAGGCGAAGGTGACCTGACTGAAGCTGTCCCAGTTCAGGGTCGAGGTGCGGAAGCCGTCGAAGAAGGCCCAGGCGCCGATGGCGCCGATGGCGCCACCGACGAGCGCGAGCAGCATCGCCTCGGCGAGCACGGAGACGACGACCGCGCCGGCGCCGAAGCCCAGGGCGCGCAGCGTCGCGATCTCGCGGGTGCGCGCGGCGACGGCGTTGTACATCGTGTTCAACGCTCCGAAGACGGCACCGATTCCCATGAGCACCGAGATCACCAGGCCCAGCCCCTTGATGATGCCGGTCAGCGTCCGACCCTGATTGGCGAAGTACTCGGTCTCGCGCAACACCTGCACGTCGAGGCGCGGGTCGGTGGTCAACGCATCCTTGAACTTGTCGAACGCGGCCGGCGACTCGAGCTTGGCGATCACCGTCTGGAACGAGTTGCCGCGCTGAAAGGCCGGCTGCAGGACACGGGCGTCGGTCCAGATCTCCGAATCCCAAATCGCACCGCCGGCGGCGAAGATCCCGACCACCGTCCATTCGTTCGCGCCCCATTTCTGCTTGGTGCCGAGCTCGAGACCGGAGAACGCCTTCAGCGCGCCCTCTCCCACGATGACCTCGTTCTTGCCGAACTCGAACGGGCGGCCGGCGATGATCTTGAGCTCGGGCCGGGTGGCGAACGCGCCCGGTTGCACGCCGCGCAGCGGAACGTTGGCCGGCGTTCCGGTCGAGCGCTTGGGCTGGTCGACAATCACGAAGAGCTCGGCCGATGACAAGGGCGCATTGGGTCCCTGGGTGGGGACTGCGCCGCGCGCCACGCCCGGCGCCTGGGTGATGATCTCGATCGCGTCGCCGAGCATGACGCTCATCATCTCGGAGTCGCTTCCGGCGCGCAGCACCAAGGCGTTCTCAGGCGAGCCGGCGGAGTGCAGGGTATGGCGGAACCCTTCACCGATCGACAGCACGGCGACGAAGACCGAGACGACGCCGGCGATCCCGGCGATCGTCGCGAGCGACGAGCCGCGGCGCTGCGGAATCGTCCGTACCGCGGTCGAGGTGACGGCGGAGACCTGCGAAAACCAGTTCGACATGTTCGTCCTCTTCCTTCGCCTGTTCTTCGTCTCAGCCGCGCCGCAGCGCGTCGACGATCTTGAGACGCATGGCCGAGATCGCCGGGAGCGCCCCGGCCACGAAACCGAGCAGCAGCACGAACACGATTCCCACCATGACGTCCTTGGTCGGGAAGTAGAAGATCGGCAGGAAGCCGCCGGTCGGATCGCCGGCTCCGGTCGCGAGCGCGCCGAGGAGCAGCCCGAGCCCGCCGCCCAGCACGGCGAGGAGGCACGACTCGGCGAGCACCAGGCCGAGCACCGAGCGGTGCGAGAAACCGAGGCTCTTCAGCACGCCGAGCTCGTTGGTGCGCTCGCGCACCGACTGCGCCATGGTGTTGCCGGCGACGAGCAGCATGGTGAAGAAGACCGCCGCCAGCACCCAGGTGATGATCGCGCCGATGTCGCCGATCTGATCGGCGAAGCTCTGCGCGAGCGCCTTTTCGGTCACCGTCTTGGTCTCGTTCGACGAGTTCTCGAACAGGGCGTCGATCTTCTTGCCGATCGCGGCGGCCTGCTTCGGGTCGTCGATCCGCACGACGAACCAGCCGACGATCCCCTGGCCCCACTGCCGCGCCTCGTCGAAGTAGTCGTAGCGGAAGAGGAACTGGGTCGTGTCGGTGCCCTTGAAGGCGCCGTCGTAGATGCCGACGAGGTTGAACTCCCAGAGCGCGCTGCCGTCCTTCTTGCGATAAATCGTGCCCTGCACCGGGATCCGGTCGCCGATCTTCCAGCCGTAGCGTGCCGCCGTGGTCCTGCCGACCACGACGCCCTGGCGGTCGGCAAGCCAGGCCGCCTTCTGCTCGGGCGCGAGCACGATCTCCGGGTACATCGCGAGGTACTCCTCGGGATCGACCGGCGCCTGGAAGACGCCCTGGAAACCCTTGTTGGGGTTCTGGTAGATGCCGCCGAACCAGCTCATGTGGGTGACCGCCTTGACACCGGGAACCTGCGCGATCTGCTCCTGGTACTTCTTCGGCAGCGGCAGGATGATCGCCGTCTTCTGGGTGGTGAACAGACGGTCGGCGCCGGCCACGTCGACGCCGGCGCGGAAGGCCACCTTCACCGCCGCGAGATAGGCGAAGAGCACGAAGGCGACCAGGATCGAGAGCAGCGTGAAGAAGGTGCGCGCCTTCCGGCGCTTCAGGTTCCCCCAGAGAATCGGCCAGTACTTCATGCCGCGCTCTCCACCAGGACACCCTTCTCGAGGTGCAGGATGCGCGACGCGCGCTCGGCGGCATGCGGATCGTGGGTGACCATGATGATGGTCTTCCCCTGGTCGCGGTTGAGCGTCTGGAGGAGATCGAGCACCTCGTCGCCCGACTTGCGGTCGAGGTCGCCGGTCGGCTCGTCGCACAGCAGCAGCGTCGGGTCGGTGATGATGGCGCGCGCGATGCCGACGCGCTGTTCCTGGCCCCCGGAGAGCTGCCGCGGATAGTGCTTCGTGCGGTCGGCCATGCCGACGACCGCAAGCGCGGTCGCTACGTTCTTGCGGCGCTCCGCGCCGCGCAGGTCCGTGAGCAGCAGCGGCAGCTCGACGTTGCGCTCCGCGGTCAGGGCCGGCAGGAGGTTGTACATCTGGAAGACGAAGCCGACGTGGCGCGCCCGCCAGGCGGCGAGCCGCGACTCGGAGAGCTGGTCGATGCGCACGCCGGCGACGTCGATCGCGCCGGAAGTCGGGCGGTCGAGGCCGCCGATGAGATTGAGCAGCGTCGACTTGCCGGAGCCCGAGGGACCCATGAGGGCGAGGAACTCGCCCTTGGCGATGTGCACGGTGAGTCCCTGAAGCACGTGGATCCTTTCGTCACCGCGGGTGAAGATCTTCTGCACGTCCTGGACGTGGACCAGCGTTTCCATGTGCGTTCTCTCCTGTCGTCGTTCCGTGCGGCAATCTTTGATCTCCGGCGATCTCTATTCGCTCGCCCGCTCGCGCACTTTCGCGCCGGCGGCGAGGTCGGTCGGTCCTTCGATCACTACGCGCTCGCCCGTCGCGAGCCCCGCCATCACTTCCGCCGGGTCGCCGGTCCCGGCGCCGAGGCGCACGGCGCGGCGCTCGAGCTTGCCCTCGGCGCCGACCACCAGGACGTAGTCGCTGCCGCCCGAGCCGCGCACGGCGGCGCGGGGAATCTGGACGAGCCGCTTCGCGGCGCCGGTGCCATCGGACGCCCCCTCTGCGCTCAGAAAGGCGACTTTCACTCCCATGTCAGGCAGGATCCGAGGGTCGAGGGCGTCGAAGCCGATGCGGACCTTCATCGTCGCTTTCTCGCGGTCGGCCGAAGGAATCGTGGTGATGACGTGCGCCGCGAACGGATCCTCGGGATAGGCGTCGAGCGTGGCACGCACCTTTTGTCCGGTCGCCACGCGCTGGATGTAGGCCTCGTTGACGTCGACCTCGATCTCGAGCGAAGCCATGTCGACGATGGTCGAGATGCCGGTGCGGGTGAAGCCGCCGCCGGCCGAGACCGGCGAGACCATCTCGCCGGGCTGCGCGTCCTTGGAGATCGCAACCCCGCTGAAGGGCGCCCGGATGACCGTGTCGTCGAGGAGCTGGCGTGAGATCGCGACACTGCTCCGCGCCACCTCGACGTCGCCGCGCTGCCGGCGCAGGCGCGCCTCGAGGCTGTCGGCCTGCGCCTGCGCGCTGTCGAGCGCTGCCTGGGACGAGACGCCGCCCGCGGCGAGCTCGCGGTTGCGGACCAGGTCTTTCTGCGCCAGGGTGAGGTTGGCCTCGGTCTCGGCGAGCCCTTTCTCGGCGGCCGAAAGCTGTGCCTCGGCGAGCTCGAGCTCGAGCCGCGCCTGGCGATCGTCGAGCCGCGCGAGGATCTGACCCTCCTCGACTCTCATCCCCTCCTCGACGTGGATCTCGGTCACTTTGCCGGTGATCTTGGAAGAGACCGTCGCTTGCCGGCGCGCCGTGACGTAGCCGGAAGCGTTCAACACGGCGGCTGGTCCGGAACCGGCCGCGGACTCGGTCGCGACCGCCGTGCGCACCGCGATCGCGCGCGGGCGCAGGAAATAGAACGCCACCGCCGCGACGACGGCGAGGATCAGGATCAGCGCGATCCAGAGCTTTCCCCGCCCGGGCTCCTCGGAGTCCGCGCTGCGATCGATCTTCAGGGAAGCGAGCTGTTCCTTCAGGTCCTGCGTCATGCAAGTCCTCCGACTGCCAGAACAATCTACGATAACGCATCGAATTCGTCCCTCCGGCATCGGTCAACGACGGTCCAGCACCGGCGAGCGGCGAAAGGCACCCATTTCCTCGGTCGCCAGCGGACTCCGGCACTCGGGAGATCGGGGTGCCTCCTAGTGAGGCTGGGAGCTCACCCCGATCTCCCGAGTGCCGGAGCCCGCTTGTGGGATGTTTGCAGTCAGCGCGTTAGTCTTCGCCCCATGCGATCCATGCGACTCCTGCTCCTCCTCGCCCTCGCCACGCCCGCCATCGCCCAAGCCGCGGACGACCCCTGCGACCTTCTCATCACCGGCGGCAGGATCGTCGATGGCACGGGCGCGCCCTGGTTCCGCGGCGACCTGTGCGTCACCGACGGCCGAATCACCGCGATCCAGCCCCTCGGCAAGCTCGCGGAGCATGCCGCCAAGCGTCACATCGACGCCACGAAGCTCGTCGTCGCGCCGGGCTTCATCGACCTCCTCGGACAGTCGGAGTACTCGGTTCTCGTCGACCCGCGGGCGGCGTCGAAGATCACCCAGGGGATCACGACGGAGATCACCGGCGAGGGCAGCTCGATCGCGCCCACGAACGAGCGCCAGATCGCCGAAGGCGACGACATGTGGAAGCACTACGGCGTGCGCCCGGACTGGACGGACCTCGAGGGCTACTTCCGCGCCTTCGAGCGCGCCCGGCCGGCGATCAACCTGGGGACGCTGGTCGGCGCCGGCGGGATCCGCGACCTGGTGGTCGGCAAGGAGAACCGCGCGGCAACTCCGGAGGAGTTGTCCAAAATGACCGCCCTCGTCGACACGGCGATGCGCCAGGGGGCCTTCGGGCTCTCGACCGCGCTGCAGTACGTTCCCGGCCGCTTCGCCTCGACGGCCGAGCTCGTCGCGCTCGCCAAGGTCGCGGCGAAGTACGGCGGGGTCTACTTCACGCACCAGCGCTCGGAGCAGCGCGAGATCGACGCCTCGATGGACGAGGTGCTGACGATCGCGCGCGAAGCGGCGATCCCGGCGAACATCTGGCACTTCAAGACCGCCTGCCGCGAGAACTGGGGGCGGATGCCGGAGATGCTCGCGCGCGTCGCCGCGGCGCGCGCCGAAGGCCTCGACGTCGCGGCGAACCTGTATCCGTGGACCGCCGGGATGAACTCGCTGGTCGCGAACCTCCCGCCCTGGGCGCAGGAGGGCGGCACGGAGGCGACGCTCGCGCGCCTCGCGGACCCGGCGACGCGGGCGAAGATCAAGGCGGCGATGCGCGACTCGGATCCGTCGTGGGAGAACCAGTTCCGGTGTTCGGGAGGGGCCGGCGGCGTTCTCGTGGGCGGCGTCCTCGACCCGAAGGCCGCCGCCGCTTCGGGCAAGACGATCGCGGATCTCGCCAAGGAGAAGGGCGTCGACCCGGAAGACGCGCTCTTCGACCTGCTGATCGCCGACCACCTGAACACGTCGAACATCCTGTTCATCATGGACGACAAGGACGTGGAGGCGGCCCTCGCCTCGCCGCTGGTCGGCTTCTGCACCGACTCCGGCGCCGCCGCGACGGACGGCAAGCTCGCCGAGCCCGGCTCGCACCCCCGCGGCTGGGGCTCGACGGCGCGCATCCTCGGGTACTACGTGCGGGAGAGGAAAGTCCTCACGCTGGAAGAGGCGATCCGCAAAATGACCTCGTTCCCCGCCGCCCGCGCCGGCCTCCAGGCGCGCGGAATTCTCCGCCCCGGCATGAAAGCCGACCTCGTGCTCTTCGATCCCGAGACGGTCGGAACACGCGCCACCTACGTCGACCCGAACCACTACGCCGACGGCATCCCCTACGTCGCCGTGAACGGCCAGCTGGTGGTCGACGAAGGCAAGATCACCGCAGCCCGCCCCGGCCAGGTCCTCCGCGGCCCCGGCTACCACTGAGATTCGGGGACACCTTGCGGGCGACAACCATCACCGCGAAGCGCATCCCCTCAGCCCGAAGGTGTCCCCTCCGCGTCGCGCAGAGGACCCTACACCCCGCTCGTCGTCGCCCCCCAAAGAATCTTGTGCTGCTGCAACGTGAGCCGCACCGGCAACCGATCCGCGAGGATCCACCCCGCGAGCTCCGCCGGCGGCATCGACTCCCAGACCGGCGAAAAGTGAAGCGGACAGACGCCCGCGAGCGACCGCTCGGCGATGACCGCCTTCGCCCACTCGTAGTCCTCGCGCTCCGCGACAACGAATTTGATCTCGTCCGTGGCGCGCAGATCGGCCAGGTTCTCCCACCGATTGTTCTCCGCCTCGCCGCTCCCCGGACACTTGATGTCGAGAATCCGCCGCACGCGGGGTCGACCGGTGCGATGTCGAGCCCACCGCCGGTCTCGAGCAGCACCTCGTAGCCCGCGTCGCAGAGCCCCGATGAGGAGCGGCAGACAGGCCGGCTGCAGCAACGGCTCGCCGCCGGTGACCTCGACCAGCGGACAGCCGAACCCCGCCACCTTCTCGAGCACCTCGTGGCAGCGACATCCACTCCCCGCCCTGAAACGCATACTCCGTATCGCACCAGACGCAGCGCATCTGGCACCCGGTCAACCGAACCAGCACGCACGGCCGCCCGGCGAACGTCGATTCGCCCTGCAGGGAATAGAAGATCTCGTGGATCTTGAGGCGGGTGTCCGTCACTCCTCGTACACCGCGCAGGAGCTGTCCGTCTCCCAGATCTCCACCCGGGTGAGCTCCCGCCCCGGCGGCAACCGCTTCCCGATCTCTTCGAAGACGTATTGCGAGAGCAACTCCGCCGTCGTATTCCGCACATCGAACGGCGGCACGTCGTTGATCAGCCGATGATCGAACGGATCCACGACCGCCGCCACGATCTTCTTCAAGTCCGCAAAGTCGATGACCATCCCCAAAGCGTCGAGCTCCCGCGCCCGCACGAACACCCGCACCCGGTAGTTGTGCCCGTGAAGGTTCTGACACCCCCCCGTATGCCCACGAATCTGATGGGCAGCGGAGAAGGAAAAGTCTTTGAATACGGTGAACATGGTCGCGTGGGCGGCGAAGAGCTGTCCAAGGAAGGATATCGCGCCGGCCCAACCAAGGGAGCCTGGCCAATGCGATGGATCCTCAAATCGAGCACCTGAAGACGGGAGACCGCAGTGACGAGCTCACCAGCATGGGAGGGCTCGTGAATGCTCATCAGGGATCTCTCTCCTTCATCCGCGCGCCGGGAGGATGGCGCGAGCGGGCTCTGGAATCTCAGGCTTCCGGCGGAAACGAATCCACGCCGCGGGTCCAAGTTGCCTCGAGGTCTCCCGAGTCGTTCAGCACCACGATCTGATGGACCTTGCCTTCGCGAAGAGATCCGACGTGCGCCCGCGCGCTGCGGATCGCCTCGGACGGGAGGTCCCAGGCCCAGGTGCGGCCGCAGTGGGCACACCTCACCTGCCAGCGTTCGTTCTCTTTCGCCACGAGAATCCGTATCGGGGTGCTCATGCACTGCCCTCCGCCGCGTCCAGGAGGAGGAGTCTAGGACACGGCGTCGATCTCGCTGCGCCGACCGCAACGGCACTCGGGGAGGGACGCTGTACAGTAGGGCTCGAGGCGAAACAGGATTCGAACCTCCCCCGTGAAGTCGCGGCGGATGGCGATTCCACGGGCCCAGTGGAGGAGCGATGAACAGGAATGCCGGAGGATTGTCGTTGCGGTGGGATATCCCGCTCCTCGCGCTATTTCTGGCCCTCGCGACTCCGCCGGTCCGTTCGGCGCCGCTGGGCGAGATTCTCGTGGATCTCGACCGCAGCTACTACACGCTCGGTTCGCAACCCACTTATCTCGGAACCGTCGGGGGCAAGGCGATCTTCGTAACGCGAGGCGAACCGAATGCCTTCGCCTGGATCACCGACGGGACTCCCGAGGGCACCAAGCCGCTGGAGATCTGGACGAGCGGTGAGGTGTATGCACCGGGCCTCCTCCCGCTGGGAACAGCCGGAACTCACTGCTTTCTGCTCGCGCGCTATCAGGGGCCGAGCCACGACGCCATTCTCGCCATCGACGACCAGGGCGTGGTCACCCGCGTTCTCGAGTCCGGCGAGACGTGGAACTTCGACTTCTTCGATCCGCCGAGCAACCATCGTGTCGTGGGGCGGAGACTCGCGCTATCTCTCCAGAACCAGGCCGCGCAAGAGCAGGTTCTCGCGTTCATCGACGGCGACACCCTCGCGACGGACGTCGCGCTCACGTCGACGACCGGGGGCTTCGAGCTCCTGGGAGCCATCGGAAACGAGCTCGCCTTCAGCCGGCGCGACTACGAAGCGGAGCTTTCCACGCTCTGGCGATCCGGCGGGACAGCGGAAACGACGTACCAGTACGCGACCCTTCCGGCATTCGTCGACGCGGACCGAGCTGCGTCGGGAGACGGCATCCTCTATTTCTCGGCCCAGGGTTCGATCGAGGTCGGCGTCGAGGCCTGGGCGACAAACCTGACGGCGCCGGGAACGGCGGCGCTGACGGCGCTCGTCGACCCCGGGGCCCGGATCGGAGAGTTCCACGTCGACGGAGACAGGGCGTTCTTCGTCGTGGAGGACGCGACGATCGGGCAGGAGCTCTTCAGTTCGGACGGGCGGCCGTCCGGAACGCGGGCGGTCACGAATTTCGGGTACCACCTGCCGTTCGGATACGACGAAGCGACGATTGCCGTGTCGGAGCAGCGCGCGTTCTTCGTCGCGACCGACGGCCTCGGCTCCTACCGGCTCTGGTTGGCCGGGGATCGCCCGGAGACGACGCGGTCGCTCGTGGAGGACGTGCAGTTCGATTCCACGCGGCACTGGATCGCGGAGGCTGGGGGCTCGGTATTCGTCGCGACGTCCGACAGCCTCGGCCATTCGCATCTCTTCGTTTCGGACGGCACGGAAGCGGGAACCCACGAGGTCGAGACCGGCTGTTCGGACGAGTGTGGCCTCTTCCCCGAGCCTCTGACCTCCACCGCGAGCACTTTCTATTTCACCAGCCGATCCGCCGCCTCCATTCAAGAGACCCTGTATGCCACGCGGCCGCCTTTCAGCGTCGCGACATCGCTTTTCGAAGCGCTCAAGGAGGGGCCGATCATCGACTACTCCACCTCGCGCAGCGTCGCGATCGTCGGTGAGCGGGTCTACTTCGCCGCCGGGCAGTACGTTCCTGGCGCGTCCGGAACCTGGGGCGAGCCGTGGGCCACCGCCGGGACGCCTGCGACGACCGGCATGATTCGCCGGCTGGCAGCGCTTCAGTCCTCCACCGATGCGAGTCGTTTCCGCACGACGGCAGGCGCGCTGGCGTTCGCTGTCGACCTCTCCTACCCGGGTCGTGTGCTGAGGAGATCCTCCATCGACGGCGAGATCCAGGAGGTCCAGGGCGACTACGACCCTTGCTTCTACTCCAGAGAGCTCTATGCGCTGACCGGTCGGTTCATCTTCGAAGACTGCCAGGACGACTTCTGGGCGCTTCAGGCCTCAGGCGGGCCTGCGACACGATTGACCGATTTCAACTCCAACGATTTCTCTCGCTCCGCGGCGAACGAGCAGATCGTGGCCGTGCTGCTATGGAACGGAAGCGGCTACGAAGCTTGGCGAGTCGGCGATCCGGGACCGGGTGCCACCCTGGCGCAGTCGTTCTCGCCGGAAGAAGCGAACGGCGCGTTGAAAGTCGCAGCGGACACCTTCCTGCTGATCCGCGACCTCGACCCGCAAGATCAACTCTTCAGCCTCGGAAGCGACCTCTCGCAATTCGCGCCGATCTCTCCGGTGTTCGACGCCGTGGACAACTACATCGGCTCCGCGCAACTGGGCCGGGGGTTCTTCGGTGCCAACGAGCCGGGCGGGGAGACCCGGGTCTGGACGACGGACGGTACCGCAGCGGGGACGCGATCGCTCTTCTCGGCGGCGGGGTATCGCCTCCCGGTCGATGCCATCCGTTCGGCGGGCGAGTGGATCGTGCTCGCGGCTACCTACACCGCCGGACTGCCCGAGCTCGAGGTCTGGCGAACCGACGGAACGCCGGCAGGATCCATGATGCTGTCGTCCATGGCGGTCGAGGGCAACGTCGAGGACTCTCGCGTCGCGGCCCTCCCCGGGCGGTTCCTGTTCACGGGTCGCACTCCGGTCAACGAGGCGGAGCTCTGGTCCATTCCGACCACGGGCGGCGCGGCGACAGCGCTCCTGCCGCCGGGTGTCGCCCTCCGCGCTGGAAGTCCGTCGTGGAGCGCGGTAGCCGATCGCCTCTTTTTCACGGCCTGCGACGCCGACCATGGCTGCGAGCTCTGGGTGAGCGTAGGGACTCCGGAGACGACCCGGCTTTTCCAGGACATCCGCCCGGGCGCTGCGTCTTCGACTCCCGACCAGCTCCTCGCGGTAGGAAACGAGCTCGTATTCACGGCCGACGACGGCCTGCATGGCGTCGAACCGTGGCACGTCGTCCTCGATGGCGGCGACTCTTGCCGCGCGGGACATGGCGCGCTCTGCCTCGATGGCGGTCGTTTCCTCGTCCGGGCGCTCTGGAAGGCACCGATCGCAACCGTCGGCGACGCCGGCGAGGTGCCCCTGACCCCGGACACGGGCGCCTTCTGGTTCTTCGACCCGGACAACGTCGAGCTCGTCGTCAAGGCCATCGACGGGGGCGGAACCAACGGCCACGAGTGGCTCTTCTACGGCGCGCTCTCGAACGTCGAATACTCGCTCGACGTCACGGACTCGCTGACCGGCGAGGCGCGGCGCTACTTCAATCCCGCCGGAAGGTTCGCGAGCGCCGGCGACATCCTCGCGTTTCCGATCGGCGAGTCCGCGGCAGAGCTCTCGGCTTTCACGTTCTCCGGGAACCCGGGCGTGCGGTCGGGGGAGAGCTCAGCGACTCGTGACCCTGCCGGTCCCTCCGGTGTATGCGGCGCCACCGAGAGCCGCTTCTGCATTCTCGAAGGGCGTTTTGCCGTCGAAGCCACGTGGCGCGATTTCCAGGGGCGAACCGGCACGGCCCGATCAGGGAGTCTGACGGACGACACGGGCTACTTCTGGTTTTTCGACGAGGCCAACGTGGAGATCGTCGTCAAGGCGATCGACGGCTCGGCATACAACGACCACTTCTGGATCTACTACGGGGCGCTCTCGAACGTCGAGTACACGATTCGCGTCACCGACACGGTGACGAACGCCGTGCGCGAGTACCGGAATTCGCTCGGGACGTTCGGCAGCTTCGGGGACATTTCCGCGTTTCCGGCGGACTGAGGCATTCGTGTCTAGACCTTTTTCACCGGCCCGGGGTAGCGGGCCAATTGCTCGTCGTGGGTGAGCAGGGTGATGCCCTCGGTGAGCGCCTGCGAGAGCAGCAGGCGGTCGAAGGGATCCTTGTGGAGGGGCGGCAGGGCGTCGATGCCGACTGCGTGCTGGCTCGTCACCGGCAGCTCGACATAGCCGTTGTCGAGGAGACCGCGGCGGAGGAGGCGCGGCTCGACGCGGAAATCGTCGCGTCCGAGCGTTCGCTTGATCGCGATTTCCCAGAGGCTCGCGGCGCTGAACAGCAGCTCGTTGCCCGGATCGCCGAGGAGCTTCTTCGCTTTCGTGGAAAGGCGCCCGGGCTGGCCGGCGGCCCAGAGCAGGAGCTGCGTGTCGAGCAGCAGCTTCATGCGCCGATCCCGAAGAGCGCCGCGATCTCCGCCTCGCCCATGCGGTCGAAGTCGTCCGGCACCGCGATCTCTCCCGCCAGGAACCCGAGGCGGCGCGGCGCCACCGGCGCAGCGAGCGCCGCCACCTTGACCAGCGGTTTCCCGGCCTTGGCGATCACGAACGCCTCGCCTTTCACGGCCTGATCGACGAGCTTCGAGAGCTGGGTCTTGGCTTCGTGGATGTTGACGGTGACCATGGTAGCTGAGTGAACTAAGTCGAACGGACTAAGTTTAACGGAATTCGCCGCGCCGAAGCAAGTGGACGAGAGGGAGGTGCGGACGGACGCCACCGGACGCCCGACCTGTACGATCCGCCCGGAGGCCGTCCCCATGACAGACGAAAACGGAACCGCGTCTCTTCCCGTCGCCCGCGTCCAGATGCTGATCCGCCGGCCGGCGGCCGAGATCTTCGCGGCGCTCGTGGATCCGCAGACGATGGCGCGCTTCTGGTTTACGCGCGGCAGCGGGCGGCTCGAGACGGGGAGCCGGGTGCGCTGGGAGTGGGAGATGTACGGCGTCGGCGCCGACGTCGAGGTGAAGGAGATCGAGCCGGATCGGCGGCTGCTCTACGAATGGGGCGATCCCGGTGACATGACGCCCGTCGAATGGACCCTCGAGCCGCGCGGCGCGGGAGCGACTTTCGTCGTCGTCCGCAACTGGGGTTTCCATGGCGACGCCGAGAAGGTCGTCGCGGCGGCGCTCGACGCGACCGGCGGCTGGACCTTCGTCGTCGCCGCGCTCAAAGCCTGGCTCGAGCAGGGCGTCGTGCTCGACCTCGTCCTCGACCACGCGCCTGACCATCTCGTCCCGGCCTGGGCGAGCGGAACTACCGGCCGCTCCGGTCGATAGGAGCCGCGCTAGCTGCCCGCCGATTCGCCCATCCCGCGCACTTTCGGCTGGGAGTCAGCTCGCCTTCGCGAGCGAGATCCGCGCGAGCTCGCGCGCCAGGGCGCGCTCGGCTTCCCAGAGGTCGACCTGCTGCTGCATCCGGAGCCAGAGACCGGGACCGTTGCCGCAAAACTTGCCGAGACGCAGCGCCATCTCCGCGGAGACCGGCGACTTCTCGGCCAGGATCTTGTGCAGCGTCTGCCGCGAGACGCCCAACCGCCGGGCGGCCTCGGTCACGCTCATCTGCAGATCCGGCAGCACATCTTCGCGCAGGATCGCTCCCGGGTGGGTGGGCCGACGTCGTTCGCGTGCGGTCGTCATCTTCAGCTCCTAGTGGTACTGCTCCAAGTCGACGTTCCAGGGTTCGCCGTCGATCCATTCGAAGGTGATTCGCCATGGGCCGTTCACCATCACACTGAACCGCTTCGGCAGACCGCGCAGGGGATGAAATCCGAAACCCGGCAGGTCCAGGTCGCCGGGCTCGCCGGCTTGATCCAGAGCATCGAGCCGGCGCACGATCCGCGCGACCTGATCCGGCCTGACCTTCCGACTCTTGCCGGTTTCGAAGAGCTCTTGCAACCCCTTGTGCACGAAGCTCCGGATCACGATCCCGCAAATCGTAATGTACTGAATGACAAATTGTCAAGCACTGGTTGACAGTGCAATCGAGCTCCGGAACCCTTAGGAGCGCGCGACCGCCTGGTCCCTCTTGTTCGGATTCCCGGGCCGGACCGTTTGTGCATAGGGGATCGCGCCATCGTGTAAGGTGGTAGGCGACCACCCGGCCTCCGGAGGGGGTAAGACATGAGAGCTCACCGAAGCATCGGATCCTGGTCTTGCGCCCTGCTGCTCACGTTCGCGGCACTACCCGCTGGAGCCGATTCTTTTTGGGCCACCAACAGTTCCACGATCGCCGCATTCGCCGTGGATTTCCAGACCGGCGATTCCCACCTCGCGATGCAGAGTCTCGGCGACCCCAACGTTCCGGTGTCGATCGCCGCCGCCGCCACCGATCCGGTTACCGGGATTCTCTGGGTGGTCTACTACGAGATCGGGCAGGATCGATATGCCCTCGGTCGATTGCCTGTCGGTTCGTCGCGCCCTCAGGAGGATTTCGTCTTCCCGCCGAGCGTTTCGACTCCCTATGAATTCGCGGCTTTCGCACCTTCGGGGCTGCATCTATCTGAAGCTCTGGGATGGATTCCTGAATCGCCCGTCTCTTGTGACGCTCGATCGGGCGACCGGTCTGATTTCGCCGGTGATCGACTTCGCCCCGGGCGAGGAGTTGCACGGGCTCGCCTTCAATCCGGTCGATGGGAAGCTCTACATTACCGGCAGAGAGATCTGCTCGACGGTTTGTGTCAGCTTCATCGACACGTTGACGATTCCGCAGCATCAACGGTCGCGGATCTGGGAGTCGACGGTGTACGACATCGGCCAGCCCCTCTTCAATGCAGACGGGGAGATGTTGATCGCGGACGGCAACTTCAACCGGGCTCAGGACAACATTCTCCTGGGTGTCGGCGGCCGGGTGAGTTACCCCAGTCCCCTCGGGACGCAGTACTTCACCCGTACGCGGCCGCTCCCGCCGCGGGCACCGAAGGTTGTGTCCCGTCGTTCACCCGCGCCTGCCTGCAGAAGCGGCGATTCGCCATCGATGTGACTTACGACGCCTCCGTCTTCGGGGGCAGCTCGGGTCCGGCGACGCCGCTCATGGAGAGCGACGAAAGCCTCAAGTTCAGCTTCTTCACGCCGGAGAACCTGGAGCTCCTGCTCAAGATCATCGACGGCTGCAGCTACAACGGGCACTACTGGGTCTTCTTCTCCGGGCTGACCAATGTCGGAGTCTCCCTGCGCATCACCGACATGTCGAACGGAGCGGTCTACAGCTACGACAATCCGCCCGGAACGACCCTCGTTCCAGCCCTCGACATCCAGGCGCTCGCCTGCCAGTACTAACGACGGGAAGAGCGCCCTCGATCAGGAAGCTCTCTTGGCTTCCTGCCGGCGCAGGTAGTCGAGGGTGAGCGCGAGCCCCTCTTCGAGGCCGCGCGGGCGCCAGCCGAGCTCTTGGCGGGCGCGCTCGTCGGAGAAGTTCCAGTTGCGGTCGAGCGAGCGCAGCTGCTCGAGCGGGACCGGCAGCGGCCGGCCGGTGAGCTTCAAGAGCGGACCGAAGAGCCGGAAGAGGAGGCGCGCAACCGGCACCGAGAGCTCGCGGCGCGGGGGCTTCGAACCGGAGAGCTCGGCGACGCGGTGGGCGAGCTTGCGCACTGACCAGGACTCGCCGGTCAGCATGTAGCCGCGCCCGGGAGGCGCCTGGTTCATCACCCGCACGATGCCGTCGACCAGATCGTCGAGAAAGATCCAGCTCGCCTGTTTCTCGGGCGCGACGAGCGCCGGGAAGCGGCCGAGCATGAGCGCGCGCAGCAGGATGTTGGCGCCCTTTTTCTTGCCCGGCGGGCCGTAGACCAGGCTGGGATAGACGGTGTTGACCTTGAGGCCCTGCCGCGCCCACTGCTGAATGCGCAGCTCGCCCGCGGCCTTGCTGGCGCTGTAGCGGGTCGGCAGGGGGAGGAAGGGCGGCGAGCTCTCGTCGGCCGGAGAGCCGTCGTCCGGGCTTCCTCCAAACGCCGCGATCGAGGAGACCGCGAGCAATCTCCCCACCCCGAGCTTCGAAGCGAGCGCCGCGACGTTCTCCGAGCCTTCCACGTTGGCCCCGAACATGCGGTCGTCAGGGGCGTTGAGGTCGAGCTCGGCGGCGGCGTGGATCACCCAGTCGGCGCCCGACATCCCCTCGCGCATCGAAACCCGGTCGCGGATGTCGCCGGTGAAGGTCGCGACGCCGATTTCGCGCAGCAGATCGGCCGCGCTCGTGGCGCGCACCAGGGCCTTGAGCTCGTGGCCTTCGGCGCGCAGCCGCAGGCAGAGGGCGGTGCCGATATAGCCGCTGGCGCCGGTCAAGAAGAGACGCATCTCACCCCCTCCCCCTCGACGGGGTCTTCGTCTTCAGCTCGCCAGCAGCTGCCGCAGGACGTACTGCAGAATCCCGCCATGGCGGTAGTACTCGACCTCTTGCGGGGTGTCGAGGCGCACGCGCGACGAGAAGGTCACGCTCTCGCCCGCGGCCCGCTCGGCCTTCACGGTGACCTCGCGTCCGGCCGCGAAGCCGCCCGCAAGGGCCGCCGCGAGCCCGGTGATCGAGAAGGTCTCGAAGCCCGTGAGCCCGAGGCTCGCGGCGCTTTCACCGGCCGGGAACTCGAGCGGCACGATGCCCATGCCGATCAGGTTGGAGCGGTGAATCCGCTCGTACGACTCGGCGAGGACCGCCCGCACACCCTGGAGCGCCGGCCCCTTGGCCGCCCAGTCGCGCGACGAGCCGGAGCCGTACTCCTTGCCGGCGAGGACGACGAGCGGCACGCCTTCCGCGGCGTAGCGCGCTGCGGCGTCGTAGATCGGCATCGGCGTGGCATCGGGCAGATGCACCGTCGCGCCGCCTTCGATCGCCGGCGTCATGCGGTTGCGAATCCGCACGTTGGCGAACGTGCCGCGCACCATGACCTCGTGATTGCCGCGCCGCGAGCCGTAGGAGTTGAAGTCGGCCGCGGCGACGCCGTGCGCCTCGAGATACTTGCCGGCCGGCCCGCCCCGCTGGATCGAGCCGGCGGGGGAGATGTGGTCCGTGGTGATGGAGTCGCCGAGGAGGGCGAGACAGCGCGCCCCGGAAATGTCGGTGACCGGCGCCGGCTGGAGCGTCATGCCCTCGAAGTAGGGGGGCTTCCGCACGTAAGTCGAGTCGCTCTGCCAGGCGAAGGTCTCGCCCTCCGGGACGGCGAGCGAGCTCCAGGCTTCGTCGCCGGCGAAGACGTCGGCGTACTCCTTGTGGAACATCTCCGAACGGACGGCGGTCGCAACCGCCTGCTCGATCTCGGCCTGCGTCGGCCAGACGTCGCGCAGGAAGACCGGAGCTCCGTCCTTGCCGAGCCCCAGCGGCTCGGTCGCGAGATCGAGGTCGATCCGGCCGGCGAGAGCGTAGGCGACGACGAGCGGCGGCGAGGCGAGGTAGTTGGCGCGCACGTCGGGGCTGATCCGGCCCTCGAAGTTGCGGTTGCCCGAAAGCACCGCGACCGCCACCAGGTCGTGCTCCTGGATCGCCTGCGAGATCGGCGCGGGAAGCGGACCGCTGTTGCCGATGCAGGTCGTGCAGCCGTAACCCACGGTGTTGAACTTGAGGAGGTCGAGATAGGCATCCAGGCCCGCCTGGCGGAGATAGTCGGTCACCACCTTCGAGCCCGGGGCGAGGCTCGTCTTGACCCAGGGCTTCGTCCGCAGTCCTCTCTCGACCGCCTTCTTCGCCACCAGTCCGGCG
Source organism: Thermoanaerobaculia bacterium (assembly GCA_963806165.1). Taxonomy (GTDB): domain Bacteria; phylum Acidobacteriota; class Thermoanaerobaculia; order Multivoradales; family JAGPDF01; genus JAGPDF01. Next base: position 455,776 of record CAWDWZ010000006.1, read on the forward strand.
GCCAGCATCACCGAAGGGTTGGAGGTGTTCGTGCACGAGGTGATCGCCGCGATCACCACCGAGCCGTGGCGCAGGCGGCAGAGCTCGCCGTTCAAGCTCGTCTCGACCTCAGTCACGACCGGGGCGGCGACGGCGACCCCGCCGCCCTCGCCCTCCCAGCGCCCCACGGTCTCCGCGCGCGCCGCCGGCGCCGCCTTGCCAGAGACCAGGGTGGGCAGCTCCTTCAAGAAACTCGCCTTGACCTTCCCGAGCGCGACCCGGTCCTGCGGCCGGCGCGGCCCGGCGAGCGACGGCTCGACCGTCGCGAGATCGAGCGCCAAGGTGCCCGAGTAGACCGCCTCCGGCGTCGCGGCGGTGTGGAAGAGCCCCTGCTCCTTCATGTAGCTCTCGGCGAGCGCGACGCTCGCCGGCGAGCGGCCGGTGAAGCGCAGGTAGTCGATCGCCACCGCATCCACCGGGAAGAGGCCGCAGGTCGCGCCGTACTCCGGCGCCATGTTGGCGATCGTGGCGCGGTCGGCGAGCCGGAGATTCGCGAGCCCCGGACCGAAGAACTCGACGAATTTGCCGACCACCCCCTTCTGACGCAGCATCTGCGTGACGGTGAGGACGAGGTCGGTGGCCGTCGCCCCTTCCGGGAGCTTGCCGGTCAGGCGGAAGCCGACGACCTGCGGAATGAGCATCGAGACCGGTTGGCCGAGCATGGCGGCCTCGGCTTCGATGCCGCCGACCCCCCAACCGAGAACCCCCAGGCCGTTGATCATCGTGGTGTGCGAGTCGGTGCCGACGAGCGTGTCGGGATAGGCCCAGCCGTCCTCCTGCATCACGACCCGCGCCAGATACTCGAGGTTCACCTGGTGCACGATGCCGGTCGCCGGCGGCACGACGCGGAAGTTGCGAAACGCCTTCTGTCCCCAGCGCAGAAAGAGGTAGCGCTCGTGATTGCGCTCGAATTCCTTGCGGCTGTTGAGGAGCAGCGCCGACTCCGAGCCGTATTCGTCGACCTGCACCGAGTGGTCGATGACCAGCTCGACCGGCTGCAGCGGGTTGATCCGGTTGGGGTCGCCGCCCATCGCCTGCATCGCATCGCGCATCGCGGCGAGGTCGACCACCGCCGGCACGCCGGTGAAGTCCTGCAGCAGGACGCGCGCCGGCATGAAGGCGATCTCGCGCGACGGCGCGGCCGCCGGCTCCCAGCGGCAGAGGGCGTCGATCTCCTCGGCGGAGACGACTTTGCCGTCCTCGCGGCGCAGGAGGTTCTCGAGCAGGATCTTGAGCGCGTAGGGGAGGCGGGAAAGATCGTAGCCGCGCTTTTCGAGGGCGGCCAAGCGGGCGATTTTCAAGCTCTCCCCTCCGACCGCGAGGGTTCCGAGACTGCCAAAACTGTCTTGCATGAGGCGGGCTCCCTTCCGAGACAGACGCCCGAAGCAGACGTCTCTCGAACGATATCGCACGCTGCACGAGTAGACTCTTGCCGCGAGAGACCATGCCCGACCCGCGTCCGCTCCAGCCTCGCCGCCCGAAGCTCTCCGCCGCGCGCTACCGCCGACTGCTGCGTTGCGAGGTCTGTCTGCGCCAGTTCGACGCCGGAGCGTTGGCCCCCGGGGAGCGTTTTCGGTGCGTCTGCGGGGCGTCGCTCCGGGTGCCAAGGAGAGGCGAGCTCGAGGCGCAAGAGGCGCCGGTCGTGCGCTGCGCCTCCTGCGGTGCGCCGCGCACCGCCGGCGCGGAGACCTGCGCCTTCTGCAAGGCGCCGTTCGCGCTCGGCGAGGGGGCCCGCAACACGCTCTGTCCGGTCTGCGGTGCGCGGATCGGCGACGCCCAGCGCTACTGTCACAGCTGCGGCACGCTGATCGCTCCCGAGGCGGTCGCCGGTGAAGCCACCGAGCTCCCCTGCCCGGCGTGCAAACCGCCGCGCAAGCTCTCCAGCCGGCGCTTTACCGAGGCCGCCACCACCGTCGCCATGCTCGAATGCGGCGGCTGCGCCGGCATCTGGCTCGGACACCGGACTTTCGACGCGCTGCAGGAGCGGGCCCAGCGTGAGGTGCCGCCGGAGTCGTTCGCCCGGCCCGCCGGGACAGCACCTCATTCGACGCGATCTCCGGCAGCGGTGACTTACCGCCCCTGCCCGCTTTGCCGCAAGCTCATGCTGCGGCGCAACTTCGCCGCGACCTCGGGCATCGTCGTCGACGTCTGCGGCGCGGACGGGCTCTGGTTCGATGCCCAGGAGCTCGACGGAATCCTCGCCTGGATTCGCGACGGCGGACTCGCCCGCGCCGACGCACGGCGCACCGAGGAGACGAAGGAGGTGGCGCGCCGCGCGGCGATCGCCAAGCTGGACCTCAAACCCATGCCCCCCGATGAACCGGTCGAACGCCACTGGATCGACGTGCTCTCGACCCTGGGCGAGCTCCTCCTGGGAGTGGGCAGCCGTCTGCGTTGAAACCGGGGCGAACGCGGGATCGAGAGCGGATAGAATCGCCCCGTGCCGTCGTCGTCCGCGCTCGCCCCGCCGCTGCTGCTCCTCGCCATGCCTCAGGTGGCCGATCCGTTCTTCCGCAAGAGCGTCATCCTGCTGCTCGCCCACGAGGACGAGGGCAGCTTCGGCTTCATCGTGAATCGCCGGACCGAGCTCAAGGTGGCGGAGATTCTCTCCGACCTGAAGCTCTCCTGGGGGGGTGACGACGAGGATCTGGCCCAGTTCGGCGGACCGGTCCAGCCGCAGGTCGGCACGGTCCTCTTCTCCGGCGTCGGCGACGAGCTGCCGCCGCTCGAGGCCGCGACCGAGGTCTTTCCCGGCATCCACCTCACGCAGCACATCGGCGAGCTCGCGGCGCTCGCCGGCCGGCCACCGCGGCGCTTTCGTCTCCTCCTGGGTTACGCCGGCTGGGGCGGCGGACAGCTGGTGAGCGAGATCCTGCGCAACGATTGGCTGATCGCCCCGGTCGATCCCGACCTCGTCTTCGGCGGCACGACGGAGGCGGTCTGGGAGGCCGCGGTGAGCTCGGTCGGGGTCGATCCTTCGACTCTTCCGGCGTGGACCGCGACCGAGTCCGAGAGCCCGGCGAACTGATGACCCGGACGCGCGCGACGACCTCCGCTCGGCATCCCCCGGTCGCCCATGCCGCCCAAGCCTCCCCAGCCGGGGACAGCGGGCGCGGGGCGCTCGATCCGATCTCCGAGTTCCAGGCGATCTTCGCCCGCGTTTCGCGGGATGCGCCGAGCGATCCGACCGCCGTGGCGCTCGCGACCGCCGATCGCAGCGGGGCGCCCAGCGCCCGCATGGTGCTGCTCAAGGGGGTGGACGAACGGGGCTTTCGCTTCTTCACCAACTACGACAGCCGCAAGGGCCAAGAGCTCGCCGAGAACCCGCGCGCCGCGCTCTGTTTTCACTGGCCATGGGTGGAGCTTCAGGTGCGCGCGGAAGGGGCGGTCGAGCGGCTCTCCGCCGTCGAGTCGGACGACTACTTCGCGACCCGGCCGCGCGGCCATCAACTCGGCGCCTGGGCCTCCGCGCAGAGCCAGCCTCTCGTCTCGCGCTTCGCGCTGTTGCGCAAGGTGATCGCCACCGAGACGCGCTATTTCGGCCGGCCGATCCCGCGACCGTCCTACTGGGGTGGCTATCTCCTGCGCCCGCACGCAATCGAGTTCTGGCAGGGCAGGAAGAGCCGTCTCCACGAGCGCCGCCGCTTCTCCCTCGAGGAGGGGATCTGGCGCTGCGATTGGTTGAACCCTTGAAACGCACCTCGGCGCCGCCGATCGCGACCGAGCAGCACTCCGCCGGCGGGCTGGTGGTGCGGGGCGACGAGGTCCTGCTCATCGCCACCGCGGGCGGCCGGCGCTGGCAGCTGCCGAAAGGCCATCTCGAAGCAGGCGAGCTCCCGGCTCAGGCGGCGGTACGCGAAGTGCGCGAGGAGACGGGAGTCACCGGCAGCATCGTCGAGCCGCTCACCGGCGTCGACTACACTTTTCTCGAGCGCGGCGTCCACCGGATCCAGAAGCACGTCGACTACTTCCTGCTCGCCTACGAGAGCGGCAGCGAGACGGACTTCGAGCCCCGGGAGGTCGTCGCGGCACGCTGGTTCCCCTGGTCCGAGGCGATCTCCAGGCTCTCGCACGCCAACGATCGCAAGGTCGCCGAACAGGCTTGGCGCATCGTGCGCGAACGTCAACGCGAGAGCTCTCCCTCAGGAGTCGAACAATGAGCATCCTGGTTCGCATCGTGCTGAACGGCGTCGGTCTCTGGGCGGCGTCGAGGCTTCTGCCGGGCATCCACTACGAAGGCGGGCTCCTCTACCTGCTCCTCGCCGGCTTCGTCCTCGGCGCGGTGAACCTCCTGGTCAAGCCGATCGTCACGCTGCTCTCCCTGCCGTTCGTCGTTCTCACGCTGGGTCTCTTCTTCCTGGTGATCAACGGCCTGATGGTCTGGCTGGTCGACTTCTTTCTCGCCGGTTTCCGGGTCGACAGTTTCCTCTGGGCGATGGCCGGCGGCCTCTTCCTGGCGATCTTCAACATGATCCTGCGGGCGCTCTTCGACCGGGACTGACTTTGGCGACCAAGCTGGCCTCGAAGAGAGCGCCCAGGCGCCCGCGCGAGTCGGCGGCGGCGCTCGGGACGCGCGCCGGGCAGATTCTGCTGCGCCTGAAAGCGGCCTATCCCGACAGCCGCTGCGCGCTCGGCCACCGCAATGCACTCGAGCTCCTGGTCGCGACGATCCTCTCGGCGCAGTGCACGGACGCGCGGGTCAACCTCGTGACGCCGGCGCTCTTCGCGACCTGTCCGACCGCGGCGCACTATGCCGCGATCCCCACCGAGGAGCTCGAAGCCCTCATCCAGTCCACCGGCTTCTTTCGCAACAAAGCAAAAGCGATCCAGGGCCTCGGCCGCGCGCTCGTCGAGCGCCACGGCGGCGAGGTGCCGCACACGATGGGAGAGCTCGTGCAGCTGCCGGGCGTCGGCCGGAAGACCGCGAACGTGGTCCTCGGCAATGCCTTCGGCCTGAACGAGGGTGTCGTCGTCGACACCCACGTCGGCCGTCTCGCTGGCCGGTTGGGCCTCACTCAGGCGACCGATCCGGTGAAGATCGAACAGGACCTCACCCCCCTCTTCCCGCGCGCGGACTGGGCCCTCCTCGCCCATCTCCTCATCGACCACGGCCGAAAGATCTGCAACGCCCGCAAGCCCCTCTGCGCGAGCTGCGTCCTCGCCGACCTCTGCCCCTCGGCACAAAGCTGAACGCTTCACCGCGGGATCCATGACCTTCGAGTAGACTCCGCGCCCGATGGCCAACGCAAAACTCCGGCGGGTGGCGGTGGTGACGGGAGCGAGCTCCGGGTTCGGGGCGGCGACGGCGGGGGCGCTCGCGCGCGCCGGCTTCGCGGTCGTCCTCGGGGCGCGGCGCCTGGAGCGCCTGGCGGCGGTCGCGGAACCGCTGGGGGCGCGCTTCATGGCGCTCGACGTCACCGACGAGGCGAGCGTCGCCGCGTTCTGTTCCACACTCGACCGCGTCGACGTCCTGGTCAACAACGCCGGCAACGCCTTCGGCTCGGAGAGCCTCGCGGCGTCCATCGACGACAAGTGGCGCGCGATGTTCGAGCTCAACGTCCTCGGCGTGCTGCGCATGACACGAACCCTGTTGCCGAAGCTGATCGCCTCCGGCGACGGCCTGATCGTCAACCTGGGCTCGATCGCCGGCATCGAGACCTACCCCGGCGGCGGCGGCTACACCGCCTCGAAACATGCCGCGCACGCCCTCACCCGCACGCTCCGTCTCGAGCTTCTCGGCCAGCCGGTGCGGGTGACCGAGATCCTGCCGGGGCTCGCCGAGACCGAGTTCGCGCTGGTGCGTTTCGCCGGCGATCGCGAGCGCGCCAAGAAGGTCTACGAAGGGATGACGCCGCTCGCAGCGGAAGACATCGCCGAGGCGGTCTGCTGGGTGGCGACCCGGCCGGCGCACGTCGACATCGACGAGATCGTCATTCGTCCGCGTGACCAGGCGACCGCGATGCTGGTCCATCGACGCGCGAAGGAGTGATGCGATGGCGGTGAATCGCGGCCTTCGCCGGGCTCCTCTCCTGCTGCTGCCGGCGCTCGCGCTCGCGGCGGCTCTCGCCACCGCGGGCTGCGAGGTTCTCGAGCCGAAGGATCCCGGCGAGCGCATCTTCCGCCGTTCCTGCAGCGAGTGTCACGGCGTCGACGGCCGCGGCAACACGCCGCAATACATGAGCAATGCGTGGGCCGACCTGTCCGACAAGAGCTGGCGGGAGTACGGGGACGACGGCTCCCTCGAGACCATCATCCGCGAGGGCGTCTTCGGACAGATGCCGGCCCACAACGAGCTTACGCGCGAAGAGATGCGCGCCCTGCTCGGCTATCTGCGCAAGCTCCGCGGGGAGTCCGCCGAGTGACCTGTGCGCGGTGGCTCCCAGGCGCGGCGATCGCGATCGCGCTCGCGGCGGATGCTTGCGGACCGCCGACCTCCGGCAAGAGCGCCGGCGCGCTCTACGACGAACACTGCGTCCGCTGTCATGGCGCCGATGGCCGCGGTGACCCGCGCGCGCTCACGCTCGCTCCGAATTCCGATCTGGCGCGCTCGGCGCTGGTGCGCAAACGCGCGCGCGGTCCGATCTATCTGCGCATCAGCCAGGGCTACGGCTCGATGCCGGCGTTTTCCCACAAGCTCGAGCGCGGCGATATCGACCTCCTGGTCGACTACGTTCTCGAGCTGCCATCGCACGAGCAGGTGAGGTGAGGACATGGACCCGAAGCGTCTCAAGGATGTGCACGACCGCCTGGAATCCCTCGACGACCGGCTCTCCTACCGTCTGCGCGCGCGCGGCTCGGGCCCCGGGCGCGCCAGCCTCGAGCAGGTCGAGGACCGGCTGCGCGACCTCACCGAGTACACCCTGGAGCTGCGCACCCTGGTGCAGGACCTGCTGCTCGGGCTGGTCGCGAGACCCGATGCGGAGCCGCCGGAGCGCTAGCCCGGCGAGAAGCCCCTCAGTCGCGCCCGGTCGAGCCGAAGCCGCCTTCGCCACGCTCGGTCGGCGGGAGATTCTCGACCTCGACGAAGAGCACCTGCGGCGCGGGAGCGACGACCAGCTGCGCGATGCGCTCGCCCCGGCGCACCGTGAACGGCTCGGCACCGAGGTGGACGAGGAGAACCCGGATCTCCCCCCGGTAGTCGCTGTCGATGGTGCCCGGCGAGTTGAGCAACGTCAGGCCATGCTGGGCGGCGAGACCGCTCCGGGGCCGCACCTGGCCCTCCCAGCCGGGCGGAATTTCAACGCTGAACCCGGTCGGCACGAGAGCGCGCTCCCCCGGGGCGAGAACGATCTCCTGCGTGACGGCCGCCCTGAGGTCGACTCCGGCGCTGCCGCGCGTCGCCGGCTCCGGCAGCGGCAGGTCGCCGGCGTGGGGCAGGCGGCGGACCCGCACTTCAGGCGGCGCCTCCGTCTTTCGCGCCATCCGTCAGTTCTTCTCGGCGCCCGCGCCGGACGGCGGGCGCGCGCCGCCGGAACGCGGATTGGACTTCGGCGACGAGACCGAGCCGGCTCCAGGCGGCATCGGCAAGGATCCACTGGAGTTCTTCGGGCCGTTTCCGGCCGAGAAGCGAAAGGGCCGGCCCAAGGTGAGCGCCGAGATGCGCGGCATGCCGTTCTCGGACGGCGCTCCGCGAAAACGCGTGAAGAGGTCGGAGCGGAACTCCCAGGCCGAGTAGTCCGACTGGTCGAGAAAGACATGGAAAGCCTCGCCCGTCGCCCGGCTGCGGACACCGCGGATCGGCCCGATCGGCTGCGGCGGAGGCTCCTCGTCCGTCGAACCCGGGGGCGTCTGGGGTCCGCCGGTCCCCGACGGCAATGGTTTCCCGGTCGCCGGATCGACCTGCTGCGCGCCCTGAGGGACCCCGTCCAGGATCAGCACCCAATCGGCCTTGCCGGTCATCGGGTCTTCCCACAGCCGCCGGATCGACCGCGGCTCCACCTTGACGAGCTCGTCGAGCTGGACCGGCAGCCGCCCGAAGCGGCGCTGAAAAACGCGGATCGCCTCGGCGTATTGCAGGCCCCGCGAGATCAGCTCCTCCTCCTTGTCGCGCCGAATCATGCCGCTCCACAGCGGCAGGACGATCGCAGCCACGATGTTCATCACGGTGATCAACATCACCACCATGACCAGGCTGTAGCCGCTCGCCGCCGACCGCGCGGTCGGCCTACCAGAGCGCATAAGGAGTGCCATCGAGGGAGACCAGCGGCGAGCCGGAGCGCACGTCGATGATCCCGGGCTCTCCGTCTTCGGGAACGTCGGTCTCCGCCGGCTCCGCGAGGGGATCCGGCTCCTCGTAGATGAGCTGCCAGGTCTTGGCGCTCTTGGTCAGCGGATCGTAGGGGATCATCCGCACGTAGCCCTTTTCGACCAGCACCTCGAGACTCTCGGGGTAGTGCCCCTGATCGCCGTAGTACTGGTCGATGAGATCGCGCAGCGTACGCAGATTGGTCTTCAAGACCGACTCGTTCGCCCGGCGCGGCATGTCCTTCAAGGCCGGCATGGCGATCGTCGCGAGGATGCCGATGATCGCCACGACGATGATGAGCTCGAGCAGCGTGAAGCCGCTCTGGGCGCGCTGCCGGGCGCGGCTGCGAGCGCGCGCGACGGCCGCGCTCAGTCGAAGGAAGGGTGAGCTCACCATTGCGAGTACGGGATTCCGTTCAGTCCCGTGCCCCCCGAGAGGGAATAGACATCGTAGACGTTCTCCCCGCCCCAACTCGTCGCGTCAGGGTCGTCCTGATAGCTGCGCAGCCCCCATTCGTCCTTGCCGGTCATCGGATCGACTCCGACTCGACGCAGAAAGCGCGCTTTCATGTCGATCTGCCCCACGACATCGACACCCTCCACCAGGGTCTCGAGGTCCTTCGGGTAGCCGTCGGTACCGAACTCGACCGGCAGAAATCCGGCATCGCTGTAGCGCTTGAACTCGTCGATCGCCGCCCGCATCTCCCGGAGCTGCGCATGGAGCTCGATCTCCTTCATCCGCTTGCGCGTGTACTTGACGGTCGGAAACGTCACTCCGGCGAGAATCGAGAGCACCGCGCAGACGACCAGGAGCTCGGTCAGGGTGAAGCCGCGACTCGATTTCATGGCCCCCCGTCCGGCCCGGCGTCGGGCCCGGAATTCGGATGCGCGACCGGCTGGACGGTCTCACGCACCGTCGGCTCGCTGCCCTCGGGAGCGAGAATCTCGACCTCCGCGGGCGACACCGCGGCCGCCGCGATCTCGAACAGCTGCGCATCCAGAAGGCGCCGGGCGGCGATCGCGACCGTTGCGTTGCCCGAGCCCAAGGCGCGGAAACGGATCCGCGCCAGAGCCCCGTGCCCGGCGACTCCCGAAGCTCCCGCGACGCGGTTGGCGGCCAGCACGAGCTCACCGGGAGTCGCCTCGTCGCTCACGAAGTCGACGTTCCTGCCATCGCTCGCAGCAAGGAAATCGCCCGGCAGGACTTTCTCCACGGCGAGCAGATCCGGGTCCCAGGTGAGGGTCATCGGGACGTGCGCCACCGCCGAGGTCGTCGCGATCTCGACTTCGAGCTCGAAGCTCTCCCCCGGGGCGACCGCGATCATCTGCGGCAGCAGGCGCAGCCGGGCGCTTCCGGAAGCGGCCGAAGTCGCCCGGGAGGTGGCGATGAGGTCGAGCGGGGTTCCGATACCGGCCGGCGCCTGCAGCGCTGCCGAGCCGTTGTCGGGCTGCACTTCCTCTCCCGGTTCCGGCTTCTTCGGCGGTGGCGGCGGCGCGAACGGATTCGACGGCGCGGATCCCGGAGCGAGGTTCGTGCCACCGATCGGTTCAGGCTGCGCTGGCGCCGCCGGCGCCGTCAGGCCCAGGCCCTCCGGCCGGAGACCGCGCGGCAGCCTCTGCACCTGCTCGCGGATCTTCTCCTCGTCGGCGGCCGACTGGCCGCTCTCGTCGAACGGTCCCTCGGCCTCGGACTCGACGCGCGGGGTGCCGCCGCGGAAGGAGATGTTCGACTCGGTTCCGACCCAGATCGGCATCAGGTCGCCCTCGGTGATCTCCGGCGTGCGGATGATGTGCGGCGTCAGGGTCAGCATGACGTCGCTGCGCTTGATGTTGCTCGTCGTCTTGCCGAACAGCCGGCCGAGGATCGGAATGTCGGAGAGGCCCGGAATGCCGGACTCTCCAGCGGTCTCGTCGGTCCGGATCAGGCCGGCGAGAAAGTTGGTTTCGCCGTCCTTGAGCCGGATCGTCGACTCGATCGTACGCGTGCCGATGATCGGTTGTTTCTGCCCGCCGCCGCCGTCCTGAAAACCGGTGATCTGGCTGACCTCGATCTGGAGCTTGAGCGTGACTTCCTTGTTGTGGTGCACGCGCGGCTCGATCTCGATCTTGATGCCGACATCCTGGTACTGAAAAGAGGTGATCGGGATGATGTTGCCGCCCGAGGTCTGCGCGGAGTTGAAGCTGGTGACCGGAATCGGCACCCGGTCGCCGATATGGACCTTTCCCTTCTCGCCTTCGCTGATCCGGATCTGCGGCTTGGCGAGGATCTGCGCGTCGGAGTTGGTCTTGACGAAGTCGTAGATGATGCTCGGGATGGTCAGGATCCAGCTGCTCTGGTTCAGGTACTTCAGGTCACTCAGGTGGACCTTGGCGTTCTCGCCGAGATCGAGATTCTGGGTGATCTGGTTCTGCGACAGGCTGACCCCGAGGTCGCGCAACCGGGTCGTGTCGACCTCGATCAGCTCGACGTCGACGATGACCTCCGAGCGCGACTTGTCGATGCCCTCGATCATGCGCTGCGCCACCTTGACCTTGTCGGCGGTGTCGCGGATCGTGACCGCGTTCAGCTGCTCGTTGGTCGCGATGTTCTTGGCGCCGATGAGACTCCGCAGCAGCGTCAGCACGTCCTTCACCTCCGCGTTGGAGAGGTAGAAGGTCTGAATCACGAGGTCTTCGTAGTTCTTGCGATTCTGCGGATTGTCCGCGGCGATGATGATCGAATGTTCGTCGACCACCTTGTAGAAGTGCCCCGCGGCGCGCATCAGCGTCTCGAGAGCGTTCTGCGCGGTGACGTCGCGCAACTCGATGGCGAGGTCCTGATCCTTGAGCGCCGGATCGAAGAGAACGTTGATGCCGAACGCCTTGCCGAGCGCGCGATAGATGTCGAAGATCGACACCGGCTTCGGGAAATCGAGCGAGATGGCCTCTTTCGACCGTGGCGAGAGGACCGGCGGCTGCGCCGGCTGGTCGCGCGTCTTCTTCTTGAGCTCCTCGAGCGACAGCTGGGGGCCGTTGCGGTCCGCTTTGGCGACCTCGGCGCGCACCTGGTCGAGCTCGACCTGGGCGTACTGGTTCGTCGAATCCAGCTGCACCGCTTCCTGAAACTCGATCAGGGCGCGCTCGAGGACTCCGGCGGCGCGGAATCGCTGCCCCTTGCCGAAATGCTCCTGCGAGGCCTTCAGTCGGGCGCGCATCAGGGCCGTCTTGAACCGCGCGTTCGAGGGTTGGCGCTCGACGAGCTGCAAATAGTGCTCGACGGCGGCATCCCACTCGGCGTTGTCCTCCGCGAGCGTGGCCTGGTGTGCCAGGCGATAGGTCGAGCAGCCGGCGGTTCCGGCCCAGAGCAGCACGAGGAGCAGCGCCCCCGCCGCGCGATCTTTCCGACGCATGAGATGTTCTCCAGCCAAACTAGCCCCCGATCGCCAATCGCTTCGCCGGCTCGTCGGGGAAACCGACGAACTTGAGGTCGACCGACTCGTAGCCAATCCGGTCGACGATGAACTTTCCCTCGACGATCTCACCGACCCGCACATTGTAGAGATTCTCGCCCGCAGCGTCAGCGAAGACCGCGATGCGGCGCTCTTCGGTGCCGAAGCTGCCGAGATAGACCAAGGTCACCGGTGGCGGCTTCGGAATCGCGGCGAGCCGTGCGGCCTCCTCCGCCTCCAGACGGCGCGCCTCTTCCTGCCGGCGCATCTCCGCGAGCTCCGCCTTGGTCGGCGGCGGCGGCGGCGGGGGGGGCGGCGGCGGCCCGAACCGGAAGGGATCGCGCCCGACCGTCAGGGCACGCGGTTGACCCTCGAGCTCGGCGAGCCGCAGCTCGGCGATCTCCTTCGGCAGCTCCTGCACGCCGCGCCGCGTGCTTCTGCCGAAGCTCGAACGCTCCGCGACGGCCGGCCGGGCCGCGACCGCAACCGGTATCGGCGCCGGCGACGCCAGCACCCAGATGGCGCGCAGCGCCGCGACGCCCGCCAGCGCGGCCAGGGCGAGGAGCAACTTGCGCTCGCGCGGCGCCAGAGTCACGAGCGGCCTCCCGCGGCCGCAGGAGCGGCGGGCGCCGCTGCACCGACCGGGGCAGCCGGGGCGGAGAAGAAGGTCGAGAGCCGCAGGCTCACTCCCAGCCCTTTGGCGCCCGAGAGCTCGCGCACCTCGATCTGGTCCACGGTGACGAACGAGGGCGAGAGCTCCAGCAGAAAGAGGAAGGCGCGCAGATTCGAGTAGCTACCCTGGACGCTGAAGACGAAGGAACGGCGGACGAGGCCGAGCTCGGCCAACTGCTCCTCCGGGTACCCGATGTCCCGCGGATCGAGGCCCGCGTGCTCGGCGAGGAGCTTGATCTCCCGGATGAGGTCGGTGAACCGGCCACTCTCGGTCGCGAACTTCTCCGCCATGAGATTTGCCGTCTGCTGACGGGTCGCGAGCGCGGCGGCAGCGAGCTTCTCGAGTCGCGCGAGGCTCGCTTCGGCCTCGTGATTCTGGCGCTCAGCCACTTCGAGGCTCGCGTCCAGATTCGCGCCGCGCTGGCGCACACCGCGTGTCAGGTAGACCAGGAAGAAGATCGCCGCGAGCAGGGCCACCGCCGGCGGAAGCCAGATCCAGAGCCGGCGCTGCCAGAGACCGTAGGAGCCGTTCACGGGCGCCTTCCCGTGGAAGAGGCGTACGGCTTGAGGGCTGTCGGCAGGACGTTGAAGGGGAACTTCCCGTCGGTGCCCGGCTGCGCCGCAGGCGCTCCCGGAAAGCCCGGCTGAGAGCCCCCGCCACTCCCTCCTCTGCCCGGGAACGGAGCGGCGGGAACGACGCCCGCCCGCCCGGTCTCGCCCGAGCCCGCGCTGCCGCCGATACCGGCGCCGCGGCGAGCGCTCTGCGGCTCCGGCTGGTCGTCCGCGAACTCTGTCGCACCGGCGGGCTCGCCCGCAGCTCCTGCCGCGGCCTTGTCATGCCCGCCAGGGACGGCGCCCGCGCGCGGCATCGGGAGTCGCGGCTTCGCCGCGGGCGAGGCGCCCGCGGCCGCCTGCGGGGCGTACGCCGGCGCTCCGGGGGCCACGACCGCCGTCCTCGCAGATCCTGCCGTCTCCGGCGTCGCTGTCGTCGCAGCCGTCGCTGCCGCGGTCGGCCCCGGTTCGGCGAGCTGGGGCAGATAGTCGACCGAGAGCTCGAACTGGATCTTGAAGTCCTTCTTGCCACTCTCGCGGGAGAGGTTGGGATGATCGAACGCCGGGTGCTTGAAGAGCCGGTCCACGAACTCGAGCAGCGCTTCGGTCTCTTCGGCTTCGCCGGTGATCTTCAGCGCGACCCGCGTCGTCGCCGCGGTCGGATTGACGGTGCGCGCCCGGCCGCGCTCGCGGGTGAATCCCTGCGGCGAAAGCCGCATGAGGCGAACGCCGCGCGGCAGCTCCTGCGTGAGCGTTTCGAGCAGCCGGTTCCACGAGAACGAGCGTTCCGCGATGCGCCGGTTCAGAAACTCCGTGCGCACGTTCTGCGCCGGCAGGTCGGCGCGCCGGAGCTCGGCCTCGAGCGCCGTGGCGCGCTCGCGGGCTGCGACCGTCCCGGCGTTCAGCCTGACCAGCTCGGCGAGGCGCGTCCCGGTCTCCCGGCGGATCGTCTGCGACATCCAGAGCCCGGCGAAAGCGGTGATCGCGAACAGCAGCCAGAGTGTCACGGCGAGGCGCCGGACCGGCCGCTCGTTGACGAACGGCGCGCGAGAGAGATTCGGCTCCTGCCATCGCGTTGCGCTCACGCCACCTCCCGTGAGGCCGCGCCGGCGAGCGGCGCGAGCTCCGCGAACGCTTCGCCGAATCCCTCCGCGGCGAGCCCCAGATGCTCGACCCTGAGACGCACCGGCTGACAATCGAGGCCCTGCTCCAGTACCTGGAGCCAAAACGGCTCGACGGCGCGCGGTGCGGCGAGGTAGAGCGCCGTGAGCGCTTCCCCTGGAAAACGCTCGCCGAGAAAGGTCCGGGTGAGCCGCAGCTCGGCGATGAGCAGGCGCGAGCGATCGGCATCGGAAAGCCCCTCGGTGAAGCTCTTCTGCCGCCAGACCACGGGCTCTCCCGAGCGCACGAGCGCGAGACTGAAACCGTCGGCGTCGACCAGCGCGAGACCGAAGAGAGCGTGGTCGGGCGCACTCCGGTCGAGGGCCTGGAGGGTGGAGAGCGTCGCCCCGGAGAGCTGGCCGATGCGGATCCCGCTCGCCGCGAAACCCTCTTCGATCAGCGCGCAGACCGCGGCGTTGGCCATGGTCACGAGACAGTGCGATGACCCGCCTGGGCCGCCTGGGTCGCCGGAGGTCGACAACGAAACCAGCGGCGCAGCCTCGATGCGCAGGTCCTCGACGCGATAGGGCACCATGCGCTTGACGCGGAAACGCAACACTTCGAGCCTGGCTCCGGGCTCCTCGGGCAGCTCACCGAGCTCGATCACCATGCTTCGCGCCCAGCCATCCGGGAGAACGACGCTCGCCTCGCGCACCGGAGTCGCGGCGCGCGCGACGAGCATCCGCACGGTCTCGGCGAGCGCCGCGCTCTCGCCCACCGGCACGCCCAGGGGGCCGCTGCCGAAGAGGCCCTCCGCGAGCGGCAGGGCGTGAAACTCGGCGAGCTCGAGGCCGCGAGATGCCGGCGTCGTGCGCGAGAAGGCGGCAAAGCGCAGCTCCCGCCGCCGGATCGCGAAGACGTGCGGCGGCACCGGCCTGGGGAGGCGCCCCGCCAGGCGCTCAATCCACAAAGGTAAACCGATTGATCTCACGTAGCGTCGTCGTTCCTTGCAGAGCCTTTTCGAGCGCCGATTCGCGCAAGAACCGCATGCCCTCTTCTTTGGCCGCGCGCTTGATCTCCGAGGCCGGCCGCTTCTCCAGAATCAGCTCGCGGATACGGTCCGAGAGGTCCAGCAACTCCGAGACCGCGAGGCGGCCGAGGAATCCGGTGCCGTTGCATTCGAGGCATCCGGCGCCCTCGAAGAACGGGTGGTCGCCGTAGACCGCCGGCGAAAGCCCGGAGTCCTCGAGCAGTTGGGCGCTGACCGACGCTTCGCGGCGACAATGCGGACAGATCCTCCGCACCAGCCGCTGGGCCAGCACGCAGTTCAGGGCCGACACGAAATTGTAGAGGTCGACCTTCATGTTGAGAAAGCGCCCCAGGACGTCGACCACGTTGTTGGCGTGCACGGTGGTGAAGACGAGATGGCCGGTGAGCGCCGACTGGATGGCGATCGAGGCGGTGTCCTCGTCACGGATCTCCCCGACCATGACCTTGTCCGGGTCGTGCCGCAGGATCGAGCGCAGCCCGCGTGCGAAAGTGAGCCCCTTCTTCTCGTTGACCGGGATCTGGGTGATGCCCTTGAGCTGATACTCGACCGGATCTTCGATGGTGATGATCTTGTCCTCGGGCGACTGGATCTCCGAGAGGCAGGCGTAGAGCGTCGTCGTCTTGCCGCTGCCGGTCGGGCCGGTCACCAGCACCATGCCGTAGGGCTCGCGGATCGACTTCCTGACCTTGCGCATGGTCTCGTCGTCGAAACCGAGAATGTCGAGCCGCAGGTTTTTGAACTCCGCCGACATCGACTCCTTGTCGAGAATGCGGATGACGCAGTCCTCGCCATGCACCGAAGGCATGATCGAAACCCGGAAATCGATCGTGCGGCCCTTCAGGCGCAGCTTGAAGCGGCCGTCCTGGGGGACGCGCTTCTCGGCGATGTCGAGCTCCGACATCACCTTGATCCGGCTGATGATCGTCTGGTGATGGCGCTTGTCGATCGGCTCCATCGCCTGGTAGAGGACGCCGTCGATGCGGTACTTGATCACCACTTCGTTGTCGCGCGACTCGATGTGGATGTCGGAGGCGCGGCGCTGGATGGCGTTGAAGACGGTCGAATCGACGAGCTTGATGACCGGCGACGAGTCGGCGGTGATGCTGTCGATCGACAGCACCTCTTCACCCTGGTCGTCCTCCTGGACGAGCTGAATACGGAAATCCTCCGTCGCCTCCTCGAGCACGCGCTGCGTCGACTCGGACTTCTGCAGGATTTCCTCGATCGCCGACGGCACGCCGACCCGGACCTCGATCGGCTGGCCGAGCATCAGCTCGAGCTCGTCCAGCCGCGCGACGTCCGTCGGGTCCTTCATCACCAGGGCGATCCGGCCCGGGAGCTGCGCCTGCGGAATGAAGCCGTAGCGCAGCATGAGCTCGAACGGAATGGTGTGAAAGAGATCGTTGTCGATCCGGAAGTGCTCGAGATCGACGAAGTCGAGGCCGTGCAGCGCCGCCAGGCGCTCGACCGCCCGGCGCTCGTCCGCGGAGCGCAGCGCGCCGTCGGTGGCCAGGAGCTGGGGCACGGGTGCGGGGGAGGTGCTCAAGTGATCCCTCCCATGGCGTTGAACATCGGCATGTAGACCGAGATCAGCAGCGCCGCCACCAGGCAGCCCATGATCACGAGCATCAGGGGCTCGACGAGAGAAAGGATCCGTTGCATCCTGAGCTCGACCTCTTCGTCGAAGAAGTCGGCGATGTTGGTGAGCATGACGTCGAGCGAGCCGGTCGCCTCGCCGACCTTGACCATGTCGATCGCGAGATCGGTGACGATTCCGGTGCCGTCGAGCGCCTCGTGCAGGGCCTTGCCCTCCCGCACCTGCTGCACCGTGGGCGAGATCCGCTCGCGAACGAAGAGATTACTCACCGCTCGGCCCGAGATCTCCATCGAGGGCACGAGCGGCATGCCGCCGGAAAGCAGCGTCGAGAGCGAGCGGCAGTATTCGGCGAGCGAAAACAGGTGCAGCACCGGCCCGAGAAAGGGAACGCGGAGCTTCCAGCGGTCGAGCCGGATGGCGCCGGCCGGAGTCGCGGCCCAGCGGCGCGTCGCGACCACCGTGGCGACGATGCCGGCGATGATGTACACCAGGTTGTGGCGCAGGAAGAGGGCGACGCCGAGGGTGATGCGCGTCAGCAGCGGCAGCTGCATGTCCATCGAGTCGTAGAAGACGGTGAACCGCGGCAGGACGAAGATCGCCATGACGAAGAGCATCGCGATCGAGAGTCCGACGAGGACCGACGGATAGACGAGCGCCGAGATCACCCTCTTGCGCGCCTCGATGACGAGCTTCAGATAGCGGATGAACCGGCGCAACACCTGCTCGAGCTCGCCGGTGCGCTCGCCGGCCTTGAGGGTGGCGGAGTAGAGCGGCGGGAAGACCGCCCCGAACGAAGCGAAAGCGTCGGAGAGCTCCTCGCCGCTTTTCACCCGGTCCCGCACCTGGGTCAGGATCTCCTTGAAAGTCGGATCGCGGAGGCGCTCGAGCATCAGGTTGAGTGCCTGGAGCAGCGGCAGGCCGGCCTTGAGGAGCGCCGCGAGCTCCTGGTTGAAGACCATCAGCGTCTTGTACGGAATCTTGCGCTGCCGCCGGAAGCGCGCCCAGAGCTCTCTCGGCGCGGACAGACCGAGGCGGCGCTCGATGGCGAAGATCCGCAGGCCCTGGCGCTCGAGCTCGGCGCGCAGCACCGTTTCGTTCGCGGCGGCGCGGGTCTCGCGCACCACGCGCCCTTCGGGCGTCCCGAGATGGCAGACGAAATCCACGGTCTACCGTCCGGCCGCGCCGCTGCCGTAGCGCAGAACGAGCAACAGTGCCCGATCGGAGGATTCGTCCCGCGTCAGCCCGAGAATCAGCGGCTGGTCGAGGCCGAGGTGCACGACCGTGCGGACGAGCTCGTGCTCCGGCTCCCCCTGCTGCGCGTGCGCCATCCGGAAACCGGAAAGGCGGATCCGCTTGCCGTCGGCGATGGTCCCGAGCTCGAAGCTCAGCCGGTAGCCCTGCGCCATCTCGTAGACCACCGCTTCGCCCTCGCGGCTCTCGATCTGCCCGTGCGCGAGCAACGAGAAGCTCTGGAAGCGCAGGAGCTGCCGCAGGCGGTCGAGGAGGTCCGGGGCGATGCCGGGAGAGGGACTGACCGGCGAGATCTTCGCGGTCTCGGCGTCGATCAGCTGGACGTCGATCCGCACCGGCTGACTCTCGCGGTCGAAAGCCCGGATCGCGATCGCCACCCGGGAGAGCGCGGCGAGGTTGTCGCGCACCGAGATCGTGTTGTCGTTCGGATCGAGCTCGACGGAACCCTGCGTCGAGAGCAGCGGCCGCACCAGGGTCAGGGCATCGAAGACGCGCTGGCGGTGCAGGCTGAAGACCATCAGGCGGACGGACGCGACCTCGCCGGGCGCGACTCCCTCCAGTCCGATCAAAGGCTGCGAGCGCAGACGCTGGGCGGATCGATCTGGCTGCGCTGGCTGCGGCGACCGGGTTACGGGAGCGGAGGGCGCGGTCCGGGGCGCCGGGGAGACCTTCTGGGCGGCAGCGAAGCTCCCGGACGCGACGCAGAGCATCGCACTGCAGAGGAGCGTGCGCGCCGCTGCCGGAAGGGGTCGGAAATCAGACATCCAGGCTCGCGTCGACGATCATCACGACCGCCATGTCGGCCTGCGGCAGCTCGTAGATGCGGGCTCCCGGGCGATCGAGCTCCTCGACGACGGATTGCACCGGCAGCGCGCCCTCGCCGGCAACCCCCTGCACCAGCACCAAGCCGCCGGAAGCTACCAGCCCGCCGAGCCCTGGAGCGTGCCGCAGGGGCGCGCCGGAGAGCGCCAGCAGGGTGCAGGCGCCGAGCAGCGCGGCGAAGCGGGTGAGCGATCGCCGGAGCGCCCGTGTCGCACCCGGACTCCCGCCGACCTCAGTCCGTCCAGGAACGCCGCCCTCGCCGCTGCCCGAGGCCTGGCCGACGCGGCTGGCCCGGACCAGGGAGGCGACCGCCGACTGCATGCTCGCGATCTCGCCGGGAGTCACGGTGCGCTCGGGCAGACGGGCGAAAACCAGCAGCGGATCGGCCGCGAGCGCGAGACGACGGCAGCGGCCGCAGTCCGCCAGATGGCGGCGAGCCTCGCTCCAGGCCGGGAGGTCGCCCCCGGGATCGGCGTCGCGGGCCGCGACCAGCGCGCGCCAGTCGGGGCAGCTCATCTTCCCGGCTCCGATCCTGCCGGTGTCGCGGCGCCGGCGCGCGCATACTCGGGATAGCGCTCGAGGAGCTTCTGGCGCAGGATCTTGCGGGCGTTGAACAGATGGTTGCGCACGGTCGACTCCTCGCAGCCGGCGATCTCCGCCACGGCGCTCGAAGAGAGCCCTTCCGTTTCGCGCAGCAGGAAGATCAGGCGCTGCTTGGTGGTCAATTCGGCCGCGAGCTCCACGAAGATGCGCTCGACCTCGGCCTCCGAGAGCTCGGCCAAGGCCCCGGTGGGATGGCTCTCGGCGGCCTGCAGGAGATGAAACCGGACCGGTTCTCCGGCTTGGTCGCGCGACCGGCGGGAGCGCCAATGGTCGATCGCCAGGTTGGTGGCGATGCGATAGATCCAGGTGTTCGGGCTCCACCGCGGGTCGTACTTGCCCCGGCTCTCCCAGATCTTCAGGAAAGCGACCTGCACCACATCCCGGGCCTCCTCCTCGTCGCGGACGATGCGGGCGGTGACCGCGAGCAGCGGCCGGGTCTTGCGCGCCACGAGCTCGGAGAGCGCGAGCTCGTCGTCGGCCTTGAGCAGCGACAGCAGTTCGCGGTCGCTCCGCTCGGCGAGCCTCAGACGTTCGCGGTTCTGGGAATAGACCAGCTCGGGCATGAACGGTTCCAATGCGTTTCTACGAACGGCCGGGCCGCGCCGTCCAAGTCAGCGGCAAACCCTGCCCATTTCGGGCAAAACACTGCAACGCTTGATTATACTGCCGCGACTCCGATGTGGTGGATCTATCAAATCCTGGTCATCCTGGTGCTCCTCGTGGCCGGTCCCTGGATGCTCCTCCTGCGCCGCCGGCATTATCTGCCGACGATTCGGGGACGATTCGGGGGCGGCGGAAAGGGACCGCGCCCAGGCGGTCCGAGTGCAGCCCAGCCTCAGGGGGCCCTCTGGATCCATGCCGTCTCGGTCGGGGAGGCCGCGCTCGCGGGCCTGCTCGCCGCCCGGCTTCCCTCCGACCTGCCGCTCCTTCTGACCACCATCACCCCGACCGGCCAGGCGCAGGCGAAAAACGCCGTCCGGGAGCTCGGGGACCGCGCCAGGGTGGCCTATCTCCCGTTCGAGCTCGGCTTTGCCATCGACCGCTTCCTGCGCCGTTTCTCCCCTGCCGCCCTGGTGCTCGTGGAGGGCGACTTCTGGCCGCTGCTCCTCGCCGCCGTCCGGCGGCGCGGGATTCCGACCGCAGTCGTGAACGGCCGCGTGAGCGACCGCAGCTTTCCACGCCTCCGGTTCTTGCGCCGCTGGGCGCTGCCGCTCTTCTTCGATCCGATCGACCATTTCGGCGTCCAGACCGCGACCGACGCCGATCGACTGCAGGCGCTCGGCGTTCCCGGCGATCGGATCGTCGTCACCGGCAACCTCAAGTTCGAATCCCCCGAGCCGCCTGTCCTGACGGAGCTCGCCGCTCGCCTCGAGCGCTTGGCGGCGGGACGGCCGATCCTGGTCGCCGGTTCGACCATGGAGGGCGAGGAGGAGCAGGTGCTGATCGCTTTTCGGCGCCTCGCCGCGGACCGGTCCCAGGCTGGAGAACGGGCGCTGCTGGTCGTGGCCCCGCGGCATCCGGAGCGCTTCGCCGCAGTGGCCGAGCGCATCGCCTCCGAGTTTCCCGGGCTCGTGGCGAGGAGCGGCCGAGATCGCCCGCGTCCTGCCGTCTTCCTGCTCGATTCGATCGGCGAGCTCGCCGGCCTCTATCGCCTCGCCACCGCCGCCTTCATCGGCGGCACCCTGCAGCCGACCGGCGGCCACAATCCGATCGAGGCGGCGCGATTCGGCGTGCCGGTCGCGGCCGGCCCTTCGATGGCGAACTTCCGCGCCATCGCCGAGCTCTTCGACCGCACCGGAGCCTGGGCGCGCATCGCGAGCGGCGAGGCCCTGGGCGCGGTCTGGGCGGCGTGGCTGGCGGATCCGTCGGCAGCGCGGGCGATCGGCGAGCGCGGGCGGGCCCTCGTCCTGGCGAATACCGGCGCGCTCGACCGCACCCTGGACCTGCTCGCCCCACTGATCGCGGCGACGGTGGCGAGAGCTCGGGCCCGGACCTGACCCATGCGCCTCGTCGCCGCCGCCCCACCGCGCTCGCCCTGGCAACTGTTCTACGGTGCGTGGCTCGCCCGCTGGCGGCGGCGCGGCGCGCTCACCGCCGAGCGCCTGCCGGTCCCGGTCGTGAGCCTCGGGAATCTTCATTGGGGCGGCGGCGGAAAGACCCCGTTCACCGCCGCGCTCGCCGCCGATCTCACTGCCCGCGGCCTTGCCGTGGCAATCGTCTCCCGGGGTTACCGGCGCACGAGCCGTGGCCCGCTCGTCGTCTCTTTGGGCGCCGGTCCGCTCGTCCCATGGAGCGCGGCCGGAGACGAGCCCTACTGGCTCGCCCAGGCGCTCCCCGGGGTGGCGGTGGCGGTCGGCGAGCAGAGGGTGGCGGCGGCGCGACTCCTGCTGCGCGAGCTGCCGCAATCGCCCGATCTGTTTCTCCTCGATGACGGCTTCTCGCACGTCGCTCTCGCCCGGGACATCGAGCTGCTGCTCTTTCCCGCGGCGGACCCGTTTGCCGGCGGACGGCTGGCGCCGGCGGGACGGCTGCGCGAGCCGCTCGCCGCGGCCCGTCTCGCCGACGCCGTCGTCCTGACCGGCACCGCCACCGAAGCGATGGCGAACGCCGGAGCTCTTCTCGCACAGGCGCTCGCGCCCTACGGTTTCTCCGGGCCGGGCTTTGCGAGCGCGAGCGCCAGCGGTCCGCCGCGCTCGGCCGCGGGCTCGGCGCTCGCACCCGGGACGCGCGTCGTCGCTTTCGCCGGCATCGCGCGACCCGAGGCGTTCTTCCGTGATGCCGAACGGCAGGAGCTCGAGCTCGCGGCGCGGCTCACCTTTCCCGACCACCATGCCTATCCCGACGAGAGCGTCGCCCGGATCGAAGGGGCCTTTCGCCGCCATCGGGCCGCGGCTCTCCTCACCACCGCCAAGGACGCCCTCAAGCTCCAGGGGCGGATCTCGCCGGCGCCCGCCGTTCTGCCCGTCGTCGCGCGCCCCGAAGCCGCCTTCTGGGACTGGTTCGACGAGCGTCTCGCGCAGGTCAGGAAATGATCAGGGAATGAAGCCCCGGCGATGAAGAACGCACCCTTTCGTCACGCTTTCGAATTCGGCGCCTTCAGCCTTTTCCAAGGGCTCGTGCGCAGCCTGCCCCATTCGGCGAGCCGCCCGATCGGCGGCGCTCTGGGCGCCCTCGCGGGCAGGCTCGATCGCCGCCACCGCCGCATCGCCGACGGCAATCTCGCGTTGGCTCTCCCCGAGCTCTCCGCGCGGGAGCGCGCCCGGGTAACGCGCGCCTGCTTCCGCCACTTCGGAGCCTCGTTCTGCGATGCGCTCTCGAGCCTGCGCTTCGACGGCGCGACGCTGCTCGGGCGCATCGAGCGCGTCGGTTGGGAGAACTTCGAGCTCGCTCAGGGCACGGGGAAAGGAACGATCCTCCTCGGCTCGCACTTCGGAAACTGGGAGATGGTCCCGGTCGCCGTCGCGCTCACCGTGGGCCCCATGAGCTCGGTCGGGCGCCGCGCCGACAATCCGCATTTCGAGCGTTTCATTCAGCGGCTGCGCACCCGTTTCGGCAATCGGTCGCTCGACAAACGGGGCGCGGTGCGCGAGATGTTCCGGCTGCTCGAGCACGGAGGCCGGCTCGGACTGCTGATCGACCAGCGGGTCCGCGCCGGGGAAGGGATCGAGGTGCCGTTTTTCGGTCATCTGGCGCGGACCAGCCCGATCGTCGCCCGCCTCTCCCGGCGCACCGGCGCCGCCATCGTCCCGGTGTTCGGCGAAGAGGCGGCGGGCGGGCGCTACCGCGTCGAGGCCCTCCCCCCGATGTTGCCGCTCGCCGGCGACGACGATCTCGCGCTCACCCGGCGCTATCTCGCGATCCTCGAGGAGCGGGTGCGGGCGCGGCCCGAGCTCTGGCTCTGGCTGCACAACCGGTGGAAGCGATGAACCGATACCCGCCAGCGCCGCGCACGCTCGTCGTCGCTCCCAACTGGGTCGGCGACTGCGTGATGGCCGAACCGGTCTTTCGCGCTCTCGCCGCGAGCGGCCGCAGGATCACGGCGCTCGCCCGGCGGCCGCTCCACGCGCTGCTGGCGCTCTTCCCCGGTGTCGAGGCGACGCTCGACAAGGGAACGCAGGAGGAGACCCTCGCGGCGATCGCAGCCAGCGCAGCCGCCGGTGGCAGCGGTGCCAGCGGTGCCAGCGGAGGCCCCGAAGCCGGCGCCGCCGGACCTTTCGACGAGGCGCTGATTCTGCCGGGTTCCTTCCGCGCCGCCTGGATGCTCGCGCGCGCCGGCATCGCACGGCGCTTCGGATACCGTGCGCAGTTTCGCGGTTTTCTGCTCTCGCCGCCGGTCGCCCGCCCGCGCGGCCGCCGGCCGCAGATCGAGGACTACCGCGAGCTCCTCACCGCGATGGCGGTGGCGCACCCCACCGATTGGGTACCGCGGCTCACGCTCCCGCCGGCGCTCCGCGAGCGCGGCCGGGAGCGGCTGGAACGCGCCCATCTCCAACCCGGGGTGGGCGCGCTCGTCGGACTCTCCCCCGGCGCCGAATGGGGGCCGTCGAAGCGCTGGCCGATGCGCCACTGGGCCGACCTCGCGCGCGAGCTCCGGCGGCGGATTCCCGGCGTTCGCGAGACCATCTTCGTCGGGCCCAAGGAGATCTGGCTCGGCGTCCGGGTGCACGAAGAGAGCGGCAAGATCCATCCGGTGTTGGGGCCCGACCTCGATCTCGTCGGCCTCGCGGCCGCTCTGTCGCATCTCGATCTGCTGGTGACCAACGACTCCGGCCCGATGCACCTCGCGGCGGCGCTCGGGGTGCCGTGCGTGGCGCTCTTCGGACCGACCGACCGCCGCCGGACGGCACCGGCGGGGGGCGCCGGCGCCGGCCATGTCGTCCTCGACCGTGAGCTCTGGTGTTCGCCCTGCTTCAGGCGCCACTGTCCGCTGCTCCACCACGGCTGCATGCGTGGCATCGGGGTCGACGAGGTCGCGTCGACAGTCGAGCGGGTTCTCGGCGCGAGCGCTGATCTCGCCGGCGGGCGCTGAGTTCGCCGCCGGCCGCTCAACTCAGGCCGGCAAGACCACCACCGGCACGTCGATCACTTCATCGACCGGCAGGCCGTTCGCCTCGGCCGCCGCCACCACCGCGCGTTCGTTCGGACCCTCGTAGAGACAATACGTCCGCGTGAGCTCGGCGTTGGCGTACGAATGGAGCCAGCGCGCCCCATGCTCCGCGTTCTTGGCGTTGACCGACATCTTGGTAGCCGCGTCGAGGCCGGAGAGCGCGCCGGGAGGAAAGGTCCGCACGACCAGGAAGCGGCGGGTGCCGGGAGCGGCAGCGGCGACAGCGGGGGCAGGTTCCACGGCATGGAGCGACGAAGGGCTGGCGGTCATCGGCGATCTCCTCGACTCGGCGACCGCGGCATGCGGCGCCGATTTGACGGGCGCCACTCTGCCGTGACGGTGCGCGCCGCACATCGGGGAAACTCCCTATCTTTCGGTCCTGCCCGGGGGGACCGCGGGCAGGACTCCGGCCGCGCGAGCCAGATGCGCCGCCCGCGCCCGATTCGCCGCGCCCAGTTTGCCCAGGATCGACGACACGTGATGGTCGACGGTCTTGGCGGCGATGAACAGCTGATCGGCGATCTCGGCGTTGGATCGCCCTTCGCCGAGCAGGGCGAGGACCTCCATCTCACGCGCCGTCAGCTGATGCGGGCGCCGGCGAGTGGCGGCGCGCGGTCGGCGCGCGAGCGCGGCAAGACCGCGGCGCCGGAGCGCCGCGCGTAGGCGATCGGCGGCCGCCGGCGCGCCCAATTCCTCGAGCGCGGAGAGCGCCGCGCGTAGCGCCGCCGGAACCCGCCCTCCGCCCGCGGCGAGCGCCGCGGCATAGGGATCGGAGCAGCGCGCCCAGGCGTCGGCGGCGCTCTCGGGCGCGCCCGAGAGCTCGAGCGCGATCGGCTCGGGGAGCTCGCCGGCCCCGACCGGCGCCTTCTCGCCCAGCCGCCAGCGCCAGAGTGCGACCTCGCCCCGCTGCCAGCGGTTTCCCGAGATCTCCGCCAGTCCGGCTACCCGCGCCAGATCTTCGCGCACCGCCGCCGAGCCGGCGGGCGGGGCCGCCGGATCGGCGGCGACATCGGCGAGCCAGGCCGCTTCCGCCCGCGCGACGACCGCCGGCACCAGCCGCTGCAGCTCCTCGGAGCTCGCGGCGACCGCCCAGGCCTCGTCGAGGAGCGCTGCGCCCCCCGGATCGCCGCCCCGCAGCCGAACCAGGCCGAGGACGACGAGCGCCGACAAGCGACTCACCGGCGCGACACCCGGCCGCGAGACCACCCACTCGGCGTCGTCCGCCGCCGCCGCGAAGCGCCCACTCTCCAGCGCGGCGCGGGCGCGCCAGCCGGTCATGTAGAGCCGCCAGGAGTCGAGATCGCGATCGCTGCAGAAGGCGATTCCGGCCGCGAGCCAGACCTCGGCGCGCGCCGTCTCGCGCTGCGTCACCGCGGCGCTCGCGAGGTTGGTGTAGGCGCGCGCCGCATGTTCGTCGAAGCCGCCGGCGAGCGCTCGGCGCAGACTCTCCTCGAGCCGTTCCCAGCCCTCGGGATCACCGGCGAGCGCGAGCGCCGTGCCGACGTTGTTGAGGGCGTGAATCCGCACGTCCTCGTCCTCGAGCCCGACGGCCATCGCGATGGCGCGCTCGCCCCAGGCGACCGCCGCCGCGGTCGCCTCGGCGAGCATCTCGAGCTGCGCATGGTTGGAGAGCGCCATCGCGAGCTCGTGCGAGGCCCCCAGCGGCTCCAGCCGCTCGAGCGCGAGGCGCGCGTAGCGCACCGCGTCGCGCTGGTTGCCGACGAACCACGAGAGGCGCGAGAGCCAACGCAGGTTGTCGCCGGCGGCGAGCTCCTCGCCCGCCCTGGCCCGCGCCGCAAAGGCGGCCTGCCGCGCGGCAAGCGCGTCGGCGGTCCGATCGGTCAGATAGCACTCGTAGGCGTAGCGTTCGAGGAGAAGGGCGCGCTCGTCGGCGGCGAGCTCGGACGCTTCGAGCGCCCGCGCGTAGTGCCGCGCCGCTTCGCGATGGGCGCCGAGTCGCGCAGCTTCGTCGCCGGCGCCGCGAGCGAGGCCTCCGACCGCGCTCGTTTCGCCGGCGCGCTCGGCGTGATGGACGAGGCGCGAGAGCGCGACCGGCTCCCGGGGCGGCCGCTGCAGCGCCGCGAGCGCCGCGGCGTGCAAGGAGATCGCGCGGGCGGGTGCGATGGCGCTCTCGATCGCCAGCCGCGCGAGCTCGTGGCGGAAAGCGAGGGCTTCGCGATCGCCGACCAGCAGGCCGGCCTCGATCGCCTCGTCGAGCACCGTGGTCGAGCCGCCGAGCATCGCCGCTACGAGCCAGCGCTCGGCACGCCCCGGGACGACCGCGACCGCTTCGAGCTCCTGTCGCGCCGCGGGCGAGAGCCCGGCAGCGCGGCCGAGCACCGCATCTCGCACCGACTCCGGAATCGAGTCGGGCGCCCCGGCGAGGACCTCGGTCAGGAAGAACGGATTGCCGGCGGTCAGCTCGTAGAGGCCTTCGGCGGAGCGGCCGGCGGACCTCGCCAGGCGCGCGACCGACACGCGCGAGAGGCGCGCGAGGCGGAGCCGCAGGACGCGCGGGCCGACGAGCTCGCCGAGCACCGGGCGCAACGGATGGCGCGGTCCGAGCTCGTCGTCGCGGAAGGTCAGCAGCAGGAGGCCGCGCAGGCGTTCGACCCGGCGGGCGAGGTAGCGGACGCCGTCGAGCGTCGCGCCATCCGCCCAGTGCAGATCTTCGAGCACCGCCAGGTTCTCGTCGCCGAGCGCGAGTGCGCCGAGCAGGCGGCTGGCGAGCTCGGTGGGAGAGTCGGCGCCGGCGACGAGACCGGGTTCGAGCGCCGTCGCCAGTTCGCGGAGCGGGCCGAGCGGCCGCGGAGTCGACAGCTGTTCGGCGGCTCCGGCCGCACTCCGCGTCCCGGGATGCGCGGCGAGAAAGGCGCGCACCAGTGAGCTCTTGCCGACGCCGGCCTCGCCGCCGATCAGCACGACCGCTCCACCCTCGTCGCGGGCTCGCAGCAGCCGCGCGGAGAGCTCGGCGAGGAGCTCGTCGCGCTCGAGCAACTCCAGGCGAGGCGCCGACGGGTTCAAAGGGCCCTCCTCTGGCGCCGGGCTGCGGCGCGGCCGGAGCGGGTGGTCAGTTCGGTTGCAGCGGGGAACCGGGAACGGGTGCGGGCGACGGAGAAGCCGGCGGCGTCGACGGCGCCGGCAGCACGATGACGACGTCTTCGGGCCGCACCAGGCCGAGCTCTTCGCGCGCCACGCGGTCGAGCATCACCGGATCGGTCTTGAGGCTCGCGATGCGGTGGCGGAGCGCCGCGATGCGCTGCTCGGTGCCGGCGATCTCGGCGAGGAGCATCCGTTCCCGCCCGTGCACCGCCGCGAGATCACGGTAGCTCTTCAAGCCGAAGGTGGCGAGCAGCAGGACGAGAAAGATCACCACCGCCGCGAACAGCGATCGGAACGGATGCGGACGCGGCTCGTCGGCCGGTTGGACGTCGGTCAAACGTGGAAACGCGGGAACGCGGCGGCGCCGGGATAGGCCACCACTTCGTCCAGCTCCTCCTCGATGCGCAGGAGTCGGTTGTACTTCGCCACCCGGTCGCTGCGGCAGGGCGCGCCGGTCTTGATCTGCCCGGCGCGCGTCGCGACCGCGAGGTCGGCGATCGTCGTGTCCTCGGTTTCGCCCGAGCGGTGGCTGATGATGTTGGCGTAGCCGCGTGACTTCGCGAGGTCGACCGCCGCCAGGGTCTCCGAGAGCGTCCCGATCTGATTGACCTTGACCAGCAAGGCGTTCGCGACGCCTTCGGCGATGCCGCGGGCGAGGATCTCCGGGTTGGTGACGAAGATATCGTCGCCGATGAGCTGCACCTTCGAGCCCAGGGCGCGCGTCATCTCCTTCCAGCCCTCCCAGTCGCCTTCGGCGAGACCGTCCTCGATCGAAACCAGCGGATAGGCGCCCACCCAGTCGCGGTAGAGCGCGATCAGATCCTGGGCGGAGAGACCCTTCTTGCCCTCGCCGGCGAGCGCGTAGCGCCCGGGCGCGCCCTCCTCCGCGAGCTCCGAGGCGGCGGCGTCGAACGCCAGGGCGATGTCGTGACCCGGCCTGTACCCTGCTCTCTCGATCGCGATCATCAGCAGATCGAGCGCTTCGCGATTGCTCGCGAGGTTCGGCGCGAAGCCGCCTTCGTCGCCGACCGCGGTGGCGAGCTTCTTCTCCTTGAGCACCTTCTTCAACGTGTGGTAGACCTCGACCCCCGCTCGCAGCGCCTCCGAGAAGCGCTGGAAGCCGATCGGCACCAGCATGAACTCCTGGATATCGACCGAGTTGTCGGCGTGCGCGCCGCCGTTCAGAACGTTCATCATCGGCACCGGCATGACGGTCGCCCCCGGTCCGCCGAGATAGCTGTAGAGCGGCAGACCGGCCTCGGCCGCCGCGGCCTTGGCGACCGCCAGCGAAACGCCGAGGATGGCGTTCGCGCCGAAGCGTGACTTGTTCGGCGTGCCGTCGAGGTCGATGAGGGTGCGATCGATGAGCGCCTGGTCGCGGGCGTCCATCTCTTCGAGCTCGGGGGCGATCTCGTCGTAGATGAAGTCGACCGCGGTGAGGACGCCTTTGCCGTGATAACGCTCGCCGCCGTCGCGCAGCTCGAGCGCTTCACGGCTGCCGGTGGAGGCTCCGGAAGGCACTTGCGCCGTCCCGACGGCACCGCCTTCGAGGGCGCAATCGACTTCGACGGTCGGGTTGCCCCGCGAGTCGAGCACCTCGCGCGCCACGATTTCCTGGATCAAGAACATGGGTCACTCCCCGGAGGATGCACGATCGTCAAGATCAGTGAATTTCAGATGCCGTCTTCAGATGGCGAGTTCAAGGGTAACCCGAAGGCCGCCAACGAGCAAGCCAGATGCGCTATGGCAGCGGCTGCCAGCCCAGGGTCGCGAGCAGCAGAAAAAACCCGGCGACGTAGGCGACGGGCACATGCCAACCGTACCTGAGCCAAGCGCCTACGGACTTCGCTTCCGGGTAGAGGCTGGAGATCGCGACCCCCGCCGACGAGCCGAACCAGACCATCGAGCCGCCGAAACCGACCGCGTAGGCGAGCACCCCCCAGTCGTACTGCCCCTGTTTGAGTGCCAGGGCGGTGAGTGGGATGTTGTCGAAGACGGCCGAGAGGAACCCGAGCCCGAACGCGGTCTGCCAGGAAGCCTGCGGAAGCCTCTCGACCGGCATCATGGTTGCCGCGAGCACCAGGGAAAGCAGGAAGACCGCGCCGCGCAAGGCACCAGGAACGAGACTCCACTCGGGCTTGCGGACTCCCACCGTCGCCAGAATCGCCAGCCAGACCGCTGCCCCGATGAACGGAAAGCTGTCGGCCTGGGCGGAAAATTGGAGGTTCGTGACGACATTCGCGGCCACTGCCGCCGCGAGAATCACGCCAATGATCCCGACCCGCGGCCAGTCGACTTGAGCATGGGCACCGGCGTGCTTGAGGATCGGCGAGTACTTGTGCTGCTGCAGGGAGGCCGGGATGCCGAAGACCACGAGAGCGAGGAGGGCGGCGACGTAGGCGTGGAGCACCGCGCCCGGCGACACATGATGGATCCACATCATCGTCGTGGTGGTGTCGCCGACGACGCTGCCCGAGCCACCGGCGTTCGAAGCCGCCACGATGGCCGCGACGTAGCCGATGTGGACCTTCTTGCGAAAGACCGTGTGCGCCATCGCCCCGCCGATCAAGGCCCCGGCAATGTTGTCGAGAAACGCGGACAGGACGAACACGATCGCGAGCAGCGCGAACGCCCCCTGCCAGTCGTCGGGAAGGTAGCGCGGCAGAACCTGCGGAATCTCGCTCTCCTCGAAGTGCCGCGCGAGGATCGCGAAGCCGAGCAGGAGACCGAGGAGATTCGCGATGATCACCCACTCGTGTCCGAGATGGGTGAGGAAGCCGCCGAGACCGGCGCCCTCCCTGAATCCGGTGACAAGGATCTTGTAGACCGAGATGACGGCCAGTCCACCGACCGCCACCTCGAGCGTCCTGTGATGGAAGAGGGCGACGCCCAGGAGCGTCAGGCCGAAGAACAAGAATTCGAGCGGGATGCCCGCGATTTCGACCGGCTCGGCGCTCCCCGAGGCCCACGCGAGCCCCGGCAGGACGAGCAGCGCAAGCAGCCAGGAGAACGACCTACCGTTGCGCATCCCCAGCGGCATCGCGACTCCTCCAGAGAAGGTGTCGCGAGCGCCACATTCAGCGGCTTCTACGCGACGACGTCACCGGGGCCCTCGAATTCGCGGCAGCGCTCCCGGCCGCTTTCCGCTGGCGTCCTCGGATGCCGTGTTCAAAGGGTAACCTGACGACCCCGATCGAGCAAGCGATCGAGCAGGCCGAGAGCTACCGAACCACGTGCGGAGTCCAACCGAGGGTCGCGAGCAGGAGGAAGAAACCGAGGACATAGGCGACGGTCACGTGCCAGCCTCCCTTGAGCCAGGCGCCGACCGACTTCGCCTCGGGGTACATGTTCGAGATCGCGACGCCCGCCGACGAACCGAACCAGATCATCGAGCCGCCGAAGCCGACCGCGTAGGCGAGCATCCCCCAGTCGTAGCCGCCCTGCGTCAACGCCAGGGCGGTGAGCGGAATGTTGTCGAAGACCGCGGAGAGGAAGCCCAGACCGAAGGCTGTCTGCCAGGCCGCCGCCGGCAGCCGCTCCACCGGCATCATGGTCGCGGCGAGGACCAGCGAGAGCAGGAAGATCGCCCCCTTGAAGAGCTCCGGGAAGGAGCGACCACTCGGGTTTCCTGAGCGGCGCGGCGACCAGGATGGCCAACCAGACCGCGGCGCCGATGAACGGGAAACTGTCGGAGAGCTCGGTGAACTCGACGTTCATCACGATGTTCGCGGTCACCGCCGCCGCGAGGATGAAGGCGACGATCCCGACCCGGGCCCAGTCGACATGCGCATCGGCCGCCGCATCTCTCAGGATCGGCGAGTGCTTGTGCTGCTGCATCGCGGCCGGAATGCCGCAGACCACGAGCGCCAGTCCCGCCGCGACGTAGGCGTGGAAGACGGCGCGCGGCGGCACGCCGTGGATCCACATCATGGTGGTCGTGGTGTCGCCGACGACGCTCCCCGAGCCGCCGGCGTTCGACGC
Source organism: Thermoanaerobaculia bacterium (assembly GCA_963806165.1). Classification (GTDB taxonomy): domain Bacteria; phylum Acidobacteriota; class Thermoanaerobaculia; order Multivoradales; family JAGPDF01; genus JAGPDF01. The sequence goes on from CAWDWZ010000006.1 coordinate 487,326, forward strand.
CGCGACGATCGCCGCGATGTAGCCGATGTGGAGCTTGCCGCGGAAGAGGGTGTGCGCCATCGCGCCGCCGATGAGCGCCGCCGCGATGTTGTCGAGGAACGACGACAGCACGAAGACGATGACCAGCAGGACGAACGCGCCCTTCCAGTCGTCGGGAAGGTAGCGCGGCAGGATCTTCGGGATCTCGCTGTCCTCGAAGTGCCGCGCGAGGAGCGCGAAGCCGAGGAGCAGTCCGAAGAGGTTGGCGATGATCACCCATTCGTGCTCGAGGTGATAGACGAATCCCGAGAGGCCCGTGCCCTCCTTGAAGCCCGCGAAGACGATCTTGTAGAGCGTGATCACCGTGAGGCCGGTGACCGCGACCTGAAGCGTCTTGTTGTGGAAGAGCGCGACGCCGAGGAGGGTCAGGCCGAAGAGAATGAACTCGAGCGGGATCCCGGCGACCTCGATCGGTGCCGCACCTGCGGCGGCCGACGCGAGCTCCGGCAGCACGAGCGCCAATCCGAGCATCCACAACAGCAACCTGCCCCAGCGCATCCCTACCGTCATCGCCGTTCCTTTCCGCCCTTCAGGTCGCGATCCCCAGGCCCGAAGGCGGTCGCGCGACGGCCGCTGCTGCAATGGACGGAATCATACGAGCAGGTCTGCCGGACTCCCCCACCCGGCCGGGTTGTTCTGCCGGAACGACCGAACGATCGCCGGCGGCGAGGCAGCCGAGGCTCCGGTCAGGAGTGGTCGATTCCCAGACCGATACGCAGAAGTCCGAGCGCATCTGCGGCCTCGGGGGAGACTGCCACCGCCAGATGGTCTCCTACGGTGAGCTGCGTCTCGCCCGTGACGACGAGATCGACTCCGCGACGCTCGAGAGCGACGAAGAGAACCCCCCTCGGAAGACCGAGCTCGGCCACCTTCCTGCCCGCGAAGGGTGCTCCGCGATGAACGTCGAGCTCGAGCATCAGCGCACCGTCGGGTTGCTGGGTTTCGGTCGTGGTGCGCAGCTCGCGTTGCAGAAGGGCGTCATAGATCGGCGGCTCACGCAGCAGGTCCGCCACCCACTGTGCCGCGAAGCTGGCGACGAGAAGCGGCAGCATCAGAGAGTAGCTCTCGGTCATCTCGAGCATCAGGACGATGCCGGTGAGCGGCGCCCGCACCGTACCGGCAAAGAGAGCTGCCATCCCGACCACCGCCCAGGCCGCCGGGGTTACACCGAGCGCCGGCAAGGTTGCCGCGACCACGAGGCCGAGCGTCAGTCCGGCTTGAGATCCCAGAACGAGGAGGGGCGCGAAGATTCCCCCTGGCGCGCCGGTCCCATAGCTCGCGAGAGTCAGGACGAACCGCAGGAGCACCAGGCCCAGGAGGATCTGAACGAGTCCCTTTCCGGCGATCGCCTGCTCGACCAGGCGTCCGCCGCCGCCGACGAGGCCGGGCTCCAGCCAGGCGATCCCGGCGACTCCGGCGCCGATCAGCGCCGCGAATCCGACACGACCGCGAAGGTCGAGGCGATCCGTCGCGCGCATCGTCGCCAGGAGGCCGCGGTTGAAGGCGACGGCGAGGAGGCCGGCGCCGACTCCCAGCAAGGCGAACAAGGGAATCGCCGCCAGAGCGGGTGCAGCGACCGGCACCGTCGGAAAAACCGCCCGCTGACCGAACAGCACGCGGCTCACGCTGTCGGCGGTGACGCTGGCGATGAAGGTGGCGGTGAAGATGCCCGGGGCGAAGTTCTTCTGCACCTCCTCGAGGACGAAGATGAGGCCCGCGAGGGGCGCGTTGAAGGCCGCAGCGAGACCGGCCCCTGCTCCGGCTGCGATCATCACCTGCCGTTCGTGCGCCGTCGAGCGCGAACGGCGCGACAGGAGGCTGCCGAGCGCCCCTCCCATCTGGATCGTCGGCCCCTCGCGGCCGAGCGCCAGGCCCGCGGTGATCGCCGTGGCACCACCGAAGAACTTGACCGCGATCAACCTGACGCCGCCCATCGGTCGAGCGCGATGCAGCACCGCCTTGAGATTCGGGATTCCGCTGCCGGCGGCGGCGGGAGCGAAGCGGCGCACTGCAAAGACGGAAAGGGCCACCGCCGCGGCGCCGAGGAGCATGAAGGCCAAGAAGCCGACGCCGCCGAAGGGGTGGAGTCGCCCGAGCAGGGCGGCGCGCAGATCCTCGCCGCGATCGACGGCCGCGCGAAAGAAGGATGAGACCAGGCCGACTCCGGCGCCGACCAGCAGGGCGCGCGGAAAGAGCCGGCGGCGTCTTTCATGGCGACGCCTCAGACCACTGACGAGGCGATTCGCCCGCGGCGGGCCCGACATTCGAGCGTGCGCGGAGCCTTCGGTCTGGAGGTCGTCGGTCACGCGTGTCGATGGCGGGAGCTGCTACAGAGGGCTCACCGAGAGAAGTGCTCCTCGCACCCTTGCAGTCTCCAGTATAGCCATACCGATTCGTCGAGCGGCCCAAGTCGCTCGTCCGCAGCCTCACGGCCCGTGGTCTACCGCTGGAAGGCGTAGGAGATCTTGAAAAACGCCTGGCGGCCGAGGGGTTGGAGCTTGCCGTCGGGATCTTCGGTGCGCTGGTCGCCCACCCCGAGGAAGAGGACGGTCTGCCAATTGAGCTTGTAGGCGAAGACCGCGGAGCCCCCGAAGTCGGCGCTCGTCGGGCGGACGTCGAAGGTGTAGAGCCCCGGATCGCGCTCGGTGCTGGCCCACTCGCCGATCAGGCGCAGCCAGCTCCGGGAGTTGAAGTTGTAGACCGCTCGCACTCGGGCGAGGTCGGCGGTGAAGAGGCGGCCCGAGAGGTGCACGCCGTCTTCCCTGGCGTCGACGTCGAGGATTCGCCGCGCCGCCGAGAGGGCGAACGCCAGATGATTCGTCGGCTGGAGATCGGCGGTGAGGGTCGCCCGCCAACCCGTGCCGGGACGGTTGTTCGCGAAGTCGACGTCGTCGCCGTAGACCGCGTTGAGTGTCACCTGCTGGACGATCTTCCCCGGCCGGATCTCGAGCTGCGGCCGGAACTGGAAGCGGTCGAAGGTTCTGCCCTGGTTGGCGACCTTGTCGAAGGCGAACTCGAAGCGCGTGAACGAATTCCAGGTCGCGTCCATGCCGAAGCCCGGGACGATCTGCTGGCTGAGCAGCGCTCCGTTCTGAGTCTCCGTCCGGGCGGTATAGGTGAAGAGCCGGAGTCGGTTGACCGGCTTGTCGACCGGTCGAAAGGTCTTGCCGCCTTCGACGTAGAGCGCGCGGTAGCCGACCTGCGGCACGAATCCGTTGTCGGCGCGGAACTCGTCCGAGTAGTCCTCGTACTGGCCGAAGAGATCCCACTTGTCGGTCGCGTGCTGGCCCCAGAGGCGCGCCGCATGCCCAGAGAGCTTGCGGCCGTCCCATTCGTTCGCGAGATCGGGCCGTTTGGGAGTCTTCGACCAGGAGAAGAGCAGCTGACCGGTGATCGTGTCCTGCGGCGTCGGCCGCCACTCGAAGTCGGGCCCCGCGACGCGATTCGAGCCCCCGCCTTCGATCTCGCGACCGGTGGCGAGGAGGCTCAGGAAGGCTTTCTTGAAATCGTGGCGCACGCGCGCGATGGTCACGGTCGAGCTGAAGTCCTGATCGGCGAAGCCCGAGCTCTCGGAGCCGGGGAGGATGACCGTGCCGCCGCCGCGGTCCTGGCCGACGAGAGCGGTGTACTTGGTCGACTCGGTCCCGCCGGTCGCGCGCAGGCCGAAGCGCGGCGAAGTGAAGGTCCGCGTGTAGACCGCCTGAATCGGCGTCTGAAGGAGGTTCACGCCCTCGAGAAAGAACGGCCGCTTCTCGGGAAAGAAGAGCGCGAAGCGCTCGTTGGCCGAGATCTGGCCGGCGTCGGACTCGATCTGCGAGAAATCGGGGTTCACCGTCGCGTCGATCGCCGTCGACGGATTCGGAATCCACTTGGCGTCGACGCCGCCGTCGAAGGTCGGGTCGTCGCTCTTGAGCGGGCTGCCCAGGCCGCTCTCCGGCGACGCGGCCTGGTTCGCCGAGACGTACGGCGCGACGATGTAGTGCGCGCCGGCCGAAAGGCCGGCGAGCCCCACCAGCGGGCGGCTGTTGCAGATGAAGCAGCTCGAGTCGCGCGGCAGCCGCGAGGTGAACATCTGGTAGCGGAAGTCGCGCGGCCGGTTGCGATAGAGCAGGATCCCCCACTGCTGCGGATTCGGGTCGCTGTAGCGCATCGACGAGAACGGAATCCGGATCTCCAGCGCCCAGCCGGTCGCGGTGATCTTCGCGGCGCTGTCCCAGAAATAGTCGGGTGAGCTGTCCTCGCCGGAGGCGTCGTTGGTGAGCGCGTCGTACTGGATGCCGCGCGCGTTGGCGAGGAAGAGCTGCGCCGTGTGGCCGTCGTTCTGCGAGTCGATGATCACTCCGCCGTAGTCGGTATACGAGCGCACGTTGTCGCGATCGCCGAGCGGCGCCCGGATCGACTTCGGGTCGGGTTCGTCGAACTCGAAAGCGGCATAGAGAAAGTTGTTGTCGTAGGCGAGGTAGGCGACGTTTCGCACCTTGGCCGGAATGTTGTCCCCCGGGTTGGTCTCGAGCCAGTCGGTGATCGGCTCGACCTCCTTCCAGGCGGGATCGGAGAGGTCGCCGTCGATGACCGGCGGCGTCGTGGTGCGCGTGATGCGGATCTCCGGACCCATGGCGGCGTGGAGGGCGGACACGGGAGCGAGGGCGGTCGTCGCGGCGAGAGCGAGCAGCGTTCTCCAGAGCCCGGTCCGGCCGCGCAGGGGGTCCATGTCGAGGTGATACGCGCGGAGAGCTTCCGAGGTTACGTCCGCGCAGCAGCCACCAAGGCCAACAGCCAAACCCAGGAGTTTCCGCAAGAACCCCGCGCCCGCGGAGCGGCGCGAGCGTGGTTTGACCTAGCGGCCGTCGGTGTGGCATCCTTAACGACCCCGGCAGCTCGCTGCCGGACTCTGGCGCGGGGTGGAGCAGCCAGGTAGCTCGTTGGGCTCATAACCCAAAGGTCGCAGGTTCAAATCCTGCCCCCGCAACCATCGAAATTCCCTGGAGGGCCGGGTTCATCCCCGGCCCTTCGTCTTTTCAGGCGGCCGGCGCAGTCAACGCTACTCGCGCGCCCGCAGGGCGGCGGCGTGCAGGATGTAGAGGCGCTGCAGGGCCTGGCTCGAACTGGTGAAGTGGGCGTTGGCGCGCTCTTCGATTCCGCTGGCGAGGCGCTTGAACTGCTCGCATTCGCCGAGAAAGCGTTGGAATTGATCGTTCGCGAACTGTTCGAGCTTCAACGTCTCGGCGAGAAAGCGGGCCGCGGCGGCCGGTCCGCTCTCGCCGATGACGTCGCGTTCGGCCTCCACCTGGCATCGATCCAGCGTCTCGAACACCACGCTCTCGAGCTCCGGATCCTCCTCGGCGATCGCGCGGCTCTCCTCCACCGTCTTCATCGCAGCGTCGCGTCGGGTCATCGGCGCATCCTGGGCCAGCGAGCGCGCGCCGCTCTGGAGCTTCTCGAGGATCCGCAGGTATCGAGTAAGCGCGACCTCGTCCTGCGAGAGCCCGCGCTCGACGAGCTCCAAGCGATCTCGAATCCCCTTCACGAGCTCCAGAAAGCTCGGTTCATCCTGCGCGGAGAGCGGCGTCGTGGCAGCAAGCATTGCGCACAAGGTAGCAGCGACGAAGAGGGTCCGGAACATGTTCGCCTTCTTACCCCAACTTCAGGGCAAGAGAAAGGGGACACCCGTCACAGGTGTCCCCTTGTCTGGCGACGCAGGAGGCTCGTCAGTTCGGCAGGACGACGGTGTCGACGACGTGGATGACGCCGTTGGACTGGAAGACGTTGGCGATCGTCACCATGGACATGCCGCCCTTCTCGTCCTTGAGCCAGATCTTGCCGTCCTTCTCCATCGCCCAGAGCGTGCCGCCGCGAGACGGTCTTCAGGGCCGCGGTGCCGTTGCCTGCCTTGATGGCATTCTTGAGGTCGAGGCTGGACATCTTCCCGGCGACGACGTGGTAGGTCAGGATCTTGGTCAGCGTCGCCTTGTTCTCGGGCTTCAGGAGCGAGTCGACCGTGCCGGCCGGCAGTTTCGCGAACGCCTCGTTGGTCGGCGCGAAGACGGTGAACGGACCGGCGCCCTTCAGAGTCGCGACGAGGTCGGCGGCCTTCACCGCGGCGACCAGCGTCGTGTGGTCGGCCGAGTTCACGGCGTTGTCGATGATGTCCTTATTGGGGAACATCTCCTTGCCGCCTACCATCGGATTGCCGGCGGCCGGATTGGCGGCGAAGGCGGCGGTAGCGAAGGTGCAAGCGGTCACGACTGCGCACAACAGCTTCTTCTTCATGATCGTCTTCTCCTCGTGCAAAACGGTTGGACTCCCGCGGGCATCCGATCGGTCATCGTGCTCGCTTGGTGGTCTTCTACGCTTCACGTCCGCGGTCGGATGGGTGTGATCTTCTCTACATCCGGATGGCGAAGGCGCGCGTAGAACCAGGAAGGCGATCATGAAATCGATGAGACCGACGGAACCGATGCGACCTCGGCCCGGAGAAAAGCCACTCGGTGCGACGACCCGGCGCGAGCTGCTGAAGCTCGCGCCGCTCGCCCTCGGCGCGGGGCTCCTCGTTCCGGCCTGGCGCAGGCGCCTGCTCGACGGCGGTCTCGCCTGGAGCGATCGCGTCGCGCAAGCGACCTTTCGCGCCGGCGCGCTCGCCCCGACGTTCGCCGATTCCGAGGTCCTGCCGCTCGAGCGTTTCCCCTACAACTACTACCTCGTCCTCGAACCCGAGATCGATCTCGACGCCTGGGACCTCGAGGTCTCCGGCGCCGTGGCACGACCGGGCCGCTACCGCCTCGCCGATGTCGCGCGGCTCCCCAAGGTGACCCAGAACACACGCCACGTCTGCGTCGAGGGCTGGGAAGCGGTCGGCAACTTCGGCGGCGCGCGGATCGCCGACTTTCTCGACCTCGTCGGCGCCGACCGGCAAGCGCCGTTCCTCGAAGTGGAGTGCGCCGACGACTACTACGAATCGATCGACATGGCGAGCGCGCGCCATCCGCAGTCCCTGCTCTGCTACGAGATGTACGGCCAGCCGCTCGCGCGCGGCCATGGCGCGCCGCTGCGTCTGCAGATGCCGACCAAGCTGGGCTACAAGCAGGCCAAGTACCTGACCCGCCTCAAAGTCTCGCGCGTCCTCTCCGGCCGCCGCGGCCTTTGGGAAGACCAGGGCTACGACTGGCACGGTGGACTGTGAGGAGAGGGCGGGAGTACCGGCGCGAGATCGAGCTCCTCGACCGCCGCGGCGGGCGATGGCGCGCGATCTTCGAGCACCCGGCGCCGGTGCGCCTCGCGCACTGGGCGATCGCGCTCGCCGTACCGCTCCTCGCGCTCTCGGGGCTGCAGATCTTCCGCGCCTTTCCGAGCTTCGGCGCGAAGATTCCCGAACGCGACCTGTTCGAGCTGCCGCTCTGGGCCGGGCTCGGCGGCTGGCTGGGCGGCGCGATTCAGTGGCACTTCGCGTTCATGTGGCTCTTTCTCGGCGCGGGGGTCGTCTACGGCACCTACCAGATCGCGAGCGGCAACTGGCGGCAGGTCGTCGTCTCGCGGCGCGATCTCGGCGGCCTCTTGCCGATGATCCGCCACTACCTCGGACGCGCGGGCGCGCCGCTCTACGACGGCGCCTACAATCCGCTGCAGAAGCTCGCCTACACGACGACCCTCGCCGCGGGCCTCCTCGCCGCGCTCTCGGGGCTGGCGCTCTGGAAGCCGGTGCAGCTCGCCGGGCTGGTCGCTCTCCTGGGTGGGTTCCGCCTCGTCCGCGTCTGGCACTTCCTCGCCATGTGCGGCCTCGCCGCCTTCGTCCCCGGCCACCTCGTCATGGTGGCGATTCACGGCTGGAACAATTTCCGTTCGATGGCGACCGGCTTCAAGCTCGAGCGCGCGCCGGCGGCCGCCGCGCGCCCGGACTCCGAAGGCGGTTGAAGCGCCGACCTCAGGTCGCTGTCGGGGTCTCCGCCGCCGCCGGCCCCGCGGCGCGCGAATCGGCGAGTCCGCCGGCAAAGACGAGGGTGGCGAGCGCGAGTCCGCAGGAGATCCAGAACGGCGCGCCGGGACCCCAGATCTCGAAAGTGAGTCCCGCCCACATCGGACCGACGAGCCGGGCCACGCCGCCATAGGCCTGCTGCACGCCCATGGTCGCTCCGAGCTCGTGACGTTGGGCGAAGCGCGACACCAGCGAGGAGGAGGCCGGGAAGAGGAGCGCCGTGCCGATCGGAACGAGGACGATGGCCGCCCCGAAAGTGAGCAGAGTCGGCGCCAGAGCCTGCAGAGCGAAGCCGGCGGCGAGCGCGAAGAGCCCGATCCGCATCACGCCGCTCTCGCCGAAGCGGCGCACGGCCGGCCCCAGAATCAGACTCCGCATGACGAGCGAGATCGTGCCGACGAAGGTGTAGACGAGGCCGATCGTCTTCTCGGTCATCCCGAAGCGCGCCAGGAGAAAGAGCGCGAGAACGCCGTTCATCGCCATGAACGCCATCATGCCGACGGCGTAGATCCAGATCAGCCGCGCCACCGGCCGCCGCGGATGGGTCAGGACCTCGAGCATCCGGTGCCCGAGGGACCCGCGCCCCTCCTGCTTGGCTTCCGCCCGCGCTTCGGGACTCGACGACTCTGGGAGCCACCGTTTGACGAACAGCAGGTTCAGCAGGCAGAGCCCGGTCGCGGCGAGCCCGGGGACCGCCGGCCCGCCGAAGGCCGCGAGCGATCCGAGCGCCGGGCCGATCATGACCCCGGCCGAGGTCGCGGCGGAGATCCAGCCGAGCGCTTTGGCGCGCTCCTCGGGGACGATTGCGTCGCCGACGTAGGCCTGCACGACTCCAGTCGTGGCGCCACCCGCTCCCTGCACGAAGCGCGAGACGAAGATGAGCGCGATCAGCCAGTGCGGCGAGACGCGGTGCATCGCCCATTCCGAGCACGAAAGTGCGAACAGCAGGTACGACACCGTCGCGATGCCGATCCCGAGCATCAAGGTCGGCCGTCGCCCGCGCCGGTCCGAGAGCTTGCCCCAATAAGGCGCGACCGCGAGCTGCGCCAGGGCGAAAGCGGAGACCATGAGCCCGACGACGAACGGCGAGGCCCCCAGACGCGTGGCGTAGAAGGGCAGCACCGGCAGCACCATCAGGAAGCCCATCATGTCGACGAAGACCGTCGCCATGAGCGCCCAGAGGCGCGCCAGGGAGACCCGTTCCGGTGCCATTCAGCGCATCTCTTTCTCGCGGCCCCAGAGCAGGAAGGCGGCGGCGGAGAGCGCCGTCAAGAGAACCCCGTAGACCGCGGCGACGCCGGTCTCCTGCAGCCGGAGGTTGGAGAGGATCTCGATCGAGATCGGGCGGGTCTCATAGGTGTAGAGGACGATCGACACGACGAAATCCCCGAACGCGGCGAGAAAGGCGAGGCTCGCCCCGGCGGCCAGAGCCGGTCGCAGTCTGGGGAGAGTTACGCGGACGAGGGTGCGAAGTTTTCCCGCCCCGAGCGCCGCCGCGGCCTCTTCGAGCTGCGGGTCCATCTGCGCGAGCGCCGCGATCGCCGCCTGACCGGTGGCCGGCAACGCCCGCGCGAGGTAGGCGAGCGGCAGGATCGCCGCGGTGCCGACGAGCAGGAACCGTCCCGCGAGCGGCGCGTCGACGCTCATCGTCGTCGCGAGCGCCACGGCATACGCGGTCGCCGGCACCGCCCAGGGAATGGCGACCAGCAGGCCGATCGGACGCGCCCAGAAGGCCCCGCCGGGCCGCCGGTCGACCGCGCGCCGCGCCGCGACGAAGCCGAGGACGAGCGCTCCGGCGGTCGCGGCGAGCGCCATCCAGAGCGAGTTGGCGACCGGCCGCAAGGCTTCCACCGTTGCCCCCAGCGCCCGATAGTTGGCGAACGAGAAAACCGGCGGAAAGAGCTCGGTCGTCCAGCTCGCGCGCGGCACGAACGAGATCAGGATCAGCGTGAGGTGCGGCAGCAGCAGCAGACCCGCCAGCAGCCACCCGGCGAGGGTCAAGCCGAGGCGCGCCGCGCGCGAGCGCACCCGGCGGCGCTCGGGAGGCGTCCCGCGCTGCGTCGCGGCGATCCGCCCGAGGTGCCGGCGCTCGAGCCAGCGGGCGGCGAGCAGGCCGCCGATCGCGACGACAATCAGGAAGAAGGTCTCGACCTCCGCGATATCGACGTCGCCGTTTTGACGCGACGCCAGGATCTGGGTCGTCATCACGCGGAAGGAGCCGCCGAAGATGTACGGCGCCGAAAACGAGCCCAGCGCGGTGAGAAAGGTGAGGATCGCCGCCGCCGCGAGTGCCGGCGCCAAGCCCGGCAGGACGACTCGCCAGAGAGTCCGCCAGCGACCGGCGCCGAGCGCGGCCGCCGCTTCGAGCAGGGCGCCGTCGAAGCGCGCCAGAGCGGCGCGGGTGAAGAGGTAGAAGTAGACGTACATCGAGTAGGTGTGCACGAGGAGGATCGCGCCCGGCCCGGTCAGGCGCCAGGGCGCAGCGCTCGCATGCACGAGATTCCCGACCAGGCGCGTCGCCATGCCGCTCTCGCCGTAGAGATAGAGAAAGGCGATGACGCCGACGAGCGGTGGCAACGCCACCGGCAGGGCGAGGAGCTCGCCGAGCAGGCGCCGGCCCGGAAATTCGGCGCGCGCGAAGAGGAATCCGAGCGGCACGCCCACGACCGCCGCGAGACCCACCGAAGCGAGCGAGATCCAGAGGCTGCGCAGGAGCGCCGTCCACTCGTCGGGACGCCGCACGAACTCGGCCAACGGGGCGCCGAGCGCACCCCCTGATTCGGCGCGCAACGCCGCGAACATCGTGACCAGCAGCGGATAACCGACCAGCCAGGCGAGGAGCACGAAGACCCCCGCCGCCAGCCACCCGCGCCGCGCCGCCGCGCTCACGCGCCCGCCTCCGTGGCGGAGACTGTTCCGGGTGCGGCAACAAAGAGCTGCGGCTTGGCCTCGACGCGCAGGCGCAGATCGACGACCGCGCCGAGCGCCGGAACTTCGCCGGCGATCATGACCTCCACCTCGTCACCGCTCGCTAGCCGAACCGTCAGGTAGCTCACCGCGCCACTGAACCTCACCATGACGCTCTTGCCGGTAAGGAGGGGCTGCGAATCAGGCGCCGCGCAGACTTCCAGCATCTCCGGCCGCAGCCAAAGATCTGCCTTTTCCCCTTTACCGAGACCACATGCCAGGAGGGAAAGCGTCGCCCCCGGCGCGAGCGCCGGGCCGCCGACCGCCGATCGAAAAGAACCTGCGGACCCACCTTCCTCGACCGCGACCACCGTCACCGGCAGAAAGCTCGAGCGTCCGATGAAGCCGGCGACGTAGCGCGTGGCGGGCTGGCGGTAGAGCTCGCGCGGCGTGCCAATCTGTTCGAGGCGTCCGTCGTGGAGGAGGGCCACCCGGTCGCCGAGATCGAACGCCTCCTCCTGCTCATGGGTGACGAGCAGGGTCGTGATGCCGATCCGCCGCAGCGTCGTCGCGAGCTCGCGCCGGGTGCGTTCGCGGAGCGTCGGATCGAGGTTCGACAACGGCTCGTCGAGGAGCAGCACTCTGGGTTCGGGGGCAAGGGCGCGCGCCAGCGCGACGCGCTGCTGCTGCCCGCCCGAGATCTCGGAGATCCGCCGGCGCTCGAAACCGGCGAGATCGACCCGCGCCAGAGCCGCCGCGACGCGCTCCGCCACGATCGCCTTGGGGAGCTTCCGGGATTCGAGCCCGAACGCGACGTTCTCGCCCACCGAAAGATGGGGAAAGAGCGCGTAGTGCTGAAAGACCATGCCGAAGTCCCGGCGCGCCGGCGGGAGCCGCTCGACGTGCTCCTCGCCGACCCGGATCGACCCGCGATCGGCGGTCTCGAAGCCGGCGACGACACGCAGCAGCGTCGTCTTGCCGCTCCCCGACGGCCCGAGCAGGGCCAGCACCTCGCCGCGCGGAACGGAGAACGAGACGCCGTCGAGCACCGTCCTCTCCCCGAACCGCTTGCCGAGGTCGTCGAGAACGAGATCGTTCATGGTGAAGGGGGCGCCGCGCCCTTGCCGCGCACCGTGCGGTCCCAGAGCGCCATCCATTCCTGGCCCATCGCCGCCGCGCGGCGCTCGTCGTAGACCGCCGGCTGCATCTCGGCCAGCACCTCCTGCGCCCACGGCGGGAGCTTCGCGCGCGGCATGTCGGTGCGCGCCGGAATGCGGAAGGCGCGCTCGGCGGCGAGCGCTTGCGCTTCGACCGAACCGGCGAACTCGATGAACTCGAGCGCCGCCGCGCGATGCGGCGCCCGGGCCGCGAGCGCGATCGCGTCGTCGATCACCGGCGTGCCGCTCGCCGCGAAGCGATAGCCGAACGGCACCCCCTTGGCGCGCTCGAGGAGGATGTCGGTGAGCTCCCACATCGTCACTTCGCCCTCACCGCGCATCAGCTTCTCGTGCAGGAGCGCGGGGTTCGCGACGTACTCCTTGGTCTGGGCGTCGAGGCGCGCGAGCCAGGCGAAGCCGCTCGCGGTCGAGCCGGTCGCGGCCTCGGACTTCGCGAGCACCATGGCGAAGATCGTGCGCATCACGCCGGAGGCGATCGGATCGCGGATCAGCACGTGGCCGGCAAAGCGCGGCGCGAGGAGATCGTCCCAATCGCGCGGGGCATCGGACTCAGAAACGAGCTTCGAGTTGAAGACGATGACAGGAAGGGTGCGGAAGGCTCCGAAGTAGAGGTCACCCTCGCCGCGCGAGCTCGCGGGCACGGCCTCCGCCCAGGAAGGCCGGTAGGGCGCGAGGAGGCCTTCGCCCGCCGCACGGGCGAAGATCGCGTTCGGACCGCCGAACCAGACGTCGCACTGCGGGTTCGCCTTCTCCGAGCGCAGGCGGTCGTAGACCTCCTGCGACCCCATATCCAGCCAGCGGACGTCGATCCCCGGGTGCTTGGCCTCGAACGCCTGCTCGAAGAGCACCAGCAGGTCCCGCCCGTGCGGCGAATAGACCATCACCGGCGTCCGCCCGTCGGAGCAGCCGGCGGCGAGCGCAGCGATGAATGCGAGCGTCCGGCGGAACCCGCGCGCCCTCCTCATGCTCATCGCTGCCCGGCGCCGCCGTGGCCGAGCGCCAGGAGGTTGGCGAACAGGCGATAGGCGCCCGGTACTCCGGCGGGCAGCTGGCGGAAGAAAGCGAGTCCGGTGTAGACGTAGGTCCCCTTGCCGAGGCTCGCGACGAGGAGCGCGCCGCGCTGCGGCGGTTGGTCGGGATCCTGGAGCTCGAGAAGCGGCGTGTAGGCCGGGTCCCAGGTCGCCGGCATGTAGAGCGAGCGCTCCTGCACCCAACCGTCCCAGTCGGCGGGGCCGATTCGGTTCGGTGTCGTGAGCGCCGGCGCGTCGGCGACGAGAGCCTCGACCGGCGCGGTTTCGTCGGTGATCCGATCGTGCGGCCGCGCGATCTCCATCGGATAGGGCGCGAACTTGCCTTCGATGAACGGATACTGCTGGTACTGGACGATCGCGAGGCCGCCACCCCGCACGTAGTCGAGGAGCCGTCCGTTGGCGTGCTGGAGCGCCGTGTCGGTCTCGTAGGCCCGGCTGCCGATGACGATGGCGTCGTAGCGCGCGAGATCGCCGGTCTCGAGCTCCGCGGCGGTGAGAACTTCGATCGGCACCCCGATCTCGGCCAGCAGGCCGGGCACCTTGTCGGAGGCGCCGAGGACGTAGCCGACGCGGCCGAGCTTGGGCAGCCGGATGTCGGCCCGCACCAGGTCGAAGCCGTCGTTGCCGCGCAGTGGAGACGGCGGTACGTGCGAATAGTCGAGGAGCGGCGCCCCCGGCAGTGCGCGCTCCTCCCCCGCGGCGGCGGCGACCGCGAGGTGCGTCCGCGCTGTGCCGCTCGCCGGGCAGTCCGGCGCGCTCAGGCGAAGGGTCGTCGCGCCGCGCGCGGCGGCGATACGGAACGGGGTCGAGACCGTCGGGCGCTCGCCGCAGTCTGCCGCGAAGGAGAGCTCGCCGGCGAGTGGGACACCCAAATGGGAGACCAGATCGATCACGATCTCCGGCGCCTTGCCGCCGCGCGGCCAGACCGCCACGTCCGGCGCGACGCGAAACTCGAGGCGCGGCACGACCGCGAGCGGGCGGCGGATTTCGCCGAGCGCCTGGTCGCCCACCCGGTAGACCGCTTCGCGATCGAGAGCCACGCGCCGGCCGCCGATCTCGAGCTCGAAATGACCGAAGAGCGCCGGCGCGCCGAACGGCTCGCCGCGCTCGTCGGGGGCGGCGCCGCTCCAGTCGTAGAGCGCTTCGCGCCGCAAGCGCTCGAGAAAATAGGGTCGTGTCGTGCGCGCATCGCGCCTGACCCTGAGCTTCTGCTCGAAGCGCACCAGCTCGCCGGGCGCAATCGCGGGGTGCGCGGCGATTTGCGCCTGGGCGGTCTCTCCCGCCGGCGAGCCGCTCGCGTCGACCGCAGCGGCCGCAAGCGCTCCAGACCAGGCGACTCCGATCGGCTTCACCGGCACCGCACCAGCGTTCCAGACAATCTCGGAGAGCTTTACCGGCTCACCCGGAACGAGCTCCGGGACGTCGACGAAAGCGTCGAGCGCGATGCCGCTCGCGATGAGCAGCGCCTGCTCGCCGATCGCGATCTTCTCGGCGACGAGCTCGCCCACGGCTGCGGCGCCCGGCTGGGCGCTCGCCGCGCAGGCGGCGTGCGCCGCGTCGAGCTCGGCGAGCGCGCGGAGGAGCGGCGCCACGGCCTCGCCCATCCGCTCGGGCCGCGCGGCGTTCCGCGCCGCGCCGACCTGGACGGTCGCGAGGACGAGATGGTCGCGCACCGCCCGCGCCAGCGGGCTCTCGCCGAGCGTCGCGGCGATGCCGGCGAGGGTGGTGTCGATGCCGGCGAAGAGGTCCTTTCCCGCCGCTCCACCCGGTCCCTCGACGAAGGTGTAGCTGTCGTCGCGCCCTCCGAGCTCGAGCAGCCGGCCCATGTCCTGGGAACGGTGCTGGCTGCGCGATTTCATGGCGATCTGCAGAATCGACAGGCCGCTCCACGGGTCGATGGCGCCGAGCGGACGCGACACGGTGGCGGTCTCGGGCGAGAACCAGGCGGCGCGATAGAGCGCCTGCGCCTTCCACGGCTCGCCGCGCTCGCGGCTCTCTTCGGTGAAAGCCGAGGCTTCACCCGAGTGGGCGAAGGCGAGATAGGCGGTGTGTCCGGCCGCCTGGTGCTGGCCGTGCCCGCCGCTCGCATCGTCGCCGAAGACCGACAGCACGACCTGCGGTTTGAAGCGCCGGATGATCCGCACGGTGTCGGTCAGCAGGACGTTCTCGGGCCACTTGCCCAGGGTCTCCGGGAGCGAGCGGGTGTAGCCGAAGTCGAAGGCACGGGAGAAGTACTGGCGCGCGCCGTCGATGCCGCGCGCCGCGAGGAGCTCCTCGGTGCGCAGCACGCCGAGCGCCTCGCCGAGGTCGGGCCCGACGAGGTTTTGTCCGCCCTCGCCGCGGGAAAGCGAAAGGTAGGCCGCCTCGCCACCGAGCTCGCGCGAGACCAGCGCCAGCGCCGAGGTGTCCTCGTCGTCGGGATGGGCACCGATGACGAGCAGCCGGCGGTGGGTCGAGAGCTTGGCGAGCGCGCGGTCGAGCGCCGCGTAGCCGCCGGTTCCGGCCACTTCGTAGACCGAGGGCAGGACGTTCGCGGCGGTGGCCGCTGCCGGCGGCGCGGTCGCGAGCGCCGCGAAGCCGAGGAAGAGGGCGCAAAGGGCCAGCGAGAGAGTCCGGGGACGGGAAAGGCTCGATGACGACATGCCCGATTCTAGCCACGTCGCGCCCCGGAAGGCGCCCGGCCCCGGCAAGGTAGGATCCCCCCGTCCCATGTCCGCCCGCCTCGCTTCCCCTTTCCGATGGAGATTCGCCATGGTCGCCGCCGCCTGCTCTCTGTTCCTCCTGCTCTGCAGCTTCCCGGCCTTCGCGGACGAGGGCGTCGGTGGGGCGGGAGCGTTCGGTCGGGTCGCTTTCGCCAACTCGGGCGCGCCCGCGGCGCAGAGCGATTTCCTCGCCGGGCTCGCCCTCCTCCACGACTTCGAGTACCCGGCCGCGGCCGAAGCGTTCCAGCGCGCGCAGGCGATCGACCCCGGCTTCGCCCTCGCCTACTGGGGCGAGGCGATGACCTACAACCACCCGGTCTGGATGCAGCAGGACGCGGCCGCGGCGCACGCCGCGCTGGCGCGCCTCGCGGCGACCCCCGCGGGGCGTCGCTCCAAGGCGCCGACCGCCCGCGAGCAGGGCTACCTCGACGCGGTCGAGATCCTCTACGACGACGCCGCTCACCCCGCGAAAGCCGCGCGCGACGCGCTCTACGCCGAGGCGATGGCGCGTCTGCACGCCGAGTTCCCCGACGACGTCGACGCCACGGCGTTCTACGGCCTCGCGCTCCTCGGCACCGCGCACGCCGGGCGCGACGTGCCGACCTACATGCGGGCCGCGGGCCTCCTCGAGGAAGCCTGGGAGACGCATCGCGAGCACCCCGGCGTCCTGCACTATCTGATCCACTGCTACGACGATCCGACCCATGCGCCGCTCGGTTTGCGCGCCGCACGCCTCTATGCCAGGGTCGCGCCCGACGCCGGACACGCCGTCCACATGACCTCGCACATCTTCTTGGCGCTCGGGCTCTGGCAGGAGACGGTCGCGACCAACGTCGCGGCGATCGCCGCCGTCGACCGGATGCGCGCCGCGCACGGCAAGGGGCCGGCGCGCTGCGGCCACTATCCGAGCTGGCTCGAGTATGCCTATCTGCAGCTCGGTGAGCGGGAGAAGGCGGAGCAGACTCTCGCCGCCTGCCGCGAGCTCGCGCTCGCGGAGACGGCGACCCCCGAAGCTGGCCACGCGATGGACGCCGACGACAGCTTGGGGGGCTCGTTCGCCAACATGCGTCTCGGCTACCTGCTGGAGAGCGGCGACACCCAAGGCGCGGTCGCGGGCTGGGCGCTCCCGCCGGTCGCGCGTCCCGGTGCCCGCCTCGACTTCGCCTTCGCACGCGCCGTGGAGGCAGTCGCCCACGGGACTCCGCAGGAGACGCGGTTGGCACTCGCCGACCTCGATGCGGTCAGCCGCGAGGTCGTCGCCGTCGAGACGGCGCGCGACGATCCCAACCCGACCGATCGCGTGCGTCCAGAGATCTTCCGCCTCGAAGCCCAGGCGCTCTTCGCGGAGAAGAAGAATGACCTTCCCGGCGCCGAGAAGCTCCTCCGCCAGGCGGTCGCGCTCGAGGACGCCCTGCCGATCGCCTTCGGCCCGCCCGCGATCGACAAACCGACCCACGAGCTGCTCGGCGAATTCCTCCTGCGCCACGCTCGCCAGGACGAGGCCCGCGCCGAATTCGCGCACGCTCTCGCCCTCGCCCCCGGCCGCCGCCTCGCCGCCCAGGGGCTCGCCGCGGCGACGCGCTGACCGGACCCGCGCGAGCCGCCTGAGGAGGCCGCATGCCGGAAACCAGGATTTTCGTCGGATCGTCCTCGGCCGCGAAGTCGCAGGCGCGGGCGATCGTCAAGGCGTTTGCGAGCCCGACGCTCACCTTTCTGCCCTGGTGGGAGGCGTTCACCGCCGGGCGGACGCTCCTCGAAGATCTCGACCGGGTGCGCGCGCGCGTCGACGGCGCCCTGCTGCTCTTCTCTCCGGAGTCGACGACCAGCATCCGCCGCAAGAAGTACGCCGTTCCGAACCTGAACGTTCTCTTCGAGTTCGCCTATTTCTACGGCCACTTCGGTCGCCAAAAGGTGGCGATGTTGAAATACGGCGAGTTCTACCTGCCGTCAGACCTGGGCGGCTACATCCACCTCTTTGGCAGCAGGTTCTTCAAGCGCGGCGCGATCGTGAAGGTCGGCAAGCGCACGACGACCGAGTTCGGCCGCTGGATCGCGCAGCTGTGAGCTGGGCGCCGGTGTCGCGTGCGCTCGACCGGCCGAGTTCCGCGCCGCCGGGAGTACAATCCGCCCCCGTCGCGCGGACCCGCCGGGTCTGCCGCGACCCCCTCGGTCGGTTGCTATCAGCAGTGAGGGAGCTGCTGGGATGATTCGATGCAGGAACAGGTTCGCCGGATGGATTCGCAGGGCCGGACCGGCGCTCGTATCGGGCTTCTTCTCGGCGGTGCTCGTCGCGCCGCCGGCGGTCCTCGCCGAGCGTGCAGCGGGTCCCGGTCCCGAACGGTATCCCGAGAAGGCGGCGGTCGTTTTCGAGCTCACCCGCTTCGTCGAGTGGCCGCCCTCGGACCCCGCGGCGCCCGATTCGCCTTTCGTGGTTGGCGTGCTTGGCGACGAGCCGTTCAGCGAGGTGATTCGTCGCGCGATGGCCGGCAAGAAGGTCCGGGGACGTGCCATCCGGACGCGGAGTTTTCGCACTCTCGACGAATTCGACCCCTGCTCCATTCTGGTGGTCGGCCGCGCCAAGGCCCGGCTGCTGCCGGTCGTGCTCGACTTTCTCGAGGGCACGAAAGGGGTCTTGACGGTCGGCGAGACCGCGGATTTCGCCGAGCTCGGGGGCGGAGTCCGCCTCGTCGAGCTGCCCGATCGGATCGGCTTCGAGATCAATCGCGACGCCGCCCGCCGCGCCGATCTGCGGCTCAGCGCTCAGCTCCTGCGGCTCGCCGAACGCCTGCTGCCGCTGGCTGACGGGAATGCCAGGCCGTGACCGTCCGGCGGCGCTCTTCGCTGCGCGTCAAGATGGTGCTGGTCATTTTCTTGACCAGCGCGATCGCGCTCGCCATGGCGTGCGCCGCCTTCGTGGCCTACGAGTACTCGAGTGTCCGCAGCCGCATGGTCACCCAGCTGGGCGCGCTGGCAGGGATCGTCGGCGAGAACTGCAAAGCGGCGGTCGTCTTCGGCGACAAGAGCGACGCCGAGAGAACCCTGTCGGGGTTGCGTGCCGACTCCCGCATTCTCGCCGCGGCGGTGTACGCGGCCGATGGGCGGATCTTCGCCGAGTTCGCGCGCCTCCCCGCGGACGCCCGCTTCCCGCCATCGCCACCGCTTGCGAATGCGACCATTGCCGATCAGCGGGTCGTCGTCACGAGGCCCATCATGGAAGAGGCGCGACCGGTCGGGAATCTCTACCTGGTCGCCGACCTGAGCTCTTTCGAGGATCAGTTCCGCGAGTTCGCTCGCGCTGGCGCCGGCGTGCTCCTCCTCGCGCTCCTCGCCGCGGCGCTGCTCGCCTACCGGCTCCAACGGATCGTCGCCGATCCCGTCCTCCGCCTGGTCGCGGCGGCGAAAACCGTCGCGGTGAGCCAGGACTTCACGGTGCGCGTCGCTCCGACGAGTCCCGACGAGCTCGGACTTCTGGCGGACACCTTCAACGAGATGCTGGCGCAGATCGAGAGCCAGGACACGGCTCTGCGCGAGAGCGAAGCGCGCTATGCCCTGGCGGTGCGCGGTGCCCAGGACGGCCTCTGGGACTGGCGCCTCGAGACCGGCGAAATCTACTTTGCGCCGCGCTGGAAAGAGATGCTCGGCTACGACAATGCCGAGCTCGCCTCGCGTCCCGAGGAGTGGTTCGATCGCGTTCACCCCGAGGACCGCAACGGCCTCCATGCCGCGCTCGACGCCCACCTCGCGGGAGTGACGCCGCACTTCGAATGCGAATACCGTCTGCGCCATCGCGACGGCAGCTGGCTCTGGGCCTTCTCGCGCGGACTCGCGATTCGTGACAAGTCCGGGCGCGCCGTGCGCATCGCGGGCTCGCAGTCGGATGTCACCGACCGCAAGGGGCGCGATGCCCTGACCGGACTTCCCAATCGCCTTCTGTTCGTGGACCGGGTCGAAAGCGCCCTGCGGCGGGAGAAGAGTCCCGACAGCGAGCCCTTCGCCGTTCTGGCGGTGGAACTCGAACGCCTCGAACTGATGAACCAGATCTTGGGCAGAAGTGCTGGACGCAAGCTCCTGCTCGCAGCCGCCGAACGTATTCAGGGGGCGCTCGGGCCGCGCGACACGCTGGCGAGCCTGGAGGGGGGGCGTTTCGCGATCCTGCTCGGGATCCGCGATGCCGCCGACGCCTCGCGGGTGGCTATCGCGATTCACGCCGCGCTTGCTCCGGCGTTCCGGATCGATGACCAGGAGCATTTCAGCGCGGCAGCGATCGGCATCGCTCTCAGCCACTCCGGCTACGAGCTCGCGGAGGATCTCCTGCGCGACGCCCTGGCGGCGCTCAGTCGGGCTCGCGATCGCGGCTGGAGTCAGTCCGAAGTCTTCGACGAGAGGATGCGCGCCCGGTCCTTCGCCCGCCTCGCGCTCGAGGACACGCTTCGGCGCGCGGTCGAACGCGGCGAGCTCGAGCTCCACTACCAGCCGATTCTCGCGCTGCGCAGTCGCCGGCTCGCCGGCTTCGAGGCTCTCCTGCGCTGGAAGCGCGGCACGGAAGCGGCGCTCCTTCCAGGAGAGTTCATCGCCCTCGCCGAGGAGACCGGCATCATCGTTCCCCTGGGCGCCTGGGTGTTGCGAGAGGCCTGCCGACAGCTGGGAGAATGGCGTTCCCTGCGGCCGGCGATCGCCGACCTGTCGCTGAGCGTAAATATCTCCGCGCACCAGCTCAACCGCCTCGAGTTCATTGATGAGGTCGAGACTGCGCTCGGCGAAGCCGGCATCCCGGCGCACTGTCTCAAGCTCGAGATCACCGAAAGTGCCCTGGTCGAACATCTCGAGCCGGTGCGTGCGGTCCTGGACGAGCTCCATCGCTTCGGCGTCGGGCTCTGGCTCGACGACTTCGGTACCGGCTACTCCAACTTTTCCTACCTGCACCGTTTCCCCATCGAAGCGATGAAGATCGACCGCAGCTTCATCAGCCAGATCGACGGCGATGGCGCGCGCCGCGGGCTCGTCGAAACCCTCGTCGCTGTGGCCCGCAGCCTGAAGATGAGAGCGATCGCCGAAGGGGTCGAGACACCTCGGCAGCTCGAGCGTCTCGGCGCGCTCGGCTGCGACTTCGCTCAGGGTCAAGTGATTTCCTTCCCGCTCGCGCCGCGGAACGCCACTGAGCTCCTTCGCCAGCATGCGCTGAACGACTTGCCGGCATCCGGCGCACGGCGATGACGACACAAGCGCTCCTCGAAGACCGGCCAGATCCTCGCCCGCCTGCACGAGCTCGATGCGACACCGCCACTCATCGACTACGTCGCCTGGGTCTGGCAGGGGCGGCCGGAGCCACCCTGGCCATGAGCTTCTCGTCCTGAGGAGAGACCGATGCGGCAGCTCGTCGTCTTCAACAACGTGACCCTGGACGGCTACTTCACCGGCGCGAACGGTGACTTCAGCTGGGCTCATTCGGGTGCTCCCGATCCCGAGTTCGAGGAGTTTGTCGCCGGCAACGCCGCGGGAGACGGCGAGCTCCTCTTCGGCCGGATCACCTACGAGCTCATGGCCGGCTACTGGCCGACGGCGATGGCCCGCGACCACGACCCCGCCGTCGCCGAGCGCATGAACGCCCTGCCCAAGGTCGTCTTCTCGCGCACTTTGAAGTCGGCGGCCTGGAGCAACTCGCGAGTGGCCGAGGGCGATCTGGTGCCCGCGGTGCGCGTGATGAAGGAAGCGTCCGGAGGCGACATGGTGATCCTCGGCAGCGGCAGCATCGTGGCGCAGCTCGCGGCGGCCGGCCTCGTCGACGAGTACCAGCTGGTGGTGAACCCGGTCGTCCTCGGCGCCGGCCGAACGATGTTCGACGGCGTCGGGAAACGGCTGAACTTTGCGCTCAAGCGCTCGCGGACCTTCGGCGGCGGGAAGGCGCTGCTCTGCTACCAACCGGCGAAGTGAGGAGGAAGGCATTGAGATCTCGAGGAGCACCGCCCATCAGCGCCGTCGTCAATCTCGCCGCCAAGCTCGCTACCTTTGAGGAACATTGGCAGCCGCGCGTCGTCGCGGAGTGGAACGGCAACGACATCATGGTTGTCAAGGTGAGAGGTGAGTTCGTCTGGCACAAGCACGACGAGACCGATGACTGCTTTCTCGTCCTCAAAGGCCATCTCACCATCGAGCTACGCGACCGCGACGTCCACTTGGGGCCCGGCGAGCTCTTCGTCGTACCCAGGGGAGTCGAGCACCGCCCGGTCGCCGCCGAGGAGGTTCATCTCCTCCTCATCGAGCCGTCCGGCACGCCCAACACCGGCGACCCCGCCACCGCGGCGGCGCGGCGCGTCATCTAGAGCACGGACCAAGGTGAGATGGAGCTGACTGCCCGCTCGCAAGCGATATAGTTTCTCGCCCATGACGAAGGGGATTGCGCAGGGCGTACAAGGGTCGCGGGTGCTCGAGGCTTTCCGGCGCTGGGGGTATCTCGCCGCCGATCTCGATCCGCTCGGGCGGCTGCCGCCCGCCGGACACCCGGAGCTCGCGATCGGTGGAGAAGAGGCGGCGGCGGCGCGCCGGGTCTATTGCGGCTCGCTCGCGGTGGAGTTCATGCACATCTCCGAGCCCGAGCGCCGCGCCTGGATCGCGGCGCGCATGGAGGCTCCCGTACCTGCCGTCGATCGCCGCCGGATTCTCGAGCAGCTGGTGCGCTCGGAGGTCTTCGAAGAGACCATCCAGACGCGCTACATCGGCTCCAAGCGCTTTTCGATCGAGGGCGTCGCGGCGCTCATTCCGTTTCTCCTCACCGCCATCGAGGAGTCCGCCGAGCTCGGCGCCGAGCAGGCGATGATCGCGATGAGCCACCGCGGCCGGCTGAACGTGATGACCCAGGTCGTCGGCCGCACACCGCTCGAGATCTTCGCCGGCTTCGAGGACGTCGATCCACGCAGCGTCCTCGGCTCCGGCGACGTCAAGTACCACCTCGGGGCAACAGGGACGCTCACGACGCCTACGGGCAGGCAGGTCCGCCTGCACCTGAACTCCAACCCGAGTCATCTCGAGGCGGTGAGCTCCGTCGCCATGGGCCGCGTGCGCGCCAAGCTCACGCGCATCGGCGACGTCACCGGCAAGAAGGTTCTCACGCTTCTCCTGCACGGCGACTCGGCTTTCGCCGGCCAGGGTATCGCCGCCGAGACGCTCAACTTCGCCGCGCTCGACGGCTTCGAGGTCGGCGGAGCGCTCCAGATCGTGGTCAACAACCTCATCGGTTTCACCACCGAACCCAAGGCTTACAGCTCGACGCGTTACGCGACCGATATCGCGCGCCGCCTGCCGGTGCCGATCTTCCACGTCAACGCCGAGGACCCGGAAGCCGTGGTGCGAGCCGCGCGCATCGCCATCGACTACCGCTACGCCTTCGGCAGCGACGTGGTCATCGATCTCATCGGCTACCGCCGCTACGGTCACAGCGAGGTCGACGATCCCACCGTCACGCAGCCGCTGCTCTACCGCCGCATCAAGGCGCTGCCGCAGCTCTGGAAGAGCTACGCCGCGCGCTGCGGCGTGCCGGCGCCAGAGGCGCAGGCGGCGGCCGAGAGCTACAAGCGGACCCTCGTCGCGGCGCAGAAGGAGGCGATGGGCCTCACCAAGACGCCTCTTCTGCGCGAGCTTCCGCCCTATTGGTCCGGATTTCACGGCGGCGCCTACGATCTGGCGCTCGAAGTCGACACCGGCCTCGGCGCCGCGGAGATCGACCGCCTCGGCCTCGCGGTGACCGCGACGCCGCACGGCTTTCATCTCCATCCCAAGGTCGAGAAGCTCCTCGACGAACGCCGCCGGATGGCGGCCGGCGAGAGGCCGGTCGACTTCGGCATGGCCGAGGCGCTCGCCTTCGCGGCGCTCGTCGAGGGCGGCATTCCGGTGCGGCTTTCCGGTCAGGACACCCGCCGGGGCACGTTCAACCATCGCCATGCGGTGCTGATCGATGTCGAGAACGAGGACGAGCATCTGCCCCTGGCCGCAATGGCCCATGCCGGCGCGTTCTTCGAGGTCTACGACACGATGCTCTCCGAGGCGGCGGCGATGGGCTTCGAGTACGGCTTCTCGCGCGACTATCCGGAGGCGCTGGTGCTCTGGGAGGCCCAGTTCGGCGACTTCGCCAACGGCGCGCAGATCATCATCGACCAGTTCCTCGCTGCCGCCGAAGACAAGTGGCTGCTGCTCTCCGGCCTGGTCCTGCTGCTGCCGCACGGCTACGAGGGTCAGGGGCCGGAGCACTCTTCGGCGCGCATCGAGCGCTACCTGCAGCTCGCCGGCGAGGACAACCTGCAGGTCTGCCAGCCGTCGAACGCGGCGCAGTATTTTCATCTCCTGCGCCGGCAGGCGCTGCGCAAATGGCGGAAGCCCCTGATCGTCTTCACCCCGAAGTCGATGCTGCGCAGCGTCGATGCCGCCTCGCCGGTCGAGGCGTTCGCGCGGCCGCGCTTCGAGACCGTGCTCAAGGATCGCGAGGTCACCGAGGCACGGCGGATTCTCCTCGCTTCGGGCAAGATCCTGCACGAGCTGCGTGCCGAGCGGAAACGCCGCGCGGCGACCGACGTCGCGATCCTCGGCCTCGAGCAGCTCTACCCCTTCCCGGCGGCCGAGCTCCAGGCCGAGCTCGAGCGCTACGCCACGGCCCGCGAGCTGCTCTGGGTGCAGGAGGAGCCGGCCAACATGGGCGCTTTCACCTTCGTCGATCCGCTCCTCGACCACCTCGCCAAAGGCCGCAATGTGCGCTCCGTCAAGCGCTCCGCTTCCGCCTCCCCCGCCACCGGCTCCGCCAAAGCCCACGCCCTGGAGCAGAAGACCGTCATTCAACTCGCCTTCGCGTAGCGCGCAGCTCCGGGTGCCGACAACGGTCCGCAGAGTCGGCGTCGGTGAGCTCCGCAGATCGGCTGTGCGACCGGCCTGAGGTGGGCAGAGTCGGCGTCAGTGATCTCCGCAGAGAGGCTGTGCGACCGGCCTGAGGTCCGCAGAGTCGGCGTCGGTGATCTCCGCAGAGAGGCTGTGCGACCGGCCTGAGATGGTCCGCCGTCGCATCCCCAGGCGACGAAGCCGACAACGGTTCTGAATCAACGAAGGTCTGCAGGCTATGAGCACAGCCGCTCTGCGGAGATCACCGACGCCGACGACCGGCAGACTGCGGACTTAGCTACTGCTGCCCGCCGGCTCGAACGGCTCCATGTGCACGAGCACCCCGATCACCGTCGGCTCCACCCCGCGGATCGCCGACTTCACCCGCCCCGAGAGCACATGCGCATCGTGCAGCGTGAGGGCGGGATCGGCCTGGACGTGGAGGTCGACGTAGAGCGAGAGCCCGGCGCGGCGCGCACGGAGCTTCTCGATCGCGAGCACTCCGGGCACCGCGCTCGCCGTAGCGGAGATCCGCGCGAGGACCGCGAGCTCGGGTGCGCGATCCATCAGATCCGCGAGCGCCGGCCGCAGAATCAGCACGCCGTTGATCGCGATCACCAGCGCCGCCACCAGCGCCGCCCAGTCGTCCGCCTGCGGGATCTTCGTCCACAGCGCCACCGTGATGCCGACCGCCGCCGCCGCCGAAGTGATCGCGTCCGAGCGGTGATGCCAGGCGTCGGCGCGCACCGCACCACTCTGCACCTGCGTACCTACCGCGAGCACCGACCGGAAGAGCGTCTCCTTGACCACCACCACTCCGAGCAGCACGATGAGCGTGAACGGGGCCGGCAGATGGTGCGGCGTGCGGATCTCCTGGATCGACTCGAAGGTGATCAGGCCTGCCGCCACGACCAGCATCAGCCCGACCGCCGCTGCTGCCATCGGCTCCGCCTTGCCGTAGCCGAACGGATAGCGCTCGTCGGCCGAGCGCGCCGAGACCCGGAGGCCGCGCCAGACGAAGATCGACGAGAAGACGTCCCCCGAGGACTCGATGGCATCGGCGATCAGGGCGTAGGAGTGCCCGAAGATGCCGGCCAGGAGCTTGATGATCGCCAGGAGCGCGTTGACGAGCAGCCCGAGCTTGGCGGTCCGGGTACCCCGATCGAGGCGCTGGGTGAGTCCGTCGGAGGTCATCGAAGAACTCTCAGTCGCGGCTCAAATCGAAGTGCTGCAAGGAGATACCTGCACCAGGGTGGATGGTTGGGACGCAGGGATTCGAACCCCGATTCTGCGGTTCAGAGCCGCATGTCCTACCGTTGAACGACGTCCCAAACGCCGGGAGAGATTAGCTTGCGGGCGCGAGTCGGGTCAAGCAGAGACGCGCCTCGGCAGGCGGCTCTGGGAGGCCGCTCGGGGTCCTGTCTGGCCCGTATCCCGTGGGGTCCTCGCGCTGAAGAGGCGCGCTCCGGTCCCCACGGGAGCCCTCGGTCCCGCCACCCCTCGTCGGTAGAGGTTGGAGAAGAGGCTCGCAGGCGGGCTCCGGTGCTCGGGAGATTGGGGTGAGCTCCCGGCTTCACTAGGAGGCACCCCAATCTCCCGAGTGCCGAAGTCCGCCAACCACGGTTAGAGCTGACCGGAATTGAACTCTCCGCGCGCCAGACGCGCCTGGTAGGCGGGATCGGCGTAGCGGTCGAGGCGGAACTCGGCGGCATAGGCCGGCAGGGTGTCCCCGGTCAGGGTGGCGCCGAGGAGCTCGGCGGCGGCGGCCGATGCCATGATGCCGTAGCCCGAGAGACCGCAGAGGAGATGGAACCCCGCGACCGGCGTTGCGCCGATGAGCGGACGGTTCTCGGCGGTCTTGCAGTAGTAGCCGCCGTCGACGAACGGCCGGCGCATCTTCTCTCCGAGGTAGACGGCAAAGCCAGGCACCATGCGCGTGAGCGCCCGGAGCGCCACCTCCGGGTACCAGGGATCGAAGGGCGGCGGCCAGACCGGGGCGACCGCGTCGAGGTGATAGGTGAAGAGCAGCAGGAGCATCCGGCTGCCCGCGCCGCCCTCCGGCCGGAAGTGCACGCCGCCGGGCAGGGGCCGCGTGAGGTAGGCGAGGCCGGGGTCGGCGAGGAGCGCCCCGCGCTCCTCTTCTCCCCACTCGAGGGTCACCGGATCGCACCAGATCATGAGCGGCAGATCGCGCGGGACGATCTGCTCCACGTCGTCCAGATAGACCTTGCCGTGGAGCTCGTTCGCGAGCGGCAGCTCGAGCCCGGCGAGTCTTCCGACCTCGCTCGCGAGCGGCCCGGCGGCGTTGACCACGGTTCCGGTCGCGATCCGCTCGAGCGCGCCGCTCGCGAGCGCCACCTCGACGCCGGTCAGGCGCCCTGACTCGACGGCAACCGCGACCACCCGCCCCGCGAGGAGCTCGACGCCGGCTTCGCGAGCCTGCTCGAGCATCCACATCCCGAGCTGTTGCGCCGAGAGCCAGCCGCAGCGGCGCGGGTGGAGCATCGCGACGACCTCCGGATTGAGGAACGGATAGCGGCAGCGGATCGTCTGCGGATCGAGGATGAGGTCGGCGCCGCCGAGCGCGCGATCGAGCTGGTCGTACGGCGCCTCCGGGAAGATCGGATCGGACATCGCGCCGCGGTGGACGCGCAGGTCGCCGGCGCCGAGCGCCGAGATTTCGCGCGCCGCGCGCTCGAGCTCGGCGGCACGCGCCGGTTCGGCGGTGAAGTAGGCGTAGCCGTTGCGGTTCATCGCGAAGCGGTCGGCGCTCGCCGCCGCCATCTCTTCGAGGAGGTCGATGCTCCGGCCCATGAAGCGCACCATCGTCGCTCCCGGCCCGGGCCACCAGTTGCGGTAGCACTCGGTCGACTTGTCGCTGGTGAGCGAGAGCGGCGGCAGCGGATCGACGAGAACGATCCGACGACCGGCGCCGCAGACCGCGCCGCACCGCGAGCTCGTACGCCGCCGCGACCCCGGCGATGCCGGCCCCACAGACGACAACCTCGGCGGTGCGCGTTGCGGCCATCTGGACTGCGATCTTACGGCTACTGCGGGAAGGCCTCGATGTCGCCGCCGCTCGCGAAGGTGCCGGACGGATTCGAGCGCGTCCAGCTCTCGCCCGTCACCGTGTCGACGACAGTGAGCTCGAACTCGACGTTCGAGAGCGAGCCGTAGAAGACCCAATAGGCGTCGTTGGTGCCCCGGCCGTCGATCACCTTGACCGCGAGCTCGTGGATCCCGGCGTCGAAGAACCAGAACGAGCCGGTGTCCGCGGTGAGCGGCAGCGCCGTGCCGACGCCGCTTTGCCCCGTGAAGTCGCGCCAGGTCACACTCGCCGCGAAGCGTTCGGCCTGCAGGCAGAGGGTCGTCGCGTCCGGCACGCAGGCGGTCGCCGAGCGCTGGGGCAGTGCCCGCGCGCGTGGCCTGAAGATCGCCGGCTGTGCGACCCTTGCCTGCGAAGCGAGACCTTCGCCCTGCGGAAACGAGTCGATGTCACCCCGGCTGGCGAACTGCCGGCTCGGATTAGTAGCCGTTGCTTCTGCACCTTCGCCCAGCTGTCGCGCAGGGTGGTGATGCGGTTGAAGACGGGACGCTCGCCCGTGTGATCCTTGGCGTCGGTGACGAAGTAGCCGGTGCGCTCGAACTGGACGCGGGTGCCGGGGGCGAGCGCGGCGAGCGCCGGCTCGACCTTCACCGCCGGCGAGAACCTCGAGCGACTTCGGATTCACCAGCGAGAGGAAGTCGGTGCCCTCCGGGACGTCGTCCGGATCGGCCTGGGTGAAGAGGTGGTCGTAGATGCCGCACCTCGGCGTCGACCGCGTGCGGCGCCGAGACCCAGTGGATCGTGCCCTGGATCTTGCGACCGTCCGCCGCGGTCGCCGCCGCGCGACAGCGGGTCGTGCGTGCACTTGAGCTCGACGATCTTGCCCGTCGCGTCCTTCACCACCTCTTCGCAGCGGATGATGTAGGCCCAGCGCAGCCGCACCTCGCGCCCGGGAGCGAGGCGGAAGAACTTCTTCGGCGGCTCCTCCAGGAAGTCCTCGCGGTCGATCCAGAGCTCGCGCGAGAACGGCACGCGGCGCGTGCCGGCCGCCGGATCCTCCGGATTGTTCACCGCCTCGAGCTCGTCGACTTCGCCCTCCGGGTAGTCGACGAGCGTGACCCTCACCGGATCGAGCACCGCCATGCGGCGCTCGGCCGTGCGGTTGAGCTCCTCGCGCACGCAGTGCTCGAGCAGGGCGAAGTCGACCACCGACTCCTGCTTGGTGACTCCGATGCGCTCGCAGAAATCGCGCAGCGCGGCCGGCGGATAGCCCCGGCGGCGGATGCCGGCGAGCGTCGGCATGCGCGGATCGTCCCAGCCCGAGACGACCTTGTCCTGACCAGCCGCAGGAGCTTCCGCTTCGAGAGCACCGTGTGCGTCACGTTCAGGCGCGCGAACTCGATCTGGCGCGGCGCGAAGATGCCGAGCTCGGCGACGAACCAGTCGTAGAGCGGGCGGTGGTCCTCGAACTCCAGGGTGCAGATCGAGTGGGTGATCCGCTCGATCGAGTCCGACTGGCCGTGCGCCCAGTCGTACATCGGGTAGATGCACCACGTGTCGCCGGTGCGGTGGTGGCGTGGCGTGGAGGATGCGGTACATCACCGGGTCGCGCAGGTTGATGTTGCCCGAGGCCATGTCGATCTTCGCGCGCAGCACCCGCGCGCCGTCCGGGAACTCGCCGGCGCGCATGCGGCGGAAGAGGTCGAGGTTCTCCGTCGACGCTGCGGTTCCGGTACGGGCTCTCCTTGCCGGGCGCCGTCCAGACGCCGCGGTGGGTGCTGATCTCCTCGGCCGAAGAGTCGTCGACGAACGCCTTGCCCGCGACGAATGAGCTGCTCGTGCCCAGTCGAAGAGCTGCTCGAAATAGTCCGAGGCGTAGAACTCGCGCTCGCCCCAGTCGAAGCCGAGCCAGCGAACGTCCTCGCGGATGGCGCGGACGTACTCGTCCTCCTCGGTCGTCGGGTTGGTGTCGTCGAAACGCAGATTCGCGAGGCCGCCGTACTCGGCGGCGAGCCCGAAGTTGAGGCAGATCGACTTGGCGTGTCCGAGGTGCAGGTAGCCGTTGGGCTCCGGCGGAAAGCGCGTCTGGATGCGGGCGTGCTTCCCGGAAGCGAGGTCGGCCTCGACGATGTCGGCGATGAAGTGCTTGCCCATGGCGGTCAGCTCGGGTCTTCCCGAAGATTGTCCGGGGGAGTCGCGGTGCGCTCGAGAACGCGGTCGATCCGCGCCAGTCGAGCGAGCACGCGCTCGCGCCCGAGCAGGGCGAGGATATCGAACAGGCCGAAGCCGACCGGTTTGCCGGCGACCGCGACGCGCACCGCGTGCACGATCGCCCCCAGCGCGAGGCCGCGCGCGGCGACGAAGCCGTTCAGGAGGTTCTCGACCGCGCCGGCGTCGAAGGCGGCATCGGCCGGCAACGTCGCAATCTCGGCCCGTAAGGCGGCCAGGAGCTCCACCGCCCCAGGCGCCGAGCGGATCCGCTTGTCGAACGCCTTCTCGTCGTAGGCGAGCGCCTCGTCGGCGACGAAGAGCTCGTCGTAGTCGAGGATGTCGCCGGCGACCTTGATCCGTTCGGCCGCCGCGGCGACGATGCCGCGCACCTGCGCGCGGCGTCGCGGAGGAAACCGGCGAGGCGATCCAGCCCGCCTGGCTCGAGGAACGGCAGCACGAGCTCCAGGCGCTCGTCCACCGACAGCGCCTGCATGTAGCGCTCCTGGAAGGAGAGGAGCTTCTTCGGGTCGAAGCTCGCCGACGCCTTGTTGACGCGCTCGAGCGAGAAGTGCGCGATCTGCTCGGCGGGCGAGAGCATCTCGGTCTTGTCGTCGAGCGACCAGCCGAGGAGGAGCAGGTAGTTGAGGATCGCGTCGGGCAGGAAGCCCGACTATGCGGTAGAAGTCGATGATCACCGGGTTGAAGGTCTCGGGCGAGACCGCGAGCCCCAGCCGGTCGGCGATCCGGCGGCCGTGCTCGTAGAGCTCGGCGAACTCGGGGTTCTTCAGATACTTGTCGAGCTTGCGCTTGGAGAGCTTGACGCGGCTCCCGGGCTCGGCGACGACCGGCAGGTGCGCGAACGCCGGCAGGGGCGCGCTCAAGCCCTGCGAAGATGAAGATCTGGCGCGGCGTGTTCGAGAGGTGCTCCTCGGCGCGGATGACGTGGGTGATCGCCATCTCGACGTCGTCGACGACGCTCGCCAGGTGATAGAGGCAGGTGCCGTCGGCGCGCTGGATGACGTGGTCGGCCTCGGCGGCCCAGGCGCTCTCGACCGTGCCGCGCACCAGGTCGTCGATGCGGCAGACGCCCTTCGCGCGGCATCTTGAGGCGCACCACGGAGGTCCGGCCCTCGGCCTCGAAGCGCGCCCGGTCGGCGTCCGTTTCGGCCGCCCAGCGGCGGCTCGCGAGATAGGGAACCTTCGCGGCCTCCGCCGCGGCCCGCTCGGCTTGAGTCTCCTCCGGGCGGGCGTAGTCGCGATAGGCGAAGCCGCGCTCGAGGAGCTTCTCGACCGCCGCCTGGTAGAGCGGCAGGCGCTCGGACTGGTAGTAGGGCGCGTGCGGCCCGCCGATCTCGGCGCCCTCGTCCCAGTCGAGCCCCAGCCAGCGAAAGCCGTCGAGGATCGGCGCCAGGGCGTCGGCGAGGTTGCGCTGCGTGTCGGTGTCGTCGACGCGCAGGATGAACTTGCCGCCGTGGTGGCGGGCGAAGAGCCAGTTGAACAGCGCCGTCCGCACTCCGCCGATGTGGAGGTAGCCGGTGGGCGAGGGGGCGAAACGAACCCGAGGAGGCGAAGCGGGCGACGGAGCGGAGGGGGTCACGGCCAGGCTCTTTTCAGTCGAGGGACGAAGCCGGCTTCGAGCCAGCCGGGCGCAAGATCAACCAATTGGCGGAGAGGGAGGGATTCGAACCCTCGATACAGGGTTTAGCCCCGTATGACGGTTTAGCAAACCGTTGCCTTCAGCCACTCGGCCACCTCTCCGCGTACCAGACTGGGCTCGCGGATCTTATGGGCTAGCTACCGGGCGAGTCAAAAAGAGAAAAGAGGGACAGGCACGAATTTCTTTGAAATTCGTGCCTGTCCCTCTTTTCTCTATCGAATAGACTTCGCATCCTCATGTCCAGCACCGCTCCGGGCAACACCGCCATCGACCAGCTCGCGATCAACACGCTCCGATTTCTCGCCGTCGACATGGTCGAGAAGGCGAAATCCGGCCATCCGGGGGCGCCGCTCGGCCAGGCGCCGATGGCCTATCTGCTCTGGACGCGCTTCCTGCGCCACGACCCGGCGGCGCCGGACTGGCCGAACCGCGACCGCTTCGTCCTCTCCTGCGGCCACGCCTCGGCGCTGCTCTACGGTCTCCTGCATCTCGCCGGTTACGACCTGCCTCTAGCCGAGCTCCAACGCTTCCGCCAACTCGGATCGAAGACCCCCGGACATCCGGAGCATGGACACACTGTCGGGGTCGAGACGACCACCGGTCCGCTCGGCCAGGGCTTCGCCAACGCAGTCGGCATGGCGATCGCCCGCGAGCAGCTCGCGGCGCGCTTCCGGCATCCCGGCGATATCGGCCGGCCGCTTTTCGACTACCGCACCTGGGTCATCGCCTCGGACGGCGACCTGATGGAGGGCGTCGCGAGCGAGGCGGCGTCGCTCGCCGGCCACCTCGCGCTCGGGTCGCTCAAGGTGCTCTACGATTCCAACCACATTACGATCGACGGCTCGACCGACCTCGCCTTCACCGAGGCGGTCGATCGCCGCTTCGCGGCCTATGGGTGGAACATCCTCGAGGTCGCGGACGGCAACGATCTCGTGAGCCTCGCCGCGGCGCTCGCCGCCGCCGAGACGGAGGCAGCGCGGCCGACGCTCGTCGTGGTGCGGACCCACATCGGGTACGGCAGCCCGCACAAGCACGACAGCGCGGAGGCCCACGGCGCGCCGCTCGGCGCCGAGGAGACCCGGCTCACCAAGGCCGCTCTCGGCTGGCCGGTCGAATCCGCTTTCCTCGTTCCGCCGGAGGCGCGCGCGCCGTTCACGCAGGCTGCCGCGCGCGGTGCCACCGCCTCACGGGAGTGGAACGATCGCCGCCAGCGCTTGGCTGCGGTCCAGCCCGCCCTCGCGCTCGAGCTCGCGCGTCGGCTGGCGAGAGAGCTGCCGGCGGGATGGGAGTCGGCGCTGCCCCGATTTTCCGCCGACGACAAGCCGATCGCCACGCGCGCCGCGTCGGGCAAAGTCCTGCAGGCGATCACCCCGGTCCTGCCCGAGCTCCTCGGCGGCTCGGCGGACCTCGCCGAATCGAACAGCACGCTGCTCGCCGGCGAGGAGAGCTTTTCCGTCACCGCCCGCACCGGCCGGAACCTGCGCTTCGGCGTGCGCGAGCACGCCATGGGAGCGGTTCTCTCCGGCCTCTCCCTCACCGGCCTCTTCCGCCCTTACGGCGGGACCTTTCTCATCTTCTCCGACTACATGCGACCCTCGATCCGCCTCGCGGCGCTCATGCGCCAGCCGGCGATCTATCTCTTCACCCACGACTCGATCTTTCTCGGCGAGGACGGCCCGACCCATCAGCCGGTCGACCAACTGGCCTCTCTGCGGGCCATCCCCGGTCTCGTCGTGCTGCGTCCGGCCGATGCCTGCGAGACGGTCGCCGCCTGGCAGGTGGCCGTCGAGCGCACCGCAGGACCGACCGCGCTCGCCCTCAGCCGGCAGAAGCTGCCGATTCTCGCGGAAACGGCAGCCCTCGCGCCCGCCGGCGTCCGCCGTGGCGGGTACGTTCTCTACGACACCCCCGGCGGCGCAGCCGAGCTCCTCCTCCTCGCCACCGGCTCCGAGGTTGGGCTTGCGATGGCTGGACTCAAACTACTGGAAACCAAAGGTTTATGTGTGCGCCTGGTGTCCATGCCGTCGTGGGAGCTGTTCGCCGAGGAGAGCGCGAGCTACCGCGACTCCGTGCTGCCGCCCCAGATCCGGACCCGGTTGGCGATCGAAGCGGCCTCGCCGCTCGGTTGGGAGCGCTTTGTCGGTTTGCAAGGGGGGGTCCTCGGAATGCGGAGTTTCGGGGCTTCAGCCCCGGCCGAAGATCTCGCCCATGAGTTCGGATTCACCGCCGAGAATGTGGTCGCCAGGGCGCTCGATCTCCTCGCGCGCCGGGACGCCGCCAGGGGCTGAAACCCCACCGTTTTGTCTTCTGTGTTATCCTCGACGGGTCCGCAGCAAGCAGGGAGGTCTTCTCGGGGGCCGCTCCGCCCAACGCGCAAAGTTTGAACCGCCGGAAACCCAAGGCACCAGAACGCTTCAGTCACTGACCCAGGAGGGAATCGAAATCATGCGCAACAAGAAGCTGGCACTGTTGGGAGTCGCCGTACTCGCCATGACGTTGGCCACCGGCTGCGCGAAGCCGCCGCAGGTCGAGATCGATGGCCTCAAGGCCTCGCTCTCCGCCATCGAAGGCGATGCGTCGAAATACTCCGCTGATGCCTGGAACAAGGCGCAGCAGGCCGTCAATGCCGTGAACGCCGAAGTCGAGGCGCAGGCGAACAAGTTCGCCCTGTTCCGCTCTTACACCAAGTCGAAGGAGCTCATCGCCGCCGCGAACCAGTCGATCAACGAGGCCAAGGACGCCGCCGCCGCCGCCAAGGAAGCCGCCAAGACCGCGGCCAACGAGGCCCTCGCCGCCGCCAAGACCGCGCTCACGACCGCGAGCACCGCGATGGCCGATCTCGGCAAGTGCCGCCGTCAGCCCAAGGACTTCAAAAAGGACATGGAGCTGATGAAGGGCAACTACGACGGTCTCGCCGCGCAGGTCGGCGGCATCGAGAGCGCCATCGCCTCCGAGGATTACCTCGGCGCGAAGGCCTCGGCCGATTCGCTCAAGAGCTCGGTGGATACGCTGGTCACCGACCTCCAGAGCGCCAAGACCAAGATTAAGTGCTGATCGCTTTTCGTCTCCGCTTCAAACGACCGGCGACGGAATTCCGTCGCCGGTCGTTTCTTTTTGGCTCGGCGGCTCTCGCCCTCGCCTACGTCTTGCCCGCGGCAATTCTTCAGACTTCCGCCCGGCCGTTCGACGCGACGGTCTCACGGGTCTCGGCCTTCCGCGCGCTCGCCCTGGTGCGCGCCGAGATGCCCGCGGCCGCCCGCCAGATCGACCGGCTGATCGCGCAGGCCGAAGTGGTCACCGCCGACGAGCGCACGGCGCCGCTCTGGGAGCAGACCCCCGGACGGGTCGAGACCTCCTGGCTGCGCGTTCTGACGGTCGCGCGCTCGTCCGTCGCCCAGCTCAAGGTCAGAGAGCGAGCCGGCGCCGGGCGCTGGCTCGAGATCGCCCCCGGAATCGCCGCCGACATGCGGCGCACCCTCGAAGAGGCGAAAGAGGCCGGGGTCGGAAGGCGGGAGTACTCCGCCGCCAGGCAGGCGAGCTTCAAGTGGGGGCTCGCGCAAAAGTTCGCCCGCGCGGGCGACTGGGAACGCGCGCTCAAGGAGGCCGAGACCGCGAGGACTTTCAACGACGTCGTCCACTCGAGCTTCGACTCGCTGCATTCGCGTTTCGAGGAGCCGAAGAATCTCCAGCTCTGGAAGCGGATGGCCGCCGAGACCATCGCGCGCTCGAAAGCCGAGGGCTCGACCGTCTTGATCATCGACAAGCTGAATCGCAAGCTCCATCTCTACGCCGCGGGCAGCCGCATCGCCTCCTTCGAGGCCGAGATCGGCGCCAAAGGCCTCAAGCAGAAACTGCACGCGGGGGATCAGGCGACGCCGGAGGGGCGCTATCGGGTCACCGAAGCGCGGGGCCCCGGCCGGACGAAGTTCTACAAAGCCCTGCTCCTCGACTATCCGAACCCCGAGGATCGCGCGCGCTACGCTTGGGGGAAGAGGACCGGGCAGGTTCCGCTGCGCGCCGGCATCGGCAGCCTGATCGAGATCCACGGCGACGGCGGACAGGGCCGGGATTGGACCGACGGTTGTATCGCGCTCAGCGATCGCGACATGGACCGGGTCTTCGCGCGCGCCCGGGTCGGCATGCCGGTCACGATCGTGGGCACGTTCTAGATAGGATCACCGCATGATCTCCGATCCAACCCTTCCGCCCGGCGCCGCCGCCCCCCCCGAGCCCGCCCTCCCGGAAGAGAGACGCCCGCCTCGCAGCTGGCGCTGGTTGCGCCTCCTCGGAGCGCTGATCGTGGCGCTCGCGATCGTCGCCACGGGCACGGCACTCGGACTGGCGCGCTACGGCGGCGCTTACAACCCGCACGCCTTCGCGACCCGGCTCGATCTCCCGGAGACGACGGCGGTCCAGGGCGATCCTGCGGGGCGCGCCGAGAAGCTCTCGGCGCGCCTGGCGGCGCTCGCACCGAAGGATGTCTATGTCGTCGTCGATACGCACAACAACAAGCTGCGGGTCTACCGCGGCGGCAAGCTCTTGCGCGAAGCCGTCTGCTCGACCGGCTCCGGCATCCGGCTGCGCGATCCACGCGACGGCAGGGAGTGGTTCTTCGACACGCCGCAGGGCGAGTTCCGGATCCTGCGCAAGCAGAAGAACCCGCTCTGGATCAAGCCGGACTGGGCTTTCATCGAAGACGGCTACCTGCCGCCGAAGAGCGCGCGAGACCGGGTGGACGATTTCTCGCTCGGCGACTACGCGCTCTACATGCGCGACGGCTATATCATCCACGGCACGATCTTCAGGACGCTGCTCGGCAAGCGGGTGACGCACGGCTGCATCCGGCTCGGCGACGAGGATCTGAAATTCGTCTTTGACACGGTTCCGACGGACGCGCGTGTCTACCTCTTCTAGGCTGCGGCTCGCCGCTGCCTTCGTACTGCTCGCCGCGGGTGCGGTCCTGGCGCGGGTGGCCGTCGCGGCCCAGGGGTCCGCGCCCGGCAAGACGCCCGCGGGAACGCCGGTCGCAGCTCCCGACCGCGCCACGCTCGCGCGTCTGCGCGCCATCGAGCTCGAGACCGCGCTGGCGCGCGAGCCGAAGATCTACCTCGTCCTCGAGCCGGCGGCAAAACACCTCGACATCAAGTCGCGGGCGATGGTCCTAGAGCGCGTCGAGCTCGACGCCCTTCTCCTGCTCGAGTTCCAGCCGCTCTTCACCGAGTCCTCGAGTCCCGAGATCAACGCACCGACGCTCTGGAAGGTCACCCAGGGACCCGGCGACACCGACCGCGAGACGATCGCGCCACTCTCGCTGCGGCCGTACTCGGAGGACGAGGAGAGGCAGGAGCCGGTCGCTCCGAATTCGCCAGCGGGCGCGGCGGCCACCTCGGGCACGCCTGCCGGTACCGCTCCGGCGAAGAAGAGCACGGACGAGGCCCCGATTCCGACCAGCTACCGCGCGACGATCGACAACGGTTGGCAGCTCTACATCACCGCCGAACCGCCGCGGTGGAGCTTCTTGCGGCGCTTTGCCAACTCGGTCCACGACGGCTGGCAGCGCATGCGCGGCGAGGAGCCGCAGCACCCGCCGCTCATCACTCTCGTGGTCGCTCCCGCCGCCGCCCAGCGCCTGCACCACCTCTTCCGCTCCGGCACCGAGATTCTCGTCCTGCCGTAGCCGCCACGCTCCGAAGAGTTGGGAGTGGGAACTGTGCCCATTCTCCCTAACGGTAGCGAGGGGTGGCTGGGCCGAGGGCTCCCATGGGGACCGGAGCGCGCTTCCTCAGCGCGAGGACCCCATGGGATACGGACCAGACAGGACCCGTCGCGGCGGACTTGCGAGGCTTCTTGGGGAGCTCGCTTTCGAGGGAGCCTCCTACTCGCGATCGGGCTCGTGCGCTCCTCGACGCTCGGGGGTCCCCGAGAGTCCCTCCTCGCGCTCTGCGGTGCTCGGAGCCCGATCGCCATGTACCGCGGTAGAGGCTCGCCTCAAGAATTCGGACCACCCGTCCTGTTGGCGGAGGGGGAGGGATTCGAACCCCCGGGACCCGTGAAGGCCCAGCGGTTTTCAAGACCGCCGCAATCGACCACTCTGCCACCCCTCCCGCCGAGGGAAGCTTAGCTTTCCTTCGTGATCCGCTCCAGGCCGGGGAGGTAGGGGCGGAGCTTCTCGGGGATAGCGATCGAGCCGTCGGCCTGCTGGTAGTTCTCGAAGATGGCGACCAGGGTGCGGCCGACGGCGAGGCCGGAGCCGTTCAGAGTGTGGAGGTGGCGTGGCTTGCCCCCTTCGACGCGGCAGCGCATGTTGGCCCTTCTCGCCTGGAAGTCGCCGCAGTTCGAGCACGAAGAGATCTCGCGGTAGGTCCTCTGGGAGGGTAGCCAGACTTCGAGATCGTAGGTCTTGGTCGCCGCGAAGCCCATGTCCCCGGTCGACAGACAGATCACGCGATAGGGCAGCTCCAGGAGCTGCAGCACGCGCTCGGCGTGCCCGGTCATCTCCTCGAGCTGCGCGAAGCTCGTCTCTGGAGTGGCGAGCTGCACGAGCTCGACCTTGTTGAACTGGTGTTGCCGGATGAGACCGCGCACGTCCTTGCCGTAGGATCCCGCTTCGCTGCGGAAGCAGGGCGTGTAGGCCGTGTAGCGCAGCGGCAGGAGGCTCTCGTCGAGCACCTCGTCGCGGTGGAGATTGGTCAGCGGCACCTCGGCCGTCGGCACGAGGTAGTAGCTTGTCCCCTCGAGATGAAAGAGATCGGGCTCGAACTTGGGCAGCTGACCGGTACCGACGAGGCTGTCGCGATTGACGATGAACGGTGGCAGCACCTCACGGTAGCCGTGCCGGACGGTGTGCAGGTCGAGCATGAAGGAGATCAGGGCGCGCTCGAGCCGCGCCGCCGCACCGAAATAGACCGTGAAGCGCGCGCCGGTGACCTTGGCACCGCGTTCGAAGTCGAGGATGCCGAGATCGGTCCCCAGGTCCCAGTGCGGCTTGGGCTCGAAGTCGAACGCGCGCGGCGTGCCGAGCACCCGCTCCACACGGTTCGCGGTTTCGTCGGTCCCCACCGGCACCGAGGCGTCGGGCAGGTTCGGAAAGCGGAGCTCGAGGGCGGCGAGCTGCTGGTCGAGACTCGCGAGCGCGGTTTCGAGCGCCTCGAGCCGCGTCTTGATGACGCCGACTTCGGCGATCAACCCCTCGGCGCCTTCGCCCTTGCCCTTGCGGGCGCCGACTTCGCGGCTCGCTTCGTTGCGCCGCCGTTTGAGCTCGTCGACCTCGGCCACCGCCGACCGGCGCTCGGCGTCGAGCGTCTGCCATTGGTCGAGCGTCGCCGGACCCTGGCCCCGGTCGACGAAAGCGCGACGGATCCTCTCGGGGGCGCTGCGCAGGAGCTCGCGGGACAACATGAGGGCGCCAGTTTATCAACGGCTCCCGCTTCCCGCTCGTAGACTTCAGGAGATTCCTCGACCCGCTGCCGGTGAGGCGACGACAGGCTAGGATCGCGCGAGGATTGCCACCCCGAATGCGCCACGACCGCGCCAGGATTCAGCCATGAGCTCGCTTCTTTCGAGCCCGCCGGAGCGCTCGTGGTCGGCTCGCCGGGCTCTCACGGTGATCGGGCTCGCCGGCGCCTTACCGGTCGCGATGCTGCTCGTGGCGATCCTCGCCGTTCCGGTTCTCGCCGGCGCGCGCTCCGCGACCGCGGAGACGATCTTCCTCGCCCTCTGGGCCACCGCCGTCTTCGCGCCTCTGGCGTTCCTCGAGGCGGCGCGTCGACCGCTCTTCGCGGCGCTCGCGCTCGCCGTGACCGCCCTGGTCTGCACCCTGCCGAGCTCGGGGGGGTTGCGCCCGGTGGCGGTGGCCGGCGCGCTGGCGCTCGCCGTTGCGATCCTCGCCGCGCTCACCGTCGCTCGCCGCCCGGCGCCGGACATACGGACCTTCGCGGCGCTCGCCCTGGCGGCGGCGATCACACTCCACGGCCACCGCCTCTTCCTGGACGGCTTCTCCGGCGCGACAGTCGTCTGGATCGCCCTCCTGCCCGGCGTCGCCGCGGCGCTCGCCGCCCGTCTCACGGCGGCCGGCTGGTCCGGCGCCGGCCTGGTCGCAGCGCTCGCCCTCCTCGGCGCCCCGCAGCTCGCCTCCGAACCGTGGTGGATCGTGGCCGCTTTCGTCACGGTCGGCCTCGCGGCGAGCTTCGGTTCCGGTGCGGCTGCGGCGCTTGCGCGCCGGGGGCTCTTTCTCTTCGGCGCCGCAACGCTCCTCGCCGGCAGCTTTCCCTGGCTCCGTCCGGCGCCGGTCGCGACGCTGCTCGAAGGCGCGGCGGATGTCGGCCGCTCCGTGGCGGAGTCGCCGCTGCACGAGCGCGTCGTCGTGCTGACTCAGGCCTCGCCGCGCTTCGCCGCCGACCTCTCCGGCATCCGCATCCGCTCCGTGGTGATCGATTCCTATCTCACGAACGGGGTCGACCTCGAGTGCGGTCGGGCGCTCGCCCGGCTCGAGACAACGGAGGGCCCGGCGGCTCTACCCTGGCGTGACACGCTGGTGGTCGGACGCGACAGCGCAGAGTGGGCAGCCGGCCGGACGGACGTGGCGGCGCGGCTCGCCTGTCCGGCGCCCGCGCCCTGGATCTCCTGGATTCCCGCTGCCGGCCGCTTCCTCGGCCAGACCACGCGCACCCGCTTCAGGCTCGACGCGCCGCGCGCCGCCCGGAACCTGGTCATCGAACGCGACCCGGGGCTGCCCGCGGAGACCACCCTCGCCCTCTTCTTCCTGGCGACCGAGCGATGAAACGCACCGCCTGGGAGGTCATCGCCGCTTCGCTCGTGAGCTTCGCGCTGTCGGCGCTCCTGCCGGCGCTGCCCCTGGGTGGCGTGCGCGGCATGTTGGTCGTCCTGCCGGTCGTCGGCGCGCTCTTCGCGTCGGTCGGCCGCTACGCCGCGGGGAACCGGCCGACCGCCCTCGAAGGCGTGCTCTGGGGAGGCTGGATTCTGCTCGCCCTGCAGCACTTCTCGCTGGGCATCCCCGGCTCGTCGGAGATCGTTGCCGCCACGGGTCTGGCCCTCGCGGGTAGCCGCACCGCAGCGCTCGCCGTGCGCCTCCGCCGCGCGGTCGGGCGACCGGTCCTCTGGCCGTTCTTTGCTCTCCCCCTGGCGCTCTACCTCTTCGCCTGGCCCTGGACGACGACGGCGCGCGCGCCCGACGGCGATGAGCCCTACTACCTTCTGTTGACCCACAGTCTCGCCCACGACTTCGACGTCGATCTCGCCGACGAGTACCGCGGTGAGGCCTGGCGGAGCTTCACGACGGTGCCGGTCGCGCCTCAACCCGGCGATCCGACCGGGTCGAATGGTGAGATCTACTCGCGACACAGCGCCCTGCTCCCGCTCGCGCTCGCGCCGCTCTACCTCCTCGCCGGACCGTTCGGCGCCCAGCTCGGCATGCTGGCTTTCGCCGCCGGCGCCGCCGCGGCAGGGTTCGCGGCGGCGCGCGCGCGCTTCCCCGGCCATCCGCGCGGGATTCTCGCGAGCTGGGCGATTCTCGCCTTTGCTCCCCCCTTGCTGCTCTACGCGGGCCAGTTCTGGGTCGAAGTCCCCGCCGCGCTGCTCGTGGCCCTCATCTGCCGGTCGCTCGCCCGCCTCGACTCCGCGCCGGTGAACGCCTCCGCTGCGGCGACGGCTCCGACATTGCGCGAGCTCTTGGCGCTCGCCCTGCCGCTCGTCGCCCTGCCGCTCCTGAAGCTGCGCTTTCTCGTTCTCGCCCTGCCGCTAGGCGCGCTCGCCGCCGCGCGCCTGCGGCGGTCCAGCCGGCGGCGCAGCGATCTCCTGCTGCTCGCGGCGCTCGTGGCGATACCGCTTCTCGCTCTCGGTCTGTGGAACTTCTGGCGCTACGGCAATCCGCTGCGCATGTATGCGGGCAGCGATCTCGCGATCTTCGACGTTCCGCTCCGCGACCAGTTGCGGGGGGATTTCGGCCTCTTCTTCGATAGCGCCTTTGGACTCTTCGCCCTCTCCCCGATCTGGCTCCTGCTCCTGCCGGCCGCGGTCCAGAGCTTGCGGCGCCACCGGCCGGAATCGGCGGCGCTCGCGCCCGCAGCCGAGCTCGCCGCCCTGCTGCCCTATCTCCTGCTCATCGGAATGCGCCGCGAATGGTACGGCGGCTGGTCGCCGCCCTTTCGCTACGGCGTCGTGCTCCTGCCGGCGCTCGCTCTCGCCCTGCCACCGCTCTTCGCTCCGAAGCGCCTCGCCTTCGGCCTGCGCTGGCTCTTCGCGGCGCTCGCTGCGCTCTCCGCCCTTCTCGCACTCGTCTATCTGGTGCATCCGGCCTGGGCCTACAGCCTCGCCAACGGTTCCAGCCGGCTGCTCGACGAGCTATCGCAGGACTTTCCGGGCGATCTCGTGCGGCTCTTTCCCTCGATGGTGCGGGTGCGACCGGCGACCTGGATCGGGCCGGTCGCGGTCGCGCTCAGCGTGATCGCGATCGGCTGGCTGGCTGCGCGGGGCGAGCGGCACCCTATCCGCCGGCTGCGCCGTCGGTACGTCTGGCCGCTCGCGGCCGCCGCCCTCCTGCTCGCCTGGAGCGGCCTGGTCGTTGCCGCGTACCGGCTGCCGACCGCGCTGATCGAATTCGAGGACGCCTGGGTGACCCATCGGGGCGGCGCGCTCTATCCCGAGCGCTGGACTCTCGATCGTACGCGCTTCGATGGCGGCTGGGCGCTGCGGCGCGACGCCGAGGTTTCGGCCCGGCCCGTGCCCGGCGGCAGCGAATGTCGGGTCGCGGTCCGCGTCCTTCAGGCGGCGGGCGCGCAAGCACCCCTCGTCCTCGAGGTGCGCTCCGGTCCGCGGCTCGTCGCGACGCTCGTTCCCCCGCCGGCGCCGCCGGCTCGAGCTCCGGACGCCGCACGGGAGCTCCCCTGGGTGAGGCTCGAAACCGGGCCGTTCGCCTTCGCCGCCGGCGACCTCTTGAGCTTTCGCGCCGTCGGTCCGGCGGTCGCAGGAGTGCCGAGCTACCTCGTCCTCGATCGCGCCGAGGTCGCGTGGCGATGATGCCGGCTCCGCACGCACCGCGCCGCGCCGAAACCGGCGGCATCTCCGGTATTGCGGCGATCGTGCCATCCCTCGGACAGTCTCCCTGGCAAGCGGAGATGCTGGCCGCACTCCGGCGCGAGCTCGCCGCGCACGATGCGGAGCTGATCTGGGTGCATCAGGGCGAGGCCGAGGCGCCGCCACTCGCGGGTCCCCGCGAATACTTCGTGCGGCTCCCGCGGGCGGCCGGATTCGCGGTCGCCGCCAATGTCGGCCTCGCGGCGGCCGGCCCGCGCGCCGAGGCTGTCGCCATCGTCAACGACGACCTCGTCGTCGAGCCGGGCTGGCTCACGGCGCTCGCCGCGGAGCTCGCGCGCCGGCCGCGCGCGGCGGCGGTGCAGGGGGTCCATGTCGAGCTCGGCCGGCCCGAGGTGGTCGAGGGCTGCGGCGTGGGATGGAACCGCTCGTGGCAAGCCGTGCAGGTCCGCGCCGGTGAATCGCCGCTCGCGGCGACCGCGCCGCCGTTCGAGGTTTTCGGCGTCTCGGCGACCGCGGCGCTCTACCGCAGGAGCGCCCTCACCGCCGTCGCGGCGGCCGGCGCCGGTTTCTTCGACGAGCAGCTCGGCAGCTACTACGAAGACGTCGAGCTCGCCGTGCGCCTGCGCGCAACGGATTGGGAGAGCTGGTGCGTTCCTTCGGCGCGCGCCCGACATGCCGGCCAGGCGACCGCGGGCCGCGCGCCGTTTTCCCGCTGGCGGGGGATCTACCGCAACCGGCTCCTGGTTCTGCGGCGCCTGCTCGGCGGGGGATTCGTGGCGGCGCTGCCACGCCTCGCTGCCCGGGATAGCAAGGACTTCCTGCGCGCCTGTGGTCACCTCGACGGCGCCCGGGCTCTCGGGGTCGTCGCCGGCTGGACCGCCGCGATCCCGAGACTGTCGGCGTTCGCTCCCGGCTCCGCTGCCGCGAGCCGGCGCGCCCTCGCTGCCGCCGAGCGCTTCCGGATAGGCTCGCCGGCGTGACGCTTCCGGAGCTCTCGACCATCGTCGTCGCGTGGCGCGCGGCGGGCGATGTCGCCGAGCTCGTCGCCGAGTGGCCCCGCGACCCGCGCTTCGAGCTCGTCATCGTGGATCAGGACGGCAACCTTGCGGACCGGCTAGGGATCCTGCGCGAAGAGGTGCGGCTGCTCTCCCCGGGGCGCAATCTCGGTTTCGCCGGCGGATCGAACTTCGGCGCCCGGGCGGCGCGCTCCGAGCTGCTGCTCTTCCTCAACCCGGACGCTCGGCCGGCCGCAGGCGCGCTCGCCGCCCTCGCGCCCGCTTTCGACCGCTGGCCGCATGCCGCCGGGCTGGTGCCTCGCCTGATCGGTTTCGACGGTGGCGGGCAGTCGGCCTGGCAGCTGCGCCGGCTGCCGACGCCTGCCGCGCTCCTCGCCCACGCCCTGTTCTGGAATCCCGGCGGGGGACCCGCGGTCGAACCCGCCGCGGGCACCCCGATCGAGCAGCCGGCGGCGGCGGCACTCGCCTTGCGCCGCACCGTCTTCGACGCCGTCGGCGGCTTCGACGACCAGTTCTTCCCCGCCTGGTTCGAAGACGTCGACCTCGCGCGGCGACTCGCCGATCGCGCTCAGCCGCTGCTCTATCTTCCGACAGCGCTTTTCCGTCATCGCCAGGGCAGCTCGGTCGCCGGGTTGGGCTACGGCGCCTTCCTCACCGCCTACGATCGCAATCTCTGTCGCTACCTCGAGAAGCACCACGGCCACGGCTGGGCACTGGCATTTCGCGCTCTCGCCGGCCCGGCGGCCCTGGCTCGGCTGATGCTCGTTCCGCTGCGCCGGCCGGAGCGTGCCGCGAGCCGCGCGCAAGCCGCGCGCGCCCTGATCCAGGTGGCGCAAGGGAGCCTCTCGGGTTGGAGCACTCCAC
Organism: Thermoanaerobaculia bacterium; assembly: GCA_963806165.1. Classification (GTDB taxonomy): domain Bacteria; phylum Acidobacteriota; class Thermoanaerobaculia; order Multivoradales; family JAGPDF01; genus JAGPDF01. The sequence continues at coordinate 531,857 of CAWDWZ010000006.1, forward strand.
CGCCGGAGCTCGCGGCGTGAGGCCCCTGCCGGTCGCGCTCCTCGTCGTCACCCACGATTCGGCAGCCGACCTGCCCGCAGCTCTTGCCGCGGTGGGCGAGCTTCAGCCTCCGCCGTGCGAGCTCGTCATCGTCGACTGCGCGAGCTCCGACGCGAGCGTCGCCGAGGCGCGCCGGGCGGCGCCCGCGGCGATTCCAACGCAGATCGAGGCGCTCGCGACGAACCTCGGTTTCGCGGGCGGCATGAACCGCGCCATCGCCCTCGCGACCGCGCCCTATCTCCTCACTCTCAACGCCGACGCCCGACTCTCTTCCGGCTTTCTCACGCCTCTCGTCGCCCGGCTCGAGGATCCGCGACTCGCGCGCGTCGCCGCGGTCACCGGCAGACTCGTCCGCACGGGGCGAGGGAACTTGCCGGGGCCGAACGCCCTGCCTGAGCTCCCGTCACGCCTCGACGCCTGCGGCATGCGGCTCTCCTGGACCTGGCGTCATTTCGATCGCGGCGCGGGCGAGCTCGACCACGGCCAGTACAGCGCCGCCGAGCGCGTCTTCGGCGCCACCGGCGCGGCGACTCTGTGGCGGCGGACGGCGCTCGCCGACGTCGCGATCGCGGATCAGGTCTTCGACGAGCGCTACCACTCCTTCCGTGAGGACGCCGAGCTCGCGTTCCGGTTGCGCGAACGCGGCTGGGAGATCCTCTACGAGCCGGCGGCCGTGGCTACCCATCGCCGGCGCGTGCTCCCCGAGCGCCGGGCATCGCTTCCCGCGGCGGTGAACCTGCAGTCGCTCAAGAATCGCTATCTGCTGCGCATTGATCATCAGACGCTCGGCAACTTCCTCTGGACGCTGCCCGCCACTCTCGCTCGCGATGTCGCGGCGCTCGTCTGGGTCCTCCTGCGCGAACCGAGCTCCCTGCCCGCCTATGCCTGGCTCTGGCGTGAGCGGCGCGCGCTCGGCGCGCATCGCCGCCTCGTCCAGCGCCGCCGCACCGTCCCCTCGAGCGCAATCGGCAAGTGGTTTCTGCGTTCCGCGGAGCCGCTGTGAGACGGCTGCGCGTCGCGCTTCTCGGCTCCCGCGGCATCCCGGCGCGCTACGGCGGCTACGAGACGCTCTTCGCGGAGCTCGCGCCCCGCCTCGTGGCGCGCGACTTCGACGTCACCGTCTACTGCCGGTCGCCCCGGAGCCGTCCAGGCGGGCCGCATCACCTTCGCCGGACGGCGCAGCGCGCGCGCTACCGTGGCGCGCGGCTCGTCCACCTGCCGACGATCCACACGAAGCATCTCGAGACCCCCGTGCACACGCTGATCTCCTGTCTCCACGCGGCCGGCGAGCGCTACGACGCCGCGCTGGTGGTGAACTCCGCGAACGCGCTCTTCCTGCCGCTGCTCTCCGCCGCCGGAACGCCGAGCGTCCTGAACGTCGATGGCATCGAGAAGCGCCGTCGGAAGTGGGGTGCTTTCGGGCGCAGCGTCTACGCGCTCTCCGAGCGCCTCGCCTGCTTCCTGCCCGACCGCCTCGTCACCGATGCCGAGGTCATTCGCGGTCACTACCTGGCGCGTTACGGCGCGCCTTCGGACATCGTGACCTACGGCGTCGCGGCGCGGCCACTCTGGCAGACCGGCACCCTGCGGCGCCTGGGGCTCGCAAAGCGGGGCTATTTTCTCTACGTTTCGCGCTTCGAGCCGGAAAACAACCCGCACCGGGTCGTCGAGGCCTACGCCCGGGTCGGCGGCGAGCTGCCGCTCGTCATGGTCGGAAGCGCCCCCTATGCGAGCGCCTTCATCGCCTCGTTCAAGGGCGGCGAAGACCCGCGCGCGCGCTTTCCCGGACCGATCTACGGCCGCGGCTATCGCCAGCTGCTCTCGCACGCCCTGGTCTACATCCATGCCACCGAGGTCGGAGGCACCCATCCCGCGCTCGTCGAAGCGATGGGATACGGCAACTGCCTGGTGGTCAACGACACCCCCGAGAACCGGGAGGTGGCCGGCGACGTCGCGCTCTACTTCCGCGCCGACTCGCCCGCCACGCTGGCGGGTATTCTCGAAGCGTTGCGCCGCGACCCCGCAGAGGTGGCCCGCCGCGGCCGCGCGGCCGCGGCCCGCGCGGCCGCGCGCTACGACTGGGAGACGATCACCGACCACTACGCCCGGCTGCTGCGCGAGGCGGCCGGCGAACCGGCGAGGATCGGCTAAACTCCCGGATCGGCCCCACCGATGCTCAAGCAGCAAGCCCGCCTTATCGCCAGCCTCGTCTTCGTGCTCGATCTCGCCCTGATTTCGGCGGCGTTCTTTCTCGCTCATGCTCTGCGCAGCTATCTTCTCCCGGCGCTCGGCGGGCGTTGGATTCCCGGCGCGCTCTATCCGGTGGAGCGCTATCTGCCCCTCCTGCCGCTGGCGCTCGCGCTCTGGTCGGTTCTCCTCTGGTCGTCCGGCCGCTACCGCTCACAGCGCACCGTGCCGGTGCTCGACGAGGCCACGGCGATCGTGCGCATCACCGCGACCGCCTCGGTTCTCTTCCTGCTCATCGTCTGGGGCCTGCGTCTCGACGAGCGCCTGCTCGACGACGACCGCCTGAGCCGGATCTGGATCGTTCTCTTCGCCGTGATCGCCGGAGTGCTGCTGCTGGGCGAAAAGCTCGCGCTGCGCGTGAGCTCGCGCTACGTGCGGGCGCACGGGTTCAACTACCGTACGGTGTTGATCGTGGGCGCCAACGCCGCGGCACGCTCCATCGCCGAGTCGATTCTCGGCCATCGCTTCTGGGGATATCGCGTCGCCGGGTTCGTCGCCGACGACAATGAAGCGATGCCGCCGACCCTCGGAGATCTGCCGGTGCTCGGCCGGGTGAGCGAAATCGGGAGAGTTCTCGACACCCAGGTCATCGACGAAGTGATCTTCGCCATCGACCGGCGCGACTTCGAGCGCTTCGAAGATCTCTTTCTCGCTCTGCAGGAACAGGGGATCATCACCCGCTTCGCGCTCAACTTCTTTCCCCATGCCAAGGCCAGCGTGCAACTCGACGACCTGGACGGCGCGCCCCTCCTGACCTTCTCGACCGGACCGACGAGCGTCGGCGGTCTGCTCGTGAAGCGCACGCTCGACATCGTCCTCGGAAGCCTGCTCCTCGTCCTCGCGCTGCCCATCCTGGCGACGCTCGCCCTGGCGATCCGGATCTCGTCGCGCGGCGGAGTGCTCTTCCGGCAGACGCGCTGCGGCAGAGGCGGCCGCCTCTTCACGCTCTACAAGTTCCGCACCATGATCGCCGATGCGGAGGAGCGCCGGCACGAGTTCGCGCATCTGAACGAGATGGACGGCCCGGTCTTCAAGGCGAAGAACGATCCGCGCGTGACCCGCTTCGGCAGGCTCCTGCGCAAGTTCAGCCTCGACGAGCTGCCGCAGCTCTGGAACGTGCTCAAAGGCGACATGAGCCTCGTCGGACCGCGCCCGCCGATCCCCGAAGAGGTGGCGCAGTACGAACGCTGGCAGCGTCGCCGGCTGGCGATGAAGCCCGGACTGACCTGCCTCTGGCAGGTCTCGGGGCGCAACGAGCTCGACTTCGAAAAGTGGATGCAGCTCGATCTCGCCTACATCGACACCTGGTCGCCCTGGCTCGATCTCAAGATCCTCGTGCGCACCGTACCGGTGGTGCTCTCCGGAAAAGGTGCTTCCTAGAGCCCACTGCGGTATCTTCCGCTCTTCGCCATGGCGCCCCCCGTTCGCTTCGTCCGCCCCGTGCGGCCCGGCCGGCTCTTCCGCTACCTCCGCGCGAGCTTTGCCGGCGTCGCGATCGGCCTCGCAGCGGGTGCCGCGAGTGCCGCGGGCGCCGAGCTCCCGGCAGGACCCGAGATCCTCGAGCTCGCGAGCTCTCCGGTCGAGCTCGTCGCACCTCTTCCGGCGTCGGTCCTCGTAGCGGGATCGACCGCCGAGCTCGCCTGGCGACCGCTCGCCGACGCGCCGGCGCTCGCCGGCGCCGAAGAGTGGGAGGCGTTCCTGTCCCTCGACGGCGGCCGTACCTTCGCGGTTCGCCTGACGCCCCACCTCGATCTCGCTCTGCGGCGCGTCGCCTTTCAGGTGCCCGACCTGCCGAGCGACTCGGCCCGGCTCCTGCTGCGCTTCGGAGACGAAAGGCAAGAGCGCGCGGTGCTGCTGCCGGGCCCGCTGCGCATCGTGCGCGATCCTTCTCCGGCGCCGCGAGCTGGCAACCTCTGGCGCGAGCGGACGTTCACTGCCGGTGAGCCGGCGCGTTCCGGAGAACCCGGGGTGGTCTTCTGGGAGGAGGGACGCCGCGACGGCTCCGGGTCGCACAGCCGAGAGGCCGCCCCCACTCCCAGCCTCGCGGGGACCGCTCCGGTCGCCCTCGCCGGCGAAGCGGAGGCTTTAGCCGACGGCATCAACACCGATTCTCACCGCGTCGCGGGCGCTTCCCCCGAGACTCATCCCGCGACGGCGGGGCTTCGAGCGGCAGCGGTCCCCGCGCATGCGGAGCCGCTTCCCGCGCCCGACATCCTTCTCCTCATCCAGCGCCAGAACGAATAGAGCGGCACGGCGTCCCCAAGCGTCGTTTCGCACTCGTTCCCGACGGCGGATCTTCCGCCACGGGAGTTCCGTTCATTTGAGCGCTCGCGCGGCTCGATCCGCCCGAGTTCACAGATCTGAGGAGACTTTCGATGACCTTCCTTACCGCCCGCCCGGCCTCGCGCTGGGTCCTTTTCGCCGCACTCGCCGCGAGCTCCGTGTCCCGGCTCGGCGCGCAAGTCGATCCGCCCGCGACTCCCACCATCCCGCCACCGATCGTCAGCGAGACGATACAGGTGGTCGCCACCCGCGAAGCCGAGCCCGTCGACCCGGTTCCGGCGTCGGTCACCGTCATCCCCGGCGATGACCTCCGGATGCGTGGCGCCGATGACTTGCCGAGCGCGCTCGCCCTCGTTGCCGGCGTGTCGATCGCTCCCGGCGGCGACGGCGGCCCCGCAAGCGCGATTCCCGAGTTCTGGGGTCTGCGCGAGTTCGACGCCTTCCTGCTGATGGTCGACGGCGTGCCGTGGGGTGGGGCTTTCAACCCGGCGCTCGACAGTCTCGATCTCAACGCCATCGAGCGCATCGAAATCCTGCGCGGTCCGGCGCCGGTGATGTACGGCGCGACCTCGTTCGTCGGCGTCATCAACGTGGTGCACTTCACCGCCGGCGAAGGCCAGCGTTCGGCTACCGCCTGGGTCGGCAGCCGCTCGAGCGGCGGCGCTTCGGTCTACCTGCCGTTCGCCGCGACCGGCGCCTACCGCCAGTCGCTCTCGGCCAACTTCGACACCAATGGCTCGAGCGCCGATCGTGCCGGATTCGATCGCGGACACCTCCTCTATCGCGGCGCCCTGGCGGCGGGCGGCGGCAACTTCCGCTTCGACTTCGACGCCACCTTCCTCCGGCAGGATCCGCTGAGCCCGCATCCGCGCGAGGGGCGCACCTTGTCGCCGCTCGTCCCGACCGACGCCAACCACAACCCGCGCGACGCCAAGCTCGACGAGAACCGCTTCCACTTCGTCACCGGCTACGACCGGGCAGTCGCCTCGGGCGACTGGACGACGACGCTGGCGCTCTCCCGCACCGACCGCAACCTCACGCGCGGCTTCCTCGGCGCGCTGGACAACGCCGTCGACCCGAACGCCGCCGGCTTCAGCCAGGACCAGAGCCAGACCGACGTCTACTTCGACAGTCACTGGGCCCGCCACCTCTCCCCGCAGGTGGACCTTCTCGTCGGGCTGGACTACCTCTACGGCAAGGGGGAGTCGACGGGCGAGAACTTCGACTATCACGTCAATCTCGACGGCTCCCATCCACAGGCGAGCGGCGACGTGCCGGTGCAGGAGACCACTGGGCTCGACGACAAGCGCGGCTTCGGCGGCGTCTACGCCCAGGTCGAGTGGACGCCGGTGCTACGCCTGCGCTTCGACGTCGGCGGCCGGTTCAACTTCACCGACGAGAAGCAATCCAACGAAGGCGGAGATTCCTCCAGCCGCTCGGTGAATCGCGGCAGCGGGACGATCGGCGTGAGCTTCCAGGCCCTCGGCAGCGCCACCGATGGCGACGGCATCTGGCTCTTCGCCGACTACCGCGACGCCTTCAAGCCGGCGGCGGTCGACTTCGGCCCCGAGGCCGAGGCGGTGGACATCCTGAAGCCCGAGACGGCGAGCACCTACGAAGGTGGCGTGAAGGGCCGCATGCTCTCCGGCCGTTTCGAATGGCAGGCGAGCGTCTTCCAGATGGACTTCGACAACCTCGTCACCTCGGTCGTCCGCGACGGTCGGCCGCTGCTCATCAACTCCGGTCAGGAGCGCTTCAAGGGCTATGAGCTCGAGGGCAGCTACCGGCTGAACGAAGACCTGCGCTTCCAGGCGAGCTACTCCCATCACGACTCGAAATTCGTCGATTTCGTCCAACTGTTCGACGACGTGCCGACGCAGCTCGCCGGCAAGCGTCTCGAGATGGCGCCGCGGGAGCTCGCCGCGCTCGGAATCACCTACTACCCGGTGCGCGGCTTCAACGCCTGGGCAAACTGGAACCATGTCGGCGAGCGCTTCCTCGACAAGCGCAACAGGGCGCTCGCCTCGGCGTTCGACGTCTACGCGGCGGGCGTGGGTTACCGGTTCGACGCTTGGAGGATCTCGGTCCTGGGCGACAATCTCACCGACGCCCGCGACCCCGTCGCCGAGAGTGAGTTCGGCGACGCGCAGTACTACCTGCAGACCGCGAGGAGCTACGAACTCAGGGTGTCGTTCGACTTCTAGGCCGGGCGCAGGGCGGCAGAGACGACACAGTTGCGACCCGAGGACTTGGCGCGATAGAGCGCGAGGTCGGTTTCGTGCACGAGGGTCGCGGCGGTGTCGCCCCGCCGCGGAATGCGCGAACAGACGCCGAGGCTGGCGGTCACGATGCCGCCCACCGGGGCCGCCGGATGCGGCAGTGACTGCTGCTCGACCGCCCGGCGCATCGCTTCGGCCAGGACGACGGCCTGGTCGCCGTCGAGCCCGGGGAGGATGATCGCGAACTCCTCGCCGCCGTAGCGCGCCACCAGGTCGCCCGCGCGGTGCGCCACGGTCGCGAGCGTGCGCGCGATCGTCTGCAGGCAGGCATCCCCCGCCTGATGCCCACAGGCGTCGTTGTAGGCCTTGAAGTGATCGACGTCGGCGAAGACGAGCGCGACCGGAGCGCGGACGCGCCGGGCGCGCCGCCATTCGGCTTCGAGGACCTCGTCGAACTGCCGGCGATTCGCCACCCCGGTCAGGGAATCGCGCCGGGCGAGCGCGGCGAGCTCCTGATTGGCGCGCTGCAATTTCTGATTCAGGAGCGCGAGCTCGATCCGGCCGGCGATCTGCTCGGCGAGGGTGCGGAACAGCGCCAGATTCTCCGAGTCCAGGTCGGCGCGGTCGTCGCTTTCGATGTTGAACGCACCCAGTATCCGCCCCTGAAAACGCAGCGGGACGACGTACTCACAGGTGATGTTCTTGTCGAGACCGAAGAAATCGGGATCGCTTGCGACGTCGAGGACGAGCTGCGGTTCACCCGTCCGGATGGCGCGGCCGACGATACCCGCCGTTACCGGCCAGCGCTTGCGGGCCGGCATGACGAGTCCCGGCCGGAGCGCGATCGCCCGATGCTCCCACTCGGTACCGGCATCGTTCGCCACGACGATGGCCGCGAGCGACAGCCGGAATCGCTCCTGGACGTAACGCGCCACGCGTCCGAGGACTTCGCGCAGCTCGCCGCTCGCGAGAGCGGTGTGCGACACCTCGCTCACCACCTCCAGGAACAGGGCCCGACGCCGCGTCTCGTCGTACAGCCGCGCCGATGCGATGGCACCCGAGACCTGCTCCGCGACCGCCGAGAAAAGGGGCAGCTGACCGCGGAAGGCGGCGGGACGCAGGCTTTCGAGGTTGAGCAGCGCCACCACTTCGCCATGGTGCGTGATCGGCAGGCAGAGCTCGGCGGCGACTCCCGCGAGCGTCTCGACGTAGCCGGGAAAACCGGCCACGTCGTCGAGCAGCAGAGGCCTGCCGGTTTCGGCCACCTGGCCGACCACGCCGCTGCCGAGCTCGCGGCTGTACCCGACGTGGACCTCGGTCGGAAGCGCGCACGTCAGGGCCTCGCAGACGAAACGACCCGCCAGCCGGTCGACGCGCACGAGCGAAACCAGGTCGATCTCGAGCCGGGTCGACAGCGCATCGGTGATGCGCTGCAGCATCGGGCGCAGGGCGAGGTCCTGTGTCGCGATGCGGGCCAGATCGTTGAGCAGCGCCAGCGGGTCGGTCGGATGAAGCGGACCGACCGCTCGCAGCGATGCTCGCGCGCCCTTTGCCACCTCAGCCAGCGCCCCGGTCCATCAACTCTCCGCGCGCCGCCGCCGCGGCAGCTCGCCGGACAGGAGCTGCAATGTCGTCTCGAGCACCGCGTTCATCGGCGACGGATCGGCCCTGCCGCTGCCGGCGATCGCGAACGCCGTGCCGTGATCGACGGAAGTGCGGAGAAAGGGCAGGCCCAGGGTCCAGTTGGTGGCGAGGCCGAACGAGGCGCTCTTGACCGCGATCAGTCCCTGATCGTGGTAGAGCGCGAGCACCCAGTCGAACTCATCGCGCGCCAAGCGCGCGAAGAGCGAATCCGCGCTTTCCGGCCCATGCACGTCGATTCCCTGCTGCCGAGCTTCGGCGACAACGGGAACGAGGAGCTCCGCCTCCTCGCTGCCGAGCAGCCCACCCTCGCCGGCATGCGGGTTGACTGCCGCGAGCGCGATGCGCCCGCCGGCATGACGGCGCAGGCACTGAAGCGCCTCGAGAAGGCTCTCCCGGCGGATCCTGTCGAGCGCCCGACGGAGCGGCAGGTGGACGGTGAGCAGCGCCACTTGCATGCCGGGGGCGAGAAAGGCCATGAGATAGTCGCGCCCGTAGCGCTCGAGGCCGCAGCCGGCCGCCAGGTAGTCGGTGTGCCCGACAAAGCCCGGCAGGAGCTGGCGCGCGATCGACTCCTTCGAAACGGGGGCGGTGACCAGCGCATCGACGACGCCGCTCCGGGCGAGCGCGATGCCGGCATCGAGCGCCGCCATCGCACCCCGCGCATCGGCGGCGCCGGACCGACCGAGCTGGATCGCCCGTCGCTCGCCCACCGGATCGAGGAGAGCGATGCTCCCGGCGAGCTCGGCGAGTGCCGCACGGTCCGGCGAATGCACTTCGACGAGGCGGTCCCAGGGAAAACCGGGGACGAGCCCGGCTACCGCCTCGAGAGCCGCCCGTTCGGCGATGAGCAGCAGGTGGGTGGCACTCCCGTCGGTGCGCGCGACGGCGCTCTTGAGAAGGATTTCAGGGCCGATCCCCGCCGGGTCGCCCTGGGTGAGAGCGAGAATCGTGGACTTCACTACTCGTCGCTTTCGGGCTCACCCTCCGAAAGCCCGGCTTCCTCGGGAATCGGCCCGCGCTGGCCAGGAGGTGCGGTGGTTTCCGCCGACTCGGAGCTCCGGCGCCGGCTGCGGCGCAGCTCCTCCTCCTTGAAGAGATAGCGGATGTTGTGCTTCGGAATGAGCAGATTCGGCCCGACGTTGCGGTTGAGCTTGATCGCACCTTTGTCGTACCACTCGATCCAGCCGCGCAGCTCCTCGTCGTTGGTGAGCACGACGACCATCGGTGTGCGCGCCGACATCTGCTTGAGGTAGTAGAACTCCTCGGCGTTGGTCTGCTCCGGAGGGGAGAGCTTGCGACGGGTCACGGCGCGCGGCTCGGAATTGCGCTTGTCGGAGATGTCGGGGCGAATCAACTTGCGCTGGCTCATACGGCGGCGGTCACCGGTCCATCGTCCTTGGGACGCTTGGCGCCCTTGTACTGATCGTCTTCGTAGGCGAGGCAGCAAAGCAGCCGCCCGCACTGACCGGAGATCTTCGACGGGTTGAGAGAGAGATTCTGGCGCTTGGCCATCTGGATCGAAATCGGCCGGAACTCCTTGAGCCAGGTCGAGCAGCAGAGCGTCTGCCCGCAGACTCCCACCCCTCCGAGCAGCGCCGCCTCGTCGCGCGACCCCACCTGGACCATCTGGATCCGCGCGCCGAAGCGCTGCGAGAGATCGCGTACGAGCTGGCGGAAATCGATCCGGTGCTCGGCGGTGAAGTGGAGGGTCGCCTTCTTGCCCGAGAGGGCGAAGTCGACCTTGGAGATCTTCATCTCGAGCTTGAGCGCCCGCACACGCTCGAGACAGAAGAGCTTCGCCGTTCGCTCGCGCTCGAGCTTGCGTTCGAAGGCTTGCGCGTCGTCGGCTGTCGCCAAGCGCAGGATGGCCTTGGCCGACGACTTCTGACAGGGCTTGAAGATCGGCATCGGCGACTGCTCGACGCGACCGTAGACCGGCTCGCCGGCGACTTCGACGATGACTCCGGCGCCCTTGCCGAGCAACTCTCCCCCGGTTCCACAGAGGGTGAGGTTCGTTTCCTCGTTGAAGCGCACTCCGACGTAGGCGGTCTCCACCGCCGTCGACATCCCCTTGTAGGAGCAACCGCCGCAACCAGACATGGCTAGGTCACCAGAACTGCACGATCAATACCAGAGAAGCGCGCCAGAACGGGCGAGGAAAGCCGATAGAACTCGCCCCTCAGGAGTCGTCCGGCGAGCGTACGAGCACGAGACTCCGGCCATGATGGCACCCCCCCCAGGGGCTGTCAACGTGACAAAGCGGGACTTCCGGCCGGCTGCCTCCGGCTAGAGAGAGAGCGCGCGGCGCAAGGGCGTGCCCCGCGCCAGGGCCCAGAGCAGGGCGAAATGGAGCAATCCGGCAACCGCGAGGCGCCAGGGGTGGCCGTAGATCGCGAACGGCAACCAGGGGCCCAGGGAGAGAAAGAAGCCGTAGGTCACGGTGTGGGCCAGGAAGAGGTAGAGCGCGTAGCGCCCGAACGGCAGGAGGAGCCAACCCGTGGCACGCCGGATCGGCTTCCAGAAGCGGTCGACCAGCGCATAGAACAGAAGCGCCGCGCACAGAAGGTCGAGAAGGCGGCCGGGGGCCAGTTGGTCGCGCCCGAAAAGCTGCGCGACCCGGCTCGCGTCCCACCCCAGCCGCCCCACGGAATTCGCGATTCCGAGCCCTACGAAAGCGAGGAAGCAAGCTCCCGGCAGGACAATCGTGAGCCCGACAGGAAGCGCGCGCCAGAGTCTCCCGACGCGTTCGCGGTGGAAACCGAGCGCCATGCCGACGAAGAAGAGCAGTTGCCACGACAGGACGAGAAAGCCGCCGTTCACCCCCTGTTCGACGTATGGAATCGGCAACCAACCACCACGCGCCAGGACCAGGGCCCAGAGGCCGAAGGAAACCACGAGCAGCAGCGCGGTGCGGCCGCTGCGCAAGCAGGCGAGGGCGAGCGGCGCGAGGAGGAGGTAGAGAGCGTAGCGCGGCAGGACCTGGAGGAAATACGGTTGATTGAAGAAGAAGAGCTCCTGCAGTCGGAAGCCCGCATGACGAAACTGGGAGAACTGCAGGACCCGCGTCGTTTCCGCCGCGTAGAAGAGGAAGATCAGCGCGAGATTCAGCAGGTAGAGCTGAGCACCTCGGCGCGCGAGGGCGCGACCGGCAAGAGCGAAGCCCGCGCTCTCCGCCCGCCGTCCGAAGACGAGGCCGGTGGTCGCTCCGGAGATGAGGAAGAAACCCTCCGCCGCCGAGACGAATCCGAACAGCGGCTGCAGATCGACCGGCTGTGGCCAGAGGTGAGAGAGCACCATCTTGAAGAGACAGAATCCGCGCAGGAGGTCGAGTCGCTCGTCGCGCCCGTCGCTGCGAATCGCGCCCGCTCTCCCGGCCGCGGAATCTGCGGAACGGGAGGAGTCGGCCCCGCCCGGCGGGGCGACGATTCCTTGAGACAGGAGCAAGCGCCGCGTCCGTCTGCGCTAGGAGTCGGTGGGGAGCTGCAGACGGAAGATCCCGCTCTCGCCGGGGGTAATGCCCTGTTCGAGGGCGCGCCGGCCGATGTCCTTGCGCAGGATCTTCGCGGGCCAGTGAATCTCGGCGGCGGCGGCGTAGGCGCTCCGCAACGCCTCGGCGAGCGTGACCCCGGTCGCGCCAACCGAAAAGACGCGCCCGGAGGCGGCAACCAGCCGGCCGTCCACACGCGCTGTTCCGGAGTGGAAGATCTCGACATTGGGCAGCGCCGCCGCGTTCTCGACGCCGGTGATCGGCTCCCCCCGCACCGGCTTGTCCGGGTAACCCGCGCTCGCCAACACGATGACCGCCGAGACCTCTTTACGGAAATGCAGCCGCGTCACGCCGAAGTTGCCCGCCGCGCCCGCGGCGAGAATCGGCAGCAGATCGTCCTCGAGCCGGAGGAAGAGCGCCTGCGCCTCCGGATCGCCGAAGCGGGCGTTGAATTCGAGGACTTTCGGACCTTCGGCGGTCAACATCAGGCCGGCGTACAGCACGCCGACGAACGAGCGTCCCTCGGAGGCGATGGCAGAGATGGCCCGGTGGATCACCTCTTCGAGGATCTTCGCCGCGAGATCGGCGGAGAGGAGGCCGGAGGGACTGAAGGCGCCCATGCCGCCGGTGTTGGGCCCCTGGTCGCCCTCGAGCAGTCGCTTGTGGTCGCGCGCGGTCGCGAGCGGCAGGACCCGCTCCCCGTCGGACAGCGCCATGAAAGAGACCTCCTCGCCAACCAGGAACTCCTCGACCACGACGCGATCCGCGGCCCCCAAGAAACGCCGTTCGTCGAACAGGGCGACGAGCGCCGTCTCGAGCTCGGCGGCGTCGGCAGCCACGATCACGCCCTTGCCTGCCGCGAGGCCGTCGGCTTTGAGGACGACCGGAAAGCCGAATCGCGCGGCGGCGGCGGCGGCGTGATCGCGGTCGTGCGTGATCTCGAAGTCCGCCGTCGGGATGGCGTGCCGGCGCAGGAACTCCTTGGCGAAGACCTTCGAGCCCTCGAGCTCGGCGGCATGACGCTTGGGGCCGAAAATCCGCAGTCCGCGGGCCTGAAACTCGTCGACGATGCCGAGGGTGAGCGGCAGCTCGGGCCCGACGATGGTGAGATCGATCGCCGCCTCCTGCGCAAAATCGGCGAGCGAGTGGATCTCCTCGGCGGCGATCGCGACGCAGTCGGCAACCGCCTCGATACCCGGGTTTCCGGGTGCGCAGTAGAGCTCGGTGAGCAGCGGGCTCTGCCGCAGTTTCCAGCACAGCGCATGCTCGCGACCCCCGCCGCCCACCACGAGTACTTTCACTGGATGCTCCTTTCGTGCCTTTCCAGGTGACCCGCACTTCGAGCGGCGGCGGCGGCCGCCGCCACGGTCATGACATCCACCACGTCCTCTACCGAGCAGCCGCGGGAGAGATCGTGCACCGGACGGGCGAGTCCCTGCAAGAGTGGCCCAAGGGCCCGGGCCCCGGCGAGCCTCTCCGTGAGCTTATAGCCGATGTTGCCGGCATCGAGGTCGGGAAAGACGAGGACGTTCGCGCGCCCGCCGAGGCTCGCGCCCGCCGGGCCCTGCGCTTTTCGCGCCGCCACGTCGGGCACCAGCGCGGCGTCCGCCTGGAGCTCGCCCTCGAAGGCGAAATCGACCGCGCGACGGCCGAGAATCGCCGCCGCCGCCGCGACCTTGTCGACCCGCGGATGGCGGGCGCTGCCGTGGGTCGAGAAGGAGAGCAGGGCGACGCGCGGCTCCTCCGCGAGCAGCAGCCGGCAGCTCGCCGCGGCGGCCACGGCGATGTCGGCGAGCTCCTCGGGGCTGGGATCCGGCACGACGGCACAATCGGCGAAAACGAGCGAGCGTCCGCCGGGCAAGGTCATGAGAAAGCAGGAGGAGACGCGCCCCACGCCGGGCCCGGGGCCGACGACCGCCAGAGCGGCGCGGAGCGTCGCCGCGGTGGTCGCCGCGGCGCCCATGACCGCGCCCTCGGCCGCGCCGCAGGCGACCACCGCACAGGCGAGGTGCAACGGATCGCAGAGCCGGCGCTCGAGCTCGTCGTCGCCCAGACCGCGCGCCGCGAGGCGCTCCGCGAGCAGCTCGCGCGCCGCCTCGAGCGGCGCCGATTCGAGCCAGAGCGGTTGGCAGAGCTCGCGCCGAACGCATTCTGCCGCCGCGCTCACGATGCGGGGATCCCCGGCCTCGGGCAAGACGATGCGCGCTCCGCGCCCGCGCACCTCCTGGCGCAGCCGCTCGAGCGGGTCGCTCAACGACTCGGACCGGTCACGTGAGCACGCTTGCGGGAGCGAGGCGCACGATGGCCGCTTCGACCTCGTCGACGACGTAGTCCGGGGTCGAAGCTCCGGCCGTGATGCCGACCGCCGTGACGCCTTCGAACCAGGCCGGGTCGATGTCCTCCGCGCCCTGGATGAGGTGGCTCGGCTTGGAACGGGCGCAGATCTCCCACAGGTGACGGGTGTTGGCGCTGCGCTTGCCACCGATCACCAGAATCAGTCCGATCTCCGGGTCGAGTCCGAGCTCATGCGCCGCCTCCTGGTTCTCCTTGGTGGCGTAGCAGATGGTGTCGGCCCGCGTCGCCGGAACCTGGCTCTCGATATAGCGCGCCAGCTCCTCGAAATCGTCGGCGTTCAACGTCGTCTGGTAGAAGATCTTGACCTTCTCGTACTGCGACCAGTCGATCTCGCGGGCCTCTTCGACGGTCACCAGGATGTGGAATCGCCGCGGATCGAGATCGCGCGTGTAACCGATCACCTCGCGATGGTGCGGATCGCCGATGAATACGAGGTGCGCGCCTTCAGCGAGGGCGACGCTCGCCTCGTCATGGATGTCGTAGACGAAAGGGCAGGTGGTGTCGAGAATCTTGAGCCCGCGGGCCTTGGCGCGCTCATGAAACGACGGCGGCACGCCGTGGGCGGAGAAGATGATCGCGCCGGCCTCCGCCTCCTCGAAGTGCTGCACCGTGCCGACGCCGAGTTGCGCCATCTCGTCGACGACGCGCTCGTTGTGCACCACCTGACCGAGAATGGAGCCGCGATTGCCGTCGCGAGCGAACTTCTTGACCTTCTTGTCGGCGATCCGCACACCGGCGCAGAAACCGTATTTCGCGGCGCGTCGAATCCTCATGGGGCCGTGTAGTTTAGCAAAGGGCGGATCGGTCACCGGGGGTTCGCCCCCCCGGCGCTCAGGCCGGTCCGACGGCCGCCTCGTAGCGCTCTCCGACCGCCTTCCAGTCGACGATGGCAAAGAACGCTTGAATGTAGTCGGCGCGGCGATTCTGGTACTTGAGGTAGTAGGCGTGCTCCCAGACATCGAGTCCGAGGAGCGGCGTCCGGCCGGCCGAGAGCGGCGAGTCCTGGTTGGCCAACGCTTCCACGATGAGCTTCTTGCCGGCATCGAGCGCCAGCCATGCCCAGCCGCTGCCGAAGAGGCCCGTGGCGGTCCGCGCGATCTGCTCGCGCAGACTGTCGAACGAGCCGAACTGGGCCTGGATCGCGCCCGCGAACCTCCCCTCCGGCAGACCGGAGGGGGCCGCGGCCATCGACGTCCAGAAGAGCGAGTGGTTGGCATGGCCGCCCCCGTGATTGTGCACCGCACTGCGCACGGCTTCCGGCACCTTGGCGAGATCACGCAGCAGCTCTTCGACGCTCTTGCCGGCGAGCTCCGGCGCCGCCGCGATGGCGTCGTTCAGCTTGGCCACGTAGGTGGCGTGATGCTTGTCGTGATGCAGCCGCATGGTCTCGGCGTCGATGTGGGGCTCGAGCGCTTCGTAGGCATATGGCAAGGGCGGGAGGACGAACTGTCCGGGCGCGGCCGCTGGAGCGGATGGCGGAGCGCCTGCAGGCGCTGCCGCCTGGGGGGACCCGGCGGCGGAGAGTCGGGAGGAGAGCGCGAGTCCAGCGAGAGCGGCGGTGGAACTTTGCAGAACTTCTCGTCGATTCCACATCAGAGACTCCTTTCGTCGAGAGACTTTCGGGCTGGTTTCCGCGGCGCGCGCGCCGCGATCGAACATCCTGCGGATTTCAGCATGCGAGAACTCCGCCAGGAACGGATCAAACTCGCGCTCTTTCCCGCCCGGCGCGGTTCGTCGCGGCCGCGCCCCGGGTGACCCGGATCGCCGCGGCCGCGACCGCCGCCCCGGCGGAGCCGGTGGCGGACTCGACATGCTCGACGAGTCGCCTGCGCTCGCTCGAGGTCAGCTCCTCGGGTATCAGGGCGATCCACACCGCGGTGGACGCGCGGCCGGTCTGCGCCTCGACGGCGATCTCGAAGCCGCCGGCATGGCGGTCCGCCAGATCGAGCACGATCGCGCCGAGCTCTCCGCCCGCGGCGAGCGCCAGCGCGCTGCCCTCGACCGTGGTCCGCCGGGGCAGGAAGCCGGCTTCGAAGAGCTCGCGATCGAGCTCGGGAGGGGCGTTGCGCGCACCGCAAGCGAGCCAGACCGGGGGCCCGGTCGCGGGCGCCGGTCCTCCTTCCGCGGCGGGAGCGTTCGCCGCAACTCCCGCCATCGAAAGCGCCGCGATGAGCTCGTTCCCTGAAGCCGGCGCGTGGAGCGAGCGCTCGAAGCTCGCTGCGACGCCGCGCTCGTTCCCGGCGGCGAAGGCAAAGAGCACCAGCGGCGTTCCCGAGCGGAAGAGATCGCGCTCGAGGGCGAGCAGGGTCGTCCAGGCGTCGAGTCGCGCCGGATGGATGTCGACCGCGACCACCGCTGGTCGCAATTCCCGCAGCATGCGGCGGCCCTCCTCGCTGTCCGGAGCGCGTACCGCGAGAAAGCCCTGACGCTCGAGCTCGCCCGCCAGGCTCGTGAAGCGCCCGCGGTCGGGCTCGAGCACGATGACGCGCGGCCGGTCGCCCGAGCCGGATTCGCGCGCGAGCGCCGGCGTCTGGGCATCCTGGGCGCGCGCCGTCGCATCCACCGGCAGGCGGATCCGAAACGACGCCCCCTCGCCACCCGTCGACTCGAGCTCGAGAGTGCCGCCCAGAAGTGCGACGAGCTGGCGCGCGATCGGCAGCCCGAGCCCGGTTCCGGGAACCGTCTCGCCGCGCGTCGCCAGCTGGCGGAAAGGCTCGAATATCCTCTCCTCGTCCGCGGGCGCGATCCCCGGACCCTGGTCGGCCACCACGATTTCGTAAGCGTCGTCGCCCGCGGTGGACTCGACCCGCGGCAGGAACCGCGTGCGGACTTCGACGTCGGCGCCGCGATGCGAGAACTTGATCGCGTTGGAAAGCAGATTGAGGATCGCCTGGCGGAGCTTGGCGACATCCACGACGATCGCCGGGACAGGCGTTTCGAATGCCGCCCGCAGGTGGACGCCGCGCGTGGCGCCGTAGCCCTCCATCATCGCCAACGCATTCTCGACAATCGCTTCGAGGTTCGCCGGTTCGAGCTGGAGATCCATGCGTCCGGCCTCGATCTTGGCCTGATCGAGAAGATTGTTGATCAGGCGCAGGAGGTGATTGCCGCTCTCGCGGATGTTCTCGAGATACCGGGAATGGCGCGGATCGAGCTCGGAGCCGAGGCCGTCGGCAAGCAGCGCGGCGAAGCCGAGGACGGACGTGAGTGGGGTTCTGAGCTCGTGGCTCATCTTGGCCAGGAACTCGCTGCGGTGGCGGTCGGCGAGCCGAATCCGCTCGTTGGCGCGGTCGAGGGCTTGCGCATGCTCTTCGAGCGCCCGCGTGTAGCGCGCCAGGTCGTCGGTACGCTCGGAGACCTCCATCTCCAGCGCCTGATTGCGCGCGCGAATGCGGCGCGTGCGCAGGCCGGCGGTCGCGACGATTCCGGAGAGCAGCAGGAGGACGAAGAGCGCCTGGACCAGACGACGCTGGTACCAGGCCGGCCGGACTCGCAGCGCGAGCTCGACCGGCGCACTCCAGGCGCCGTTGGCGAGGGCGGCGCGAGCCCGCAAGCGATAGCTCCCGGGATCGAGGTTGGTGTAGTCGCGGAAGGCCTCGGACTGCGGCTCGGACCAATCGTTTTCGAACCCGACGAGCTGGAACTCGTACCTCGCCAAGCCCTCGCCACGAAAGGTCAACGCACGCACTTCGGCGCGCAGGTTGGAATCCTCGGGCGCGAGAGTGACCGGATCGCCGCCGAGCTGCTGTTCACCGGGTCGGCTCCGGCCGGAGAACGGGGCGCGGATCTCGATGCCGCCGCGCGTCACCAGACGCTCGAAGACGACCGGCGGAGGCCCGGTCTCGGGGGTGCGATCGAGATGCGCCGGGAAGACGGTCACCCCGCCCTTGAAGCCGAACCAGGACCGCCCCAGCTCGTCGCGGGCGAAGGCGCTGCTGTGCGAGACCTCGCTCGCGATCGCGCCCGAGAGGCGGTTGAAACGTGCCAGCACCGATCCGACCCCGCCGCGCGCCGCCGGGTCGAAGGAGAGGACGCCCCGATTCGTTCCCAGCAGGAGATGCCCTTGTCCGTCGTCCGCGATCGTCAGGACGAGGTCGTCGGCGAGGCCGCTCGCCGCGCCATAGGAGACGAAGCGCGGACTCCCGGATCCCGGCGCCGACACCAGCCGCGCGACGCGCGCGTAGCCGCCGGCCCAGAGGGTGCCGTCGGAGGTCTGCCCGAGCGAGCGCACGCTCCGCGGGTCGAGCCCGGACTCTTCTCCGACGGCCCGAAATCCGTCGCCGTCGCGGTAGGAGAGGCCCTCGCCATGAGCGACGAAGATGCGCCCGCCGGAGTCTTCGGCGATGGCATACGAGCGTTCCTGCGCCAGACCGTCGGCCGTGCGGAAACTCCGGATCTCGTCCGGACGGCCCGCGCCATCGAAGCGGATGCGCGAGAGCCCCTCGATCATGCCCACCCAGAGCGCCCCCGCGCGATCCTCGTGGAGGCCTACCACATGGTTGCCGGCAAGACCGTCGGCGACGGTCCAGGTCTCGAACCGGCCGCTCGGCAGGAGGCGCGACAGACCCCCTTCGCTCCCCACCCAGAGCTCTCCCCGGCGGCTCTTCTGGAGCGCCCAGACCCAGTTCGCCGGCAGGCCCGCGTCGCGCCGCCAGATCCTCGCGGTCGGCTCGCCGTCGGGGCCCAAGGTGAGGTGAGCGAGACCCTCGAAGGTGCCGGCCCAGATTCCTCCGGCGCCGTCCGCCGCCAGAGCGTAGACCTGCCGATCCGGCAGGCCCTCCTCTTCGGCGTAGCTCCAGAGATCCTGCCGTACCAGCCGGCTCAAGCCGCCCTCCGAGCCGATCCAGAGCGAGCCCTCGCGATCCTCGAGCAGACTGTGGACACCGTCGTCCGCGAGACCGTTCTCCTCGCGCAGCAGGCGACAGGGATGGGCCGCCGGCAGCGCACAGACGCCGACGCCGCCGCCGGCACTGCCGACCAGGAGGTCGCGGCCGTCGCGGGTCGGAAGCAAAGCATAGAGGTCGTCGCCCGGCAGTCCGTCTGCCACGGTGAGATGGGTGAACTGCCTGCCGTCGAACCGCGCCAGGCCGCCCCCGCGGGTCGCGAAGAAGAGCGTCCCGGCCCGATCCTCGGCGATCGCCCGCACCGAGTTGTCGCTCAGCCCGTTCGCGGTCGTAAAGACGCGGCAACTTCCGACGCGCCCGCCGCGCTCCAGGGTGCAGCGCGTGACGCCGTGGCCGCGCGAGCCCAACCAGATGGAGCCGTCGGTTGCAAGGAGCAGGGAATAGACGTAGTCGTCCGCGAGACCGTCCGCTGCGAGGAAGGTGCGGAACAGCTTGCCGTCGTAGGAGACCAGTCCGTGCTCGGTTCCGAACCAGAGCGCGCCGTAACGGTCTGCCGCTCCGGCCCAGATCGTCCCGGCGAGCGCGCCACCTCTAGCGGAGTAGGAGACGACGCTCCGGCCGTCATAGGAGGCCAGACCGCCGTTGGTGCCGATCCAGAGGGTGCCGTCCGCGCTTTCGAGCGTCAGGCGGACGTTGGCGCTCGGCAGGCCGTCCGGTATGGAGACCGTCGTGAACGAGACGCCGTCATAGCGGCACAGGCCCCAGGTCGTCGACACCCAGAGATAGCCCCGACGATCCTGCAGGACATGCCAGACCTGAGAGGCCGCGAGGCCTTCGTCGGCGGTGTAGACGGTGAACGGGAGGCGCTGAGCGCAGGCCGATCGCGGCTCGACCCAGGCGATCCCGAGGATCGCCGCCAGGACGGCGAGCAAGCGAAGCCGACCGGCCAACAACGATCGGGTCTCCTGACTCCTTCCCGCGAAGGCGTAGACGCGATTCGACGTTACCATGCGACGCCGGCGCCGGGATCCCGCTTACTCGGTCGAAACCTTGCCGCCGCCCTCGAGCGCTGCGAGAAGCGTATGCCAGGCGAGCGTGGCGCATTTGACCCGCATCGGATAGTCCTTGACCCCGCAGAGCACGGCGAGCTTGCCGAGCGGCTCTGGATCGGCGCCCGGGGCGCCGGTCACGGCCTTCCTGAAGTCCTCGAAGAGGTCCGCGATCTCGCTCTGCGTCCGCCCTTTGACCGCCTCGGTCATGAGCGACGCTGAGGCGGTGGAGATGGCGCAACCGCCGCCCTCGAAGGCCACGCCGTTCAAGCGCTCGCCTTCGACGGCGACTTCGACGGCGATGCGATCGCCGCAGAGCGGATTGTGCCCTTCCGCGCGGCCGGTAGCGGACTCCAACCTTCCCTGGTTGCGCGGGCTCCGATAGTGGTCGAGCAGGACCTCCTGGTAGAGCGTCTGGAGCTCGTTCATCGCCCGGCTCGCCCGGATCGCCCGGATCTTCCGGATCGTCCGAAGATGTCCTGGGCTCGCGCGAGGGCGTTGAGCAGGGCCGCCACTTCCGCGCGCGTGTTGTAGAGCCCGAACGAAGCCCGCACGGTGGCGGGGAGGCCGAAGCGGCGCATGAGCGGCTGGGCGCAATGGTGACCGGCGCGCACCGCGACTCCGTAGTGGTCGAGGACGGTCCCGAGATCATGCGCGTGGATGCCGTCGAGCACGAACGAAACCACACCGGCACGCTCCCGGGGCTGGCCAACGAGTCGCAGGCCGGCGATCCGCTCGAGACCCGCGACGGTGGCCTCGACGAGACCCCGCTCGTGGCGCTCGATCGCCGCCCAACCGAGCCCAACGACATAGTCGAGGGCTGCCGCCAGTCCGATCGCCTCGGCTGCGGCCGGAGTGCCGGCCTCGAAGCGCCGCGGCGGGTCGTCGTAGGTGGTGCGCTCGAACTCGACGCTGCGAATCATGCCGCCGCCCCCCTGCCAGGGCGGCATCGCGGCGAGCAGCGCCTGGCGTCCGTAGAGCGCTCCGATTCCCGTCGGCCCATAGACCTTGTGACCGGAGAAGGCGAAGAAATCGCAGTCCAGCGCACCGACGTCGACCGCCATATGGGGTGCCGACTGCGCCCCGTCGACGAACACCGGGACGCCGGCCGCGTGCGCGCGCCGCACGAGCTCGCCCACCGGGAGGACCGTGCCGAGGGCGTTCGAGACGTGCGCGAACGCCGCGAGCTTCGTGCGGACGCCAAGCCGTCGTGAGAATTCTTCCGGGTCGACTTCGCCGCGGTCGTCGACCGGCACGACGGCGAGGCGTGCGCCGCGCTCTTCGCAGACCAGCTGCCACGGCACCAGATTGGAATGGTGCTCGAGCTCGGTGATCAGGATCTCGTCGCCGGGGAAGAGTCTCGGGCGCGCGAAGCTCCACGCCACCAGGTTCGCGGCCTCGGTCGCGCCACGCACGAAAACGATCTCCTCGGGCGAGGCGGCGCCCAGGAACCGCGCGACCCGGGCGCGCGCCGCCTCGTAGAGGCCCGTCGCTTCGGCCGACAGCCGGTGTACGCCGCGCGCGACCGAGCCGTTGCTCTCCTCGTAGAACTGCTGCATCGCGGCGAGCACCGGACGCGGCTTCTGCGTGGTCGCCGCGTTGTCGAGGTAGCACAGCGGATAGTCGCCGATCCGGCGGGCGAGGATCGGAAAGTCGCCGCGCAGCCTCTCGACGTCCAGCGTCTCGAGGGATCCGGGCACCCGGTGCCCCGCTTGGAGTGCCGTCTCAGACGGCGTCGCGGACGATGTCACCTTGGGGAATCCATTGAAAGAGGAACTCGCGCAGCTCGCGCGCCAGCGCCGGCACTTTGGCGCGCTCGACGAGATCGCTCGCGAAGGCGTAGGTCAGCAGGCTCTTCGCCGCCTCGGCTCCGATGCCGCGCGACCGCAGGTAGAAGACGGCATCGTCGTCGAGCTGGCCGACCGTCGAGCCATGCGTGCACCGGACGTCGTCGGCGAAGATCTCGAGCTGGGGATTGGTGTTGACCAGCGCGTCGTCCGAGAGCAGAAGATTGCGATTGGTCTGCTTGGCGTCGGTCTTCTGGGCGCCCTTGTGCACGAAGATCCGGCCGTTGAAGACGGCGCGCGACCGGCCGTCGAGGATCCCCTTGTAGAGCTCGTGGCTCGCGCAATGCGGCGCGACGTGATCGACGCGCATGTGGGTGTCGCAGACCTGCCTCCCGTCCACGAGATAGAGGCCGTTCAGGGTCGCCTCGCTCCCTTCGCCGGCCAGCCGCGCCTGGATGTCGTGCCGGACGATCGCCCCGCCGAGCGAGAACGAGTGCGTCGAGACGTTGGCGCCACGGGCGGTCGCGAGGGCCAGGCACGAGAGATGGTACGCCGCCCGGCTGTCGCGCTGAAACTTGTAGTGGTCGACGACCGCGGCCGGCTCGGTCACGATCTCGGTGACCGGGCAGGTCAGGTAGACCGCATCGGCGGCGCCCGCGAAGCTCTCCACGACCGTCACCGCACTGTGCTCGCCGGCGTGGATCAGCGTGCGCGGAAAGGTCGCGCCGGGGACCTTCTGCGCCGTCGAGTAGAACAGCAGATGGAGCGGCTGGGCGATGACCGCGTGCGGCGCGATCTCGACGAGCTCGAGCTCCTCGAAGAGCGCGGTCGAAAGCGCGGCGAACGGGCGGCTCTCGATACCGGCGATACTCCCGAGGAGCGACTCCGTGTGATCCGTGCCGCCGACGCGCGAAACCGTGAGTCCGGCGGGCAGGTCGTGCGCCGAGAGCTCGATGACGAAGCGTCCGTCGACGAAGACGAGCTCGATCGTTCCGGTGAGCCGGAACGCGTCGATCTCCGCGGCGACTATCGCGCTGTCCACCGTGTCGGGCCGGGCGAAGATCGTCTTCGCCACCGCCGCGACATTGGTGAAGCGCCACTCTTCCTGGCGCTGCGTCGGAAAGCCCTGGCGCTCGAAATCCTCCCAGGCGCGGATGCGCAAAGCGCGTCGGCTCTCCGGTTGCGCGGCCGTCGTCGCGCGCGCGAAATCGTGCGCGAAGGCCGAAGTCACGGCCTCGGTGGCCGTCATTCCGTTGCTTTCGACCACCTGACTCGCCTGACTCATCCGGGCCGCCTCACGAGGTCCGGGCCTCGACCGCGGCCGCCTCATCGAGCCAAGCGTAGCCCTTGTCCTCGAGCTCGAGCGCAAGCTCGCGTCCCCCCGAACGGACGATGCGACCATCGAGCAGGACGTGCACGAAATCCGGCACGATGTACTCGAGCAGGCGCTGATAGTGGGTGATGACGACGAACGAGCGCTCGGCGGAGCGCAGCGAGTTGACACCCTCGGAGACGATGCGCAGCGCGTCGATGTCGAGCCCCGAGTCGGTCTCGTCGAGGATGCACAGCCGCGGCTCGAGCACCGCCATGTGGAAGATCTCGTTGCGCTTCTTCTCGCCGCCCGAAAAGCCTTCGTTGACGGGCCGCTGCAGGAGGGAGTCGTCGAGCCCGACGAGCTTCACCTTCTGCTTGACCAGCTTCAGGAAGTCGATCGCGTCGTACTCGCTCTGGCCGCGGTGCTTGCGCACGGCGTTGACTGCCGCCTTGAGGAAGTAGGTGTTCGAGACCCCGGGGATCTCGACCGGATACTGAAATGCGAGAAAGAGGCCTTCGCGGGCGCGTTGCTCGGGGGCCATCTCCAGCAGGTCCTTGCCGTCGAACAGAACCCGGCCGTCGGTCACCTCGTAGGTGTCGCGCCCGGCGAGCACCTGCGCCAGGGTCGACTTGCCCGAGCCGTTGGGTCCCATGATGGCGTGGACCTCGCCCGCATTCACCTGCAGGTCGATGCCGCGCAGGATCTCGCGGCCTTCGACGTTGGCGTGCAGATTCTGGATCTCTAACAACATCGATTCATCCCCTCGTTGAGCTGCACGTGCTGTTCATCAGACCTCGTATATCCCGCGACGGGTCCTGTCTGGCCCTTTTCCCATGGGTGCTCGCGCTGATACTGCGCGCTCCGCGCCCATGGGAGCCCTAGGTCCAGCCACCCCTCGCTACCGCGGTGGAAAAGAACGGTAGGGCGGCGGTGGTGTTCGATTCGGATTCTCGGCGGCTTTTGCGGGCGAGTCCCCCCTGCCGCGACGACTCGCTCCCCGCCCCCCGAAGCCCGCTGGCTTCTACCGAGAATCCGAATCGAACGCCACCGCTGCCCGGCGTTTCCGAGTATCCGAATCGAACGTCGCCGCTGCCCGGCGCCCCGCGGGAAAGTTGTCAGCCGTTGCGAAATCAACCCACGCTTCCTTCCAACGAGACGGACAGGAGCTTCTGCGCCTCGACCGCGAACTCCATCGGGAGCTCCTTGAAGACCTCCTTGCAGAAGCCGTTGACGATCATCGAGACGGCGTCCTCGGTCTCGATGCCGCGGCTGTTGCAGTAGAAGATCTGGTCTTCGCCGATCTTCGACGTCGAGGCTTCGTGCTCCATGCGCGCGGTCGGATTCTGCACGTCGATGTAAGGGAACGTATGGGCGCCGCACTTCTCGCCGATCAGCATCGAGTCGCACTGCGAAAAGTTCCGCGCACGGTCGGCGCCGGCGAGGATCTTGACCTGGCCGCGATAGGTGTTCTGGCCGTGGCCGGCCGAGATCCCCTTGGAAACGATCGTCGAGCGGGTGTTCTTGCCGATATGGATCATCTTGGTGCCGGTGTCGGCCTGCTGGTAGTTGTTGGTCACCGCCACGGAGTAGAACTCGCCGATCGAGTGGTCGCCCTTGAGGATGACCGACGGGTACTTCCAGGTGATCGCCGAGCCGGTCTCGACCTGGGTCCAAGAGATCTTCGACCGCGGCCCGTCGCACTTGCCGCGCTTGGTGACGAAGTTGAAGATGCCCCCCTTGCCGTCCTTGTCGCCCGGATACCAGTTCTGCACCGTCGAGTACTTGATCGAGGCGTCGGCGAGCGCGACCAGCTCGACGACCGCGGCGTGCAGCTGGTTCTCGTCGCGCATCGGCGCCGTGCAACCTTCGAGATAGGAGACCTGCGCGCCCTCTTCCGCCACGATCAGCGTGCGCTCGAACTGGCCGGAGTTGCGCGCGTTGATCCGGAAGTAGGTCGAGAGCTCCATCGGGCACTTGACACCCTTGGGCACGAAGACGAACGAGCCGTCCGAGAAGACGGCGCTGTTCAGGGTGGCAAAGAAGTTGTCCGAGTAGGGAACCACCGAGCCGAGATACTTCTGCACCAGGTCCGGATGCTCGCGCACCGCTTCGGAAAAGGAGCAGAAGAGGACTCCCATCTCGTTCAATCTGGCTTTGAAGGTAGTCGCGACGGAGACCGAGTCGAAGACCGCGTCGACTGCGACCCCGGCGAGCGCCCCGCGCTCGTGCAGCGGGATGCCCAGCTTCTCGTAGGTCTTCATGAGCTCGGGATCGACGTCGGCGAGCGTCTGCGGACCGCTATTCTTCGACTTCGGCGCCGCGTAGTAGATGATCGACTGGTAGTCGATCGGCGGATAGTGGACGTTTTGCCAGGTCGGCTCGGTCATGGTGAGCCAATGGCGGTAGGCCTTGAGGCGCCATTCGAGCAGCCACTCGGGCTCCTGCTTGAAGGCGGAGATCCGGCGCACCGTCTCTTCCGAGAGGCCGGGCGGCAAGGTCTCCTGTTCGATGTCGGTGACGAAACCGAACTTGTACTCCTGCGTCGCCAGCTGTTCGATCGTCCGGGTATCCGTGGTGGTCATCTCTTCTCCTGCATCAGTGCGATTCGATCCGGCCGGCCTGGCTGGCCGGGCTCCCGGGGCTCCCGTGGCCGGAAGAAATGCGCGCCAGCGCTCCGGGGAGTCCGGATCCGAGCTGCACCAGCCGGGGATGGGTCTCCTCGGCGAGCTCGGCGAGCGTCACTCCGGCCAGCGCCTCGAAGACCGCCTTGTTGATCCGCTGCCAGGGACCGCGCACGGTGCAGAACGGCTCCCGATCGCACTCCCCGGGCGAACCCTCGACGCAGACCGTAAGCGCCACCGCGCCCTCGAGGGCGCGGAGGATCTCGGCGGCATGAATCTCGGCCGCCGGTCGGGCCAGGGAATACCCCCCCTTGACTCCCCGATGAGAGACCAACAAACCCTGTCTCACCAGTAGTTTGAGGATCTTGCTCACCATCGGTAGCGGGAGCTTCGTCTCGCCCGCGAGCTCGGGTGCGTTGGTCGCCCTGCCGGGCTCGGCGGCCAGCCGGGTGAGCAGGACGAACCCGTAGTCGGTCTGTTTGGTCATGCGGATCATCGAGGAGACCTCGGAGAATCAGGACTTTCTCAGTCCCGTATCCCAGCATGATACGGCCCGGCTGGAGAATGTCAAGCGCCGGGCGAGAGCTCGTCGAGCGCCGGTGAGGGCAGGCTCTCTCCCGTGTCGAGCAGCACCGCGACCCACCCCCAGGAGGCGCTACGTTCGAGCAGGATCTTGATCGAAACCGTGAGCGGCACCGACAGGAGCATCCCGACCGGCCCCCAGAGCCATCCCCAGAAGAGGAGGGAGAGGAAGACAACCAACGTCGACATGCCGAGCCGCCGGCCCAGGAGGGCCGGTTCGGCGAGATTGCCCAGCAGGGTGCCGATCACCAGGTATCCGACCCCGACGGCGCCGACCTTCACCAGATCGAACTGAACGAAGGCGAAGAGCATCGCGGGCGCCGCCGCGAGAATCGCCCCGATATTGGGGATGAAATGGCAGGCAAAGGCGATCAGGGCGCAGAGCACCGGAAAATCGACCCCGAGAAGCGCCAACCAGAGCCCAACCGTGATCGCGATCAGGGCGGCCATCAGGGTCTTGATGAGCAGGTAGCGCTGGAGCTCCTGCGACACCGCTCCGAACCGCGACAGCGGCTCACGCCAGCGCTTCGGCAGGCGCTCGATCTTGCGCGGCACCGCCACCGCTTCGAACAGGAGGAAGACCAGGGTCAGCAGCACGATCATGGTCTGCGAGAACAGGTGCAGCAGGCCCTTGACCGTCCCTCCGGCGAGCCCGGCGAGCGTCTCCGGCTGCCGCCAGCTGGCCGGCACCCAGTCGAGGATGGCAATCCCCTTCGCCTGCCACCATTCCACCGTGTAGGAGATCCGCTCGTTCATCTGCGCGTAGTAGTGCGGTCCGACCTCGCGCAGCTCCCCGACCGAGCCCAGGAAGAGGAGCCCGAACCCGGCCGCCACTGCCGCGAGGACGAGCATGGTGAGGAAAACCGCGAGGAACGTCGGCCAGCGCCGGGCGACCAGCCACCGCAAGAGCGGCATGACGAGGATGGCGAGGAAAAGCGCGAAAGCAACCGGGACGAGGACCGGCGCGGCGAACTTCAGACCCGCCACCACCACGACACCGGCGGCGAGGCCCGTCACCGCCCCGAGGCGCGGGCGCTCGATGACGGGCAGGCTCGGCATGCGACGAGTGTATACCGGCGCTCAGCGGCCCGGAGGCGTCGCCATGGAGAGCATCGGACCCCAGATCGCGACCGCGCCGAGCGCCAGGGCGAGAAGTCCGAGGCCGAGCGCCATCCGGCCGAGCGGCAAAGCGTCGGAAGACTCCCAGCGGAAAAGCAGCGAATTGAGCACCAGACCGATCGCGCCGAAGAGCAGCAGCACGGCGATCGGGCCTGCGAGCTCCGACGTCCCCTGCCCCGAGATCATGACGCGCTGCAGCCCTTCGTTGAGATAGGTCGCCGGCAGGAGTCGCGCCACGTGCTGAACCCATCCGGGAAGCAGGAAGAAAGGCAGGGCGCTCCCGGAGAGAAACATCATCGGAAAGACGATCAGATTGTTGAGCGCCGGCGCCGAGCGCGTGTCCCGTCCGATGCAGCCGACGAAGAGGCCGAGCGGCACGAACGCGAGCTCGCCGGCTAGGAGCATCAGGAGGAGATTGCCGAGCGCGCCGTGAAGCGGAAACCGGAAGACCAGCTTGGCGAGGGAGAGCTGGAAGAGGAGCGAAACCGAGAGATTGACCATCGCATGCATCATGTGGGCGGCGACGACCGCTCCGGCCGGGGTCGGCGTGACCCGCAACCGGCGCAGCGCCCCGCGTTCCCGTTCAGCCACCAGACGCATGGAGTAGCCGAAGAAGGCGGAGGTGATCGTGGTGAGGGTCAGCAGGCCGGGCATGAGATAGGCGACCCGTTGCGGCTCGCCGCCGGCGAAGACAAAGGCGAAGACGAACAGGAAGAGCTGCGGGAAGGCGAGCGTCCAGAACAGCGCCGTCCGCGAGCGCGAGTTTTCGACCAGGTAGGAAGCGGCAAGGGCCGTCGAACTGCGAATGAAACTCATGCGCTCTTCTCCTCGCCTTCCTTGTTGCTCTCCCCTTCGCCCATCCATTCGAGATAGACGTCCTCGAGCGTCGGCCGGCGCATTCGCAGATCGACGAGCTTGCCTCCGCCGGCGCGCAGGAGATCGCCGAGCGCCACGATGACCCTGCCGGGATCGGCGACCGCGAAGCGCAGGTGGCGGCCCTCGCGCCCCTGCGCGACGGCGCCCGCGGCGAGCAGGGGAGCGGCATCGAACGGACCTTCGACCTCGATCCACAGCGTCGAGAGTCCCGCGGCACGGCCGATGAGCTCGAACGGCGAACCGTCCGCGACCACCGCCCCCCGGCGCAGGAGAATCACCCGCTTGCAGAGCTTCTCGGCCTCTTCGATGTAGTGCGTGGTGAGGACGACGGTCTTGCCGGCGGCCGCGAGGCGCTCGACGATCGCATGGACGCCCCGCCGCGCCACCGGATCGAGCGCCGCCGTCGGCTCGTCGAGGATCAGCAGCTCCGGGTCGTGGAGGAGCGCCAGGGCAAGCGCCAGGCGCTGCCGTTCTCCACCCGAAAGCGTCCGCACGAGCGCCCGATCCTTGCCGGTAAGGTCCACCTGTTCGAGCACGGAGCGGGGCGGAAGGGTGCGCGGATAGAGCGCGGCATAGAGCCGCAGCACCTCGGCGACCCTGAGCTCCTGCGGCAGGGCGGTCGCCTGGAGCTGCACGCCGATTCTCAAGCGCAGGGCCATGGCGTCCCGGCGCGGATCGAGGCCGAAGACGGTGGCCTTGCCGGAAGTGGGCTCGCGCAGCCCTTCGAGGATTTCGACCAGCGTCGTCTTGCCGGCGCCGTTCGGACCGAGCAGGCCAACCGTGCCGCCCGCCTCGATCGCGAGGTCGACGCCGGCGAGCGCCCGCTCGCCGCCGTAGTCCTTGACCAGCTGCTGGATTTCGATCAGCACGCTTGCCCTCCCGATCTCACACGACTCCCCCATCCGATCCGCTTCATCCCAGAAGCTCCTTCAGGCGCGCATGCCCCGGGCGCGATACCGGAATCCGGGTGCCGTCGGCGAGAATCGCGATCCAGCTATCTTTGGCATAGAGCTCGAGGCGGGCGAGTCGTTCGACATTCAGGAGATAGGAGCGATGGACGCGTACGAAGCGCCCCCCGTCGAGCTGGGCTTCGAGGTCGGCCATCGTCTGCTGTTTCAAATAGCGCTTGCCGGCCATGGCAAACGACAGGTAGTCGTCCTTGGCTTCCACGTAGTCGATCTTCTCGAGCGGCAGAACGTGCACCCGCCCCTCTTCGCGGATCAGCACGCGCTCGAGCGTCCGCCCGGGCGGGCGCGCTGCCGCCGCGACCGCCGCAGCCGAGGGCCGGGCCGCGTCGACGTCGAGCCGCTGCGCGGCGCGCGCGAGCGCCTCGGCGAGGCGCGCCGGCTCGACCGGCTTGAGCAGATAGTCCACCGCATGCACGTCGAAAGCCTTGAGCGCGAACTCGTCGTAGGCCGTGACGAAGACGACCGCGATCTTCTCGCCCACGAGCTCCATGACCTCGAAACCGGAGAGTTTCGGCATCTGGATGTCGAGAAAGAGCAGATCCGGCGCGAGCTCCTCGGCGAGCTTCACCGCCGCGAAGCCGTTGGCGGCCTCACCCACGATCTCGACCTCCGGGTGCGCGGCGAGCAGCTCACGCAGGACCTTCCGGGCGAGCTCCTCGTCGTCGACGATCAGGACACGCATGAGCGCGATCCTCTCACTCTCCGCAGGATCCGGCGCCGCCCGCTCAGGCAGCCGGCACCGCGGGCAGAAGCAGGCGGACACGATAGTGCTCGGGCGTCGCCTCGACGTCGATCCGGGCGCGGTGCCCGAAGAGCGCCTCGATGCGCGCCCGCACGTTGGCGAGACCCACTCCGGCGCCGCGCGAGGCCGGACGCTCCGGGTCGCACGGATTCTCGACCACGAGCTCCAGATGCTCGCCGCGCCGGACGGCGCCGATGGTCACCTCTCCGCCCTCGACGAGATGGGCGATGCCGTGATGCACCGCATTCTCGATCAGCGGTTGCAGCACGAGCGGCGGCACCGCGAAGGTGAGCGTCTCCTCGGCGACCCCGAACCGGGAGCGCAGCCGCGCTCCGAAGCGCACCTCTTCGATGGCGAGGTAGGTCTCGGCGAGATAGATCTCTTCGTTCAGGGGGATGCGTTCCTTCTGTCCCAGGCCGAGGCTCTTGCGGAAAAATCCGGCCATCAGGTAGCACATCCGCCGCGCCGCCGGGGCATCCGAGCCGATGAGGGCCGAGACCGAGTTCAGGCTGTTGAACAGGAAGTGCGGATCGAGCTGCGCCTTGAGTGCCTTGAGCTCGGCTTCACGGGCATGCACTTCGCGCTCGAGCACGCGGCGCTCGGCGTCGCGCGAGCGCTCGACGACGACGAACAGGAAGTGCACGAGAGTCGCGAGCACGAAGAGGAAGACGCCGACGACGAAGAAGAGCGGCAGCGTCCGGGAGTAACGCGCCGGAAGATCCGGAAAGCCGGCCGACTCGGCGAGGACGCGCGCCCAGACAAAGCCCACGGCGGTCCAGATCGTCGCCGACATCAGGGACGCCAGGGTGAGCAGAACGACGAGCTGCGGCGCGCCGGCGCGATTCGAGGGCAGCTGGCGCACCGGATACCAGACCGAAAGACACTGGAAGGCGTAGACGAGCGCGAGCGGCAGGCAGAGCGCGAGCGCGCCCCGCAAGCTCCCGGGCGCGACCGCCTGTACGAGCAGAGCGAGCAGTCCGCCGAACATCGCAGCGACAACCAGATAGGCGATGAGGCGGGCGGGGCGTTCGATCATCGGATGCACGTCGGTCCCCCCCTCAGTTCGACACTTCGACGCCGCCCATGATGGCGAAGCCGCGGATGAGAAGCGTTCCCTCGGCCGCACCCTGCTTCGGCCGCGTCTTGTCCTCGAATCCGCCCATCAGCGGAATCACCTCGCTGCGCACCTGCCAGGTCTCGGGGATCTTGATCTCGATCCCGCCCCAGAACGCGAAGGTGTCCAGAACCGCTCCTTCCGGCAACGTCTTCGCCTGGCGCAGATCGAGGGCGACCCCGCCCATGAAGGCGGCGAGATCGCCGCCGCGAAAGGTCGCCGAGACCGACCGGCGCTCGTTGCCGCTCATGACCGCGAAGGCGCGCACGAAGCTCCCGGCGTCTTCTGCCCCGGGTGGTTTGGCCCGCGGCCGCGAGAACGTCCGCAAGACGAGCGAGCCGCCGATCAGCACAAGCACCGCCGGCAGAAAGAGCTGGAAGAAGTCGACCTGGACGAGGTCGAGCTTCTCCGCCAGGACCCAGCCACCTCCCAGGATCCAGACCCAGCCCCAGATGCTGCCCTGCGCGAGGACCGCGGCCCCGACGAGAAGGAGCACCGTCGGAAAGAAAAACCGGAAGACCGGTTGCGCGTCGATGACGCCGAGGTTGTCGAGCAGCAGGAGGCTCCCGAAGGCCACGATCGCCAGGCCCAACACGAGGCGCGGCGCGAACCAGGAGAACGGACCGGCACCGGAGCGCGTCTCGAGCTCAGCCGACATGATCGGCTCCTCCCACGTTCGGCGTCGCGTCGTCTCCATGCGTGCCCCTGCGGCGCGCGAACGCCGGCTTGAAGAGGATCGCGAGGCCGCCGGCAATGACGAAGATCGGCCAGGCGGTGCCCCAGGCGAGGCCCCAGACGTTCCAGATGCTGATCCAGCCGTAGAGCCCGGCGAGCACCAGCCAGAACCCACCGCCGACGCTCTCGCCGTCGCTCGCCAGGAGCATCTTCGTGCCGCCCATGACGATCAGCAGGAAGGGCCAGTAGTTCCAGACTCCTCGCGGAACCTCCATCCCCAGGTTCGCCGCCAGCAGCATCGCGCCGATCGCGATCAGGAAGAATCCCCAGATCAGTCGATTCACGATTTCGATGCGGATCTTGCCCATCTCTTCCTCCCCGGCGCCGGGAATCTCCGGCGCCTCTGCTACAACCTACGTCGCCTCGGCGAGCCTGTCACCGCCCTGTCGGCGGACGGCGGCCCCCGACCGGTGGACACCGGCGAAGCCCGGTGTCGCCCGGCGCCGCCGGCTTGCCGGCATCGGCTAGCATGCAGACGACCGATGTCCCCTCACGCACCCGAGCTACCTCGTCCCCAGCCCGGCGACCGGCTCCTGCTCGTCCGCCTGTCGGCGATCGGCGACATCGTGCATACCTTGCCCGCCGCGGCGGCGTTGGCTGCGGCGGGTCACGAGGTCGTCTGGGCGGTCCAACCCCCGGGTCGCCCCCTCGTCGAAGGCAACCCGGCGGTCGCGGCCTGCATCGGAATTCCGGCCCGAGGTCCCTTTCTGCCCGGAGCGATTGCGCGCGCGATGGCCGAGGTCCGTGCGGCTCATATCGGCGTCGCTCTCGACCTCCAAGGACTCTGGAAGTCGGGTTTCTGGGCGCGCGCCAGCGGGGCGCGCCGCCGGATCGGGTTTGCCGGGCTGGCGCGCCGCGAGCCACTCTCTTCGCTGCTCCTCACCGAGCGGCTCGCCCTGCCGGCCGGCATCCGGCACGTCATCGACAAGAACCTCGCGCTCCTCGCCGCGCTCGGGCTCGACGAGGTCGGGCGGCGTGATTTTCCGCTGCCGCCGTTCGCGCGCGAGGCGGCGCGGATCGATCGCGAGCTCGCGGCGCTCGGAATCGAACGCCCCGTCCTCTTTCACCCGGGCGGAGGATGGAGCTCCAAGCTCTGGCCGGCGGAATGCTACGGTGAGCTCGCCTCGCGACTCGCCCGCCGGCGCATTCCAACGCTCGTCTCCTGGGGACCCGGCGAGGCGGCGCTCGCCGAGCGCGTCGTGGCGGCATCGGGAGGCACGGCGATCCTGAGCGTTCCGGCCTCGCTCCTCGAGCTCGCGGCGCTCGCCCGCCGCTCGCGCGCCATCGTCGCAGCGGATACCGGACCGCTCCACTTGGCCTGCGCGGTCGGCACGCCCGCTGTCGCTCTCTTCGGCCCGACGGACCCGGTCCGAAACGGCCCCTGGAATCCGGCCGACCTCGTGCTCTCCCGGCGTCCGCCCTGTTTTCCCTGTCATCACCGCGACTGTGCCACGCACCGCGGCGTCCTGGCGGAGATTTCGGTCGACGAGGTGGAGCAGGCGCTGCTCTCGCGGGTCGGGCTCGCGGACCGCGAAGCCCCGCGATGAGTGAGCAGGCGCGCACCCTTCTCGAGCGCCTCTTCGGTTATCCGGAGTTCCGCGGCGAACAGGAGGCGATCGTCGACACCCTCGTCGCCGGGCGCAACGCCGTGGTCCTGCTGCCGACCGGCGGCGGCAAGTCGCTCTGCTACCAGGTTCCGGCGATCCTCCGGCCCGGCACCGGGATCGTCGTGTCGCCGCTCATCGCCCTGATGCAGGATCAGGTTGCCGCCCTCGCCGAGCTCGGCATCGCCGCCGAGCTCCTGAACTCGAGTCTCGACGGGCCCGATCAGGCGCGGGTCGAGCGGCGCTTCCTCGCCGGCGAGCTCGATCTCCTCTACGTCGCACCCGAGCGGCTCCTGACCGAGCGCTTTCTCGACCTTCTCGGGCGGGTGCCGCTGGCGCTCTTCGCGATCGACGAGGCGCATTGTGTCGCGCAATGGGGGCACGACTTCCGGCCCGAATACTTAGGCCTCGCGATCCTCGCCGAGCGCTTTCCCGGCGTGCCCCGGATCGCGCTCACGGCGACCGCCGATGCGCCGACCCGCAGGGAGATCGTCGAGCGCCTCGAGCTCGGCGACGCGCAGCTCTTCGTCGCCAGCTTCGATCGCCCCAACTTGCGCTACCGCGTGGTCGACAAGAGCGACGGCGGCCGGCGGCAGCTGCTCGCCTTCCTGGACGACGAGCACCGCGGCGACGCCGGCATCGTCTACCGGCTCTCGCGCGCCAAGGTAGAGGCGACAGCGGCGCTCCTGGTCGAAAAGGGTTGGAAAGCGCTGGCCTACCATGCCGGGCTGGACGCGGAAGTGCGCCGGCGGGTGCTGCGGCGGTTTCGCGAGGAAGAGGGCGTCGTCGTGGTCGCGACGGTCGCTTTCGGGATGGGGATCGACAAGCCGGACGTGCGCTTCGTCGCGCACCTGGATGCGCCGAAGAGCCTCGAGGCCTACCACCAGGAGACCGGCCGTGCCGGCCGAGACGGCCTTCCTGCCGATGCCTGGATGGCCTACGGCCTCGCCGACGTCGTGCAGCTGCGCGCCCTGATCGAACGCGGCGAGGCGCCACCTCAAAGAAAGAGCGTCGAGCGCCGCAAGCTCGACGCTCTGCTCGCCTACTGCGAGACCACCGCATGTCGCAGATCGGTGCTGTTGCGCTACTTCGGTGAAGAGATGGGCGCCTCCGGCGTTGGAACGGGGCGCGACCTGCCACTCTCTGCGCGCGGTTGCGGCAACTGCGACACCTGCCTCGAGCCGATCGCCACCTGGGACGCGACGATCGCGGCGCAGAAGGCCTTGTCCGCGGTCGTCCGCACGGGCCAGCGCTTCGGCGCGCAGCACCTGGTCGACATTCTGACCGGCGAGCGGACGGAGAAGGTCGAGCGCTTCCGCCACGACCGCCTGCCGACTTTCGGCGTCGGCGGCGAGCTCGACGCCCGGCGCTGGCGCGGTGTCTTTCGCCAGCTCGTGGCGCGCGGCTTCCTCGCCACCGACTCCGAGGGCCACAACACCCTGGCGCTCACCGAGCGCGCGACGCCGGTGCTCAAGGGCGC
Source organism: Thermoanaerobaculia bacterium (assembly GCA_963806165.1). Taxonomy (GTDB): domain Bacteria; phylum Acidobacteriota; class Thermoanaerobaculia; order Multivoradales; family JAGPDF01; genus JAGPDF01. The sequence continues at coordinate 566,967 of CAWDWZ010000006.1, forward strand.
CGAGCGCGTCGAGTTCCGCTTCGAACAGGAGCCGGCGAAGAAGACCAAGAAGGTGCGCGCCGTGAAGGACCGGGGAGCGCCGCCCACCGGCGCGGAAGACAGCCTGTTCGAACGCCTCCGCGCCCTGCGCCGGGAGCTCGCCAAGGCCGCCGGCGTGCCACCCTATGTCGTCTTCCACGACGCGACGCTGCGCGAGATGGCGCTCCTCAAGCCCACCACCCTCGCCCAGCTCGCCCAACTCCCCGGCATCGGCGAGAAGAAGCTCGCCCGCTATGGCGCGCAAGTTCTGGAGCTGCTCGCCGGCAACGGCGGATGAGAGGCTGGGCTGGCGGATTCCGGCTCGCGCTGCGGGCGGCGGACGGCGGGAAGCTGTGACGAGGTCCACAGTTGCGAGATCAGCCGCGAACTAGCCTCAACGGGTTGCGACACGGCGGCGTCCTCTCCTTCGCGCTCCTCCTCGCCGGCGCCCCCGCGGCGATCGCCGAGCGCCCTTTTCCCTCCACCCGGTCGGAGATCCGGGTCTTCGACGACCAGCTCGCGACCTGGTCGATGAGCGAGGCGCAGTTCGCCTTCGCCGCGAGCCACTACGCCGGAACGCAGAAGGTGCGGCGGAGCGAGGCGCAGCACCTGCGGCTCTACAACCCGGGCTTCCTCGTCCTCCACTATCGCCTCGGTCAGGCGCTCGGTCACAGCCTGCCGTCGGTCGACTGCCAGCCGACGGCGAACATGATCGAGATCGTGCATGGGGACGCCTGGGTCGAGGAGTGGCCCGGAGAGGCCAATGTCGTCGAATCCTGGTTCTTCCACTCCGCCGGACAGCGGCTCTTCAACTGCTCGAACGGCCACTACCTCGCCGATCTCGACGACTCCGCCTGGCGCGCCTGGTGGAGCGCCGAAGTGATCCAGGAGCTCCAGGAGAACGAAGACGACGCCCTGTTCGCCGACAGCTACAGTGTGCCGTCCTACTTCGGCGGCTGCGACTGGAGCCCTTGCCTGCCGGATGTGGACCCGATCTTCGAGGCGAGCTGGGCGGCGAAGGAGCATGCCTTCACCGACTTCATCCAGTCGGCGTTCGCCGCCGGCGGCTTCAAGTGGATCCCGAACCTGGGGGCGATGATCACCTCCCGCGATCCGTCGGATTGGAGCAATGTCGACGGCGCGATGATCGAAGGCTTCGCCGAGTGGGGCAGCGGAAACTACTTCGACGAGAGCGACTGGATTCTCCAGATGAATCGCATCCTGCCGCTCGCGGCGGCCGGGAAGATCCTGATCGCGCAGACCTACCCCGAAGCGACCGACGTCGCGGAGCGGATGTTCGTCCTCGGCTCCTACCTCCTGGTCAGAGGCGACCGTTCCTACCTCAACCTCGACCTCGGTCTCGAGCCCGAGTGGTTCCCCGAGTACGCGGTCTATCTCGGTCGCGCGACCGATCCGCTCGCCGTCCAGATCTCCGATACCTACGACACCGCGAGCGGCACCTATGTGCGCCATTTCCGCAACGGAGAGGTCCTGGTCAACCCGTCGACCTCCCCGCGCAACGCGATCCTCGGCGGGACCTTCGCGCGCGTCGTGCCGAGCGGCGGCGGCTTCGTGCCGCCCTCCGGGATCGCGCCGGGGTCGCTCGGCTTCGTACCGGTGACCGCCGTCGCGCTCGGCCCGCATCAGGCGGCGGTGGTGCTCCACGAGTCCAGCCTGCTCTTCGCCGACGACTTCGAAAGCGGCGACACGAGCGCCTGGACCCCGCCCTGAACGGCACCGCCCGCGCGGCGATCGCGTAGGTGTTCCGTCGCTCGCGGATCAGCGAGAGATCTACGGCACCTGCCCTGAAGCGCGCGATTTCTCGTTTCTCTCCATGGACGAGGAGCTCTCGACCCCCGCCGGCCCGGCCGCCCTGCGGCAAGGTCGAGCCGGGCGTACTCGCCTTGACGACCAGGAGGAGACCCACTCATGCGCACGCCACGTCGTCGCACCCGTTTCGCTATCGCTGCCACCCTGCTTCTTGCAACGGGACCGGCACATGCCGCTGTCCACATGATGTTCATCACCTCGGCGACCGGCACCGGCAAGCTGTCGACCTGGCCGGAGGCCTCCGGCAACAGCGGGCTCGCCGCCGGCGACGCGATCTGCCAAACCCTGGCCGCCGCGGCCGGACTCGCCAATTCGGGGAATTTCGTCGCCTGGCTATCGACCGGAACGACCGACGCTTACTGCCGCGTGGCAGGATTCACCGGCAAGCTCTCGGACAACTGCGGCCAGGCGACGCTTCCCGACGCCGGACCGTGGATGCGCACCGACGGGCGGCCGTTCTCGCGCCATCTCCCGGTCCTGACCGACCCGTTCAATTCCCAGATCCTCTACCCGCCCTACGTCGACCAGAACGGCACGACGGTGCCCAAGGCGTCTGTCCACACCGGCACGCACTGGTCCGGCGAGCTCTTCAGCCAGGGCGCAACGCCGGCGACCTGCTCCGGCTGGACGGGCCAGGCCGCGGCTGGGCTCGATCGCACCGGGGACAACTCCGCAGGCTACGCGTGGTGGACCAGCAACTTCACCCAGGGCTGCGATACGGTCGGGCATCTCTACTGCTTCGAGAAAGGTCCGGGAAGCTCGTTGCCCTCCTTCGACGGCCCGGGGGCCTACGTCTTCGTAACCTCTGCGACGGGACAGGGTGATCTCGGCAGTTGGCCCGACGCCGGGGGAGCCACCGGGCTCGCGGCCGGCGACGCCATCTGCCAGAACCTGGCGACGGCGGCCGCTCTGCCGCGGCCGGAGTCGTTCGTGGCCTACCTCTCGACCAGCTCGGTCGATGCCATAGACCGGCTCACCACCGACGGCCCTTTCCGCCGTCCGGGCGGGGTCGAGATCGCCGCCAACAAGGCGGATCTCCTCTGGACGCTGCAGACGGAGATCGCGCTGCTCTCCGACATCGAAGTGGACGAGCAGGGACAACACGGTCTCGGCGGAGTCTTCACCGGCACGGACAACCAGGGTCACTGGAGCGGCAACAGTTGCGCCGACTGGATGGACGGCACCGCGGGGAGCCTTTTCGACTACGGTGCGCGCAACCTGGCGAGCGGCAGCTGGAGCTTCGTCTTCAACTCGGAAACCTGCGATGCGATCGCGGGCTTTTACTGCTTCTCGAACGTAGTGACGATCTTCGTCGACGGCTTCGAAGGCGGCGGGCTCGGCGCCTGGAGCTCGAGCGTGCCGTAGGGCGAGCCACGGGATATCAGGCGACCCTGCCGGCGGACCGTGCGGCGCCGGTGGGGCGATCCTCTACGGGCGCTACAGCTTCGCCGCCGCGATCAGCTTTTCGACAATTGTCGGATCGGCGAGGGTGGAGACGTCGCCCAGGTCGCTAGACATCGCCGGCGGCGATCTTGCGCAGGATCCGGCGCATGATCTTGCCGGAACGCGTCTTGGGGAGACCGGGCGCGATCAGGATCCGGTCCGGGGTGGCGATCGGTCCGATCGCTTCGCGCACCTGCTCCTTCAAAGCCCCCACCAGCTCCTCCGGGTCCCACGACTCGAACTCCGGCGTGATGTGGACGTAGGCGAAGATCCCCGTCCCCTTGATGTCGTGCGGGAAGCCGACCACGGCGGCCTCGGCGACCGCCGGGTGCGCGACGAGCGCGCTCTCGACCTCGGCCGTGCCCAGGCGGTGCCCGGCGACGTTCAGTACGTCGTCCACCCGGCCGGTGATCCAGTAATAGCCGTCTTCGTCGCGCCGGCAGCCGTCGCCGGTGAAATAGAGGCCGGGGTAGGTCATGAAGTAGGTCTGGCGGAAGCGCGCGTGATCGCCCCAGATCGTCCGCGCCTGTCCGGGCCAGGAGCGCTTGAGGCAGAGGTTCCCCGACACGCCGTTGCCCTCGAGCTCCCGGCCCTGGTCGTCCACGACGATCGGCTCGATGCCGTAGAAAGGCAGCGTCGCCGAACCGGGCTTGGTCGGCGTCGCGCCCGGCAGCGGCGTGATCAGGATGCCCCCGGTCTCCGTCTGCCACCAGGTATCGACCACCGCGCAGCGCCCTTCGCCGACGACGTCGTGGTACCACTTCCAGACCTCGGGGTTGATCGGCTCGCCCACCGTTCCCAGGATACGGAGCGAGGTGCGCCGGGACTTCTTCACCCAGGCGTCGCCCTCGCGGGCGATGGCGCGCAGCGCCGTCGGCGCGGTATAGAAGATCGTGACCCCGAGATCGTCCACGATCTGCCAGTAGCGCCCGGCATCCGGATAGACCGGCACCGACTCGAACATCACCGTCGTCGCCCCGTTGGCGAGCGGGCCGTAGACGATGTAGCTGTGTCCGGTGATCCAGCCGACGTCCGCCGCACACATGAAGACATCGTCCTCGTGCAGGTCGAACACCAGCTTGTGGGTGAGCGCGGCGTAGACCAGATAGCCGCCGGTCGTGTGCAGGACGCCTTTGGGCTGCCCCGTCGAACCCGAGGTGTAGAGGGTGAAGAGGGGCGACTCGGAATGCATCCACTCCACCGGGCAGGTCGAGCGCTGCTTCGAGCACTCCTCTTCGAGCCAGAAGTCGCGCCCGCCGCGCATCGGCACCTCCGTCTCGGTGCGTCGCGCCACGAGCACCGAACCGACGAACGAGAGCCCTTCGACCGCCTTGTCGACCGTCGCTTTGAGGGGAATTCTCTTGCCGCCCCGCAGGCCCTCGTTCGCGGTCACCACGAGCTTCGCTCCCGCGTCGAGGATCCTGCCGCGCAGGGATTCCGCCGAGAAGCCGGCGAAAACCACCGAGTGCACGGCCCCGATCCGGGCGCAGGCGAGCATCGTCGCGGCGAGGTCCGGAATCATCGGCAGGTAGATCGCCACCCGATCGCCCTTCCCCACGCCGTGGGCGATCAGGACGTTCGCGATCCGGCAGACCATGTGCTTGAGCTCGCGATAGCTGATCGACCGGTAGTCCCCCGGCTCGTCGCCCGCCCAGAGGATCGCGGGCTTGTCGCCGCGGGTCGCGAGATGCCGGTCGATGCAGTTGTGGCAGGCGTTCAGGCGTCCGCCGCCGTACCAGGAAAAGTCGACCTCGCGCAGGTCCGAATCGAAGATCTGCTGCGGCGGATGGAACCAGGTGAGGATCTCCGCCTGCTCCCGCCAGAAGCCTTCGGGATCCTCGAGCGAGCGCCGATAGACCTCGCGGTACTCGGCGAGCGAGCGGACGTGCGCCTGTGCGGCAAGGCGGGGTGGAACCGGAATCGTGGTCATGAACGCTCCTCTTGCCGTGTCGAGAACGGACTCGTACGCGGACGATTCTAGAAAAAACTTTCACGAAACACTTGCATCTCGCGCGAAAATGTTGACAATGAGAAACAGATCAACGCTCTTCCGGAACCTCTTGCCGTCGTGAACTCTCACGCGAGAGCGGAAAGTGCAATTGGAGGTCCGGAAGGGAGCGATCGCGAGATCGCCTAACCGAAGGAGGTAGCGAATGGCAGCGAAGAAGAAAGCCGCGAAGAAGAAGGCCACCAAGAAGCCCGCAGCGAAGAGGAAGGCCGCCAAGAAGAAGGCCACCAAGAAGCCCGCCAGAAAGGCGACCAAGAAGAAGGCCGCCAAGAAGAAGGCCACCAAGAAAGCCACCAAGAAGCCCGCAGCGAAGAAGAAGGCTGCCAAGAAGCCCGCGAAGCGCAAGCCCGCCAAGAAGAAGGTCGTGAAGTTGGCACCGCCGGCTCCCATGCCGATGATGCCGCCGCCGATGATGTGAGCCGCATTCGCGGCTGACGGGTTCGAGCGGCCCTGGCGAGCGAAGTCACCCTTCGAAGCCAGGGCCGTGCTGTCTCCGCTCAAGACGAAGACTCACCAACCGCCGCCACCGCCGCCGCCCGAGCTCCCGCCGCCGCCACCGCCACCGCCGCCACCGCTCGAGCTCGGCGCCGCCACTCCCGCCGACATCGCCGTCGCCGCCATCGCCCAGGTCGCCGAGGCGCCGCCGCCGCCAAAAGCGCCGCCGCCGCCGCTCCAACCGCTCGTCCCGCCGCTCCCGCCTCCGCCCGCGCTCGCGACCGAGGTGAAGCCCCCGCCGCCGCGCTCGGCCAACCCTCCGAAACGGCGAAACCAGCGCTCCATTCTGGGTGCGAGACCGAACGCGAGGAGATAGGGGAACCAGCGGTCCTCGAGACGCGGCTCGGGTCGCGCGAGCTCGGCCGCGAAATAGTCCCGTGCCGCAACCAGCTCGCGCCGTCTCACGAGACTCTCGGCGCTCTCCCGTGTCGCGAGGAGGTTGGCGTGCGATCGCGCCAGGCCGAGGGCGAAGAGCACGCCGCCGGCAAGATGTCCGAGATGGGCTCCGGGCCAGGCGGAGAAACCCCACAGCGCGCCCGCCAGCAGGAGGTCCGAAATCGCCAGCGCGAAGAACGGCCCGACGAGGGAGCCGACGCGTCCCTGACCGGCGATGGCTCCGCCCCAGCCGGGAATCGCGGCGACGACGAGCGCCAGCGGCAGGAACACGCAGAGGAGCCCGGTACCGGTCGTCGAAGCGGCATTCTGCCCCGCCCACGAGATCCACGCCGAGAGGACGAGCAGCGCGACGCCGGCGGCGAGGAGCAGCGCCGTGGGGCGCCACTTCGGGTGCGGACTGCCGGCGGCGAAACCGCGGACCCGCTTGAGACGCGTTTCGACGCCGGAGCGGATCTTCGCGGCGGGGTCGAAGCCGGTGGACCTGTACTTCGCCCGCAGCGTCTCGGTGTCGGTCACGCGCGCCGTTCCGAAGAGCGCGCCGATCAATTTGCCCTCGTAGTCGGTCAGGCTCTCGCGGTCGACCAGGAGCTCGAGATGGAGATTCTCGCGCTTGAAGAACCGACCCGTAGTCTCCACCGCGCTCTTGAGCTTGCCCTCCTGGGTCAGCCGGGCGAGCGTCGCCGCCACCTCCGCGCTGCCGACGCTGCGGTCCCAGGCGGCGCCCACGACTTCGGGCGGCAGGGCGAAGACTTTCTCTTCGAGCCAGGAGGCGTCGATCGGGTCGCGCTTGGCCGCCGCGAAACGGCCGAGGGCGCGGTCCCGGCGGAAGATGAGGAGCAGGAAGAGGAGCGCGCCGGCGACGAAAACCGCCACCCCGGCAAGGCGCAGCCCGGTGGCGAGCCGCGGAGGCGCTGCGTTCCCCGGCGCGCCTTCCCCCGCGAACTCGAGATCGGTGGTGACGACCAGGCCCTCCCCCGGTGCGAGCGGACCCGCTTCCCACGAGACCGGCAGAGGCGACAACGCGCGCCACTCCGGCGCGAGGGCCAAATGCACGACGATCTTCTCGATGACGCCGTCGCGCTCGGTGAAGGCGAACTGATGATCCAGGCGGTAGGCGCGCTCGCCCACGCGCTGCAGGATCCCGGTGAGGCGATAGTCGAGCCGGTAGTCGAGCTCGCTGCCGTCGAAGGGTGGGTCGGCGGGGCGGCGACTGCGCCAGCGCACGGTGTCGGCGGAGGCCCAGGAGTACTGATCGACCTCGTCGAGACTGCCGCGGACGAGCTCTATGCCGTCGGCCTCCCCCGGTCGAAGGCGCACGATCCGGTCGAGCGTGACGCGCTGGCCGAGACCGAGCCGGAACTTGCGCTCCCCGCCGTTCCAGTCGCCGGTAAAGACCAGGCGCTGGAGCTCGGAGACCGCAAGGGTGCCATCGGGCTCGAGACGAGCCTCCACTTCGAGCGCCTTCCAGTGCAGCTCCTTGGCGCCCGCTGGAGCCACGAGGCAGAAGCCGGCGAGGAGCGCTCCGAGTCGGATTCGGGTGCGGCGGCGGGTCATCGGTACCTCCGGTGAGTTTCTGGCGTCTTTTCATATACTACGCGCCGCTTCCATCGAGACCCCTCCCGTCCGCAAGGAGACGCCCGTGAACCGATTCCCCACCGCCCTCGCCGCCGTCCTGATCGTTGCCTCGACGAACCTCGCACTCGCCGCCGACAAGGCGAAGCCGAAGGCGCCGTTCACGGTCATCGTCTCCTCCACCGAGGGCGTGCCGATCGGCGACGCGGATCTCACCCTCCACTGCGCCACGACCGAGCCTCCGTTCACGTTCACCGGCAAGACCGACGCCCTCGGCAAAGCGGCCGGCGAGCTCGTCGACTTCGCGCACCCGTGCACCATCCAGGTGCTGAAGGCCGGCTACCACGACTTCTCGCAGGAGGTCGACTTCGCCGCCCAGAAGCTCAAGAAGGGCGATCAACTGCAACTGAAAGTCAGCCTCGCCGTGATCACGGCGGGCGAGTACTACAACGAGGGCGCGAAGGCCGTCCAGGCGAAGGACTTCGCTCTGGCGCAAGCGAAGCTCGAGCAGGCGGTCGCCACGGATCCCAAGCTCCTGCTGGGATATTCGGCGCTCGCCCAGGTCCACCTGGCGCAGGCCGAGAAACCCTGGCTCGAGCAGCTGAAGGCGGCGGGCAAGCTCGATAGCGGCGCCGATCTCGCTGCGCTCGCGAAGCAGCATGCCGAATCGGCCCTCGCGGCCACCGATCAGGCCCTGGCTCTCGATCCGGCCGACTCGTTGGCGTTGAACGGGCGCTACGAGGCGCTCGGCACGCTGGGCAGGAAGGACGAAGCGGAAGCCGCGCTGGCGGTTCTGGCTGAAAAGGACCGCACTCCCGGGACCGCCGTGCTGCTCTACAACGCGGGCGCTCAAGCCTCGAATTCGCAGCAGCTCGATGTCGCCCGGCGGCACTTCGAGGCGGCCCTCGCGATCAATCCGGCGTTGCATCAGGCCCACAGCGGTCTGGCCGAGCTCGACATTCGCGAGCAGAAGTTCGAGGATGCGGTCACCGAGCTGGGCAAGGCGATCGAGCTCGCACCGCGGAACTTCAAGGCGCACGAGCGCCGGATCGAGGTCTTGAAGAAGATCGGCGACAAGGGGCGGATCGCAGCGGCCGAGCAGGAGCTCGCCAAGCTCAAGAGCGCCGGCTAAGCCCGGCTACCGGGTGAGCCGGACTAGTTACCGGTCCAGGTGACGGCGTCGGCGGGAAAGTTGAAGTAGAACCACCAGCCCGAGACGCCGTTCAGGAGGTCGCGGTCGTCGTGCGCGGCGCAGTTCCCGGTGCCGCCCGGCAGGAGGACCGAAATCGGCTGCCCGCCGACGATCGGGATCCCCGGCGGGAGCAGCACGTTCGCCGCGTCGGCTTCGCTCAGGAAGCCGCGCATCAATCCGTTCACGAAACCGGCGACCGGCGTCGCGGTCCACTCCCCGCCGAGCTCGAGCTCGGAGAGCGGCAGGCCCACGCCGTTCAGATCGAAAACGATCCGCCGCGCCACGGAGATGAAACAGGGCGCCGTGGGGGTCGAGATCTCGGGCGCGTAGGGCGGGTAGGTCGTCCCGGAGACCGGCGCGAGACAGGTTCCGGCAGTCAGGCCGTCGTAAGCGGTCGTCTGCGGCACCGCCGCGGGATCGGGGGCGCAGCTCGTGCCGGCCATCGGCGCCGTGCACAGACCGCTCCCGAAATCGAGACGCAGGGCGCTCGCGAGCTCGTCGAACGGACGGAACTCGAGCAGGAGGGAGGTGTCGAGGAAGCCGTCGCCATCGCCGTCGGTCGTGATCGCGGCAGCGAGCTGGCCGTTGAAGGCCGAGCCGGGGACGCCCGGGACGTCCGCATCGGTGAAGTCGAAACAGGTGAACGGCAGAGGGCTGATGTAAACGTGCGGGTCGCGGAGATCGAGATCGGACATCCGGAAGACGTCGGCCGGCGGCAGCGCCGGCTCTCCGACGCTCGCCGACCAGGCGAGGGTATTGCCGCTCTCGAAGCCGTCGGAGAAGACGACCATCGGCTGCGCCGCGAGAGGGGTGCTCGCCAAGCCCGTCCAGCCGACGCTCGCGACGAGGCCGACGGCGACGCGGACGAGGACCGGCGACAGAGCTCGCACGGGCATGACGGCGGAGGGTAACACGGCGGCGCTTCCCGGCGCGAGGATCAACAACCACCGCGGCGGGCCCGGGCCGCTTGCGCGGCGAGCTCCTCGGCGGAGACCTCACCGGTCGAAGGGCTCACCGCGTCGACGATCCGTGGTCGGCCGCCGAAGTAGCGGCTGAGCTCCGAGGTGCGCGCGAAAGCGGCAGCGGCCGCCGCCGAGGCGTTGCGGGGCAGCTCCGGATGCATCACTTCGCGCAGCCAGGCGTCATAGCCGCCCGCCAGGGTGTAGATGGCGCGCGCTCCCCGCGCCGCGAGCAGGACCCATCCCTGAGCCGCATGGGTGCCGCCCGCGGAGTAGAGGACGACTGTCTCCTGCGCGCCGACGCCGGTCGCGAGCAGCTCGCCGAGCGAGCGGTTCTCGGCCGTCGGCAGATGGCCCGCCGCGTATTCCGTGGGCGGGCGCAAGTCGACGAGGCGCAGCCGCGGGCGGCGGTCGCGGATCCATTCCGCGACCTCGAGCGCTGTGACGTGATCCTCTTCGTGCTCGATGCGCGCCGCGATCTGAGCGAGTTGAGCGAGATCGGCGGGCGCGGACTTCGGCGTCGGGCTGCTTACGGCCGCCGCCAGCAGCCCGGCCGCGAGCGCGAAAGCCGCGAGCATCCGGTGCAGCGTCGTCCGATTCACGGGAGTCACGGGATTCAAAGCCGGCGCTCGAAGCGCTCGATCGCCGCGAAACCGGCGACAGCGACGGCCACGATCAGGAACACCGTGCCGCCATAGGAGATGCCGAGCACCTCGGGCAGCAGAAACCGGCCCCGGTCGCCGGCGGAATAGAACGCCGCGAGCTGCGGCAGCCGACCGAGCGCCCACCCGAAGCCGAGCACGCCGGCAAACATCCCGCCGACCGCGGCGAGACCGTCGCCGCGCCCAGTCGCCGCCGCAACGCACGAGGTTCCCGGGCAGAGGCCGGCGAGGACGAAGCCGGCGCCGAAGACCAGTCCGCCGACCGCCTGCGGCAGGAGGAAGGTCGCGGGGACGTCGAGCCCGGCGAGGTCGACGACTCCGAAGCGCGACAACCAGAAGAGCCCGAGCGCCGCCGTCACCAGGGCCGAGAAGAGGACCTTGAAGACCGTGAAGTCGGTGAAGTAGAAAAGTCCCGCGAGCTTGCGCGCGCTGCCCAACCCGGCGCGTTCGAGCGTCCACCCGAACGCCACGCCGATCGCCAGCGCGCCCGCGAGGTCGAGGATCGCCGGAGTCATCGCCAGAGCCGCCGCAGGAGAGGCGCGACCGCGAAAGCGGCGCCGAACGCGCCCGCGATGAAGGCCCAACCGCCGACCGTGAGGAGGGCCCCGCCGGTGAGCGCCTGGCCGCTGGTGCAGCCGCGCGCCAGGACCGCTCCGGCCCCCATGATCGCGCCGCCGGCGGCCGCCGCGGCGAGCCGCGCGCGGCTCCCGAGACGCGGGCCGCGCTCGATTTCGGCACGCAGGCGCCCGGCGGCCGCCGCCGAGAGCGCGCCGCCCAGCAGGACTCCGCCAAGCTCGAACAGCAGCCAGTCGCGCCAGGGACCCGCGCCGCCGAGATAGCGCGACCAGAGCGGGCTCGCCTCCGCGGCCGGCCGGTCGACTGCGGCGACCAGTCCGGCGGCGGTCGTGGCGAAGGCTCCCGAAGCCCCCAGGCCGCGGCCGGCGAAGAGGAACGAGGCGAGCAGGACGAGCCCGAGCCCGACGCCGGCGAGGTACGGATCGGCGTACGGTTTCGCGGGCCGGCGGCTTCTCACGGCTGGGCCGCCGGCGGCGGGGGCGGCACTTCCACCGGATACTCCGTGTGGCGCGACCAGTCTTCGAAGGAGCCGTCGTAGAGCCGCACCTCGTGGCCCAGCGTCCGCGCCGCGAAGAGCATGGCGGTCGCCTGCTGGCCGATGTGGCAGTAGCCGATCACCACGTCGCCCGCCGAAACACCGGCGCGCGCGAAGAGGGTGCTGCAGCTCAGCCTCCGACAGGAGGTAGAGGTCGTCGTCGGTGGTGGAGGTGAACGGAACGCTGCGCGCGCCCGCGACATGCCCGGCGCGCTGCTTCTGCCCCTCATGACCGGGGATCTCGACGCCGTCGTAGAAGACGCGGTCGCGCGCGTCGACGACGGCGTAGCCCGGCGCCGTGCGATGGTCAAGGACGAACTTCGCATCCACGACCGTGGGATGCAGGGTGAGCGGCTTGAGCTTGCCGGTGCCGCGGCGCCGGCACCTCCGCCGTCACGGCGTGACCGTCGCGCACCCATGCCGCCTGCCCGCCGTCGAGGAGCGAGGCATGGGCGCCGAGGCCGGCATAGTCGAGCGTGAAAAGGATACGCGTCGATGGCGAGACCCAGTCGTTGCCGAAGTAGACGACGACCCGCGAGTCGTCCGCGATGCCGAGCGCCTCGAGCCGCTCGCGCAGCGTGTCGGCCGGCAGCATCTCGAGCGAAAGCGCATTCGGGTCCGGCGCGGACGCCGCGGGCCTCGGCGTAGAGAGATCCTGCAGCGCAACGAATCGGGCCCCCGGCAGGTGCGCCTTGGCGTATTCGGCCGCCTCGCCGACGTGGAGCAGCACGAGCCCGGGATCCTGGAGGTGCTCAGCGAGCCAACGGGTCGTCACCAGAAGGTGGTCGCGCTCGGAGGCGGCGGCCGGTCCAGCGAGAAGCGCCAGAGCGAGGGCGAACGGCAAGGTGGTCCGCGGGATCATGCTCTCTAGAGACGTGCGAGCGCGCGAAAGGTTCGCACCGGACCGGTCTCCGAGCCCAAAAGACCGGCTCGCCGGGCGCGCCGCGCGCTCTCCAGCGGGTGCTGTCAGAATGCGAAAATGCAAGGGGGGTCTTCCATGAACGTCTTCGTGACTGGCTCGACGGGCTACATCGGCGGCGCCGTGGCGGCAGCCTTCCGGCGCTCCGGACACCGGGTGTTCGGCCTCGCGCGGAGCTCCGAGAGCGCGCGCGCCCTGGCGCGGGAGGAGGTCGTCCCGGTGCTCGGCGACATCGCGGTACCCGAGAGCTATCTCGCCGTCACCCGGGGCTGCGACATCCTCGTTCACTGTGCCTCCGAGCACTCGAGCGAGACCGTCGAACGGGACCGCGCCGCGATCGACTCGCTTCTCGCCGCCGTGCGCGGCGCGAGCGCGCCGCGCGCCCTGCTCTATACCTCCGGAGTCTGGGTCTACGGCGACACCGGCGGGCGACTGGTCGACGAAACGACGCCGCTCGCGCCGCTCGACATGGTGCGCTGGCGGGTGGAACACGAGCAGAGGGTCCTCGCGGCGACAGGCGCGAACCTGCGCACCCTGGTGCTGCGTCCCGGTTGCGCTTACGGCAGGGCGGGGGGCCTTACCGCCCTCTGGTTCGCCTCCGCCATCGCCGGTGAGGTGGAGATGGTGGGCGACGGAACCCACTCCTGGTCGACGGTCCACGTCGACGACGCGGCGGAGGCCTACGTCCTGGCCGCCGAACGCGCCCCCGGCGGCGAGGCGCTGAACGTCAACGACGGCTCGAATCCCCGGGTGGGCGAGATGGTCGCCGCGGTCGCCGCGTCGGCCGGCGTTCCCGGCCGCGTCCGCGCGCTCTCCCCGGGCGAGGCGACGGCGCGCTTCGGTCCGCTCGCCGAAGGCCTGGGGGTCGATCAGAAGGTCGCGAACGCCCGCGTCCTCGCGGCGCTCGGCTGGCACCCGCGACACACCTCGTTCGCGTCCGAAGCGGACCTCTATCTCGCGGCCTATCGGGCCCATCAGAACTGAGGAGAGGGGCCATGAACAGCCGTCTCATCGAGTTCGCCGAACACTACTGGGACGAGTACCTGGGGAAGATCGAGCGCGCCGCCGGACCGCTCTCCGAGGACCAGCTCCGGTGGCGGGGCAACGAGCAGAGCAACAGCATCGCGAACCTCCTCGCCCACCTGCACGGCAACCTCGCGCAATGGGTGCTCGCCGGGCTCGGCGGCCAGCCTTTCGAGCGCCATCGTGACGAAGAGTTCGCGACGCGCGGCGGCCGGACGAAAGCGGAGCTCTTGGGCGACCTGCGCGCGACCGTCACTCGCTGTCGCGAGACGATCCGCGGGCTCTCGGCCGAGGAGCTTTCGCGGGTGCGCAAGATCCAGAAGTACGAGCTCGACGGCTACCGCGCCCTCTTCCACACCGTGGAGCACATGAGCTATCACACCGGCCAGATCGTGCTGCTCGCGAAACTCCTCGGAGCCGAGATCGACTTCTATCCGCAGCACAAGGGAGAGTAGCGGCGGAGCCCCGCGGCTCTACGTCTTCGGTCCCGCGGCGCGCACCGCGGCGGAGACTCCCGGGGCGTACTCCGCGAAATTGGCGGCGAACATTCGCGCGAGCTTCGCGGCCTGGGCATCGTAGGCGGCGCGCTTCGGCCAGCTCTCCCAGGGACGCAGCACCGAGCCGGGAACGCCTTCGACCGACTCGGGGATCTCGAGACCGAAGACCGGATCCGGACGCGTGGGCGCTCGCACGAGCTCGCCCGAGAGCGCCGCGTCGACGAGCCGGCGCGTGAGGCCGAGCTTCATGCGCGACCCGGTGCCGTAGGCCCCCCCCGTCCAGCCGGTGTTCAGCAGCCAGACGCGCGCGCGGTGTTCCGTCAGCCGCTTGCCGAGCAGAGCCGCGTAGACGCCAGGATGAAGGGGGAGAAAGGGGCTTCCGAAGCAGGTCGAGAAGGTCGCGGACGGTTCGGTGATCCCGCGCTCCGTACCGGCGACCTTGGCGGTATAGCCGGAGAGGAAGTGATACATCGCCTGCTCCTCGGTGAGGCGGGCGAGCGGCGGCAGGATGCCGAAAGCGTCGCAGGTGAGGAAGACGATGTCCTTCGGGTGCCCGGCGATCCCCGCCGGGTCGCAGTTGCGCAGATGGGTGATCGGATAGCTCGAACGGGTGTTCTCCGTGAAGCGCGTCGAGTCGAGGTCGAGCCGCCTCGACTCCGGGTCGAACTCGACGTTCTCGAGAATCGTGCCGAAACGGTGCGAGGCCTCCCAGATGTCGGGCTCGCCCTCGCGCGAGAGCCGGATCACCTTCGCGTAACAGCCGCCTTCGATGTTGAAGACGCCGTCGTCCGACCAGGCGTGCTCGTCGTCCCCGATGAGCGTGCGGCGCGGGTCGGCGGAGAGCGTCGTCTTGCCCGTGCCCGAGAGACCGAAGAAGAGCGCCACGTCGTCCCGGTCGACGCCGTAGTTGGCGCTGCAGTGCATGGGAAAGATGCCCTTTCCGGGCAGGACCATGTTCATCACGGTGAAGATCGACTTCTTGATCTCGCCGGCATACTCGGTACCGCCGAGCAGCACCATGTTCTCTTCGAAATTCACCAGGATGAAGGTCGAGCTCCGCGTGCCGTCGACAGCCGGGTCGGCCTTGAAGTTCATGGCGTCGAGGACGACGAAGCCGGGCTGGAATTGGGCGAGCTTCCGCGGGTCGGTCTCGCGCACGAACATGTTCGCGGAGAAAAGCGCCTGCCAGGCGGTCTCGGTGATCACCCGCACCGGCAGCCGGTAGCGCGGATCCGCCCCCGCGTAGCCGTCGAAGACGAACAGGTCCTTGCCCGCAAGGTGGTGGCGCACCTTGTTCAACAGGTTGTCGAACGCCGCGCTCGAGATCGGCTTGTTGACCTTGCCCCACCAGATCTCCGCCGACGACCCCGGCTCTTCGACCACGAACTTGTCGTTGGGCGACCGGCCGGTGAACTCCCCGGTGTGGCAGATGAGCGCCCCGTCGGCCGAGAGGTGCGCCTCACCCCGTCGCATCGCCTCCTCATAGAGCCGCGCCGGCGGCAGGTTCCAGTAGACGCTTCTGGCGCCCGAAAGGCCCTGCTCCTCGACTCCATGGTGGCTATGGACCGGACCCTGATTCTGCATCGCTCACCTCGGGAGAGCTGGGCATCTTCCGCCCGATTGGATTCGAAAAGCGCCCGCATTCTACTTGAAAGGGGGGGTGCCCCGCCCGTCCTTCGGAGTGGCTCGCGACCGCCCCAGCGCCTCTTGCAGCGCCCCGAGAAAGGTGGAAAGCTGCCGGCGCTTCGACCGCGAACCACCATTCCGGCCAGCTGCTTACGCCACTTGAGGGGACCCCGAGAATCATGAGCGAGATCAAATTCTTCGACCAGGTGAATGCCAATTTCGACAAAGCCGCCGCCTACACCGACTCACCCGAAGGGCCTGCTGGATCAGATCAAGGTCTGCAACAGCGTTTACCACATGGCTTTCCCGGTCGCCATGGACGACGGTTCGATCGAGGTCATCCATGCCTGGCGCGCCGAGCACTCGCCAGCACAAGCTCCCGACCAAGGGCGGCATCCGTTACGGGCTCCTGGTCTCCGAAGACGAGGTCATGGCGCTTTCGGCGCTGATGACCTACAAGTGCGCCATCGTCGACGTGCCGTTCGGCGGCGCCAAGGGTGGCATCAGGATCGACCGCGCCAAGTACTCCGTGCACGAGCTCGAGCGCATCACCCGGCGCTACACCTACGAGCTCTGGCGCAAGGGCTTCATCGGACCGGCGATCGACGTCCCCGCGCCGGACTACGGCACCGGGCCCAAGGAGATGGCCTGGATCGCCGACACCTATCAGGCCCTGGCCCCGAACGACCTCAACGCGCTCGGCTGCGTCACCGGCAAGCCGATTCCGCAGGGCGGCGTGCGCGGCCGCAAGGAAGCGACCGGCCGCGGCTGCTATTTCGGCATCCGCGAAGCCTGCAACGACGCCGCCGACATGAAGAAGCTCGGCCTCACGACCGGACTCGAAGGCAAGCGCGTGGTCGTCCAGGGTCTCGGCAACGTCGGCTACTACGCCGCCAAGTTCCTGCGCGAAGCCGGCGCCATCCTGGTCGGTCTCGCCGAGTACGAGGGCGCGATCCACAACCCGCAAGGGCTCGATCTCGACAAGGTCGTCGCCCATCGCGCCGCAACCAAGTCGATCCTCAACTTCCCGGGCGCCAAGAACATCAAGCGGCCGTCCGAGGCGCTCGAGCTCGACTGCGACATCCTGGTTCCGGCAGCGCTCGAGAACCAGATCACCGAGGAGAACTGCCGGTCGCATCCAGGCGAAGATCATCGGCGAAGGCGCCAACGGACCGACGACCGCGAAGGCCAGCGAGCAGCTCTACCAGCGCGGCGTGATGATCATCCCGGACATGTACCTCAATGCCGGCGGCGTGACGGTCTCTTACTTCGAGTGGGTCAAGAACCTCTCCCACGTCCGCTTCGGCCGCATGGAGAAGCGTTTCGAAGAGAGCGCCTACCGCAAGCTCCTGAAGGCCGTGCAGACGATGACCGGCAAGACCCTGACCGAGGAGGAGCTCGGCCGACTTCGCCTCCGGACCCTCGGAAGAGGATCTCGTGAACTCCGGCCTCGAGGAGACGATGGTCACTCCTACCAGAGCATCCGCGAGACCCGCAGGACGCACAAGGACAAGCCCGACCTGCGCACCGCGGCGTTCATCAACGCGATCGACAAGATCTGCGTCACCTACGGCGACATGGGGATCTTCCCCTAGCCGGGGCATGCCGGCGAGCCTTCTGCGGCGGGGCTTCGTCAGCGCTCGATTGACAGCCGGGGAGTCGAGGCGCAAACTCGCGCAATTCGTTCCGCGCCCCGACCCCGGGGCGGCGGCGGTCTCCCGGGAGTTCGGACGGCTCCGGAGGCCGGGTGGGGTGGGTCCCACCGCTCGACCGTGACGTCCAGACAAGGAGGTGATCCAGTGGGTAATGGCAAACGCGGCTCGATAGGGGCGGCGTCCTCCTAGGGGTACCTCCTGGGGCGAAACGCAATGCGCCACGGGCAGAAGCGACGGTCATCTCGCAAGGGATCCCGCTAGCAGGCTTCAACCCAGCGCCGTCCGCATCGAACCCCAAGGCCCCGGATCTCGCGAGAGGTCCGGGGCCTTTTTCGTGCTCGCGCCGCGCTGCGCGCCTCAGAGGGCCGCGTCGGCCTTGGCCGCGAGGATGAAGTCGCTCTCGGTGAGACCGTCGATCTTGTGGGTCCAGACGGTGATGCGGACCTTGCCCCAGGCGAGGTAGATGTCGGGGTGGTGACCCTGCTCCTCGGCGACCGCTCCGACCCGGTTGACGAAAGCGAGTGCCGAGGAAAAGTCTGGAAAGGTGTAGGACTTTTCGAGATGGTGGTCGTTCACCGCCACCCAGCCGTTGGGGCCGAGTTGGGCGAGTAGCTCGTCGAGCTCCTTGCCGGCGAGCGGCGGAACGCCTCCCTTGCACGGCACACACTGTTTGGCAGCAAGCTTCGACATTCCGCGCCTCCTCTCGGGTTCGGTCCTCCGGTACGCCTACGACACCTGCTTCTTCTGCAAGCGCGCTACCAACGCGCGCATCGCCCCTTGCGTCTCGGCCCCGAACCAGTCGTCGACGAAGCGCTCGTAGGTCTCGTTCTGCTGCCGGTCGAACGCCGCGACGAGGCCCGCCCGGCTCTGCGCCCGGGTGGTCGCCATGGCGCGCGGCGGGAGCTGGAGCAGATCGCGGCAGCGCTCGAGCGCGCGCTCGACGACGCCCTCGACCGGCACCAGCTCGTCGACCAGTCCGATGCGCAGCGCTTCCCCGGCGGAAACGAGCAGGCCGCCGACGCCGAGCCGCTCGGCCTGGCGTTCCCCCACGACACGCACCAGTGCGGTGTGGATCACCCGCGGCAGCGAGAGCCCGACCTGGACTTCGTTCAGGCCGATCCTGAAATCACCCTCCGCCATGATCCGCGCGTCGCAGAAGATCGACAACACCGCGCCCCCGGCCGGCGAGTGGCCGGTGATCGCGGCCACGCAGGGAATGGGCGAGGCGGCGAGGGAGCGCATCAGGCGGAAGAAGTCGCGCAGGGTCTTCTCCATCGCCGCGCGGTCGAGGGTGAGCAGCACCGGCACGTCGAGTCCACCGGAGAACCGCCCTGGGCTGCCCGAGACGACCAGCGCCCGCGCGCCGGTGGCCGGCGCGCCCGCGATGGCATCGGCGAGCGCCACGATCAACGACGGGTCGAGAGCGTTCGCCGGCGGGCGGGCGAGGCGCAGTTCCAGAATGTCGCCGTGCGCGTTGCGATCGAGCATCGAAATTCTCCTCCTAGCCTTGCGGCTGCGCGGTCTCGAGGCGATGACCGTGCGGTCCGGTCTCGCGCCGCCGGAGCGCCGCCGCGAAGACGAAGCCGAACAGGGAGAGGAGCGCGAACATCCAGAGCATCGGCAGGTAGCCGCGCGGGTTGTCCGCGCCGGCGTGGCTGCGTCGTTCAGCGCACCCGCGGCGAGATTGAAGATCGAAGAGCCCGATGTTCTGCAGCATCGTCATCAGGCCGTAGGCGGTGCCGAGGCGGTTGCCGGGCGACGAGATAGGCGACCGCCGGCCAGAGGACGCCGGCACCAGCGAGAACGCGATGCCGATGATCACGGTCGAGATCCAGAGATTGCGCCTGGGTGTAGGCGAGAATCGGGAAGACCGCGAGCGAGCAGGAAGGTGCCGCCGGCCATGAACAGCGCGCGGCGGCCGATGCGGTCCACCATCAGGCCGAAGAGCGGCGTCGCGAAGATCGCCGCCAGGAAGACGTAGCTGTTCATCGTCGCCGGCTTCCTGCAGCGACAGGCCGTGCGCGTGCTGGAAGTACTTGATCGCGAAGGTGCTGCGGAACGGGAAGATGACCGAGTAGAAGGTCACGCAGAGCCCGACGACGTACCAGTAGGAGCGGTCGAAGTGCAGCAGGTCACGCCAGACGACGCGATCCGGCGGCGCCGGACGGCCGAGGTCGTAGTCGCGCTCGGCGGCGCGGTCGACGAAGAAGTAGAGCAGCGCCGCGACCAGGCTGACGAGACCGATCGCTGCCGCGACGCCAGAGCGGCGGCTGCCAGCCGCGCTCGTAGAACGGCCGCGCCCAGGTCGGCGACATGTCGGCGCCGTAGGAGCCGGCGCGCGCGATGCTCAGGTTCAGGCCGAAGGCGAAGCCGAGCTGCGCGGTCGCCGAACCACTGCCCGATCGCGGCGGTGATCGCGACGATCATCGATTCGGCGCCGAGCCCGAAGATGAGGCGGCCGGCCGCCATGATCGCGAACGACGGCGAGACCGCGGTGAGGATCGCGCCGACCACGCAGACCGCGGTGAAGAGCAGGGTCGCGAAGCGGGTGCCCAGGCGGTCGACGATGATGCCGCCGATGAGCACCATGATGATGTTCGGGAAGCTGTAGATCGCGTTCAGCGTGCCGATCTGGGTGTCGGAGTAGCCCAGGAGCTTCTGCAGCGAGTCGGCGAGCGGCCCGATCGAGTCGTAGACGTAGTAGTTGCCGAACATCGCGACGCTGATGAGCACCAGCGCCACCCAGCGCAAGCTCCCCGGCGGCGGGCCCGAGTGTTCTCGTGCGGCGCGTGCGCTCACTGGCTCTGCTCCTTCGGTCGCTCATCGCTCGTCCTCTCGGGGCTGCGGCAAAATCCGGAGAGTCTAGCGCCATAACGTCGAATCCAGCTTTCCTCTCGGGGTCCTGTCTGGCCCGTATCCCATGGGGTCCTCGGTCCAGCCACCCCTCGTCGGAAAGCGGAGAAAGAAGCTTCTGGACGTTTCGCGGGCGGTCTCCGGCGCTCGGGAGCTCGGGGTGAGCTCCCGGCCTCACTAGGAGTCACCCCGAGCTCCCGAGTGCCGGAGACCGCCACCACGGCAGTCGAAAATCCGGAGTCGCTACGGAACTGCGGGCGGTGCGAAGCCGCGCTTGCGCATCAGGGCGTCGATGCCCGGGTCCCGGCCGCGGAAGGCGCGGTAGGCCTCGGCCGGATCGACCGTATTGCCGACCGCGAAGACCGCGTCATGCAGGCGCCGGGCGACCTCCTTGTCGTACGGGCCGCCGGCCTCGAGGAACGCCTCCCAGGCGTCGGCAGTCAGGGTGTCGGCCCAGAGGTAGCTGTAATAGCCGGCCGAGTAGCCGTCGGACGAGAAGATGTGGGAGAACTGCGGCGTCCGGTGGCGCATCACGATCTCCGGCGGCATGCCGAGCTCCGCCAGCGTCTCACGCTCGAAGACCTCGGGATCGATCGCCACCTCGCCCCCCGCCGCCGCGAGATGCAGTTTCATGTCGACCAAGGCGCTGGCCAGGTACTCGACGGTCGCGAAACCCTTGTTGAAGGTCTCGGCGCGCTCGATCTTGGCCACGAGCGCGCGCGGCAGCGGTTTTCCCGTCTCGACGTGGAGCGCGAAGCGGTCGAGCACCTCGGGCGTCCGCAGCCAGTGCTCGGCGAGCTGCGACGGGAACTCGACGAAGTCGCGCACCACGTTGGTGCCCGAAAGCGAGGGAAAGGTCACGTTCGACGACAGGCCGTGCAGAGCGTGGCCGAACTCGTGGAAGAGCGTTTCGGCGTCGATCCAGCTGATCAGGATCGGCTCGCCCGGTCTGCCTTGCACGAAGTTCGAGTTGTTGGAGACGATCGTCTTGACCTCGTGCTCGAAGCGCTCCTGATTGCGATAGGCGTTCATCCAGGCGCCGGAGCGCTTGCCGGGCCGGGCGTAAGGGTCGAAATACCAGAGGCCGACGAGCTCGCCGGCGGCGGTCACCTTCCATACCCGCACGTCGGGGTGATAGACCGGGACGTCCGAGACCGGCGCGAAACGCAGGCCCAGGAGCTCACCCGCCACCCAGAACATCGCCTCGCGCAGCCTCTCGAGCTGCAGGTACGGCTTGACCTCGTTCTCGTCCAGGTCGTAGCGGGCCTTGCGCACCTTCTCGGCGTAGTAGCGATAGTCCCAGGGCGCGATGGTCCGTTGCGCGCCGCCGGCCGCAGCTTCCGGAGCCAGCTGATCGGCGATCGCCTGCATGTCGGCGACCTCTTCGCGGACGCGCGCCACCGCCGGCGTCCAGATGGCCTCCATGAGCTCGAGCGCGCGCTCGGGAGTCTTCGCCATCGAGTTCTCGAGCCGGCGGTGGGCGTGGGTGGCATAGCCGATGAGCTTCGCGCGCTCGCCGCGCAGCCTCAGGATCTCGGCGACGATGGCGTTGTTGTCGTGCGCATCGCCGTTGTCGCCGCGGCGGAGGTAGGTGCGCCAGACCTGCTCGCGCAGGTCGCGGCGGTCGGCGTAGGCGAGGAAGGGCTCCATCGCGGAGCGGGTATTGAGGATCGCCCACTTTCCGGGATGACCGCCCGCTTCGGCCGCGGCGCTCGCGGCCGCGCGCACCGAGGCCGGGAGCCCTTCGAGGTCCGTTTCCCGGTCGAGAACCAGGAGGTGGTCGTTCTCGTCGGCCATCAGGTTCTGGCTGAACTGGGTGAACAGGGTCGCGAGGCGCTGGTTGATCTCCGACAGGCGCCGCTTCGCCGGCGCGTCGAGGCGGGCCCCGGCGCGCACGAAGTGGGTGTAGTCGAGCCAGACGAGGCGCTGCTCTTCGGCGGTGAGGCCGGCGGTCTCGCGGCTCTCGTAGACCGCCGCGAGGCGCGCGAACAGGCGCTCGTTCTGGGTGATCCGGTCGGCGAACGCGGCGAGCTTCGGCGCCATCTCGCGCTCCACTGCCTGGAACTCGGGGCTGCTCATCGTGCCGCCGAAGACCTCGTAGACCGCGCTCACCCGGTCGAGCGCGCGGCCGGCGCCCTCGAGCGCGGCGATCGTGTTGGCGAAATCGGCCGGCGCGGGGTTCGCCGCGATGCGCTCGACTTCGGCGAGCTCGTCCGCCATCGCCGCTTCGAGCGCCGGCCGGAACTCGCCGACCCGAACGACGTCGAACGGCGGCACGCCGCCGTAGGGCCCGCGCCACGGGGCGAGCAGAGGATTTCCGGCCGTCGCGGGAATGTCGTCTTTCTCCATCTTCTTCCTCGATCCGATCTGGGGGGCCGCGAACGGCGAACGATTTCCATCTTAGGCCACGCCGCCGGGAGCTCGAAA
Source organism: Thermoanaerobaculia bacterium (assembly GCA_963806165.1). GTDB lineage: Bacteria > Acidobacteriota > Thermoanaerobaculia > Multivoradales > JAGPDF01 > JAGPDF01. The sequence continues at coordinate 589,653 of CAWDWZ010000006.1, forward strand.
GGTGAGCCCCACGAAACGCTTGGTAGGCTCTCGGGGTGGAGGACGAGGGAACCCAACCGGCATTTGCCGCCGCGGTGGACAGGGCTTGGGCCGGTGGTAGCGCGGCCTGGACCTCGACCGCGGGCGGTCATTGGCTCGAGCACCCGCTGGTCCGCCAGCGGATCCACGAGAAGGTCGCGGGCCGCGCCGATCGCGACATCTATGGCTGGTTCCTCGATCTGCTCGACGCGCTCGCGGTCCCCCGCCCGGTCGCGGCGGCGCTCACTTTAGGCTGCGGCGACGGGCGCCTCGAGCGCGGCCTCGCGCCGAAGAGCTTCGCCCGCCGCCATCTCGGTCTCGATCTCTCCGCAGGCGCCGTGGCCGGCGCGCGTGCGGCCGCCACGGCGGCCGGTTTCACCGCGCTCGAATACGCGACCGCCGATCTCAACGCGCTCGAGCTGCCGGCGGCGGCCTTCGACATCGTGCTCGGTGTCTCGGCGGTCCACCATGTCGAACGCCTGGAGGCGTTGTTCGCCGCCGTCGAGGCCGCCCTCGTCCCCGGCGGCATTTTCTTCCTCAACGAGTATGTCGGACCGCAGCGCTTTCAGTGGACCCGCCGCCAGCTCGAGGCGGCCGAGCACCTGCTCGGCCTGCTGCCGGAGTCGTATCGCCGCGAGGCGCCGGGCGCCGAACCCCGCAGCCGGCCTTTCGCCCCCAGCGCGGCGGCGGTCATCGCCGCCGACCCGTCGGAAGCGGTGCGCTCCGACGAGATCCTGCCGCTCGTCGCCGAGCGCTTCGACATCCTCGAACGTCGCGACCTCGGCGGCACCCTACTCCACCTCGTCCTCGAAGGGATCGCGCGCCGTTTCGACCCGTCGAGCCCCACGGACGTGCGCTGGCTGAATCTGCTGTTCGAGGCCGAAGACGCCCTCCTCGCCTCGGGTGAGATCACGAGCGACTTCGTGGTGCTCGTCGCGCGGCGACGCTGAACGCCGGTGTCAGACGGGATCTAGCAGTGACCGCCGGCATGCGCACACCGGCTCAGGCGAGCTTCGCTTCGAGCTCGGCCCAGCGGGCGTAGAGCCTCTCGACCTTCTCCTGCGCCGCCGCGAGCGCCGCGAAGCGTGCGTGGAGCTTCGCCGCGTCGGTGGCGATCGCGGGGTCCTCGGCCGCCGCCCGGCAGCGCTCGAGCTCGCCCTCGGCGGCGAAAATCGCCGCCTCCATGGCGTCCCACTCGCGCTGCTCGAGGTAGGAGAGGCGTTTCGCCGCCGGCCGTGACGCGCCGGCTCCGCCCGCGGCAGGCTCGGCGCTCTCCGCCCGCTGAGCGCTCTGCGCCCGCGCAGCGTTCTGTAGAACGCGGATCGCCGGCGAAGCGCCCAGCTCGGCCTGATGCCGGGCGCGCCGCGCCTCCTCCCACTGGCCGGTGTCGGCGAAGTGCGTCGCCGCGCCTTCCTCGATCGCCAGGATTCCGGTCGAGACCCGGTCGAGGAGATAACGATCGTGCGTCACCAGGACGAGCGCGCCCGGAAACTCGATCAGGCTCTCCTCGAGCACCTCGAGGGTGGCGATGTCGAGATCGTTGGTGGGCTCGTCGAGGATCAGCAGGTCGGCCTCCTGCAGCATGATCCGGGCGACGAGGATGCGCGCCTGCTCGCCGCCCGAAAGGTTGCCGACGGGAGTGTCCAGCTGCTCGGTGCGGAAGAGAAATCGTTTCGCCCAAGCGGCGACGTGCACGACCTCGCCCAAGTGGACGACCGAGTCGCTCTCGGGCGCGAGCGCGCGCCGCAGCGTCTGCTTGAGATCGAGCGTCTCGCGCCCCTGCTCGAAGCGGACGATCTTCAGGAACGGCGCGCGGTCGATCTCGCCGGCGTCGGGCTGGAGCGTGCCGTCGAGGAGCGAGAGCAGGGTCGTCTTGCCGCTGCCGTTCAGGCCGAGGACGCCGAGGCGCGTGCCGGGGCCGAGCCGCAGGTCGACGCCGGAGAAAATCGTTCGCCCGTCGAACGCCTTGGCGAGGCCGCGCGCTTCGAGCAGGCGCTTGGTGCCGCGCCCCGAGGCGGCGAAGTCGATGCCCGCCCTGGCGGTCTGAGAGCGCTCGCGCACCGCGGCGAGCTCGCCCAGCAGGTCGTGCGCGCGGTCGATGCGCGCTTTCGACTTGGTGGTGCGCGCTTTCGGGCCGCGGCGCAGCCAGTCGACCTCGCGCCGCGCCCGGTTGGCGAGCGCCTCCTGATATTCCTGCTGGTTCTTCCTCACCTCGTCGCGGCGCTCGAGGAGATCGCTGTAGGTGCCATCGACCGAGAGGATCCCCTCCGGATAGGCCCGATCGAGCTCGAGCATCCGGCGCGCCACGTTCTCGAGGAAGTAGCGGTCGTGCGAGACCACCACGAACGCCTGCGTTGTCTTGCCCCCCTCCGACAACAGCTCCTCGAGCTCCACGATCCCTTCGAGGTCGAGGTGGTTCGTCGGCTCGTCGAGGAGCAGCAGATCGGGCTCGCGCGCCACCTCGCAGGCGATGGCGAGGCGCTTCTTCCAGCCGCCGGAGAGCGCGCCCACCGGCAGGTCGCGCTCACCGCGGTCGCGAAAGCCCAGGCGCCCGAGGGTACGCGCCGCGCGCGCCTCCTTCTCGTACTCCTCGAGCGGCTCGCCGGCGAGCGCCCGGATCACCACCTCTTCGCAGGAGAGCTCGGCCGGAAAACGCGCCTCCTGCTCGACGTAGCCGACCCGCACCCCCTTCTTCCGCGAGAGCTGCCCATGGTCGGGCTCGACGAGTCCGGCGAGAATGCGCAGCAGCGTCGACTTGCCGGAGCCGTTCGGGCCGACGAGGCCGACCCGGTCGCCCTGGAAGAGGCCGAAGGAGAGGTTCGTAAAGAGCGGCCGCGCCCCGAACTGGTGCGTCACCCCCTCGCAGGAGAGGAGCAACGGGCGGGGAGCCGAGCCGACAGACACAGCGCATTCTCTCGCGAAAGGGCGAGCGCGCGCCGACCTCCTACCCGCCGAAGAGCCTTATCGCCACCCGCCGATACGCCTCGCGGAAGGGGATGCCCTCGGCGACGGCCAGGCGGTTGGCCTCTTCGGCGGCGAAGAGCTCGGGGGGAAGGTCGCCCGCTTGCGGCAGAAACCGCAGGCGCGGCAGGGTCGCGGCGAGGAGATCGGTCGTCGCGCGCGCCAGGTCGCAGGCGCGGAAGAGTGGGGCTTTGAGGAGCTGCAGGTCGCGCTGGTAGCCGGAGGGGAGCTTGGCCGGGATCGCCAGCGCCTCGATCAGCAGACCGAGCGTCGTCGCGCCCCGTCCGCGCACGAGCTCGAAGAGGTCCGGGTTTCTCTTCTGGGGCATGATCGAGCTGCCGGTGGTCATCTCGTCCGGGAGCTCGACGAAGCCGAACTCGCGGGTCGCGAAGAGCACCAGGTCCGACGCCAGTCGGCCGCAGTCGCTCATCAGCAGGTGGATCTCGAACAGGAGCTGCGCTTCGGCCTTGCCGCGCGCGAGCTGCACGGCGGTGACCGGAGCCTCGGTCGCTGCGAAATCCAGAGCCTCGCCGCGTCGCCTCGCGATCGATGTCGAGGCCGGGAGTGCCGTAGCCGGCGGCCGAGCCGAGCGGATTCTGATCGATCCGCCGCAGGCAGCCCTCGAGACCCTGCGCGTCGTCCACGAGCGACGCCGCGAAGCCGCCCGCCCAGAGCGCGACCGACGACGGCATCGCCGGCTGGAGATGGGTATATCCCGGGATCGCGAGCTCCCGATGCGCCGCGGCGACCTCGCCGAGCGCGGCTGCGACGGCTCGCGCCCCGGCGGCGAGTGCGCGAACCTCCTCCTTCATCCAGAGGCGCAGCGCCGCGAGCACCTGGTCGTTGCGCGAGCGCCCGAGGTGAACCCGCCCGCCGGCAGGTCCGATGCGCTCGGTGAGCCGTCGTTCGAGCGCCGTATGCACATCTTCGTCGCCGGGCTCGACTCGCCAAAGTCCTTGCGCATGTTCGGCAGCGAGCGTCTGCAGTGCGCTATCGATCGCCGCGAAATCGCTTTCCTCCAGCAGTCCCTGCGCTCGCAGCATCGCGGCGTGCGCGCGCGAAGCGCGGGCATCGTGGGTGACGAGACGGTTGTCGAGTCGCGCATCCTCGCCTGCCGTGTAAGCGAGCACCTGCTCGTCGAGCGGATTTCCCTTGTCCCAGAGTCGGCTCATGTCGCGCTCCGCATTCCGTTGGCGACTTCGATCAGCAGCCGTTCGTAGAACGCCGCTCCGTCCACGATCTCCCGCTCGAGGACGAACTCGTCGGGGCGGTGCGAGCGCTCGCTCGCTCCGGGCCCGACCTTCACCGCCGGGATGCCGCGGAAGAAGGTGAGATCGGAGAGCGTTGCCGAGCCGTAGAGACGCGCCTCGGGGCGGGCGCGGCGCGCCGCGGCGACGAGCGCCGAATCCGGATCGGTCGCGACCGGCACCAGGCGGTCGGAGAGGACGAGCAGCTCCCCTTGCACGGCGGCGCGCAGGCGGCTGAGGAGGGCCTCGGGGGGCTCGCTGGGGACGGTGCGGCAATCGAGGACGGCGCGCGCCTCGGCCGGCACGACATTTCTCGCCGTGCCGCCGGAGAGCATCGTCGGTTCGACCGTGGCGCGGCCGAGGAGCGGATCGAGCGGCCCGCTCGCCTGCGCGGTGAGCTCCGCGATCGCCTTGAGATCGCTCGCCAAAGCGACGATGGCGTTGCCGGCGCCGAGCGTTCGCCCGTGCGCCGCGTGCGCCGCCTCGCCGCGCGCCACGAGCTCGAGGACGAGCAGTCCCTTCTGCGCCACCGCGAGGTCGAGGCCGGTCGGCTCGCCGACCACCGCCATCGCCGGCGCGAGGCCGCGGCGTGCGAGCTCGGCGACGACCTCGGCCGTGCCGACGCTCCTCGTCTCCTCCCCGCGCACCAGGGTGAGCGCCAGCGCGAACGGCAGGGCGAGCTCCGAAACCGCCAGGAAGGCGGCGGTCATCGCCGCCACCGAAGCCTTGGCGTCGTTCGCGCCCAAGCCGAACACCTTGCCATCGAACGCCGCAGGCGCCGGCGCGAACGGTGCGCGCGTCCACCCCGGAGCCGCCGGAACGGTGTCGAGATGCGTGTTCAGAACCACCAGCGGCGCGCCCGTCAAGACACCCTTTACTGAAGCTCTTCCTCCCCAGACCACGAGGCTGCCACCTACCCGCTCCATCGTCGCGCCGTGGTCTTGAAGAAAAGAAGACAACAGCTCAACGATGGCGACTTCGTCGCCGGAGACCGACGGCGTCGCCACCAGCTCGCGGTGCAGCGTGAGGAGCTCGGTCGGGGTCAGGCGCATGGCACTCTCAGGCCTGCCTCGCCGGTTCGAGCTCCGGCGCCGGCGCGAGCGCGGCGAGGTCGGCGATCGACGGCACCACCAGCGTGCCGATCCCCTCGTTGGTGAAGAGCTCGATGAGCAGCGCGTCGCGGGTCGCGAACGGCACCAGGTGGACGCGCGGCACGCCACCGGCGAGCGCCCGCACGATCGCCCGCGACTTCGGAAGCATGCCGCCGCTGAGCGCCCCCCTCGCCTCGAGATCGGCCAGGCCGCCGACGTCGACCAGCGAGACCAGCGAGGCTGGATCCTCGGCGCGCTCCAGGACTCCGGCGACCGCCAGCGCGAAAAGGAGCTTTTCCGCCCCGAGCGCCACCGCGAGCTCGGCGGCGATGGTGTCGGCGTTGACGTTGAGCAGTGCGCCCGTGCCGTCCGCCGCGAGCGGGGCGACGACCGGCACGTAGCCGTCGTCGAGGAGCTTCTGAACCACGCGCGGGTGCACCGCGACGACATCGCCGACGAACCCGTAGTCGATCGCCTCCGCCTCCGGGTCCGTCGCGGGGACGGGCGGTCGCTGCCGCGCCTCGATGAGGTCGGCGTCGACCCCCGAGAGGCCGACCGCGGCGACGCCGGCGCGCCGGCAGGCGGCGAGCACGGCGGTGTTGACCTGGCCGGCGGTGGCCATGACCGCCGCTTCGAGGGTCGCCGCGTCGGTCACCCGCCGGCCGTCGATCTTCTGCGTCGCGAGGCCGAGGCGACTGGCGAGCGCCGTCGTCTGCGGCCCGCCGCCGTGCACGAGCACGACCCGGATGCCGAGGCGATGGAGGATCTCGATCTGCTCGAGGAAACCCGCGAGGAGGGGCGTTTCCTCGATCGCCTCGCCGGAGAGCTTGACCACGAAGGTCTTGCCCTGGAAGAGACGGAGGTAGGGCAGCGCGTGCTTCAGGCCCGCCACCTCGGTCATGCGATCGCTGCGCTGGCCGACGTCTTTCATCGCCGCTCCTTGTTGGTCTGCAAAGCACTGCTTCGGGAATGCGCCGGAGGCACGCCGGCGAGCAGCCGGTGGAGGACTGCCATCTGCACCCAGAGCCGGTTGTGCGCCTGGCGCACCACGACGCTGCGCGGCGAGTCGAGCACGGCGTCCGTCACCACGACGTTCCGCCGCACCGGCAGGCAGTGCATGAAACGGGCGGCAGGCGCGCCGGCGAACCAGGTCTCGTCGACCCTCCAATCACCGAGCCCGGCGCGCAGCTCGCTCTCCTTCGCGGCGTCGCCGTAGTGCGCGGCCGAGGCCCACGACTTGGCGTAGACGACCGCCGCTCCGGCGAGCGCGGCGCCGCGGTCCTCGGTCTCGCAGACGCTCCCGCCGGTGCCGGCGGCGAGCCGCCGCGCCTCGTCGAGCAGCGGCTCGGGCAGGCGAAAGGCCTCGGGGCGCAGCACCGTCACCGCCATGCCGCGCAGTGCGCCCATCCGCAGCACGGCCGCCGGCACGGCGAGCGGCAGGGCTTTCGGGTGATTCGCCCAGGTGAGGACGATCTTGCCGTGGCGCGCGACGGCGAGCTCGTCGAGCGTCTTCCAGTCGGCGAGCGCCTGGCAGGGGTGATCGCTCGCCGACTCGAGATTGACCACCGGTGTCGGCGAGAGCGTCGGCCATCGCCCGGAAGCTCGAGTCGGCGAGGTCGGCGGCGAGGTCGTTGCCGGAAGCGAAGGCGCGGATGCCGAGCAGGTCGGCGTAGCCGGCGAGCACCGGGATCGCCTCGCGCACGTGCTCCGCCGCTTCCCCGTCCATGACGACGCCGACGCCGCTCTCGAGCTTCCAGCTCGACGCGCCGGGGGAGACGACGAAGCTGGTACCGCCCAGCCGCGCCATCGCCGCCTGCATCGACGCCAGGGTGCGCAGCGACGGGTTGAAGAACAGCAGGCCGAGAATCCGGCCGGCGAGAGCTTGCGGCTCGCCGACGCTCTCGAGGCGCGCGGCGAGCGCCAGGAGATCGACGATCTCCTCACGCGGCAGCTCGGCGAGCGCGAGCAGGCGCTTCATGCGCCGATCCCGGAGAGCGCCGACGCCAGGCGCGCGACCTGTTCGAGCCCGAGGGTGAGCGGCGGCAGCAGACGCACGATGAACGGGTCGGCGCTCGTGCCGACCAGGATGTCGCGCGCCAGGAGCTCGGCCTGGATCTCCCGCGCCGGGCGCCGCGTGCGCAGGCCGAGGAGGAGTCCTTCGCCCTGCACCGCGAGCACCGGGCCGCGCCCGGCGAGGGCGAAGAGAGCGCGCGAAACCACCCGCACCCGCGGCATGAGCCCTTCCTCGAGGATCGCGCCGAGCGTCGCTTCGATCGCCGCCGCAATCAGCGGGCCGCCGCCGAAGGTCGTGCCGAGATCGCCCGCGGCGAGCGCCGGCAGCGCCTCCGGCCGGGCGAGGAGAGCCGCGGCCGGCAGCCCGCCGGCGAGCCCCTTGCCGACCGTCAGGAGATCGGGCGTGACGTCGTGCAGCCGGGCCACGAACGGCGCTCCACTCCGGCCGAGCCCGCACTGGACCTCGTCGAAGATCAACAGGCTGCCGGTCCGGGTCGAGATCTCGCGTGCCGCGAGCAGATAGTCGCGGCCCAGCGAATAGGCGCCGGCGAGCCCCTGCACCGGCTCGAGAAGGAGCGCCGCGGTCGTCGAGTCGACGGCCTTGTCGAGCGCCCCGAAGTCGCCGCGCGGCACGAACTCGACCTCGAACGGCTTGGCGGGGAAGCCGTACCAGGCCTCCGATCCCCAGGAAACGGCGGCCGCGGCGGCGGTGCGGCCGTGAAACGCCCCCTCGACGGCGACGACCTTCTTGCGTCCGGTCTTGCGAAACGCCAGGCGCAGCGCGTTCTCGTTCGCCTCGGCGCCGCTGTTGACGAAGAAGGCGAGGTCGAGGCCGTCGGGGGCGAAGGCGACCAACGCCTCGGCGGCCTGTCCGCGGACGAGATTCGCGACGGCATTCGACTGAAAGTGCAGCTCCGCGGCCTGATGCGCGAGCGCCGCGAGCAGGCGCGGGTGGCCGTAGCCCAAGAGCGCCACGGCGTGTCCGCCGTAGAGATCGAGCACCCGGCGGCCTTCGCGGGTCACCAGAAAGAGACCCTCGCCGCGCACCGGCTCGAAGTCGAGGTGCTTGTAGACCGGCAGGAGATAGCGCGCTTCGAGCTCGGCGGCGCTCGTCTTCTGGCCACCTTCCGGGCCACCTTCCGGGGCGAGGTCCGCCGCCGATGGATTCGCGATCACCGCCACGCCTCCCCTTTCAGAACCAGCCCAGACTCGCGGCCGTGAGGCCGGTCGTCTCGTCGAATCCATGCAACCGGTTGAGCCACTGCACTCCGCCGCCGGCCGCCCCCTTGACCAGGTTGTCGATCGCCACCGTCAAGGCGAGCGACATTCCGCTCGCGGCGACACCGATGCGCGCGCGGTTCGTCCCGACGACGTCGGTGAGCGCGGGCGGCTCGAGCGTGACCGAGACGAAGGGGCTCCCGGTGTAGAAGCTCCGGAGCGCGCCCGCGATCTGTTCGGCGGGCGCCTCGGTCAGGAGCCGCCCATGGACGGTGGCATAGATGCCGCGCGCCTGCGGCCCCGAGAGTGGCACGAAGTCGATCTCCGGGCGGATTCCGCAGACGCCGAAGGCGAGGCCCTCCATCTCCGGCACATGGCGGTGGCTGAGCGCCGAGTAGGCCGTGATGTTGCTCCGCCGCGCCGGATGGTGGGTCTTCTCGTGCGGCGTCCGGCCGCTCCCGGTCGAGCCGGTGATCGCGGTCACGGCGAAGCGCGGCTCGGCGAGGGCGCGCGCGAGAAGGGGCACGATCGCGAGCAGAACCGCGGTGGTGAAGCAGCCCGGGTGCGCCACGCAGCGCGCACCTTCTCCCGCGGCGTGCTCGGGCAGGGCGCGCACGAAGCGGGCCAGGAGGTCCGGCGCCGCATGGGAGTGCCCGTAGACCGTTGCGTACTCCGCCGCGTCCGCGAAGCGGAAGTCGGCCGAGAGATCGACCACCGCAAGCTCCTGGTCGGCCGCTTCAGCCGACTCGACGGCCCGCGCGACGAGCGCCGCCGAGGCGCCGTGCGGCGCGGCCGAGACCAGCGCGGCGCGCCTTTCGCCCGCGAAGCGCTCACTCGATCGCGTCGAAGTCCACGAAAGCGAGCCCGTCGACCGCGCCGGCGAGGTGCGGAAAGGCTGCCTCGACCGGGTCACCGACCCGCGACTCCGAGACCACGGCCGCGAGGGCAAAGCCGGGGTGGCCGGCGAGCAGCCGCACCACCTCCCCCGCCACGAAGCCCGAGCCACCGAGAACGGCGACCGGAATCCGCTGACTCAACGGACGCCCTCGCGGAGCTCCGCGGATCCGTTGGCCGCCCGCATTGCCTCCCGCATTTCCACCGATATTGCCGCCGCCGGCATGCCGATCCCGAGGCGCGCGGCGACCATCGCCGCGAGCGCCTCGGGCGCGGTTCGCGCGTTGGCCGCGGGCACTCCCATGCGGTCTTCGATCAGCCGCACGCCCACGGCGTTGTCCGTGGCCGGCCCGGTCACCGCCGTCGGCTCGAGACCGTAGTCGCGGCGCAGGAGCTCGATGCCGCCCCACGCCGCCACCGGATCGTTCGCCGCCAACACGACCGCAGTGAAGGCGGAGCGCAGCTCGGGGTCGCCGAGAATGGCGTCGACGCCGTAGGCGCCGAGCAGTCCGTCCCCGAGCTCGAGGACGATCAGGTCGGCGCGCTCGGAGCTCTGCGCCACCAACCGGGTGAGCAGCATCCGGGTCGCCTGGGCCGCGTTCGCCGCCGTGGTCGACACCACTCCGAGATCGGTGAAGATCGCCGTGGCGCGCGCGCCGGCGTCCTCGAGGGCGAGAATGTCGCGGCGCAGAGAGACTCCGGTCGCCTTGAGGCCGTCCACCGCGAGGCCCCGGTGGGCGAACTCGCGCACCAGAGCGCACGCGGCGGCGGTCTTGCCGCAGTTCATGCAGCTGCCGACCATGGCGATGACCGGCACCCCCTGGAGAGCGAGGAGCGGCCGCTCCGGCAGCGCTTCGCCGCCGATCCGCGCCGGTCGGCCGATGCGCTCCCCGAGCACCGGAAAGGCGAGAACCGCGCCGAGCACCTCGCACTCGAACGGCTTGCCGAGATCGGGATTCACCGAATCGCAGATCCCCAACACGCCGCCCAGGTTCAGCAGCTGGACGTTGTCGCCCGGAGCAAGCCGCTCCGGGATCCTCCCCGAGTAGCCGAAGAGGGCGTGACGGTGGCCGAGGCATCCGGCCACGATGTCGCCACGCTTGACCTGCGCCATACGGCCGGAGGGCAGCTCGATCTGGTTGTAGACGACCTTGTCGGTGAGCACGCGCACCGCGACGACGATCCCCTCTTCGCAGGGGATCGTCGGCGACAGGCGCACTTCGCGCTTCAGGCCGACGCTCTTGGTGACCGAGGCGATCTTGTCGAGGACGACGGTCTTCAAGCGCCCGCTCCCGTATCGTCCGCCGCGCGGACGCTCTGGCCGATGCGGGCGTGCAGCTCCCCCGGCAGCGCCGCCAGCCGCGAGAAGCCGCGGGCATCGGCGGCGCTCCAGTCGCCAGTGCTTTCGCCATAGACCCCGCGCGAGGCCGCCATGAGGGAGAATGGCGAGTCGACCCCCTCGACGAAGAGCGCCCCGGGGCGCAGGAGCAGTCCGACTTCGCCGGTGACCCGCGCCTGCGACGAGACGAGGAACGCCTCGAGGTCGCGGCAGACCGGCTCGAGGTGCTGGCCCTCGTGCACCAGCTCGCCGTAGTGCGCGGCGATGCCCTCCTTGATCCTGAGCTGGCGCCCGGTGAGCACCAGCTTCTCGAGCTCGCGGTGGGCGGTGAGAATCACCTCCGCGGCCGGCGCCTCGAAGGCGACCCGTCCCTTGATGCCGAGGATGGTCTCGCCCAAGTGCATGCCGCGCCCGATGCCGAACGGCGCGGCCATACCTTCCGCGCGTTCGATGAGGGCGACCGGCGCGAGCGCCACGCCGTCGAGGGCGACCGGCACGCCGCGCTCGAAGGCGAGGCGGTGCCGCGCCGGCGCGAGCGGCGCGGCGAACGCCCCGCGCGTCGCCACCCAGGCCTCCTCCGGCAACGGCGTCGCGCTCGAGGTCGTCTCGCGGCCCCCGATGGTCGTCCCCCAGAGGCCGCGGTTGACCGAATAGGCGGCGCCGTGGGGCGGCACGGGCAGCCCGCGCGCTTCGAGAAAGGCGACCTCGGCCGCCCGCGAGATCAGGGAGTCGCGCACCGGAGCGAGAATCTCGAACCCCGGCTCGAGGCTGCGCAGCGCGACCTCGAAGCGCACCTGGTCGTTGCCCGCCGCGGTCGAGCCATGCGCCACCGTGTCGCTGCCCAGGGCGCGGGCCGCCGCCGCGACGCCGCGCGCCTGCAGGCTCCGTTCGGCGCCGACCGAGAGCGGATAGGTGCCGCCGCGACGGACGTTGCCGAAGACGAGAAAGCGCAGCACGCGCTCGAAATAGTCCTCTCTGGCGTCGAGCAGGCGGTGCTCGACGGCGCCGAGCGCCGTAGCGCGGGTCGCGAGCTCCGCTCTCGCCGCCGCATCGAGGCCGCCGGTGTCGACCGTGACCGTCACCACCGGTCGGCCGGTGGTTAGGGCGAGGTAGGGGATGGCCCAACTGGTGTCCAGGCCGCCGGAAAATGCCAACACAATGGGCTTCATCGTCACGTTTCTCCGTAGTTTCGATTCAGGTTTCGAAAGGCGCGGTCTGGGATCAGACCGGGCGCCGCTCGGCGAGGAGATGGCGCAGGCGTTCGAGAAAGCGGCGCTGCTCGGCGGCCGAAACGGTGGCAGCGAAGATCGTGTCGTCTCCCGCGACCGTTCCCACGAGCTCGGGATAGCCCGCGTGATCGAGCGCAATGGCGACCGTCTGCGCCGCTCCCAGGGTGGTCGCGATCACCACGAGATGCGGCCCGGCCGCGCGCACGTCGCGAATGAAGAGCATCACCTCGGCGAGCGCGTCGCGGGTCTCCGGGCCGAGCTCGTCGGCGAGGACGTAGCGCCCGCCCGCCTTGCCGACGCCGAGATCCCGAAGGTCTCGCGAGACCGAGGGTTGGGTGGCTTCGAAGCCGCGCGCCGCGAGCTTCGCGCGCAGCTCCTCCTGGCTCGCGATGCGCGAGCGGCGCACCATCTCCACGATGGCGCGGCGGCGGCGGTCTCTTTGTTCCAGGTCGGTCGGCATCCGGATCACCAGAAGATGCGCATAATCATGCAGACGCGCGCGGATGTCAACAGTTTTTTTCGCCGGCCGACTTCATCCTCGTCCTGGGACCCGGAATCGCCCTGGGCCCCCAGCCCTAGCGCCTTTCGCGGTCGGCCCGGAAATGAAAAACCCCGGTAGCAGCTAGGGCCGCGGCCGGGGTGGAGGGGGCGAAGTGGCTCCTGGGGAGGGACTTGAACCCCCGACCAATCGGTTAACAGCCGATCGCTCTACCACTGAGCTACCCAGGAATGGGACGCGCCGAAGGGCGCGGAAAGGGAATCGTAACGCACGGTGGGGACACGATCAAGATCGTGTCCCCTGGTCTCGTTACAGGCCGGTATCCAGAAACGGCTTCAACTTGCCGGCGCGCGACGGGTGGCGGAGCTTGCGCAGCGCTTTCGACTCGATCTGCCGGATGCGCTCGCGGGTGACGTTGTGGATCCGGCCGACCTCTTCGAGGGTGTGCTCGGTTCCGTCGGAAAGCCCGAAGCGCTTGGCGAGCACCTCTTCCTCGCGCGGCGTGAGCGTCTTCATGACGCGCTGGACCTCCTCGCGGCGCGAGGTCGAGATCACCGAGTCGATCGGCGAGACCGCCGTCTTGTCCTCGATGAAGTCCCCCAGATGCGAATCTTCCTCTTCCCCGATCGGCGTTTCGAGCGAAATCGGCTCCTGCGCGATCTTCATGATCTTGCGCACCTTGTAGGCCGGCAGATCCATGCGCTGGCCGATCTCCTCGGCGGAAGGCTCGCGGCCGAGCTCCTGCACCAGCGAGCGCGAGGTGCGGGTGAGCTTGTTGATGGTCTCGATCATGTGCACCGGGATGCGGATGGTGCGCGCCTGGTCGGCGATCGCGCGGGTGATCGCCTGGCGGATCCACCAGGTGGCGTAAGTCGAGAATTTGTAGCCGCGGCGGTACTCGAACTTCTCGACCGCCTTCATGAGACCGATGTTGCCCTCCTGGATGAGGTCGAGGAACTGCAGCCCGCGGTTGGTGTACTTCTTGGCGATCGACACCACCAGGCGGAGGTTCGCGACGATGAGCTCCTCCTTGGCGCGCTCGCACATCGCTTCGCCTTCGCGGATCTTCTTGATCGTCGTCGCGACCTGGAGATGTGTCGTGCCGTAGCGCTCCTCGATCTCGATCGTGCGCAGCTTGTACTTCTCGATGCGCCGCTTCTGCAGGTCGCGGAGCTCCTTGTTCGACTCCTTCTCGTGGGCGGTCCGGGCGCGGCGGACGTCCTGCTCGAGCGCCGAGAACTGCCGGTCGAGGTTCTTCAGGTAGTCGACCAGGCGGTTCCTCGTCTGGAGCGAGAAGTCGATCGAGCGGATCTCCTGGGCGATCTTGCCGACCACGCGATCGACTTCGCGGGTGAACTCCTGGAAGCGCGCCCCGCCCTCCTTGTACTTGCCCTGCTGGCGCTTGAGCTTCTGCACCTCACGGTCGAGCTTGGCGATCTGGTCGAAGATCCGGAGGTTGCGCTTGATGCGGTCGGCCGCCTTGGGATCGAGCGGCTCCTCGGGGTCGTTCCCGGCCACGAGCTCGCGCAGGACCTTCTTGTCCTTCTGGGCGAGCTCGTTCAGGCGCAGGAGCTCGCGCAGAACCAGCGGGTTCTCGCACAGCGCCTCGTAGATCAGCCATTCGCCCTGCTCGATGCGCTGCGCGATCTCCACTTCGCCCTCGCGATCGAGCAGCGGGACCGTCCCCATCTCGCGCAGGTACATGCGCACCGGGTCGTTGGTCTTTTCGTGCTCGTCGACCGCGTAGACCTCGTGCTCTTCGCTCTCCTTCTTGTCGAAGTCGATCGGCGCCGCTTCGATCTCCTCGCGGTTGGCGTAGCGCTCCGGCCGGTCGAGAACGAAGATCTTGAGCTCTTCGAAGCGACGGTAGATGCCGTCCACCTCTGCCGGCAGCCCAATGACTTCGTCGGGCAGCACCTCGTAGATTTCGTCGTAGAGCAGATAGTGCTTCTGCCTGCCGAGCTCGATCAGCTGCTTGACCGAAGTGTATTTGTCTTCGATATGAACGATTTTCAGTCGCGCCACTGGATGATCCTCGGGTGCTGGTTAGCGCTGCGGTCCGATCGCGAGACTCGAATCCCTCTAACGGGGTGCAGTTCGGTGCCGCTGCAGCAGGAGCGCTCTGCGCTCGATCTGGATTTCATGAAAGAGCTTCGCATCGCCATCTTCCTGCGCGCGGTCGGCTAGGCGCTTCATCTCCATCAATCGACGATCGAGCCAGCGCTTCTGGATTCCCTGGATGTGAACTTGGGGCTCGGGCTCACCGACCGAGTCCGAGGATTCTAGCAAAAGCTTTGAGATTCTGTCACTTATGCCTTCCCCCGCCTGCATTCGGCGGGCCAGATCGGGGGTCCCCGGCGGCCGGCCCAACTCCTGGTAGAGAGCAAGCCATACCGCGTAAATATTCCTCAGCTGGTCGTCTTCGCAGGCATCGACCGGCGGCAGCTCGGTGCTCGGGGGCACGGGATGCCCGGCCTCGGCGGCGGCGAGCAAGGAACGCAGCATCGCCTCCTCGGCGCCCCTGCCCGGCGACGGGCCGCCGGCCGGCGTTGCGGTTTCGAAGGCGCGGGCCATCGGCTTCGCCCCGACACCGAGGCGCTGCAGGAGCAAGTGCGCCGGCAGGCCGAGGCGTTCGGCCGCGATGCGGCCATAGCTGTAGCGCAGCACCGTGTCCCGGACCGGGGCGAGGAGTGCGACGACTTCCTTGGCGGCGCGCGCCCGGCCGTGCGGATTGCGATGGGCGTCGGGCGGCACCAACCGGTCGAGCTCGAGGAGGACCAGGTCTTCGGCGGCGGCGACCGCCGCCGCGAGCGCTCCAGCACCCCTCTCCCGGCGGAGGGAATCGGGATCCTCGCCCTCCGCGAAGCGGGCCCGGCGCACGGCGAGACCCTCCGCCAGCAGGATGGGCAGGGCGCGGCGCGCGGCCGCTTCGCCCGCGGCGTCACCGTCGTAGCCGACGACGACCTCCTCCGCATGCCGCGCGAGGAGCTTGGCCTGTTCGGGAGTGAGCGCCGTGCCCATGCTCGCCACCGCCGCTTCGATCCCGGATGCGGCGGCGGCCAGCTGGTCGAAGTAGCCTTCGACGAGAAAGACCTTGCCGGTCTCGCGCATCGCCCGCTTGGCGGTATCGAGCCCGAAGAGGAGCGAACCTTTGTGGAAGCGGTCGGTCTCGGCGGTGTTCACGTACTTCGCCTTGTCGTCGCCGAGCGTCCGGCCGCCGAAGCCGACCAGGCGGCCGGTCCCACTGCGAATCGGGAAGATCAGCCGGTTGCGAAACCGGTCGTACGGTTCGCCGCCGCCCTCCGGCCGGGCGACCAATCCGGCGTCGAGCAGGTCCGCCATGGCGATGCGCGGATGGAGCGCCGCGACGAGATTGCGCCAGCCGTCGGGGGCGAATCCGAGGCGATAACGCGCCGCGAGCTCCGCGGAGACCTGGCGCTCCCGCAGGTAGCGCTCGACGGCCGGAGCTTCCGCGAGCGCGCCGGTGAAGAACTCCGCGGCCGCCTCGAGGACCGCCTCGAGGTCGCGCGGGATCTCGGACTTTCCCGCCCCTGCCCGGCGCGCCGCGGGCGCCGGAATCGGCACCCCGAAGCGGCGCGCGAGCGCCTCCATCGCCGACGGAAAGTCGTCGCCCGTAAGTTCCATGTGGAGCCTGATCGCGTCGCCGCCCTTGCCGCAGCCGAAGCAGTAGTACAAACCCTGTTCGGCGTCGAGCTGGAAGGAGGGCGTCTTCTCCTTGTGAAACGGACAGAGAGCCTTCCACTTGCGTCCGACGCGCTGGAGCTTGGTGTGCGGCGAGGCGATCTCGAGGATGTCCACCGCTTCGCGCACGGCCTGCACGAACTGAGGGTTGAGCTGAAGGTTGGAGAGCGCCATCGGACCGAAAAACGGGCCCCGTGACTCTACGACAGACGAAGCTCCAGGGCCCTCCCTATTCGAGCTCGGGCGGCTCGAAGACAAGCCCTACTCGCGCAGGGTGACGACGGTCGCGCCGTTGCCGCCTTCGTTGGGCGCGCCGGGGCGGGCGGCCGCCGCAGCCGGATGTTTTCGCAGGTGCTCGCGCACCGCGTCGCGCAGCCGGCCGGAGCCGTGGCCGTGCACGATCCGCACCTCTCCCCGGCCGGAGAGCAGCGCCTGGTCGAGGAAGGCGTCCAACTCCTCGAGGGCGGGCTCGACCCGCTGGCCGATCAGGTGCAGCTCCTGGGGCGCCGGCGCGCGATCGGCGTCGCCGGCGGCTCTCGCCGCAGAGCGGCGTGCGCCGGCCGGCGCTCCTGTCGTCGCCAGGGGTCGCGGCGACGACTCGACCACCAGGTCGGCGACGGCGAGGCGCAGGCGCTTGCCGTTCGACAGCACCTCGGCCTTGCCACCCGTGATCTTCTCGACCAGGCCGCGCCAGCCGAGAGTCGCGTGGCGCACCTCGGCCCCGACGACGAGCGGCAGGTCGCTCGCGGTCGACTCGGCGCTCTCGACCTGCGGAGCCTCCGCGAATAGGCGCGCCACCGCCTGCTGCGCCAGGCCCTTCCTGCGCCCCGCCTCGAGCTCGGCGCGGATCTTCTCCGTCGCGCCCGCAAGCTCTTTGCTCACCCGCGCGCGAAACTCGGCGAGCTCGCGTTGGACCCGCGCGCCGAGAGTGCGTCTCTCGGCTTCGAGAGCGGCGCGTTCGCGCTCGAGCCGCTCGCCCGCGAGCTCGGCTCCGGCCCGTTCCGCCTGGGTCCGCCCGGTCTCCCGGGCGAGCTCTTCGCGCGTCGCTTCGAGCTCGGCGAGCAAGCGCCTGAGGTCGCGGTGCTCGTCCCCCAGGAGCTCCTCGGCGCGGGCGATCCACTCCGCCGGCAGGCCCATTCTCCGGGCGAGAGCGAGCGCCTCGCTGCCGCCGGGCGAGCCCGGCAGGAGGCGGAAGGTCGGACGGCCTGTCGCGGGCTCGAACTCCATTGCCGCGCAGGCGGCTCCCGGCATCTCCATCGCCGCCGCCGCGACGCCGGTGAGGTGCGTCGTGATGAGCGCCAGGCCGCCGCGTTCGACGAGCGTCTCGAGCAGCGCCACGGCGAGCGCGGAGCCCTCTTGCGGGTCGGTGCCGGAGCCGAGCTCGTCGAGGAGAGCGAGCGTCCGCGGACCGGCGGCGCGATAGGCCTCCGCGAGGCGCGCCAGGCGGCCGGAGAAGGTCGAGCGGTCGGCCAGGAGATCCTGCTCGTCGCCCACCGTCGCCACGAGGTTGCCGAAGAACGGCAGCGCGCTCCCGGCGGCGACCGGAATCGGCAAACCGGCCTGCGCCGCGAGCGCCAGGAGGCCGAGCGTCTTCAACGCCACGGTCTTGCCGCCGGCGTTGGGGCCGGTGATGACGAGCGCTCGGCGCTCTGGCACGAGCTCGATGGCGAGCGGCACGACGGCGCCTTCGTGGCCGCGCGCGCCGAGCACCCGTTCTCGCCGTCCGGCGAGGCGGGGATCGAGCAGCGGGTGACGCGCGGCGACGAGCCGCAGCCGGCCCTGCGGCGCGAGCTCCGGCACTCGGGCGTCGAGCTCACGGGCGAGCCGGCGCGCCGCCTCGAGCGCGTCGAGCTCGCCGACGAGGCCGGCCAGCCGGCGCACCAGCGGCGCCTCGGCGGCGAGCTCGCGCAGCAGCTCGAGCAGCAGCCGCTGGCGCTCGCCTTCGAGCTCGTCGACCGCGCTCTGCAGAGTGTTGTTCTCTTCGACGACTTCGAGGGGCTCGAAGTAGAGGCTCTTGCCGGTCGCCGAACGCCCGTGCACGAGGCCGGCGAGCTTGCCGCGCGTCCCGGCCTGCACCATGAGCATGAGGCGGCCGCCGCGCAGCGGAACGGTCTCTTCTCCGAGGAGATCGCGATGCGCAGCGCCGATCGCCTCGAGCCGGCCATAGATGCGCTCGCGCGCCCCCTGGACCTGCCTGCGGAGCGCCGTGAGCTTCGGGCTCGCGTCGTCGCGCACTTCACCTTTGCGATCGAGAATGCGCCCGATCCTGCGCACCAGCGGCTGTGGGTCGGCGAGATCCGCGGTCGTGCGCGCGAGCTCCGGGCAGGGTGGGTCCGCCCGCCGGATTCGCGCCGCCGCCTCGCCGCCCGCCGCGAGCAGGCCCGCGAGCCGGACAATCTCGTCGCCGGCGAGCGGCGCCTCACCTCTCTCCAGACGCTCGACGAGCGCCGCGAACCCCGTTCCGAGCCCGGGAACGAGCGGCGCCTCGGCGGTGAGGCGCTCGCTCTCCTCGTAGCGGGCCCGCCGGCGTTCGAGCTCCTCGAGGTGGGGAGCAGGCTCGAGAGCGAGCAGCGACGAGGCGCCGAGATCGGTGCGCGCTTCGGAAGCGAAGAGGGCGAGCAGGGCGTCGTATTCGAGCGCGAGACGCGTCGCCGGAGCGGCGATCGCGACGGTATCGGAGGGGGAGGGGGAGGGGAGTCTCATCGGCGAAAAAAACAGAAGCGGGGTCCGGGTCTCCCCGGCCCCGCTCGGTCGAGCGCAAGCGAGCTCAGATCGGCCGCGACAGGGCCGCGGACGGCCTAGAGGCCCATCCGGCGTTCTTCCTGGACCTTGCGCAGCATCTTCTTCTTCGCCTGGATGGCTTTCCGCTTGCGCTTCACGGAGGGCTTCTCGAAATGCTGACGCTTCTTCAGCTCCGTCAACACACCGGCCTTTTCGCACTTGCGTTTGAAACGTCGCAGCGCGTTCTCGAAGCTCTCTTCTTCCCGTACGTGCACGATCGGCACTGCTCGCTCACCTCGCTTTGGCTGCCGGCTTCACGGCCTAAGGACCGCAGGCAGAAGGACTTGTGATTCTAATCCCGGTCTGCGTCGAGGTCAAGAACCCAGCCCACAGGAAATCGGAACCGGGCGCGCGCCGGGCCGCGGCCGAGTGCGGAAGCGCAGCGCCAAACCCTTTCCGAAGTTCACTTTGCGCCGTGTATGCAGCTTGACGCCGGGGGCTTCTGTCTCGATAATGTAAGTTTTCGAGCGGTTCGCACTCCCGAATGAGGTTGGAGGAAATCGGAATGGCCCTTCCTGATCATCTGGCGGATCTCGAGCGGAAGGTCTCCGCGCGCCTCAATGAGGCCCTGGCGGAGATGCGCCGCGCGGTCGAGGCCAGCGCGCAACGCGCGAGCTCCGCCATGCTTTCCGAGCTCGACAAGCTCGGCCCGACGGGCACCGACGGGCTGCTCGCCGAGGAGGATCTGCTCGAGATGACCCGCGACGAGCGCAGCGCAGCGCGCCGCGCACTCGCGCGCGCGCTGCGTCTCGCTTCAGTCGAGTTCGACAGCGCCCGGACCCAGGGCGGAGTTCTCGAAGCCTTGCTCGCCGGCGCTCGGCCGTTCGGCGATCGCGCCGCCCTCTGGCTCATGCGACCGCAGGAGATCCTCGGTTGGGCGAGCCTCGGGTTCGCCGGGGATCCCGTCGCCGGACGAGCTCTGCCCCACGCCGCCGCGCCGGCCTTGCAGCGCCTCGCGGAGGGCCGCGGTTGCGTCCTCCTCGCCGGCACGGAGGCGGCGCAGTTTGCGAGCGTGCTCGAAGTCGAAGCTCCGAAGCGCGCCCTGTTCGTCCCCCTGGTGCTGCGCGACCGGATCGCGGCGGTGCTCTATCTCGACTCCGCAGCTGCCGCCGAGATCGAGATCGAGGCGTTGCAGATGCTCGCCCTCGCCGCCGCCCAGCGGCTCGAGCTGCAGGCGCTTGCGACCCGCAGCTACACCCCGACGCTCTTTCTCGACGGCGAGGCTCCCGCGAGCGAGCGCGGACTCGCGCTCTGGGACCCGGAGCAGTTCGCCGCCGAGTCCGCGGTCCCGGCGGCCGCTCCTTTGGAGGCCGCAATCGGCGCCGGCGAGCTCGAGAGGAGCGCTGCGCTCGCCCCGTCCGCAGCCGAGGAGGAGCACGACACGCTCGTTGAGTCGATGCCGGCGGTCGCTTCGGGCCTCGCCGCCTTCCCACCGCCAAGCCCACCGCCAAGCCCGCCGCCGAGCCCGCCGGAACTTGCCGGAGAAGAAATCGCCTGGGAGATGGAGGAGTCGGAAGAGCCCGTCGACATGGGATCCGTATCCCACAAGGATCTGATGGCCGAGCTCGTTCCGATCCCTCCGATCCCTCAGACACCTCCGACCCCTCCGAGCCCGCCCATTCCCCCGCCCAGTCCGGCGACGGCCGAGATCCCCGAGATGCCTCCCGCAAGCGGGACTCCGACACGAGAGATTCCGTTTCCACCCGCATCTGCCCCCGAGCCGACCACCACCGACTGGCGCCGGGTGGAGTCGACGACCGCTCCGCACGCGACCATTTCGACTCCGGCGAGCACCGTCGCCTTCGTGCCACCGGTCGATTCTGCAGAAGATGCGACGGTGATGATCCAACGCGCCCAGGTCCAGCCCGCACCGCCGCCTCTCCCACCCGTCGCCTTGCCGCCCGAGCCGCCGGAAGAGCAAACGCATCCTTCGATCAGCGGCCCGGGCGTTCCGGACGACGAGCCGACGATCACGCGTGGCGCCCGCACGACCGAGGTCATCGCTCCACCCGACCTGCAGGGACCGGGCTGGGCGTTCACCAGCACGCGTTCGCCCCGCGGCGGCGGCGAGAATGCGCTCCACGAAGAGGCCCGGCGTCTCGCACGGCTTCTGGTGTCGGAGATCAAGCTCTATAACGAGGATCAGGTGGAAGAGGGACGCCACAATCGCGACATCTACCACCGCTTGAAGGAAGATATCGACCGCTCGCGCCAGATCTACGAGGAACGGGTGCACGAGAGCGTGCGCGGCACCACGGACTACTTCCAGCAGGAACTGATCCGCAGTCTGGCTGGCGGCGATCCGCGCGCGCTGGGAATTTGAGGACTCTTTGCCGGTGACGCTCCGCCGCCGAACGGCTCTTTCGCTGGCGCTCGCCGCAGCTCTGCTCGCCGGAGCCGAGCTTGCGCCTTCCCTGCCGGCGGAGGCCGAACTGGCCCAATCCCCCGCCGACCCCAGTGCCGATTTTTCTCCCGCGCAGCCGCTTCCGGCCGCCTACGCCGCCGCCGCCCGCCTCGCGCGTACGGGCGGCTTTCCTGCCGCCGCTCCACTGCTCTCGGCACGGCTCGGCGGTGGGGAACCCGAATCCAGCCGGGCGCGCGTCGTCCTGGGCCTGCTGGCCTGGGAGAGCGGGCGTGCCGAAGAAGCGCGGCATCTGCTCGCGCAAGGCCGGGGTCCGCTCGCGCTCGAAGACTTTCGCCTCTCCGTGCTGGCCGACGACAGCGCCGCGCGCGGCGCGAATGCCGAAGCGCGTAACGCGCTCACGGAGCTGCTGCGCGCGACCCCGGCGTCGCCCCTGCGCTCCGCGAGCCTGCTGAAGCTCGCCGAGCTGGCGTTCCAGGACCAACAGGTCGCCGAGGCGCTGGCCGACATCGAACAAGGGCGCCGCGAGCCGCTCTCGCCCCACGAGCTCGAGCTCTTCGACAGCCTGGCCTGGACGATCGGGCGCGCCACCGGTAACGCGGCGGTCGAGCTCGCGGCCGCCCGGCGTCTGCTCGTCGCCTCGCCACTCGCAGCCGCGCGGCTGGACGTCGCCGGCGTCCTGGTGACCCGTCCCAACGGCGACTGGCGGAAGTTCCTCTCCGCCGAAGAGCTGCTCGCGCGCGCCGCCGCTCTGCTCGAGGTCGACGTGCCCCAGGGGGCTCTCGCCACCCTCGAGGCCGTGCCGCAGGAGGCGCGGAGCTTCGAGTGGAGCCTGCTGCGCGCGCGTGCGCTGACCGCGGCACAACGGGGTAAGGAGGCACTCGCCGAGCTTTCCCCCGCGGCCGGTGCGTCAGGCCTGACTGGAGATCAGAGGGCGAATCTCGACCTCGAGCGGGCGCACGCATCGTGGGACACCGCCGCCGTTCGCCGCGGCCGGCCCGCGCTGCCCGCCGCCGAGCGCACGCGGCTGCGCGCCGATGGTCTTCAGGCGTTGCAGCGCGCCGGCGCGGAGGCGACGTCCCCGGCGCTCAAGAGCATGGCGTTGCGCGAGCTCTACCTCGAGCTCGAGGCCGCGGGCGAGATCGACGCGACAGTCGCTCTGCTTCACCAGCTGGTGAAGGTCGCGCCCGGGGACACGATCGGCGCGCGGCCGCTCTGGGAGCGCGGCTGGCGGGAGTATCAGGGCGGCAACTGGAGCGGCGCCATCGGCTACTGGAGCGAGCTGCGCGATCTCTATCCGACGATCTCCTATGCCCGCAGCGCACAGTATTGGTCGGCGCGCGCGTTCGAGAAGCTCGGGGATCGCGAGCGCGCGCTCGCGGCCTACCACGAGCTCACCCGCGCCGACACCGCCGACTTCTATTCCCGACAGGTCGCCCTGCGGCTCTCCGGTGCGTCCGCAGTCCTCGCGCCCGGGCGCGACGTGCGCGATGGCCGCGATGCGCAACGGGAAGAGTGGCCCCGGGATCCGCTCATCGAACGCGCGCGCTGGCTCTCCGATCTCGCCCTCGACAAGCTGGCGGCCGCCGAGCTCGAGCGCGTCGCGCCGGCGGCGGACGAACGTGCCGTGGCCGCGCTCAAGGGACTTCTCCTCGCCCGCTCCGGCGCGTACCGAGAAAGCCTCGGCGAGCTGCGCAAGGCCTTCCCCCGGCTGGCAACGGCGCATCAGGAAACGGTTCCGCGTGCCGCGCTCGAGCTCTTCTATCCGCGGGCTTTTTCCGACGAGGTGACCCGTGTCGCGGGCGAACAGTCGCTGCCCGCTTCACTGGTCTTCGGAATCGTCCATCAGGAGAGCGGATTCGACCCGGTGGCGAAGAGCCGCTCCGGGGCGCGCGGCTTGATGCAGATCATGCCGTCGACCGGCAAAGAGCTCGCGCGCCGGCTCGGGATGAGCTACAGCGCGCAGATGCTCTTCGAGCCCGACTACAGCCTGCGACTCGGTACGACATACTTCCGCCAGATGCTGGCGATGTTCGACAACCGCGTGGAGCTCGCGCTCGCGGGCTACAACAGCGGACCGGGACGCATTCAACGGCTGTGGCGCGAACAGAAGTCGTCCGGCGAAGTCGATCGCTTCCTCGAGGGCCTCTCGATCGACGAATCGCGCAACTACGTGAAGAGAATCCTCGTTCTTGCAGAAAGCTACCGGAGCCTCTATTCCGACCTCAGCTGACCCGGGCAAGCCCCATCGTGGGGCTTCGCTATACTGGCTTCGCCGCCGGTTAGGCGGAGTTCGCCCCGGGTCCATAGCTCAGCGGTTAGAGCATCCGGCTCATAACCGGCAGGTCTCTGGTTCGAATCCAGGTGGACCCACCGCATAAACCATGACCGACATGATCTCGCAGCTCGTTCGTCTCAGCCGTTCCATGCAGTCTCTGGCATCGGCCAGTGCGCTCCTCGCAGGAGTTCCGGATAGCATGCGGGCGCTGCACGAAGAATTCACCGCCGCCAAGTCGGAGCTCGACGCCCTCGATGCCAGCGCGACCCAGGCCGCGCTCGACCGGCGGCAGGCCGAAGCCGCGATCACCGACGCGCAGGAGAAGCTCAAACACTTCCAGCAGCAGGTCTCCAAAGTCCGCAATCAACGCGAATACGGAGCTCTTCTGACCGAGATCGACGGCGTCAAGCAGCAGTCGAAGACCCTCGAAGACGCCGCTCTGGCGGCGCTCGCGCGCGCCGAGGAGATCGCCCGCGAGCTCGCGGAGCGCCGGGCCGGCTTCGCCGACCTCGATGCGCGCTACAAGGCGGAACTGGTGAACTGGGAGGCCGAAAAGCCGGTGGTCGCGGCGCGCGCCGCGGCCTTCAAGGCCGAGGTCGAGGCGCTGGAGGCCGGCTTGCCGCGCCCGGTCCTGGGGCACCTCCGCCGGATCTTCGAGCGCTACAAGGGAGACACGCTGGCGATCGTGCGGCGCGTCGAGCGTCCCGGAGCCCAGGCGATCTGGCACTGCTCGAGCTGCAACTACCAGATTCGCCCGCAGGTGGCGGTGGAGATCCGTTCGCGCGGGACGATCGTCCAGTGCGAAGGCTGCAAGCGCTACTTGCGCATCGACGACAACGCCTGACGAGAAGAGGAACGACTCGAAAGCGAGCTCCTCCCTGGACGTCGCCGCCCGTTACGCCGAGATCGAGCGCCGGATCCAGTCCGCCTGCGCGCGCTCCGGGCGCGGTCGCGCGACCGTCCTGCTGGTCGGCGCGAGCAAGCGGCAACCGCTCGCGGTGCTCGCCGCGGCCTACGATTGCGGCTTGCGTTGCTTCGGCGAGAATCGCGTCCAGGAAGCCGCCGCCAAGGCGCCCGAGCTGCCGGCCGACATCGAATGGCACCTGCTCGGACCCCTGCAGTCGAACAAGGTCAGGAAGGCGGTCGCGCTCTTCCGCGTCGTCGAAGCGATCGACCGCATCGCGATCGCCGTCGAGCTCGACCGGGAGGCGGCCCGGCAGGGCCGGAAGATCGCCGGACTCATCGAAGTCAATCTCGGCGCCGAGGAGTCCAAGCACGGTTTTCCCGCCGAGGATCTCGCCCGCACCCTCGCCCCGCTCGCCGCTCTCGAACACCTGGAGATCCGCGGACTGATGGCGATTCCGCCGCCAGGAGCCTCGGCGGAAGCGTCGCGGCCTCATTTCCGCCGGCTCGCCGGGTTGCGCGACGAGCTCCTCGAGCGCCCGGAGTGGCGCTCCCGCGCCTGGGCGGGCGAGCTCTCCATGGGGATGAGCGACGACTTCGAGGTGGCGATCGAGGAAGGCGCCACCCAGGTTCGCATCGGCAGCGCCCTGTTCGGGGCGCGGAGCGCATAGCGACGGCCATGCTACCCTCTGCCGTCCGGCCTCGACGCGCGCCCGGACGGCAAGACGAACGGAGGATGTGGGAGAGATGAACTTCGCGCAAGGATTCGGCTTCAGCCTCCTGCAGCTGGTCTTCGGCGTGATGGATCTCTACACCTGGCTGCTGATCATCCGGGCGCTGCTCTCCTGGGTCTCTCCCGATCCCAGGAACCCGATCGTCCAGCTTCTCGCACGGCTGACGGAGCCTGTTCAGAGGCCCTTGCGCAAGCTCGTGCCACCGCACAAGCTCGGTGGCCTCGACCTCTCGCCCATGCTCGCGATCCTGCTCATCCAGTTCGTCAAGAACGGTCTCATCTACTCGCTCGGCGGACAGCCGCGAATGCCCTTCTAGACGGACCGTTCCGGGAACGGGCGCCTAGATCCTCGAAAGGAGACTTCCATGCCGATGCAACCGCTCGAAATCCAGAAGACCCGTTTCGCGCACAAGATGCGCGGCTACGATCCGGTCGAGGTGGAGAACTTCCTCGCTCTGGTCGCCGAGGATCTGACCCAGCGTCTGGGAGAGATCGAGCGCCTGGAGCGCGACAACCGCTCGCTGCGCGAGCGCGTCGCGAGCTCCGAGGAGCGCGAACGGCAGCTCCACGACGCCATTCTGCGCGGCAAGAAGGTCTCCGACGAGATGATCTCGACCTCGCAGCGCGAAGCCCAGCTCCTGGTGCGCGAGGCGGAGATGACGGCGGAGCGCATGGTCGGACAGGCCGCCGAGCGCGCCGCCGAGGTCGAGAGCCGCATCGCCGAGCTCCGCATGCGGCGCAAGGAGCTGCAGCTCAAGTTCAAGAGCACGCTCGAGCTCTTCGGCCAGATCCTCGAAGCCGAGATGGAGGACGAGCGCACCGCGGCCACGATTCACACCCTGGCCCGCCGGCCGAAGAGCGGGGCGTGAGCGGCCTCGCGCCCCATCGGGCAACCGACCCCGAGTGCCGCAACCTCGTGATCGCGCAGGTACTCGAAGAGGGCGACCGCGCCGATCTCGCCGCACTCGCTCGCACGCTGGGTCGCGAGACGATCGCCACTTTCGTGCGCGAGCTCGGCGGGCGCAAGCTCTCCGCCCGCAGCCGCCGCTTCTGGAGTCGCGCTCTCGGCGAGGCCGAGCCTGAACCCCACCCGCTCGCGGAGGAGCTCTGGCCGCTCGCCTGAGTCCGCCCCGCCTCGAGCCGCTCGCCCCCGCGACCCGCCTGCTGCTCGCCGAGCTCGGGGCGCGGCCGTTGAGCGAGGATTTCTATCTCGCCGGGGGAGCGGCGTTGGCGCTCCACCTGGGCCACCGGCAGGTGCGCGATCTCGATCTGATGTCGCTCGCCAACCGCCTCGCCCCCCAGGAGCGCCGCGACCTGCTGGCGGACCTCCTGCAGATGGTGCCGGAGGCGCGCGTCGTGACCGCGCGCGACGGCTATCTCGCCCTTCACCTGCCTGGGGAGATCGCGCTGCGTTTCTACTACTACCCCTATCCGCTGATCGAGCCGCTCGGCGGCGAGGGGCTGGCTGTCGCATCAGCGGCCGATCTCGGCCTGATGAAGCTCGGGGCGATCATCAGCCGGGGAAGCAAGCGCGATTTCGTCGACCTCTACCTGCTTTGCCGCGAACTGCCGCTCTTCGAGCTCCTCGAGCGCGCGCCGGAGAAGTTCGGGCACGTCGGGGACTTCGCTTTGCAGGCGATGAAGGGGCTCGCCGACACCGCCGCCGCTGCCGGCGAGCCGATGCCGGCTCTCGACCAGCCTCTCGCTTGGGACGAAGTCGAGCGGTGGATTTCGCGCGCGGTCGAGGCGGCCGGCCGGGAGTTGCTCGCGACGCCATGAACGAACTGCTGATCGAGAATCTCGCCGAGATCGCAACGCCCCTGGGCACGACGCCCCGGCGCGGCGCCGAGCAGGGCGCGGTCGCGCGCCTGCGCGACGGCGAGATCCTCTGTCGCGACGGCGTGCTCGCCTTCGTCGGCACCGCGAGCGAGCGCGCGCGGCTCTGGGGTGAGCTCCCCGGCATACCGCGTCTCGACGGCGCTCGCGCGACTGCGGTGCCCGGATTCGTCGACGCGCATACCCATCTGCCGTGGGCCGGTTCACGCGAGGACGAGTTCGTCCTGCGGCTGGCCGGACGGTCCTATCAGGAGATCGCCGCCGCCGGCGGCGGGATCCTCGCGACCGTGCGCGCGACGCGATCGGCGGACGCCGGGACTCTGGTCGAGCTCGCTCTCGGCCGGCTCGCCTGGATGCTCTCCTGTGGCACGACGACGGCCGAGGCGAAGAGCGGCTACGGCCTGACGCTGGGCGACGAGTTGAAGCAGCTCCGGGCGATTCGCGCCGCCGCCGCCGCCCAGCCGGTCGAGCTCGTGCCCACCCTGCTCGCCGCCCACGAAGTGCCCGCCGAATATCGCTCGCGGCGCGAGCGCTATCTCGATCTGGTCTGCGAGGAGATCGTGCCGGCGGCGGCCGAGAATCGGCTGGCACTCTTCTGCGACGTCTTCTGCGAGCGTGGCGTCTTCTCGGCGGGGGAGTCCCGGCGGGTTCTCGAGGCGGGCCGGCGGCACGGTCTCCTGCCGCGCCTGCATGCCGACGAGTTCGCCGATTCGGGCGGGGCGCTCCTCGCCGCCGAGCTCGGCGCCCTGTCGGCCGATCACCTGATGGCGGTCTCGGAGGCGGGCATCGAAGCCTTGGCGCGCGCCGGCGTGACCGCGTTGCTGCTGCCCGGAACGAGCTTCTTTCTCGCCAAGAGGGTCTATGCTCCCGCCCGCCGCCTGATCGCGGCCGGCGTTGCGATCGCGCTCGGGACCGACTGCAATCCCGGCTCCTCCTACACCGAGTCGCTTCCGACCATCGTGCAGCTCGCGGTTTTCGAGCTCGGCCTGTCGGTCGCGGAGGCGCTCACCGCGGTGACCCTCAATCCGGCCTGCACCCTCGGGCTCGGAGCGGAGATCGGTTCGCTGGAGGCGGGCAAGCGCGCCGATGTCGTCCTGCTCGATGCCCCCAATCTCCTCCATCTTGCTTATCATTACGGGGTGAACCCGGTCCGTGCCGTGATCAAGGCGGGCCGGGAGGTCTATCGCGCCGGCAATCTCGCCGGCGCATCCGACCGTCCGCAACCGAACACCAACCAGGGGACTCCTTCATGAACTCGTCGCTCGCCGCCGCCTCGGCCGTTGCCGCTTTCGTCCTCTCCGCGCTGCCGCTCGCCGCGCTCGCCTTTGCCTCGGATTCGAAACCGGCCACCGCCGCAGATGCGGGCTGGAAGAAGACCGCCTCGGGGCTCGAGATTCAGGAGCTCAAGGTCGGAGAGGGCGCCGAGGCCAAGCCCGGCAAGACCGTCGACGTGCACTACACCGGTTGGCTCCTCGATGGCACGAAGTTCGACTCGAGCGTCGACCGCGGCCAGCCCTTCTCCTTCCGTCTCGGGGCCGGCGAAGTGATCCAGGGCTGGGACGAAGGGGTCGCCGGAATGAAGGTGGGCGGCAAGAGGAAGCTCCGCATCCCCGCGGCTTTGGGCTATGGCGCGCGCGGCGCGGGCGGAGTCATCCCGGCGAATGCCACCCTGCTCTTCGATGTCGAGCTGCTGGGCGTACGCTAATCAGCCGATGACCTCTCTGGCGCAAGGGAATGCCCCGGGACCCCGGGACTGTTTTCACAGCTGACATGACGATTTCGATCTTTGGCCGCGGCGACCGCCGGCGCCTCAGTCGCAGGCGCCATGCTCCGCGGGTGGGTGTTGCGACCGATCGCGTCGCGTTCGCGGGGAAAGTGACGGATTCGCTGCGCCTGATGTCGCTCAACATCGCCCATGCGCGGCGCAAGGCCCAACACCAGAGCCTGCTCAAGGACACCACGATCCGGCGCAATCTCGAGCTCATCGCCGATGTGCTCGAGCGCGAACGCCCACAGGTCGTCGCCCTCCAGGAGGCCGATGGGCCCTCGTTCTGGAGCGGCGGCTTCGACCATGTCGCGGCCCTCGCCGGCCTCGCCGGATTCCCGCACGCCTTTCGCGGCAAGCACAACCGTGAAGCCCCCGGGCGTCTCGATCTGTCCTACGGCACGGCGCTGCTCTCCCAGCTGCCGCTCTCGGCGACCCATTCGCACGCTTTCTTCGAGAACTGGCGCGACACCAAAGGCTTCGTCGCTGCGACCGTGGAGCCCGAGGCGCTCGACGGGGAACCGGTCGACGTGGTGTCGATCCACCTCGATTTTCTCGCCGAGCGGGTGCGGCGGCGTCAGATCGAGCAGCTCGTCGAGCGCTTCCGCGGTCACGACGGCCACCTCGTGGTCATGGGGGACTTCAACTGCGCCTGGAGCGAGCGCCGGCGCAGTCTCGACCTGTTGCTGCACGAGCTGAAGCTCCGCCCGTGCCGGGACGGAGCTGCCGCGACCTATCCCGCCTGGCGCCCGCTGGTCCGTCTCGACTGGATCCTGCTCTCCGAGGGGCTCGATTTTTCGACCTACGAAACCCTCGACGATCGGGTCTCCGACCATCTCGGAGTCCTCGCCGATGTGCACCGGCGGACGGCGGCCCTGCACCCGCGCGCGCGGGCGAGAGCTCAGGCCAGACGTTTGCCGAGCGTGTCGCTCGCGTAGAGCACGAGCGCGCAACCGACGGGAAAAGTGAGCTCGTTCACGGCCCGCGCCACGATCGTCGCGGCCGTCGCCTCCGGCAGGGCGTGAAGGGCGAGCGCGAGGAGCGGTCCACCGAACAGCAGGCCGGCTGCGAGGCCCGCTCCGGCGTGCGCCGCCACTCCGCCCCAGGCCTGTTTCGCGATCCAGGCCAACGCGAGCCCGAGCGCCGCGTACTCGAGCCCCTTGATGCCCGCGACCGCGAGCGCCGGCGGGCCGGGAGCCGCCGCGGCCGCGAGTCCCAGCGCCTGCGCGGCGCCCTTGTGCAGGCCGCGCGCGATGGCAAAGCCGGCAGGAGCGGCGAGCAATCCCGAAACTCCCATCAGAATGCCGCTCGCCTTCGAGGCCGTGCGCGCCAGGGCGAGCGCCACGCAGACGATGAACGACCAGGAGACCGCCTGGACGAGGTCCGCGGTGAGAGGCTTCGCCGCGGGCGCCCCGCCCGCGAGCGCCACCGATCCCAGGACGAGACCTTCGATGGCGAATCCGAGCGCCACGGCGAGCCAGGCGCCCTTGAAGAGGGTGTTCTGCGGCGTGACGATCGGGTTCCCGGTCGAGCTCGGAGGGGACGGCCGCGGTGGAGCCGGGACGGGAAGGGGTTCGACGGACATCGTAGGAACGGCGAGACCTTATCGCATTCCCCGGTGCGACCGGGAGCGCCCTTCAGTGAACCTTGCGCCCCCCGGCCGGGTCGGCCGCCTCGGGGATCGGACCGAACGCCTCCTCGTAGCGGGCGAGATTCTGCGCCAACGCCTGGACGATGCGCTTCAGGTGTCCCGGGCTGGTCACGATGCGGGAGGTGACCATCCCCTGCGGCGGCACCAGGTTGATGAAGTCGAGGATGAACTCCTCACGCGTGTGGGTGATCCGCAGCAGGTTCGAGTACCGGCCCTTCAGCTCTTCGTCGCCGATCTTGACGTTCAGGCCCTGCGCTCCCGCGTCGGCCTCACTCATGTTGGCTCCTTTGAAAGCTCACCACGCCATCTGTGCCAGCTGTGCCAGCGGCGTCGGGCGCGCCGGCGAAGCGCCAGCGGTGTTCCGGAAGGTAGACCCCCGCGCCGCCCACGGCGCTGGTGACCGAGAAGGCGAGAAGCCTTCGGCGGTAGTCGTAGGGCGCTCCGTCCTGGGCATGCACCGCGACGTCGACCAGGTACTCGCCCGGAGCGAGGCGCAGCGCGGGACATTCGAGACTGACTCTCACCCGCCCGGTGAAACGTTCGCTCTCGAACCCGTCGAGGTCGGTGTTGGTGCCCCAGACTTCGACGCCCCGCGGCGAAAAGAGGCCGACGCCGAAGACGACGTCGGCCAGAGGCTCGTTGGCCCGCGCCTCGAGCTCGAAGGTGATCGCCTCGCCGCTTTCGTAATAGTAGCGCTCGGCCCCTCTAGCATCGAGCAACCGTACCCCGAGGATCTCGGCTGCGCCCGAGCCCCAGCGCAGCACATCGCCGGAGGTCTCGGCCGCGCTGCGCACGGCGACGGAATCGTCCTCTTTCCGTTCGCGCTCCTCCTTCGCTTCGCGGTGCTCCCGGCCCTCTTCCTCGGCGACGTTCTGGCGATAGCCGTCGACCACCCGGCGCGGTTCGCCGAGCAGGCGCACGCGGCCTCCGTCGAGCCACAGGACGCGAGTGCAAAGCTCTTCGACCAGACCGAGCGCATGCGAGACGAAAACGACCGTCCGGCCCGCCGCCAGAAGCTCCTCGATGCGACGCAGGCACCGGTGGGCGAAAGCTTCGTCGCCGACCGCCAGGACCTCGTCGACGAGCAGGATCTCCGGGTCGGTGTGGATCGCCACCGCGAATCCGAGCCGCACGTACATGCCGGAGGAGTAGTTCTTGACCGGCTCTTCGAGAAAACCCTCGAGTCCGGAGAACTCGACGATGCGCTCGTAGCGCGCGGCGATCTCGCGCTTCGAGAGGCCGAGAACGGCGCCATTGATGAAGATGTTCTCGCGGCCCGAGATCTCGGGATGGAAGCCCGCGCCGAGCTCGATGAGGGCGGCGACACGCCCGGCGGTTTCGAGCTTGCCGGTGGTCGGCTTGAGAATCCCGGCGACGAGCTTGAGCAGCGTCGACTTGCCCGAGCCGTTGCCGCCGACGATGCCGAAGGCCTCGCCCCGGGCGATCTCGAAAGAGATTTCCTCGACGGCGGCGATGGTCTCGTCCCCCGCGAGGGCGTCCGCACCGCGGCGGCCGAGCAGCGCGCTCTTCAGCGTGCGCAGCTGGAAGCCGCGTGCCGTTCGCCGATAGCGCTTGCTGACCCGGTCCGCCCGGATGGCCCAGCTCACAGCGCCTCCACCAGGGTCTCGCGCAGGCGATCGAAGATCCAGCAGCCGACGAGCCAGGCGACGACTCCCACGGCGAACATCTCGAGCCAGAGCGCGAGCGGCGGGAACCGCCCGGCGAAGAGCGCCTCCTGATAGGCGAGCGTGAACGGCGTCGCCGGGTTCGCCCTGACCAGATGCCGCAGCGCCGGAACACTGATCGCCGAAAGCGGGAAGAGGACCGGCGTGAGGAAGAAGAGAAGCGTCAGGACGCTCGTCAACAGATCCTTGACGTCCTTGAAGTGCGCGTGGAGCGCGGCGAGCGCGAGCGCGAGACCGCCGATGAGCGGCAGCTCGAGAGCGACGATCGCCGGCAGCGCCAGGGCGCCTGCGCCCCCGACCTCGAAGCCCTGCCAGCGCCCGAGGACGAGCCCCACCGCAAGCACCGGCAGCGCGAGCAGCAGATGCACGAGATTGGCGAGGACCGGGACGATCGGGAGGAGCTCGGCGGGGAAGACCGCCCGCCGGATGAGGCCGGCGCTCGCGACCAGAGAAGTCGTTCCCTCGACGAGGGAGGTCGACAGCCAGATCCAGGGGAAGAGGCCGCAGACCAGGAAGAGAGCGTACGGTTCGGCCCCCGCCGCGCGCGGCTTGAAGACCAGGCTGAAAACGAAAGTGTAAACGGCAAGGAGCAGGAGCGGTTGCACGAGCGACCAGAGGAAGCCGAGGATCGAGCCGCGGTAACGCGCCTTGAGCTCGCGCAGCGTGAGCGCGGCGAGGAGCCCACGATGGCGAAAAACCCGGGTGGCGATATCGATCGATGAGGTCAAGTAGACTGTCCCTCGTGTCCGTGACCCGCAAGCTTACCGTGCGCTGCCCCGAGTGCGCGGCGGAAATGGTGGTGGATGTCGCCACCGGCACCGTGCTCGCGCACAAGAAGGCGCCGGAACCGCTCGCCGGCGGCAAGGACTTCGACTCCCTGCTCGCCGGTCTCGACGCCGGCAAGGCCCGTGCCGAAGAGCTCTTCGAGCGCGAGAAAGCGGCGCTCGGAGATCGCGAGCGCCTGCTCGAGGAGAAGTTCAGCGAAAACCTCAAGCGCGCCCACGAGGACCCCGACAGCGCTCCGCCGAAGCGGCCTTTCGATCTGGACTAGGCGCGCGCGCTAGAGCGGAAAGCTCAGGTTGTAGGCGTAACGGCCGCGCTGGATGACCAGCAGCAGGCCGCCGCGATCGAAGCCGCGCAGGACTTCGCGGCCGAGCGCCTCCGGATCGCCGACTTCGTTGCCGTTGGCGCCGAGCACGACATCCCCGGGCTCGAGGCCGCGCTCGCCGGCCGCCGAGCCGCGCCCGACGCTCGCCACGACCAGGCGCCCGCCGCGCAATTCGACACGCAACCCGACCGAGCTCTCGAGCAGACGCAGCCCCATCCCCTGCGGCGGCCGGATCGCCGCCACGGCGAGCTTGAGAGTCTCCTTGCCGCGGCGCAGCTCGACGAGCAGCGGCGTCGCCGGTGGCACGGAGTAGTAGGCGGTCGAGAGATCCTCGCGCGCGGCCACCGGCCGGCCGTCGACCGCGGTGAGGAGATCGCCGGCGAGGACCCCCGCCCGCGCCGCGGGCGAGCCGTCGTCGACGCGATCGACGAGCACGCCGTGGGCCACCGAAAAGCCCTCGCGCGCGGCGAGCTCGGGATCGATCGTCATCAGGCGCATGCCGAGCCAGAGCGGCTGCAATTCGCCGAATCGCAGCAGATCGTCGACCACGCGCTGGGCGCGGTCGGCGGGAATCGCGAAACCGATCCCCGAGGCGCCCTGGATGATGGCGGTGTTGATGCCGATCACCTGGCCGTCGAGATTGACCAGCGGCCCGCCGGAGTTGCCGGGGTTGATCGAGGCGTCGGTCTGCAGAAAGTCGGTAAAGAGCGCCCGGCCCTCGCCGCCGCCGACCCCCTCCGACAGCGGCCGCGCGCCGAGAGCACGCCGGTGGTGACGGTGTGCGACAGGCCGAACGGGTTGCCGATCGCGACCACGGTCTCGCCCATGAGCAGATTCGCGCTCTTGCCGAGCGGCGTCGCCGGCAGGCCCTTGGTCGCCACCTTGAGCACCGCCAAGTCGGCGTCGCGGTCGGAGCCGAGCACCGTCGCTTCGAGCTCCCGGCCGTCGAGCGTCGTGACGAGGATGCGCGACGCCCCTTCGATCACATGGTCATTGGTCACCACCAGGCCCGAAGAGTCGATGATGAGGCCCGATCCCAGCGCCTGGCTCTTGCGGGAGCGCCCGCCCAGGCCCCCGCCGCCAAACAATCCGCCGAAGAACGGATCGACCTCGCGCACGATCGACTCGGCGGAGATGTTCACCACCGAGGGTGAGACCCGCTCCACGACCGCGACGACCGGCGTGCGCCGCGCCGAGGAGGTCTGGGCGCCGGCGAAGGCCGGCAGGCCGAGAAGCAGGAGAACGAGCGCGCCGAGCGCGCGAGGGGGTCGATTTCGCATGGCAGAGCTCTTTCTAGCACGCCCGATGCCCGGCCGAATCGACGCGCCCCAGGGTGGGTGCCCCCCTCTCCAAGGTGAGGCCGCGCGCCGCCGCCCAGACTCTGGCCAAAGAGGCGCTCGGTCGGCGAGGAGGTCTTCGAGATCTGTTCCTATGGCGCGGGCAATCGAGGGGTGGAACCGCCGGCAGCTTCGAGGAGATCGACGATTTCGGTGTAGCCCTTGTCCCGCGCCAGGGCGAGCAGGCTCTCGCGGTCGCGTTGCACATCCGCCCCGGCGGCGATCAGGCGCCGGGAGTTCTCTATCCGCCCTTCGGAAACAGCGTGCATGAGGGGGGTAAAGCCGGCCGAGGTGCGCAGCTTCGGATTCGCCCCGGCGCCGAGGAGCAGCTCCACGACCTCGAGGTTCTCCCGCCCAGCGGCCAACATGAGCGCCGACATCGCGGCGCGGTCGGCGCGGAAGTCGGGCTTGGCCCCTGCCGCGAGGAGCCTTCTCACCGCGCCGGCGTTGCCGGCGTCCGCCGCGATCGCGAGCGCGCCCATCCCTGATGAGCCGACCCGCTCGAGATCGGGCCCTTGGGCGAGCGCGGCTTCGACCTCACTTTCCGAGCCGCCGCGCAGCACCTCTTCGAAGGACATCACCGGGTTTGCGTCCTCCGGCTGGCGAGGAATGTCGGCAACGTCGCGCCGCACGATCGGAGCCGAGAACCAGGCTTCGAATGTCGTTCCTTCCCCGGAGAGCACCAGTCGCCCTTCGAGCCGTGCGTCGCTGACGCTCTCCGGTGCGAAGTGAGCCAGGCCGCGGAGCGAGATTCCGGCCGGGAGACGGGGATGGTGAAAGTGGACTTCGATCTCTCCCGGCCCCCCCGGCAAGCGCACGACGAGGCTACGGGCCGCGTCTGCTGAGGCCAGGCCGTCGCGTACTTCGGCGCTTTCGAGCGCGCTCGCCGCGAGCTCGCGATCGGCGAGCACGACCAGAAGCTCGTCGCTCGCGCCATCGCCGGATTCACCGAGGACATAGACGTGTCGCAGAACGGTGCGCTCCCCCGCCACTTCGAGCCAGCCCTCGCAGGTGCCGCCGGCTGGACTTGACGATTCCGGGGGCTCGGCGCCCGGCGCGCGGCCGGCAAGCGCTACCAGGAGCGTTGCCGCGAGGAAAGGTCGGAACGCCGCCACCCGCGATCTACTCCTTCGCGCCGGCGGCGAGCAACATCGCGACCACATCGTCCTGGTCGCCATTGCGGGCCGCCTTGAGGGGCGTGTCGCCGTCCGGCATCTTCTGGTTCACGTTCGCCTTGAGCTCGATGAGCAGGCGGACGATCTCGGGTTTCCCGGCGACGATCGCGCTCGTGAGCGCGCTCTGACCGGAATCCTTGAGCGCGTAGTTCACGTCGGCTCCGTAGCGGACCAGGAGTCGAACGAGATCGCCGTTGCCCGCGAACGCCGCGAACATCATCGGCGTGAGCGCGAGGCCCGGGAGCTCCGGATTTGCTTTCGCCTTGAGCAGCATCTCGGTGAGCTCGAGGTTCCCCGCCGCCGCCGCGTTCGAGAGCGCGGACTGCATGTACTTGTTGACCACGTTGGGGTCCGCTTTGGCTTCGAGCAGAAGAGCCACCATCGAAACGTGCTCGCGGCCGATCGCGTCTTCGAGCGCCGTGGTCGAATCGCCGTCTTTGGCGTTGACGTTGGCGCCGCGGGCGATCAGCAAGCGGGCGATGTCGTCCGTCCCCGATCGCGCCGCCTTCATGAGCGGGGTCTCGGAGCTCTCTCCATACTCGATCGGCGTGTCGGCCGCGTGGCCGGAGTCGAGGAGCGCGCGAACCTTTTCGATGTCGCCGTCCTCGATCGCCACCGCAAAGCGCGCTCCCGGCGAGAGCTCCGACTCAGGAATGACTTCGATTTGCGCGGCCAGAAGCTCAGGCCGCGCCGCAAACAAACCAGCGACCAGCAAGGCATGTCCCGCATTCCGGAATTTCCGCAAGTCCGCGCTCCTCCCCGGGAAGCCTACACCGGCGCCGAAGCCTCGACCCCGTAGCGAGAGGTGCCGGTCAGCGGGTCGGCGGGACGCGCTTCAGCCGGACGGCGAGGAGGGCCGCCTGGGTGCGGTCCTGGACGCCCAGCTTGTCGAGCAGGATCGAGACGTAGCCCTTGACGGTGCCTTCGGTGAGCCCCAGGCGGTTGGCGATCTGGCGGTTGCTCCTGCCTTCGGCCACGAGGTCGAGGACCGAGCGTTCGCGCGGCGTCAGGCCGTCCAAGGGGCTCCGTTCGGGGCGCTTCATCAGGATGCGCTGCGCTTCCGGGTGCAGCGTCGGGCGGTCGCGCGCGGCGTCGCGCACCGCGCGCACGAGCTCGGCACGCGACACATCCTTCATCAGATAGCCCATCGCGCCCGCCGCGACCGCCTCGCGGATCGCGCCCTCCTCGGCGAGGCTGGTGAGCATGAGCACGCGCGGCGGGTGGGGGAGCGCGAGCAGGCGACGCGTCGCCTCGATGCCGCCCATGCCGGGCATGATGACGTCCATCAGCACGACGTCGGCCCGGCACTCGGCGGCGAGTCGCACCGCACCCTCGCCGTCGTCGGCCTCGCCGACCACCGCGAAATCCTCCTCCTGCTCGAGCAGCGTGCGCAGACCTTCGCGCACGATCGCATGATCGTCGACCAGCAGCAGACGCAGCGGCGAAGCGGTTTCGGGCATGGGCGGCTCCTCACTTGGCCCCAAGGCGCGGCGTCAACGGGGCAGCCGGGCTTCGACCGTGGTGCCGAGCCCAGGCGCGCTCTCGACCGTCAGTTGACCGAACTGGGCGCGGATTCTGTCACGCATCGAGACGAGACCCAGGCCGCCGCCGGCGCGCTCGCGCACGGCGTCGTCGCGTACCGCTCGCCGGGCGTCGAAGCCGCGGCCGCTGTCGTGGACGGCGAGCACGACCTCACCCTCGAGCGCCGCGAGGTGCACGCTCACCTCACGTGCCGCCGCGTGCTTGACGACGTTCGCCAGGGCCTCCTGCGCGACGCGCAGCAGCATCTCCTCGCGCTCCCGCGACTGGCGCTCATAGGTCGAAGCGTCGAGGTGGACGCCGACGCCCTGGGCTGCGACCGCGGCGAGCTCGGTGCGCAGCGCCTCGACAAGGCCGTGGCGATGCAGCATGACCATCGCCGGCGGCGGCAGCTCGCGGCTCGAGAAGTCGGCGCCCGAGCCGCCGGGGGCGAGCTCGCGCAGCAGGGCGCGCATCTCGCCCAGGGCCCGGCGGTTGAGCTCGATCAGGCGCTCGAGCTTCGGCGCCGCCTCTTCCGCGCCCTTGCGGAAGAGGCCGGGCAGCGACTCGGCGAGCAGCGTCGAGCTGAACAGGAGCTGGGTGACCGAATCGTGCAGATCGCGCGCCAGCCGCTGGCGCTCCTCGAGGATCGCGAGGCGGCGCTCCTGCGCGAACAGGCGGGCGTTCTCGATCG
Source organism: Thermoanaerobaculia bacterium (assembly GCA_963806165.1). Lineage (GTDB taxonomy): Bacteria > Acidobacteriota > Thermoanaerobaculia > Multivoradales > JAGPDF01 > JAGPDF01. The sequence goes on from CAWDWZ010000006.1 coordinate 627,690, forward strand.
CCACCGCGAGGTGGTCGGCGACGACCTCGAGCAGCTGCACGTCGACCGCCGTGAACGGCTCGTCGCCCTCCACGTTGACCACCCCGAGCGGCTTGCCCGCATGCAGGATCGGCACCGCGAGCTCGGCGCGCACCGCGAGGCCCGAGGGCGGCTGGACGTAGCGCGGGTCGGCGGCGACGTCGTTGACGACCTGGGTCCGGCGTTCACGTACCGCCGCCCCCATGACGCCGCGGGCGATCGGCAGGCGGTCTTCGTGATCGATGCGCGCCTTGTAGGTGCCACCGCGGATCCGCACCACCAGGGTCTCGGCATCGCGCTCGTCGAGGAGCGGCAGGTCCACGTTCGGGTAACCGAGGAGCTCGTGGATGGCGTCTGCGGTCTTCTGCAGCATCTCGAAGAGCTTCAGGTCGGAGGCGATGATCCGCCCGACCCGCATGAGCAGCAGGAGCTTCTCGCCGGCGCGGAGCCCGGCGGCGGCATCGGCCGCATCGACGGCGCCGACGGCATCGGCGGCATCCGGGGCCTGCGCTGCCGGAGGGGAGGGGGTCAGAGGGTTCAAAGGCGCTCCGCCCGGGACCGTACCGCGAACGCGCCTCATCGGTCCATCGTCTCCCGGACCTCGCACCCGGCAAACCTCACTTTCGTCGGGTCCCGACGCCGACCTATGTCAGCCGGCGCTGAAGAAATAGCGCGGGGCGGGGAGCAACCGGCAGGCCTCGGACGCGACCGGCAGAAGGCCGCCATCGCGGCTGAGGATCCGCCGCGATTCGCGCTGCGGGGCCCAGTCCGTCTCCCCCGCCGTCGACCAAGCGACGACGATCTCCTCTCTCCCGCGCGTGAAGCGCACGGCGCGGGCGCCGGCCGGCGCCGGCTGCGGGCCGTGGCAGGTCGTTCCGCGGAGCTCGCGGGCGAGAGTCGCGAGGGCGGCGAACGCCGGACGCTCGCGCAGCGCGCCGTCGGCCTGCGGATCGCAGAGGCCGTAGCCCTTGGCCACGAGCTGCCACCAGTCGATCCGTTCCACCAGACCGGTACCACCGGCGAGCAGGAAGTAGCGCACCAGATAGCTCGCCTGGGCCTCCTCGTCGACCGCAACACGCCTGCCGGCCGGGGAGTGCGGACCTTCGCGCAGCGGCCAGTTGACTTCGGATATCCACTGCCGGGCGGAGCGCAGGCGGCGGGCGGTGCCGGCGATCGCCGCGAGCAAGCGAACCTTGTCGGCGGTGTCGAAGCCGAGCTGCCGGTTCTCGGGCGCGCCCCGGCGGTCGACGTAGAGCAGGCTCGCGAGCCCGTCGAAGGCGAGAGGCGGGAGCTTCGCCGCGCGCGGCGCGCCCAGATTCACCACCGCGGCGGTGGCGTGGGCTTCGAAGTCGATCACCGCCGGGCCGAAGAGCTCGACGCCCGGCGTCCGGCGCAGGATCTCCGCGGCGCGCGCCGCGAGCGCCAGGTACTCGTCGTAGTTCCAGATCCCCCACTTGCTGCGATTGATCGCTTGACCGATCTGAAAGCGCTTGCCGAGCGGCGCGAAAAGGTCGGCGAGCTCCGCAATCGCCGCCGCCCACCGCACCGGATCGCGCACCAGCTCGCGGTTCTGCGGCAGGGTGAAGGCGAGCTCCACGCCACGCGCGGCGAGGGCGCGCGCCAGCTCGAGCTCGTCGTCGTGGCGCTCCTGCCAGGGATGCAGACGGATCAGCGCGCGCCGCGCACCGAGTCGGTCGAAGGCCGCCAGCAGGCCTGCCGGGTTCTCCGGCCAGGGGCGCAGCGCGACTCCTGGCTCGGGCCAGGCGAACGGGGTGATCGGAGCACGCGGCGTCGCGACGAGCTCGCGGTAGCGGCGGCGAATGCGCGGCAGGGCACCGGCGAGAGCGGCCGCCGCCGCGAGGTGCTTGGGCAGGTCGGCCAGCCGGATCCCGGCCCGTGCCAGCCTGCCAGCGTGTTGGTGCGGCTGGTCGGAGAGCCGGTCCCAGACCGCGCGGTCGCGGATCTCGGCCTCGCGGGGCGGGGGCGGAATATGCGCGTGGGTGCCGCGCGGCACGAGCCACGACTTGGCACTGGCCAGCGCGCCGCGCAGCCCTTCCTTGAGACGGTTCTTGCCGAGGAAGGCCCGGCGCGCGAGCTCGTACCTCCGCCGGGAGGCGGCGGAACGGCGAGCGGCGCGAAGTAGGCGGCCAGCAGGCGCTCGCGGTCTTCCGCGAGCGCGAGCGGCAACCGGCAAAGGTCGCGCATGCGTTCGGCCGGCGAGACCCTCGGCTGACACCGGCAGCGATTGAGGTCGATGACCGCGACATCTGGGAGATCGGCGAGATCGGCGGCATGGGCGGCCTGGGCAATCCCCGTCGCGGGGGCATCGCCGCGCAGCAGGAGGTTGCCGATCGAGAAGTCGCGATGCAGGAAGCCCGCGTCGTGCATCCGGCGGGCGAAGCGGGCGACCGCCACGATCGCCGCCGCCGCGTCGATCTCGGGGAAGCTCTCGCGATCGCGGCCGGCGTTGCGCGCCCGCAGCAGATAGCGCAGCTCCAGGCGCTCCTCGAGGCAGGCGGTGACGAAGATCGCGCTGGTCGCTCCCGCCGTCGCCTCGACGTAGAAGAGCGGCTCCGCGGTCTTGAGCCCGGCGGCGGTGAAGGCCGAGGCCATGCGAAAGCTCTTCGCCGCCTTCGAGCTTCCCCGCGCGCGCCGCAGCCGGGCGCGCAGACCGCGCTCCCGGAACTGCTTGACGGCGACCGCGATCTCGCTCTCCCGGGTGAGGAGGGAGGCGCGATAGATGTAGTTGCGCCCCCAGTGGAGCGTGGCGGTGCGCCGCGGCAGGATCGAGCAGACGGCGGGCCGCCGCGGGAAGGTCCTCGCCGGCGAGGCGCGCCGCCGCCTCGCCGCGGAAGCCCGGCCAGGCGAACGGAATCGAGGTCACACCTCGAGGATATCGAAGCTCGAGTGGTGGAGCTTGGCGTCGGCCTGCAGGATGATTCCGACCGCGAGCACGCGCTCGATCTCGTCGAGGATGCCGCGCTCCTCGCGCTGCAGCATGCGCGCGACATCGGGATGGACGCGAACCAGCAGTTCCTTCGAGGTCAGGGTGCCCGCGAGCGCGAGCGCCGTACGCCGCAGGGAGAGGCAGATCGTGGCGATCGACTGGATCCTGCCGCTGCCCTCGCAGTACGGACAGGTCTGGGTCAGCAGCCGCTCGAGATTGGCGCGGCTCCGTTTGCGGGTGATCTGGACGAGGCCGAACTCCGAGATCGAGAGCACTTTGTGCTTGCCGCGGTCCTTCCGCAGCTCGAGCTCGAGGGCCTGGAAGACCTGTTCGCGGTGGCTGGGCTCGATCATGTCGATGAGATCGAGCACGAGGATGCCGCCGAGATCGCGCAGGCGGATCTGGCGTACCGCCTCCACGACCGCCTCGAGGTTGGTGGCGAGCGCCGTCTCCTCGAGGTTGTGCCGGCCGACGAAACGGCCCGTGTTGACGTCGATCGCCACCAGCGCTTCGGTCGGGTTGATCACCAGGTAGCCGCCCGACTTCAGCCAGACCTTGGGCTTCAAGGCAGCTTCGATCTCTTTCTCGATTCCGAAGCGCTCGAAGAGCCCGCGTTCCTCGCGATCGAGCTTGACTCGCGGCACGAGCTGCGGCTGCACCTGATCGAGAAACTCGACGATCCGCTCATAGGTCGACTCGTTGTCGACCCAGAGCAGCGAGAACTCCGCCGAGAACAGATCGCGCACCAAACGCAGCGCGAGATCGAAGTCCTGGTGCATGAGCGCCGGCGCGGTCGCCGTCTCGGCGCGGCTGCGCACCGACTCCCAACGCGAGCCCAAGAAGGCGAGATCGGCCTGGAAGTCCTCGGCGCTGCGCCCCTCGCCCGCGGTGCGCACGATCACCCCGCCCGTCCCGCGCGGAATCGACTCGAGGAGCTCACGGAGACGGAGTCTCTCGGCCTCGTCCTCGATCCGGCGCGAGACGCCGATGTGCGAGACCGTCGGCAGGTAGACCACGAAGCGCCCCGGGAAGGTGACCTGGGTGGTAACCCGCGCCCCTTTGTTCGGCATCGGATCCTTGGTGACCTGGACGAGCAGCTCCTGGCCGACCTTGAGCAGCGAGTCGATGGTCGGCTCAGGGGCGTAGTCGACACGCGGCGCGTCACCGCCGAGCGTGTCGTCGTCGTTCAGGCTCGCTCCGAGCTCGAGCTCCTCGTCGCTCGGCAGGGCCTCAGCGATGGAATCGGTGGCATCGGCGGACTCGGGGGGATCGGGGGGATCGGAGGAATCGGCGACGTCGGCGACATCGGCGATGTAGACGTCGGCGACGTAAAGGAACGCGTCGCGCTCGAGGCCGATGTCGACGAACGCGGCCTGCATGCCCGGCAGCACCCGCGAGACCCGCCCCTTGTAGACGTTCCCGACGACGCCGCGATGGTAGCGGCGCTCGAGGTAGATCTCGGTCAGCAGGTCCTCTTCGAGCACCGCCACGCGGGTCTCGTGCGGATCGCTCTCGATCAGCATCTTGTGGGCCAAAGACGGACCTCCGGGGCCGATCTTACCCGCAGAGCCGCCCCCGAAGCGGGGAATTGGCTGGGGTGCCTGACCCTTCCTGATCGGCCCGGCCTACCGGTTGGCGAATCTCCGGTAGTCGACGCCGAGGATGAGCCCCAAGCCGATGAAGTTGAGCAGGGTGAAGGAGCCGCCGTAGGAGAGGAAGGGGAGCGGGATGCCGGTCACCGGGACGAGGCCGATGACCATCGCGGAGTTGTAGAGCACGTGGAAAGCGAAGGTGCTGCCGAGTCCCACGACGAGGAGGATGCCGGCGCGATCCTGGGCCCGGATGGCGATCGCCGCGAGATTCACCAGGTAGGCGGTATAGAGCAGCAGAACCGCCCCGACGCCGACGAAGCCCCACTCCTCGGCGAGGACCGAGAGAATGAAATCGGTGTGCCGGGCCGGCAAGAAGCGTAACTGACTCTGCGTTCCCTGGCCGTAACCCTTGCCGGTGAGCTCGCCCGAGCCGACCGCGATCTTCGACTGCCGCACCTGGTAGCCGGCGCCGAGCGGGTCGGTATCGGGCGCGAGAAAAGTGACGACGCGCTGGCGCTGGTAGGGCTTCATCCCGAGGCTCCAGATCAACGCGGCCCCCAGCAGGCCTGCACACAGAGTCGTCACGAGAATCCGCGGGCGCACGCCGGCGACGAGCAGCATCCCCGCGGCCATCGGCACGAACATCGCGGCACCGCCCAGGTCGGGTTCGAAGACGATGAGCAGCATTGGCAACGCGACCAACGCGACCGCCGAGAAGATCTGCCGCAGCGGCAGCTGGCGCCTGGAGGGCGCCGCGAGATACCTCGCCAGATAGAGCGCGGCGACGAGCTTTGCGAACTCGGAGGGCTGCATGCCGATCGAACCGAGACGGAACCAGCCCTGCGCTCCGCCGGCCTCGTGCCCGAGCATCAGCACGAGCGCCAGAGCGACCAGGCTTACGACGTAGAGCGGCAGGGAGAAGCCGAGGAGCGTGTGGTAGTCGAAACTGAACGCCACCACCATCGCCACGAGGCCGAGAGCGACCCAGACGAGCTGGCGCGAAAAGTAGTCCGTACCGAGCTCCGCCGACGCGCTGTGGACCGTGGCGAGGCCGATCGCGGTGAGGGCGAGCGCCGACGCGAGCAGCCCCCAGCGCACCGTCGCCAGGTGCGCGAGCCGCGGCAGCTCGTCAGGATGCGGGAGCGGCGCCGAGATCGGGCCGGAAGAGTTTTTCATAGAGCACTTTTGCGATCGGAGCGGCGACATGCGACCCCTGTCCGCCATGTTCGATGAAGACCACGATCACGACGGTCGGATTCACGAACGGCGCGAAGGAAGCGAACCAGGCGTGGTTCCTCTCTTCGTAGGGGCGCAGGTTCGAGTTCTCGTAGGCCGTATGCGCAACGACCTGAACCGTGCCGGTCTTGCCCGCGATCTCGACCCCCGCGACGCGCGCCGAAGCACCCGTGCCCTGATCGTTGACGACCTTCCACAGGCCGCGGCGAATGGGATCGAAAACGGCCGGCGGAAGGGCGATGCGTCGCGGCGGGTGGCTGTTGTCGCCGCGCACCAGATGCGGCGTGACCAGCAGCCCGCCGTTGGCGAAGGCCGCCGCCATCGTCGCCATCTGCAGCGGCGTCGCGAGCAGCGCCCCTTGACCGATCGCGACCGAGATGGTCTCGCCGGGATACCAGGGGTGCCGGCGCACGCGCTCGCTCCAGGCGCTGTCGGGAACGAATCCGCGCTTCTCGCCATCCAGATCGATGCCGGTTGGCGACCCGAAGTCGAAGAGGCGCGCGTAGCGGGCGATGCGCTCGATGCCGAGCTTCTGGCCGAGAGTGTAGAAATAGACGTCACAGGAGTTCTTGAGCGCCGACTCGAGATTCATGAAGCCGTGTCCGCCCGCCTTCCAGCAGTGGAAGGAGCGGCCGTAGAAGGCCTTGGAACCGTTGCAGAAGACACCGTCCTCGGGCGTGATGACCCCCTCGGCGAGGCCGGCCGCCGCCATCACCATCTTGAACACCGAGCCGGGCGGATAGGCGCCGGCGAGCGCGCGATTCTGGAGGGGGAGCAGCGGATCCTGAATCAACTGGCGCCACTCGGCCACTTCGAGGCGGCGGGTGAAGAGGTTCGGGTCGTACCCGGGCGCGGAGACGAGGGCCAGGATCTCACCGTTTCTGGGGTCGAGCGCGACGACCGCGCCGGCCTTGCCGGCGAGCTGGCGCTCGGCTTCCTGCTGCAGCTCGGCGTCGATCGTGAGCGTGAGACCGCCGCCCGGGCGGCCGACTTCGCGACCCAGCTCCTCGACCGACTGGCCGTGGCTGTCGACGACGACCACCCGCTCGCCGTCCTCGCCACGGAGCTTCGCGTCGTAGCGCAGCTCGACGCCCCGCCGCCCGACCCAGTCGCCGCTTTTGAGACCCTTCATCGGGTTCGCGAGCTCCTCGGGACCGGCCTCGCCGAGATAGCCGAGGATGTGAACCGCCTGGACTCCCAGGCGATAGAGCCGGCGATGCGAGACGTCGATCGCGAATTCGGGATGCGCCAGCTGCTCGACCTCGAAGCGCGCCACCTGGTCGAGCGTCAAGCCTTCGGCGAGGAGCACCGGCTGGAAGGAGGGCACCGCCCGATAGCGCTCGAGGAGGGCCGAGAGATCGGGCAGCGGCCGCTCGAGGACCGGCGCCGCGAATTCGAGGCTGGCCGCGAAGTCCGCCGTGCGGCTGCGGTCCAGAAGCAGGTTGTAGCTCGGCAGGTTCTCCACCAGGACACGGCCGTTGCGATCGTAGATCGAGCCGCGCGGCGCCTTGATCGCCACCTTGCGCAACCGGTTGTTCTCCGCGAGATCGCGGTAATAACTCCCCCGCACAACCTGCACGAACCAGAACGCCCCGGCGATCATGGCGAGGCAGACCCCCACCACACCCGAGAGGACCCGGACCCGCCCGATCAGAGCTTCCTTGTGTTCCTCGACCCGCATCGCGCGCGACCTTTCTACCCCTCTCCCGTCTCTTCCACAAGGGCGAGGGAGCTACCCCGGAAGTTGGATCTTGGTGGCGCGGCGCGCGCGCAGGAAGCGCACACGGCTCGTGACGCCGTTCGCGGAGGCCGTCCAGGCGAGACCGAGGAGCGCCGTCGTCCCGACTTTCACCAACAGCCAGAGCGGATCGGGGAGCTCGGCGTGGTCGCGGAACAGGAGTGCGAGCCCCGCGAGAATCGCCTGCTGCGCTGCCGCGCCGGCGGCGAAGACGCCGGCCAGCCCCGTCGTCCTCTGGACGACGAGCTGTTGCGCGGCGCGCGCGATTCCGAAGCCGACCGCCGTGTCGGCAAAACCGTGGAGGCCGAAGGGCCCGCCCGACAGGCCGTCGGCGAGGAGACCCGCCGCGAGGCCGGCGAACATTCCCGCTACCGGGCTCCCGTGCCGGGCCTCGAGCGCCACGACCAGGAGGAAGAGATCGACCGCCTGCGAGAAGTTCGGGATCAGGCGGGCGCCGGCGAAATGCAGCAGGGCGGCCAAGCCGAGCCCGGCGACGAACTTAAGGAACCGCATGCGCGTCCTCTCGGGTGAGCTCGCTCGGCACCCCTTCGCCCTCGAGCAGGTAGACGAACGAGAGGCGCGAAAAATCGACCGCCGGCCTGACCACGATGCGATGGAAGACTTCGCTTCCCGGCTCGACCGAAGTCACGACGCCGACGAGAATACCCCGCGGATAGACGCCGTCGATGCCGGCGGTCACCACGGTCTCGCCAACCTCGACTTCGGCCTGCCGCGGAATGAAATCGAGCACCAGCTCGCCGGGAGAGGAGCCGCGGACGACGCCCTGGCGGCGCGACCGCTGCAGCTGCACTCCGACCGCCGCCGCGCGATCGGTCAGGAGCTGCACCTTGGCGTAGGCGCCGGAGACGCGAATGACCCGCCCGACGAGGCCGTCGTCGGAGAACACCGGCTGATTGCGGTGCGCCGCTCCGGCGCCGACGTAGAGCACGAGCGAGCGCAGCCAGGAGCTGTAGTCGGCGTAGACCACTTCGGCGATCCGCAGCCCCGTCGCATGTCGCCGCGAGAAGGCGAGAGTCTTGGACAGGCCCTCGATCTCCTGTTCCAGCCCCTCCGTACGCAACTCGCGCCGGCGCAGCTCGAGCACCTCCTGCCGCAAAGCCCGGTTCTCCGTCGCGAGGTCATCCCGCCCGCGCAATGCCTGGCGCATGGAGGTGAGAGCGTGCGAGCCCGCGTCCATCGCGCGCGCGAACGGCCCGAGACTGCGCAGGGCCATGCCTTCGAGAAGACTCGAAGCGTCACCGCGGTCCGACTCCTGCGATGCGAGCAGAAATAGCTGACCCACCAGCAGGACGACGAACAGCAGACGAACGCGGCGCGGGCTCACGGTGGCGGGCAGGCTCGGGGAGAAGGCGGGCGGCGGGCGATCAGCGGATCGAAGCTCTCGATAGGGTCGATCAGCGGATCGAGGCTCCGATAGGGTCGATCAGCGGATCGAGCTCACGATAGGGTCGATCAGCGGATCGACACCTTGCGCAGCAGGTGCATGTCCTCGAGGACCCGGCCGGTGCCGAGAACCACGCAGGCCAGCGGATCTTCCGCCTGCACCACCGGCAGACCGGTCTCGCGAGCGGATACGCTCGTCGAGGGCCCTGAGCAGCGCGCCGCCGCCGGAGAGCACGATGCCCTTGTCCATGATGTCGGCCGAGAGCTCCGGGGGCGTCCGCTCGAGCGCCATCCGCACGGCGTCGACGATCACGTTCACCGTTTCGGCGAGCGCCTCGCGGATCTCCTCGTCGGAGATCACGAGCTCCTTCGGGATGCCCTCGACCAGATCGCGGCCCTTGATGGTCATCGTCAGCCGCTCCTTGAGCGGAAACGCCGAGCCGAGCTCCCACTTGATGATCTCGGCGGTGCGCTCGCCGATGAGCAGGTTGTACTTGCGCTTGAGGTAGTTGATGATCGCCTCGTCCATCTCGTTGCCGGCGACGCGCACCGAACGGGAGTAGACGATTCCCGATAGCGAGATCACCGCGATGTCGGTCGTGCCGCCGCCGATGTCGACGATCATGTTGCCCGAGGGCTCGGTGATCGGCAGCCCCGCGCCGACCGCCGCCATCATCGCCTGTTCGACCAGGTAGACCTCCGAGGCGCCGGCCTTCTGGGCCGAGTCACGCACCGCGCGCTTCTCGACCTGGGTGATCTCCCCGGGCACCCCGATGACGATGCGCGGATGGACGTACATCTTGCGCCCGTGGGCCTTCTTGATGAAGTAGCCGAGCATGCGCTCGGTGACCTCGAAGTCGGCGATCACCCCGTCTTTCATCGGCCGGATCGATTCGATGTTCCCGGGCGTGCGGCCGAGCATCTCCTTGGCCTCCGCTCCGACCGCTTCGATCTGGTTGGTGAGTCGGTTGATCACCACGATCGACGGCTCGCGCACCACGATCCCTCGGTTGCGGGCATAGACGAGGGTATTGGAGGTGCCGAGGTCGATCGCCAGATCGTTCGAGAAGTAGCGCAGCAAGGAACCGAGGGGCATGGAGTTCTTTCTGGGTCAGCGGGTCTAGGAACGAAGTTGGCTTCACAGAGTTTCGACGAAAACGCGATGGCGAACCGTGGCCTCGTTGCCGGAGGAGTCGATCGAGCGCAGCTCGAGGACGCTCCAGCCCTCCTTGGCGACGAGAACGGTCTTGGTGAACGTGCCGTTCGCGGCTACCGCCACCTGTTCGCCGTTGATCTTCACGCTCGCGCCGGCTTCGGTGCGACCGGCGACGATGAAGATGTTGCCATAAGCCTGGACCTGATCGACGACCAGGTCGGGCGGGGTCTTGTCGCCCTTCTCGCCCGGACGCTCCGCTGCCAGGACCCGGAAAGTGCGCGGCTGGCTCCACGGCCCCTGCAGGCCATCGCGACCTACCGCCGCCACGCGCCACTCGAAGGACCCTTCCCCCTGCAAACCGAGCGTGGCTTCGGTCTTCGTGCGCGCGGCGACATCGATGACGTTGTCGACGAAGAGGCGGTTGCGCGAAACCTGCAGGGCGTAGCGTGACGCCAGGTCGACAGGGTCCCAGGTCAGAGAAAGAGTCTTCACCGCGGCGAGCGAGACTTCGAAGTTGTCGGCCGGACGCTCCTGCTGAGGCGCCTGTGGCAGACGGCGGGGATCGGAGAGCAGATCGCCGGTCTGGACCACCTGCTCGAGCTCGCGCACGGAGCGCGAGAGTCCGGCGTTCGAGGCGACCTCGATCGAGCCGCGATAGGCCGAGAATCGTCCGGTCGACGAGGCCTTGTCGTAGGAGACCACGACCTCGGACTCGCGCCCGATGCGCGCTTCGGCGCGCGGTGTCGTCACGTGGCCACCACGTTGCGCCGTGTTCAGGTTCACCCAGCCATACTCCATCGCGATCGTCTGCTCGGCGGGCGCTCCCGCGGAGCCCGGCTGGCGGGTGACGAGAAAGAGAGTGTTCGGTCGGACGGTATAAAGGGTGCCATCGAGGAAGACGATCTCGGCCGAACCGTTGGCGGAGGTCTTCACGTAGTCGCCCGACTGCAGGACGACGCGAGTGCGCGATTCCTCCCATTCTCCACGCTCGCCGCGACGATACTCGACGCCCCCCTGCACGGCGATGAACTGGGCCTCACCCGTCGAGGCCCGGGCGGCGGCGGAGTCGAGGATGGCGAGGAGCAGCGCCCGACTGCGGCGCGCCTCGGACACTGCGGTGGAAAAATCCCTCGCCGAAAACGCTCCGGCGGCCGCGGCGCGGCCCCGGCGCGCGGATTCGAGCTCCTCGACGAAGGAGCCGGTCGGCCTTTCGGAGTCGGCGCGGGCGAGCAGTCCCTCGACCTCGTCGAGCAGCAACACGGCTTCCTGCTCGAGCGCCTTCTCCTCCCACTGACGGTAGAGACTGTAGCCCGCGATCGCCAGGGCGGCGAAGGACGCCACGATCACGACGCCACGCACCGTGTCCACCGAGACCGTGTACCAGCCCCGGGTACGTTTGTTCAGCGGGTTGGACGGCAACTGGCGCTCCTCCTCGGCGATCCTGCGACAAGCCCTCGAGATTCACTTCCGCCGCCGCATCGAATGGCGAAGGGATTGATTCTACTAGAAGTTACGGGCCCAGGCGCGGTTTCCCTCCCGGGCCCGCGTGCAGCTCGCCCGCACCCGCGGTTGCCGCTCTTCGCGGCGGCTTGATATCTTTGAGCGTTCTCGCCCGGGTGATCCTCCCCGCGCTTCTGGAGTTTTCCATGCTCAAGGTCTTGCGCGACAACCTGAAGTACCTCTCCTGGATTCTCTGGGTCGTCATTCTCATATTCATCGCCTTCGTCTTCGTCGACTTCGGCGGCGGGCTCTCGCGGGGGCAGCGCGGGCGTACTTCGGCCGCGACCATCGGCTCCGACACGATCTCCTACGTCGATTTCGAGCGCGAGTATCGCCGGCTCGAAGCGCAGTACCGCCAGGCCTTCGGCGAGAACTTCACCCCCGAGATCGCCAAGCAGCTGCGACTCCCGCTGCAGGCGCTCGATCGCCTGGTCGATCAGCGGCTCCTGCTGAACGAAGCGGCCGACCGCGGGCTCAGGGCCTCCGACTCCGAGGTGCAGGAGGCGATCTTCGATATTCCCGGCATGAAGGATTCCTCCGGGGAGTTCGTCGGGGAAGAGACCTACAAGCGCTTCGTGCGCGCCAACGGCTACTCGGTGCGTGACTTCGAAGAGGCCATCCGGCACCAGATCGTGCTCACCAAGCTGAATGCGATCTTCTCTTCGAGCGTCGCGATCTCCGATACGGACGTCGAACGCTCCTACCGCGACCAGGCCGAGCGCGCCGCGATCCGCTTTCTCGTCCTGCCGGCCGCGGGCTTCCAGTCCCAGGCGACGCTCTCGAGCGCGGAGATCGCGAACTATTTCGAACACCATGCCGACGACTTCCGCCTGCCGCAGCAGCGCATCGTGAACTACCTGTTGGTCGACACGGTGCGCACCCGCGCCAAGATGAGCTTCGAAAAGGCCGAGCTCGAGAGCTACTACAACTCGCACCTCGACGAATTCAAACAGGAAGAGCAGGTGCACGCCCGCCACATCCTGCTCAAAGTCGACGACAAGCGCACGGCCGAGGAGGCCGAGAGCGAGCTCGCCGCCGTGCGCAAGCGCGTCGAGGCCGGCGAAGACTTCGCGAAGCTCGCGACCGAGCTCTCCGACGATCCCGGCTCCAAGGCGCGCGGCGGGGACCTCGGCTTCTTCGGCCGCGGCCGCATGATCAAGGAGTTCGAAGAGGCGGCCTTCAACGGCGCTCCGGGAGCCCTCGTCGGGCCGGTCAAGACCAGCTTCGGCTACCACCTGATACTGGTCGTCGAGAAGCGCGCCGCTGGGCAGCGGCCGTTCGCGGAGGCCGAGCCGCAGGTCCGCGCCCGGCTCGCGGTCGAACGTGCCGATGCGGCCGCGGAGACGAAAGCCACCGCCTTGGCGGCGCGCATCAGCGCCGAGAAACTGACCACCGAGGCGCAGCTCAAGGCGCTCGCCGACAACGACACCGTGATGTTCATCACCACCCCGGCCTTCGGGCGCGACGAGGTGGTACCCGGTGTCGGCCGCGGGACGCCGTTCTCTTCGGCCGCTTTCGCGCTCGAGGCGGGCAAGACCTCGACGCCGATCAAGATCGCGCGCGGCTTCGCCATCCTTTCGCTGGTTTCGGAGACTCCGGCACGGCTGCCCACGCTCGCCGAAGCCGAGGCCAAGGTGCGGCCGGCGGCTCTGCGCGCCAAGGCCGGCGACCTTGCCCTCGCCCGCCTCGTCCAGGCGCGCGGGGAGCTCGCCGCGGGAAAGAGCCTCGACGAGGTCGCCAAGGAGCTCGCGGTCGAAGCGAAAGAGAGCGGCGAGTTCGGGCGCGACGGCAGCATCACCGGCCTCAGCGATTCCCGGGCGGTCGCCGCTGCCGCGCTTGCCGGCAAGGTCGGGGACGTCGGGACACCGATCCTGACCGAGCAGGGCGCGGTTCTCTACCAGGTGACGGCGCGCAAGAGCTTCGACGCCGCCGCTTTCGCGGCGGAGCGCACCCAGACCCGGCAGGCGCTCGAGAAGAACGAGGTCAATCGCCTCCTGGGCTCGATCCTCGAACAGAAGAAGCGCGAGACGAAGGTGCAATACGACAAGCCTCTGCTCGAGCAGTTCGGGATGCTGGGCGACGAAGCGAAGGGCACTTAGAGCTCCGCCCGCATGCGCTTCGAGACGCTCGCCGTGCACGCCGGCGGAGAAGCCGACCGGGAGACCGGCGCGGTCACTCCGCCGATCCACCTCTCGACGACCTTTCTGCACGGACCCGAATCGGAGCCGCTCCACGGCTGGCTCTATCAGCGCGAAGGCAATCCGACCCAGGACCGCCTCGAGGAGGCTCTCGCGGCGATCGAGGGCGGCGGCGCGGCGCTCGCCTTCGCCTCCGGCATGGCCGCGGCCGCGACCCTGCTCCAGTCGTTGCCGGTCGGCGCGCGCGTCCTCTTCCATCGCGACCTCTATTCCGGCGTCCGCCAGCTCGCCCAGGAGTTTCTGCCGCGCTGGGGGATGCAAGCGACCTTCGCGGACCTTGCCGACGCGAGCGCCGTGGAGGCGGCGCTGCGGACTCCGGGGTCCGGCGTCGCGCTCGTCTGGGCCGAGACCCCCACCAATCCCCAGCTGGAGATCGTCGATCTCGCCCGGCTCGCCGCCGCGGTACACGCCGCCGGCGCTCTGTTCGTCGTCGACGGGACGTTCGCGACGCCCGCCCTGCAGCGTCCGCTCGCGCTCGGCGCCGACGTCGTCCTGCATTCGACGACGAAGTACTTGGGCGGCCACAGCGACGTGCTCGGCGGGGCTCTGGTCTTCGCCGGTGACGGAAGAGTCGACGAGCTCGCGGAGCGGGTGGCGAAAGCCCGCCGGCGCCTGGGCGGCACGGCGAGCCCGTTCAACTCTTGGCTGGTGCTGCGAGGTTTGCGGTCGCTCGCCTGTCGCATGGAACGCCACTCGGCGAACGCTCTTGGGCTTGCGAAGGCCCTTGTTGGCCACCCAGCACTCGAGGCAGTGCTCTACCCTGGCCTGGCAACCCACCCAGGCCATAATGTCGCCGCACGGCAGATGTCGGCTTTCGGCGGCATGCTGGCGCTCAGAATCGTCGGCGGACGGGCCGCGGCGGTGGCGGTCGCCGGGCGCATGAAGCTCTTCGCCAACGCGACGAGCTTGGGCGGACCGGAGAGCCTGGTCGAGCACCGCGCCTCGAGCGACGGCCCGGGTACGACGACCCCCGACGACCTGCTGCGCCTGTCGGTCGGCCTCGAGCACCCGGACGACCTCCTGGCCGATCTGCTGCAGGCGCTCGACGCCACCTCGCCGGGCTGAAGGCGCGCGGCGCTCTCGCCTCATGGGGGCGGATAGGATCGACCGATGATCGGTTGGCTCTCGGGCAAGGTCGTGCAGGCGTCGCCGGATCGACTGATCCTCGATGTCGGAGGCGTCGGCTACCAAGTGGCCATCCCGCTCTCGACCTACTACGAGATCCAGAAGGCCGAGGCCGGCGGCCCCATCCGGCTCTTCATCCACACCCACGTGCGCGAGGATGCGCTCGCCCTCTACGGCTTCTGGAGCGAGCGCGAGAGAGAGCTCTTCGAGCGCCTGATCGCGGTCTCCGGCATCGGCCCGCGGCTCGCGCAGGTCGTGCTCTCGGGGATGGCCCCGGACGAGCTCATCGCGGCGCTCGCGGCGGGAGACGTGGCCCGCCTGGTGCGCATCCCCGGTGTCGGCAAGAAGACCGCCGAGCGCATGGTCGTCGAGCTCCGCGACAAGCTGCAGGCGCTCGCCGCCCAACTCCCGGCGGGCAGGGTGACTGCGGCTTCGGACGACGATCTGGTGGCCGCCCTGGTCAACCTCGGCTACAAGCCGTCCCTCGCCGAAGCCGCCGTCGGCGCCGCCCGCAAGGAGTCCCCCGACGCCGCTTTCCACGAGCTCCTGCGCCTCGCCCTGCGGCGCCTGTCGCGGGTCTAGCCGGCGGCGGGCGTTCTCGCTGCCAACGCTTCGCGCGCCTGCTCGAGCGCTTCGGCCACCCACTCGAGGTAGTTCGTGTCAGGCCGCAGCGCTGCCGCCTCTTCGGCGTGCACCAGCTCGAGAACCGCAATCGATTCGCTGGACGCGAGCGCGACCAGGCCATCGAGCGCGGCTTTCCAGCCATCGTCCCGGCGGTCACGCAAGGCGTCGTGGAGCAGCGCGATCGCGAGCGGCGTTCGCGTCTGCCACCAGAGCGCCCGCAAGAGCGCGGCGCGAACCTCCCGCGAAGGCTCCGTCCGGCAAGCGGCGATCAAAGTAGGAATCGCTTCGGCGTCGGCATCGATGAGGTTGCACATGGCTCCCTCGACGTCGCCAGACCGCACCTGCTCGAGGACCTCTTCGACGACGGCGCGCCGTAGCGCCTCGCGGTCGGCGTCCATTCAAACCACGAACTTGGCAGCGAGCCAGCCGATCAAGCCGCCGCCCGCCGTACCGATCACCAGGATAGGAACGTACGCCTTGGAGAGAATCGCCGACGGCAGGCTGAGCAGGAAGCCGACGAACAGTCCGCGCGCCCAACCCGGTCCCGGCATCGCAACGACGGGAATCAGGAAACCGATGGCGAAACGATCCGTGAAGGCGCCGAGCAGCGCCGCCGTCTTGTCGGGAAAGCTCATCGGTAGCATGAGCCCGACGGAGAGCGCTCCGAACAGCAGTCCCGCGAGACAACCGAAAGCAATCGCGCTCATCTGGCTCCTCCTCTTGAAGCTCGCGACATCCTAAGCCGTCTCGCAAGAGTCATCGGCGATCAGCGACGAGGTTCAGGTGATGGGCGTTGTGGTAGAGGGTGAAGAAGAGCATCTCGCGCACCGTGAGCCGGCCGAGCAGCGGATGGGGCAGGCGGTAGCGATCGAGAGCCGGCTCCTGCCAGCGCGGAATCGCCTCGAGCAGCCCGCCGACTGCGCCGCGCCAGGAAGCGAGGACTTCGCGCCGAAAGGCCTCCGGGTCCGCGGGAGCCGGTCGCGGCGTCGGGGCGAAGCGGCCCGCCGACGCCCCGGGCTGCTGGAGAGCCTTGCGGTAATCGTCGCGCAGGACGGGAAACGAGCGCGAGGCGCCGGCGCTCCGTCCGAATCTGAGGCCGAGGACGAGCTTCGGCAGGCCGAGCGCACGGACGAGCGGGTAGGTCGACTTCGCGAGATGCCGGGCGTGATCCGCCGGCGACCACTTATCACCCTGCGGCAGCGCGAACTCCGCCGCCGGGATCGCCGCGAGATAGGCCTCGGACTCGCGGTGCAGTCGCGCGATCGCCGCCACGATCTCCGCTCCGAAGACCGGTTCACCCGTCGAAAAGGCCTCTCCCTCGTGCACGGGCCGCATTTTGGCATGACCCGAGACGCACGGCTCGTGCCCTCTCAGCGCAGGCTGTCGAGGTAGACCCGGGTCGCCTCGGCGACTCTTTCGTCGGTGAGCTCCGGATAGGGATCGTCCGGGTCCTCGCTTCGCAGATCGCCCGCCCCGACCGGCGTCGCGGCGAGGAAGGCCGCGACCTCTTCGCCGTGCTCGGCGAGCGGCCGCCTCTCCCGCTGCCCCAGGGTGCGCGCCGCGCCGACGACGAAGAACCGCCCCTCCGCCTCGCGCAGAATGCCCGCCGCCCGGAGCTTCGAGAAGCCGCTGCGCAGCTCGCCGGCCGAGAAGAGCCCGTCCCGGATGCCGTCGCCCAACGCGATGACGTCCGAGAGCTCCGCCCCGTCGGTGAGCGCCCCGGCATAGAGCAGCGCCTGCAGCAGCTCGGCGTCCGTCGCGTAGAACGATCGCGCGAGATTCAAGCGGGCAACCCCTTGGCGAAACGGAGAACGGGCACGAGCGTAAGTAGAACCACCGGTAGTGGCACTAGCGCCGCGACCAGGATACCTGCGTCGCTCGTCGGTGGCCAGAGAAGGACGAATCGCGCCGCAGATGCCAGCACGACGCCCGCGACCGCGATCCAGCGCCCGCCGACCTCGTTGACGGCGTACCAGTTCGCCTCGGAAGCGAACGCCTTGGGGATCCGCACGCCGTACCACCGGTTCATCGCCACCCGCCGCTGGATCAAGGGTATTGCGACGAGGACGAGAAGCAGACCCGTGAGGAGATCCGACAACCCGATGAAGAAGGCGCCTTCGGCCATGGCGACGTCAGACTATCGCGCCAATGGAAGCTGCGGATCGGAACGCAGGAGGCTGAGGCGCTCATAGGCGTCGTGATCGTACGATCTCTGGAAGCGCCTCGTAGAGCCGCCAGAAGCGCTCCGAGGCATGATGCTTCCAGCTGTCGAATATCGCCGCCCGGTAACTGAGCGGCCTCAGAACAGGAGGCATCGCGCCGCGGCTGGTGTGCCAGATCGCCAGAACCTCGACTCGATTCGAGGTCGCGACGACCAGGTAGAGAGATAGTAGTGAATGCGACCCAGATGGAGGCGCCGAACGCCCTGAGGTTCGAGGCTGGACCTCGCGCTATTTCGCTCGGGCGGCGCAGCCACTGGAGGTAGCCGATCCAGACGGTCATCTGGGCGAGCTCGTGGGCGTACTGGTTGATCTCGATGCCGTAGAGCTGCCAGGGGCCGACGCCGACGCGGAGCGGCGCTCTGGAGGCCGTGCTCCAGCATGAAGTCGTAGACCGCGCTCTCGAGGTCCTTGAGCTTGCGGAGCGTCACGTAGAGGAAGTTCCCCGAGCCGCACGCCGGGTCGAGGACCTTCGACGGACTCCAGCCGGTCGAGGAAGCGCAGCGCGAAGATCTCCGCCTCCGCTCCGCGCCTTCTTGAGCGCGGGCCGGACGGAGGTTTTCCTGCGGCTGCGCGTCCGGGCTCTTGCTCCCGGTCGCGAGCAGGCGGTCGATCAGCGTCTTCGGCTTCCTCCCACTCGCGCCGCAGCGGCGCCATGACGACCGGCTCGACCAGCGTCTCGATGTCCTCGCGCGAGGTGTAGTGGGCGCCGAGCTGCGCGCGCTTTGCCGGATCGAGGCCGCGTTCGAAGAGCGTGCCGAAGATCGACGGATCGATCGCGGACCAGTCGAGCCGCGCCGCCGCGCGAGGAGCGCCAGCTCGCTCCTCGGAGAGCGGCAGGGTCGAAGCGTCCGTCGAAGAGGCTGCCGTTGACGTGCGGAATCCGGTCGACGCCGAAGAACGCCGCCGGCGGCCATCTTCGTAGAACAGCTCGCCGACCAGCTTCTCGAACAGCTCCGGCTTGCCGCGCGAGGCCTCGAACGAGCTTCGAGGCGACCTCGTTGGGCAGCAGGCCGATGTCCTCGGCGAAGAACGCGAAGAGGATGCGGTCGAGGAAGCGCGCCACGGGGCGCGGCTCGAAGCCGCGGTCGCGCAGCGCGCTGGGCGAGCTCGCCGAGGGCCGGGCGGCGTCGGCGGTGACCACCGGATTGATCCGCCCGGGCCGGAACTTCTCGGGATCGAAGAAGATCGGCGCGCAGGAGCTCCAGCTTCTCGGGCTGCGCGAGCTCCTCGAGCGCGATCGGGTAGACGACGTGCTTGGTGTTCTGAAAGCTCGTGGCAATCTCGAGCCGCGCCGGGGACTCTGCAGGTCTAGAATGCCCCCATGTCCCCTGACCGCATCCTTTCCGGCGCGCTCGAGGAGGCGGAGGCTTCGGTCGAGCAGACGCTCAGGCCGCGGCATCTTTCGGAGTACGTCGGGCAGGACCGGATCGTCGAGAATCTGAAGGTCTTCATCCGGGCGGCGCGGGAGCGCAAGGAGCCGCTCGACCACGTGCTGCTTTTCGGACCGCCGGGGCTCGGAAAGACGACCCTCGCGCACATCCTCGCCAAGGAGATGGACGCGCCGCTGCGCACCACCTCCGGGCCGGTGCTCGAGCGCGCCGGGGATCTCGCGGCGATCCTCACCAACCTGCAGCCGGGCGACGTCCTCTTCGTCGACGAGATCCACCGTCTCGGGCCGGCGGTCGAGGAGATCCTCTACCCCGCGCTCGAGGACTTCAAGCTCGATCTGGTCATCGGTCAGGGGCCGGGCGCGCGCATCGTCCAGATCGACCTGCCGCGCTTCACCCTGGTCGGCGCGACCACCCGGGCCGGGCTCATCTCGTCGCCGCTGCGCGCCCGGTTCGGCATCGTCCACCGGCTGGACTTCTATCCGCCCGAGCAGCTGGCGCGCATCGCGAAGCGTTCCGCCGAGCTGCTCGGCATCGCCTCCGATGCCGCCGGTCTCGACGAGCTCGCACGCCGCAGCCGCGGCACGCCGCGGATCGCGAACCGCCTGCTGCGCCGGGTGCGCGATTTCGCCCAGGTCGATGCGCACGTCCCCGGGAATCGACCTCGCCATGGCGAAGAAGGCGCTCGCGCTCCTCGAAGTGGACGTCTTCGGCTTCGACGAGCTCGACCGCCGGATCCTCTCGGTCCTGATCGAGGTCTACGGCGGCGGCCCGGCCGGGATCCAGGCGATCGCCGCGGCGGTGGGCGAGGACCGCGGCACGATCGAGGACCTCTACGAGCCGTACCTGCTGCAGGAGGGCTTCCTGCAGCGCACCCCGCGCGGTCGCGTCGCCACCCAGAGGGCCTACCAGCACCTCGGCTATCCACTGCCGGCGTCGCCGGCCGGCGGCGCTCCGGGCAGCGACGACCCGAACGGTCGGCTCTTCTAGAGCGCTCCTCCGAGCGGAGAGCGAGCTGGCGGCGCTGTCGCGCTCAGCGCACGGCGCCGGCCGCGCTCACCGGCCGCGGAGCCAGGACGGTCGCCCCCATGTGGTGCAGGTGCAGGAGCGCGGCGCGACACACCTCGTCGGCGCTCTGCCGACCCAGGGTCTCGTGCTCCAGAGAGCGCGCGCCGGTCGCTTCCGGGTCCACTGCCACGTCGAAGCTGCGCACCAGCGCTTCGCGGACCGACGTCGAGACACACATGTGGGCGTAGAAGCCGACGATCAGGAGCTCCCGCGCGCCCTGAGCGGCGAGCCAGGCCTCGAGACCGGTGCCGGTGAAGGCGCCGAAGACCGCTTTCGGAAACAGCGCCTCGCGCTCGACGTCCGGCAGCGGTCCGAGACCCGGGGAGAGCTCGGCCCCCCAGGAGCCCTGGCGAAACGCCGGGCCTTCGTGCGGCTGGTTGAAATGTTGCACCCAGGCGATCGGCCGGTGTTCCCGGCGCGCCGCCTCGACATGCACCCGGATGGCCGCCAGGGCGGACTCGTGGTTCGGTACGGCCCGCAACCCCCGCGACGAGAACTCGTTCTGCGCATCGACGACGATCAGTGCCTGCATGGAGCTCCTCCGTGGTCAGTCCGGCGCACGCAGTCTCCATCGTCGCATGCCGGACCCCCAAACGGCGATCGTTCCGATCGGAAAAGACGATGAACGGCAGCGACCGGCCGCGCAACGAGCTCGACGCTCGCCAGCTCCGGGTCTTCGTCGCCCTGGTCGATCGCGGCAGCGTCACCGGCGCGGCGCGCGCGCTCGGGCTCGCGCAGTCCACCGCCTCTGAGCAACTGGCGGCGCTCGAACGCGCCCTGGGCACCGCGATCGTCGGCCGCCGGCGCGGTCGCGGCGTCGAGCTCACACCAGCCGGCGAGACTCTTCTGCCGCACGCCCGCAAGCTCCTCGCGGCGCTCGACGAGGCGCGTTCCGCGGTCGTCCGAACCGATCCTCTGGCCAACGCCGAGCTCAAGGTGGTAGCCAACGAGTCGATCAGCACCTACCTCCTGCCGCATGCCCTCGATGGCCTGCGCGAGCGCTGGCCGAACACCGCCTTCGCGGTGACGATCGGCACCTGCGACATCGTGCGCGCTGGCGTCGCAGCGGGCCACTTCGACGTCGGCCTGCTGCTCGAGGCCGACCGCACCCCGCGCGCTGCCGCTCCGCGCCCGGCGACCGGGTCGAGGCCGGCGAAGCTCCTCACGCTGTTTTCGGGTCGCGCGCATCCGCTCTCCGGCGCCGGACGGCGGGCGGTCGCGCGCCGCGAGCTCGTCGCGTACCCGGTCTTCTCGAGCGACGCTTCCGGCGACTTTCCCGCGCTCCTGCATGCGTTCTTCTTCGCCGACGGCCTTCCGGGACCGCGGCTCGAATCGGCGGGGACGATCGAGGCGGTCAAGCGGACGGTGGCGCCGAGCCCGGTGGCGCTCGGCGTGCTCCCCACCTATGCCGTCGAAGAGGAGCTCCGCCGCGGCGACCTGTGCGCGATCGTCGTTCGCCCGGCGCTTCCCCGCCTGCACCTCGTCGTCCTGCAGAGCTCGAGCCGCGCGCCGCATCCGGCGGCGAGCGCGCTCGCCGCCGCGCTCGGCGACCCCGGGCGAGAGCCATGCGCCGCGCGGTGCTGATCTTCAACCCGCGCGCCGGGCAGCGGCGAGCACGACGCGCCCTGCCGGAGATTCGCCAGGTTCTCGAGCGCTGCGTTCGAGCTTTCCCTGCAGCCGACCGACTGGCCCCGACCACTGCCGGGCGCTCGCCCGCCACGCGCTCGCCGAGAAGACTCGACGCCTTCTTCGTCCTGGGCGGCGACGGAACGCTGCGCGTCGCGGCGAGCGTCCTCGCCGGCAGCGAGGTGGCGATCGGCGCGCTCCCCGGCGGCACCACCAACGTCGTCGCTGGAGCGTTGGGACTCCCCGACGATCCGGTCGCGGCGGCGCGGGCTCTCCTCACCGCCGAAGCCGACCGAGATGGACCTCGGCCAGTGGGGCGGCGAGCCGTTCCTCATGCAGCTCTCCGGCGGGCTCGACGCGCAAATCATGGCGCGCACGAACTGCGTCTGCGAAGAAGCTCTTCGGCAAGGGGGCGGTGGCGATGGCCGGCGTCTACGAGTGGCTGCGCTATCGCTTTCCGCGTTTTCACCTCGAGGTCGACGGCGTCGCGGCCGAGGCGACCGGCTTCGTGGTCGCCAATCTCCCGCAGTACGCCGGCAAGTTCACCATCGTGCCCGGAGCGCGCGCCGACGACCGGCAAGCTCGAGTTGCTGCTCTTCCACGGCCGCGCCGCCGCGACGCGCTCGGCTTCGCCTTGGCGCTCGCCGCGGGCGCCACCTCGAGCGGCCCGACGATGTCGAGGTCCGTCCTTCACCAGCCTGCGTGTGACCGCGCCGGTCGAGCTGCAGCTCCAGGCCGACGGCGACGCCTTCATCACCGCGGCTCCCCTCACCGTCACGCTCGCGCCGGAGCGCCTGAAGATCCTCGCTCCGTGCGCCTGAGCTCCTCATTCGGAGATTCCATGCATTCGCTCGATCCCGTCTTCTCTCCGCGCACCGTCGCCGTCGTCGGCGCCTCACGCTCGGTCGAATCGATCGGCTGGTCGATCGTCCACAACATGATCGAAGCCCAGTTCACGGGGGCGATCTATCCGGTCAACCCGAAAGCGGCGGCGATCCACTCGCTCAAGTGCTACCCCTCCCTCGCCGCCATTCCGGACGCCATCGACCTCGCGGTCGTCACCGTGCCGCGCGCGCTCGTCCAGGGGGTCGTCGAGGAGGCGATCGCGCTCGGCGTGCGCGGCTTCGTCGTCATCACCGCCGGCTACGGCGAGACCGGTGCGGAAGGCCGGGCGCTCGAGGCCAAGCTCCGCGCCACGGTGCGCGCCGCCGGGGCGCGCATGATCGGGCCGAACTGCATGGGAGTGATCAATACCGATGCCGCGGTGTCGTTGAACGCCACTTTCGCGCCGACGCCGGCAACTCCCGGGTCGGTCGGATTCGTCAGCCAGTCGGGGGCGCTCGGCGTGGCGATTCTCAACGTCGCGGCCGAGCTCGGGATCGGATTGACGCAATTCGTTTCCATGGGCAACAAGGCCGACGTCTCCGGCAACGACCTGGTGGAATACTGGGAGAACGACCCGGCGACCCGTGTCCTGTGCATGTATCTCGAGTCGTTCGGCAACCCGCGCCGCTTCACCGAGATCGCCAAGCGCGTGACGCGCAAGAAACCGATCCTGATCGTCAAGTCCGGCCGCACCGCCGAGGGCGCGCGCGCCGCTTCGAGCCACACCGGCGCGATGGCCGGCACCGACGTCACCGTCTCGGCCTTTCTCGACCAGTGCGGCGTGCTGCGCGCCGACACCATCGACGAGCTCTTCGACGTCGCCCGCGCCCTCGACCGCTGTCCGCTGCCTTCGGGCCACCGGGTGGCGATCGTCACCAACGCGGGCGGTCCGGGCATCATGGCGACCGACGCCTGCGTCAACCTCGGGCTCGAGATGGCCGAGCTCGAGGAGTCGACCCGCGCCCATCTCGCGACCTTCCTGCCCGCTTCGGCGGCGCTCGGCAATCCGGTCGACATGATCGCCTCGGCGACCGCGCACGAGTACGAGCGCACGCTGGCGGCGGTCCTCGCCGACCCAGGAGTCGATGCGGCGATCGTGGTCAACGTGACGCCGCTCCTGGGCGACCCGCGCGACGTTCTCGAAGCGGTCGCCCGGGTGACGAAGCCGTCGCAGAAGCCGGTCCTCGCGGTGATGATGGCGGTCGAGTCGTTCTACGAAGGCTTGAAGGGCGCGAGCCACCTGGCGCCGGTCTATCGCTTCCCGGAGTCGGCGGCGCGGGCGCTCGCCCAGCTCGTGCGCTACGGCGAGTGGCGGCGCCGCCCGGAGCACGAGGCGGCGCCCGACTTTGATTTCGACATCGCGGCGCTCACCGCGGCGCTCGCGCATCCCGGCGAAGACGGTTACCTGGGCGTCGCCGACGCCTTTCGCCTGCTCGAAGCGCTGGCCGTCCCGGTCGCCCGCTGGGCGGTCGCGCCCGATCGCGCCGCGGCGCTCGCCGCCGCGCGCCGGATCGGTTTCCCGGTGGTGGTCAAGGCGATCTCGCCCGGCCTCGTCCACAAGAGCGAAGCCAACGCCATCGAGCTCGACCTCGGGGACGAAGCCGAGCTCGCGCGCGCCTGCGACGCGCTCTCGCATCGCTTCGGCGCCGCGGGGCTCGCGCTCACCGGCTTCTTCGTGCAGGAGATGGCCCGCGCCGGCCACGAGACGATCTTCGGGGTCTCGACCGACCCGCGCTTCGGTCCGGTGCTGATGTTCGGGCTCGGCGGCAAGTACGTCGAGGTGTTCCGCGACGTGCGCTTCGGCGTCACCCCGCTCGCGCCGAGCGAGGCCAGCGAGATCGTGCGCGGCATCCGCGGCGTGAAGCTCCTCGAAGGAGTGCGCGGCGACGCGCCCTCCGATATCGCTCTCCTCGAAACGGTGCTGCTCAAGCTCGCCTGGCTCGTCCAGCGCTTCCCCGAGATCGTCGAGCTCGACATCAACCCGTTCCTCGCCGCGCCGGCGCCGGAGCCCGGCGCTCCCTCCGCCTCGAAAGCGGTCGACGTGCGGGTGCGCCTTCAGCGCGCGCCCTGAAGCGCCGCGACGACCTTCGCCGCCCGCGTCTGCGGGCTGTCGTCGGCGCTCCAGGCGACGGGCAGGTCGGGAAGCACTCCTGCGGCCTCGTTGCGGCCGTCCTTGCGGTAGCGGACGCAGTCGGGCGCCCGCACCGTGAGGCCGGTCGCCGGGAGCTCGAGCGTCACGCCACCGTCGGTGTAGCCGCAGCCGACGCCGAGCGTCGTCTCGCCGACGATCCTCGCGGCACCGGCGTCCTGCAGACTGGCCGCGAAGTCCTCCGAGGCCGAGGCGGTCCGGTGGTTGGTGAGCACGTAGAGCTCCCCCGACCAAGCGACCGGTCGCTTTGGCTTCGCGCCGCCGGTTTCCACGACGTGCCGCGAGCGCCGCGAGCTCCGTCTGATCGGCGGCGTCGAGCCAGGGCTCGGAGCGCCCGACATTCGTGCACGGCAGCTCCGCGGCGCTCGCCAACCGCCACATTCGCGCGAGGTCGCACGGCGTCGCGGCCTCGCGCTGCGCCGCCGCAACGCGCCCGAGCGCCTTCGCGTAGAGCTCGCGCTGGCGCGCCGGGAGCTCGGGACGCGCCGCCTGCTTGGCGTAGTCGGCGGCGAGCTCCGCGAGGCGCTCGACCGAGTGCGGATGGCGGATGAATCCGAACGGGCGATCGGCGAGCGGCCGCGCGGTCACCATCTGCGCCATGCGGCCGACGATCTCGGAGCCGCCCCCGTTGTCGGTGAGGTCGACGAGCAGCGCCCCGGCGCCGCCGGCCGCGAGCTCCGAGAGCTCGGCGGCGAAGCGGTCGAGGAGGCGCTCTTCGAGCCCGGCCCAGAACTCGTCCTGGCACGACTCGTCACAGACGGTCCCGGCGGAGCTCGCGAGCTGCCGGCGCTCCCACTCGGCGGCGCAGATCTCGGGGAAGCCTTCCTGGCTGAAGAGTCCGATGCGCAGGATAGCGAGCGGCCGCCCTCCGACCGCCCCGGTGCGCGCCAGCAGGCCGGCCGGGAACGGATGCGAGACCGCATCGCCGGCGAGCGGGGCGTAATCGGCGAGAGCGTTCCAATCGACTTTGCCGAATCGCCGGTCGCGGACGCCGAGACGGCCACAGGCCTCGGCCCCTGAGACGCTCCGGGAGATCGGCCCCTCCTCCCTCTGGCGCTCCTTGCCGAGCAGGCGGCGCACGAAGCGCCGCGGCGCGGAGTCGTGGGCGGAGGCGACGAAGTGGCGGTCGTCGAACGCTTCGACGAAGCCGATGAGCGCCGCCCTCGCCTCGCCCAGCGTGCGCGCCTCCGCGAGAGCGGTCCGGGCCCTGCGGTCGAGCTCGCGCGGCGAAAGATTGCGGCTCGCCAGGCGGTCCGCCAGGTTGGCGTAAGCCGCGGCGGTGTGCTCCTCGAGCCGGTCCAGATCGGCCACCCAGGCGGCGCGCGTCGCCGCCGGCACCGGCCAGAAGTGGCGCGCGACCCACACGGCGCCGACGACGGCGGCAAGGCCCGCGAGGGCGCGGAGAGAGCGAAGACGGCGGCGCATCGGGAAATCTTACGTAGGATCCCTAGCGCATCGTCTTGCGGAACGACCGGCTGCTCGCCGCGACCAGCACGACGGCGATCGCGAGCAGCGCCGCGACGTGCTCCCAGAGATCGTTGAAGCTCGCGCCGCGCAGGATGATGCCGCGTGAGATGGCGATGAAGTGCGTCGCCGGCAGGATCTGCGAAACCGGACGGATGAAGTCCGGCAGGCTCGAGAGCGGGAAGATGTAACCCGAGAGCATGATCGACGGCAGGAGGATCATCTGGGCCATCTGGACCGCCTCCATCTGCGAGGTGGCGCGCGAGGAGATCAGCAGCCCGAGCGACAGCAGGGCCGCGAGGTAGACGACCGCGAGGCCGAGAAGCAGCGCCAGCGAACCGTGAATCGGCACGCTAAAGACCCAGGTCATGAGGCCGAGGACGAGCAGCAGCTGCAGAAAGGCGAGCACCAGGTAGGGAACGAGCTTGCCGACGACGACCGCCACCGGTGACACCGGCGTCACCATCAACTGTTCGAGCGTCCCGCGCTCGCGCTCGCGCACGATCGAAAACGCCGCGAGGAGCGTGCCCGAAAAGGTGAGCAGGATCGCGACCAGCCCCGGGATGAGGAGATTGGCGCTGCGCGAGTCGGGGTTGAAGAGCATCACCGGATGCGGGAGGAGGGGCGGCTCGCGGCGACCGGAGGATGCGGCCTCGCGCATCAGCTGGTCGAGCGAACGGGAGAGGGCGAGACCGGTCGCCGCCGACAGCGACTGCGAGGCGATCGACGAGTCCGAGCCGTCGATGAGAACGAGCACGTTGGCAGTCTCGCCGTAGAGCTGCCGGCGCGCGAAGTCGGGCGGAATCTCGAAACCGACCTGCGCGTGCCCGGCGATGATCTCCTGGCGCAGCGCGTCGCGCGACTCGACATAGCCGATGACGTTGAACAGGCTCGTATTGACGAAGTCGTCGACCAGGGCGCGCGACGCCTGGGTGCGGCTCTGGTCGAAGACCATCGTCGGCACATGCTTGACGTTACTGTCGATGAGCCCGAAGAGGACGAGCTGGAAGGCGGGAATGGCGAGAGCGAAGCGCAACGTGCCGCCGTCGCGCACCATCTGCCGCGTCTCTTTGGCGAGGATCGGCCAGATCGAGGACTTACTCGCGCTTCGACGAGCGGTGCCGGCCTCGACCTGGGCACGGGTCAGGCGGACGAAGACGTCCTCGAGCGACGCGGCCATCGGCCGGACGTCGACGTGCGCGCCGGCGCTCGCTTCGAGGTCGGCGGCGACACGGGCATCGGCGACTCCGGAGTCGAGGAGGAGATGGAGCGCGTTGCCGAAAATGGTCACTTCTTCGACATAGGGGAGCTCGCGCGCCCGCTCCATGACCGCGGCCGCGCCGCGCGCGCAGGCAGCTTCGACCCGCCGGGTACCGGCCGGCGTCACTTCCGGCAGGTTGAGGAGCTCGTCGGGCCGTCCCTGCACGAGCATCTTGGAGAGATAGAGATAGGCCACCCGGCCGCAGCGCTCGGCTTCGTCCATGTAGTGCGTGGTGACGAGGAGGGTGACGCCCTTGCCAGCGAGCGTGAAGAGGAGATTCCACAGCTCGCGGCGCGCGACCGGATCGATGCCGGCGGTCGGCTCGTCGAGGAACAGGACCCGGGGCTCGTGCATGAGCGCCGCGGCGAGCGACAGGCGCTGCTTCCATCCGCCCGAGAGCTGGCCGGCGAGCCGCCGGCGATAGGGGTCGAGCCCGGTGAGCGCGATCGCCCATTCGCGGCGCTCGCGGTGGCGTTCGCCCTCGAGGCCGTAGACCGCGGCGAAGAAGTCGAGATTCTCGAGCACGGTCAGGTCTTCGTAGAGCGAGAACTTCTGCGGCACGTAGCCGATCCGGCGCCGGATCTCCTCGCCGGCGATGGTGACGTCGAGTCCGTCCACCCTCGCCCGGCCCTCGGTCGGCGCCAGCAGGCCGCAGAGAATCCGGATGAGCGTCGACTTGCCCGAGCCGTTCGGGCCGAGGAGGCCGAAGATCTCGCCGCGCGGCACCTCCAGCGAGACCTTGTCGAGGGCGCGAAAGGCTCCGAAGTCGCGCGACACCCCCTCGACCTCGATGCCGAAATGCGACTCGGCAGGAGTCGCCTGCGGGCTCAAGACCCCCCCTTCTCGGATTCGGCCGCGCCAGCGGCCGCCGGCGGTGTCTGCGGCATGGGCGCCGCCGACGAAGCCGGAATCGAATCCAGATTCGCCGGCGATTCGATCTCGACAAAGGCCGCCATCCCGGGCTTGAGCTCCGGCGCCGGGTCGATCCCCACCTTGACGCCGAAGACCTGATCGGCGCGCTGATCCAGGGTCTGGACATTGCGCGGCAGATATTCCGCCTGGTGACGGATCTCGACGACGCGGCCGGAGAATGTCCGCTGCGGGAAGCTGTCCACCCGGATCCGCGCCCGCTGGCCGATCGCGACCCGGCCCAGCTGGGTCTCGGGGACGTAGACCCGCACCCAGAGCTCGTCCGGTTCGAGCAGGGTCGCGACCGGCTGGTTGGGCGCCACGAGGTCCCCCGGGCGCAGGTCGAAGACCTCGATCCGCCCGGCCACGGGAGCGCGCACCGTGAGCTCCTGCCGCTCCCGCTCGAGATAGGCGAGCTGGGCCTCCTGGCGCGTCCGGACCGCACGCGCCGCCGCCCGATCTTCGCCTCTCGAGCCCCGGTTCGCCTCTTCCCAGGTCTTGCGGCTGGTCGCCTCCTGGACCACGGCCCGATCGTACTCGGCGCGGCCGACGACGCCCTCCTTGAACAGCGCCTCGATGCGGCCGAGATCGGTCTTCGCCGCCTCCCAGGCGATGTGCGCCCGGTCGCGCGCTTCGCTGCGCGGCCCGGCATCGGCGAGCTCGACCTGCGTCTGCGCCTCGGCGATCGCCGCGCGCTGCCCTTCGACCTGGCGGTCGAGGAGATCCGCCTCGAGCACCACCAGGACGTCGCCGGCGGCCACTTGGGCTCCTTCTTCGATCCGCACCTCGCGCACCCGGCCGCCGACCAGGGAGCCAACTTCGACCAGTCGCGCCTCGATCGAGCCCGAGAGCACCAGGGCGTCGCCTGCCGTCGCGCGCTTGTGCCAGAAGTAGAACGCGACCGCGCCCGCGGCGAGCACGAAGAAGAGACGAACGAGCGTGCGTTTCATGGCGACTCCTCAGTCGGTGGGACGCGGGACGCCCGGAGCCCCGGGCGTCCCGATCCCGCGGAGCGTATCGAGAAAGCGGGGGCGCTCGGGAGGAGCCGGGCGTTTGGCCCGGAATCGGCCCTCCCTGGGCGCGCTCGGCCCCCACAGCGGTTACAATCGGCCTCCGATCAGAACGGAGGCATCTTGACGGCCCTCAACGATCCGAATCTGCTGGGTGAGATCCCTCTCTTTCGCGGGATCTCCGCCGACCGCCTCAAGCGCCTGAACGAGGTCATGCACAAGAAGTCCGTGCCGGCCGGCACCAACATGATCACCGCCGAGCAGCCGGGCGAGGTGGTCTACGTTCTGCTCGAGGGCACGGTCAAGATCCTCATCGAGCAGGTGGACGGCCGCGAAGTCATTCTCGCTTTCCTCGGCGCCGGCGACACGGTGGGCGAGATGAGCCTGGTCGATTCCGCCGGGCGCTCCGCCAACGTCATGACGATGGAGAAGTGCACCTTCCTCTGGATGGACCGCGCCACCTTCCAGGACTGCCTGAAGAACGTCTCCGAGTTCACCCAGAACCTCGTCCGCCTCCTCTCCGGGAGACTGCGCATGGCGAACGAGCAGATCCAGTCGCTCTCTTCGCTCGACGTCGCGGGACGCCTGGCGCGCCAGCTGCTCGCCTTCACCGAGCGCTACGGCACCCCCGACGAGTCCGACGGCGGCGGCGTGAGGATCAACCTCCGGCTCACCCAGACCGATCTCGCCGAGCTCGTCGGCGCTTCCCGCGAGCGCGTCAACCAGGTGATGGTCGAGTTCCGCCAGAAGGGCTACCTCTCGGTCGATAGCGCCCATCACATCCAGGTCCATCAGCCCCCGGAGCTCGCGCGGCTCTGCCGCTAGCAGCTTCGGCTTCCCGATCGCCAACGAGGTATCCATGCGCAACGGCTCCCGCCTCTGCTTCGTCTTCCTGCTGCTCTCAGCGGCGGCGGTCTTTCCCGCCGGTCCGGCCGCCGCGGCGAGCTGGGCCGGGAAGGTCGACCCTTGGGTGCTCGACCAGCTCGCCCTCGAGCCCTCGGGCGAGAGCGAGTTTCTGATCGTGCTCGCCGAGCAGGCCGATCTTTCCGGCGCCGCACACCTTTCGACGAAGCTCGCCAAGGGAAGCTATGTCTTCGCCAAGCTGCGGGAGACCGCGGCGCGCACCCAGGCGCCGCTCCTCGACGAGCTCTCGCGCGCCGGCGTCGTCCATCGCCCGTTCTGGATCGCCAACATGATCTGGGCCAAAGGGAACGCGACCGCGATCGCATCCTTGGCCGCACGCGCGGACGTGGCGCGCATCGCCGCCAATCCGCGGGTACACCTGGACTCGCCGACCCGCGGGGAAGGCAACGAACCTGCGCTCCTTCCGGACACGATCGAGTGGAACATCACGCAGGTGAACGCCCCGGCGGTCTGGGCCCTGGGCTACACCGGTCAGGGCGCGGTCGTCGCCGGCCAGGACACCGGCTACCAGTGGGACCATCCGGCGCTCGAGGGCAAGTACCGCGGCTGGAACGGCGCCACCGCCGATCACAACTTCCACTGGCACGACGCGATTCACTCCGGCGGTGGCAGCTGCGGGTTCAACTCGCCGGTGCCCTGCGACGACTACGGCCACGGCACCCACACCATGGGCACCATGGTGGGGGACGACGGCGGAGTGAATCAGATCGGCATGGCGCCGGGAGCGAGATGGATCGGCTGCCGCAACATGGACCAGGGCAACGGCACGCCCGGCGACCTACGCCGAGTGCTATCAGTGGTTCATTGCGCCAACCGATCTCAATAACCTGAATCCCGATCCGGCGCTGGCGCCCGATGTGATCAACAACTCCTGGAGCTGCCCGACCTCCGAGGGCTGCACCGATCCGAACGTTCTGCTGACGGTGGTCAACAACGTGCGAGCCGCCGGCATCGTCACCGTCCACTCTGCCGGCAATAGCGGCTCGGGCTGCTCGTCGGTCGACACTCCGGCGGCGATCTACGACGCCTCGTTCACCGTCGGCTCGACCGACAGTTCCGACTCGCCTTCGGGTTTCTCCAGCCGCGGCCCGGTGACCATCGATGGCAGCAACCGGATGAAGCCCGACATCGCGGCACCGGGGGATTGCGTGCGCTCGAGCATTCCCGGCAACAGCTACGGCAGCTGCTGGTCCGGCACCTCGATGGCCGGCCCGCACGTCGCCGGGCTGGTGGCGCTGCTGCTCTCCGCCGATCCTCAGCTGCGGGGCGATGTCGACCGGATCGAGCTCCTCATCCGGCGCAGCGCCAACCACCCGACGACGAGCGCCCAGGTCTGCGGTGGCGTCGCGGCGAACGTCTTTCCGAACAATACTTTCGGCGCCGGCAGGATCGACGCGCTGGCGATGATTCAGTCGTACATCCTGTTTCGCGACGGCTTCGAGACCGACACGACCAGCGCCTGGTCGGCCGTCGTCCCCTGACGGGATCTCGACGGAGCTGACTCGGCGGCGCCTCAGGCGCGGCGCCGGCGCGAGCGCAGGCGCCGAAGACCGACGGCGGCGAGAGTGAGGGCGGCGAGCGCCAGGCCGGCGCCGGAGAGCGCCGGGATCTCCACGATCCCCCCGCCGCCCACCGCGAGCGTCGCCTCGTTGCGCGCCACCTCGATCTCGATCGGGTCCCCGTGCGTGGTCTCGGTCCAGCCCTTGGTCACCGCGAGCGCCCGCCAGGCGCGCCGGTAGAGGAGGACCGCGGTCACCTGCACCTCGCTGCCCTGCGGCGTGCCGGGCGGGAGCGCGAACTCGACCGCGGTGGTGTCGACCGTGCCGGAGGGGATAGTGGTCTGCGAGTAGACATCCTCGGCGTCGATGAAGAGCACCGGCCGCACCACCGGGCCCTGGCCGTTGATCCGCCCCTCGAGCACCTTCGCGAATCCCTTGCCCGGCTGCCCGGCGAGATCCCCCGGCTGATCTCCCGGCACGTCGTCCGAGGCCCAGAACGGAATCGTCGAACCGGCGACCTGGGCGAGCGGCTGGCCGTCGAGCGTGGCGGTGATCCAGAGAATGGCGTTTCTCAGCGTGATGCCGGTCGGGAAGCTGTGCCCGGCGCCGAAGTTGTCGACCGAGCTCGTGACGAGGACATTGCCCGCACCGGTCTGGGCCACCGTGGTGTTGAGCGCGAGATTCGCCGAGAGCGTCTCGGCGGTCGCGCCGATGAAGGTGTGCTCGTGGCGCTCGTCGCTCTCGCCGGTCCGGGCCGCCGAACTCGCAGTTCTGGCCGATCCCCGGCATGGCCGGCATGTGGCAGTCCTGGCAGGCCTCGAAGTTCGGACCCGGGACGGCGTAGGGCGACGCCTGCCACTCGGTGTAGGTCGTCTGCCCGGGAGCGTCGGTCGTCGGGTTGTGGTACTGGTGGCAGGAGGCGCAGAGTTGAGCGCTCTCGTGGAGCGGCGACTTCGACGGCCGCATCAGGTTGAAAGTGACGTCATCCAGCGGGCCCCATTCGAATTGCGAGGTCGTCTCGCCTTCGCCGGGCGCAGGGAAGCGATAGGTCGCCTTGCCGCGATGATGCAGGGCGTTGATCTGGCTTTCGTCGATCGAGTCCAGCTGGTGGCACGAGACGCAGATGACGCCCTGCGCACCGTTCAAGGCGGTCGCCTCGTCGAGCGGCACGCCCTCGGGGCGGGGATCCTGGAGGTCCTGCATCGGGGCGTGGCAGGTGGCGCAGAAGCCGGTCTCGCCCGGGTCGTGGGTGTTCTTGAAGACGTAGCCGGCGCCGCCGCCCGGCGTGCCGGTGCCGGAGAACAGGTCGAGCACCCAGTGGTTCTGCGCGCTGTAGGCGTGATGGGAGGTCGCCCACTGCGAATAGCGCTCGAAATGACAGGCGCCGCACTCCGAAACGTCCGGCGGATCGTAAGTCGGATTCTCCACCGTCGTCATGAGCTCCATGCGGATGTCGAGGCCGGTGTCGCCGTCGATCGCCGGAGTGCCACCGATGATGAAGTTCTCCGGCGCGCTGCGCAGATAGGGGATCGCGGCGGTGACGAGGACTTGGCCGATCGGATTGGCGACCACGGTGAAGCTGCCATCGGCCGCCGAGAAGGTGCCCGGGGTCTCGAGATCGGCCTGGAAATGCACATAGGCCCCCCCGATCGGCGTCCCCGGATCGCCGCTCCCCGCGACGCGCACGAAGCCGGAGATGTCGGCCGTTGCCGCGCGCGCGGCAAGAACGAACGCAGCGAGGAGAAGAGCGCTTGCGGGGCGACGGGCCATCGGATGGACTCCAAGAGAAAGAAGCGTTGCCGCCATTCTCCGCCAAGCCCCCGAGGAAGGCTAGAGCCTAAGCCGCTCCGCAAGGTGCCCCTCCCAGCCGCCGCGCCGCCACTTTCCTGATTCGATCCCGGCGTGCCGCGATCTAGCGGTCGCGCCCCTCGGCTTATCCGACCGATTTCGTCGCCTCCGCACCGCCCCAAGCCCGTGCGCGCCCGCCGCACCAACTGTGCGACACTCTTATCCAGCCAATGTCACACGGACTAGCGATGTCACATTTGTCGACGAATCCTAGTCAGGCGATCGGGAAAGAAATGGAGAATTAGGGGCAACGTGTTAAGGGAGATCGTTACCAACCTCTCGCTCCTTAGCGTGGGAGCACTGTTTGGCGGCTCGCTGTACGACGCCGTGGTCTTGGCCCCGAATTTTCGAGGCGGTCCCGGTGGGCTCGAGCATGCGCGACTCTTCATGGCTCGCGCAACGCCGGCAAACCTGTTCCGAGTTGTTGCACCCACTTCCCAAGTGTTTGTTCTCCTTTCAGTCGTTGCGAACTGGTCGAGCCCGCAATGTCGGTGGCCTCTCGCCGGCGCCTTTATCGCGCTAGTTGTCAATGACGTCATTACGTTCACGTACCACTATCCGCGCAATGCCTTGTTCTTCACGGCGCCGCTCACGGTCGATCCGGAGCGCCTCGACATCGCAGCCCGTCAGTGGGCGTCAATGAATCTTGTTCGTGTGGCTCTGGCGCTTGGTGCGTGGGTCGGCGTGTGGATCGCCGTCGTTCGAACTGCGCACGAAGGTCGCTTGTGGCCGATCGCCTAACCATTCGCCGCAGCCGACGCGCCTCTTGCGCCTCGGCTCGCTGCGCTCGGTGAACCTCGTGGGGCGCGCGGCTCGAGCTCAGGATTCGTTAGACAACCTGGCAGGAGCTGGCTGTGAGCAAGCAATCCGAGCGCAAGGCGATTTCTAAGTCCGGAGTCATTGTCCTCGTCGCTTGCGGAGTGGTGTTCTTGGTTGCTCAGTCGCTCATTTCCGCAGGCGTCGATCTGGGCTGGCTCGGCAGGGTCGTGAACTGGACATGCGGCGTAATCGCAATCCTTACTTTCCTGGACCCACTCTTTTGGCTCTTTCGGCACGCGCGTGGAGGTAGACCATGGGATGCGTAGTATCTCGTCGCGTTCCACGGACATTGACTCCGCTCGGATCTGTGCCTTTCGTGCCGCGAGGCATAAGCTTTGGTGGCAGATTGTCTTACCAGTCGCTCGAGCGGACGCGTGTAGCAGCGACGGTCCGCTTCGTGGGTCGCCAACTATTGCGCACCGCTCAGCTCCAGATTCGTTAGGCCGCTCCGGAGCGGTATTCCTATTCTGCCGAGCTCAAATGTTGAAAGCTCGTGCAAACGCGAAAGAGGAGAAAATATGGAGCGTTCTAGATCGAATCTGGCCGTTTTGGCGATGCTCGTAATTTTTGGCGTGGGCGCCATCGTGCGTTTCTCTCATGACGTGAGGGGTGTCCAAGTTGTCGGACTAACCGGAGGTGGCGCAGCATGCGGAGTCGCGCTCTGCGGTTTCCTTTGGGCGGTCATGACAAGAGGCAAGGCCTGAGCGCCAGCGCTGGTGCGGTTGCTCTGCGCACCGCTGCACGCTGTCCAAACGTGCATAGGGAATTCCTGAACCCGCGTGTTTCCGTCGCGGCATCGATCGTCGTACGAGCCTCGAGGTGCTTGTGCCTCGGAGCAGCAAGAGCGGCCTAACAAGGCGTTGCAGCGGACCGGCTGCGCCGTCCGCTGAATTTTTTCGTCAGGCGACACAGCTGATCAGCGGCATGAAGACAATCGCGTTAGTGATCGCGTGGATCGCGGCTTGGGCGTGGGCGCTCCTGGCGGGTGTTGGTGGCCTGGTGCTTCTCATACACGAAGGGCCGCTACCCATCACGAACGGCTGGTTCGCGATGTTCTCCGGAATCGCCGCCTGTCCCCTGACGGCCACGCTTCTGAAGAGGTATGCCGGTATCCCGGTCTCCGGCTGGATTCAGTTCGCGATTGCCCTGCTCATCTTCGTCGCGGGGCGAATTGCCGTCGTCGTGGTGCTCCATCGTCCCTTCGTACCGCAATGAACTCCATAGCCGCCAAGCGCGGCCCGGTAGGGAGACGTATTATCTTCAGGCGCGCGAAGGTCGCTGTCGCTCGCCGAAGATGCTTCAAGGAATGGCGCTCAATGCGTGGAGCGCCGGCGGCAATCGTGGTGAGTCTTGTGATCCTTGGCATCTTCTGAATGCGCCACGAGAAAGGACGCGATCGATGCGAACTGTCTTCTGGCTCCTCGGCTCGGCACTCCTCGCCTTGGGTGCCCTGCTCGTCTACTCGCTGCTCTACGACGCGACCGACCTCACCAAGCTCTTCGGCTTTGATCCCGCAGGGGCCGAGGCGATCGTGGTCCTGGTCGGCCTCGGTGTCGCCGCAACCGCGCTGACTCTCGGCATCCGTTTCGTCCGACGGTCGTCCCCGCCGCGACTTCGTGCCGATGCCGGCTGACAACGTCTGAGATGCTCGGCGCTGCTTGGGTCCTCGTCGTGCTCTTTCCGGTCTCGGAGATCGTGCTCGGACTCGTCGAACGAGCCCAACCCGGCCTGGCTGCGGGCCAGGACAGGGGCTCTATGCGGCTCCTGTGGCTGGTCATCTCGGCCGGCGTCGCGGCGGCGATCTTCGCGCAACAGGTCGCGGTGACGCGCATGCACATGGCGCCACAGGCCCGCTTGGCAGTGGCTGTCGGGCTTCTCGCCGTCGGTCTGGCCATTCGCTGGGCGGCAATCCTCACCCTTGGAAAGTTCTTCACGGTGGATGTGGCCGTCCGTCCAGACCACGCGCTCGTCGAGACGGGCCTGTACCGCTATGTGCGCCATCCCTCCTACGCCGGCCTGCTGCTCGCATTCGGCGGGCTCGGCACGTTCTTTGGCAACTGGCTCGGCCTGGTCGTGCTCTTGGTCCCTATCGCTCTCGCTCTCGCGCACCGGATCGCGGTCGAGGAGGCGGCTCTCGGCCGGGCACTGGGCGCGGAGTACACGAGCTACTGTGCTCGCACCAAGCGCCTTGTTCCAGGGGTCTACTAGTGAAGGCCGGTAGATCGTGAGCATGGGCGCGAACGACATCCTCGGTGCAATTGCCATTGGGGTTGGCGCCACTCTGGTCATGGACCTTTGGAATCTGTTCCTGAAGCGTGCGTTCGGCATTCCATCGCTCGACTACTGCTCGCTCGGACGCTGGCTTCGCCATATGCCGGGCGGCACCTTCAGGCATGCGAGCATCTCCACCGCGCCCCGGAAGACCTTTGAGTGCACGGTCGGCAGAATCGCCCACTACACTATTGGCGCCGCGCTCGGGCTTCTCTTCGTCGTTCTGGCATCAGGCGACTGGCTTGCGCGGCCTACCTTGCTGCCTGCGCTGCTTTTCGGCATCGGCACCGTAGTGTTCCCGTTCCTCATCCTGCAGCCGTCGTTCGGCCTCGGCATTGCTGCCTCCAGAACGCCCAAGCCAACCCAGGCCAGGCTGAAGAGCCTTGCGACGCATACCGTATTCGGAGTCGGGCTGTTTGTGTGCGCACTTGGCTTGAGCTTCCTGCTGCGGGCTCAAACCTGACGACTGCATGCAGCCGACGCCGCAACGCGGCGCGGCCGATGGCGGGCATCTGCCCGCTTTCGATACTGTCCGCGCGAGGGTTCTCGAGAAGGCACTGGAAGATGGACGTCCATTTCGACTGCGTCTTCTACTACGTCCGGGATCTGGCGACGGCTGTGCGCTTCTATTCGGATGTTCTGGGCCTCACGCTCTCCTCCACAGACGCTGTCGCACGATTCGATCTCGACGGTGTCCTCCTCGAGCTCGTCCCTGCCGGGGATGAGACCGAGCTCTCGGGGGCCGGCAACGCGCGCCTCTGCCTGAAAGTCGACGACCTCGAAGAGGCAGCCACGGCGCTCCGCGCCAAGGGGGTCCGGGTTGGCAGCATCCGAACGGTCGAAAATGGAAGACTCGCCTCCTTCCAGGACCCTGACGGAAACGAGCTCGTCCTCTGGCAGTATTCCTGAGAGGCTGGCGGCAATTGGAAACGCTGGGCGACTAATCGCTCTCCCTGGAGCCATGACATGTATGCGAAGACTCTCTACGCGGGTTGGGCCGACATGGACTTCAACTCCCACATGAAGAACACGGCCTTCCTCGACAAGTCGGCCGATGTGCGACAGATGTACCTGATCGAGAACGGATTTCCGGTGGAAGAGTTCTCGCGGCTCAGAATCGGCCCGGTGATGATGAAGGACGAGGTCGAGTACTTCAAGGAGGTCCGGCTGCAGCAAACGA
This sequence comes from Thermoanaerobaculia bacterium, assembly GCA_963806165.1. Taxonomy (GTDB): domain Bacteria; phylum Acidobacteriota; class Thermoanaerobaculia; order Multivoradales; family JAGPDF01; genus JAGPDF01. Next base: position 665,751 of record CAWDWZ010000006.1, read on the forward strand.
TCCGGGTGACCTATGCCCTTGCCGGCATCGCCTCGGACGGCAGCCGCTTTCTCCTCCGGCACGAGATCTACCGGCCGGATGGAGAATTGAGCGCGCGCGTCACGAGCCTGGGAGGATGGCTGAACCTGGCCGAGCGCAAGCTGGTCGCGCCACCGCCGGCACTCCTGTCCGCGATGAATGCGCTCGAGAGAACGAGCGACTTCGTCGAACTGCCCTCGAGTATCAAGACGCGTGGCTGACAGAAGGAGACAGACCATGGAAACTCGCAAAGGCCTCTTGGCACTCTTGGCCGCGGCGACTTTTGCGGCTGGCGCTCTGGGCCAGGGACCCCCTCCGGGCGTTGCGCACCCGCCGATGGCGGCCGCGTCCGGCGTGACGCGAGCCGACTTAGGCAAGGGGCTCGCGGACGCGCGGATCCTTCCGCTCAAGCCGATGGTGGGAGACGTCGAGATTCTCTACGGGGACCCGGAAGTCCCCGGCCAGCCGTTCGTCCTGCGGATTCACGAGCTTCCGGGTGCGATCGTTCCGCCGCACTCCCACCCCGTGGACGAGAACATCACCGTGGTCCAGGGAACCTGGTACTTCGCGCTCGGCGAGGAGTTCGACAAGAACAAGCTCCAGGAGCTCAACACCGGTGGTTTCGCCTTCGCGCCCAAGGGCAGCACGATGTTCGGCTTCTCGCCGGAGGGAGCGATCGTGCAGGTTCACGGCGTGGGACCGTTCATGATTCAGTGGCACGGCGGTCTGCATACGCTGGATGACACCGATGCCAGGACCGTGTTTCGCTACGCGCGCGACGTGCAGGTCGAGTCGCCTCGGGGCCCGGGCCGGGTGGTCCAGGGCTATGCATCCGGCACGATCGTTCAGTACGAGCTCGTCGCACCCAATGGTGAGCACTTCATGGCGGACGAAAGCGCACTTCGAATCCAGTGAGGCGGCCGGGAGACCGATCCGGCAGGGAACCGAAGCGCGGTTTTCTGCCTGTGGCCGGGTTCACTGACGCCGTCTCCGATTCGCGGCAGGCTTGCGTAGTCATCATGAGGAAGCACCTTCTGGGCACGATTCTCGCTCTTGCGACGATCGCCTTTGCGCCGCCCCTCGCCGCCGACGTCGGGCTTTCGCTCTCCTACGTCGATCTGGGCTCGACGGCCTATCAGCGCTTCAAGGCGTACGTCGACCAGGCGGTCGACGGCAATCCCGGCTACGGCTTCTCGGCCACCGACGCGGTCTACATGTACCGGCTCACCGGCGAGCCGCAGTATGCGACGCTCGCGATCTCCTGGGTGGAGGATCAGGTGACCGCGGCCGAGGTGGCGATCGCCGCCGCCCAACGACCGGAGATCGCCAACGACTCGTATCTCTATGTCGGGCCGATGCTGCGCGACGTCGCGCTGGTCTACGACTGGTGTTCTCCGCTGCTCACCCCGCTGCAGCGCACCCGCTGGGAGGCCTACGCCGACCAGGCGGTGTGGAACGTCTGGAACTTTGCAGACGCGAGCTGGGGCGGCCATCCGTTCCCCTGGTCGGGCTGGTCGGTCGACAACCCGGGGAACAACTACCATTACAGCTTCCTCGAAGCGACGATGTACTGGGGCTTCGCCGCCGACCGCCAGAGCTGGATCGACTTCCTCGCCAACGTGAAGCTGCCGGCGCTGGTCGCCTACTTCCAGGGGCTTCCCGGCGGCGGCAGCCGCGAAGGGACCGGCTACGGCGTCTCTCTCGGGCGGCTCTTCGAGCTCTACCGGCTGTGGAAGGACTCGACGCCGACCCACGTCGATCTCGCCGCGCAGTCGACCCATCTCGCCGACACCATCGACTACTGGATCCACGCCACCGTCCCGACTCTCGACCGCTATGCGCCGGTCGGCGATCTCGCGCGCGAGTCGTACCCCTGGCTCTACGACTACCACCGCAATCTCGTTCTCGAGGCGCGCGCCATGGTGGCTGGAGCCTCGCCCCAGGCCGCGCGCGCCAGCTGGTGGCTGCACCATATTTCGATCGACCAGATGACCGGGGGCTTCAACTTCCGCGACGACCTGCTGCCCGCGGGGACGACGCAGAGCCCAGCCGACGGCGCTCTACCACCACGCGACCGGCACCGGCCATCTGTTCGCGCGTCGCGGCTGGACGGCCGATGCGCTCTGGTTGTCGTTCGTCGCCGGGCCGTACGTCGAGTCGCACGCCCATCAGGATCAGGGGGCGTTTAACCTCTTCCGCAACGACTGGCTGGCGGTGACCGAGAACATCTTCACCCACAGCGGCATCGAGCAGGGGACCGAGATCCACAACACGCTGCGCTTCGTCAACGGCGCGGCGACGATCCCGCAGGGGGAGAGCACCTCGTCGATGACCGTCGACGATGCCGGGGGCGTGCTGCACGTCGTCGCCAACCTGACGCCGGCGCTCGCGGGCTCCGGCGTGGTCAGCAACTGGCAGCGCACTCTCGACTTCGACGCCTTCGGGTTGACCGTGAGCGACGCCTGGAGCGCCGCGGGGGGCGTCACCGCCGTTTTTCAGGTCAACGTTCCGACCTTGCCGTCGATCTCCGGCGGCGTCGCCACCGCCGGCGCGCTGCGCATCCGTCCGCTCGTCCCCGCGAACCCCACGCTCTCCATCCTCAACTGGGCGAGCGTCGATCCGACCGAATTCAACTCGGGCTACAAGCTCGAGATCCGCGGCGGCACCGGCGATCTACGTCGTGCGCCTCGAGCTCGCTCGACGGCCTGTTCGCCGACGGCTTCGAGAGCGGCGACACCGTCGGCCTGGGTGCCCTGAGCCGCAGCGGCTTGCCGCCGAAGCGGCTATTTGCCGCTTCTGCCGAACAGCGCCGGCACCAGGGTGAAGTCGGCCACCACCGCGATCACGATCGCCACCGCCGAGAGCAGGCCGAAGCGCGCCGTCGGCGCGAAGTCGGAGAGCGCGCAGACGCCGAAGCCGCAGGCCAGGATGATCCCGGTGAGCAGGTAGGCCGGCGCGGTCTTCTCCATCCGGTCGGCGACCGCGGCGCGCGCGCCGAGCTCGACCCGGAGCGTCCGGTAGTGCGCCAGGGTGTGAATCGTGTCGTCGACCACCAGACCCGAGGGTGATCGAAGCGACCATCACCGTCGCGATGTCGAGCGGCACGCCGCACCAGCCCATGCCGCCGAGGATCACCAGCACCGGCCAGAGATTCGGGCGCGAGGGCGTAGAACGTCCCCTTGGCATCGCGCAGCAGGATGTAGAAGGTCGCCGCGAGCACCGGCAGGGTGAGGAGCAGCGACCAGCGCGAGCGTCGACAGCAGATAGCGCTGCATCGCGAGGAGCAGCAGGTACTTGCCGGTGAGCTCGACGGTCGCGCCGGGCAGCGCCGCGCGCGCGCGCGCGAGGGCGCGTGCGGCGAGCGGGTCGAGGGTGGCGTAGCCCTGGGTGGCGACGAAGAGGGTGAGCCGCGCCGTGCTGCCGTCCGCCGTGAGAAAGCGCGCCGAGCGTCCGCCCGCCCGTGCGTCGGCCGCGACCAGCGGCACGAGGCGCGCACGCAGCTCCTCCGGCGCGAAGACGCGGGCGAGCGGCGACGCGCGCCCGATGTCGTCGAGCAGATCCGGCGCGGCGACCGCCGAGAGCACGCCCTGGCAGCTGGCGGAGCTCCTCGACGAGCCCGGCGAGCGCGGCGAGCCGCTCCGGTCCGCGAAAGTCGGGTCGCGGATGGAACGGCCGCTGTGCCGGTCGACGAGGCGGCGCCATCCGCCGGGAGCTCCGCCACGATCTCGAGCGCCGAGAGGCCGATGCCGAGCCGCTCGACCGACTCGATGCGAGACCCGGGCCGGATGGTCGGAAGCGAGGTAGTGCAGGACGTTGCTCGCGATCGGCGAGGCGCGGCAGGCCGAGCGCCGCGAGCGCGGCGAGGAGCGCAGTAGACGAGCGAGCATCCAGCCCCGCCGGTCGGCGGCGAACTCGGTCACCCGGCGGCCGAGCGCCTGCATCCGGCGCTCGAAGGCGCGCTCGGGAAGGCGTCGAGCGCCGGCCCATGGTCACGGGCGAGCAGGCAGGGGAAGAGCGTGAAGGCCGAAAGCCCGGCGAAGGCGAGACCGAGTCCCGCCCAGACGCCCAGCGTGCGGATCGGCGCCACCGGCGTCGCCGCGAGCGAAGCGAAGCCGGCGAGCGTCGAGAGCGAGGTCCAGACGAGCGCCCGTCCCTTGTCGCGATAGGTGGCGAGCGTGGCTGACTGAGACTGCCGCGATCTCGCTGCCGTTGCGCTCGCGTTCGCGGCGCTATCCGTCGCGACTCCCGCTCTCGGGTCGGCCTCGATGTCACGGCAGCGCAGCATGAGATGCACCGCCGAGGCGAGCGCGATGACGAACAGAATCGGCGGCAGGATGGCCACCACCAGATTGAACTTGACGCCGGCGTAGCCCATCGCCCCGAGCACCACCACCTCGACCACCGCGACGAAGGCGAGCGGCAGGACGACCGCCCCGACCTCGCGGAAGGTGGCGAAGAGCAGGAGCGCCGCGAAGGCGAGGAGGAGCGGAAAGTAGACGCTCGAGCACTTCGCGCCCCGAGGCGTCGAGCGCGCGATCGAGCATCGCGGAGCCGACGACCGTCGCGGTGACCCCGGGCGGCGCCGCCGCCGCGCGGCGCTCGAGCTCGGCGAGCAGGGCCTGCTGCCGCTTGGCGGCGCTCTCGGCGAAATCCACCAGGATTGAGACCTCGCTGCCGGCGGCGGTGACGAATCCGGCCGCCCGGTCGAGCGGATTGTCGACCAGGAGAGCGCGAAACGCCCCGCGGATCCGCCGGCGGAAAACTGCGCCGGGCCGCCCGGTGGTGGGCGACCGGGCCGTTCACGCTGCGTACGCCGTCGAGGCGGGCGGTCTCGGTCTCGAGACGGCCGAGGAAGTCGAGCCCCGCGGCGGAGAAGAGTTCCGGGCCGGCAAGGACGAGCCGCACCCCGGCGTCCGAGCCGAAGCGCGCGACGAATCGGTCGTAGCGCGCGACGTCGCTCGAGCCGGCGAGGAAGAAGACCTCGGGCGAGTTGTCGGTCTCGAGACGCGCGACGCCGGGGAGCATGGCGACGACGAGCAGCGCGAAGAGGCTCTGCACGGCGCGGCGGCGCGAGAGAACGGCGGCGACGAAGGCGTTCAAGCGGCGGTCGCCGAGCCTTCCGGGGTCGCGGGCGCGAGCGGCCAGAGCAGGCGTCCGCAGAGCCGGAGCGCGCGTGCGAGGAGGAGCTCCGCGAGCGGACGCCGGGCGCCCAGGAGGCCGAGGCAGTTCGCGAACAGGAGCGGGTCGGCGGCGAGCGCGGCGACGAGGCGCCGGCGCAGCCATGGCCGCCGCGCCGCGGCAAGAAGCAGGCGGGTCAGCCCTAGCGGCACCGCGGCCAGCTTCGCGAGGCGCCGGGAGTAAATCGCGAGGTCGCCCTCGGCCAGCGCCTCGCCGAGCGCGAGGGCGGCTTCGAAGCCGAGTGAAAGACCTTCGCCGGTGAGGGCGTCGACGTAGCCGGCGGCGTCCCCGACCAGGGCCAGCCGCCCCCCCCAGGCGACGGCGCCCTTCGTCGGCTGGAGAAGCGGTCCGGCGCCGTGGTCGCGACCGAGAACCGTCGCCCCGGCGAGCCGCCGGGCGAGCTCCGCTGGAAACCGCGTTGCGAGCAGATCGTCGAACCCGCCCTTGCCGCCGCTCCACAGGATGGCGACTCCGATCTCGTCTCCGGCGAGCGGCGTGACATAGGCCTCGGCCGAGCTGCCGAAGGTCACCTCGACCCTCTCCGACCAGGGGGCGAGCGCCAAGTGTCGCGAGACGCCGAAGCGTGCGCGCGGACTCGAGCCCCCGGCGACGGCAACTTCTGGGCTCGCGGCCCCGAGGCCGGCAGAGCGCCGGACGTGCGAGTGCAGGCCGTCCGCGCCGACGACGTAGCGGCAAGGCCAGATCGCCCCGGTGGTGCGCACCGCGCCGGCTTTCGCCTCTTCGACGCGCTCGCCCCAGGAGAGCTCGACGCCGATCTCCGTGGCGCGCGCATGCAGGGCGGCATGGAGCTCCGTGCGCCGGATGCCGCGCCCGGCCTCGCCCCCGGGGAAGTCGGCCTCGGCGACGACGCCGTCGGAGACGTAGCGAATGCCCCGAAAAGCCAGCGACCGCGCCGGCATCCGGACGCCGAGCGCCGCGAGCGCGCTGACGCCGGCCGGCAGCAGGCCCTCCCCGCAAGCCTTGTCGATCGGCGGTCGCTGGCGATCGATCAGCCGCACCGTGAGTCCCCGGGCGCGCGCCGCGATCGCCGTCGCGAGCCCCACCGGCCCGCCGCCAACCACCACGACATCGTGCGCCGCGCTCACGGCGCAGATCGCCGGGAACCGGCTCCGTCCGCGGCCGCCGGAACCTGCGGGGTTGGCGGAGCGCTCGGAATGATCGGAACGCTCGGAGCGATCAGAACGCTCGGAGGGACGCGCAGAAACCGGGCGCGGAAGAGCCCGGCGCGGGCAAGGAAACCGGCGAGCGCGACCCGCAGCACTCCGAAGCCGTAACGCACCGAAGCCTCGAAGCGGATCGAGGAGGCCTCGGGAAAATAGCTCGCCGGGCAGGAGAGCTCGCCGACGCGGCAGCCGGCGGCGAAAGCCTGCGCGAGGATCTCGTTGTCGAAAACGAAGTCGTCCGAGTTGCGTTCCAGAGGCAGGCGCTCGAGAACTTCGCGCCGGTAGGCACGGAGACCCGTGTGGTATTCGGAGAGCTTCTGTCCGAGCAGGAGGTTCTCCACCAGGGTGAGAAAGCGATTGGCGACGTACTTGTAGCGCGGCATGCCCCCGGCTAAAGCGCCGTTCCCGAGAATGCGCGAGCCGAGGACGATGTCGTAGTCGCCGTAGGCGATCATCGCCGCCATGGCCGGCACCAGGTGCGGCGTGTACTGATAGTCGGGATGGAGCAGGATGATGATCTCTTCGGGACCGGCGAGCGCCGCGGCATAGCAGCTCTTCTGGTTGCCGCCGTACCCCCGGTTCTTCGGATGCAGGTGGGTTTCGATGCCCAGCCGGCGGGCGATCGCGACCGTTTCATCCGCCGAGGCGTCGTCCACGAGCAGGACCCGGTCGACGACACCCCGATCGATGTCGCCGAAGGTCTTCTCGAGAGTCGCCGCGGCGTTGTAGGCCGGCATCACGACGCAGACGCGCTTTGCGAGCATCATCGCCGGAGCATTCTAGAGGGGTTCGCGAGGGCTCGGCGCGCAAAGCGCCGTGTTACGCTCGAATCTCGCGTTGCCGAACGCAGGCGAAGGGCGGGGTGAGGCCTCTTGAGCACGATCGATCCGCGACTGGGGAGCCTCCTCGACCGGCGCTACCGGATCCTCGAGCGCGTCGGAGAGGGCGGGGCGGGCGTCGTCTACCGTGCCCTGCACGAGGAGATGGACCGGCCGGTCGCGATCAAGGTGCTGCATCCGGAGCTCTTCCCTTCCCCGGTCGCCCTGGCGCGCTTTCGCCGTGAAGCCCGGGCGGCCGGCGCCCTTGTCCATCCGCACGCCGTGACGGTTTTCGACTTCGGCCGCACCGAAGAGGGCGAGCCCTACCTCGCCATGGAGTACTGCGACGGTGGCGCGCTCTCGGACCGCATCGCCGTCCAGGGTGCGCTGCCTCCGGCGGCGGTCGCCCAGCTCCTCGAGGGGATCGCGGCGGCGGTCGATGCCGCGCACCGCCAGGGGATCGTGCACCGCGACTTGAAACCGGGCAACATCCTGTTCGCCGGCGCGATCGCCAAAGTCGCCGACTTCGGACTCGCCCGCATGCTCGAGACCGACGATCCCGGACTCACCGGTGGACATGCCATCGGCTCCCCGTTCTACATGAGCCCCGAGCAGTGCCAGGGACGCTCGGCCGGGACGGCGAGCGACATCTACAGCCTGGGTGTCATCGTCTACACCCTGCTCACCGGCGAGGTGCCGTTCCCGCGCGGCACGGCGCAGGAGGTGCTCCTCGCGCATCTCACCGAGGAGCCGCGCTCGCCGCAGGAGATCGCGCCGCACCTCGGGCGGGCGGTGGCACTCGCCGTGCTGCGGGCGCTCGCCAAGAACCCGGACGCGAGACCGGGGAGCGCCGGCGAGCTTCATGCCGGACTGCTCGCGGCGCTCGACCAGGAAGCCACCGCCGCGAGCCCGGTGCCGAGCCTCGCAGCGGCGGTCGCGCCGAGCGCGTCGTTCGAGGGTGCGGCGCCTCTCCCGGCACCGCCGGGTCCGCCGGCCGCCGCGCGCCTGCGCCGCGCGGTGCGCGACCGCTCGAGCGGCGCGCCCTCCGAACCGATCGGCCGCGGCGAGGAGCTGGCCCTCCTCACCGAGCTGCTCGAAGCCGCCAGCGCCGGAAGCGGGCAGCTGGTCACCATCGCCGGAGAGCCGGGGGCCGGCAAGTCGACGCTGGCGCATGCCTTCCTGCGCCGGGCGCGGCAGATCGCTCCCGGAGCGCAGCTCGCCCTGGGACGATCGCCCGAGCACTTCGGCTCGGCCGAGGCCTACTCGCCCTTTCTCGACGCGCTGGGCAATCTCCTCGCTGGCGGCGGGCGCGAGCGCCTGGTTCCCCGCCTGCTCGAGCTCGCGCCGACCTGGGCGGTGCACTTTCCTGGGCTGGCGAACGAGGCCGAAGCGGGGGCGGGCGAAGCCCTCGCCGGCATGCGTTCGCGCGACCGCATGCCGCGCGAGCTCGCCGCGTTCGTCACCGCCATCACGGGCGGCGCCGCCGGGCGTCCGCTCGTGCTGCTGCTCGAAGACCTGCAGTGGGCCGACCCGGCGAGCATCGACCTGCTGGTCTATCTCGCGCCGCGCCTCGAGGGCCTGAAGCTCCTCCTGGTCGGGACCTATCGCCCGGCCGACGTCGAGTCGCAGCGTCACCCGCTGCGGGCCGCGCTCGCCAGCCTGGGGCGTGGCGACCTGCCGTGGAGCGAGATCGCGCCGGCGCCGTTCGCCGAAACGGAAGTCGCCGCTTTCCTCGCCCGCGAGCTCGGCGCGCCGCCGCCGCCCGAGCTCACCGCCTTCGCGCTCCGCCGCACCGAGGGCAATCCGCTCTTTCTCCTGAACGTCCTCAACCATCTCCTGCAGTCGGGCGCGGTGACCCGGGAGGGCAACCGCGTGCTGCTTCAGCGCTCGCTCGACTCGATGGAGCGCATCGTGCCCGAGGGGATCGTGGCGCTCATCCGCGACAAGGTCGAGCGGCTCGACGAAGCCGACAAGCGGCTGCTCTCGGTGGCGAGCATCGAGGGGCGCGAGTTCACCGCTGCGGTGGTGGCCGAGCTCACCGACCGCGACGAGATGGAGATCGAGGAGCGCCTGCGCACGCTCGAGGCGGCGCATCGCCTCGTCGAACCGATCGGCGACGTCGAGCTCGCCGGAGGTCTGGTGAGCCAGCGCTACCGCTTCGTGCACTCGCTCTACCAGCATGCCTTCTACGACTCCCTGGCGCCCAAGCGCCGGGCCGCCAAGCACCTCCTGGCGGCGGAGGCGCTCACCCGCCTGCACGCCGGACGGCTCGACGCGCTGCGCGTCGCTCTCGCCCTGCATTTCGAGAAGGGCCGCGACGCCGGGCGCGCCATCGAGCAGCATCTGGCCGCCGCCGAGCTCGCCGCGGCGCGCAATCCGCGCGACGCCCGGCCGCTCCTGGCCAAGGCACTCGAGCTCACCGGCAAGCTCCCGCCGGAGGAGTCGGCCGCGAGGCGCGCGGAGCTGCTCATCCGCCTCGGCCGCCACGACGCCGAGACCGCGGAGTTCGCCGGCGACGTCGAGCTTTACAGCCGCGCCGAGCAGGCGGTCTCGGAGGCGCTCGTGCTCGAGCCGGGCTCGGTCGAGGCGCGCACGGTCCTCGGCCTCATCCATCTCGAGCGCGGCGAGAACGAGCGCGCCCTGCTCGATTTCGCGCGCGCTCTCGAGCGTGTGCCGGGACATGCCGCAGCCTGGGACGGCCTGTCGTACCTGTTCAAGAACACCGGGCTGTGGGCGGCGTCGCTCGCCGCGCAACAGCAGGCTGCGGCGCTCGACGACCGCTTCGCGCATTCGATCCGGCGCCTCTCGGTACTGATCTACGAAGGCCGGCTCGACGAGGCGCGGGCCGAAGCGACGGCGCTCGTCCAGAGACGGCCGAAGTTCGCGCACTACAATTACTGGCGGGGGATCACCGAATGGTACGCCGGCGAGCGCGGCGAGGCCCGGCGCTGGATCGAACAGGCCTACGCTCTCGATCCCGCCGACCCGATCGCGCAGGGAGTCCTCGCCTTCGTTCTCGCCGCTTCCGACCGTCCAGAGGGTGCCGAGTCCGCCGAGACCGCCGAATCTGGTAGTTCGGCGACCGCGCGGGCGCGCGCGCTGCTTGCGACCGCCGAGCCCGGCGCCGCCGCCGACGGCACTTTCACTTACTGGATCGCCAAGGTCCACGCTCTGTTGGGGGACACCGAGGCCGCGCTCGACTGGCTCCGCAAGGCCGCGAAGCTCGGCTACTGGGACGCCCCCTGGATGAGACGAGACAGCGCCCTCGCCGCTCTTCACCCCCTCCCCGAGTTTGCTGCCCTCGCGCACGAGATCGAAGCCCGGCAAGAGCTCTTCCGCGCCTTCGTCCACAAAGAGGCCCCGGCGAGCCTGCCGCTCGCTTGAGTCCCGGGCGCATTCGCGCATCGTCGCCGCGAGACCTCCGCAGTCCGGACTAGAACTCCCCCTTCTTCTCCAGCAGCTCGAGCGCGCGTTTCGACGCCATCCAGTCGCTTTCGATCTTCCACGACCAGGCGTGTGGAGGCTGCTGCTCCTGGCCCGACTCGAGGGCGACCTGGAACCAGCCGTCGGCGTCGACGAAGCGCCTCTCGCTCGCCGCCTTGACGCCCATCACCCAGCCGACGCTGGCTAAGTTGTCCAGGTGCGGTTCCGGATCCCACACGGAGTCGGCGTCGCCCTGGCCTACGAGGTAGAGAGCTGCCCGAACGAAAAAGTCGCTGCTCCCCTGGTCCAATGCGACCTCGGCCGCCAGAGCCTGCCAGCGTGTCCCGCCGACTTCCTTGAGGTGCAGCAAGGCAGCGATCTTCAGCACCCGAACGACGCCCGGTCCGGTTGGCTTGTCATGGCTCGGAAAGAGTGCGAAGAGCAGCTCGTACTTGCGGAATTGGTAGAGAATCAAAGCGTCCTGCACTGTGGGAAGGTGCTTCGCTCGGTACCAGGCCGTTGCTGCGGCCTCTCCGGACTTCTCGACAATGAGGTCGTAGGTGTCGAGACGAATCTTGACCGCCCACTCCGGCGCTGGTGCCGGGAGGCTCTCGAGCAACGGAAGGGCGGCCTCGAGGCCATCCTTCTTGCCCAGGGCGATCGCCGCGTCCGCCAGGACATAGGAGGGAATTCCGGCGGCGACCAACTCTCCGAACGCCCGCTTTGTCTGCTCAAGTGGCCGCCCTCCGAAGGTGGCGACGAAAGCCTCCGGCAGGATCCGGCTCCAGGCCCCTACGATGCCGGTAGGACTCGATGCGAGCTCCTTGGCCGCGACCGTGAAGTCATCGAGACTCCACCTGGCGCGCGCGACAAGCGCGGCCGCCTCGAAGCTCTCTGGATAGCGCTCCAGGCACGCTTGCGCAAGCTCGAGCGCGCTCTTGAAGCGCCCGCGCGCCAGCTCGATCTCGGCGCCCTCGAGGAGTGCGTCCTCCTTGAACGTCGCTATCGCCGGCTCGACGAGCTTCCAGGCGGCCTTCGGATCTCCCATACGCAGCTTCAGGCGCGCCGCTTCGCTCCGCAGGTAGGCCCAGCGGATGGAACCCGGATCAGGATTGCGGGCGATCGCCGCCGCGACCGCCGTGTAGGCGCCTGCGAAATCGCCTCGCTTTTCCAGGAAGTCCACCAGCGGCGAGACTCCACCATCCGGATCGCGGGCGATCACCTCGTAGCGTGAGCGCACGAAGGCGTCGTCGACCTTGCCGAGTTTCGAGAGCGCATCGAGCGCCACGGTCTGGGTGTAGGTCGGCATCGCTAGGTCGTCAACCATCTCGCGAAGACGCCCGGTCTCCTCGCGCATCTCGGCGACAAGCGCAGGGAGCTCCTCGCTTCGGTGCGGCGCCACCTCCGCGGCGGAGTGCGAGAACGTCTCGAAGAGCCAGGGACTCGTCAGGTTGCGGTGCGCGACCCGGGCGGCGACGACCCGATGCGACGGCCGCGTATCGAGCTGCACGAAGAGCGCCGGGATCGGACGGCGACGAAACGGATCCGTGCTCACACTGTGTTCGGCGATGGCCTTGCTCAGGTCGAGAAGCACGCTGCTCCCGAGCGAGTGCGACGACTCGATGAGCTCGGCCAAGGGCCGGACCTCCCGCTCGCCCCCAACCACCGCACCACTTACCGTAAGCCAGCGTTGGAGCTCGCTTGCTGCTCCCTCCGCTGGCTCGACAATCGCGGACGCGAGCCTGAGCGCGGCGGGCTTCGACGAGAGCTGGCGCAGGACGAATTGCGCTTCGCCGTAAAGACCCGAATAGAAGGCACTGCGGTAGAAAGCTTCGACCGCAGGGGCGCCCAGCGCCGTGCCGCTGAACTGGGCCGCACACTTCGCGACGGCGACTTCGAAGTCGCGCGTTCGAGACTCGGCTCCAATCGGGTCCTGGGCCACTCCACCCACGTCCGGGAATCCACATGAACGCGCAGAGCGGAACGCCGCTTCGGCCAGGTGGCGACCTGCGCCGATGCCGCTCTCGAACTCTCGCAGCTGCACTTCGAAACCCAGCTCTGCAAGACCGCCCTGATCGTCATACGTGCTTCCTTCTTGCGCGGCGCGGAAACGTTTGATGTCGCCGCGCTCGGCGAGCAGGGCGAGTCGGAGGAGGTGGGCGGAACTCTCCGTGGGATTACGAGCGCACAACGTATCCAGCCTCTTCTCCTGTCCCGCGACGAACAGCCGAATCGGCTCGTCTTCGGGGAGGGTGGCGCTCGCGCGAGCCGCGGCAGCTTCGTAGCCGAGAGCCCAGGTGAGGAGCGCTTCGCTTCCTTCGTTGCCGCGGATCTCGAGAGCTTTTTCAAGGGCGAGCCAGGCCCAGGCCTGTGCGAGCAGAGCGTCGGACAATTCGAGTTTGTCGGTGCTCAAGACTGAAAGCCACGCCAGGCTCGAGACCGTCGTGCGAATCGTCTCGCTGTCGGATTTCGTGATGGGTACGGCAGGATCGAGCGCCAAGATTGCGCTCAGGATCTTTTGCGGATCGGGCTCGTCCAGAGTTCTCCGGAGCCGTTCGAGTGCTTCCGGATCGCGGACGGGAGGGCGCTTAGCGACGGATGGCCCGTTGCTGGCGCCGAGTTGCCGCGCGTAACGCACGAGCAGATCGGTCGACTCCTCGAAGCCGGGATAGGCGGAGAGATCGCCGAGCTCGTCGCTTCCGCCAGAGATTCGCCATTGGTTCGCCCGGAACTGCGCCGTCGCAGCCCGCGACTCGGTGCCGGAGAGCAGCCGCTCGATGGCGCCCACGGCCGCGAGAAGGCGTCGATCGGGCTGGAGACGGTAGCGCTTGCGAACCGCTTCTGGCAGAGCGCTTGGCGTGACCGCGAGCAGAGCCTCCGGGGCAAACGATCGCGGCGCAGGCGTTGAATCCGCGGAGCCTCGCTGATTGCAGGCTATCGACAAGACAGCAACGATCGCGCCCAGAGCGCGCCTCGATTGAGGAATCAAAGCGGGGCTCCAAATCTCGCGGCGGATCTGGCTTTCGCGCGCTGGGCTTCGATCTCACGGTCGCGCGGCTCAGCGGTCGTGACCAGCGATTGGATGAGCGTGCTTGCCGCAGCAGCGATCTCCTCGACAGCACGGTTGAAGGCGTTCGTGTTGCTCTTGGAGGGCGCGTTGAAACCGCTCACCTTGCGAACGAATTGCAGCGCCGCATCCCGTATCTCCGGCTCCGTGGCCGGGGGCTCGAAGTTGAAGAGAGTCTTGATGTTCCTGCACATGGCGACTCCGTTAAGGTCTGACTGCCCGGGTGATGCAGCTACTGGCGCCGGTAGACGTCGGTGCTCAGGTACTTCAAGCCGGAGTCGCCGAGGAGGGTGACCACCGTGGCGTTCGGCCCCAGGCGTTCCGCCACCCGCAGCGCGGCGACGACGTTGGCTCCGGACGAGGTCCCCGCGAAGAGGGCCTCCTCCCGCGCCAGGCGCCGCGCCATCTCCTTCGCGTCGTCGGTCGGAACCGGCAGGATCTCATCCACGAGGGTCGGGTCCCACAGCGGCGGAGTGAAGCCGATCCCGACGCCTTCGATCTTGTGGGGCCCGGCTTCGCCTCCCAGCAGGACCGAAGATTCTGCGGGTTCGACGACGACGATCCGGATACCCGGCTGGTGTCGCTTGAGCACGGTGGCGACGCCGCGCGAAGAGGCCGCCGTACCCACGCAGTGGACGAAGGCATCGACCGTGCCTTGCGTCTGTCTCCAGATCTCCTCGCCCAACGGGTAGTAGCCAGCGATGCTGTCGTGGTTGTTGAGCTGGTCCGTCCAGTAGGTGTGCGGCTCCCGGCTCAGCCCACGGGCGACCTCGATCATCTCGAGGATCAGTTTCCGGGTGGTGCGGCCATCCGCGCTCGCGACGAGCGTCAGCTCGGCGCCCAGCGCCGCCATCTGATCCAGCTTCTCCTGGCTGAACGCATCGGAGCTGACGATCCGGAGGCGGTAGCCTTTGGCGGCGCAGACCAGTGCGAGCGAGGTCCCGGTGCTCCCGCCGGTGTACTCGAGGACGCTGTCTCCGGGCCGGAGCCGGCCGTCCTCCTCCGCCCGTGAGATCACGGTTTGCGCCATCCGGTCTTTGAAGCTGCCGGTGGGGTTCTCCCACTCGAGCTTCACGAAGACTCTCGCGGAGCGGGCTGGAACGATCTTGCGCAGTTGAACCAACGACGTGTTGCCAATCGCGTCGAGGACATCCATCGGTCGAGCTCTCCTTTCTGCTCTACCCGAGCTCCCGCCGCATGATGACCCGCAGGTGCATCGGGAAGCCGCCGGCGGCTTCGCGCTGTTGCAGCCGGACGAGGCCGGGGGTGAGCTCCTGGGGCGCGAGGATGCGGAAGCCGCGCTTGGCGTAGAACGGCGCGTTCCACGGCACGTCGGAGAGCGTCGACAGGGTGATCGCCTCGTAGCCACTGACGCGGGCGATCTCCGCCACGACTTCGAGGAGCTCGCTCCCCACGCCTTTGCCGGCGACGTCCGGGTGGACGTCGATCTCCTCGAGGTGGGCGAGACCGTCGATCTCGCTCGTGAACGCCATGCCGACCGGCGGCGAGTCTTCGATCGTCGCCACCCAGAGCGTTCGGGTGCGCACGTGGTGGGCGAAGAGCGCGTGCGGGAAGTGCTGCGCCCAGAACGCGTCGAAGGCGGCGTGACCGCGAAAGCGCCCGGTCGCCGCGCGCTCGATCCCCGGCAACCAGGGGATATCGTCCATCTCTCCCCGACGGATGAAGACCTCACCGCGCATCATCCACCTGTTCTCCCGAGCCTCCAGAATGCGATTCGCGAACGCACGAGCGCCCCGAACATGCGCAGCGGACCGACCGCGGCCGGCGGCGCCAGCGTGCCGGAGAGATGGCGTCGCAGCGCTTCGCCGCGCCGGATCTTGCCCGACGAAGTGCGCGGGAGCGTCCCCGGCGCGAGCAGTTCCACCCGGTCGACCGCCAGACCGACGCGCGTCAGCACGGCTTCGCGGGCGCGCGTCCGGAGCCGTTCGCGGCGCTCCGCCGGGACGCCGTGCCGGTGCTCGATGAACAGCACCACCGCCTCGGTCTCCCGCCCCGCCGGCAGATAGCTCGCCGCCGCGACGCAGCCACGCCGCACGTCGGCGAGCTCGGTCACCGCGAGCTCGAGATCGGCGGGCGCGTAGTTGCGGCCGCGCACCAGGAGAATCTCTTTCGCACGGCCGGTGAGAAAGAGCTCACCCTCGTGCAGGAAGCCGAGATCGCCGGTATCGAGCCAACCGTCCTGGAGGGCGGCGGCGGTCGCCGCCGGCTGATCGAGATAGCCGCGCATCAGGGACGGGCCGGTGACGAAGAGATGCCCGACGCGATCTTCGGGGACCACCTCGCCGCGGTCGTCGCGCAGCTCGAGGCGGAAGCCGGCGAGCGGCCTGCCGACCGACGCGATCTCGACGAGAGGACCCCCGTAGAGCGCGGGCTCGTCGAGCAGCATCGTATCCGGCGGGATCGCGACCGCTTCGCCGCGTTCTGCGAGCGCCGCGCGCTCGAACTGCCGGGAGACGAACGGCCGTTCGAGATCCGCGAAGGTCACCGCGAGGGCCGCTTCGGAGAGACCGTAGACCGGAGTCAAGGCCGCGGCGTCGAAGCCCCAGCGCGCGAAGCGCGCGGCGAAGGCCCGCAGCACCTCCGGCACCACGGTCTCCGCGCCGCAGAGCGCGATCCGCCAGTCGGAAAGATCGACCCCCTCCATCTCCTCGTCCCGTATGCGCTCGGTGGCGAGCGCGTAGGCGAAATTCGGCGCCGGAGAGATCGTACCGCGATGCCGGCCGAGGGCACGCAGCCAGAGCGCCGGCCGCGCCACGAACGCCTCCGGCGGCACGAGCGTCAGCACCGACGGCCGTTCGAGCGCCGGGAAGACGCAGCCGATGAGCCCCATGTCGTGGTAGAGCGGCAACCACGAGACGCCGCTGATCGCGGTCGGGTCATCGCCGGGGTCGGCGACCGGCCAGAGCGCGTTCAGGGCCTCGACCTGAGCGAGAACTGCCGCCTGCGACAGGGCGACCGGCTTCGGTTCGACCGTGGTGCCGGAGGAGAACTGCACCAGCGCGAGGTCGGAGGCACCGCCGTCGCTCGCGAGCTCGGCGCCGCGCGGCAGCTCGGCGAGTGTCCGCCCGCCCAGCGCGGGCCGCGCTTTCGCCAGAGTCTCCCCGAGGAGCGCGCGCACCCGGCCGTCCGCGAGCAGCAGACGCGCGCCGGAAGCGCCGAGCATCGCCGCGGTGCGCAGGTGATATTCGGCGAGCCGGCCGAGGCGCACCGGCGGATAGAGCGGCACCGGCACCGCGCCAGCGAGCAGAGTGCCGAAGAAAGCGAAGAAGAAGTCGGCGCCGGTCGGATAGATGAGCGCCACGCGCTCTCCGGGCCGGATGCCCATCTCCGCGAGAGCGCCGGCGACGAGCGCGCTCTCCTGCTCGACCGCCGCCCAGGAGAGAAAAGTCTCGCGCTCGGCGCGATCGACCAGGCGCAGCCCGGTCTGCGGAAAGTCCTTGGCGCGCTGGAGGAGGCGCTGCAGCGTGTCGAGTCTCATCACGGGGGATCAGCCGGGCAACTTGGTCTCGAGGAGCGCGACGAGATCGCCGAGCGTCGCGATTCTGGCCTCTTCGTCCGGATCCAGCGTGATCCGGAACCGGTTCTCGACCTCCGCCGCGAGCGTCAGGAGCTTCAGCGAATCGAATCCGAGATCTTCCACCAAACGCAGCCGCGGATCGAAGGCACCGGCGAAGCCGAGATGCTGCCGCGCCACGGTGACGATGCCGTCCACGATCTCCTCGCGCGTCACGGTTCACCCCACGGCAGGAGCCGCGCACGGCCCGCGAGACGCTGCCGGTAGTCGCCCGCCGCCACGAGCGCCCGTTCCTCGTGCCGGATGCGGGCCGCGAGCAGCAGGGCGTTGCCCGCGGTGGCGACGAGCGCCGTCACCCAGGCGCAGTGGACGAGCGGCAGTGCCGCGACCTCGATGGCCACGGCGACGTAGTTCGGATGGCGCACGAAACGATATGGGCCCGTGGCCACCGCCGGCAGGCCCGCGATGACGATGACCCGGGTGTTCCAGCGCTCGCCGAGGGTGAAGATCGCCCAGTAGCGCAGCGCCATCGCGAGCAGCACGATCCAGGTGGCGACGATCGCGACCGGCGGCACGAACGGGCGCCGGAAGAGGAGCACTTCGAGTGGACCCGCGGCCAGGAAGGCGGCGTGGGCGACTACCAGCAGCCAGTAGAAGCCGCGCGACTCCGCTTCGATGCCGCCCCGGGCGAACGATCGGCGCGCGTTGCGCAGCGAGAGACCCATCTCGAGGAGGCGCTCGACCGCCACCGCGGCGACGAGAAGAAGGAAGAAGAGCGTGCCGGGTGGAAGGCTCACGCGGCAAAAGCTACCATCGCAGCAGGATTAGCTCGCTGCAGAAGCCGGGGCCGAGCGCGAGCAGCATGCCGAGGCTGCCGGCCGGCGGCCGGCGCTCGGCGAGGGTCGCCTCGAGGACGAGCAGGACCGAGGTCGAAGAGAGATTTCCCACTTCGCGGAGACTCTTCCAGGTGAGCGCGAGCGCCCCGTCCGGCACCTCGAGCGCCTGCTCCATCGCCGTAAGCACCTTTGGTCCCCCGGGGTGACAGACCCAGGAGGCGATGTCGCGGCGCGCGAGTCCGCGCGCGGCGAGGAAGGCGTCGACGTCGGATCGCAGGTGCTCTTCGACCACCTTGGGGACGTCCGCGGAGAGCACGAGCTGAAAGCCGCTCTCCGAGATGTCCCAGCCCATCACGCGCTCGGAGTGCGGATAGAAGATCGAGCGCGTGGCCACGATCTCCGGACCCGGTGCCGCCCCGGAAGGGGCGGTTGCCCGCGCCTCGAGCGCGCGGGCGCGCTTGGCTCCGACCACCACGGCCGCCGCCGCGCCGTCGCCGAACAGGCCCGAGGCGATGAGGTTGGGGATCGAGAGGTCCTGGCGTTGGAGGGTCAGGGAGCAGAGCTCGACCGAAAGCAGAACCGCGACCTCCTCGGGAAAGCCGCGCACATAGTCGGCGGCGCGTGCGATGCCCGCGGCGCCCGCGACGCAGCCCAGTCCGAAGATCGGAATGCGCTTCAAGTCGCTGCGTAGCCCCAGGCGATTGATCAGCCGCGCGTCGATCGAGGGCGTCGCGACGCCGGTGACGGTGACGAAGAAGAGCGCGTCGACGTCGGTCACCACCAGGCCGCACTTCCCGAGCGCCGCCTTGACCGCTTCGCCCCCGATCTCCTCGGCGATCCGGATCCAGGCGTCGTTGGAGGCGCCGAAAGTGGTGAGCGCCGGATAGTCCTCGATCGCGAGCGCGAGGTGGCGCCCGCCCACCAAGACGTTCTTGTGCAGCTGCTCGATGCGCTCGAGATTGAAGTAGCGCTGCTCCCAGTAGCCGCGCAACGCGGCGAGCAGGGTCTCCTGATCGTAGTAGTGCCGCGGAAAGGCCGAACCGACCCCGGCGATCGACCGCGTTCGCCGCGTTCGCCGCGCTCGCCCCGCCGGTCATCGCTCGTCCCCGAGGGTCGCGCGCGCGAGCGCCGCTAAAGCCAGTGCCGCGACGAGGTCGAGGATCAGGGCCCCGCGCGCCAGTTGCCAAAAGGGCGCGACCGGGAGGCGCGTCATGCCGGCCACGGCCAGGACGAGGAGCGGCCCGCGAAAGGTCCAGGCGGAGGCGCCGACCGCGATGCCGTCCAGCCACCAGCGCGGTGTCCGCCCCCAGACGAGGAGGAAGAGCGCCAGCAAGGCCAGGGCCTCGAGTCCCCAGGAGGCGAAGAGGATCGCGCCGGGCAGACCCTCGGGACGCGCCACGCCGCGGGCCGCGAGCGGCCCCAGGTCGGGAGCGAGACCGGCGGCGTCCAGGGCGAGCGTGCCCAGCGCAAGGCTGACCAGGAGGAGGGGTGCGGCGAGGGCGAGAAAGCGCAGCAAGGGAGCGAAATGATACCCCGCCGGGCCAGGGTGACCGGCGAGCCGACTCTCCCGGCGGACCGACTCTCCCGACGGTGTGGCAGATCGAAGCCGCTGAAAGGCAGCCTCTTGACAAAGGCGCCAACCTTCGATATTTTTGGAACTATGGAATCCAAATCCGCGCTCGAACGTCTCTCGGCCCTCGCCCAGGAAACCCGTCTGGCGCTCTTCCGCCGCCTCGTGCAGCAGGGCCCGGAGGGGCTTGCCGCGGGCGAGATCGGCGAAGCGCTCGAGGTCCCCGCGCCGACCCTGTCGTTCCATCTCGCGCAACTCGAGCATGCCGGTCTCGTGGTCTCGCGGCGCGAGGGGCGCTCGATCCGTTACACCACGAATTTTCGCGCGATGGAGGAGCTTCTGACCTACCTCTACGAAAACTGCTGTCAGGCCGGTACCTGCCGCTCCCAAAACACCCCCCTCGTGGCGCTCGCGGGCGCCCGGAAAGGAAAGGTCGCAAAATGAACCGCGCAGAAACGAAAGACGAGAAGCTGGTCGGTGAAGTGCGCAATCGCTATGGACGAATCGCCGCGGGCGAAATCTCCGGCTGTGGCTGCAACGTGGGTGCCGGGGCCGGATGCGAAACCGCGGTGGCGGTCGGCATCGGCTACGGCGCCGACGAGCTCGCCCAGCTCCCCGACGAAGCCAACCTCGGCCTCGGGTGCGGCGCGCCGATCGGCTTCCTCGCGCTCGAGCCGGGCGAAACCGTGCTCGATCTCGGCTCGGGCGCCGGCATCGACGCCTTCCTCGCTGCCCGCCGCGTCGGACCCGAGGGACATGTCATCGGTGTCGACATGACCCCCGAAATGCTCGACAAGGCACGCGCCGGAGCGCGGCGCATGGGCTTCGCGCAGGTCGAGTTCCGCGCCGGGCGGCTCGAGGCGCTGCCGGTCGAGGACGCCTCGATCGATGCCGTGACCAGCAACTGCGTGATCAACCTGGTGCCCGACAAGCCTGCCGTCTTCCGCGAGATCGCCCGGGTCCTGAAGCCGGGTGGCCGGGTGGTAGTCTCGGACATCGTGCTCGATCGCCCGCTGCCTCCGGCGCTCGCGGCCGATCTCCTGGGCTACGTCGGCTGTATCTCCGGCGCCGAGCAGAAGGCGCGCTACTTCTCCGAGCTCGCCGCCGCCGGTCTCGGAGAGATCGAGGTGCTGCGCGAGGTCGACTACTTGGAGACGGTCCTGCAGACAGTGCCGGAGGAGGTCGCGGCGCTCCTTGCGCGCACCGGCGTCAAGCTCGACGAAGTGCGCGGAACCGTGCGTTCGGTGACTTATCGCGCGCGGCCGACCGGCGCCGGAAAGGCGGCGGAGTGCTGCGGCACCGACTGCTGCGGGGGCGCGCGGTAGAGCGCATGGGTCAGCCGCACATCGCGATTCTCGGCGCCGGACCGATCGGCCTCGATGCCGCACTTTGCGCCCTCGACGAGGGCTTCACGGTAACGCTCTACGAAGCCGCCGCGCACGTCGCCGGAAACGTCCGGCGTTGGGGACACGTCCGGCTCTTCACTCCCTGGGAGATGAACCTCTCGCAGCGCATGCGGCAGCATCTTGCCGCGCTCGGCGTGACGCTTCCCGAGCGCGGCGCGATCCTGACCGGAGCGGAGTTCTGCGACTTGGCGCTCGAGCCTCTCGCCCGATTGCCGCAGCTCGCGCCCTGCCTGCGCCTCGGGACGCGCGTGATCGAGATCGGCCGCGAAGGAGTCCCCGCGCCCGAAGCGCTCGCCTCCCCGGTGCACGCCCGAAGGCCCTTTCGCCTGCGGGTGTCGGACGAGAGGGAGGAGGGCGAGGCCGCCGCGGCCGCGCGTGAACGCATCGAACGCGCCGATCTGGTCATCGACGCGACCGGTCTCTTCGGCCACCCGAACACGCTCGGCGACGGCGGCATTCCGGCGCCCGGCGAGCGCGCCCTCGGGGGCCGCATCGATCGCTTCCTGCCCGACTTCGAGCGTGATGCCGGCGCCTGGGGCGGGCGGGCGATCCTCCTCGCCGGCGCCGGGCACTCGGCGCAGACGGCGGCCTGTGCTCTCGCCCGTCTCGCGGCCGAGCATCCGGGGACGCGGGTCTTCTGGGTCCTGCGCTCGCCGAATCCGGACTTCGGCGTCCGCGCCGACGATCCCCTGCCGGAGCGCTCGGCACTCGCGGCGCGGGCCCGCGACCTCGTCGCTTTCGCTTCCGACGCGCTAGTGCCCTACACCGGCTCGGTTGTCCAAGGGCTCGCGGAGAAGGGCAGCCGGATCGAGGTCACGTTGCGGCGTACGACCGGCGAGGAGCGCCTCGAAGTCGACCGGGTTCTGTCGCTCACCGGCGGCGTCGGGGACTTTCGGCTCTACCGCGAGCTCGACATGCACGAGAGCGACGCCAGCGCGGCGCCGCTGGCGGTCCCTCCGGCGCTGGTCGACGACGGCGCCGGCGATGGCCCGGAGAGCGCGGGCCCTGGTGGGCGCGCGATCATGAACCCCGAGCCGAACTTCTTCGTCCTGGGCGCCAAGTCCTACGGCCGCGGTGCGACCTTTCTGCTGCGTACCGGCTATGCCCAGGTCGACGAGCTCTTCGCTGAGCTCAGCGGCGTTGCCGCCATCTGAACGACCCCCTCGCCCGCGTTCCGGCTCACGGAACCGAGCTGCTCCAGTGCGCGAGGTCGCCGTGCCCGAAGCTCGAGGAGAAGATGTAGTTGGCGCCGCATTGGGCGGGGAGGAGGAAGCTCTCCGTCACGACGCGATCGTTCGAGGAGGCGCCGGTCGAGGCCGCGGTGCCCAGTCCGCGCTCCGCGAACGCCCGCCAGAGCGCGCACTCGTGGTCCCCATCGTAGTCGGCGGCGTCGGCGGCGAGGATCGCATCGCGGGCCTGCACGAAGCTGGGCGAGCAGGCCTGGAGCTTCAGGCCGTCGATGACGAGCTGGAAGGCGACGTTGTTGCCGCCGGTGCCGTTGTAGATGTCCGGATCGTAGCCGTCGATATCGACGAGGTTCCAGTACGCCTCCCACAACGCCGTCGCCCAGATGGTGCCGATGCCGTGTGGCTGTGAGTTGGCGGTATCGCCCACGCCGGCGTAGGTCAGCGGATTCACCGTGTTGTCCGTGGTGTAGGGGTAGCGGCGGATGCCGATGTAGCCCGCTGTATTGACCGGCTCGAAAGTGACATAGCCGCCGACACTCCTCTCGGTGGTCCGCGTGTCACCCGGCTCGGCGTGGAGGACGAGCGTCATCCAGTCGCTCCATCCCTCGCCGGCCTGCTCGACGTTCTGCAGACAGGAGACGTTGCCCGGTCCGCCGGTCAGGCGATTCGATACGCCATGGCCGTACTCGTGCGCGATCACGCCGGCGTCGAGGTCGCTGTCGCGGTCGGGCAGCGCCGCGACCGAGCTCATGGTGACGTTGACCGTCGCCGGGAGCCCGATCTCGGCCACCAGCAGATTGCCGTTGTCCTTGCCGATCATCTGGGTCGGCGTGGTGACACCCGTGCCGTAGACGCCGCCGCCCATGCCGGCGACGCCGTTGCTGCCGTTGTTGATGATGATCGTGCCGATCGCGCCGGCATCCTGGGCGTTGCGCGCCTTGGCGCCGAACTCGCAGTTGCCGCGCCGCAGCAGGGCGATCTTGCCGGTGACTCCCCAGGCCTGTGCCGTGGCGCAGCGCCCGTCGGCGGTCGCGCAGCAACCGTCGTTCGGGTCGGCGCCCTGTCCGTCGAGGATGTAGACCAGATCGTTGGTGACCGAGAACGGCGGCGCGAAGCCCCAGCTCCCGTCCGTGGCCGCCGCGCCAGCCGCGAAATCGCGCACCGTCGGCGAGCTCTCGTGGATATTCTGCGGCGCGTTCCAGACGTACATCTGCATGCGCGGCTGTTGGCCGTCGGCCGGCGTTGCAAAGTTGGCGTTGTTGGTGCCGGAGTTGTCCTGCGCGTCGGCGTTGACCGCGTCGCCGCCGAGGCCGCCGCGGCCGTAGTTGTTGACCTGAAAGTTGCCCGCCGGCTCGTCGAAACCGTACTGATAGAGCACGTCGTGCATGATGTTGTTCCAGTAGAAGAGATTGAGCACCGCGGCGAGCTCGTAGCTCTGCGGCGGATCGCCGAGGCTCAAGGGCGCCACGGTCGTGAAGTCGAGCGCCGCGCCACCGTCGGGCTGACTGCCGGGGTCACAGGAGTTGGCCGGCAGGTCGAAGTCGGAGCAGGCGGTGACGTTGTTGCCGACCGTGAAGTTCGACTCCGCACCGGCGATGCCGTTCGTGTCGTGCCAGCCGAAGGGCGAGGCGATGCCGCCGTCGGTATAGGGATCGACCAGATCGCTGCGCAGCCCCGACGAGTTGTCGGGTGACTCGTTGGGCGATGGAAAGACGCGGTAGGTCGCTTCGGCCGTCCAGTTCGCCTGGCCGACGAGGTCACCGTTGCCGGCGTCGACCCAGAGCTCCCACCAGTCGGCGCCATAGGGGCTCTTGATCGAGAGATTCCACACCAGGTGAAGCTCGTCGGTGCCCGGAATCCGGTAGTAGCGCAGACGCACCGGGATCGGCTGCTCGGAGACGGCCGGATTGGCAAACAGCGCCCGTTGATCGACCGCGCCGAGCTCGGCCTCCACGAGATCGAGCGCGTCGACGGCGCCGAGGCCGAGACGGGCGGCGGCCGCGATCACCGCCGCATCGGCGTTGATCCGCGGCTTCTCGCCGGCCGCGTCGGCGCGCTGCGCCAGATCGCGAACGAACGAGCCGTCAGCGAAGAGCACGCGGCCGTGGCGATCGAGGTGGACGCCGTACTCGGTGCCGTCGACCTCGAGTCCATGGATTCTTTGCCGCAGATAGAGATGCGTCACGCCGTTGTGCCGGGTTTGGTACTGATCGGTTACCGCGAGATCCGCGAGATCCGCGGGCTGGGCGCCGAGAGCGCCGGAGGAGGCACGCGCGCCGAGATAGTCGAGCGCGATCCTCCGGGCTGCGGCGTCGCTTCCGGCTTGGGCTGCAAAGGCTCCCGTCGCGGTGGCGCAGAGGAGCACAGCGGCGGTCGCGAGACCGTTGCGAAACGAGAAGACTGGACCCATGTTGCCTCCCGAAAAGCCGGACCTGGAGTGGATTACAAACTCTACTCCGCGGCCGGCAGCATGTGCAATTCAGGCACTGCCGGTGGCGCCGATTCGCCGAGCCAGGCCGGGAGCTCGCGGACGCTCGGGAGGACCGCGATCGGGCGGTGCGGCGCGAGATGCTCCAGGCGCTGGCCACCCGAGAGCACGCCGAGACTCCGGCAGCCGGCGTTTCGAGCCATCTCGAGATCGAACGAGGTGTCGCCGATCATCAGCGCCTCGCCCGGGGCGACGCCGAGCTCCGCGAAGAGTCCGAGGAGCATCCCGGGCGACGGCTTCGAGGGTGCTTCGTCGATCGTCCGCGTGGCGTGGAAGAACGGGCGCAGGCCCGTCTTGTCGAGCTCCCGTTCGAGCCCCGCCCGCCCTTTCGCCGTCGCCACCCCGAGAAGATAGCCGGCCTCGGAGAGCGCGCGGACGGTCTCGTACGAACCCGCGAAGAGCTCCACCCGGTCCTTGTAGTCGGAGCGCCAGAGCCGGCGGTAGTTGGCGATCAGGCGCTCGGAGAGCGACTCGTCCCAGTCCGGAAAGTGGCGCTGCATCGTCTCGACGAGGCCGAGACCGACCGACTCCCGGATGCTTTCGGCCGCCGGCCGCTCGACCTCGTCGATGCCCTCGAACGCCGCCAGCGTGCAGTCGACGATCGTGCCGATCGAGTCCATGAGCGTGCCGTCCCAGTCGAAAACGAGCAGACGGAAGGAGGGCGCGCGCATCGGAGCCGCGTATCGTATCAATCGAGGGGCGCGGGGCGCGGGTCACGGGCGAGCTCCTCCCGGGCAGCGCATTCCATAGACTCGTGCGATGGCAACCCGCCGCCGCCTTCCCCGCTGGCTGCGCTTCGTCGGCTACGGCCTGCTCGCGCTCCTCCTGCTCGCGGTCGGCGCGGGCCTCTTCCTGCGCTGGTACTACTCGACCGACGATCTCGACTCGGGTGGGCCGCTGCGGCCGCGGCAGGCGGCCTACGACGTGCGGCGCTACGACCTCGAGATCGCGATCGATCCGGCGACCCGGACGATCCGCGGCTCGAACCGCGCCACGGTCGTCGCCACGGGCCCGCTCGACCGCTTCGAGATCCAGCTCGACGACCGCCTCGGGGTGGCGCGCGCCAGGGTGGACGGCGCCGCCGCCACGTTCGCGCACAGCGACGGACTCGTGACGGTCGCGCTCTCGTCACCCTGGACGGCCGGCGACCGCCACAGCGTGGAGCTCGACTACGGCGGCGCGCCGAAAGTCTCGCGCCATCCGCCATGGAACGACGGCTTCGTCTGGAAGAAGACCGCGGACGGGCGGCCCTGGGTCGGCGTCACCGGCCAGGGCGACGGCGGCGACGATTGGTGGCCGTGCAAGGATCACCCCTCGGACGAACCCGACGAGGGGATGTCGATCGCCCTCACCGCGCCCTCCGATCTCGTCGGCCTCACGAACGGCAAGCGGATCTCCGAGGTGAAGAGCGCCGACGGCACGACGACGAGCCGTTGGGAGGTCTCCTACCCGATCAACAATTACCTGGTGACGGTGAACCTCGCGCCCTACGTGCCGATCGAAGCCATCTACAAGGGGATCGACGGCACGCGCGACGAGAAGATCCTCTTCTGGGCCCTTCCCGAGCACGTCGAGCGAGCCCGCGTGCTGTGGAAGAAGGCGCCCAAGATGCTCGAAGTGCTGGGCAAGCGCTTCGGCGAGTATCCGTTCCTGCGCGATAAATACTGGGTCGCCGAAGCGCCCTTCCTCGGCATGGAGCATCAGACGCTCATCGCTTACGGCGCCGACTTCGAGGACAACAAGTTCGGCTTCGACTCCCTGCTTCTCCACGAGACCGCGCACGAATGGTGGGGCAACAAGGTGACTGCCGGCGACTGGGGCGACTTCTGGCTGCACGAGGGCTTCGCCACCTACGCCGAGGCTCTCTACGTCAACGACACCCTGGGAGTCGAGAAGTATCTCGAGTACATGCAGCGCCCGCGGCGGCATCTTTCCAACCGCAAGCCGATCGTGCAGGGCCGCGACCTGACCGCCGGCGCGGCCTACATCGGAGACATTTACGGCAAGGGCGCTCTCGTCCTGCACACCCTGCGCTACCTCGCCGGCGACGAGCTCTTCTTTCGCATCCTTCACCGTTTCGCGACCGACGAACGTTACGCCTACAAACTGGTGTCGACCGCCGACTTCGAGGCCCTGGTCGCCGAGGAGCTCGGGGAGGAGATCCCCTGGTTCTGGCAGCGCTACCTCTTCACCGCCGCTCTGCCGCGTTATCGCGTCGATCGCGTCGCGAGCGACGACGGCCGCGAGAACGTCGCTGTCGCCTGGGACGATCCGCAGTTCGAGATGCCTCTGCCGGTCGTGGTTGGCGGCGAGACCCGCCGCCTCGAGATGAAAGGCGGCCAGGGGAGCTTCGCGGTCGCCACGGGAACCGACGTCGAGGTCGATCCCGCCGGCTGGGTGCTCGCGGAACCGGCGGAGAGGTAGCCGGCATCCCGCGGCAGTTTCGAGAACTGCGGCGCGAAAGGACCGGTAAGGGGAAAAGTGCTCCGCGGCGCTAGCGCTCGATCGTCGTTCTTGTCGTTTCGCCGCTTGTCGAGTCGCTGGTGAAGAGCGTCGCCTCGGCCTGGATTCCTGCCGCCACCTCGGCGCCAGGACCGACGATACTCTGGCCCAACCGCGCCCCCTTACCGATCTTTCCGCCGCGCATCACGACGCAGCTGCGCAGATCGGCGTCGGCCTCGACGCGCGCGCCCGCTTCGACGATCGTGCGGCGGAGCCGGGCGCTGCCATCGACTTCGGCGCCCTTGACGATCCTCGCGGCCGCCCGCGAGCCGCGGAAGGTCCAGTCGAGGACGCCTTCGAGATAGCGCCGCGGCGTACCGAGATCGTGCCAGAGACGTGTGGTGGTCAGCGCGGCGATCGGCGCGCCCGCGGCGAGCAGCGGCTCGTAGAGCGCACTCACGACGTCGCTCGGCCCCTCCGGCAGGCGCTGCAGCAACTCCGGCTCGAGAATCTGCGCCCCCGCGAAAACGCAGTGCCGCCGCGCCGCACGGTACGCGAGCTGGCCGTCCCGAAAGGCGACGATCGCATCGCCTTCGAGCGCCACGCCGCCGCCGAACTCCCGTGCGTCGGCCTTGCGGTGCACCAGCAGCGTCGCCGCGGGCCGGCGGCGGCGGTGCGCGGCGAGGAGAGCTTCGACCGGCCAGCGGCAGAGGGTGTCGCCGTTGACCACCAGCACCAGATCCGCCTGCTGAAGAAAGTCCCGGACCGGCGGCAGGGCGCCGCCCGTGCCGAGGAGCGTGGCCTCTTCCGAATAGCTGATCGGCAGGCCACGGAAGCTCGTGCCGAAGAGCTCTCGAATCTGGCTCCCCAGGTGGTGGAGATTGAGCGCCACCGCTTCGCAGCCGGCGGCGCGCAGGCGCTCGAGCGTCCAGGCGAGGAGCGGGCGACCGGCAACCGGCAGGAGGGGCTTGGGGAGCGCCGCGGTCAGCGGGCGCAGGCGCTCGCCGCGCCCGGCGGCGAGGACGAGCGCGCGCAGGCGGGGGCGGGGCACGGTTCGGGCGTCGCCGGTCGAACGACTAGGGAGCGTCGCGGAAGATCATGTCGCGCGGCGCGTCGGGGTGCTCGGCGACGTACTCCTCGTAGAGCATCAGATAGCTCTTGCGCAGCGACGTCTCGATGTCGAAGCCGCACCGCTTGGCGACCGCCTCGGCTTTCGAGCCCTCGAACTCGACGAAGTCCCCGATCGGAGTGTGATCGAGACAGATGGTTTCGGAACCGAGCCGCCATTCCTCGCGGATCTTCTGGTAGCGCCGCACGACCTCGTAGCCGAGCGCGGTGAACAGGGCGAGCGCGCTTTCCGAATTCTGCACCTCGATCTCGAGCTCGCGGCGGAGCTTCGCCGGACCGTCGAACGACGCCGGCCCCTTGAAGGTGATGAGCGCGCCACGCCCGTCCTGGCGGATGCGCAGCACGCCTCCGGTCCGCACCAGCTCCCCCTTGCGATCGAGCAGCCAGTTGTCCTCGTTCGACGGCGGGCCGACCCGTTCGCATTCGAGCTCGAGCAGCCGCGAGCGCAACTGGTCGAGATCGACGCCGGCGAACTTGAGCTCGCGCTCGATCTGCGGCTTCTTGTGGGTGGCGCTCATCCGCCCGACCTCTGCGCTCCCGAAGGCGTTGCCGGCATGGCGGCGAGTCGATCGAGAAAGCGCGCCACGGCGCGAATCCCGGAGTGGAAGTGGCTGATGTTGAATTTCTCGTTCGGGGAATGCAGGCGGTCGTCCTCGAGGCCGAAGCCCATGAGGAGCACCGGCACGCCGAGCACGCCGGAGAAGGTCCCGACGATCGGAATCGAGCCCCCGGTGCGGATCCGCAAGGCGCGGTTTCCCCACACCTCGGCGAGCGCTGCGAGCGCCTGCTGGGCGATCGGGCCGGTCGCGTCGACGGTGACCGGATCGGCGCCGTGGAGAAACTCGACCTCGACCGTCACTCCCGGCGGGGTGAACTTCGCGACGTGCGCCTTCACCAGCTCGGCGATCCGGGCCGGTCGCTGATCTGCGACCAGGCGGAACGACACCTTGCACCCGGCCTTGGCCGGCAGCACCGTCTTCGCCCCCTTGCCCTGGTAGCCGCTCCACAGACCGTTGACATCACAGGTCGGACGGGCCCAGGTACGTTCGACGTAGCTGTACCCCGCCTCTCCGGAGAGCGCGGCGACCGCGATATCCGTCTTCGTCTCGTTGTCGTCGAAGTCGAGGGCCGCGAACTCCTTGCGCTCCCAGTCGGCGAGCGGCCGCACCTCGTCGTAGAAGCCCGCGACCTGGATCTTCCCGGTGCGGCAGTCGCGCAAGCTCGCGATGATCTCGGCCAGGGCGTTCGCCGGGTTGGTCACCCCGCCGCCGTAGACCCCGGAGTGCAGATCGCGATTCGGACCCTGGACGCGGATCTCGAAATAGGCAAGCCCTTTCAGGCCGTAGGTGAGCGCCGGAACGCCGGGCGCCCAGAGCGAGGTGTCGGAGACGACCACCACGTCGCAGGCCAGCTGCTTGCCGGCGTCGGCGCGGACGAATTTCTCGATCGACTCGCCGCCCGACTCTTCCTCCCCTTCGACCAGGAACTTGACGTTCACCGGCAGCTTGCCGCGCTCGGCGAGGAGCGCTTCGACCGCCTTGACGTGGGTGTAGGACTGTCCTTTGTCGTCGGTCGAACCGCGGCCTACCAGGCAATCGCCCTCCTCGGTCGGCTCGAAGGGCGGGTTCCGCCACTCCTCGAGCGGGTCGGGAGGTTGGACGTCGTAGTGGCCGTAGAACAGCACTGTCGGCTTGTCCGCGCCCGCATCCAGCCTCTCGGCATAGACCAGCGGATGCCCGGCGGTGGCGATCTTTCGGGTGGTGAGCCCGGCGGCCTCGAGCTTGGCGATCAGCCAGTCGGCGCAGCGACCGATCTCGTCCTTGTAGGCGGGATCGGTCGAGATCGACGGGATCCGCAAGTACTCCTTGAGCTCTGCGAGGTAGCGCCGCTGCTCGCGCGCGATGCGGGCGAAGACGTCGTCGGAAGAGGTGGCGTTGGTGGTCATGAGTCTCTTTGAGTAACCCCGGCAGATCCAACCCAGCGGGTCGTTCAGTTTACCAGAGGGCGCCCTCCCCGGAATGAAATCCGCAGTGAGCGGCGTCACCAACCTCGGCGCAGCGTTTCGCTCGCGGTCACGACCGCCGTCATCGGCACGTCGTGCGCCGCGACCGGAAGCCGATCGACGAGCTGGGTCTCGAATGCGAGTCCAATCGCCGGAAAGGGCCGGCCGGCCCCGTCTCCAATCAGAAAACGATCGAAGTAGCCGCTGCCGTAGCCGAGCCGGTACGCCCGGCGATCGAAACCGAGCCCGAGGACGATCGCGACGTCGAGCGTGGTGTCGATCTCGGCTTCCGCGACTTCCGACGCCGGCCGCTCTCCGCGTTTGGGATGCGGCGGCTGGCGCAACCCGAAGGCGAGCGTCGTGAGCTCGCACGGATAGCGGTGCACGTGGATCCTGCGGTCGCGCGGATCGGCGCGCGGCACGTAGATCTCGCGCCCGGCGGCGCGCCAGCCGTCGACTAAGTCCCACGTGTCGAGCTCGTCACCGAACGAGAGACAGGCGAAGATCCGCCGCGCACCGGCCACTTCGGGCAGCGCGAGCAGCCTCTCGCCGGCGGCGCGCGCCGACCGCGCCCGCTCGTCCGGCGCGAGCGCCGCGAGACGAGCCGCGAGCCTCTTGCGCAGAGCGGCCTTTTCGAGCGCCACGGGGTCCATGGATCCGCCTCCGCGCCGATTCTCCCACCGCCACGTCGGTCCCGCACGAGCCCGCTTCAATCTGGGCCCGGACCGGCTCCCTCGGCGAGCGGCGGCGGCGCACGGCGCGCCAGACGCACCAGACGCACCAGATTCACCCCGTTGACCAGGAAGTGGGCGACGATCGCGCCGCCCAGCGGCCCGCGCAAGGCCACCAGTGCACCGAGCGCGAGGCCTCCGGCGAGAGCGAACAGGCTCCAGATCCGGAAGCCCTTGCCGGGTCCGGCGTGGAGGAGGGCGAAGAGCACCGCCGCCGGCAGAGCTCCGATCGCCCCCTGGAGGGCGCCGCGGAAGAAGAGCTCTTCGGCGAGCGCCGAGATGAGAGCGAGCGCCACCGCCTCGGTGACCGTGAGTGGGGCGAGCAGGAGCGTGAGCTCGTCCTCCAGGGCGCGCGCCGCGACGAACGAACGGCGTAAGGTCCACCAGAACAGGAGCAGTGCGCCACCGATCACGATCCCGGCGCCGAGATCGATCCACCAGCCTTCCGGATCGACGAACAGCTCCATCCCGAGCCGCCCGCGCTCGAAGCCGAGCCAGAGAAGCGCGACGATGGCGAGGACGAGATAGAACAGCCAGGCGATGCGATAGAAGTTTCGGCCCACCAGCGAATCCTCGCACGGCGCCGCCGGCGCGCGAACGCCCGGGCGCGCCGGCCCCGGAGCGCTGCTAGAGTTCGCGCCGATGTTCTCCGGTCTCGCTCAGCCCGGCACCTTCGACCACGCTCGCGCGCCGCGCATCGGCGTTCTGCTCTCGAATCTCGGCACGCCGGAGGAGCCGACGCCGGCCGCCTTGCGCACCTACCTCCG
This sequence comes from Thermoanaerobaculia bacterium, assembly GCA_963806165.1. Taxonomy (GTDB): domain Bacteria; phylum Acidobacteriota; class Thermoanaerobaculia; order Multivoradales; family JAGPDF01; genus JAGPDF01. The sequence continues at coordinate 697,531 of CAWDWZ010000006.1, forward strand.
CGAGTTCCTCTCCGATCCGCGGGTCATCGAGCTGCCGCGTTGGAAGTGGCTGCCGATTCTCCACCTCTTCGTCCTGCCCCGCCGACCGCGTACCTCGGCGGCGCTCTACCGCCAGGTGTGGACCGCAGAGGGCTCGCCGCTGTTCGTGACTTCGCGCCGGCAGCGCGCCGGCGTTGCGGCGCGCCTCGGCGAGCGTTTCGGCGACCGGGTCGCGGTCGCCCTTGGCATGCGCTATGGCAAGCCCGCGATCGCTTCCGCGCTCGCCGAGCTCGCCGCTCTCGATTGCCGCCGCCTCCTCGTCCTGCCGCTCTATCCCCAGTACGCCGCCGCCACGACCGGCTCGACCTTCGACGCGGTCTTCACCGCACTCATGCGGGCCCGTTGGGTGCCGGCCCTGCGCACCGTCGCGAGCTACCACGACGAGCCGGGCTACATCGCTGCGCTCGCCGCGAGCGTGCGCGAGCTCTGGCGCCGCGACGGCGAGCCCGACAAGCTCCTGATCTCTTTTCACGGCATGCCGGTGCGCTACTTCGAGAGCGGCGATCCGTACTTCTGCTGCTGCCAGAAAACGGCGCGCCTGCTGGCCGAGGCCCTCGCGCTGCCGGCCGATCGCTGGCAGGTGAGCTTCCAGTCGCTCTTCGGCAAAGAGGAGTGGCTGCAGCCGTACACCGATCGTACCGTCGCTGCGCTCGCCCGCGACGGCGTGCGCGCGCTCGACGTCGTCTGTCCGGGCTTCTCCGCCGACTGCCTCGAGACGCTCGAGGAGATCGACGTCCTCAACCGCGGCATCTTCGCGCGCCACGGCGGCGAGCGCTTTCGTTTCGTGCCCTGCCTCAACGCTCGCGCCGACCATCTCGACTTTCTCGCCGACCTCGTCGCCCGTCATCTCGCCGGGTGGGACACCGACCCGAACGACAGCGCGGCCGACGACGCGCGCGCCGCCGCGACCGCCCGCCGGGCCGGGGCGATGCAGGAACGCTCCGCCGGCTGAGCGGTGGCGCTCCCACCCGGCCGGGCAGTCTTTGCGAACCGTGACAGTTCCATGACAATTCGCTCGCCAGGCGCTGGTAGAACCCTCGGCATGGACGCCATCGGACTCGTCGGACTGACTTTTCGCAGCTCGGGCTCGGAGGCGATCGCGCGCTTCACGGTCGCCCGCGAGCAGCGCGCCGCGGTGACTGCGACCCTCGCCGCCGAGCTGGGCGTCAGCGAGCTCGTCTATCTCGCGACCTGCAATCGGGTCGAGGTCCTCTACCGCGAGCGCGACGGCCGCCGTACCGCCGATCGCCGGCGCGACGTCTTTCGCGTGCTCACCGGCTGCGAGCCGCAGCCCGGCGAAGCCGAGCACCAGATGCGCGGCTGGCACGGAGAAGGTGCAGTCGAACATCTCTTCGTCGTCGCCGCCGGTCTCGATTCGGCCCAGCTCGGTGAACGCGAGATCCAGGGCCAGCTCCGGGACGCGCTCGCCACGGCGCGCGACGCCGGCACCGCTGGCTCCGGCACCGCCGGCCAGGGTTTGCTCGGCCGTCTCGTCGAGGAGGCGCTGCGCGTCGCGCATCAGGTGCACCGCGCTTCGGGCGTCGGCGAGGGCCGCCTGTCGCTCGCCGAGATCGCCGCCGATCATCTGCTCGAGCGCGTGCGGCGTTCGCCCGGCCGCGTGGCTCTGGTCGGCGTTTCGCCGATGACCGAGAAGTGCGGCGCGGCGCTGGCGCGCGAAGGCGTGGCGCTCGTCGTCGTCAATCGCACGCTCGAGCACGCGCGCCTTCTGGCGGCGAAGCTCGGGGGCGCCGAGGCGATGAGTCTCGACGACTTTCGCTCGCGCCCGCCGCGCATCGAGGCGCTGGTCGCCGCCACCGGCGCTTCCGAGGCCGTGCTCGACCGCGCCTGCCTCGAGCGGCTCGCGGCGCGGAGCGCAAGCGGCGAGCCACCGCTCGCGGTCGACCTGGCGGTACCGCCGGACGTCGATCCCGCCGCGGCGCGCGCCGTCGGCATTCAGCGCCTCGGCATGGACGAGATCAACCGCGAGGCCGACGAGCAGCTGGGTCGCCGGCGGAGCGAGGCGGCGGCGTCGCGCGAGCTGGTCGACGAGGCGCTCGAGGAGCTGCGCCATCGCCTGGCCGAGCGCGTGCTGTCGCCGGTCCTGGCGCGCATCAATCAGCGCTACCGGCAGACCGCGGCCGAAGGAGTCGAGCGCCTTCTCGCCAAGGAGGGCGCCGGCTTCGATGAACGCCAGCGCGAGGCCTTGGGGCGCTGGGCCGAGACCCTTGCCAAGCGCCTGGCCCACCTGCCGACGCTCGGCCTGAGGGGCCTGGCGAGCGAGCTCGGCGTCGAGGCGGTGGCGAGCTTCCTCGCCGCCGGCGACCAGGAGCTCTTCCGCGAGTTCACCGACATCGCCAGGGCGCTCGACCCGCTGGCCCCGAATCCCGAGATGGAGAGCCGCCGATGAGCAAGACTCTGGTTCCGAGCCCGAAAGCCTCTCCGGCCCCTGTGCCGGCCGACTCCGCCGGCCCGCGCTCGCGCGCGCTGTTCGCGCGCGCCAAGGCGGTGACCCCCGGCGGTGTTCATTCCCCGGTGCGCGCCTTTCGCGCCGTCGGCGGCACGCCGCTCTTCCTGGCACGCGGCGAAGGCGCCGAGATCGAGGACGCCGACGGCCACCGCTATCTCGACTTCGTCGGCTCCTGGGGCCCGCTCATCCTCGGACACGCGCACCCGGAAGTGCTGGTGGCGGTCGCCGCGGCCGCGCGCCAGGGCATGACGTTCGGTGCCCCGTGTGCCGGCGAGGTCGAGCTCGCCGAGGCCGTGGTGGCGCGCTATCCCGGGCTCGAGCAGGTGCGCTTCGTCTCCTCGGGCACCGAGGCCACGATGAGTGCCATCCGGTTGGCGCGTGGCGCCACCGGCCGCGATCTGATCGTCAAGTTCGCCGGCTGCTACCACGGCCACGCCGACCACCTGCTGGTCGCCGCCGGATCGGGGCTGGTGACGTTCGGACGGCCGAGCTCGGCCGGAGTTCCGGCGCCCTTCGCCGCGCTCACCCGCGTCCTGCCGCTCGACGACGAGGCGGCGCTCGACGAGCTCTTTAGCGTCGAGGGCGAGCGCATTGCGGCGGTGATCATCGAGCCGGTGCCGGCCAACAACGGCCTTCTGCTCCAGCGCGTCGAATTCCTGCGCCACCTGCGCGCGGTGACGGCGCGCGCCGGCGCCCTGCTCATCTTCGACGAAGTGATCAGCGGCTTCCGCGTCGCCAGAGGGGGCGCGGCGGAGCTTTACGGCCTCACCCCCGACCTCGCCACCTTCGGCAAGATTCTCGGCGGCGGCATGCCGGTCGGAGCGTTCGGCGGGCGACGGGACCTGATGCAGCACCTGGCGCCCGAGGGCGACGTCTATCAGGCCGGGACGCTCTCCGGCAATCCGGTGGCGATGGCCGCCGGCCTCGCGACGCTCGCGCATCCTCGACCGCGAGTCCGCCTGGTCGCGACTCGAGGAGCTCGGCGCCGAGCTCGAGCGCGCTCTCGCGCCGGTTCTCGCTGCGGCGCCCTGGCCGATCAGCCTGGTGCGCCAGGGCTCGCTCTTCTGGCTGAGCCTCCAGGCCGGCGCCGCGCCGCGCGCGCGCCGACGCCATCGCTGCCGACGGCGCGGCGCGCTACAGGACGATCTTCCACGGCCTGCTCGCGCGCGGCGTGGCGCTCGCGCCCTCGGCTTACGAAGTGGGATTTCTCTCCCTCGCGCACCGCGCCGAGCACCTCGAGCGCCTGGCTGCGGCGCTCGTCGCGACTCTTGCCGAGGCCCGCGGCTGAACCATGACGATGCGGCTCGAGCGCACCCGCGCGCTGCGCATCGCCTTTCTGGCGATCCTGGTCTTTTCCGCCGGTGAGGTGATCTGGTGGATGCTCGACCAGCGCCGCCTGGTGGCCTGGGAGTCGGCGCGGCTCGCCGCGCTGCACGAGACGAATCGGCAGGCCGCCGCGACGCTTCTCGCCGAAGGGACCGGCCCCGACAAGCTCGCCCGGCTCTTTCCGGACCTCGACTTCGCCGGCGCCGCCATCAGGGTCTCGCCGCGGGCATTCGAGCTGGTCGAGCGTGAGCACACGCGGCGCCTGCGGCAGTATGCCTGGGAGGGCGGCTTCTTTCTCGTCGTCCTCGGAGCCTGCATGGCGGTCATCGGCCGGACGCTGCGCGAAGAGGCCGAGCTCCGCCTGCGCCAGCAGAACTTCATCGCCGCGGTGACGCACGAGCTCAAGAGCCCGATCGCCAGCCTGCAGCTCGCCGCGGAAACGATCACGCTGCGCCGCCCCGAGCCGGCGCGGCTCGACGAGCTGGTCAAGCGGATGCGCGGCGACATCCGCCGGCTCGAGGAGATGGTGGGCCGGATCCTCGACACCGCGATGCTCGAAACCGGCCGGCCGCACTTGCGCAAGGAGCGCCTGCCGCTCGCACGCCTGGTGGCGACGGTCGCCGAGGAGTTCGCCGAGCGCGCCGCGGAGCACAACGTACGACTGGCCGCGACCGTCCCCGCCGGGCTCGCGATCGCGGCCGATCCGGCGGCGGCCGCAACCGTGCTGCGCAATCTGATCGAAAACGCGCTGCGCGCCTCGATCGCGGCCGGCGGCCGGGAGATCCGCCTCTCCGGCCGGGCCCGCGGCGGATTCGTCGAGCTCGAGGTCGCCGACGACGGCGTCGGCTTCAATCCTGCCGAGGCCGAGCGCCTGTTCGAAAAGTTCTACCGCCCGGGCGACGAGCTACGGCGCACCAGCAAGGGCACCGGCCTCGGCCTTTACGTCGTCCGCCGCTTCGTCGAGCTCGAGCGCGGTCACGTGCGCGCGGCGAGCCCCGGCCCGGGCTGCGGCGCGAGCTTCACCGTCGCCTGGCCGGCCGCTACCCCGGAAGATGGCGAGGAGGCCTCGTGAACGAGCCGCGCTCCATTCTGGTGGTCGAGGACGAAGAGCATCTCGCCCAGGGCATCGCCGAAAATCTCGAGGCGGAGGGTTACCGGGTCGCGATCGTCGGCGAAGGACGAGCGGCGCTCGCGGCGATCCGGCGCGGCGGACAGGACCTCGTTCTGCTCGACGTCATGCTTCCCGGGCTCGACGGTTTCACGATCTGCGAGACCGCGCGCCAGGAAGGGATCCAGACGCCGGTGCTCTTCCTGACCGCGAAGTCGAGCGTCGACGATCGTGTGCAGGGTTTCGAAGCTGGCGGCGACGACTACCTGCCGAAGCCGTTCCACCTGCAGGAACTACTGGCGCGCGTCAAGGTCATCCTGAAACGCTGGAGCTGGTACGAGCGCGCCACCGCGACCGCTGCGCAGGTGCTCCGTTTCGGCGACAACGAGTTCGACTTCGCGAGCCTCCAGGGACGCTCGTGGGACGGCACTCCCCAGCCGCTGACCCAGAAAGAGGCGGTGATCCTGAAAGTCCTCGCCGAGCGCGAAGGCGAGGTCGTCTCGCGCGAGGAGCTGCTCGACAAGGCGTGGGGCTACGAGCTCTTTCCTTCCACCCGGACGGTCGACAATTTCATCGTCCGGCTGCGCAAACGCTTCGAGCGCGACGCGCAGCAGCCGCAGCACTTCCACACCGTGCGCGGCGTCGGCTATCGCTTCACCGTCCAGGGGGAATCCTCGTGAGCCGAACGCTCCGCATCGGCACCCGCGGCTCGGAGCTCGCGCTCTGGCAGGCGCGCCACGTCGCGGGCCTCCTCGCCCACCTCCCCGGCGCGCCCGGGCAGCTCCTCGTCGAGATCGTCGAGATCCGCACCGCAGGCGACCATGTGCTCGACCGGCCGCTCTCCGAGATCCCCGGCAAAGCGTTCTTCACCAAGGAGATCGAGGAGGCGCTCGCCGCCGGCACGGTCGACCTCGCGGTGCACAGCCTGAAGGACCTGCCGACCGAGCTTCCTGACGCTCTCGCGCTCGCCGCGGTGCTCGAGCGTGAGGATCCGCGCGACGTCTGGCTGGCGCGCGGCGGCCCCGCCGGGCCCGGCTTCGACGCTCTCCCGGCCGGCGCGCGCGTCGGCACCAGCAGTCTCCGGCGGCGCGCCCTCGTCGCCCGCTTCCGCGCCGACCTCGAGCTCGTCGATCTGCGCGGCAACGTGCCGACCCGGGTGCGCCGGCTCGAGGAGGGGCGCTACGACGCCATCGTGCTCGCCGCCGCCGGCGTCAAACGGCTCGGGCTCGAACGCCATGTCACCGAGTACCTGCCGCTCGCGCGCTTTCTGCCGGCGGTGGCGCAGGGTGCGGTCGCGGTCGAGATTCGCGCCGCCGACGAAGCGACCGGAGCCTGGGTGCGCCAGCTCGACCACCCGCCGACCCGCCTCGCGACCGCGGCCGAGCGCGCGCTCCTCGCGCGGCTCGAGGGCGGCTGCCAAGTGCCGGTCGGCGCGCTGGCGTCGATCGATACGCTCGACGGCGAAAGGCTCAACCTCGCCGCCGAGGTCACCTCGATCGACGGCAGCCGCCATGTCGCCGGCCGGCGGCGCGGTGCCGCGAGCCGCCCAGAGGAGCTCGGACGGGGACTCGCAGAAGAGCTGATCGCCGGCGGCGCGGCCGGCATCCTCGCCTCGATCCGCGCCTTGACCCGACCGCCCGAAAGCGGGCACTCGTGAACGGGACCGGCGCGCTCCTTGGCGTCGGTGTCGTGGTGACGCGCGACGAGCCGGCGCGCGGTGCGCTCGGCGAACGCCTGGCGCGCGCCGGTGCGCGCGTCCTCCACTGGCCGGCGATGACGATCGAGCCGCCCGTCGATCCGAGGCCGCTCGCGCGCGCCCTCGAAGAGCTCGAGAGCTTCGACTGGCTCCTGCTCGCGAGCCCCCACGCCGTCGAAGCCGTGGCCCGCTTCCGCGCCGCGCTCCCCTCCCGCCTGCGCGTCGCCGCGGTCGGCGCCGCGACCGCCGCTGCCGCCGAGGAGCGCGGCTGGCGAGTCGACCGCGTACCGCGCGCCTTCAACGCCGCTGAGTTGGTGGGTAGCTTCGCCGCCGCCGGAGACGCTCCGGGAGTACGCCTGCTCTACCCGGCCAGCGATCGCGCCGAGGAAACACTGGAGAACGGCCTCGGCGAGCTCGGCGCGTGGGTGCTGCGCGTGGAGGCCTACCGCACGACCAACGCGCCCCTCGACCGCGAGCGCTGCCTGGCGGCGGTCGAGCGCGGTGAGGTCGACGTCGTCACGTTCGCCTCGGCGTCGGCGGTGGACGGCCTCGCCGCGGCATTCGGAGAGCCGGCTTTCACGCGCCTGCTCGACCGCGTCGCCGCCGCCGTCATCGGCCCCACCACCGCCGGCGCGCTCCTGCGCCGGGGCCGTACCCCCGACGCCGTCGCCGAGCCCAGCACCCTCGACGGCCTGGTCGAGGCCGTAGCTTCCGCCCGCAGCCGATACTCCGAAAGGACGCTCCCCATGTCGTTCCCCCGTCAACGCCCCCGCCGGCTGCGCGCCAACGCCGCCTGGCGTGCCATGGTCGCCGAGACTGCGCTCTCCGCCCGCGACTTCGTCTATCCGCTCTTCGTAGTCGGCGGCGAGCGGGTCGTAAATCCGATCGCCAGCATGCCCGGCGCCGCGCAGCTGTCGATCGACCGATTGGTCGAAGAGTCGCGTCGCGCCCACGCCCTCGGCGTGCCGGCGGTGATCCTGTTCGGTATCCCCGACCACAAGGACCCCACGGGGAGCTCGGGCTACGACTCCGATGGCATCGTGCCGCGCGCCATCCGCGCCCTGAAGCAGGAGCTCCCGACCCTCCTCGTCTGGGCCGACGTCTGCCTGTGCGAGTACACCAGCCACGGCCACTGCGGCCTCCTCGCCGCGAGCGGCGAGGTCGACAACGACGCGACGCTGCCGCTGCTCGCTCGCGCTGCGCTCGCCTACGCCCGCGCCGGCGCCGACGCGGTGGCGCCCTCCGACATGATGGACGGCCGGGTGGCGGCGATCCGGGCCGCGCTCGACAGCGGCGGCTTCTCCGGTTTGCCGATCGTCGCCTATGCCGCGAAGTACGCCTCGGGCTTCTACGGCCCGTTCCGCGATGCCGCGCAGTCGGCGCCGGCGTTCGGCGACCGGCGCGGCTACCAGATGGATCCGCCCAACGCCGACGAGGCGCTGCGCGAGGTCGCGCTCGACATCGAAGAGGGCGCCGACATCGTCATGGTGAAGCCGGCGGGACCCTATCTCGACATCGTGCGGCGGGTGAAAGAGACCTTCCACATGCCGACTGCGGCCTACCAGGTTTCGGGGGAGTACAGCATGATCAAGGCGGCCGCCGAGCGCGGCTGGATCGACGAACGGCGCGTCGCGCTCGAAAGCCTGCTCGGCATCAAGCGCGCCGGCGCCGACATCATCCTGACCTACTATGCCCCGCAAGCGGCGAGCTGGCTCGCCGAGGAGAGCAAGTGACTGCGAGCTGGCTCGCCGAGGAGAAGGCATGAGCTTGCCGCCCTTCCTCGCCGCTTGCCGGCGAGAGGCCGCCGCGCACACGCCGATCTGGATCATGCGCCAGGCCGGGCGCTATCTCCCCGAGTACCGGGCGCTGCGCGCCAAGCACGACTTCCTGACCCTGGTGCGCACGCCGGAGCTCGCGCTCGAGGTCACGCTGCAGCCGGTGCGCCGCTTCGCGCTCGACGCGGCCATTCTGTTCAGCGACATCCTCGCGCCGCTCGACGGGCTCGGCCTCGGGCTCGAGTTCCTCCCGGCGCCGGTCTTCAGCCAGCCGCTGCGCACACCCGCGGCGATCGACGCGCTGCAATTGCCGCCGCCCGAGGAGAACGCCGGCCACGTCTTTGCGGCGGTCCGCGCAGTGCGCGCGGCACTGCCACCGGAGACGCCGCTCATCGGCTTCGCCGGGGCGCCGTTCACGCTCTTCTGCTATCTCGTCGAGGGGCGGGGCTCCAAGGGCTTCTTCACGGCCAGGAGCTTCCTCTTCTCCGAGCCCGCGGCCGCCGACCGGTTGCTCGACAAGCTCGCCACCCAGACCATCCAGTATCTTCGCGGCCAGGCCGCTGCCGGTGCGCAGGCGCTGATGCTGTTCGACTCGTGGGCGGGGCTGCTCGGCCCCGAGACCTTCGCGCGCTACGCGCTGCCGCCGGTTCGCCGCGTGCTCACGGAGCTTGCGCCGCTCGCTCTGCCGCTGCTCTACTTTCCCAACCAGGGGGCGACGCTCCTCGATCAATTGCGCGGCCTGCCGCTGGACGTCGCCGGCATCGATTGGCGGCTGCCGCTCGCGCGCGCCCGCGCCCTTCTCGGGCCCGAGATCGCGGTGCAGGGAAACCTCGATCCCGCCGCGCTCCTGGCTCCGCCGGCGGAGCTGCTCCGCCTCGCCGACCGGGTGCTCGCGGAGGCCGGACCGGCGCCGGGACATATCTTCAATCTCGGCCACGGCGTCGAGCCGGTGACCGATCCCGACCAGATCGCGCGGCTCGTCGACCATGTCCACGCGCGCACCGCAGGAGGACCGAAATGAGCATGCGCCTCGCGCTTCCCGACCCGCAGGTGGTCGCGCGGATGGACCGCCCCGGCCCGCGTTACACCTCCTATCCGACCGCGGTCGAGTTCCACGCCGGCGTCGGCGAGAACGAGTACCGCGAGCGCCTGCGGCTCGCGGACCGCGACCACGCCGGCGAGCCGCTCAGCCTCTACGTTCACATCCCGTTCTGCGCCAAGCACTGCAGCTATTGCGGCTGCCATGTCATCGCGACCTCGCGGCGCGACGTCGCGGCGCGCTATCTCGACTACCTCGGGCGCGAGCTCGAGCTCGTCGCAGCCTGCCTGCCGGAACGCCGCCGGCTGATCCAGATGCACTGGGGGGGCGGGACGCCGACCTACCTCGAGCCGGCGCAGCTCGAGGAGCTCTGCGCTCTCGTCACGCGTCATTTCGAGCTCCTTCCCGACTCCGAACGCGCCATCGAAGTCGATCCAAGGGTCACCGACGCTGCGCACCTTACGGCCCTCGCTGGACTCGGCTTCAACCGCTTGAGCTTCGGCGTGCAGGACTTCACGCCCGCGGTGCAGGAGGCGATCGAGCGTGGCCAGACTTTCGCGCAGACGAAGACGCTCATGGAGACCGCGCGCCATCTCGGCTTCGCCGACGGCATCAACTTCGACCTGGTCTACGGCCTGCCGCTGCAGACGGAGGAGAGCTTTCGACGGAGCCTCGACCAGGTGATCGAGCTCCGCCCCGACCGCCTGGCGATCTACTCCTTCGCCTTCGTGCCCTGGATCCGGCCCAACCAGAAGCGGATCGACGAGGGCGCCCTGCCGCTCGGTGACGTGAAAATGGCGCTCTACTTCGCGGCGCTCGAGAAGCTCCTCGACGCCGGCTACGAGCCGATCGGCATGGACCACTTCGCACTGCCCGGCGACGAGCTGGCGCGCGCGGCGCGCGCCGGCCGGCTGGATCGCAACTTCATGGGCTACACCGTGAAGCCCTCGAACGCCATGATCGCCTTCGGGGTCTCGGGGATAGGCGAGGTCGAAGGCGGTTTCTTCGCCAACGAGAAGAAGCTGTCGCGATACTACGCCGCGCTCGACGCCGGCCGGCTGCCGATCGAGCGCGGCTACCTGCTCGACGCCGACGACCGCATCCGGCAGTACGTCATCCGCCAGCTGATGTGCAATTTCCGGGTCACGAAGGCCGACGTCGCGGCGCGCTTCGGGATCGACTTCGACGCCTACTTCGCGAGCGCGCTCGACGAGCTCGCGGAGGTACGGGCCGAAGGATTCGTCGAAGTCGGCGCGGAGGCGCTCACGGTGGCCCCGGCGGGGCGCCTCTTCGTGCGCAACGTCTGCATGGCGTTCGATCGCTACCTCGCGGCCAAGCGCGAGGCGAGTCGGCCGGTCTTCTCGCGCACGGTCTAAAGCCGGCGCACGCGGGGTGGCCAAGATGAAGCGCATCGCCGTCGTCGGCGGGGGAATCGCCGGGCTCGCCACGGCCTACGAGCTCATTCAGCGGGCTCCGCGCGTACCGGGCGGCCTGGAGGTTCGCCTCGTGGAAGCCGCGCCGCGCTTCGGCGGGAACCTGCAGAGCGCGCACGACGGCGGCTACTGCGTCGAATGGGGACCGAACGGCTTTCTCGACAACGTTCCCGCGACCCTCGACCTCGTCCGCCGGCTCGGACTCGAGGGTGAGCTCCTCTCTTCGGATGCCGCAGCCGCGCGCCGGTTTCTCTTCCGCCACGGCCGGCTCCACCTTCTGCCGTCAGGTCCGGGGAGCTTCCTCTCCTGCCCGGTGTTGAGCGTTCGCGGCCGCCTGCGCGTGCTCGGCGAACCGTTCGCGGCGCGACCGCCCGGCGGCGACGAGACGGTTTACGATTTCGCGCGCCGGCGGATCGGAGCGGAGGCCGCGCACGTGCTGGTGGGCGCGATGGTCTCCGGTGTCTTCGCCGGCGACGCTCGCCAACTTTCGCTCGCCAGCTGCTTCCCGAAGATGGCCGAGATGGAGGCCGAGTACGGCGGGCTGGTGAAGGCGATGCTCGCCCAGCAGCGGGCGCGCGGCGCCGCTAAACGGAAGCTCGCTGAGCTCCGGGCGCGCGGCGAGGACGCGCCCGAGCTCGAGCGCCCGGGCGGTCCGGCCGGGCCTTCGGGCCGGCTGACCTCGTTCCGGCGTGGCGTCGAGACATTCACCGCCGCGCTCGCCGCGCGACTTGGCGGCGCGGCCGAGAGCAGCCGCCCGGCGCGGCGCCTCTGCCGGGAGGGCGGCTCGTGGCGACTCGAGCTCGCGACCGGCGAAGCGCTCAGCGCCGACGAGGTCGTGCTCGCTCTGCCGGCGGCGCAGGCCGCCCCGCTCCTCGCGCCGCTCGATGAAGAGCTGGCGGCGACCGTGCGCGCCATTCCCGCAGCGGCCCTCGCCGTCGTCGCGCTCGCCTACGACGCGGCGGCGATCGGTGGCGCGCCAGACGGCTTCGGCTTTCTGGTGCCGCGCGGCGAGGGACCGCGCATCCTCGGAGTGCTCTGGGACTCGAGCATCTTTCCGGGCGAACGCGCGCCGGCCGGCAAGGTCCTCCTGCGGGTGATGGTCGGCGGGGCTCTCGACGCCGACGCGGCCGGCCTGCCGGAGGACGAGCTCCTGCGCCTCGTGCTCGCCGACCTCGCGCGCACGATGGGGCTCACCGCCCAGCCTGACCGCCATTGGCTCTTCCGCCACCGCCTCGGCATCAGCCAGTACACGGTCGGGCATGCGGCCCGCCTGGCGCGCATCGCGGAACGCCTGCGTCTTTTCCCAGGGCTCCAGGTCGCTGGTCAGTCTTACTTCGGCGTCAGCATGAACAGCTGCTGCGAGCGGGCCGCGAGCTTCGCCGAGGAGAGAATCGCCGCGCTGCAGTCGGCGCGCGTTCCCAGCGGTCCCTGCGGTCCCTGATTGACGACGGAGATCGTCCACTCGCGATGACGCACGCCGGTCACCTTCGCGGTCGTTTCGTGCGCGCGCCTCTGGCACAGCTGTTGCGTCCAGCCGAGGCACCGTGCGCAAATCGTCGCCCGCAGACGTTCACAAGTTCTTCATAACCGCATCGGTTCGCCCTCTCCGCTGGACTGCGCCAATCCTGTTGGCGCTCGCGTTCTTCGTTCCGTCCTGGTCGGCGGCGGCTCGCGACGCGGTCTCCGCGCCGGCGACGGCGCCTGCGGCCGACTTCACCCTGCCGACCGCAGGCGGCGAAGTGGCGTTGCGCACCTTGCGCGGCAAGGTCGTCCTGGTCGATTTCTGGGCCTCGTGGTGTGCGCCCTGCCGACAGTCGTTCCCCTGGCTGAACACGATCGCCGCCCGTTACGCGGCGAGCGATTTCGTGGTCGTCGCGATCGATCTCGACAAGAGCCGCGAGCCGGCCGAGAAGTTTCTGCGCGAGTTCGCTCCGGGCTTCACCGTCGCATTCGATCCCGCGGGCCGCTCGGCTGAGGCCTATGAAGTTGCCGCCATGCCGTCGAGCTTTCTCGTCGGGCGCGATGGACAGCTGCTCTTCGCGCACGCCGGCTTCGACCCGCGCGACGCGTCGGCGATCGAAAGCAGGATCCAGGAGGCGATCGCGAGATGAACAGGAGATGAACGGAAGATGAAGATCTCCGCGAAAAATCTGCTGCGCTTGGGGCTCGCGATCGCCTTGCCCGGCCTCCTCGCCGGCTGTGCGACCGTCCATCCATGGGACCGCGATCTCCTGGCGGAGAAAGGGATGCAGCTCAACCCCACTCCGATGCTGCGTGCCATCGACGATCATGTCTACTTCAGCAAAGAGGCCTCGATGGGCGGACAGGACGCCGGCGGCGGAGGCTGCGGGTGCAACTAGAGCCGCTGCCATCCGTCCCGCCGGTCGCTGCCGTCGCTTGCAATATTGCGCTGCGTGAGCGGCTGAGCCGGGCGGCGCTCGCCCTCCTCCTGGTGCCCGCGGCGGCGGCGGCCGCGGACAGCCCGGCGACGACTCAGCTCGACATCACGACGCTGCTCTACGGCGAACAGGGTCGAGCCCAGGTCTGCGAGCCGGTCGTTCGCGCCACGCGCCTCTTCGCCGGCGGCCGGTCGCTCTCCGGGCAGCTCACGGTCGACGTCATCACCGGCGCCTCGCCGAGCGGCGCGCTGCCGTCGGGCACCGTTCAGACGACCACGACCCCGTCGGGGAACGTCAAGACCGTCGCCGCGGGCGAGATCCCGTTGACCAGCTTCACGGACCGCCGGGTGGGGCTGGACGGGGAGTGGAAAATGCCGTTCGGGAAGCTCGTCACCTCGACGTTCGGCCTGCATGCGTCGCGCGAGAAGGACTACGAATCGCTGGGCGCTACCGGCAAGCTCTCGCTGGATCTCATGCAGCGGCTGTTCACCGTCACCGTGGGCGGCGGCGTCAACGACGACAGCGTCTTCCCGATCGGCGGCACGCCCGCCGGACTCTCCGACGGGACGGTCACTTTCGCTGGCAAGAACTCCAAGCGCTCGACGAGTCTCCTCCTGGGCGTTTCGCGGGTGCTCACGCGGCGCTGGGTCATGGCACTCGACGGCACCCGGACCGACGAGAGCGGCTATCTCACCGAGCCCTACAAGGTCCTCAGTCTGATGGATCCCGAGAGCGGAATACCGCTCGGGCAATTGACGGACAAGCGGCCGTCGACCCGTTCGCGCTCGTCGCTCCTCGCGAGCTCGGTCTATCACCTCTCGCAGGACATCTTCTACACCTCCTACCGCTACTACTGGGACTCGTGGAAGATCCGCTCGAACACACTCGACCTGAAGTACCGCCACGACCTGGGCGACGACTGGTACCTCGAGCCGCACCTGCGCTTCTACCAACAGACGGCGGCGAGCTTCTTCACCGCCGGCCTGGTCGATGGCGCACCGTTGCCCGCTTTCGCCACCAGCGACTATCGTCTCGGCGACTTGACGACTCTGACGCTCGGCACGACTTTCGCCTTTCGCGTCGCGGACGCTCCATCCCTGTGGAGCGTGCGCGCCGAGTACATCCGGCAGGCCGGGGACAGCTCTCCGCCGAGCGCCATCGGCGTGCAGCGCGGTTTCAACTTGGCGCCCGCGATCAACACGGTCACGCTGGTGGTCGGGTACTCGCTGCCGTTCTGAGGAGCGCACGCTGCCTCTCCGTGCCCAGCCCGCCGAACCGCCGACGAAGTCCGAGCCGACGATCGAACGCGTCGAGGACTACTTCGTCGGTCGGTTCTCCGCCATGGCGGGACCGTGCACGGTGCTCATCGACGGCAATGATCTGGCCGACCCAGCCGACCCGGCCGACCCCGCTGACCCCTCTGACCCCTCTGGTTACCACGAGGCGGAAAGGCTGGTCGCGGTCGCGGCGCATGAGGCCTGGCGCATCGAGCGCAAGTTCAGTCGCTACCTTTCCGACAACCCGGTCCACGAGATCAACCACGCGGCCGGCCGGAGCGTCCAAGTCGACGACGAGACGGCGCTTCTGATCGATTACGCAGTTACGTGCTGGGAGATCTCCGGCGGGCTCTTCGACATCACCTCGGGCGTTCTGCGGCAGGTCTGGCGATTCGACGGCGGCGACAGGGTTCCGACCCGCGCTGCGGTCGAGGCTTGTCGCGCGCGGGTCGGCTGGGGGCGCGTCACCTGGCAGGACCGGACGCTCACGATGCCCGCGGGGATGGAGATCGACCTCGGCGGAATCGGCAAGGAGTACGCGGTGGATCGCGCGGCCGGACTCGTCGCCGCGCGGACGAAGCACTCGTACCTGGTGAATTTCGGCGGCGATCTCTATGCCGGCGGCCTGCGGCGAGGCGGCCGCCCCTGGGCGGCCGGCATCGACGACCCGGCGCGCACGGGGCAGGCGGCCCTCTATCGACTCGAGATCGCCGGCGCGGGTCTCGCGACGAGCGGCGACGCCCGGCGGTTCGTGCGCTGGCGCGGCAAGCGCCTCGGTCATATCCTGAATCCCACGACCGGCTGGCCGGTCGTCGACGCGCCGCGCTCGGTGACGGTCGTCGCGCCCACCTGCCTCGAGGCCGGAACGCTCTCGACGCTCGCCTATCTCCAGGGAGCGCGCGCCCGGAGCTTCCTCGAGCAGCAGCAGGTCCGGTTCTGGATTCTGTGAGCTTGGCGGCGCTCTCCGGTCAGCCGATCGTGGCTTGGGGCGCGCCGTCGTCGGGCGGCAGCTCGGTCACGCCGTCGGAGTCGTCGTCGCGTTCGAGGACCTTGGCGATCGCCACCAGGCGGTCTTCGCCGTCGAGGTTGATCAGCCGCACGCCCTGGGTCGAGCGCCCGATCTCGCGGATCCCGTCGACCGCCGTGCGGATGATCATGCCGTCGTGGGTGATGAGGATCAGTTGATCGCCCGGCAGCGCCTGCACGATGCCGATCACCTTGCCGGTCTTGGCGGAGACCTTGAGGTTGATCACCCCGAGGCCGCCCCGGCCCTGCTCGCGGTACTCCCCGATCGCCGTGCGCTTGCCGATGCCGCGCTCGGCGGCGGTCAGGATCGCGCCCTCCTTCTCGAGCGCCTCCAGGCCGATCACCCGGTCGCCCTTGCGCAGCGAGATGCCGCGCACGCCGCCGGTCGCCCGGCCCATCGGCCGGCAGTCGGATTCCGGGAAGCGGATCGACATGCCGTTGGCGGTGGCGAGGAAGAGGTGCTTGCGTGCCGTCGGTGCTCTTGACCGAGAGCAGCCGGTCGCCCTCCTCGAGGTTGATCGCGATGATGCCGCCGGCGCGCGGGTTGCCGTATTCGGAGAGCGCCGTCTTCTTGATCGTTCCCTTCTCGGTCGCGAAGACGAGATAGCGGTCGGCGGGCGAAGTCGCGCACCGCGATGGTGGTGGCGATCTCGTCGGTCCGGCCTCGAGATTGAGGAGGTTGACGATCGCCTTCCCCTTGGCGGCCGGGCCGGCCTGCGGGATCTCGTGGACCTTGAGCCAGTAAGACGCGGCCCGACTCGGTGAAGACCAGGACGTAGCTGTGCGCCGAGGCGACGAAGAGGTGCTCGACGAAGTCGCCGTCCTTGGTCGCCATGCCCGTGCGCCCCTTGCCGCCGCGCCCTTGCGCGCGGTAGAGCGAGAGCGGCGAGCGCTTGACGTAGCCCGGATGAGGTGACGGTGATCACCATGTCCTCGTCGGCGATCATGTCCTCGATCGAGATCTCGTGCGTCTCCGGGATGATCTCGGTGCGCCGCTCGTCGCCGAAGCGCTCCTGCAGCTCGAGGAGCTCGCTTGCGGATCTCCTCGAGCAGGAGCTTGTCCGAGGCGAGGATCGCGCGCAGACTGCTCGATCAGCGCGATGAGCTCCGCGTACTCGTCGACGATCTTCTGGCGCTCGAGGCCGGTCAGGCGCTGCAGGCGCATGTCGAGGATGGCCTCGGCCTGGGCTGCGTGAAGCCGAAGCGGCCATCAGGCGCTCTTGCGCTTCCGGCGGCGTTGGCGCTCTGGCGGATCGTGGTGATCACCTCGTCGAGGTGGTCGAGGGCTTTGAGCAGCCCTCGAGGATGTGGGCGCGCTCCTCGGCCTTGCGCAGGTCGAAGCGGGTGCGCCGGATGATCACGGTCTTCCGGTGGTCGAGGAAGTGGCGCAGCATCTCGCGCGAGCGTCAGGACCTTCGGCTGGTTGTCGACGATCGCGAGCAGGATGATGCCGAAGGTCGACTGCATCTGGGTGAGCTTGTAGAGCTGGTTGAGGATGACCTCGGCGACCTCGCCGCGCTTGAGCTCGACGACGATGCGGATGCCCTCGCGGTCGGACTCGTCGCGCAGGTCGGAGATGCCCTCGATCCGCTTCTCGCGCACCAGCTCGGCGATCTTCTCGATCAGCCGCGCCTTGTTGACCTGGTAGGGGATCTCGGTGATGACGATCGCCTGGCGCTCGCCGCCGCGCTTGGTGGTCTCGATGCCGGCGCGGGCGCGCATCTGGATGATGCCGCGGCCGGTCTCGTAGGCCTGGCGGATGCCCGTCGAGCCCGTGAATGAAGCCGGCGGTCGGAAAGTCGGGCCCGGGGATCGCGCGCATCAGCTTGTCGAGCGACGTCTCGGGGTCGTCGATCATCAGGATCAGCGCGTCGCAGACTTCGCCCAGGTTGTGCGGCGGGATGTTGGTCGCCATGCCGACGGCGATGCCGGAGGCGCCGTTGATGAGCAGGTTCGGGAACTTCGCCGGCAGCACCGAGCGGCTCGCTCTCGGTGCCGTCGTAGTTCGGCACCCAGTCGACGGTCTCCTTGTCGATGTCGTCCTTCAGCATCTCCTCGGCGAGCTTGGTCAGGCGGACCTCGGTGTAGCGCATCGCCGCCGGGTTGTCGCCGTCGATCGAGCCGAAGTTGCCCTGACCGTCGACCAGCAGGTAGCGCAGCGAGAAGTCCTGCGCCATGCGCACGACCGTGTCGTAGATCGCCGTGTCGCCGTGCGGGTGGTACTTGCCCATGACGTCGCCGACGATGCGGGCCGACTTCTTGTACGGCTTGTTCGACAGGTTCCCCGCCTCGAACATGCCGTAGAGCACCCGCCGGTGCACCGGCTTCAGGCCGTCGCGCACGTCGGGCAGCGCCCGCCCGATGATCACGCTCATCGCGTAGTCGAGGTAGCACCTCTTCATCTCCTCTTCGATGTCGACCGGCACCGGCCGCTCGAAAGGCAGCATCGTGTTCTCGGTCATTCCGTCCTCATTGCTTCAAGACTCCATCGCCTCGTCGTCGTCATCAGACGTCGAGGTTCTTGACGTTCAGGGCGTTGGCTTCGATGAACTGGCGGCGGGGTTCGACCTGGTCGCCCATGAGGATGGTGAAGATGCCGTCGGCTTCGATGTCGTCTTCGACCCGCACCTGCAGGAGCCTGCGGCGCTGGGGATCCATGGTGGTCTCCCAGAGCTGCTCGGCGTTCATCTCGCCGAGACCCTTGTAGCGCTGGATCGCGAGGCCCTTCTCGGCGCCGGCGTAGAGCGTCGCCATGGCCTCGTCGAGCGACTCGTATTCGATCGCCTCCGGCTGCTCCTTGGCGTTCTCTTTCTTTGGCGCGGCCTCCTCGACCTTCCGCACCGCGAAGCGCTTTGCGCCCACCGCCTCGATTCCGTAGGCGTTGCCGCCGAGCTGCCGGTATTCAGCGGAAGTCAACAGATTCCAGTCGATCCGTACGTCGCGGTCGACGCCGTCGCGCCGCGAGCGGAACGAGATCACGCCGGTACCGTGCTCGGGGTCGTCGCTCACTTCGACGCCGAGGAAGCCCGAGGCCTCGATGATCTCGGCGACCTCGCGCAGTTTCGCCTTGTCGGCGAGCGATTTCTTGTCGGTGAGCCCGCCGAGAAGCGCCACGCGCAGCGCGTCTTCGGGAAAGCCGCGCGTCGTCAACTTCGCCATGTTCTCGCGGAAGGTCTCGACCTTCTCGACGAATTGGCCGAGCCGCGCCCCGCGCAGGGGCTTCCCGCCGTCGAGAGCGAGCTCCCAACCGCTCTGGATGCGCTCGATGCGGAAGGCGCGGTACTCGCGGTCGTCCTTCAAGTAGCTGTCGCGCTTGCCTTCGGCGACCTTGTAGAGCGGCGGCTGCGCGATGTACAGGTGCCCGCGCCGGATGAGCTCGCCCATCTGGCGGTAGAAGAAGGTGAGGATGAGGGTGCGGATGTGCGAGCCGTCGACGTCGGCGTCGCACATGATGATGAGCTTGTGGTAGCGCAGCTTGAGCGATGTCGAAATCTTCCCTGCCGATACTGGTGCCCAATGCCGTGATGATCGTCTTGATCTCCTCCGACCCGAGCATCTTGTCGAAGCGCGCCTTCTCGACGTTCAGGATCTTGCCCCTGAGCGGCAGGATCGCCTGGAACTTCCGGTCGCGGCCCATGCTTGGCGGTGCCGCCGGCGCTGTCGCCCTCGACCAGGAAGAGCTCGGCGAATTCGGGATTCCTCTCCGAACAGTCGGCGAGCTTGCCGGGCAGATTCGAGGCGTCGAGGACGCCCTTCCGGCGGGTGAGCTCGCGCGCTTTGCGGGCGGCCTCGCGGGCGCGCGCCGCCTCGACGCATTTCTCGATGATGCGGCGGGCGATCGGCGGATGCTCCTCGAAGTAGGTGCCGAGCTTGTCGTTCACCACCTGCTGTACCCAGCCCTTGATCTCGGAGGAGACCAGGCGATCCTTGGTCTGGGACGAGAACTTCGGGTCGTGGATGCGCACCGAAACGACCGCCGTCAGGCCCTCGCGGACGTCGTCGCCCGAGAGCGTGACCTCCTTCAACTGCTTCGAGAGCCCCGAGTTCTGCGCGTAGGCGTTGATCGTCCGCGTGAGCGCCGCCTTGAATCCTTCGAGGTGCGTGCCGCCGTCGCGGTTGTTGATCGTGTTGGTGAACGAGTAGATCTGCTCGCCGTAGCTGTCGTTCCACTGCAGCGCGACCTCGCAGCGCTCCTCCGGTCCGGCGTCTTTCTTGACCTCCTCGAAGTAGATCGGCTTCGGGTGGAGGGCGCTCTTGTTCTTGTTCAGGTGCTCGACGAACGAGGCGATGCCGCCGGCATATTCGAAGTCGGTCGCCTTGTCGGTGCGCTCGTCCTGCAGGTGGATCTTGACGCCTTTGTTGAGGAAGGCCTGCTCGCGCAGGCGCTGGGCGAGCGTGTCGAAGCTGAACTCGAGCACCGTGAAGATCTCGTTGTCGGGATGAAGCGGACCTTCGTGCCGGTCTTCTTCGTCTTCCCGATCGCCGCGATCGGGGCGTCGGGCTTGCCGCGGCGAAAGGTCTGGAACCAGACCTGGCCGTCGCGCTTGATCTCGAGCTCGAGCAGCACGGAGAGGGCGTTCACCACCGACACTCCGACGCCGTGCAGTCCGCCGGAGACCTTGTAGACGTTGTTGTCGAACTTTCCGCCCGAGTGGAGCTCGGTCATGATCACTTCGGCCGCCGAGCGGTTCTCGCCTTTGTGCAGGTCGACCGGAATGCCGCGGCCGTCGTCTTCGACGGTGACGTGTTGTCGGAGTGGATCGTGACCTCGACCCGGGTGGCGTAGCCGGCCTGGACTTCGTCGATCGAATTGTCGACGAGCTCGAAGACCAGGTGGTGCAGTCCCGAGGCGTCGTCGGTGTCGCCGATGTACATGCCGGGGCGTTTGCGGACCGCCTCGAGCCCTTCAGAACCTTGATGTCTTCCGCGGTGTAGGTGGCTTGAGACTTGGCCAAAGTGGGCTTCTCCGGTGGCGTTACGAACCCTCAAACCCTATCACACGGCGGCCCTGTCAAACAAGCAACAAAGTATTGAAAATAAAGCACTTAGAGAGCAAGAAGTGGCGTGCCGGCGGGCCCGGCCAAAGGGATCTCGCCGGACGCGGCGCGGCGCCCTAGAACGTGCACTCTCTGCGGCTGTTTTCGGGGGATGAGCTTCAGATGCGCATCGGCATGATGACGCAGAGATAGCGTTCGCCCGCCACCTCTTTGCCCTCTTCCGGCTGCGGCGAACCGACACACTGGCTGTTCTCGTCCTTGAGCTCGAGCAGCACTTTGTCGGTCTCGACGGCGTCGAGAAAATGCCCCAGATAGTCGGGGTTGAGGCCGATCTTGATCTCGCCGCCCACGAGCTCGCAGCCGAGGCTTTCGCTGGCGTCACCGAGATCGGGATTGGCGGCGGCAATCGCAACTTCGCCGTCGGCGAACTCGAGGCGGACGCCGCGATTCCTCTCGCCGGTCATGATCGCGACCCGGCGCACCGCTTCCGCGAGCGCCTTGCGGCCGAGGATCGCCTTCTTGTCGTTGCCGCGCGAGATCACCCGATCGTAGTCCGGAAAGCTCCCCTCGAGCACCCGGCAGGTCATCTCGCGCGCCCCGACGGTGAACGACAGATGGTGCTCGCTGCGTCGGAAGACGACGTTGCCGTCGCCCTCCATGCGCAAGAGCTCCTGCAGCGCCTTGCGCGGCACCAGGACCGAATCCTCCACGGCTCCCTTGAAGGCGTGCGGTGACTCGATGAGCGCCAGGCGATGTCCATCGGTGGCCACGAGCTCCAGGCTCTTGCCCTTGACCTTCAGCAGCGCACCGGAGAGTTGAAATCGCGAATCCTCGCCGGAGACCGCGAACAGGATCTTTCCCACCAGCCGCCGCAGCGCGACGAGCGGCAGCTCCATCTTCGCTTTACCCTCGACGCTCGGCAAGGAAGGAAAATCGGCCGCCGGCAGACCGTGCATGCGAAAGCGCGCTTTGCCCGCCGAAACGAGGAGCGCACGATCGTCCTCCACTTTCAGGCGGACCTCGTCGGCCACCACCGAGCGCACGATCTCGATGAACTTCTTCGCCTGAACGGCAATCGATCCCTCGCTCTCGACCTCGGCGGGAACGGCGCTGGTGAGCGACACGTCGAGGTCGGTGGCCGAGAGCTGCAGGCTCTTGCCGGTGGTCTTGAGCAGAATGTGCGACAGCACCGGAATCGTCGTGCGACGTTCGACGATTCCCTGCATCGGACTGAGCTCTGCGAGGAAGGCGTCACGCCGGAGGCGTAGTTCCATGGCTTCTGATCTCCAGGCCCTAGAGAGAGGAAAACATAACATAGCCGTAGTCGATCGTAGATCCCGGCGGAACTGCGGAATGCCGTTGCGAGGCGCGCCGGGAAAGGGGCCCGGCGGGGAGCGCCTGTGGAAGAGACGCTGTGGAGAGAGCTCGAGCGGATGCGGAAAAAAGAACCGGCGGCCGAATTGAACAAACTCTGCGCAGGAAATCCGCAGGTTTTCTCAGACGAAATGGCGCGTCATGCCGTCGAGCGTGCGCTCGAGCTCCGCGTCGGTGGCGCGCAACTTGAGGATCTTGTCGACCGAGTACATGACGGTCGAATGATGTTTGTCGTTGAACTGCCGGCCGATCTCCGGATAGGAGAGGTCGGTGAGCTCTTTGCAGAGGAACATCGCGACCTGGCGGGGGAATGCGATCTGCTTGGAATTCGATTTCGACTTGATCTCGCTCACCTTGAGACCGTAGTGGCGGGCCACGAACTTGATGATGTCGGCGGCGGTCGCGCGGCGCCCCTCCTCGGGAAGGATGTCCTTCAGGGTCTCCTTGGCGAGCTCGAGCGAGAGCGGCTTCGCGGTCAGCGAGGAGAATGCGACGACGCGGTTCAGCATGCCCTCGAGCTCGCGCACGTTGGACTTGACCTGATAGGCGATGAACAGGGCGACGTCGTCCGGCAGGACGACGCCGTCCTGGTCGGCCTTGCGGCGCAGGATGGCCACTTTCGTTTCGAGATCCGGCGCCTGGATGTCGGCGATCAGTCCCCACTCGAAACGCGAGCGCAAGCGCTCCTCGATCGCGGGCATGTTCCGCGGCGAGGAATCAGAGGAGAGGATGATCTGGCGCTGGCTCGTGTAGAGCGTGTTGAAGGTGTGAAAGAACTCTTCCTGGGTGCGTTCCTTGTTCGCCAGAAACTGGATGTCGTCGACCAGCAGGACGTCGATGGAGCGGTAGCGCTCGCGGAAAGCGTTCATCGACTTGAAGCGCAGGGAGTTGATCAGTTGGTTGACGAAGTGCTCGGCGGTGAAATAGAGCACTTTGATCTCGGGCCGCCGCTTCAAGACCTGGTGGCCGATGGCGTGCAGGAGATGGGTCTTTCCGAGACCTACGCCGCCGTAGAGGAAAAGCGGGTTATAGCTGTGCGCCGGGCTCTCGGCGACGGCGCGGGCGGCGGCGTGAGCGAACTGGTTCGAGCTCCCGACCACGAAGGTCTCGAAGAGGTACTTCGGGTTGAGCCGGTCGCCCGTCGGACCCGTCGGGCCGGTCGCCGGGGATGCGCTGCGGTCCGCGCGTTCGAGCTCGCCCTCTTCGGCGACCACGGAGACGGAGAACAGCTCGTCGAAGAGCTTCCCGGCTTCGCGGTCGAGGGTCTCGCGATAGCTCTCCTCGAGAGTGTGCACGAAGCGCGCGTTGGGCGCCGAGAGCACGAGCCCGCTCTCGCTGTCGCTCTTCGCCTTCAAGGGGGCGAACCAGGTGGCGTACTCCTCAGGCTCGAGAATCGCCCGCAAACGCTCCTGAAGGCGCGACCAGGAATTGAAGTTGGCGGTCACGGGACCAACAGGATATCAACAGTTTTTCCACAGTTTGCGGAAATCCTCATAGGCCTTGCGCCAGCTGTTGCCAGGCAGCGTCGAGCTCGAGCTCGAGTTGCGGATGGGGCAGCCCGGCTCCGAATCCGGCCCCGAATCCGGCGAGGAGGCGGGCGCCGACGAGGCGCAGCAGGCTTGCTTCGAGGCCGCTCCTGCGGCGCGCGGAGAAGAGGTCCCAGAAGCTCGCGGGTTTCGGCAGATAGACGAGTCCGAGCTTCTCGGAGGGCGGAATCGAGGCGACCTCGCGCGCCAGGGCGATGGCGCGGTCGAGCCCGCCGAGCTCGTCGACCAGCCCGTGCGCGAGCGCGTCGGTACCTGTCCAGACCCGCCCAGCGGCGACCGCCTCGACGGCGCTACGCGCCATCTTGCGGCCCGCGGCGACATGGTCGAGAAAGCGGCCATAGATGTCGTTCACCCGCCGGCGCAAGAGCGCCGTCTGGCGCTCGTCGAACGGCCTCAGGCTCGAATAGAGGTCGGCGTTGGTGCCGCGCTGCAACGGATCATGGGTGACGCCGAGGAGCTCTTCCTGAAAGCGCCCCGTGGCGAGCTTGCCGGTGACCACGCCGATCGAGCCGGTGATCGTCGCCGGCTCGGCCACGATGCGGGTCGCCCGGGCCGCGATGTAGTAGCCGCCGGAGGCGGCGACGTCGGACATCGAAACCACGACCGGCTTCTTGGCGCGCAGCTGCTCGACTTCACGCAGGATCAGGTCGGAGGCGAGCGCCGAGCCCCCCGGACTGTCGATGCGCAACACGACCGCGACCACGGAGTCGTCCTCGGCGAGCTCCTGCAGGTCGGAAGCCATATCCGCCGCGCCGAGCCGAGCGTCGCGCCCGAAGAGATCCGAGCCGCCGCTGCCGCGGACGATCGCGCCCTGCGCAAAAAGCACCGCGATCCGCTTCCCGCCGGGCCCGCGCCTCGCCCAGCTTCTGGCATAGTCGAGAAAATCGACCCGCTGGGCATCGCCGGGACCGACCTTGTCGAGGCCGGCGCGAAACTCGTCGGGATAAGCCAGCTCGTCCACCAGGCCTTTCTCGAGGGCCTCGGCGGCAGAGAGCGGTGCGGCATCCACCCAGGAGCGGACGCTCGCCGCGTCGCTCTTGCGGGCGGTCGCGATACCCTCGACGATCTGGTCGTAGAAGCCGTCCAGCAGAGCGTCGAGGGCGACCTTGGCGGCCGGCGAGTGCCGCACCTGGGTGAAGACCTCGGCGGCGCTCTTGAATTCGCCGGCGGTCAGAAAGCTCGGTTCGATCTTGAGCTTTTCGAGACCCCCACGCAGAAACGGGCTGTCGGCGTAGAGGCCGAGAAGATTGATCTCCCCCGCCGGAGCGAGGGCGATCGCGGCGCAGGAGGAGGCGAGGTAGTACTCCAAGGTCCCGTTCCCGCCCTCGCCGGCGGTCTCGAGATAGCAGCGGACGGGCTTCCCGGCGCGGTTGAGCTCGGTGATCTGGCGCCGCAGCTCCTGGGCCTTGGCGAGGCCGAAGGCGGCGTCCCGGATGTAGAGCGCCACGCCGACCACGGACGGATCGGTGCGGGCGGCGAGAAAGCCGCGGTAGAGCAGGGCGAGGGAGGCTTTCTCCTCGGAGCCCATGAACGGCAGGACCGGCTCGCGGGCCTGCTCCTCGAGCGGCTCGTCGAGCGTGAGGGTGAGGATTTTTGCGCTCCCCCAGCTCATGGATTGGTGTCGGGAGAGGAGATATCCGGCACCGGCGACGAGGGTACCGAGAAGGGCGGCGAGAATGAGCAGGAAGAAGAGCCTTCGCATCGGGGATGAATCTCCAACCTGTGAAGATAGCGCGTTCTGTGCTGGCCAGCGGGCGCGCAGGCGGGGCGCCGACGGCGCGGCCGAAGCGGGCGGCGCGAGTCCGGGGGGGCGGCCGGGAGAGAAAGCTGGAATATGCAGCGCATGGCACCTGTTTTGCTAGTCAGTGTGAACAGAGTCCTTAACGTGTGTGAGGAGGTTCCACTTCCATAACCCCAACCCACCCAGAAATTCCGAGATCCGGTTGGATCTCCACCCCTCTTCAAGACCAGCCAAAATCCCCTAACTAACAGGGGTATAGCCACTTAAGAGCCAACCAACTCGGAACCTCCCACCTGCGGTTCTGGTGTTCGGCCCCGGTTCAACCCGGGGCCGATCTCTTTTTTGGGGTGGGGGCCGATTTGGCGGAGCGCTCCCTCAGCGCCGCGGATACACTGCCAACCGTGCGCTTTGCACAATCTCTCCTGGCCTGGTTCGAGGGTCACCAGCGCGCCCTGCCCTGGCGGTCGGTCGGCCGTTCGAGCGATCCGTACGCCGTCTGGATCTCGGAGATCATGCTGCAGCAGACCCGGGTCGAGACCGTCATCCCTTTCTACCGGCGCTTCATGGCGCGCTTCCCGGATGTCGCCGCCCTGGCGCGCGCCGAAGAGGCGGAGCTCCTCGCCCTCTGGTCGGGCCTCGGCTACTACCGGCGCTGCCGGGGACTTCTCGCGGCGGCGAGGGAGATCGTCGCGGGCGGTGGGGAGCTGCCGGAGAGTGCGCGCGAACTCGAGCGCCTGCCCGGAATCGGGCCCTACACGGCGGCAGCCATCGCGAGCATCGCATTTTCGGAGCCGGTGGCGGTGCTGGACGGCAACGTCGAGCGGGTGATCTGCCGTTTCGCGGCGCAGAGCGCGGGGCTGGCGAAAAAGTCGGCGCGCACGGCACTTCTCGCGCGCGCCCAAGCCCTCCTCGACCCGGACCGCCCGGGCGACAGCAACCAGGCCCTGATGGAGCTCGGCGCGACGGTCTGCACGCCACGCGCGCCGCGTTGCCCGGTCTGCCCGTTGGCGAGCGGCTGCAAGGCTCTCGCGAGCGACGCGGTGGAGAGCTTCCCGGCGCGCCCGCCGCGCGCGCCGGTCGAGCGCGTGCGCCAGCTGCTGGCTTTCGTCGAGCACGACGGCAAGCTCCTGCTCTTCCGGCGCAGCGCCGCGGCCGGCCAGCTCGCCGGACTCTGGGAGTTTCCCACCGTCGAGCTCGAGCGTACGCGCGGCGGACGCCGCCCGCCCGAGGCGTTGCTCGCGGAGCGCTTCGGCGGCGCCTGGTCGCTCGCCGACGAGATTGCCCGCCTACGCCACGCGATCACCGTGCGGTCGTTCGCGATCGAAGTGCGGCGAGCGTCGTTTCTCGCCGACAGCGAGACGTTGCGCGAGGGCGGTGCCGGGGTCGATGGGGTCGCGGGCTCGGAAGCGGGTTGGTGGAGCCACGCGGAGGCGCGTCTCCTCCCGCTCACCGGCGTGGCGCGCAAGCTTCTGGCGCGGCCGGAGATTCAGCCGGGCTGACCGGGCTCGCCGCCGGAGAGGATGTACCAGCCGACGATCTTGTCGTCGATCTCGCGCAGGCGCTTGGCGACCAGGCCACAGAGGATCTTGAGCAGCGGCAGCGAGGAGATCTTGCGCACATCGAGGATTCCCGCCACCACCTCGGCCGGAATGGCCAGCACCACCGAGCCGCCGTCGTGAGCCCTCGCCTGCGCCGAGCGCGGCGCGCGATCGATGAGCGCCATCTCTCCGAAATAGTCGCCGCGCTCGAGAAAGGCGAGCGCCTCCTCGCCCGCACCGGGAATGAACTTGCTGATCAGGATGCGCCCCTCGAGCACCACGTACATGGCGTCGCCCGGATCGCCCTCGAGGAAGAGGATCTGTCCCGGCTTGAGCTTGCGCTCGCGGGAGAGTGAGGTGAGGAAGTTGATCTCGAGCGAGGTCAGCTTCTGCTCGGAAAACAGATCGCGCTTGGCGTTGATGGCGAGACGGAACTCACCGGTCGACGACTTGAGAATCTCGGGTTGGTTGCCGGCGCTCGCGGGCAGGTGGGTGAAGAACCGGCCAAGCTGCTCGTTGGTACGTCGAAGCTTCGCCGAGAGGCTTTTCCAGAAAGTCCAGTAGAGCGCCACCGCGACCCGCTGGTCCCGCGCGATGAGCGCGCGTGTCGGCTCCGAGAGCAGAGCGACGAGGGCGGCGGCGGTGCGGGTCACGGCATCGCCGGAGCGGGAGCTCGAGTCGATGAAGCTCGCTTCCCCGAACAGGTGCCCGCTCGCGAGCTGGGCGAGGTTGAAAGGTCCGTAGGGTGTCGCGCGCTGGATCTCCACCAGGCCGCGATCCACGACATAGGCGTCGAGCGTCGGTTCGCCCTGCCGCAGGATGGTGGTGTGCGCGGGATAGGCGCGCCCGACGGCGCAGGCGGCGAGCGCCTCGAGCTCCGCTTCACGGAAGTGCGCAAAGAGCGCGATCTGAGAGAGCCTCGAAGCAAGTCCCAAAGTACGGCTATTCTAACGTCCAAATGCCGACCTATCGCCTGACCGTCGAATATGAAGGGACCCGCTATCGCGGGTGGCAGGAGCAGAAGAATGCGCGCACGGTCGCCGGCGAACTGCGGCTGGCCATCGAGGGGACGATCGGGGAAAAGAAAGTCGAGCTCTCCGGCTCGGGGCGAACCGACGCAGGTGTGCACGCGCTCGCCCAGGTGGCGCACTTGAAGACCGCCGGGAAGCTCCGCCGCGAGGAGGTTCTGCGCGCCGTCAACGACGCGCTTCCCGCCGACATTCACCTGCTGGCGCTCGAGCCCGCCGGCGAGCGCTTTCACGCCCGGCACACGGCGACCTCACGCAGCTACCTGTACCAGATCTCCCGCCGCCGAACGGCGCTCGCCAAGCGCTTCGTCTGGTGGGTGCGGCGGCCGCTCGACGTCGCTGCGATGCGCGCCGGTGCGGCGCTGCTCGCCGGACGGCACGACTTCGCGCG
This sequence comes from Thermoanaerobaculia bacterium, assembly GCA_963806165.1. Lineage (GTDB taxonomy): Bacteria > Acidobacteriota > Thermoanaerobaculia > Multivoradales > JAGPDF01 > JAGPDF01. The sequence continues at coordinate 725,732 of CAWDWZ010000006.1, forward strand.
CTTCTGCGAAAAGCCGCTCGAACAGACTTCGACGGTGGTGGTCATCGAGCGCTGCGAGATCTCGACCGCCGGCGAGCTCATCCTGGTGCGCGTCGTGGCGTCGCATTTCCTGTGGAAGATGGTTCGCCGGGTCGTCGGCTCGCTGGTCGAGGTCGGTGGCGGCGCGCTCTCGCTCGCGGAGCTTTCGGCGCTTCTCGATCCCGCGAAGCCGGCTAGACATCAGCCGGCGGAAACCACGGCGCCGCCGTCGGGGCTCTTCCTCGAGCGCGTGCTCTACCCGGGCGACGCCGAGCTCGGCGCGGCGCGGCCGGTGACGCCGATCGAGCGTTAGAGCAGCTCGAGCTGCGCCGGCCGGAGGCGCCGCAGGACTTCGGCTTCGACCTGATCGAGCCAATCGGCGGAGTGCGCGGCTTCGAGCTCGAGGGTGCGGACGCCGCGCTCGGCGATCTCGTCGCGCAACCGGTCGTCCACGGCACGCTGGAAGGAGGGGTCGGCGGCGCGGACGCCATCGGCCTGCGGCGTGGCGAGGATCGGCACGTGAACCAGCAGGTCGTAACCGGCTAGCCAATCGGAGACCAGGCGGTCGAGCGCCGGGTCGGGCCAGGCGGCGAGCAGGAAATAGACGTAGTTGTCGAGCACGCTCCGATCGCACAGCACGAGGGGATAGCGCGCGGCAGCGAGGATCTCCTCGGCGATCTGCGTATGGAGAATCCAGCGCTGCGCGGCCGCGGTGGTCGCGGAGTTGATCGGCAACGGGCAGCGCCGCGCGACCTCGTGGACGATCTCGAGCGCCATGTCGCGGCGCTTCAAGCGCGCGGCGAGGCCGTAGCAGAGGGTGGTCTTGCCGACCCCGTGGCTGCCGATGAAGGCGAATTTCGCGCGCCGCGCCGTCATCTGCTCGGAACCGCCCCGGGGAGCGCCTCGCGAATCGCCGCGAGCGCCCAGGCGAGCTGCGCGTTGGTAGTGATGAGAGGCGGCAGAATCTCGACGACGCACCCGGTCGCGCCGCCGCGCAGGAGGAGGAGACCGCGCGCGCGCAGCCCGTCGACCAGCCGGGCGGCGGCCGCTGCGTCGGGCAGCTCGAGGCCCCACAGGGCGCCGCGGCCGCGCAGCGCGCAGCCGGGCGGGAGCGCCCCCGCGAGCTCGCCGTCGATGCGCTCGCCGAGCGCTCCCGCGCGCGCCGCGAGGTCCTCCTCCGCGAGAAGGTCCAGGGTCACGAGCGCAGCGGCGCAGGCGAGCGGGTGAGCGACGAACGTTCCGGTGTGCAGGGCCTCGCCGCCGGTGCGCCAGACGCTCATGAGCTCGGATCTTCCGACCACGGCAGCGATCGGCAGCCCGCCGCCGAGCGCCTTGCCACAACAGAGGAGGTCCGGCCGGACGCCCTCGTGGTCGCAGGCAAAGCGGCGTCCAGTGCGGCCGAAGCCGGTCAGGATTTCGTCGAGGATGAGCAGCGCGCCGGCCTCGCGACAGTGCCGCGCGAGACCGGACAACCAGCCCGCGGGCGGCACGAGCACGCCCTCCCGGCCGACGATCGGCTCGACGACGACCGCCGCGACACCGCCGCCGCTCTCGCCGCCCTCCCGGGCGCCACCGAGGCGCGCGGCGACGGCCGCGAGATCGCAGGCGAACGGCAGGCGCTCGACGTGCGGCGTCAAGTGGGCGAGGAACGGCGCGCGGAACTCCCGCCGCGAGCTCGCCGCCAGGGCGCCGAAGGAGAGGCCGTGATAAGCCGGCTCGAAGGCCAGCAGGCGCTCGCGGCCGCGCTCTCGGCCGAAGGCGAGGGCCGTCTTGAGGGCGATCTCGACCGCGTCGGCGCCGGAGACCGCGAAATAGACCCGCGGCTCGTCGACCGGCGCGAGCGCGCACAGTCGCGCCGCGAGCTCGATCCGCGTCGGATGCGCGGCGACGTCGCCGAGTCCGTGCAGGAGCTCGCCCGCCTGGCGGGCGATTGCCCTGACGACGCGGGGATGACGGTGTCCGATCGTCGCCGCACCGAAGCCGGAGGTGAAGTCGAGGTAACGATTGCCGTCGAGGTCGAGGACGTTCGCGCCCGCCGCCGCCTGCCAAACCATCGCGGCCTCCCCCGCCGCGCCCAAGGTGTTGATTCCCGGCGCTTCGTGGCGCGCGAGGTCGATCGACGCAGCGCGGCTCGCCGGGCCGGGAACGCCGGTGAGCATCTCCGGCAGGAGGTCCCCGCGCGCGAGTGCCGGCGGCATCTAGATGTCGCGCCGGCCGGCGAGCGAGCGGCCGAGTGTGACTTCGTCGGTGTATTCGATATCTCCCCCGACCGGCATTCCGAACGCGAGCCGCGAGACGCGTGCGACGCGCCCTTTCAGTAGGCGCGCGAGATAGAGCGCGGTGGCCTCGCCTTCGACGTTCGGATTGGTGGCGACGACGACCTCGGCGATCGCAGGAGGACCCGCGAGCCGGGAGAGGAGGCCCTCGATGCGCAGCTCCGAGGGACCGATTCCGCGCTGCGGCGAGAGGCTGCCCAGGAGGACGTGGTAGAGGCCGTGGAACTCGCCCGTGCGCTCGAGCGGCTGGATGTTGTACGGCTCTTCGACGACGCAGACGAGGGTACGGTCGCGCGTCGGATCGCCGCAGATGCGGCACGGATCTTCGGCGGTGATCGCGTTGCACAGCGAGCAGTGGAAGAGCTTCTCCTTGACCTCGATGATCGCGTCGGCGAGTCGCCGCGCCTGATCGAGCGGAATGCGCAGCAGATGATGCGCGAGACGGGTGGCGGTCTTCGGCCCGATCCCGGGCAACCGGGCGAGCTCCGAGATCAGGCGCGCGAGCGGATCGGCCATGGTTCGACTCCGGCGTTCAAGCGCTACATCATTCCCGGCAGGCCGCCGGAGAACGCTCCGAGCTTGGACTGCATCGCTTCGTCGACCTTGCGTGCGGCCTCGTTCACCGCCGCGAGCACCAGATCCTGGAGCATCGTCGGGTCGGCCGGGTCCATCACTTCGCGGTCGATCGCAATCGCGAGGAGCTGCTTGTGGCCGCTCATCCGGACGGTCACCATGCCGCCGCCGGAAGTGGCTTCGACGACGAGCTCCGCGAGATCGCGCTGCATCTTCTCCTGCATCTGCTGCGCCTGCTTCATGAGCTTCTGAATGTTCATGGATAGGGATCCTCGATGGCGGAAAGGGACTCCTCAGCCGCGCCCGGATCGCCGGGATCACCCGGATCGCTCTGCTCGCTCTGATCGTTCTGATCGTTCTGCTCGCTCTGCTCGCTCTGATCATGCGCGGGCGCCGCCGGAGGCTGCACCTGGGCGACCTCGCCGCCGAAAATCTCGAGCACCGCCTGCACCCGCGGATGCTCGCCGAGCTTCGTCCGGTGCTCCTCGGCCAGGGTGGCTGCCGGCAGGAGGGCCGGGGAAACGGCGGCGGCGGTGGGGGCGAAGCGGAAGAGGGCGTCCTGGCCGAAGGTGGCCGCGACGGCGGCAGCGATGAGGTCGCGATTATTGGCCCGCGCGAGCGACGTCGCGGCGAGCTCGTCGTTGGGCCGGACGAGGAGCGTGCGCTCCGTTGCGCTCCAGGTGAGGGAGGCCAGACTCTCGAGCTGGGCGGCGAGCGTCGGGCGCCGGAGCACGAGCTGCTCCAGGAAGGCCTGGACACTCGCATCCGTGAGCGCCGCGGCACCGGTGGCACCGGCGATAGGAGGGGTCCCGGCGAGATCGGCGGAGGGCGCGGAGTGGGCCGGCGCGGCAGGCTTGGCGCGCACCGGTTCCGTACGCGCCGGCCCGGCGCGCGGCGCTCCCGCGGCGGACGGCTGGGGTGAAATACCTCCGCTTCCGGCAGACGGCTCTCTCCCCGCGAGGACTTTCTCGATCGCCACCAGGCGCGGGAGCTCCGCGGCCCGCAGCCAGGCGATCTCGAGGGCGAGGGTGCCCGCCTCGCTCCGGCGGACCGCGAATTCGCTGCCCAGGAGGTGGTGCAGGAGACGCAGGAGAGTTTCGTAGCCCGCGCGCTTGGCGATCTCCGCGAGGCTCCGGCGCTCCTCGGCGGGGAGGGCGAGAGCCTCGGCGCTCTCGCCGAGCGCCAGGTGCAGGGCGTCGCGGCAGAAGGAGAGGAAGTGCGCGTGCACCGTGCGCGGATCCCAGCCGTGCTCCTCGACCTCGAGCGCGAGGCGCGAGACCGCGGGCGTCTCGCCGGCGAGAATGGCGATCAGGAGTTTCTGGAAAAGCGCCAGATCGATGCCGCCGAGGAGACGGATCGCCTCCTGCTCGTCGACCACACCGTTGCCGAAGGTCGCCAGTTGATCGAGCAGAGCGACGGCATCGCGGACGCTGCCTTCCCCCGCGCGGGCGAGGAGCGCGAGCGCCGCTTCGCTCGCTTCGATCTTCTCCTCGGTGCAGATGTGCCGCAGGTGAGCGACGGTCTCGAGATTCGAAACGCGCCGGAAGTGGAACTCCTGGCAGCGCGAGAGGATCGTCGCCGGGACGGCGTCGATCTCGGTGGTGGCGAAGATGAAGACCAGGTGCGGCGGCGGCTCTTCGACGATCTTCAGCAGGGCATCGAAGGCCTGGCGCGACAGGCGATGGACTTCGTCGATCACGACGACCTTGTAGCGATCGCGCGCCGGTCCGTACTTCAGGCTCTCGGTGAGCTCGCGCACCTGCTCGACTTTCGAATAGGTCGCGGCGTCGATCTCGAGCACGTCCATGTCGGCGCCGGAAGTGATCTCTTTGCAGGTCGCGCAATCGTTGCACGGACCGTTCTCGCGCCCGCGCTCGCAGTTCAGAGCCTTCGCGAAGACACGCGCCGCGGTGGTCTTGCCGACGCCGCGGATGCCGGAGAAAAGATAGGCCTGGGCGATGCGGCCCTCGCGCAGGGCGTTCGAGAGCGCGGTCACGACGGCCTGTTGGCCGATGAGCGACGCGAACGTCTGCGGGCGCCACTTGCGTGCGAGAACTTGGTAGGCCATTGAATAGTGTCGAGCCGGAGGCGAAGGGTTCCGGCACTCCTGCGGCACCCGAAGCGAGGACCTTATCGCTGCTCCCTTCCGGGCCTGACGAGGTTCGGAACCGTTCGATGCACAGGACCTGAACCCTTCGCTTCCGGCTCGCGGTCTCCTGCATCGTAGTCGGGGCGGGCGGCGCTGTAAAGCGGAGCGCGCGCGGCGTGCGGCTCTTGCGCTAGAATCCCGCGGTTTGACGGTCGAAGCGGGGACTTCCGCGACAGACGAGCGGTGGATGAGGGAAGCGCTCGCCCTGGCAGGGCAGGCGGCCGCACTGGGGGAGGTCCCGGTCGGAGCGCTGATCGTGACGGGTGAAGGCGAGCTCGTCGGCGCCGGGCAGAACCGGCGGGAGCGAGATCGGGATCCGACTGCGCACGCCGAGATGTTCGCCATCCGCGAGGCGGCGGCGAAGCTCGCCTCCTGGCGCCTGGTCGGCTGTACCCTTTACGTCACCCTCGAGCCCTGCGCCATGTGCGCCGGGGCGGCGGTGCTGGCGCGGATCCGGCGGCTGGTTTACGGCGCGCCGGATCCGAAGGGGGGTTTCTGCGGATCGCTCGGCGATCTCGTGCGTCACCCGCGGTTGAATCACCGCCTGGAGGTTCAGGGCGGAGTGCTCGCCGAAGAGTCGGGAGAAGCTCTGCGGGATTTCTTCGCCGGGCGGCGCGGCTAGCGGTAGCGAATCTGTCTGGCGCCAGGGGATCGCGCCGGCGGCGTGCGGGTTCTTTGAGAAGTCGGTAGGCAACGGAGAGGTGTCCGAGTGGCTTAAGGAGCACGCTTGGAAAGCGTGTGTAGGGGAAACTCTACCGTGGGTTCGAATCCCACCCTCTCCGCCAATTCCATCAGGATGAACGCCGGAGAGGTGCCAGAGTGGCCGATCGGGACGGTCTCGAAAACCGTTGTGCCCGCAAGGGTACCGTGGGTTCGAATCCCACCCTCTCCGCCATGATCTGCAAGATGCATCTGCTGCAGCGGGAATACGAGAGGACTTTGACCCGAGGTCGGTTGTGGCATAGAATCAATGGCTCTGAAGGCGAATGGGCGGCCAGACCGGGCGCCTTTTCTGCACGATGGGCACAACGGGCCCGATGACTCCGATGGCCGCAGAGACTCGAACGAAAGGCGGAATCCAGTGAAGCGCACGTTTCAGCCCAACAATCGTCGGCGCAAGAAGACGCACGGCTTTCGCGAACGGATGAGCACCAAGAACGGCCGCAAGGTCCTTTCTCGCCGCCGCCGCAAAGGTCGCAAGCGCCTCTCGGTCTGACGCCGCCGTGTTGCCGGCAGGCGACCTCCAGAAAGTGCGGACGCCGCGGACCCCGCGGACCCAGCCCACCCCGCAAAATGCCAGCGAACGCTTCCGACGCAGTGAGACCCTGCGCAAGACCGCAGATTACCGCCGCTGTTACGCCGATGGGCGGCGCAAAGGCGGCTCTCTTTTTGTCCTGCACAGCCTGAGCAATGGCGAGCGCGCACCCCGCTTCGGTCAGACCGCGAGCCGCAAGGTGGGCGGAGCCGTGGAGCGGCACCGCTTGAAGCGCTGGGCGCGGGAGATCTATCGCCGCTGGCCCGAGCGGCGCCACCTGCCGGCGAGCGATCTCATTGTTCATTTCAAGCCCGCCGCCGCCGCCGCCACTTTCGACGACTTCCGCCGTGAACTGGAGCGTCTTCTGGGCAGCCTCCTCCCCCGGATCCAGGGCTGAGCGATCAGCCATGAAAAGGCTGCTGATCGCCCTGCTGACGGGCTACAAACGCTGGCTCTCGCCGCTCCTGCCGCCGGCCTGCCGATTCTCTCCGACCTGTTCCGAATATGCCCGCCTGGCCCTGCTCGAACAGGGTCTCTGGCGCGGCTCCCTCGGCGCCGCCTGGCGTTTGCTGCGTTGCCAGCCGTTCGGTGCCGGCGGTATCGACTTGCCCGCCTCGGGCCGTCGCTGACCTTTCTGGAGCCCGAGATTCGTGGATAACAAACGTCTGTTGATCGCCGCCGTCCTGTCGATGGCGGTGCTTTTCGTCTGGCAGAGGCTTTTTCCGCCTCCGGAGCCGCCGCCGACGGCGCCGGTCTCCGAGGCGCAGGCCGCGCCAGCGCCGGTCTCCGCCACGGCCCCGTCCGCCGGCGCGCCCGCGCCCGGAGCGGCGCCCGGGACAGGGCCCGGGACAGCGATTCTTCCGGCGCCCGCTGCCGAAGCCGCGGTTCCCGCTGCCCAGTTGCCCGCCGTCGAAGCCACCGAGGAGCGCCACGAGGTGCTCGAGAACGACGCGCTGCGGGCCGAGTTCACGAACCGGGGCGCCTGCCTGGTGTCGCTCCGGGTCAAGGGTACCAACGCTCTCGCGGGGACCCAGGGCGGCGAGCTCGAGCTCGTTTCGCCGCGCCAAGCGAGTCCGCTGCCGCTTTCTCTGGTCGGACCGGGTGGGGATCCGCTAGCCGCGAACGCGGCGCTCTTTGCGGTCGCGCGCGAGACCGTGAAGGGCGGCGAGAGGTTGCGCTTCCTCCACCGCGACAGCCAGGGAGAGGTGGCGAAGAGCTTTCTTCTCGCCTCCGACGGTCGCCTCGAGATCGAGATCGACGCCCCAGCCAGTCCGGGGTTCAGTCTCCTTCTCGGTCCAGGGCTACGGGCCCGCACTGCGGCTGAGCTGGGAAGCCGATTCGATCGCCGGCTGGCGGTCTGGAGCGTCGCGGCAAAAATGGAATCGCTCGATTCCGGAAAGGCCAAGGAGACACTCGAGATCCCGGGCGGGGGACTCGACTGGGTGGGGTTGGAGGACACCTACTTCCTGACCGCGCTGGTGCCGCAGAAACCGATCGCGAAAGTGCGCTTCCGCCCCGTTCTGCTGGTCCAGGCCGGCGACGAGCGCACCTTCGACTCGAAGCCGCTGCCGCCGCCGCCGGAGGAGCTCTCGGCCGCCGACAAGAGCCTGCCGCGCGACTTCGTGCTCGAGGTCGAAGCGAAAGGCGGCCAGCTCGCTGCCATCTCCTACTGGGGAACGAAGCAGCTCGACCGCCTCTCTGCCTTGCCGTACGGTTTCGACAAGACGGTGCGGCTCGGCATGTTCGGCTTTCTCGCCCGACCGCTGCTCAAGGCTCTGCAGTGGATTCATGCCCACGTCGTGGCGAACTACGGTTGGGCGATCGTCCTTTTGACGGTGGCGCTCAAGATCGTGCTTCTGCCGCTTTCGATGTCGGCCTTCAAGTCGATGCGCAAGATGCAGAAGCTCAATCCCAAGATGCAAGCGGTGCGCGAGCGCTGGAAAGGGAAACTGCGCGACAAGAGCGGCCGCTTCAACCCCGATTCACAGCGGCAGATGAACGAAGAGATCATGGCGCTCTATCGCTCGGAGGGCGTCAATCCGGCGGGCGGCTGCGTCCCGATGCTGATCCAGTTGCCGGTCTTCTTCTCTTTCTACAGCCTGCTCTCCTCCGCCGTCGAGCTCTGGCGTTCGCCCTGGATCGGTTGGATTCACGACCTCACCGCCTCCGACCCGTACTATGTCCTGCCGATCGTCATGGGCCTCTCGCAGATCATTCAGCAGCGCATGACGCCGGCGCCGCCGGACCCGGTGCAGAAGCGCCTGATGCAGTTTCTGCCGGTCGTCTTCACGATCTTCTCGCTCGGCTTTGCGAGCGGCCTGGTCCTCTACTGGCTGACCAACAACATCCTGACCATTGCGCAGCAGAAACTCTACAATTCGATCAAGGACCATGAACCCCCGACCGAGGTTGCCGTAACCCGGAGCGGCCGCAAGGGAGCGGGATCATGAAGACCCGGCGCTTCTTCTGGGGCAATGCGCTGCCGCAGGCCCTGATGGCGGCGGCGCGCTACCACGGCCTGCCGCCCGACGAGCTGGCCTATCGGATCTACGACAAGCGCCACGGATTCGTCCACCGCACGCGGCGTCTGATCATCGAGGTCGATCCGGCGGCGCCGCGACGAGCGCCGGGAGCCCAGCCGGCGTCGCGCACGAGCCCAGAGTCGCGCACGAGCCCAGCGCCGCCGCCTCCACCCGCTTCCCTGTCGCCGCAGGCTCCACTGGCTCCAAACACCGCGAGGAGCTCCAGAGCCGCGAGCACCCCCGAGAGGTCCGCGCCGCCGAGTTCACCGACTCACCCACAACCCGAATCTCCCGCGCCGGACCGGCGGTTCGTGGGCCCGACACCCTCTCGACCCGCGCCGCAGGCCGCCGCCGCGCCCCCCCGCGCGCCCGCTGTGCCGCATCTCGAGCCCTTCCTGCCGCCGGATGAGGAGTCGGAGCTCGCGGCCACGGTTGCCGTGGGCCGGCTGCTCACGCTGGCGGGGCTCGAGCTCGCGGTGCGCGTGGAGCGGCAACCCGATCGCCTCATCGTCACGCTCGGCGGTCCGGACGAAGAGCGCCTGCGCGAGCTCGGCGAAGAGTTCCTCGACGATCTCGAACACCTGCTGCCGCGCGCCATCCGTGGGCTGGCGGGCCGCCTGGTGCGCTGTACGGTCGATGGCGCGGGGTTGCGCGTCGCCCGGGAGGACGAGCTCAGAAAGCTCGCGGAGCAGGCCGCCGATCACGTGGCGGCGAGCGGCCAGGCGGTCCTTCTGGAGCCTCTTCCGGCGGCCGACCGGCGCATCGTCCATCTCGCGCTGCACGAGGATCCCCGGGTGACGACCGAAAGCCAGGGATTCGGCGCCGAGAAGCGCATCCGGATCTCTCCGGCCGGCTCGCCGGCGTCGGACTGAACCGGCTCCCCTGCCGAGCAGCCCCTTTCCCCGGGGGGGGGTTCGAATGTTTCACGTGAAACATCCGTGCCCCGCTCCGTTAAGATGGGCGTCAGGCAATGGCTGATCTCTCCGCGACGGCAGAACGGTCCGGGCCGCCCGGCCTGCGAACCCTGAGCGAAGCCGAATTTACCCGCCATCTCGAGATCTACTGGCCGCAGAGCCTTCCGGCCGGGACGCTCGGCAAGCTCCACATCCATTACGAGGAGCTGCGACGCTGGGCGGGGACGATCGCGCTCATCGGCCCGGGCGCGACCGGCGAGCTTTTCGAACGCCACTACGCTGAATCCCTGACGGCGCTGCCCTGGCTGCCGCCGGGTCCCGGCCGACTGCTCGATCTGGGCTCCGGCGCCGGATTCCCGGGCTGGATCCTCGCCGCGGTCCGCCCCGACCTCGCGGTCACGCTGGTCGAGGCGCGCGAGCGCAAGTGGGCCTTTCTCGCGACCGCCGCGCGCCGCGCGCGATTGTCCTGCAGCTGCCTCAATGCTAGAGTTTCCGCGCGTCCCTCACCGGATTTTCCCGCACGGATCACCGTGGTCACCGTTCGGGCGCTGCGTCTCGAAGCGAAAACCTGGTTGGGTCTTCTCCCGCTTCTCGAACCGGGAGCTCAGGTCTTGCTCTGGGGCGGCGAGATCGCCGCTCCGCCGCCCGCGCCGTTTGTCGCCGGGCGGTCGCTGGCGCTCTCGGGGAGTCGCCGCTTTCTCCGGGAGTACTGCTTGCCCATCGGCTCGCCGAGCACCCTATGACCGAGATTCTCGCCATCGCCAACCAGAAGGGCGGGGTCGGAAAGACCACGACCGCGATCAACCTCGCGGCCGGACTCGCAGCACTCGAGAAGCGGGTCCTTCTGGTCGACTGCGATCCGCAGGGCAACGCCACGCGCGGGTTCGGCCAGACAGCCCAGCAGCCGCACCTCTACCACGTGCTGGTGGGAGAGAGCCCGATCGCCGCCGCGATCGTCCCGGGCGGTTTCCCCTTTCTCGACCTGCTGCCCGCCGACCGTGATCTGGTCGGCGTCGAAGTGGAGTTCGTCGGGCTCGAGCAGTGGGAGAGGGTTCTCTCCGGCAAGCTCGCGGCGATCGCCGAGCGCTATGAGTTCATCCTGATCGACTGTCCGCCTTCGCTCGGCCATCTGACGATCCTGGCTCTGGTGGCGGCGACAGGGGTCCTCGTTCCGCTGCAGTGTGAGTACTTTGCGCTCGAAGGCGTGAGTGAGCTCCTGGCCACGATCCGCCGCGTGACGGGCGCGCTCAATCCAGCGCTCGAGCTTGCCGGCATTCTCCTCACGATGTACGACGACCGCATGAAACTGACGCGCGACGTCGAGCGCGAAGTCCGCGGACATTTCCCCGGGAAGGTCTTCGAGACCGTCGTGCCGCGCAACGTGCGGCTCGCCGAGGCGCCCAGTCACGGCCTCCCCATCCTGCAGTACGACATCAAGAGCCGGGGGGCGGAAGCCTATCTGGCCGTGGCAAGGGAGCTCCTGAGGCGAACCAGATGAACGACAAGAAGCGCGGGCTCGGGCGGGGACTTTCCGCCTTGATTGCGACTGATGAGGGGGTGCGTAGCCTCTCCCTGACCCAGATCCACCCCAACCGCCTGCAACCGCGGGCCGAGTTCGACGATGCCGCGCTCGAGGAGCTCGCGGCCTCGATCCGGGCCCAGGGACTCCTCCAACCTCTGATCGTAAGTCCAACAGGAAAAGGGACTTATACGATCGTCGCCGGCGAGCGCCGGTGGCGCGCCGCGCAGCGCGCCGGGCTCACGGTCGTGCCGGTCGTGGTGCGCCAGGTGCGCGACGACCGGGAGCTGCTCGAGCTCGCCTTGGTCGAGAACCTCCAGCGCTCCGACCTGAACCCGATGGAGGAAGCCGAGGCTTACCGCACGCTACAGGAGAACTTCGGCCTGTCGCAGGAGGAGATCGCGCTGCGCGTCGGCAAGGCGCGGCCGGCGGTCGCCAACACCTTGCGACTGCTCAAGCTCCCGCCGGCAATCCAGGACTTCCTGCGCTCCGGGCGCCTGACCGCCGGGCAGGTCCGCCCCCTGCTCGCGATCGGCGATCCCGATCGCCAGCGCGCGCTCGCCGAACGGGCGCTCGCCGAAGGGCTCTCGGCGCGCAGCATGGAAGAGCTCGCGAGCGGCAAGGGCGCGCGAAGAAAGAAGGCCGCGAAGCGCCCCGAGCCGCACGCGGCGGCGGCGGCGGAGCGGCTCACCAAGCACCTTTCGACCCGGGTCGAGATCGAGCGCCGCGGTAAAGGCGGTACGATCCGGATTCACTTTCATTCCGAAGAGGAGTTGATCCGACTCTACGAACGGATCACGGAACCGACCGGAGAACCGAAATGAACTTTCGCGGCAAGTCCTCCCCTGGAGATCTCTCCGGCTTTCTCGACGTCGGCAGCCACTTCGAGGGTGAGCTCAAGTTCGAGCAGTCCTTTCGCGTCGACGGCAAAGTGACCGGCAAGGTCTTCTCCGACGGCGATCTCGTGGTGGGCGAGAAAGGCGAGATCGACGGCGAGATTCGCGTCGGGCGGCTCTTCGTCTCCGGTCTGGTCAAGGGCGAGGTGCACGCCGCCCGGCGGCTCTCGATTCACCCGCGCGGGCGAGTCGAGGGTACGGTCCACTCCCGGGCGCTGATCATCGAGGAGGGCGGGATTCTCGAAGGCCAGAGCTCGATGAAGGTCGCCGCGGAAGAGCGCGCGGAGAACGAGGCGCAGGCGCAGAGTCTGGCGCAGGCGTCGGCGAAGGTGGTCGGCAGGATTCCAGCCAAACCGTAAGCCGCGCTCCGCGCCGACCTCAGGGCTCCCGAGCCGGCGCCCGGGCGAGCGCCAGGTCCTCGTAGGTCGGCAGGAAGGTGAGCGGCACGCCTTGCAACAGGGCCGGCTCGAAAGCTTCGGTCAGCACGCGACCGTCGAAGTCGCGCGCGATCGGCAAGCGGGCGACATAGAGCAAGGTCGGCACGAGATCGACGATGCGCGCGGTCGCGAGCCCCTGGCCGCGCCGCACGCCGTCGCCGCGCAGAAAGAGCGCGCCGTCGGGACTGTCCGCGAACGTGCCGGCGCTTCGGCGCGCTCTCCAGACTTCGCCCAGCAGGCGGCTCATTCCCTCCGGCGGAGCGACCCCGTAGGCCGAAACCAGCGCGAGCAGCCTGGGCTCGGGGAGCTTCTCCCAGAGACCCGCGAGGGTACCATCGAGAAAAGCCATGTAGTCGGTGAGCGCGTTCGCGGCACGGCGGTCGGCGCCGGCGCGCGAACCGCGCATCTCCGCCGAGTGAAAGCCGCCGAGCGTCCTGAGCTCGACATCGAGCAGGCCGGGGAGCTGGAGAAAGAGGCTCTCCGGCGCGGTGGAGTCGGCCAGCAGCGACGCCGCGACGGCGGCGCGCCAGCGATCCTGTGCCCGTGCCGCGGCCAGGGTCTCCTCGAGCGGAGTGTCGATCTCGGGTCGTCTGCCGGCCGCGCTCGAAAGGCCGGCAGCCTTGCCGTCCGCGGACGCAGCTCCCCGCAAGAGTGCCACGCGGGCGGCGAAGAGCTCGGGCAGCGCCGGCGCGGCATCCGGGTCGCCGCGAAAGAGGGCGTCGGAGGCCTCGGCGGCGCGCGCGGAACCGGAGAGCAGAGCCTCCGCTGCTCCGACGACCGCTGTCGTTCGATCGAGGTCGCCGAGAATCTCCCAAACGGTCTGGACCCGGCGGTCGCTGCGCTGGACCGGACGATGGCTGCCCAGCAGCCGGTCGAGACCGAGGCCGAAGAAACCGAGCGGCAGCAGCCGCAGGTCGTCCGCTCTCTCCATCCAGGGCGCATCGATCAGCGTGGGTCCCGCGAGACCGTGGCGGAAGGGGAGCTTGCCGGTGGCGAGGCTCGCCCAGAGCCCGAGCGGGCGCACCGGCGGGAAGCTTTCGAGGCGGGCATAGGTCCCTTCGTCGAAAAGCGTGGCGAAGAAGGGAAGACGCCCCTGGCGCGCGAGCGGCAGGAGAACGTCGAGCGTCGCGCCCTCGAGCCCGACGACGAGCAGATGCGGCGCGGGACGGAGGGTGGGCCGGGCGAAAGGCGAGGCCTGGACAACGACCGGCTGATAGCTCGCGCGCCGGTCGACCACGAGCGCGACGCTGCCGACGGCGACCGCGACGAGCAAACAGAGGCTCCTTCGGCCATAGCGGCGATGGTGCACCGTATGCAGGAGCGCAGTGTAGAAGGCGAGAATCGTGGCGAGCGAGAGCCAGAGCGCCGCGCGGATCAGATTGGCGTTGATTCCCGGAGGCAGATAGAAGGAGTAGTGCGAGGCGTGGACCCAGTCGCCCACCGCGGCAGATCCCAGCACCACGGTCAGGCTCCACGGCAGCAGCCGGCGGACGCGCACGTTCCTGAATCGGGTGCCGAGCGCATGCGCCGCGAGCGAGAGCGGCGCGAGGAGGAAACCGAGCCGGAGGCTGCCTTCGAGGAAACCCCGCAGCGAGAGCGTGAGCTGCGGATTCAGGAAATAGAGCAGAGCGGTGAGATGAAATCCGGCAAGGAGGGCCGGGAGCAATATCGCGAGTGCGCCTTCAACACGCGGCGGGAGCGGCCAGAGCGCTCGGGCGAGGCGAAACCGGCCGGCGAACCGACTCTCCTGTCGCTCGCGAGGCCTCATGCGATCGCTCGTTTGCTAAAGTCGAGCACCCGGATGCAGCCCATCGACACCAGTTGCCGAGTCGTCGAAGTCCGCGCTCACCCGCTGCCCTATTTTTCGCTCGTCCTCGACGGCCCCGCGGCGTGGCGGGAGGTCCTCCCCGGACAGTTCGTCATGGTCGCGACCACGGACAGTCTCGAGCCTTATCTGCGCCGCGCCTTTTCGGTCCACGACGTAAGTAAAACAGATCGCGGGGCCAGGATCGAATTGCTGGTGAAAATCGTCGGGTCGGGGACCCGTGCCCTCGCCGGCAAGCGCCCCGGCGAGCGCCTCGCGGTGCTCGGACCGCTCGGGCAGCCGTTTACGGATGCGGGCTCCGACCCGGACCGCTCCGACACCCGGCCCGTCGCCCTGGTCGCCGGGGGTATCGGCTCGGCCCCGCTGCTGCTTCTCGGCCGGCGGCTGGTCGCGCAGGGCACGCGTTTCGACTTCTTCTACGGCGGGCGCACCGGTCTGGATCTCGCGCGCCGCAAGGCGTTCGAGAACCTGGCGCGGGAGAGCGGCGGCGAGCTGATTGCGACCACCGAGGACGGCAGCGTCGGCGAACCCGGGCTGGTCACGACGCCGCTCACCCGGCGTCTCGCCGCGGGCCTCTACCGCAAGATATTCGCCTGTGGACCGATGGGCCTGCTGAAGCGTCTCGCCGAGCTCGCCGCCGAGCACGCGGTGCCCGGCGAAGCCGCTCTCGAGACGCCGATGGGTTGTGGCTTCGGAGCCTGCCTCGGATGCGCCGTCGAGCTCGTCGAGGGCCGCTTCGCACTGTGCTGCAAGGACGGCCCGGTGTTCGCATTCGCGGCGGTGAAATGGTGAGCACCGAGAAGGTAGACCTTGCGGTCCGGCTCGGGGCGCTCACGCTACCGAATCCGATTCTCACCGCGAGCGGCTGTTTCGGCTACGGACTCGAGTTCGCGCATCTGGCGGCGCTCGACCGCTTGGGCGGCATCGTGACCAAGGGGCTTTCGCTGCAGCCTCTGAAGGGCAACCCACCCCCCCGCATCGGCGAGCCGCGCGGCGGCATGCTGAACTCGATCGGCCTGCAGAACATCGGCATCGAAAAGTTCCTGGCCGACGTGCTGCCCGGGCTCGGGCGTTTTCCCGCCCAGGTGGTGGTCAACCTCTTCGGGTACGAATTCGACGACTACGCGCGGCTCGCCGAACGCGTCGATGCCTTCCCGGGCGTCGCAGCGGTCGAGTTGAACGTCTCCTGCCCGAACGTCAAGAAAGGTGGCATCGAATTCGGCCATGATCCGATCGTGCTCGAGCGCCTGGTGCGGAGCGTTCGCGACGTCACCGCGAAACCGATCGCGGTAAAACTCTCGCCCAATGTCACCTCGCCGGTGGCGCTCGGCCAGGCGGCCAAGGCCGGGGGCGCCGACATCCTCTCGGCGATCAATACCGTGCTCGGCATGGCGATCGACCCCTGGACGCGGCGGCCACGCCTCCACACGACGCGCGGGGGCCTCTCCGGCCCGGCGGTGAAGCCGATCGCGGTGCGGATCGTCTACGACATCGCGCGCCAGGTCGGACTGCCGGTCATCGGCGTCGGAGGCGTCGAGACGGTCGACGACGTCATCGAGTTTCTGCTCGCCGGAGCGTCGGCCGTGCAGGTAGGGACGGCTCTTTTCCGCAACCCGCGCACCGCCGAACGTCTGGTCGAGGGACTCGCGGCGCGGCTGGCGGAGATGAAGGTGGCGCGCGTCGCCGACCTCGTCGGCGGCGTCCGTCTATGGGAGGAGCGATGAGCGAAACTCGAGCCCTGGCCAGGGTCGCCGTGGCGCTCGATACCAATGATCGCGGCACGTTCGAAAGCTGGTGCGCCTTCTTCGGTCCGCGCGTCGGCGTCCTCAAGGTTGGCCTCGAAGCTTTCGTGCGCTGGGGACCGCCGGCCGTCGAGACCGCACGGCAGCACGCGCGGGCGCTCTTTCTCGATCTCAAGCTGCACGACATTCCCAACACGGTCGCCGGTGCGGTGCGATCGGTGCGCGAGCTCCAGGTCGACTATCTGACGATCCATGCCGCCGGTGGACCGGCGATGATCGAGGCGGCGACGAGGGCCGCCGAGGGTCGCCTGGCGATCCTCGCGGTGACCGTGCTGACCCATCTCGACGAGGCGACTCTCGAGCGCCTGGATCTGCCGGGTGGCAGCACCCGGCGTGTGCTGCGCTGGGCGCATCTGGCGCGCGAGGCCGGCGCCACGGGGGTTGTCTGCTCGCCGCTCGAGCTCGCGGCGCTGCGCGCCGCCGAACGGAGTCCATTCCTGCTTGTTTCGCCCGGGATCCGTCCGGCGGCTCCGGTGGGCGCCAAGGTGGGAGGCGGAAGCGACGATCAGCGACGGACGGCGACGGCCGCAGCGGCGATCGCCGCCGGCGCCGACCTCGTCGTCATCGGCCGGCCGCTGACCCAGGCGCCCGACCCGGATGCTGCGCTCGCGGAGCTCGAGCGCGAGCTCGCCGCAGGTTGAGGATCATTCGTCCGCGTGCGGAATCTGCGCGTCGAACGCGGCGCGCATCTCCTCCAGAGCGCGAGTGAGCTCGGCGACGGCCGACTCGAGCCGATCGAGACGCGCCGCGACGGCACCCGGTGCGGTGGCCGCCGCCTGTTCCGCCACCGCCTCTTGCGGAGCGCCCGTCGGCGGGCTCGCCGCGAATCCGCGGGCAGGCAAACCCGATGCGAGCCCGCGCTCCACCTCGGCGTCGCCGGCAAGATGAATCCAGCGCGTCTCGCGCTGTCCGGGCTGGCGCGGCAGCTCGCGCACCAGGGCGTCGGGGCCTTCACCGAGCCGCCGCAACGTCGTCTCGACCTCTTCGAGGGTCGCGAAGGGGTGGAGACGCGCGCTCCGGTTCTTGAGCTCGGCCAGAGTCTGGGCGCCCCGCAGGAGGAGCAGCGCGATCACGGCGGCGGCGCCCGCGGTGTCGAGGTGCCAGCGATGGTCCAGACAATGCTCGTAGCGCTCGCTCCGGCTGCTGTGGACGCGAAAGACCAGCGCATCGGAGCGTAGCCGGTCGAGGGCTTCGACCACGACGGTCTCCGAGTACGCGCTCACCGGCTCGCGACTGCTCTTCTGGTTGCAGGCCTGGAGGAGCGCACTGACCGTGAGCGGATAGAGGTCGGGGACGGTGCGCTCCTTCTCCATCAGCGCGCCCAGAATGCGCTGCTCGACGGCGTCGAGAGGTCGGGTGTAGGCCATGGGGAAGAGCGTCTGGGAAGACCGCGGGCGATCGGCCGCGGGCTCGGTTACCAGATGAAGATCGGGCGCTCCACCTGCAGGTCGAAGCCCCATTCGTAAGTGTAGCCGGGGAACTCGAGCGGCACGGTGAACTTGGCGCGCATGCGGATCTTGTCGCCGACTTTCTCGGCGGTAACCATCTTGGGATCGACGGGCAGGTCGAGCTCGTTCGCCTTGCTGACGATGCGCTTCTCGAGGACTTCGCTCGGCGTGTTGCCGGCCCACTTCGCTTGCTCGACCATGAAATCGTAGAGCTCTGAGGTCGAGATCTTGATCGGAATGGCCTTCCAGCCGATGAGAACACCGACGATGAGCAGAAGGCTCCAGAGGATGCATCCCAGTTTGCCGTCACCCGCTTGCCCCTGACGCTTCGCCATCGCATACCTCCTCGAGCTCGCCTGTGCTTCAAGTCTAACGTACCTGCCTCAGGACGCGACTGCGGGAGCCCGGGCCTCCGGCCACAGAGCGCGACCAGAGAACGGCCACCGCCCGCCCCGCGAGGGCGCTCTCGGGAACCGCCCCAAAGCGCCGCGAATCGAGCGATCGCGCGCGCGCGTCCCCTTCCAGCCAGAGCGCTCCCGCCGGAAGAACGTCGCCCTCGAACCAGTCGCCGGCCAACCCGACGCAGCGCTTCATGTAATTCTGCCGCGGATCGAACGGCGGGCGAAACAGGACGACATCGCCCTTGCGCACCGTCCGGCGCGGCAGCACGCCGAACGGGCGTCCAGTGTAGATCAGGCGATTCACCAGCACCTGGTCCCCGGGCTCGAGCGTCGGAGCCATCGAGTCGGACGGAATGGAGACCACTTCGAGCACGAAGGCGCGCACGAAGAGCGCGAGCAGCAGGGCGACGATCGCCGCGCGCGCGCCGCGGCTCAGCGCGGCAGATGGAACGAGCGCGTCCATCGGGTCTTGGTCAGGAACCCGAGGGCGGTGTTGGCGAGCTCGCGGAGCTTCGCTCCCGCGCCACGCCAGGTGCCGTCCGAAGTTCCCCCCCCGAACGACCAGTAGATGAGAAACGCGCGCCCCTTGAGGTAGTGCGCGGGGACGGTTCCCCAGAAGCGGGAGTCGTACGACAGGTCGCGGTTGTCGCCCATGCAGAAGTAGCTCTCCGCGGGGACGGTCACCGGCCCGAAGTTGTCGCGCAGGCGCTGCTGCTCCGACATGTACGGTCGATTCAGGAACGTCCGCGGGTCCTTGTGCTCCACGTAGGCGTCGTCTTCGACCTTCTGGCCGTTGACGAAGAGCTGCTTGTTGACGACCTGGATGGTGTCTCCAGGCAGACCGATCAGGCGCTTGACGAGGTCGATGTTCGGGCGCTCGGGCGAGCGGAAGATGACGATGTCGCCGCGCCGCGGAGTGCGCAGCGGCAGGAGCGTGCGCTCGAGCTCGCCCATTGCCGGGCCGAAGATGAAGCGGTTGACGAACAGATGGTCGCCCACCAGGAGCGTGTCTTCCATCGAACCGCTGGGAATGAAGAACGTCTTGATCACGAAGGTGTTCGTGAACAGCAGAAACACGGCCGCGATGAGCAGAGCTTCGAGGTATTCGCGCGCGGTGGAGCGGTGCGGAGCCGACATCGGCCCCGAAGCCTATCCGATCGCCGCAAGGGATTGCGCCTCCGTCCAGGTCCTTTGACGCGCGACCTGGCGCGAGCCGCCATACCCGCGGCGCTTGCGCCGCACCTCTTCGCGCCGCGCGGTGCCGCCAGTCCGCTTGTCCTCCCGAGCTCCGGCGGAGATCCCGCTCTCACTGGAAGCCGATTGTTTGCATCAAGTTGCTGAATTTCCCCAGGTTGGCAGCCGGCTTGTAATCCAGGCCCTGCGCAAGGCAGACAACCGGGGAAAGGAGGCGCCAGAAGAGCAGAGACCTCACGCGCAGGTTCGCCATTCAGGAACGAATGTGTAGTCGGCAGCGAACACCCACAAACAAGTCAACGACGTCCCAACCTTTCGAGAAAGGAATCCGAGCATGCGACTCATTCAGCGCAGCCTCTCCGCCGCAACCGCAACCGGCATCGCCGCCGTCCTCTGCCTGCTCCTCGCCGCCCCGGCGCTCGCCGGCGAGGCGCGAACCGTCAACGTCAACACGGCGACCGTCGCCGAGCTCCAGCTCCTGCCGCACATCGGCCCGTCGGTGGCGGCGAAGATCGTCGCGCAGCGCGAGAAGAACGGCGCCTTCAAGACGCTCGACGATCTCCTGCTGGTGCGCGGCATCGGCGAGTCGACCTACGAGCAGCTGAAGCCCTATCTGGCGCTCTCGGGGCCGACCACGCTCACCGAGAAGGTGAAGCTCCCGCGTCCGCCGAAGGCCGACAAGCTGGCAGCGAAGAACTGATACCCCGTGATTCAGGTGGAGGCGACCGCGGTGCGGACGGCCGATCGGGCTACCAGCTGATCGAGCTCGTGATCGCGATGGCGATCTCGTCCCTGGTGCTCGCTCTCGGCGTTCCCCCGCTCCTCTCGCTCGCCGCCGAGCTCCGGGTGGAGCTCGCCGCAGCCGAGGTCGCCTCCACCTTTCACGTCGCGCGCTCCTACGCCATCCGCAACGCCGCCAACGTCGGTCTGAAGTTCTTCATCGACGCCGACGGCGCGGTGACCTGGGCGCTCTATCGCGACGGCGACGGCGACGGCGTCCTCACCGCCGACATCGCCTCCGGCGACGATCCCCAGGTCACTCCGCGGGTGCGCCTCGCGCACCTCGGGCGCGCGATCCGTTTCGGTTTCCCGCCCGGCAGAGCGCCGCGCGACCCCGGCGATCCCCGCCGGCGCCTCGACAACCTCGACGACCCGATCCGCTTCAACCGCTCCGATATCGCCTCGTTCAGCCCGCTCGGCACCTCGACGCCCGGTTCGGTCTACGTCACCGACGGCCTCCGGCACCTCTCGGCGGCGCGCGTTTTCGGCCGCACCGGCAAGATCGGCTGCCTCGCCTACGACGTCGAGAAGGAACGCTGGTACTGACGGACTTGCCGCGTCGCGGCATGACTTGCCAGTGCAAGGGGAGTAGCTTGCTTGGCCGTGGGAGCTTTCGTCGTCATCACTACCGTCGGCACCGAAGAACAAGCCAACCTGATCGCCTCGGAGCTCGTCGCACGGCGCCATGCGTCGTGCGTCAACGTCGTCACCGGCGTGCGCTCGGTCTATCGCTGGCAGGGCAAGATCTGCCGCGACGCCGAGTTCCTGCTGATCGTGAAGACCCTGGAATCCGAGTACCCGGCGGTCCAGGCCGCGATCCAGGAGCTCCACAGCTACGAGCTGCCCGAGATCCTCGCCTTCAAGGTCTGCAAGGGCGAGAGCGAACTTCCTCGACTGGATCGGCGCCTCTCTCGACAAGAACGGCCCCGTTCTCCGACGAGGACGAGAGCCCGCGTCAGCTCGACGAAACCGAACTACTGAACAGCGGTCGGGCGCCATTTCGGCGGTCGCGAACGTCGGGCGGCGGTCAGTCGCCGCGGCGAGCGCCTGCTCGCGTCGGCGAGGAGGTCGGCGAGGTCTTCGATGCCGACCGAGATGCGCACCAGGCCGTCGGTGATGCCGAGCTCGGCGCGCTTGTCTGCCGGCACCGAGGCGTGGGTCATCGAGGCCGGGTGCGAGGTCAGCGTCTCGACGCCGCCCAGGCTCTCGGCGAGCGACATCACCTCGACCCGGTCGAGGAAACGCTTGGCGGCCGCGTAGCTCGCCGAGCTCGAAGGTGATGAGCGCGCCGAAGCCGGTCGCCTGGCGCTGCTGCAGCTCGTGGCCGGGATGAGTCGGCGAGACCCGGGTAGAAGACCTGCGTCGACCTTCGGGTGCGCGGCGAGGTAGGCCGCGAGCGCGCGGCCGTTCTCCTCGTGGCGTTCCATGCGCACGGCGAGCGTCTTGATGCCGCGCAGCACCAGGAAGGAATCGAACGGCGACAGGATCGCGCCCTCGGACTTCTGCACGAAGGCGAACCAGTCGCCGTGCTCGGCGGCGCTTCGGCGACCAGCATGCCGCCGATCGAGTCGCTGTGGCCGTTGAGGAACTTGGTGGTCGAGTGGACGACGACGTCGGCGCCGAGCTCGAGCGGGCGCTGGAAGTACGGCGACATGAAGGTGTTGTCGACCGCCAGAAGACGCGCCGTGGGCGTGCGCAATCGCGGCCGCGCCGGCGAGGTCGGTGACCTCCATCATCGGGTTGGTCGGCGTCTCGACGTAGATCATTCGCGTCTCGGGCCGCATCGCGGCGCGAATCTCGTCGAGATTCGGTCGAGTCGACCCAGGACGACTCGACGCCGTAGCGCGACAGCACCTGGGTCATGAAGCGGTAGGTGCCGCCGTAGACGTTGCGCGAGCAGACGACGTGCTCGCCGCTGCTTCACCAGCGTCATCAGGGTCGCGATCGCCGACATGCCGGAGGCGAAGGCGTGCCCCGAGAGCCCGCCCTCGAGCGCCGCGACGTTGGTCCTCGAGCGCCGCAGCGCGTGGGGTTCTGGACGCGGGCGTACTCGAAGCCCTTGTGCCGGCCGAGCTCGTCGTGGACGTAGGTCGAGGTGGCGTAGATCGGCACCGATGACCGCGCCGGTCGTCGGGTCGGGCCGCTGCCCGGCGTGGATGGCGCGGGTCGCGAAGCCGCGGGACTGCCGGATCGCCTTTCACGTGCGGACCTCCGGGTCGGGTCGGCAGCGGCGGGCCGGGCGGCGATGGCGCCCGGGGGTCTCGAGCGGGCGATCCTACCAGAGCGCGGGCATTAGGATGACCGCGCGTGAGCGTCCTTCCGGAGTTCTCGCCGGTGCGCCTGGCTGCGACGGGCGCCCTCGAGCTGCTCGACCAGACGCGCCTGCCGCACGAGGAGCAGTGGATCGCCTGACCGGAGCGTCGAGGAGGTGGCCGACGCCATCCGGCGCCTCGCGGTGCGCGGCGCGCCGGCGATCGGCATCGCCGCGGCCTACGGGCTGGCGCTCGCGCTGGCTCGACCCCGACGACCCGGAGCCCGACCCGGCGCGCCGCTTCGAGCGGGCCCGAGCGCTGCTGGGCCAGACCCGGCCGACGGCGGTGAACCTGCGCTGGGCGCTCGAGCAGGGCGACGAGGCTTTCGAGCTGCTGCGCAGCCGGCGGCGCGGCCGCTGGCGGAGATCGCGGCGACGCTGCTCGAATGGGCGCGCGCCCTGCACGCCGAGGACGTCGATCGCAACCGGCGGATGGCGGAGCACGGCGCCGGGCTCTTCGCGCCCGGCGACCGCGTGCTCACGCACTGCAACGCCGGCGCGCTCGCCACCGCCGGCATCGGCACGGCGGTCGGCGTCATCGCCGCCGCGCATGCGCGCCGGCCGCCTGGCCGCGGTCTGGGTCGACGAGACCCGGCCGCTCCTGCAGGGCGCGCGGCTGACCGCCTGGGAGCTCGAGCGGCTCGGCATTCCGCATCGCCTGGTCACCGACTTCGATGGTGGGCGCGCTGATGAGCCGCGGCCAGATCGAGCGGGTGATCGTCGGCGCCGACCGGATCGCCGCCAACGGCGACGCCGCGAACAAGATCGGCACCTACACCGTCGCCGTGCTCGCCCATCGCCACGGCGTGCCGTTCTACGTCGCGGCGCCGCTTTCGACCTTCGATCCGCGCACCCCCACCGGCGCCGAGATTCCGATCGAAGAACGCGCCGGCCGCGAAGTCACCGAGATTGCCGGCGAACGCATCGCGCCGGTCGGCACCGCTGGCTTCAATCTCGCGTTCGACGTCACGCCCGCGGAGCTCGTCACGGCGATCGTGACGGAAGAGGGTGTGCTCCTGCCGCCCTTCAAGACCGCCATCGCCGGCCTTTTCCAGTAGAGCCGGACGCGAACGCGGAGGGGTAAACACAACAGGGGACACGACCTGGATCGTGTCCCCTGCATTTGAAGCAACTCGATAGCTATCGAGTTGCCGGAAGAAGAATGGTGGAGGCGGTGGGAATTGAACCCACGTCCGGAAAACGCGTCCCGAGAGTGTCTACGCACATAGCCTTCACTTGTGGTCATCGCCCTTGCGCAATGCAGAAGGCCGCCTACGCAAGCGCCAGTCCCGATTTGACGATCCCGCTGAGGAGCGGAACCAACCTCAGCGTTCAGTCCACTTTAGCGTCGCCCCAGCCCGTGCCGTGGACAATGGCCCATGGCTGGAACGTCACGGTCAATTAAGCCGCGAGAGCGAAGTTGTCGTTGGCAGGTATAACTTGCCGTTTTTACGGGTGCAAACCCGGCACGCAACCCTCGAACCGCACTGTTCCCCGTCGAACCCGGTGCGCCCCCAAGTTATGAAAGAACCTTGCTGCAAGGGGGTCAACATAGCAGAACCAGCGGCTATTCCAACCCAGGGGTAGGATCGCCCCGACGCCATGCGCAAGAGTGCGGAGTGTCGAAAGGGCGACGAGGCGTTGCGTCGCGGCGCCTGGAGCGAGGCGCACGATGCCTTCACGACCGCGCTCGCCGCGGGTGAAACTCCCGAAGCCCTCGAGGGTCTCGCTCTAGCGGCCTGGTGGCTCGACCTCGCTGAGATCGTTTTCGCCTCCCGCGAGCGCGCCTACCGCCTGTACGTCGACCGCGACGACCGGCGGGGCGCGGCCCGCGTTGCGGTCTGGCTGGCCTGGGACTGCTGGGCTTTCCGCGGCGAAAGCGCCGTCGCCAACGGCTGGCTGCAACGCGCCCGGCGCTTGCTCGAAGGCCAGCCCGACTGCCGCGAGCTCGCCTGGCTCGAGTTGCGCGAAGGAGCGCTCGCGCTCTTCGAGGACGGCGCGCCAGATCGCGCCCACTCCCACGCGACACGCGGCATCCGGGTCGCGCAAGCGGTCGGCAGCACCGATCTCGAAATGCTCGGACGTTCGGTGCAGGGAATGGCGCTCGTAGCCTCGGGCGCGGTGGCGGAGGGGATGCGCGCGCTCGACGAGGTCAATACCGCGGTGGTGGCCGGCGAGATGTCCGACCTGGTCGCGATCGGGCTCTCCTGCTGCTACATGATCGCCGCCTGTGATCGCGTGCGCGACTACGATCGCGCCCTGCAGTGGTGCGCGCGCCTCAAGGAGTTCAGCGCGAAATGGGGTCTGCGGCCGCTGTTCGCGGTCTGCCGCACGCAATACGCCTCGCTGTGCATCTGGCGCGGAATGTGGAGCGAAGCCGAGGACGAGCTCGAGGCGGCGACCGAAGAGCTCGCCGCGAGCCGCCCGGCGATGGCGGCAGATGGCATCGTCCGCCTGGCGGAGCTCCGGCGCCGCCAGGGTCGCCTGGTGGAGGCCGCCGATCTCTTCGCCCGCGCCGAGCCGCACGCGCTTGCGATGCTCGGGCAGGCGGAGCTGGCTCTCGATCGCGGCGATCTCGAAGCCGCCGCGGACCAGGCGGCGCGCTACCTGCGCCGCGTCCCGGCGGGTAATCGCACCGATCGCGTCGCGGGCCTGGATCTGTTGGTGCGCGCACGGGCCCAGGCCGGGGACTTCGCCGGCGCACGGACCGGTCTCGCCGAGCTCACTGCCATCGCGACTCTGGTCGCGACGCCGCCACTCAGGGCCGTGGCGAGTCTCGCGGCGGGCCGGATCGCCCTCGCCGCTGGCGATGCGATCGAGGCCCAGCACGCCTTCGAAGACGCGATCGACCACTTTCTCGCGAGCGGAGCGCCGTACGAGGTGGCGCAAGCGCGCATCGAGCTGGCGCGCGCTCTCGCGGAGCGCGGCCGCGTCGAGAGCGCCGCGCGTGAGACGCAGCGGGCGATCGCTCTCCTCTCGGAGCTCAAGGCGGAGCTCGAGATCTCCCGCGCCCGACTCCTGATCGAGAGCTTCGCTCAGCTCGCGCCGCAGGCCCCGGCGGCGCAGCGCGAGGCGGCGCCCGGCGCCCGTGAAGCCGGCGCCGCGCGCGGCGAGCTGACCCGACGCGAGGTCGAAGTCCTGCGCCTGGTCGCGGAGGATCTGAACAGCCAGGTGATCGCGAGCCGCCTCGGCGTGAGCGAACATACGGTGCATCGCCACATCGCCAACATCTTTCACAAGCTCAGCGTCTCGTCCCGCGCGGCGGCCGTCGCGCAAGCGGCGCGGCGCGGTCTCCTGGGCTAG
Organism: Thermoanaerobaculia bacterium; assembly: GCA_963806165.1. Lineage (GTDB taxonomy): Bacteria > Acidobacteriota > Thermoanaerobaculia > Multivoradales > JAGPDF01 > JAGPDF01. The sequence continues at coordinate 751,355 of CAWDWZ010000006.1, forward strand.
CGCCGCATCTCTCGCCGGCGCAGGTCGCGAGGCACCTGGCCCGGCACCTGGCCCGCTGGGGCCATGTCCGAAGTCGGGTCCGAGATGACCCGTTGTGGGGATGCGGGCGGCGCGGCGGCCGGCCTAGATTGACGCCCTTCGGCGGCCACACACTGCGGCCGCCAGAAAGGGAGAGATCATGAAGAGCATCGCATCGGTCGTCACCGCCGCCGCCATTGTCTTTGGCGGCACCTGCAGCATGGCGGGCGCACAGGGCCACGCCAACGTTCTCGCGACCCCCGAGGAGGCGCAGTGGGGCCCGGCGCCGCCGATGCTCCCGCCGGGCGCCCAGATCGCCGTCCTGGCCGGTGACCCTGGTCAGCCGGCCGCTTACACCCTTCGGCTCAAATTCCCGGCCAACTACCTCATCCCGGCGCACTCGCATCCCAGGGACGAGCACGTCGTGGTGGTGTCCGGGGCGCTGACTTTGGGGATGGGAGACAAACTCGACAAGAAGGCGGCTGGGAACAAGACGCTCGGGATCGGAGGCTTTGCGCTCATGCCCGAAGGGATGAACCACTTCGCTTTCACCGGCAAGCAGGAGACGACGATCCTGCTCTACGGCCAGGGCCCGGTCGACTTCAAGTACGTGAACCCCGCCGACGATCCGCGCAACGCCATGCCGAAAGCGAAGTAGCTTCGGCATTGCGCACCCACTTCTACGGCACCGTCACGCTCCACTGCGAGGTGTCCTGACTCTCGAAGCCGTCGTTGAAGATATTCGGCAAGCTCGCCCCCAGCTCGACGGCGCCGATATCGCAGCCGTCATCCGCGTCGGCCACGCTCGGCTCGTCGACCGCGCGGCTTCCGGTCGCCGGATTGAGATAGCCGCGCTGGTCGGCGGTTTCCGCCGGACAGCTCCCGTGGTCGATGGCGAGGCTCGGCCCCGCGGCGAGGTCGGGTAGGCGGGTCTCGGTCGGACCGCCGTTCGCGGCGAGCGCCAGCAGGCCGTGGGCGAGCGGCGCGGCGAGCGATCCGACCCAGTCGTCGTTCCCATTCGGCTGGCCGACAGGAAAGGTGGGTGCCGCGTTGCCGCGTCGCACCCCGACGAGATTGTGGCCGAGCGAGACGAAGTCGAAGCCGTCGAGATCGGGCGCCTTGTCCGGTCCCGAGTCGAGGTTGCCGGCGACGATCGAACCCTCGAGCGTCGCCGTCCCGGGCGAGTCGGCGATGAAGATGCCTCCGCCGCTGCCGCCGGTGTAGACGCCGGGATTGCCGCCGATCCCGTCGCCATCGGTGTCGGCTTCGTTGTCGACCACGGTGAGAAAGCGCAGGACGGTGGTGAGCGCCGTCGAGTAGGTGCGGTGCAGGCCGATGCCGATCGCCCCTCCGGCTCCGCTCGCCCGGTTGCCGACGAAGGTGGAACGCTCGATGGTGACGGTCCCGAAGGCGAGCGCGTTCACCGCGCCGCCGTGGGGATCGAACAGCGCCCCGGACGGACTGTCGGCGAGCGCCGAATTGTCGACGAAAGTGGAGTCGCGGATCGTCAAGTCGCCGCCGGAATTGTGGCTGATCGCGCCGCCGCCGCCACCGAGGAGTACCGGCCCGAGGTTCGCGTTGCCGTCGAAGGTCGCGCGCTCCACGGTGAGCTCGGAGGAGGCGTAGACGCCGGCGCCCTGGTCTTGCGCGAGGTTGGCGCGCAAGACGAGATCGTGCAGGTGCACCTGGCCGTTCTGGGCGAGCAGGGCGCCGCCGCTCCCGGGGCCGAAACCGTTGTAGTCCCCGACCGCCCAGCCGCCGGTCAGGGTGAGTCCGGAGAGCTCGAAGGTGGGGGCGGCCAGAACATCGGTCGGCGAATAGATGAAGATGCGGTCGAGGCCCTGGGCGTTCAAAGTCAGGAGGTCCGCGCCCGGGCCGGCGATCGCGAGACCGTCGGTCACGACGAGGGCACCGAAGTCGAGGACGTAAGTCGCCGGAATCGCGGCGGAAAAAACGATGGCGTCATCGCCCGAGCCGGCGGGGCACTCCCCGGCGAGACCGCCGGAGGCCGCGTCGGTGTTGGCGGAGGCGACCGCTTCGTAGAGCGTGCACCAGCCGTCGTCGGCCGGAGCGCGGAGCGGATCCAACGTGTTCACGGTGATGACGGCTCCAAAGGCCGCCGCTGAGCCGGCCGCAAGGAGAGCGCTGGCGGAGACCAAGGCGAAGTGGAACCACGAGCGCCTCACTGGACCTCCGCGTCCCAACGCAACGTATGTCCGAGCTCGAAGCCGTCGACGAAGAGCTCGGCGGCGGAGTCGGCCAAGCCGCCGCGCTCGACCGCGCCGATGTCGCAAGCGTCGCTCGCGGCCTGGTTCGGGACGGTCGGATTGTCGACGATGCGCGCATGCGTCAGAACATCGCCGTGGCCCCGCTGGTCGGCGGCGCGCCCTGGGCAGGCGCCGTGGTCGATCACCGGGCTGGCCGCGTCGAGGATCGGCCGGTGGTTGAGCGTAATCCCGTTGTTCAGGGCGAGCGGCAGGAGCAGCGGGTCGATCGGCGAGGCCGCCGTGCCGACGAAGTCGCCGTTCGCGTTCGGGTTGCCCGCCGGGAAGTAGGCTGCGGCACCGTCGTTCGCGCCGATGAGGTTGAAGCCGGTGGCGGTGAGGAGCAGAGCGCCGGAGAAGTAGAGGTCCGGATTCAGCAGGATGCCATTGTCGAAGTTGCCGGCGACGATCGAATTGCGCAGGTCGATCTCCAGAGTCTGATTCGTAGAGGTCGCCGCGAAGAGACCTCCACCTTCTCCGTCGAGATCCAGGTCGGCGTCGGCAACGTTGTCGTAGACCGTCGAATCGACCAGCGAGAGGCTGGCGTCGCCGCCGCTCGCGTTGATGAACAGCCCGCCGCCGCTGTCGTAGGCGGCGTTGCCGGAGACAGTGGAGCGCTCGACGGTGAGCGTGCCGCGCTGAAGGATGATCCCGGCGCCGTTTCCGCCTGATGCCAGCGCCTGGTTGTCGACAATCGCCGAGTCCGACACCACGACCACCGAGCCATCGATGACTTCCAGTCCGCCGCCGCCGCCAGCTCCCAGAGCGATGTTGCCGATCAGGGTGCAATCGCGAATCTCCGCCGCCGCGAGGAGGCCAGAAACGCTCTCGACCGTAACGCCGCCGCCGTCGTTGCCCGCGGTGTTCTGGGCGACGACGAGCCGCGAGAGGACCGCGGTGCCTCCGAAACCGACATAGACCCCGCCGCCCTGCGAACTGTAGCCGTGCTGAATCGAGAGGTCCTCGACGAGGTACCAGGCGCCGGCGACGATGGGGGATAGATTGAATGGGCGAAAGGCTCCCAGGCCGTCGATGGCGAGCAGATCCGCGCCCGGACCGCGGATGGCGACGGTCTCGGTGACCGCGGGAAGACTCGCCGTGAGGAAGACCGTCGCCGGCAGGGCGAGATTGAAGACGATCCGGTCGGCGCCTGACCCGGCGGGGCACTCGTTGTGCGCCAGGTCGTCGTTGGCGGCGAGAATGGCTTCGCGCAGCGAACAGAAACCGTCGGCCGCGTCGGCGTCGAGGTCGGTGGTGACGGTGATCGTGGTGGCTTCAGTTGGCGAGCCAGACGCCGAAACAAGACCCGCGAGGGCGAAAAGCGCTGCTTTGACGAGGATCTTCATGGGGCCCCCTCTCACCCTTCTCGCGCCCTTCCGCGAGGAAAGTGGACATCGCGCCGCCGAGCGCTCCCGAGAATGTGGCGAAGCCGCTTGCGGCGGGTGCCCGTCTTGTCATCAACTTCCCGTCCAACATGGACCCCGGAGGCGAGATCACCGTCTGGCTCGGCCGCCTGCGCGACGGCTCTCCCGAGGCTCTCGATCGGCTGGTGCCGCTGCTCTACGACGACCTGCGACGACTGGCGCGGCAGCGCCTCCGATCCGAGCGTGAGGGTCACACCCTCGACACGGCGGCGCTCGTGAACGAGGCCTATCTCCGCCTGGTCGATCAGCGCCGGATCGCGGCGGGCGATCGCTCCGAGTTCTTCGCCGCCGCTTCGCGCACCATGCGCCGGGTGCTCGTCGACTACGCCCGTGCGCGGCAACGTGCCAAACGCGGGGGCGGCGTCGCTCCGGTGCCGCTCGCGGTCGTCGAAGAGTTCCTCTCCGAGAAGGCGGCCGACGAAACGCTGGCCCTCGACGAGGCGCTCGCGCGCCTGGAGGCGGTACAGCCACGTGCGGCGCGGGTCGTCGAGCTGCGCTTCTTCGGTGGCCTGACGCTCGAGGAGGCGGCGGAGCTTCTCGGGGTGTCGACCAAGACGGTGCAGCGCGACGGTGACGCCGCGATGGCCTGGCTCCGCAAGGAGGTGCGCAGCGCCCTGGCGCTCCCCGGCGCGAATGTCCATTCCCTGCCCGGGAGAGCGCGAGAAGAACCGCAGGAGCCATGAGCGACTCTCTACGTCCAGCCGCCCCGCCGCCCCGCTGATTGGGACCGGCTCGCCGAGCTGCACGAGCGGGCGCGCGATGCCGCGCCCGCCGCTCGCCGAGCGCTCGTCGACGAGCTGCGCGCGAGCTCGCCCGAGCTTGCCGAGGAGCTCCTGGCCATGCTCGAGGCCACCCCCACGGCCGCGGGACTCGAGATCGAATCGCGCCTGGGACCGAGCGACAGTGCCCCGTCGCTCCCCGCAGGCGCGCGCGTCGGTCCTTGGCGGCTGCTGCGCTTCCTCGCCCGCGGCGGCATGGGCGAGGTCTATCTCGCCGAGCGCGCCGATGGGGCGTTCGAGCAGCAGGTCGCGGTCAAGCTCTTGCGGCCCGGCATCGGATCGGCCGACCTCGTCGAGCGTTTCCGCCTCGAGCAGAATCTCCTCGCGCGCCTCGAGCATCCGGCGGTGGCGCCGCTTCTCGACGCCGGAACCGCGGACGACGGCCGACCGTATCTGGCGCTGCGCTACGTCGACGGGCGGGCGATCACCGCATTCTGCGCCGAGACGGGGGCCTCGCCGCGCCGGCGAGCGGAGCTCTTCGTCGAGCTCTGCCGGGCGGTGCAGTTCGCGCACACCAATCTCGTCGTGCATCGCGACCTCAAGCCGTCGAATATCCTGGTGAGCGACGACGGCCGGGTGCATCTGCTCGACTTCGGAGTCGCGAAGCTCCTCTCGTTGCGCGACGACGGCACCCAGCCGACGCGTTCGCTCGAGCTCGCCCCGATGACACCGCAGCGCGCCGCGCCGGAACAGCACCGCGGCGAGCCGGTGACTACGGCGACCGACGTCTGGGCGCTCGGCATCCTGCTCCACGAGCTGCTCACCGGGAGACTGCCCGAGGCCGCGGGTGCGGGTGCGGTGCGCGCGCTGCGGCCGGACCCAGGGCTCAATCCGGATCTCTCCTCGGTCATCGGACGCGCTCTCGCGAGCGCGCCGGAACGTCGTTACGGCTCGGCGGGCGAGCTCGCCGACGACGTCGAACGCTGGCTCCGGGGCGAGCCGGTGCGGGCGCGCCCGGACTCGTTCGGCTACCGGGCACAGAGGTTTCTGGCGCGCCATCGCCTCGCGGCAGGAGCCTCGGCGGCGGCGTTCGTCGCGCTCGCGCTGCTCACGTTGATTTCGATCGCGCGGTCGCGCGAAGCAGCGCAGGAACGCGAGACGGCGGCGCTTTCCGCGGCGCGCTCCGAGGCGGTCGTCGATCTGGTCGTCGACCTTTTCGGCGGGCTCGATCCGATCGCCGGCGCCAACGTCGACACGGTCCGGGTCTCCGATCTCATGGCCCTGGGGGTCGCCAAGGCGGCCAAGCTCGGCGACCAGCGCGAGGTGCAGGCGCGGTTGCGCCATGTCCTGGGTCGCGTCCAGCTCGAGCGCGGGGCTTGGGCACCGGCGCTCCTGCTGCTCAAACAGGCGCGTGACGCGGAGCTCGCACGGGTGCCGCCCGGCGACCTGGGACTCGTTCCGCTCCTGCTCGATTACGCGCGGGCGTTGCATTCGACCGGCGACCGGGCGGGCGGCCGCGCGGAAGCGGCGGCGGCCCTGGTGCGGGTCGAGAGCGCCGCGGCGCCGCCGGCGAAGCTTCTCGCTTCAGCCTTGGCAACGGCGGGAGAGCTCGAAGGGGGCGAGCACGGCGAGGTTCTGGTGCAGCGCGCTCTCGCTCTCGCGAGAGCGATGCCGGGCGACAACCGCCTCGAGATCGCCGCGGACCTGACCTCCCTCGCCTGGTTCCGGCGCATGGGCGGAAAGGCCGCGGAGGCCCGCGAGCTCTTCGCGCAGGCGCTCGCGATCGTGCGCGCCGAACGCGGCGAGACCCACCCGCATACCCTCGGACTGCGCAGCAACCTCGCCTCGATGCTCGCCGACCCGGCCGAACGCGTTCGCGAGCACGGGGAGATCCTCGCCTTGCGGCGCGCGAAGCTCGGGGATCACCACTACATGGTCGCCAACAGCTGGTCGGCTCTGGGTTCAGCCTATAGCGACCTCGGCAAGCTCGCGGACGCCGAAGAGGCGTTCGCCCATGCCCACGCGATCTGGGTCGAGACCGACGGCCCGGGGACCCCGATGGCGCTCGCGGCCCTGCGCAACCTGGCGCGCACCCGCGAGCGCGCCGGCAAGACCGCCGCTGCGGAGACCTCGTGGCGGAGCCTGGCGGGCGATCTCCAGGCGGCGCACGCCAGCCCGCGCACGCTCGCCGGCTACCGCATCGACCTGGCGCTCCACGACCTCGGCATGCACCGTCCGGCCGCCGCGGAAGCGGAGGCAGCGACCGCGCTGACGCTGCTCGCGGCGGCAGAGGAGCCCGCGCCGATGGTCCTGGCGCGCGCCCAGGCGGCGCGCGGCCGAGCCCTGGTCGCGCTCGGGCGCAAGGCGGAGGGACGGCCGCTGCTCGAAGCGGCGCTCGCCAGTCTGGAGAAGAGCCCGCCTGACAACCCCGACGAGCTCGCGGCGACGCGCCGGGCGCTCGAGCTCTAGGGCGCTTCGGCGCTCCAATGGGTCGTGAGTCCCGACTCGAAGCCGTCGCTGAAGATCCGCGGGCCGCAGATGAGCTCGACGTCGTCGATCTGCGCGTAGCCGCCCTCGCTGCCGCCGGCCGAGAAGGTCGAATGCGTGAACCAGAGCTCGACCGGCGGGCTGCCGGCGACGGGGATCCAGAGGTCGACGGTGGCGTTCTGGTTTTCGTCGAGCCAGAAGAGGAGCGAGTTGCCGCTCGTGTCCAGGCGGCGGATGCCGATATCCAGGTACTCGTTCGGCGCGGCCACCTGCAGGACGGCCCGCACACGCACCGTGGCGGCGGACTCACCCGCGAGCGCGAGCGGCATGCGCAGCAGCGAGTCGGTGCGCGGCGCAGTGCAGAAGAAGTTGGATACACAGGCCGCGCCGCCGGCGCCGCCGGTATCGTTGCCCTGACAGAAGACCGGATCGCCCCACTGCGCCGGCGGTGACTCGACCCAACCGGGGCCGCCGCCAGCGGTGTTCTCGCTCGTCCAGTCGAGCGGCAGCGCGGTGGGCGGCTCGCCGGAGCCGAAGTCCTGCGGGCCGGTATTGCAGCCGCCCGAAGCGAGAACGAGGTTGCGGAAGTTCGGCGGATCGAGCACGATGCAGTCCGGATAGCAGGCGACCAGGCCGCCGTCGCGGTAGACCCGCATCCTCAAAGCGAACCGCTCGCCCGGGCCCGCCTGTATCGGCGCCGGGCCGTCGAGCGGCATCGCCATCTCGTAGGTCACTCCTTCCGGTTGCGGAACGGACAGATAGCTCATCCGGTCGGTGATGATCTGACCGGGGCATCCAGCGCTCAGAATGTTCTCGTCGTACTGCACGCTTCCGGCGGCCTGGAAGGTCAGCCCACCCTCGCCCAGGTTCGGTGTCGCGTGGCAGGTCGGATTGGCATAGGCGCTGTCGTCGAGGACCGGCGGCACACCCCCCTCGTCGTCGAAGGCCAGAAAGACCATGTCGACACCGCTGGGGTTCGTGTCGTTGGCATCGAGAACGGCGAGATAGAGCGTGCGGGCGTCGTTTCCGAATCGGACCGTGACCCCGGCGCCCAGGTCGACCAGCGTCGCTGCGCTCCACTCCCCGGCCGCCAGCTGGCCGTCGATCCGCGGCGCCTGGCTCATCCACTGGGAGAGCAGCCGGCCGGTGCCGGCGGAGCCGGCTCCGGGGAGGCCGAGCGAGCCGAACAACACGAACGCTGCGCTTGCCCATCGAAGTTGCCGCTGTCCGAAGCTGTGCATGCTGCTTCCCCCAAGGCACCGCGATCCACGAGCGCCGTCTGTGGGATGTCGTGCATTCCCGAGCGCAAAGGGCTCAGCGAGGAGGCCGGACCTCCCGGGCAGCCCGAGCGGCGAGACTCGATGACCCGACGGGCTAGGGAGCGGCCTTCGTCGCCGGAACCAGGGTGGCGAAGAACTCTTCCGGACCGCTGGTCTCGAGGCGCGACAGCACCAGCCACCAGGCGAGGAGGCCCATCACCACCGCGAACGGCAGCAGCGCGAGGAGCTTCGGTTGAAAGGGCCAGGCGAGCGCCGGGAGGAGGGCGACGACCGCGAAGACCAGCACCGCGACGGAGGCGCGCTGGAGGTGAAGGTGGCTCTCCTCCAGCCTCCAGGCGAGCCGTGCGCCGTCGCCCGCGGGCGCGAAGTCGACGCGGCCGACGAGCACGCCGCGGCGCAACCCGAAGACGACCGGCAGCACGAGTCGGCCGCCCGCGAGATCGGCGCCGTCGGAGCTCCACTCGGCTCCCCAGACGTCGGCGGCGGCGGCGAGGGCTGCCGGAAGCTCGCCGACCGCCAGGTCGAGGCGGACCTCGTGGTGGATCAAGCTGCCGCCGCGGTCATCTCGGCGCAGAACGCTTCGACCGCGGCGAGGAACGACGGCACGTCCTGGAGTCCGTTGATGCGCTGGCGGAGCTCGCGCCCATGCGGCACGCCGTGGGTGTACCAGCCGGTGAACTTGCGCAATTTGTGCATGGCGAACTTCGAAGGTTCGCGCGCTGCCACCAGCCGGAAATGTTCGAGGATGAGATCGCGGCGCTCGAGCAACGAGGCTTGAGGCGGCACCCGGCCGGCGAGTAGCTCGGCGGTCTGCTGAAAGATCCACGGGTTCTTGGTTGCGGCCCGGCCGATCATCACCCCGTCACAGCCGGTCCTCGCCATCATCTGCAGCGCGTCGTCGGGCTCGCGGATATCGCCGTTGCCGATCACCGGAATGGCGAGCGCCGCCTTGAGGAGCGCGATCTCGTCCCACTGGGTGGTGGCGTCGCCGCTGAACATCTGGCGCGCGGTGCGAGCGTGCAGGGCGACCCCGTCGGCGCCGCTCGCCTCACAGATCCGGCCGAGCTCGAGGAAGTTCTGGCGCCCGTGGTCGAGGCCGAGGCGGAACTTGACGGTGAGTGGAATCGCAATTGCCCGGCGCACCGTCTGCACGATGCGACGGGCGAGCTCGAGGTCGCCCATCAGGGCGCAGCCGGAGCAGCCCTTGAGAATCTTGTTCGCCGGGCAGCCCATGTTGATGTCGCAGATGTCGGCGCCCATCGCCTCGACGAGCCGCGCGGCCTCGGCCATGGTGTCGGGGTCGGAACCGTAGATCTGGATCGAGATCGGACGCTCTTCGGGCAGGAAGTGCATCAGGTCGAGGGTCCGCGCCACGCCGCGCACCAGCGCCCGGGAGGCGATGAACTCCATGGTCACCAGGCCGACGCCGCCGATCCGCCGCACGATCAGGCGGAAGTCGCGGTCGGTCACCCCGGCCATCGGGGCGAGGACCAGGGGCGGGTCGATCGGAACGTTTCCCAGGCGGAGCATCGAACCTTCTATTCTACCGCGCCCGTCGCTCGTACTCTTGTTGCCTGCGAGCCGGCTACCGTCTTCCCAGGCCGCCTCCGCTAGGATGCGCCGGATGGCGCGTTCTCCTCTCGACGTCGATCTCGTGCGTTGCGGTCTGGTGAAGGGGCTGCCGGCGGCTTGGCTCGTGGGGCGGGAGAAGGAACTGCTCTCACCCCTGCGGCTCCTGGCACCGGGGGCGCTGCCGGAAGATCCGGCGCCGCCCGTGGAGCGCAGCGCCGTGGCGGCCGGGCTGGCGCGCACCAACGCGGAGTACGGTCACCCCCGAGCCGCGGAGCTCGCCGCGCGGCTCGCCGATCCGGCGACCTGCGTCGTGGTCGGCGGGCAGCAGACCGGGCTTTTCGGTGGGCCGCTCCTGGCGCTGGTCAAGGCGGCCACCGCGGTGCGCTATGCCGAAGCTCTCGCGGCGGCCGGCCGACCGGCGGTCGCGCTCTTCTGGATGGCGACCGAGGACCACGACTGGGCGGAGGTCGAGAGCGCGACTTTTCTCGGCCCCGCGGGCCTCCTGCGCCTCGCGCTGGGCGACGACCCCGCGCCGCTCGCGCCGGTCGGCCTGCGGACCATCGGGCCCGAGATCGAGGGTCTCCTCGCGGTCCTCGCCGAGAGCTTCCCGAACGAGCGCTTCAGCGAATGGCGCCAGCGGCTCGCCGGCTGGTGGGCTCCGGGAGCGCGCTTCGGCGATGCCTTCGCGCGCCAGACCGTGGCACTCCTCGGCGCGCGCGCCCCGCTGATGCTGGATTCGATGCTGCCGGAGTTGAAGGCCGCCGAGCGTCCGTTTCTCCGCCGGCTGGTCGAGCAGCGCGCGGCAGTCGAAGAGGCCTCGGCCGCCGCCGATGCCCGCGTCCTCGCGCGCGGTTTCGAGCTGCAGGTGGCGCCGCAGCGCGGCGCGAGCCCGCTCTTCCTGCTGCGCGACGGCGCGCGGCGCCGCATCGAATGGAGCGGCGCCGACGGCTTCACTCTGCGTGGAGCTCCGGGCTCTCCTCCCGCGGAGCCCGTCTCCACGCTGCTCGCGACCCTCGAGGACGACTCGAGCCGGGTCTCGCCCGGGGTCCTCGCCCGGCCGGCGATCCAGGACGCGGTGTTGGGCACGACCCTCCAGATCATGGGGCCGGGCGAGACCGCCTATCTGGCGCAGGCGGCGGCGATCTATCCGCTGCTCGGCGTGCGCGCGCCCTGGACGGCGCTCCGCCCGCAAGTCCTGGTCTTCGATGCCCGCCAACGCGCGCAACTCGCGGAGCTCGACGCGACGCTCGAGGAGCTGCTTTGCGCCCCCGAGAGAATCGCGCACCGGCTCGCGGCCGCCGCCGGAGGCGGCTTCGTCGCCGCCGGGCGGGCCGCCGCGGGAGAGCTCGTCGACGGGATGCGCGCCCCGGCTTTGGCCCTCGACCCGGGCCTCGAGAAGCCGTGGACGAAGACTCGCGACAGCCTGCTCGCGGCGCTCGACGCCTTCGCCGCCAAGGTCGAAGCCGCCGCGGCGCGCCACGGCGGCGTCGCTCGGCAGCGTTTCGATCACCTGCGCCTGGTGACGCGACCCGACGGGGTGATGCAGGAGAGGCTCCTTGCGACCGCCGGGTTCGCCGGCCGCTACGGTGAGGTCTTCGGCGCCGCCCTGCTCGATCAGCTCGCGCTCGACCCGCGTCGCCTGGTGCTCGTCGATCCGACGAGAGACCGCTCCCCGGAACGGTCCGATAGCGGCCCGAATCGGGCTAACATCGCGCCTCCGCCATGAGTCCGGACATGACAGTCGACATCCTGGCGATCGGAGCCCATCCCGACGACATCGAGATCTGCTGCGGTGGCACGCTCGCGCTCCAGGTGCGCGCCGGCCGCCGGGTTGGAATTTTGCACCTGACGTCGGGTGAGGCGGGCACCCGGGGCACGACCGGGGAGCGCCGGCGCGAAGCGGCGCAAGCCGCGGAGATCCTCGGCGCGCACGAGCTCGAGTTCCTCGCCTTGGGCGACGGCGCGCTGCGCACCGGGCCGGAAGAGGAAGATCAGGTGATCGAGATCTTGCGTCGGTTGCGCCCGGAGCTCGTCCTCGCTCCGGCGACGGTCGATCGCCACCCCGACCACGAGCGCGGCTACGCGCTGGTCGCTGCCGCCTGCTACTACGCCGGCCTGGCGCGCCGGGGAACGGGTACGCCGCACCGGCCGGCGGCGCTTTTCACCTATATGCAGAACGACTCTTTCGAGCCCTCGTTCGTCGTCGACGTCACCGCGACCTGGGAGATCAAGATGCGGGCGCTCGACGCCTACGGCACCCAGCTCCACCCGAGCCGAGGCGAATCCGATCCGGCGGCGGGCCCGATGACCAAGATCTCGTCGCGCGAGACGCGGCTCGCGATCGAAGGTCGGGCGCGCCACTACGGCGATCAGGTCGGCGCCGAGTTCGGCGAGCCCTACCTTTCGCGCCGGCCGCTCGCGGTCGCCGATCCCTGGCAACTTCTGCCCCGGGGTCTGCGTTAACAGGAACATGCGCATCGGCATCAGCTGCTACCCGACCTTCGGCGGCTCGGGCGTCGTCGCGACCGAGCTCGCCATGGCGCTGGCCGACGGCGGCGACGAAGTGCACGTCATCAGCTATGCGCTGCCTTCGCGCCTCTCGCTGCTCGCCCCGAACCTCTTCTTCCATGAAGTCGTCGTGCCGCACTACCCGCTGTTCGAGTATCCGCCTTACTCGCTCGCCCTGGCCTCGAAGATGGCGGAGGTGGCGCGCCACCAGAAGCTCGATCTGATGCACGTGCACTACGCGGTGCCGAACGCCATCTCGGCGATCCTCGCCAAGCAGATCCTGGCGCCACAGCCGCTCGCCGTCGTCACGACGCTGCACGGCACGGACATCACTCTGGTCGGGAACGACCCCAGCTACCTCGAGACCACCCGCTACGGCCTCGAGAAGAGCGATGCGGTCACCGCGGTCTCCAACTCCCTGCGCGGGGCGACCGTCGAGCAGCTTGGCCTCGCGGCCCAGCGCATCGAGGTCATTCCGAACTTCATCGATCCGCGACGCTACGAGGAGGTTCGTCCCACGGCGGGGGCGCGACGCTGGGCGAAACCGGGCGAGAAGATTCTGATTCACATCTCGAACTTCCGGCCGGTCAAGCGGATCCTGGACGTCATCGGCGTCTTCCTCGAGGTGCGCAAGGCCCTGCCGGTGCGCCTGCTGCTGGTTGGCGACGGACCGGATCGCGCCAAGGCCGAGGAGCGCTGCCGCCGCGGGGACTTCTGCGGCGGCGTGACCTTCCTCGGCAATATCGCCGCGATCGAAGAGGTCCTGGTCGGCGCCGACCTCTTTCTCCTGCCCTCCGAGAGCGAGTCGTTCGGCCTGGCTGCCCTCGAGGCGCTCTCCTGCGCCGTGCCGGTCGTCGCGAGCACCGCCGGCGGCATTCCGGAGGTGGTGCGCGACGGCGTCGATGGCCTGCTCTTTCCAGTCGGGGATGTCGCGGCAATGGGCGCCGGCGCGGTCGGACTGCTCTCGGACCGGGAGCGCCATGCGCGCTTCGCGGCGGCGGGCCGGGCGGGCGCGGTGGCGCGTTTCGCGCAGGACCGGGTCGTGAGCCAGTACCGGGCGCTTTACGAGCGCACCCTCGCCGGGCTTGGCACAGGAGTCGGGACAGGGGTGGAGGTCGCCCCCTGACAGCCGGTTACCGGGTCGCGGCCGGCGACGCCGAGGCCGAAGTCCGGGAGCTGGGCTCGCGCTTCCTCGCCTACCTCGCCCCGGCGCCGAGCGCCGCCAGCGCGAAGGAGTTTCTCGAGCGCCTGCGCAAGCGCTACCCCGACGCCACGCACCACTGCTTCGCCTGGCGCATCGGCTGGCCGGCCGCGGAACGCTCCGCCGACGCCGGCGAGCCCGCCGGCACGGCCGGGCAACCGATCCTCCGGGCGCTCACGGGCGCGGGAGTCACGGACGTGGTCGCGGTGGTGGTGCGTTGGTTCGGCGGTACGAAGCTCGGCAAGGGCGGTCTCGCCCGTGCTTACACCGCCGCGACGCAGGCGGCGCTCGCTCGCCTCGCGACCCGGCAGGTCCTCGCGCGGCGGCGCTTCCGGCTGCGCGTCCCTTACGACCGGATCGGCGCCGTCAAACGCCTCGTCCGGGCACCCGCCGTGGAGCTCGCGAGCGAGAGCTATCTCGTCGACGCGGAGCTCGTTCTCGCGGTCGTCGAAAGCGAAGTCGCGGCTTTTCTCGCGACCCTCGACGACCTGGGAGTGGCGGCGGAAGCGGTCGAGGCGTGAATCGGATTTCCCGCTTGTCGCCCCCGCGACCGGGGTATAAACTGGCAGGAGTATTCAAGGACGACGAACGAATCCATTTCTCGTGAGGAGGCTCTGACCATGAGCGAACCGACCGTGCCGCCGCCGCCTGCCGGTGCTTCGAGCAACCGGACGTTGATGCTGGTGCTTGCCTATCTGGGACTTCTGGCGCTGATCCCGCTGCTCGTCGAGAAGGACGACAAGGAGGTGCAGTGGCACGCCAAGCACGGTCTGGTGCAATTCTTCGCCTGGATCATCATCTTCGTGCTGTTCTCGATCCTCTCGTTCATTCCCGGCGTCGGTTGCGTGACGAGCATCATCTCGCTCTTCCTCTGGATTCCGATGCTCATCGTGACGATTCTCTCGATCATGAAAGCGGTGAACGGCCAGCGCTTCATCATTCCGGGGCTGTCCGACTTCGCCGACAAGTTCTGAGATGAGCGAGCCACAGATTCCCGCGCCGCCTTCCGCAAAAGCTTCGGGCCGCGCGACGACCGCGCTCGTCCTCGGTATCCTCGGTTTCGTCTGCTGCCAGCTCTGCGCGCCGTTCGCCTGGTATATCGGCAATCAGGAGGTCAAGGCGATCAAGCAGGGGACGAGTCCGGCCGCCGGCCAGGGTCTCGCCATGGCGGGCATGATCCTCGGCATCATCGGCTCGATCCTCCTGGTTTTCGCCGTGATCTGGATCTTCTTCATGGGCGGTCTGGCGATTCTCTCGGCGATGCGGGGAGCGACGGGTAACTGATCTCGACGACGAGATCGGCGACCGGTCCGTAGCGATGCCGGCGGCACGATGGTGGAGGGCGACGGGCCTCGGGCTCGTCGCCCTTTTCGTTGCCCTCGCTGCCTGGGATCCGGCGGTTTCCGGCGGTCCGGACCTCTGCCTTTTCCATCGCCTGACGGGGATCGCCTGCCCGGGCTGCGGTCTGACGCGAGCCGCGGCGGCGCTCGCCAAGGGGCAGTTCGCCGAATCGTGGCGCTGGCATCCGCTCCTCGCGCTGGTCGCCGGCGAAGGGCTTGTCGTCTGGCTGCTCTGGGGTGTCGCACCCGCGGTGCTCACCCGGTTCGCACCCCGAGTCGCGATCGCAACCGGTCTCCTGCTGCTCGTGGTCTGGATTCTGCGCTGGACGAGCGGAACGCTGCCCGCGTGAGCGGCGCGCGGACTCCCGGCCCGCGAGCGCGCAGGCGCCGCGGCCTCGCCCTCGCGGGGCTCTGCGTCGCCGCTCTCCTCGCCTTCGACTGGAGCCGCGCGCCGGCGCGGCAGGTGACGGCCCGGCTCGAGCTCGGAGCGATCCGGCGCTATCAGGTTTGGATCTCGCCCTGGCTTGAGAAGGGCGGCGTGCGCTGTCGCTTCAGTCCGTCCTGCAGCCACTACGCCGCCGCCGTCATCGCCCGCGATGGTTTCGTACAAGGGAACTTCCGCGCTCTCTGGCGCCTCGCGCGCTGCGGTCCCTGGACGAGCGCAGGAACGTCCGATCCGCCGTAGACTAGGAATTGCCCGCCCCGCGAGCCCAGAGATCCTCTTGCCCCGCACCTCTCCGAGCACCCGTCTCGTCCTGCGCCGAACGCTGATCTATTTCACGCCGGTGGTGCTGCTCGCCGGGCTCTTCTATCTCAAGGCGACTCACGCCGAGGAGGTGAGTGGCCGCCGCGTCGGCTTCACCCTCGACGAGAGTGAGACAGGGGTGAAGGTCGACGCGCTGCTGCCCGGATTTCCGGCGGCGCGCTCGGGGCTCCAAGGGGGCGATCGCCTGCTCGAGATCGCCGGGCAGCCGATCCGCGTCGAAGCCGACTACGATCTCGGAGCACTCCGTTTCCAGCGCGGCGAGCCGGTGCCGGTGGTCGTCGACCGCGCCGGCCAGCGGCTCGAGTTGACTCTGGTGCCGGGGATTCCGCTCTCCTGGTGGGATCTCCTCTCTGACCTGCTCGTCGCCGCCGCCTATCTCGCGCTCGGTCTGATCGCCATCGGACAGGGCGCGCTCGACCTGCGGGCCCGGTTGCTCTACTTCTACTCTCTGGCCGTGGCGGCGGAGCTCCTGCTGCCCGCCGAGCCGCTCAACCTCCTGCCGATCGGCCTCTGGACCAGCGTGGCCTTCTATCTCCTGAGCGGATTCCAGATGGGGGCCGAAATCCACCTCTCGGCACTCGTTCCCGAGCGCCCGCGCTGGCTCGAGCGGCGGCCCTGGCTGGTGGCGATCTTCTATTCGATCGGTGGCGTCGTCGCGACGCTCGCGGCGCTCGCGCTCATCGTCGAAACGAAGGGCGGGCGACTGCCGTGGAGCTCGAGTCAGGCGGAGTTCATCCTGCTCGACCTCGGTCTGCCGCTCTGGGCTCTGACGCTCTTCCTGCTGCTCGGCGAACGTTTTCTCCACCACTCGCGGCGCGAGGGGCGCGAGCAGGCGGGATTGGTCCTCCTCGGCCTGCTGCCCTGGATGGGCGTGGTCTTCTTTCTCGCCGGCCGGCAGCTTCTCGGCCTCCCGGCGGTCGCGGTGCCCCAGGCGGTCTGGACGCTGGTGCTGCTCGCCTTCCCGGTCGCGGTCTTCGTCGCCATTTTTCGCTATCAGCTCTTCGACATCGAATTGGTCATCCGCAAGAGCCTGCTCTACGGTGCGCTGACCTCCTCGCTGGTGCTGCTCTTCTATGCCGCTCTGGGCGCGGGCGGAGCGTTCTTCGCGCGCGTTCTCGAGGGCGGGCGCGAATCGGTCTGGGTGGTCTCGGCCGCGACCCTGGGCCTCGGCCTGCTGTTCAATCCCCTGCGCACCCGCCTGCAACATCTGATCGATCGGCGGCTCTTCCCGGAGAGCGAGGCCTTTCGCCAGCGTGTTCTCGGTCTCGCAAGTGAGCTCGCGGCGCGCGGCAAGCTGCCGCGCATGGGCGAGTATCTCTGCGACGAGCTCTGCCGGACATTCAGCCTCGAGTTCGCGACGCTCTGGATCGCGGCGCCCCCGACGGGCCAGCTCATGAGCCTTGCGTCGTCGGGGGCCACGGTCGAAGACACGGAGCAGACCGTGCTCCTCGCGCCCGACGACCTGGGGCTGCGTGCGCTGAAGCGCGGAGCGCGGCCGATGCCGTCGTCGCAGCTCGAGCGGACGGGCGGGTCGCTCGCGCTGCGGGTGCGCGCTGCCGGCGCCGAGCTCACGGTGCCGATGCTCTCGCACGACCGGCTCATCGGTCTGCTGCTCTTGGGCGCGAAGAAGGGCGGCGAGCGTTTCGTCGCCGAGGAGATGGAGCTCCTGCAGCTCTTCGCGGGTCAGGCGGCGACCGTGTTCGAGAATGCGCGGCTCTTCGAGTCCGCGACCTTCGAGGGGCTCACCGGTCTCTATCGCCGGGAGGCCGTGCTGGAGATTCTCGACCGCGAATGGAGCCGCTCCGTCCGCTACGACAGGCCGCTCGCAATCGCCCTCGCCGACCTCGATCGCTTCAAGTGGATCAACGATCGCCGCGGCCACCTGGCCGGGGATCTCGTGCTGCAGAGAGTCGCGGCGGAGCTCCGGGCGCAGGTCCGCGAGACCGATTTCATCGGCCGCTTCGGTGGCGAGGAGTTCCTGATCGTGCTGCCCGAAACGCAGCTCGAGGGCGCTCACCGCCTCGCCGAGAAGATCCGCGAGCGCATCGGGGAGCTCGAGATCACGGCCGACGGCGGCGAGCCGCTCAAGGTCACCGTCTCGATCGGCGTCGCCGGACGCGCCGAGGTGCGCGGCGACGGAAAGACTCGGGCCCGCCCCCTCCTCTCCGCCGCCGACGCGGCGCTCTACACGGCGAAAAGAAACGGCCGCAACCGGGTGGAAGCGGCCGAGTCCGAGGCGCCGGCGATCTGAATCACCGACTCACCAGGCGAAAATCAGCCCCGCGGAGGCCTGCCCCTGGTCGAAAGTGTTGCCGGAGCCGTTGTCGCAGTGGTGGCAGTTGTCCCAGCCGTCGCCGTTGTTGCTGTCGAGCGCCGTCCAGAAGCCACGCCCTTCGAGCCGCAGCCCGAAATTGTCGCTGAAGAAGATCTTGACGCCAGCGCCGACCGAGCCGGCGAAACGGTTCTCGGCGCGCGCCCCCTGGATGTTCGGATCGAGGTTGGCGATACCCAGGCTGGCGACGATGTAGGGGTGAATCTGACCACTCCCCCACTGGAAGAGCCCGCCGACCTGGTAGTAGCTGACCCGGAAATCGGCGACGCCCAGGGTGCCGTCATCGAAGATGCCGCCGTCGAGCTCGAGCTCGGTTTTCTGCCGGCTCGCCAGCAGCTCGAGCTGCACCCAGGGGCTCAGCGGGATGTCGAAGGTGAGGCCGTAGGCCTCGCCGTCCTTGGCGTGGAGGTCGAAGTTCGAGAGCACGGTTGAGTCCCCCGGAATCGTGCCGCCGAAGTTGTACGAGAAAGTCGGAGTGAGCTCGAAGGTGTCGGAGTAGGCAGCGCGATCCGAGCCCGGGTAGCCGGCGGAGCCGCCAGCAAAGGCCGCCGCGGGGGCGAAAAGCAGGGCGAGCAGGACGATCTGTTTGCGGGGCATCGAAAACCCTCCCAGGTTCCTCCGGGGTTTTAGGGTGCAAGTCCGGAGTTAGGAGTCTGAATAGCAAAGTCGATACCAGGCAGTCGCCTGCGCACGCCGGTAACCGCACGGGCGCGCGCGATGTTACGATTCCGGCCGGGCCCAGGCTGACCCCGGCTGAAGGGCCGTGGGGCCACGCCCTGCCGCCGACCCCATTTTCGACAAGGAGAGACCATGAGTCCCGCCATTCTGCTGTTTGCCGCCGCCCTGTTCGGTTCCGACGCCTCGTCCTCCGCCGCCCCGGCCGCGACCCCCGCACCCGCCCCCGCTTCGATGAAGGCCGGCAATCCTCGCGTCGCCCTCGAGACCTCGCTCGGCAAGGGTGGTCCTCGAGCTCGATCCGGTGAAGGCACCCAAGACGGTCGAGAACTTTATCGCTTACGTCAAGTCGGGCTTTTACGACGGCACCATCTTCCATCGCGTGATCCCGGGCTTCATGGTCCAGGGGGGCGGGTTCACGGCCGACATGAAGCAGAAGCCGACCCAGCCGCCGATCGTGAACGAAGCCGACAACGGACTGAAGAACCTGCGGGGCACGCTCTCCATGGCCCGTACGAACGACCCGGGGAGCGCCACTTCACAGTTCTTCATCAATGTGGTCGACAACAAGTTCCTCGACTTCACCGGCAAGAACCCGGCCGGCTGGGGCTATGCGGTGTTCGCGAAAGTCCTTGACGGGATGGATGTGGTGGACAAGATCGTCGCGGTGAAGACCGGCAACCGGGGGCCGCTCGCCAACGTGCCAGAGACCGCGGTGGAGATCAAGAAGGCCACCCTCCTGCCGTAGTCCTCGACGCTTCCCTTCCACGCTTGCCGTCCGAAGGCGAAAAAGGCGGCGTTCGCGGAGATTCCGCACGCCGCCTTTGATGACTCTGCAGCTTTGCGCTGCGACCTCTTCCGGATCCGATCTACTGCGGGTATTGCGAGAGATGGTGCCGAACGCCGGACTCGAACCGGCACGGGTTACCCCACACGCCCCTCAAACGTGCGCGTCTACCAATTCCGCCAGTTCGGCCTGCTCGAACATGTCTTTCCAGCTCTTGCTGCTACGGCTTCGGCGTCTGCGGCGCCGGAGTACCGCTCGGCGGCGGGGCGTCGGTCGCGGGAGCGGTCGTTCCCGCCGGTGCTGCCGGGGTCGCTGCCGGGGTCGCGGCGGGGTCGGCTGGGGCCGCCGGGGTCGTCGCCGGGGCGGAGACCGGAGCGGGCTTGGCACTCTTCATGACCGACGAACCCTCGACGTGGCCCTTGAGATAGGCGATGCCCAGCGTCGTCACGATGAACGCCACGAACGCCCCGACCGTCATGCGGTGCAGGAGGTTGGTCGCGCTGCGGGCGCCGAAAGCGGCCATGGTCGTGCCGCCGCCGAAGACCGACAGATCCGCCCCTTTGCCCTGCTGGAGCAGGACGACCAGGATCAGGAAAATACAGATGATGATGTGCAGCGTGTACAGCAGATAGATCACGGAGTACCTCGGATCGCCTCAGGCGGCGAAAGAGGAGATGATAGCGAGGAATTTGCCGGCGTCAAAGCTCGCCCCTCCGACGAGACTCCCGTCGATGTCCGGCATCGCAGCCAAAGCCGTTGAATTCTCAGGAGTTACGGACCCGCCATAGAGGATCCTGACGGTTCTCGAGGGCGCCCCCCAGGAGCCGACCAGGTGGCGGCGCAGGTGGACGTGGGCCGCCTGGGCGATCTCCGGGGTGGCGGTTTCGCCGGTGCCGATCGCCCAGACCGGCTCGTAGGCCAGGACGAGCCCCGGGAGCGGCGCCGCTTGCAGTCCGGCGAGTGCTTGCAGCTGCCGGTCGAGCACCGCGTACGTCTCGCCGCGGCGGCGTTCCTCCCGCGTCTCGCCGACGCAGAAGATCGGCTGGAGTCCGGCGCGGACCGCGGCCAGGACCTTGCGCGCCGCGAGCTCGTCGCTCTCGCCGTGGTCGCGCCGGCGCTCGCTGTGCCCGCAGAGCGCCCAGGAGCAGCCGACGTCGGCGAGCTGGAGCCCCGAGACATCGCCGGTGTGGGCGCCGTTGACCTCACTGTGGAGGTCCTGCCCGCCGATGGCGATGCCGCTCCCGGCGAGCGCCTCGACGACCGCCGGCAGGAGGGGAAAGGAAGGAAAGACCACGACCTCGACCGCGAGCGGCAGCGCCGCGCGCAGCTTCCGGCAGAGGGCATCGGCCTCCCAGCGCAGCAGGTTCATCTTCCAGTTGCCGGCCACCAGGGGCCGGCGTGGCGCGATCGGTGAAGCCGGATCGGGGCTCATCCGGTGCCCGACCCGCGACGTGCAAGGGCCGCGACGCCCGGAAGCTCCTTACCGGCGAGAAACTCGAGCGCTGCTCCGCCGCCGGTCGACACGTGCCCGATCTTCTCGGTGACCCCGGCCTGATGGACGGCGGCGACCGTTTCGCCGCCGCCGATCAGGGTGAAGCCGGGGCACTCGGCGAGGGCGAGCGCGACAGCGCGGGTCCCTTCGTCGAACGGCGGCTTTTCGAAGACGCCGAGCGGGCCGTTCCAGAACAGAGTCTGGGCGCGCCCCACGGCGGCGGCGAAAGCCTTGCGGGTGCGCGGGCCGATGTCGACCGCGAGGAAGTCGCGCGGAATCTCGTCAATCCCGACCGTCTGCACGACCTGGGGGTTCTCGAAGCTGTCGGTGGTGACGAGATCGGTGGGCAGGAGGACCTCCGTGCCGCGCGCCGCGGCGCGCTCGAGGATCGTGCGCGCGAGGTCGAGCCGGTCGCGCTCGACGAGCGAGGCCTTGAGGTCGACTCCCTGCGCGGCGAGGAAGGTGTTCGCCATGCCACCGCCGACCATCAGGATGTCGAGCCGCGGCAGGAGGTTCTCCAGAGTGTCGATCTTGCCCTCGATCTTCGCCCCGCCGAGAATCGCGGCGAACGGCCGGGGTGGCTCTCCCAGGAGCTTCGAGAGCGCTTCGACCTCGCGCACCATCAGACGTCCGGCGGCCTTGCGCGGCAGGAAGGGGAGAACTCCGGTCACCGAAGCGTGCGCGCGATGGGCGCTGCCGAAGGCGTCGTCGACATAGGCGGTCGCGTTGGCGGCGAGCGCCCCGGCGAAAGTGGGATCGTTGTTCTCCTCGCCGGCATGGAAACGCAGGTTTTCGAGCAGCGCGACGTCACCATCGGCGAGCTGCGCGGCGACCGCCGCCGCCGGATCGCCGATCGCGTCTTCGGAAAAAAGCACCGGCCGTCCAAGCAGGGCAGTGAGCCGTTCAGCCACCGGCCGGAGGGTGTACTTCAAGTTGCGCGCCCCCTTCGGCCGCCCGCAGTGCGAGCAGAGCAGCAGCCGCGCCCCCGCCGCCTGAAGCTCGCGGATCGTCGGCAGCGCCTCCTCGATGCGCGTGTCGTCGGTGACCTTGCCGTCCTTCATCGGTACGTTGAAATCGACCCGCACCAGAACCACCACCCCGCGCAACCGCGCGAGGTCGAGATCTTCCAGAGTCAGCAGCTGTGTCATCCCATCTCTCCTTCGTGGAATTGTCGAGTGCGATCTCAGGTCGCCGCGCGCACGGCAAGCCTCGCCAGGAGCTCGGCGAGGCGGTTGGCGTAGCCCCATTCGTTGTCGTACCAGGCGACGACGCGCAGCAGGCGGTCGCCGGCGAGCGAGAGCAGCGGCAGGTCGACGACGCCGGAGCGCGGGTCGCCGATCCAGTCCGACGAAACCAGCTCTTCGTCGGTCGTGCCCAGGATCCCGGCGAGCGCACCGCGCTCGGCGGCGCGAAACGCATTCGCGACGCTCTCACGCTCCGCGGGGCGGGTAAGACTCACGGTGAGGTCGACCAGCGAGCCGGCGACGACCGGGACGCGCATCGCGAGCCCTTCGACTCTGCCGCGCATCTCCGGCATCACCTGGGCGATCGAGGGGATCGCGTCCGAGGTGGTCGGAATGATGTTGGCGAGCGCCGAGCGCGCGCGGCGCGGATCGGCGTGCGCCATGTCGACGAGATTCTGGCTGTTCGTCACGCAGTGCACCGTGTTCATGAGCGCGTGCTCGACCCCGAACGTGCGATCGAGGACCAGAAGAAGAGGCGCCAGACAGTTGGTGGTGCACGAGGCGTTGGAGATCACGCGATGGCGCGCCGGATCGAGGACCCGCTCGTTGATCCCGAGGCAGACCGTGACGTCGGGATCGGGCACTGTCGCCGAGACGACGACCTGGCGGACGCCTGCGGTCAGATGTCCGGCGGCCGCGGCGCGACGGCGGAATTTTCCCGTCGCTTCGAGCACCACCTCGACGCCGGCGGCCGACCAGTCGATCTCCTGCGGCGTGAGCGCGCGGGAGAGCGGCACCGGCCGGCCGGCAAAGAGCAGCGTACCTTCGCCCGCGGCCACCGCGAGCGGGAAGCTGCCGTGGACGGTGTCGTGCCGGAGGATCCGGGCGAGTTGATTCGAATCGGCCGAGTCGTTCGCGGCGGCGAGCTCGAGTCCGAGTTCCGGACGGGTGACGGCGATTCGGATGAGCGCGCGACCGATCCGTCCGAGGCCGTTCACTCCGAAGCGCAGGGACATGGGGAAATTCTACCCCGGCAGGTCGAATCGCCTCGACGGGACCCGGAGCGCCCCGAAGAGGCACGTCCCTTGCTAGATTCCGCGCGCGATGACCCTGCGACGGCGGCTCTTTCTCCTCCTCGGAGGACTGATCTGCCTCCTGCTGGTCGGCCAGTGGCTGCTCTTCCGCGCGCTCGCGCGAGCGGTGACCGACGATGTGCGCACGGTGGCCTTCAGGGTCGGGGAGGAGATTCTTTCCGGCTTCTCCTATCGCACGGAGAGCCGCGCCGGCGGCGGGGCAGGGGCGGCGGCTGGGGCGGAGGCGAGCGCGGCCGCGGGCGCAACGGGCAGCGAGACCCATGTCGTCATCGTCACCTCCGAGGCGCCGCAGAGCGCGTCCGGCGAAGGCGGCGCTCGGCCGCCCGAGGTCCGGACGTTCCGCCGCGAGCTCCACTTCAAGACGCCCGGCGAAGCGGCGGCGGAAGGCGAGCCCGCCGATCCGTTGCCGCGCAGGATGGTCCTCGAGACCGACGCCGCGCGCGACGTCCTCTTCGTGCGCGGGCCGGCGAGCGAGCGCGCCATTCCGATTCCGCACGCCGAGCTCGCCTCGACGCTCGACCGCTTCGGCTCTCGGCTCCTGCTCGGCAATCTCGTGCTGCTCGGAGTCGGTCTCGCGGCCGCTGCGGTGGTCGCGCATCGGCTAACCCGTCCGCTCGCCGGCCTGACCGACGCGGCGGAGCGGCTGGGCGGCGGCGAGCTCGGGGCCGAGGTCGATGTCCAGCGGGTCGAGCGCGACGACGAGATCGGCCGCGCCATCGCCGCGTTCAACCGCATGTCGCACCGCCTCGCCGTGCTCGACCGCGAGAACCGCCGGCTCGCCGCCGTCGAGCAGCTCTCCGAGTTGGGAGAGGTGGCGCGGGGACTGGCGCATTCGCTGCGCAATCCGCTGAACGCCCTGGGCCTCGCGATCGAGCAGTCGGGAGCGCCGGCCGAGGCCGTCGAGAGCTCGCGCCGGCAAATCCGGCGCATGGACGGCGCGCTGCGCTCCTTTCTCGCCCTCGCCTCCGCGGGTGCGGCGCAGGCCGAGCGGATCGATCTCCTGCAGCTCGCCCGCGAAGTCGCGCTGGAGGCGCTGCAGGACGGCTCCGGGCGCGTGCGGATCGAGGTCGCCGGAGCGCCGTCGGCGGTGGCTGCGATCACCGACTCCGACCTCACGATCGAGGGCGTTTCGGCCGAGCTCAAAGCCGCGTTGCAGGCGCTGGTGGTCAACGCCGTCGAGGCGAGCCCGTCCGCAGGCCAGGTCGCGATCGGAGTCGAACGGATGGAGGGCGGCGTGCGGATCACGATCGACGACGACGGTCCGGGGCTCCCCGAGAGCGTGCGGGTGCACCTTTTCGAGCCGCATGTCACCACCAAGCCGCACGGCTCGGGGATGGGTCTCTTTCTGGCGCACCGGCTGATCTCCGGGCGCTACGGCGGAACCCTGCGGTTCGAGCCGCGCGCGGCGGCCGGCACGCGCGCCACGATCGAGGTCCACCATCGCTCCAGCGAGGCCAGCCGATGAACGACGAGCGCCTGCTCGTGGTCGAGGACGAACCGGATCAACGGCGGCTGCTGGCGGAGCTCCTCGCCGCCGAAGGCTATGGCGTCGCCGAGGCCGGATCGCTCGCCGAAGCGGCGCGCGAGCTCGCGCGCGCGCCGGTCGATCTCGTGATCTCCGACTGGCGCCTCCCGGACGGGGATGGCGGAGTGCTCCTCGCCCGCGTGCGCGAGGAGTTTCCCGATGTCGGTTTCGTGATGGTCACGGCGTACGGAACCATCGCCCGCGCGGTCGAAGCGATCCGCGCGGGCGCCGACGACTACCTCGCAAAACCGTTCGAAGCGCAGGCTCTCAAGCTCGCGATCGATCGGACGCTCGCGCGCCGCCGGCTCGAAAGGGAGAATCGACGCCTCGCGGCGGAGATCGGGGAGCGCGACCAGCTGGTCGACCTGATCGGGCGCTCGGCGGCGATGCACACTCTCTTTGCGCGTGTCGAGCGCCTCGCTGGAACGCAAGCGACGATCCTGCTCACCGGCGAGAGCGGCACCGGCAAAGAGCTCGCGGCGCGGGCGCTGCATCTACTCTCGGCGCGCCGCGACCGGCCGTTCGTCGCCGTCAACTGCGCCGCGATTCCGGAGGGGCTCCTCGAGTCCGAGTTCTTCGGCGTCGAGCGCGGAGCCTTTACCGGGGCCGACCGCACGCGGGCGGGCCGTTTCGAGGCCGCCGACACCGGGACGATCCTCCTCGACGAGATCGGCGAGCTGCCGCTCGCGCTCCAGCCGAAGCTGCTGCGGACGCTGCAGGAGGGCAAGGTCACGCGCGTGGGATCCAGTGCCGAGATTCCGGTGGACGTCCGCGTCGTCGCGGCGACCAACCGCGACCTCCTGGCCGAGATCGCCGCCGGGCGCTTTCGCCAGGATCTCTACTACCGTTTGAACGTCGTGCCGCTCGCTCTCCCGCCGCTGCGCGAGCGGCGCGAGGATATACCGCTGCTCGCCGAGCACTTCGCGGCGCGCGCCGCGCGCCGTCATGGTCTCCCGCAAGCGCGCTTCCCTGCGCAGGTGCGGAAGTCCCTGATCGAGTACGCCTGGCCCGGAAACGTCCGCGAGCTCGCCAACGTCGTCGAGCGCCTGACTCTCCTTGCCGAGAGCGGCGAGGTGAGTCTCGAGGACCTGCCCCCCGAGCTCGCGGGCAGACCGCAGGGCGAAGGCGGTTTCCGGCTGCCCGCGCAGGGACTCTCGTGGGAGGCGCACGAGCGCGAAGCTCTGCGGCAGGCGCTCGATCTCTCTGCGGGCAATCGCGCGCGCGCCGCGCGCCTGCTCGATCTGCCTTACAAGGCCTTCTTGTACCGGCTGGAGAAATACGGGCTCGCCGAGCCCGGCACGCCGGAGTCCTGAGGTCAGTAGCAACTTCCCCAATTGGGGACGCGAAGAGAGAAAAACGGCGCGTTTTCACCTGGCACCGTCTTTGCCTTTGTGAAGCGTCGAGGCGGCACGGAGCCGCTCTCATCGAAAAGGAGCGCCCGATGCGTTCGCGAAATCGCTGGATCCTCTCGTCCCTTACCGGTCTTTTCCTGGCAGCTGCCACGGGTCTCTCCTACGCGGCGGCGAGCGAGGAGGCCGCCGCGGGCGTGAACGTCGCCTCGGACGAGGCCGCCCCGGCCCGCCACAGCAAGATCAAGCTCGTCCTCGATCACGACGGCAACACCGAGCACCTCGCGCTCGACAACATCCACGAGATGGCGGTCGGCGAGAGCCGGACGCTCGCCACCGAGAGCGGAATGCCGGTCGTCTTGACGCGCGACGCCGACGGCTTCGAGATCGACCTCGACGGCCGGAAGATCCGCCTCGACGAGCCGTTCCCGGGCACCGAGGGCGGGCCAGGCCAGTTCCGCAAGCGGATCGTCGTCAAGGAGGGCGGAGAGGGCGCGGACGGCGCGGCGGACGTCATGATCGTGCGCGACAAGGCTGCAGCGGGCGCCGACGGACACGATGTCGTCGTGATGCGTCGGGGTGCCGGCGCCGAAGGCCACGCCTTCGCGTTCGCGACCGCCGGCTCCGAGCTGCCGGGAATTCCGTTGCCGGTTGAGGCGACGATTCACCGCCTCGAAGCCTCGGCGAAGTTCCAGGCGCTCGACGCGGCGACCCGGGCGACGGTGCTCGAGGCGTTGCGCGAGTCGGCGCCGAAGCCGGGCGAGCTCGCCCTGGCCGGGCCGGGCAGCAAGCAGATGGTGCTCGAGATCGAAGGATGAGGACGACGCCGGCGGCTCGAACTGAGGAGCCACCCGCTTCTGCGGCCTGCGCCGTGCCCAGGAGAGGCAGAGCCGCCTCACTTTGGTCAGTTCCGCGTCCGGGTCTGGACGGTCTATCCTCCCGGGGGTAGACCGCTCCTGAATTCTTCTGCGGTCCGGAGGTAGCGGAATGAGCAGGTCAGGATGCACGGCGGCACTCCTCGTTGCGGCGCTCGCGCTCGTCATGCCGGCCTCCCCGGCGGCAGCGACCGTGGCCGAGTACACGATCGACCCCGCGCACTCGGTCTTCGCCGTCCTCACCCACAAAGTCGGCATCGGCTCGAGTCTCGCCCACGATCACCTGGTCGTCGCCGAGAAGCCGGCCGTGAAGCTCGAGTTCGATCCCGACTCTCCCGCGGCGCTGAAGGTCGCCTTCGCGGTCGCGGTCGCAACCCTCGAGGTCGATGCTCCCGGCCCGCGCGCGGCCTGGAAAGGGCGCTTCAAGGAGCTCGGCATCCATTCCGGCGAGCTGCCGCTCGTGCCCGATGCCGATCGCCAGAAGGTGCGCGTCGCCATGCTCGGCGAGAGTCAGCTCGCCGCCACGATGTTCCCGGAAATTCGGGCGGAGGTTTTCGGGCTCGAGCCCAACAAGAGCGCCGGCCCGAGAGTCGTGCCGCCATGGATCGTCCTGGCGCGGCTCACGATCCGGGGCAAGACGATCGAGCGCCGGCTGCCGGCCACCTGGAGCGAGCAGAACGGGACGCTCTCCGCCGAGATCGTCGGCGAGCTCCACTTCCGGGACTTCGGAATCGAGCCCTACTCGACCTTCCTGGGCGCGATTCGCAACGACGACCTCTTCCACCTCTTCGTCAGCGTCGTCGCGCGGCGAGCGCCTTGAGCCTCGCCTTCCACCGCCAATAGGGTTCGGCCGCCTTCCAGAAGGTCGACTTGCGGATCGCGTCCAGGGTCTCGCGGAGTCCCGCCGCCTCGCCGGCAAGCGCCGCGATGGCGGCGCGCCCGCGGATCTCGCTCTGCCATAGGAGCTCGAGCGCCGCGCGCTCCGCGGCCGGCGTCGGCGCCGGCTCGGGCAGGGAGCGGAGGAAGGCGATGAAGGCCAGGGCGCTGCGTCTCCAGGTAAAACCGCGGGCGGTGGCGATGCCGGCCTGGGCGAGGCGCTCCCGCAAAGCGCGGTCCTCCACCAGGCGGAGAATCGCCGTCGCGAGCGCCGCTTCGTCTCCGGGGGCGACCACGAGGGCGTTGTCGTCGTGGCGCGCGTACTCCATTACGCCGCCGCTCGCGGTCAGCACGCACGCCGCGCCGCTCGCCATCGCCTCGAGCCCCACCAGACCGAAGCCCTGGAAGAGGGAGGGGTCGACGACGATGTGCGCCGTCGAGAGCAGGCGCGCGACGCCGTCGCGCGACAGCAGGCCGAGGTGCTGGTGGGGGAAGTCCTCCTCTTCGAAGCGGTGGGCGCCGAAGAGAACGATCTCCACTCCCGGATGCCGGCTCACGGTGGCGAGCGCCGGCAGGAGAGAACGGAAACCGCGCCGCTCCTCATAACGCAGCATGGCCACGACGCGCACCGGACCCACGGTCGCGCGGTCGCCGCGCGGGTAGAAAGTCTCCGGGTCGCCGCTCATCGGCACGACCGCGGCGCGATGGCCGTGCCGCCGGGCGACCTCGTCGGAAAGCCAGGTCGAGATCGCCGTCATCCGGGGTACGAGGTCGTAGGTCTGCGCTACCACCTCGGGCGGGTCGCCGCCGAACCAGCCTTCGTAGTCCTGCAGAAAATAGGCGGTCTTCATCCCCGGCCGGCGCGCGCCGGCGAGCGCCACCGGAGGCACGGTCTGGTAGGAGGTGGCGACGAGCGTGCGGGCGTCCGGCAGCTCGTCCACGAAGCGCGCGGCCGGGAGCCGCAGCGGGGTGAAGAAGAGCTCGAGGTCGATCTCGCGCTCGGTCTCCCCGAGCAGCACGACCCCGGCGTGCGTGCCCTCGAGGACGAGCGCGTTGGTGAGCTCGAGGACGTCCGCGACGCCGCCGAAGACGCCCATCATAGGCAGCACGAAGAGGACGTCGAACGGCTCGAGGGCTCCCGCGCCGGGGGAGCCCTGCGGGGTATCGGAGGTAGCGGAGCCATTGGAGCCATTGGAGCCGTGCCACTCGAAGGTCGTCGCATCGCGCAGCTCGCCGAGCTCGTCCTTGCGGTTGAATTCGGCGAGCTCGGACTCGTAGAGGTGCTGCCAGCGCGACATCAGCAGCCCGAAGTTCTTCGCGAAGCGCTCTCCCGAGTCGGAAAAGCTCGCGCCCTGGCGATGGTAGACGAAGACATCGTCGGCCACGACGCACCGCCAGCCCGCGGCGCGGGCGCGAAAGTGGAGATCGGTCTCCTCGCAGTAACCGCGGTCGAACGCTTCGTCGAAGACGCCGAGCGTCGCGATGAGCTCGCGCTTGACGAGCAAACAGAAGCCGACGACGGTGGTGATGTCGGGATAGAGACCGGGCGCCCGCTTGGCGACTTTGCGGGCGAAGGAAAAGACGTCGTCGCCGGGGGGGATCTTCACGGAGAGATTCACCGCGCTGTTCGACAGCGGGCAGCAGATGCCGATCCGGGGCTCGCGGTCGAGGCGGCCGACCATACGTTCGAGCGCTCCGGGAGTGAGCAGGGTGTCGCTGTTCAACAGGCAGACATAGGGCGCGTCGGAGAACAGGAAGCCGCGGTTCGCCGTCTTCACGAAGCCCAGGTTCACCGGGTTCTCGAGCAGCGTGATGCCGTCCTGCTCGCGCAGCCATTCGGTGGTGCGGGCGTCGCTGGCGTCGTTGATCACGACGATCCGGGCCCAGGCGGGGGCGAAAGCCCGGGCGCTGCGCAGGCAATCCCGCGTCGCCCGAAGAGCATTGTAGACGGGGATGACGAGGTCGAGCTTGACGATCATCTGCCGAGCAGGCGCGCCTTGAGTCGCCAATAGCGCGAGAGCATGCGCCAGGAGGTCGAATCGTATATTTGCTGCAGCGTCGCGCGCAGCGCGCTCTCGCGTTCGCCCGCGGCCTGGAGCTGACGCGAGGCGTCGCCGCGGAAGGCGGCGAGCTCGGCGGCGAGCATCTGGGAGCGGATGTCGAGCTCGACCATCCGGCTCGTCGTGCGCGCGAGCTCGGAGGAGAGCGCCTCCTCGACTGCGGCGCGCTCGGCGCGCAGCTGCCAGGCCTCGTTCTGGAAGCTGTCGACGAGCGCCATCTGAGAAGCGAGAGTGTGCCGCCGCCAATGCTTCTCGAACAGCTTCCGCCGCGCCGCCTCGGCCTGGGCGCCGTGCCAGGGCTGTGTGGTGGTGGCGTTCGACTGGTCGTCGCGCACGCGATAGACGGCGGTGATCTTCGCGATGCGATGAAAGCGCTCGCGCTCGGCGAGGCGGATCAGGAAATCCCAGTCCTCGAGGATGTCGAACTCCTCGTCGAAGCGCAGATCGGTCGCCTCGTGCATCAGGCCGATGAGCGAGATGTAGTTGGACGACAGCAGGCGATCGGGATCGAACGCCTGCCCGTAGACGACCAGCCGACGCGAGCCGTGGTAGCGCCCGTCCTCGCCGAGCGTCTGCACGACCTGCTCGACGTCGGTGTAGGCGACGCGATAGGCGTCGCTCCCGGAGAGGAAGCGCGCCAGGGTTTCGAGATGGTCGGGGAGGTAGAGATCGTCGTCGTCGAGGTAGGCGATGAACCGTCCGCGCGCGGCGTCGAGGCCGGTATTGAGCGCCCGCGCCCGGCCGTGCGGAGGCTCGCGGTGGAGAAGGGTCAGCCCGCCGTCGCCGGGGGCGGGAGCGAGGATCGCATCCGATGGCTTGGCGCCGCCGTCGGCAACGACCAGGGTCTCGAAATCCCGGAAGCTCTGCGCCCGGAGGCTCGCGAGCGCTTCACCGAGCAGCGCGGGCCGATCGCGCGTCCGGACGATGACGGAGACGAGAGGCGACGCCATGGTTGGGGTGGACGCTAGCACGCCGGCGGACGTGGATTCCGGCCGTGGCACTCAGCGCTTCATGGCGCGCTCGTTCCGCGGCGCAGCAGCACCAGGGTTCGGTCGTCGGCGTACGGCACGCCGCGGACGAACTCTTCGAGCTCCTTGTCGAGCCCCTCCGCGAGGGCGGCGAGCGCGGCGGCGCGATGGGCGACGAGAAAGGCCTGCAGGCGCTCGATGCCGAACTCGGCGTCGTCGGGATCGCAGGCCTCGACGATCCCGTCGGTGTAGAGCGCGAGGAGGTCGCCGGGAGCGAGCATGCGCTCCTGCTGGGTGAACCTCGCGTCAGCCAGCAGGCCGATCGGCGGGCCGGTCGCCCCGAGCCGCTCGACCGCGCCATCGGCGTGCACGAGGAGCGCCGGATTGTGGCCGGCATTCGTGAAACCGAGGCGGCCGTCAGGGATGCCCGATACGGCGACCGAGACCAGCATGGCGGTGGCGTACTTGGCGGGCGGCGTACGGCGGAAAAGGAGATTCGAAACCAGCGGCGCGATCTCTCCCGGAGCGAGTCCGGCCTCGACGGGGCTCGCGGCGAGCGCTTCGAGGGACGCGGTGAGGAGCGCCGCGCCCATGCCCTTGCCCGAGACGTCGACGATCATCGCGAAGAGCTCGGACCCTCCGGCGCGGAGCGTCGCGAGGTAGTAGTCGCCCGAGACGCCGCGCGAGGGGACGCTGCCGCCATGGAGCTCCCAACCCGTGAGCACCGGCAGCTCGCGCGGCAGGAGCCCCACCTGGATGGCGCGCGCGAGCTTCATCTCCTCCTCGAGGCGGCGGCGCTCGGCCGACTCCTCGACGAGGGCGATATTGCGGATGCGCAGCGCGGCGACCGACGCAAGCGAGGTCAGCAATTCGAGATCATCGGCAGTGAAACTGCGGACGTGGGCCCGCGAATCGAGAGCGATCATGCCGAGGGGGCCCTGATCGTCGAAGAGGGGCGCCGCGATGAGGCTGCGGACGCCGGACATCATCAAGCTCGCCGCATGCCCGAACTTCTCGTCGACAGCGATGTCACAGACCAGCGCCGCCTGGCGTTTCTCGATCACTTCCTCGTGCAGGGTGCGCGACAACAGCGCTTCGGCGCGCGAACCCGGTGCACGCCGCGCCGAGGCTCGACGGTAGCGACCGGGCCCGTCGCGGAGCACGAGCACGCCCTCCTCCGGCGCCAGGGCCTTCCAAGCGCAATCGAGAATCAGCTCGAGGAGCTCGGGCAGCGCCATCGAGCGCCCGAGCGCGCGGTGGACTTCGTTGAGCAGCTCGAGACGTTCCGCATGCCGGCGCAGCGCCGCCGTGTCGAGCTCGCCGGAGCGCGCCCCCGAGAGGAGGTCCGCGGCGCGCATGAAGATCGAAGTTCCGGGCACGCCCGACGTCGAGGGTTGCTCGGCGCGGGTGGCGGCCCGGTCGGCGATGCGCTCGACCACCAGGAGACTCGTTCCGACGCCGATCTGGTCGCCGGGGGAGAGCGGCTCGCGCACGGTCACTGCGACCGCATTGCGGCGTGTTCCGGCGCGCGAGCCCAGGTCTTCGATCCACCAAGCGCCGTTGGCCCGGACCAGCCGGGCATGGCGGCGCGACGCCGCCCGGTCGGCGAGCACGATGTCGCTCTCCTCGGCACGCCCGACGAGGATCTCGTCCTGATCGAAAGTGCGCGTCGAGGCCGTGACGGGATCGCGAACGGCGATGACGATCTGGGACATCGGTGCCCTCCTAGTCCGACTTCGATCCGGCCGGGGGCGGGTCCAATCGCCGGCCGCGCACCAGTTGGTAGCTGGTGACGGCGAGGCCGCTCGCCCCGCTGCCGGAATCGCCGGCGGCGCCGAGGGTGAGACGCCAGTCGTAGACCGGTGAGATCGTGCCGCGCAGCTGCGCGGTCAGCTGGTCGGAGACGCCACTCATCTCGTAGCGCACCGCGTCCTCCTCGCGATTCCAGAAGGTGATCGAAAGGACGCCGTTCGGGTCGTGGGCGCCCTCGGCGAGAAAGACACCGCGGCACCCGGCGACCTCACGCAACGCCGGAATGACCTTGTCGCGATAGATTGCCGCGAACTCGTCGAGGTGATCCGGATCGACACGCAGCGAGACGATGCGGACGAACGTCGATTTGTCCCCACCGTCCATCGCGCCGCGGCTCTCCTGCGCTTCGACGTTGTAGCCGGTGGCCGGAATCTCGCGCCGCGCCGGATCCGAGGTCTCGAGCGGGTCGGTGGCGAGCCGGACATGCCAGGCGGTGCTCTCGGCGAGAAAAGGCGCCGCCTCGGCGAGGAGCCGCCCGTAGAGGCCGCTCTCCTCGTAACGCCGGGCGCTCTCCTCGGAATCCCAGATGGTGAGCGACTGGTGCGCATCGCCCCGCCAGGGGGCGAGGAGCCCCGCGTACAGGCAACCCGCGATGGCGTCGAGCGCCGGGATCACGCGCTCGGCGTAGAAGCGGGTGAAACGAGCCTCTTCTGCCGGACGGACCTGCAGTCGAACGATGCGCAGAAACATCGGGGCGCCTCCTCGAGCGAGCGAGCCTCAGGACGCCGGGAGTCTAGCCGATCGGTCGACCGCCGAGCGGCCGGTGGCAGCGCCTCAACTGCCGCGGCGGAGCGATCCGATCATGCCTTCGAAAGCGCGGCGTTCGGCCTCGATGGTCGCTTTCGGACCGGTGAACTTGAAGAACCAGTTGGCATCGCCGCCCTGGGCGACGACCCCGAGGAGCGCCCAGTTCTCTCTGGGCGCCGCGGAGCCGCCGCCCATCGTGCCGGGGTTGTAAGTCCCGGCGGTCTCGACGAACAGAGCCGGAATGCCGCCGATTTCGGCGGTGCGCGTTTTCAACGCCGCCAGCGGATCGCTGCCGCCCGGCTGGGCGAACTGCATGGCCCAGCGCCGGGCGTTGTCGAGCGGCGCTCCGCCCTGATTCGGTCCGAAGTAGAAGACCACGAGCTCACCGTCGCCCGCGGCGCCTGGAATGCGGTACTGCGCCCGGCGCATCGGGTTGGCGGGCGGCTCGGCGAGCCACTTCGCCGGGACGTCCCAGACGAGCCCAGCACCCCCCAACCCGGCCGCCGGATCGACCGGCGGCAGCGCGATGCCGGCGGCGCCCATCCCGGGGGCCATTCCGGGAGCCATGCCGCCGGCCGGGGGATGGCCGGGCGGCAGCGCCACGGCCGGGTGCCCCGCCGGCAGCTCTCCAGCCGGCATCCCCGATGCCGGCTGCGCCGCCGGAGTCTGAGCGCCCGCCGGGACCGCCTGGGGGGCGTTCTGAGCCGGCGCATCCTGAATGTTGAGTTGCGGCTCCTTGCTGCAACCCATGACGACGCTCGCCGTCGCGACGGTCGCGAGCGCGAGAAACATGGCTTTCCGGATCATCTCGAAATTCTCCTTCCTGCGCCGACGATAGCAAGACGCGCCGCCGCCGCCGACCACCCAAAGGGTGGGGAGAGTGCGGCCAGCGGCGCGAACCGTCCGCCGGAGTGGTGAAAGTCGGAGCAGCGAAGAAGAAACGGGCCGTGCGCGCGGCACGGCCCGGAAAGCGAAAGGCTCGAGAGACTAGAACTTGTAGGTGACCATGAAATACCCGATCGTCGCCTTGTACGCCGGGTCCCGATACCAGCCGCTCAAGTAGCTCGCGGTGGCCTGCGCTGCGCCGACGAGCGGGGTCGCGGGCAGAATGTAGCTGTACGGGTCGAACTGGATGTCGTCGAACGTCACGTCTTCGTAGGCGAGTCCGGCGGTGAGGCCCAGGTTGGCCTTGAGCTCGTAGGTGCCCTTCACGTTCAGCGCCAGACGCGCGTTGTTGCCGTAGTTGGGAATGGCCACCAGGGTCGCCGGCAGTGCCGTCGCACCGGCGAGACCGCTGAAATCGACGGTGCCCTTGCTGCGGTTCCACGACGCGGCGCCGACGATCATGAGCTCCTTCGTCGCCGGCCAGTCGAAGCCCACTCCGGCGGCCTCGTACTTGTCGTCCACGCCGGTGAACACGGTGTAGTTGACGAGGCCCGTGGTGTTGTTGCGAGAGCGCAGGCGGGCGTCGGTCGTGGTCTTCTCGTAGTCGACGAACGCCTTGACGCGGAAGCCGTCGCTCTCGCCGAAGCCGGCGCTCAGGTAGATCTCGCTGCGGTCGTCGGCGGTACGCCCGGACGGCGAGTCCTTGTACTCGTTCTGCTTGTAGTAGAGCTCGGCGCCGAAGTCGACCTTGGCGGAGGGTGTGAAGTCGAGACCGACCTTGTAAACGTCGCGGCTCAGGTTCGCGACGTCGAAGCTCCACACCGTGTTGGGCAGCGCCGGAGAGAGGAAGTTGGAGCTGCGCACGAGGTGGAGGTACTTGAAGCTCGCCACCAGGGTGTCGAGCGCGGTGTTCCGCCACTCCAGGGTGTAACGCTTCTCCTTGCTCGAGTCCGAATCCGGGTGAAACTCCCGGTCCGTCTTCTGCTCGTCGTAGCTGGCACTGATGCGGTTGACGCGGGTCGGCCGCCAGGCGAGCTCGGCGCCCAAACCAGAGCGACTGTAGGTGAACGGCTCGGTCTCGCAGATCCGCGGTCCGGTGGCGGTGCCGATCTGGCCGGTGCCGCCGACCACGCCGATGCAGCCGAGACTGTTGGTCGCCGTGGTGAAGCCGGAGAAGAGGATCTGAGAGGAGTCGTTCGCGCGCTTGAAGTCGTTGGCCCAGACGCGGAAGTCGATCGCATCGGTCGGCGCCGCGGACCACGACGCTGCCCAGGTGTCGTACTTGATCTTGCCCTTGAACGTTCCGGGCGAGGCGAGGAAGGGGTCGGTCGAGATCGCGGTGGCGCTGCCGATGAGCTGCGACGTGCCTACGGTCTCGTCACTGGTGCTCTCGCTGGTGGTGTAGCGCACCGCCAGGCTCGAGTCGAGCGGCAGATTCTTGATCACGCCGTTGAAGCTCAAGCGCGTCAACGTGCTGTCGGCCGCGAGATAGCTGGTGTCGATGCCGAGGTTGCCGCTGGTGGCCGGCGGATTGTTGTTTCCGAAGTAGCCGTTGGTCCAGGTGACCAGCCGGTCGTTGTTGTCGAACTTGCTGTCGAGGTAGCTCACCGCGAAATGGAGCCTCTTGGAGGCATAGCCCGCCTCGAGAGCGAGGTTCCGGGTGGAGTAGTCGTTCGGTACCGCGAGGTCGACGAAGCCCTGGCCCGAGCTGGTGCCGTTCGGGTAGGCCTGCAACTTGTTGCCGCTGAAGGTGAGCTCGCCGACGTCGGCCCGCACGTACCAGGGCGAGTTGAAGGAGAACTCGAACATGGCGCCGTCGCTGCGCCGCTTGTAAGCCAGGTCGTAGGTGTTCCAGGTCGACGGGTCGAGGCTCGGGAGCGCCGCCCGCTGGGTCGTGGTCCCGGCGCCGCTGTACGGGGTCCTGGCGTCGGTGGTGAAGAAGTGCTGCAGGCTGTTGCTGAACAGCTGGTACTTGAACGACCCGTACGAGCCGCCGCGCAGGTCGATGAACATGTCCTTGCGGCCCAGGTTTTCGGCATACAGGTCGAGGTGGTAGGTGCGGCCGCGGCCCTTGAGATCGAGCAACGAAAGCAGTCCGCTCGTCAGGTCGCGGTACTCCCGCATCTTGCCCTCGTCGACCGTTCCGGAGGTGTCGACAACCTGCCCGCCGAGGCCGACCGTGCCGGTCACTTTAAAGTCACTATCGTCCGCGTACACCGCCGGCCCGGCGACGCAGAGGCTCGCGATCAGGGTGGCAATGATTTTGTTTTTCATGATCGTCCCCTTAGCGAATGAGGAATTGGCCGCGCGAGGCCGGGGCATTGCTGCCGTGGATCAACTGGTGGCAGTTGACGCACGCACGCGCATCGAAACGGCTGGCATTGGCCTGGTCGGCGCCGCCAACGGCGAAGGTGGAGCCGTAGGCATACTGGCCGTGGCCGCTGCCGTGACAGTCCTGGCAGAGCTGCGGCACCTTGACGGTGAGGAGCTTCGGAACGTTCGAACCGTGCGAGTTGTGGCAACTGAGGCAGTTCTCCTCGACCGGTAGGTGCGCCCAGAGGAACGGGCCGCGCTTGTCGACGTGGCAACCCCAGCAGAGCTGGTTGGTCGACTCGTTCTTCACCATCGCGGGCGAGAGCGCGCCGTGCGGATTGTGGCAGTCCGAACAGGCGACCTTGCCTTCGAGAATCGGGTGGTGCGAGTTCTTGTTCAACTGGGCGCGGATCGACTTGTGGCACTCGCCGCAAATCTCGTACTCGAGCTTGCGCTGGGTGGTCAGATACGGGGTGATCGACGGGTCGCTCTTCCTGCCGTGGATGCTGTGGCAGTCGCTGCAGGCGACGTCATTCTTGCGATGTTTGCCCGAGTCCCAGAAGGCCAGCTGCCGATTGCCTTCGTGGCAGCCCAGGCAGACGGCGCTCTTTTCCGGCGCGAGCATGCTCTTGCCAGAGAAGACGTGAGAGGGCTTGGCTGCGTCGGGACTGTCGAGATGCGCGGCCACGTCTCCATGGCACGACTGGCAGACCTCTCCCGAGGCGTCGAGCTTGGCGCCGTGCTTGGTCGCAGCGAACGCCTGGACGGTCTCCTCGTGACACTCCGCGCAGATCGGCAGTCCCGCCTCCTGCGCCCGGACCGGACTCGGCGCCGCCAGCCAGATCGCGCCGGCGCAGGCTAGCCCAATCGCCCAGAGCTCTAGGTAGTGCTTTCTTTTCATGACCTTCTCCTTCTTTCTGGAGCCGTCCGCCTTGGCGCGGATCGAAAACTCCCACCGTCCGCCCAGCACCGGTTCTTGGTCTCGAGAAGCAAGTTCACGAGATTCCCGCACGTACCGACGTTCATCTCTTGCGCTCCGCTGGCGATCACGCGGATCTCGAGTGATTTCAGCACATGCGCTCTGAATGGCAACCGTAGAAAATACGCAGGGCGCCAGGGGAGTACCGGGCGGCCTTCCCACCCTATCGGGCGGCGGGTTGGCTGCGCTGCGCGAGCAGCCCGACGGGGTGGTGAATGGCGGCGGGGTTGATACCATGATGCCGGCATGCACCGAGGCAAATTGGGCTTGACCGGGGGATTGTTTCTGCTGCTTTTCTGGGGATTGGCGCCCGCACCGCGGAGCCTCGCGGCGCAGGAGAGCTGCCAGAGCGCGCAGTGTCATGCGACGCTTCTCCAGGGCAGCTCGGTGCACGAGGCCGGGGAGAGTTGCGACTCCTGCCACGAGCCGGTCGCGACGCCGCATCCGCAGAAGGGCAAGACGACTTTCAAGCTCACGGCGGAGCAGCCCGCGCTGTGCACGACCTGCCACGATCCGTTCGGCGCGAAGAAGCAGGTCCACGAGCCGGTCCAGGAGGGCACCTGCACGACCTGCCATTCGCCGCACGCTTCGAATCAGCCTCATCTGCTGCTCAAGCCGCAGAAAGAGCTCTGCACCGGCTGTCACTCGGATCCGGGTGCCGCGAAGTTCCCGCACGGACCGGTCGAGGCCGGCGACTGCACGGCCTGCCATGCGGCGCACGAATCGGACAACAAGCCGCTGCTCGCCCGTCCGGGCGATGCGGTCTGCGCCGGATGTCATTCCGAGGTCGGCGAGCTGGTCCAGACGAAGAAGCACAAGCATCCGGCCCTCGACGACGGCTGCACCACCTGCCATCAGCCGCACGGCGGGGCCAACCCGAAGCTCCTCGCCGAGAAGATTCCGGAGCTTTGCTTCCAGTGCCACGACGACATCGCGGACAAGGTCCAGAAGTCGCCCATCGTGCATGCCGCAGTCAGTGCGGGGAAAGGCTGCCCCGCCTGCCACTCGCCGCATGCGGCCGACGAGGAGAAGCTCCTCCTCAAGCCGGAGAAGGAGACCTGTCTCGGTTGCCACGACAAGATCGTGACGGCGGCGATGACGGTGCTGCACGGTCCGATCCGCGACGGCTCGTGCACGGCCTGCCACGAGCCGCACGGCGGGAGCGAGAAGAAACTCCTCCGCGAAGCCTTTCCTGAGACCTCCTACGTGCCGTATACCGACACCGCGTTCGCGCTCTGCTTCAAATGCCACAAGCGGGATCTGCTCGCCTACCCGGACACCTCCTTCGCCACCAACTTCCGCGACGGTGAGCGCAACCTCCACTATCTGCACGTCAACAATCCGCAGAAGGGCAGGAGCTGCGCGCTCTGCCACGAGCTCCACGGCGGAACGAACGCCGCGCTGGTTGCCGAGAGCGTGACCTTCGGCAGCTGGAAGCTGCCGCTCAAGTTCGTGCCGACCGAGACCGGCGGCTCCTGCGCCCCGGGCTGCCACCGCCCGGCCTCCTACGATCGCAAGAACCCGGGCCAGAAGCGCGAAGCGCCCAAGCCGACCGCCAAGAGCAACTAGCCGCGGTCCCGGCTAGGGGTACGGCGTTGCGCTGTGGGTGACGCCGTGGCAGACGAGCGTGCAGGTGCCCGAGCCCGGTCCGGTGTCCTTGAACGAGGGAAACTGAGCGCCTTCGACCGGCGCGACGATCCGGGTGTCGAAGTTGATCAGGTGAGTGTGATCGCCCGTGGCGAGGAAGCTCACGCTGCCGCTCGTGTTCACGCCGTGTGGATCGTGACAGGCGGAGCAGGGTGCCCCCGCCGCGAGATGCCCGCTGTGGCCGCCGCCGGAGGGCGTGGTGCGGAAGGTGCGGGTGCGGAAGCTCCGGTCGGCGAGGATGTTCGTACGTTCGTGGCAGCGATAGCACAGGGCATAGTTTTCGTAGCTCTCGCCGGTGCCGTCCACCGTTTCGTAGCGCTCCTTGAGAATCGGCGGAAAGGACGAGCCGTGCGGCCCGCGCGAGCCGCCCTCGTCGTCGGCATGACAGGAGGTGCAGGCGATGCGGTCGCCCGGCAGGAGCTGCGGCGAGAGCGCCGACGGCAGGCTCGGAACTTCGAGCGCACGCCCCGGTTCGACGACCGGATGGAAGGAAGGATTGCCGGGATCGAAGTCGAGGCGGGTGTTGGTGCTGGCCACGACGCGCGGGATGAACTCGGGGTCGGGCGAGTTGTCGCCGTGGCAGCGGAAGCAGATCTCGTACTCGAACGTCGCCGGGAAGACCTGGGCGCCGTTGCGGTCGACCCCCGCCACTCCCTGGAGCAGACCCGAGACATACGGCAGCTCCGTTTGTCGGTCGTTCGTGGCGTGCGGGTTGTGGCAGTCGACGCAACGTACGCCGGTGACTCCTCCGGGGTCGGAGGGCAGACCGAATCCGGGGCCGCGCGGGAGGGCGGAGGCGAGGCCCGTCGACTCGTGGTGGGCAGAGACCTTCCGCACCTGGCGTTCGATGTCGGCGCCCATGGATCCACCGCGGGCGGCGCCAGCGAGGAGAGCGGCGACATCGGGAGCGCCGGCGGGAGGAAGCGGTCCAGGCCGGTCCGAACCGTGGCAGCTCGTGCAGGCGAACGGCGTCGTCGGATTGTCGGTGAAGTTGAGCAGTTGCTCCGCGGTGGGCGCGAAGTGTGGCGTGTGGCAGGACTCGCAGCCCCATTCGTCGAGTTGGGTCCAGGTGGGCCAGGTCGCGGGCGGCCGCGGCAGGAGCCCGGCGACCGAGGCGGTGGAGGTGGCGTGGGCCGAGCTCGGCCAGTCGGTCATTCGGTGGCAGGTGACGCAGAGAGCGGAGAAACGGTTGTCCTTGACCAGGAACTTGCCGAAACCCTCCTCGTGTGGATCGTGGCAGGTCGAGCAGTGGAGCTCGTCGGCGCCGCCGAAGACGAGCTCCTCCGGTGGCGAGGGCTCGAGCTCGGCGTTCGGCAGCGAGGCACTGTAGGAAAACGACACCGGGTGATGGCCCGAGAGGTCGAGGCCGAAGTCCGCGAGGCTGCCCGGCGCGAGCGTGCCGCTGCTCATCGCGATGCCGCCGGCCGGATTGATCACCGCCCCCATGGCGATCGTACCGTCGTGGCAGGAGAGGCAGAGCTTGGTAGGTCCGAACGGCTGCGGCAGCACGCCGGCCTGGAGCGTCGGGCTGGCGTAGACCGTGTAGGCCTGGGGCTCGAGCTCGCGGTTCCACAGCGGCGAATCGGGCGCCGCGTTGTGCGGCGTATGGCAGAAGATGCAGATGCGGGTCTCGCCCTGGGCCTGGATCGGTCCCGGGCCGGAGACCGCGAGATTGTGCTTGGTGTTCGTCATGCCGCTCTCGGTCTGGCCCGCGAGCGTCGCCGCGCTCGCGAGACCGCAAGTCAACAGGACGAGGACGCGCCCGCGCGCCCGCCGCTCAGGAACCGCTCGCGACATAACCCTCCTGGATCCGGAAGACCTGCACCCGCCGATTGTAGGTGTCGGCGACGTAGAGCTCCCCGCTGGAGCTCACGAAGAGCCCGGAGGGGAGCCAGAACTCGCCCGGAGCCGTTCCCCGGCGCCCGAGAGTGAGCAGGAACCGCCCCTTGCGGTCGAAGAGCTGGATATTGTCGAACAGGCTGTCGGCGACGTAGAGCACGCCGTCCCGGTCGGCGGCGAGCCCTTTCGGCATCGCGAGGTCGCCGGAGCCGTCGCCGTGGTGGCCGAAGACTCCGAGCGCGTGGCCGCTTTCGTCGAACGCGCTGATCCGGAAGTTGAGCGTGTCGGTCACGAACAGCTCGCCCGATGCGGTGCTCGAGATATGGGTCGGGAAGTTGAAATTCTCGACGCCGGCGCCCCGTCCGCCGAAGGAGAGCTCGACCGACCCGTCGGGGCGCAGGGCGAAGACGCGATGGGCGAGGGTGTCGACGACGTAGAGGCGGTGGTTGTGCGGGTCGTAGGCGAGGCCGGTGGGACGCAGCCAGGGCGTCTCGCCGGCCGAACGGGAAGTCCACAGAGTCTCGCCGTGCGCCCCGAAGGCGAAGAGCCTGCCGGCGGAGTCGGTGAGATAGAGCCGCGCCGCCTCGTCGAACGCCAGGGCGACCGGCGAGACGATCGGCTCGGTCCTCGATCCGACGAGTCGCAGATAGCGCCCGGTCTCCGGAAAGAAGAGATGGACGCAGCGCCGCCCCATGTCCGCGACCGCGATCTCTCCTCCCGGCCCGACCGCGACCGCCACCGGCAGGACGAACGCATTGAGATCGGCGCTCTCCTTGCCGGCGACGAGCGCGCGCAGGGCTCGCCCGGCGCTTCGCCCGGGCGCGAAGCCGGTGAGCGAGCGTACGAAAGTGAGCTTGGCCGCGTGGGGCGGGAACGGCCACTGCAGCGTCACCTCCGGCAGCTCGACGCGCGGCGTGAAACGCGCGCTGCATCCCGGAAGGAGGATGAGAACGGCGGCGACGAGCGCGCGGCGGGCAGAGCTCATGGCGGCGAGCCTAGAACAGCTCGCGGCGCAGGCGCAGGTAGTAGAGGCGGCGGGTGCGCGTGCTGACCGCGATCCCGCCGCCCTCGGCCTCGGACTCGTAGATCGTGGCGCCGGCGGAAAGATTGGTCCGGCCGAGCTTCCAGGAGAGCGCGGCGTTCATCGACCGGGCGCGCGAGTCGAAGAGGCTGTGCGACTCGGAGTAGGAGCCGCCCACCGAAAGCAACAGGTTGCGCGCGAAGAGCTTCTGCTGCAGGTCGACCGACGCGACATCGGTGGTCTGGATCGAAGGATCGGGGAACGCCGCCGAGCGCCCGTGGGGGTAGTCCCAGCGGCGGTGGGAAGCGGTGGCGTAGAGCCGGGTCGAACGGGTGAGTGCGCCGACGTACTGCAGCTCGGCCAGCCAGGACGAATAGGGACTGGCCGCCCAGTCGACCTGCCGGTACTCGCCGCGGGCGCGCAGGGAGCCGAGGCGGTAGATGAGACCAGCGGTGGTGGTCGTGGAGTCGGGGATCGTCCCCGGAAAGAAGCCGGAACGGACCTCCGAATGGACGGTCGAATAGCTCGCGTAGGGAATCAGCCGGTTGTCGAAGAGTTGGACGCTGCCGGTCAAGCTGCGGGACTGCGAAAGCAGCGCGAAGCCGCCGCCGGCGAGCGCGTACGTGGCCGTGAAGTCGTAGCTGCCCGGCAAGACGAACTGGGGCGGCAGCGCGAGGATCTGGATCTCCAGGGTGTTGACTCGGCTCGCGAGGACGAAGTGCTCCCCCTCCGTCAATTGGATGTTCTCGAACGGCGAGACCGGGGAGCGGACGAAGAGGGCGATCGATTCGCGCTCGACGTTCTCCTGGCCGAGCTCGAAGGCGCCCGGGACGGCGACGCCGGAATGCGGTTCGTTGACGACGTCGGTTCGGCCGGCACTTTCGACCTCGGCGCGGCCGAAGCTCGCTCCCAGCAG
The DNA here is from genome assembly GCA_963806165.1 of Thermoanaerobaculia bacterium. Lineage (GTDB taxonomy): Bacteria > Acidobacteriota > Thermoanaerobaculia > Multivoradales > JAGPDF01 > JAGPDF01. The sequence goes on from CAWDWZ010000006.1 coordinate 794,310, forward strand.
GAGCCGGCCGCGCGGAATGTTCTTGTCGTAGGAGAAACCGAGCTGATGCGAGTTCGAATCGGTCTCGCCGCCGGCCGACTCCTGCCGGCTGCGGGTGAAGCTGTAGCTGCTGGTGAGGCTGTCGAAGAGTTGATGCGTGAGCGTCGCGGAGAGATTGCGCGACAGGGTGGAGCGCGTGCCTATCCGGTTGGGGTCGGCGTCGGGAAACCGGTTCTCGCTCTTCTGGTGGCGGTAGGCGAGCTCGCCCCGGAAGTGCAGCGGCAGGTCGACGTTGAAACGCTCCTGCCAGATGAACTGGTCGCTTTCGAAGCGGTTGGATGACCGATCGTCCTGCTCGAGGCGCTCCTGGCTCAGGCTCGAGCTCAACCGGTAGCGCCCGAATGCGAGGAGATTGCCGAGCAGCGCTTCCCGGGAGGTGCCCGTGAGGCCGGTGCTGCGCTCGAAGCGCGAGGGGTTGAAGGCCGTCGTCACCGAGAGGTGGTCGCTGCCCTCGAACTGCTTGAAGTACTCGCCGTTCAGGCCGAGCCTCTGGACGCTGGAAGTGAGGGGTCCGGACGTGAGCTGGTCGTCGCTGTAGCGCGCATGCAGGAAATAGGGCTTCCGGCGGTAGCGCAGATCGGCCCCCTGGCTGGTCGCGATGTTGTTCTCGCGGCTGGCGAAACGTTCGGTGAAGAGCGGCTCGTAGCGCCGGGCGAACAGCGTCAGGTTGTACGGATGCTCGGGCAGCAGATGGAGGCTGAAGTCGTACTCGAGACCGTGGTCCGGCCGCCACTCTGTGGCGGGCGCGAGCGAGGTGTCGTAGCGCTCCTGCGAGACCGCGCCGGTGACCGCGGCACGGTAGAGCAGAAAGCGCGGATGATAGAAATAGCCGTTCGAGAAGACCGTCAGCTTCTCTTTGAAGAAAGTGTCGCTCCAGCGGACCGAACGCCCGGCATTGCGGTTTTCGTCCTCCTCGAAGACCCCGCGCAGGTCGAGATAGGCGCCGTTGTCGAGTGTCCGCGGCAAGAAGAGCCGCCAGTCGGCGGCGAGCGCCCCCGGGCTCGAGGGCGCGACGAGGGCCGCGGCGGCGACGAGAACGCGGAGGGTGGGGCGCAGAGTCGTCTCTCTCTCAGCGCAGCAGGAACTTGCGGTCGGACATATGCGCTTCGTGGCAGCGGGTGCAGTCGGCGGCATCGGAGGCCAGGCCGGCGTGCCCCTCGACCTGAGAAAGGTCGGCGCGAGCGTGGCAATGCAGGCAGAAGCCGTCGGAGGCGGAGACCAGCAGGTAGCGGTTCGCCGAGCGGTGCGGATCGTGGCAGACCAGGCAGCCGCCCGAGGCGAGCGGTCCGTGGACGTAGCGCTTGGCGAGCCCGAAGTCGTGACAACGCAGACAGAGCTTCTCGGCGGGGACGACGAGGGCGTTCGTCGCCTGGGAGTCGTGACAGGCGCCGCAGAGCTTGGCCGCGTAGGGACCGTGCTCGCCGGGGCGGACGAGCTGCCGGCCGACGCTTGCCTGCACGGCCGGTGCGGACGAGACGACCGCGGCCTTGGGCTCGGGCACCCCGTCGAAGAAGAAGCTCAAGACCCGGCGGTGGGTCGCGACGCTGCAGCCGGCGAGCAGCGTGAGCGTTCCGCCGACCAGCAAGGCGGCGAGAATCGCCGCTTTCGCGCGGGGCTGGGATCGATTCTCCATGCCGATGGACCCGGTCTCCCGAGCCTCAGGGATGCTGCGCCTTCTCGAGCTCCTTCTTGCGCCGCTCCTCGATCTGCTGCCGCAGCTCTTCCTCGGTCGGGTAGTGCTTGCCCTTCTCGTGTCCGAAACCGAAGACGCTCACTTTGCGCGGGCCGAACTGGCTGGTGACCAGAACCAGGTATTCGATCTCGAAGCCGGGCGCGGCGTAGGAGCGGAAGTAGTCGATGTTGTTCTCGTCGAGGGTCACTTTGGCGGGCAGCAGAATCCCTCCCGGGGTGTCGCCCGAAGCGCCGAAGAACATCAGCAGCCGCCCTTCACGATTGAAGATCTGCACGTTGTTGAAGGCCGCGTCCACGGCGTAGAGCCGCCCCTCGCGGTCGATCGCCGTGCCCTTGGGCCGGGCGAAATGGCCCATGTTGTCGCCGAGCTTGCCGATGGTCGACTTGAAATGCCCGTCGCGGTCGAACTTGACCACCTGGAAACGCCCGACGTCGGTGACGTAGAGATCGCCGTCGCGATCGAAGGAGAGGTTTGTCGGCCGGTCGAGGCGCTCGGCGGGATCGCCCTGGTCGCCGATCGTCTTCAGGAGCTCGCCCGTCACCTTGTCGAAGACCTTCACCAGCCCGTTGGCGTTGTCGGCGACATAGAGCCGGTCGCCGAACGGCACCGCGTCGACCGGTTTCCAGGCCCCGGGCTCGCCGATCGCACGCACATAAGCGTCGGCGCGGTCGAAGACCACGATCTGTCCGCGCACCGGGTCGGCGACGTACTTCGTGCCGTCGGCTTCGATGCTGATGTTCTCCGGCTGAGTGAGTCTCCCCGGTCCGACCGCGCCGGCCATGGACGAGAACTGTTTCTTCTTGAGATCGAGGACGATGACCGTGGTGTTGGTGTCGCAGACGTAGATCCGGCCGTCGAAGATCGCGACGCCGTACGGCTTGTCGAGCTGGAGGTTGAGCTTTTCTCCGACCACGAAGCGATTGAAGCCCGACTGCTCCTCGATGTCCTTCAGGCCGTTGAAGGCGGTCAGGTACTGGATCCGGGGCAGAGCCGGCGGCGGCGGAAAGTAGACCGCGGGCCCGCGCTGGCGAGCCGGGGTCGCGCAGGCGGCCAATGTCAGAGCGACCAGGGTGAGCGCCAGGGTCGAAAGGGAAGTGCGCTTGCCGAACCAACGTGATCGTGGGGTCATGGATCCGTTCCGGGCGCCGGGGTCTCGTGAACCGTCTTCGGGCACGAGGGAATCCTAGTCCAGCGCCGCTTCAGGCCGCGCCACCCTGGGGTATGGGAGTTGGGCGCCGGCGCGCCGGCGATCGCCGGGCGGGGAGAATGTCCCGCCCGGAAAAAGAAAAAGGGGCCTGGTTGCCCAGGCCCCGAGATCGACAGCCATCGCCTTCAGTTCGGCGGGGTGTAGGTGCCCTTCCTGTGGCAGGTGAGGCAGAGCTGGCTGTTGACGTCGCTGCGCCAGAGCAGGCTCTCACCGGTGTTGCCGGTGTTGTGGACGGAATGGCAGGAGGCGCACTCGAGCTGCGTGTTGCCGGCGCCGTAGAGGTGGTCGCGCACCGTCGAGGTCGTCGTGAAGGAGACCACGTCGGCGCTGGAGATCTCGGTGTCGACTGCCTGCACGTCGTCGTAGTTGAAGCCGATCGGATGGTGGTTCTGCATGTTGTTGTCGAGACCGACGGTATAGGCGTTGCTGATCATGGGGCCGGTGCCGCTCTGCGAGGTCGTCGGCTGATCGGTGTTGCCGTAGGAGTTCACCGCCACGCTGCCGTCATGGCAGCTCATGCAGAGCAGCGAGACGCTGCCCATCGCCATGCCGTTCTGGATCGCCTGCGAGGCCTTGGCGCCGGTCGTCGGAGCGCCCGGTCCGTTCCAGTACATGCTGTAGGTGAAGTTGCCGGTGAGCTCGTGGTTCCACAGCGGCAGGTAGTCGAAGGCATCCGGCGCCTGCGGTCCGCTGCCGCCCGGCGCGCCGAGGTTGGCGGGGCTCAAGCGATAGGTGTTGTGCGGCGCGTGGCAGAAGATGCAGATCCGGTTGAGCGGCGTGGAGCTGCTGCCGAAGTCCTGCGGAATGGCCACGTAGTTCATGCCGTTGTGGGCGGTACCGAGGTCGTGCACGGTACCGTTGATGCCGGATCCGGGTGCGGGAGCCGGGGGATCGTAGGCTCGGACTGCCGTCGCGAGACAGAGGCCGAGGACGAGGGCGAGCAAGACAGTTGCGATCTTTCTCATGTTGCCTCCTGAGGTTTCGTGGGTTCGCATGATGTTCTCGATTCGTATCCTGGATTATTGGATCGACTGGAAGTTGAGGCCGGAAGCGCTCGGACCCACGAGCTGATTGTAGACCTGAGGGAATGTCAGGCCGGTCTTGGTCGCCGTCACGTTGTACGTGCCCGGCTTGAGGTTGCCCACCGTGTAGTTGCCGAGGGAGTTGCTGTAGACCGTCCGCACCGTGATCCCGTTCTTCTTGATGGTAATGGTGGCGGTAGCGACCGGCGTGTCGTTCAGTCGCCGGACGTTGCCGTCGATCGTGAAGGTGGCGAGAGTCACCGGGCAGTTGCGGAAATTGGCTTGACCGATGGTGTCGTACGCGGTCTGCTTGAGAGTCAAGCTGCCCGCGTTCAGGTAGGTGTGCGTGAAGACCGTGCCGAACAGGAAGGGCGGTACGGTCGGGGTCGCGTCGACGGCACTCGAAATCGCCCCGCCGTCACCCCAGCTCACCGTCACCTGCCTGATACCCGGGCCCGCGGTGCCGGGCGGTGTGGGGGATCTACGGATCCGTCGACCAAGGTAGCGACCCAGGAGTTCGGGTTGACGATGCTGCCGCAGGCGGTGCCGCCGGCGACCGGAGGTGCGTCGACCGCGAAGACCCGGACGTTCTTCGACACCGAGGCTTCGTTGACGCCGTACTCTTCGACCGTTAGCGTGACCAGCTTGGTGCCGGCGGTGGCGTAGATGTGTGAGGTCGTCGGCGTGCTGGTGGTCGAATTCGGCGTGCCATCTCCCCAGTTCCAGACGAAGGCATCGCAGTTCGCGATGCTGCCGCTGCAGGTGGAGAAGGAGGCGTTGACGTTGACCTGGAGGGTGTTGCCCGGCTGCAGGCTGTAGCCGAAGGTGGCGTACGGCTTGTCGTTGTGGATCCCAGCCGCCTTCACCGCCAGAGTCGCCTTGCTGAAGTACGCGGCGTGGTTCTTGACCGGGTTCTGCGCGACCGCGGCGCCGATGACGCCCTTGGTCGCCGGACCGGCCAGAGTGATCCACGGGGCGCGTACCGTCGAGGCGATGTAGGTCTCGAAGTCGCCATACAGCTTGTTGATTCCCTGGTAGTAGAGGGCGCCGGCGCCCGCCACCGTGAGGCGTTGATTGGCCGTCATCGTGGCACCGATGCCGTCGGGAACCCGCAGGTACCTCCCGGCCGTCAGGGTGCAGACCGAAGTCGACGAATTCCAGGTGCCGAAAGCTGCCGCGCAGGCAGCTGAGCTGCCAGCCGGCACGGTGCACTTGTTGACCACCCAGGTGCCGCCAGCTTCGGCGCAGCTCAGATTGCTGGTGATCGGATCCTCGTCCCAGAACTTGAGGTCGATCCGGCCGGTGGTCTCGACATTGGCGACCCCGCCGCCGTGGCACTTGCCGCAGGCGCTGTCGAGGTCGACCCAGACCGCGCTCGGGTAGATGCCGTCGGGAGCGGTGTTGGCGTTGACCGTCGCGGTGAGCGCGGTCGCCGGCTTGGTCGAGTAGGCGGCGTCGGTGTTGATCCGGAAGAGATGCTCACCGGCCGGCATGTGGCAGATGACGCAGGCTTCCATCGGGTCGGTCGCCATGTCTTCGAGCGGCGTGCCGGGCCCGGCCGAGTGAATCATGTTGGTCAGATCCTTCGCATGACACTCGGTGCATTCTTCGGCGAACGGCTTCTCACCGGTGACCGTGCTGGTATGGACGTCATGGCAGCCGGTGCAGCCGTTGCCGGTGTTGCCGGCTTCGCCTTCGGTCATGAAGAAGCTCTTGTACTCACCGGTCATGGCGTAGTTGAACTTGCCGGTGGGGATCTGCGCGAAGGTGCCGGTGAACTTGCCGTGCGGGCTGTTCAGGAACTGGTTCGCGTGCGGATGGCTCACGAAGCCCACGGAGCTGTGATACGGCCCGACCTTCAGGGCCGTCGCCGGGTTGGTGGCGTCGACCGGCACGCCCGAGGCCTCCTGACGGTGGCAGTTCATGCACAGGCTGGTGATGATCTGGCCGCGGTTGCTGTTGCTGCCGGTCCAGTGACCGCCGGCATCCTCGCAGCGGATGACGTCGGTCGCGTAGGCGAACTGCCCGCCAACTCCGGTGCAGGCAGACTTGCTGGTGAGGTTCGAAGGATCGTTGCAGACGCCCTCGAGGCTGCAGGACGAATACGACCAGGTCGCTCCCGCCACCTGGCAGGAGGCCTGATTGCCGTTGAGGCGCCAGTTGCGGGCAGAGGTGCTGCCCAGCGCCGCGGTGATCGTGCCGGTGGCAGTGTCCGTTCCGGCTGCCACAGGATAGGTAAACGTTGTCGAGTCGACTACGGTGATGGTGAAGGTGCCGTTGTATGCGGACGGTGAGGCACCCGCGACCGCGACCTTGTCACTGGTCGCGAAGGGGTGGCCCAGCGTAACGACCGCGGTGGCGACGCCACCGGTGCGGCTCAAAGAGGTGACCGACGCGGAGGCCGGTGCGCAATCCGTGGAGGTCGTCTTGTCCGGCCGCGAGCACCAGCCGTCCTGCCAGTTGAAGCCGTTGGCGGTGCAGGTCGGCGACGTGCTGTAGAAGGCGTTGCTGCACCAGCCCGGAGCTCCTACCCAGACGCCCGGCGATGTGCAGGCGCCCGAGGTCGTGATCGCCTGCGTGCAGACTGCCGCCGTGGGGTTGACGCTGCAGTTCGTCAGCCAGAGGCCGCCGTCTGCCGTGCACTGCGTTTCGGCGGTCCACTGAGTCTTGGTGCAGACGCCGCTGCTGTTGTCGGCGGCCGTGAGGGCGTTGTGGTGCGACGACATGCCGGTCGGGGCCGAGAAGCCGAAGGCGGCTGTCGAGGTCCGGTTGATTGCCGAGTTGTGGCACCGAGTACAGGTGATGCCCCAGGCATCCCAGGAGGCCGACTTCTGGCTGTAGGGGGCGCCAGCGGCGAGGTTCACCTGGCCGAAGGTGGCGTCGGCGACGCCGTCCCAAGTGACGCCCGGGAGGCTCTTCTCGGGCTCGCGGGTCGAGGTTCCCGCTCCGCCCGCGCCGTAGTTCACCGTCGCGTCAGCCGTCCAGCCCGTGGTGTGGCAGCGGGAGCAGGAGTAGCTGACCGTCGGCTTGTTCGGGCTGACCGAGGTGTCCGGAGCGTCGGCGTAGATCGCGCGCGGCAAGGGGGAGAGCCAGTCGGCATAGATCCAGAGGAGGTCCTTCAAGTTCGTGCCGGCGGTCACGTCGAGATCGATCTGGCCGGTGTCCCAGTGGAAGTCCTGGCCGACGTCGTTGCCCGGATAGGGCGCCAGCGGCACCCAGTTGAAGTTGAAGCCGAGGTCGTAGCAGGCCTCTTCCGAGGTCGCCGGAGCCGGCAGGCCGGTCGTCGTATCGATGCAATGAAAATCGGGGCCGCCCCAGGGCATTCCGACGACCACCGGACGCGACATGTTCTTGTGACCCATGAACATCGTGTCTTCAGTGTCCCGGACGCGCGGGCCGTTGTACTGGGTGCGCGTGTTGTGGCAGCGCAGGCACTGGTCGCCGGGGCCCGGAGCGCTCGTCGCCGAGCCGTTCCAGGTCAGGAGGTTCGAGGCGTAGGCACTGCCCGGCGGCATGACCCAGGTGCCGACGCAGGTGCCGGAGGTGACCCAGGTGCCTTGGTGCAGGGCGCAGACCACGTCGTTGCGGTCGTCGTCGTTCATGACGATCGCGCACTTGTTGACCGGTGCGCCGGTCCACAAACGATCCGGCTGCGCTTCGCAGGCGAGCTGTGTGGTGTTGATCAGGTCGTTGCAGACGCCCGTGCTCCAGGAGCGGACCGTCGGCGCCGTGCCGGCAGTGCATGGATCCTTCGCGTAGTTCATTCGCAGCGCGATGCAGAGCGGGCGCGTGGCATGCGCGGTGTCGATCGCGCCATCCCCCCAGCAATAGCCCTGCAACGGCAGATCGAAGCCGCCGCGGCTATTTTGCACCGCGCCGTCGTCGAGATACTGGATGGTCTGCGCGCCGGCGATGCCGGTGCCGAGCAGCATGAGAGCTGCCAGAGCGAGCACCGTACAGAAGCCGGTGGTCTCGAGAGTCTTTTTCGCAATTCGGTTCATGTCTTTCGCTCCTCCTGCGAGTTCGTGGGTCCTCGTGCGTTGCATCTCGGCCCTTACAAGAGCAAGGCCTGTGCCTTGAGAAGCGAGCGCGCATCGCGGGATCGGGTGCCGCTCGAAGTAGGGGGAGCTCCCCACCCCGATGGACGGCGCTGCCTGCTCTCTGGGTCTGTGTGTGGCGGCTCTTTGCGATCTGCTGCGCGCTTGCAAAGCGCGCGCGCCCTCTGCGAGAGGCGGGTGGCGTGAGCGGCGATCGGGGTTCTCCGCCCACCAACTGCGGATATATCCCCACCTGCTCCACCGGGAGCGGGAACGGGCGCGAAGGCGCAGTAGAATCACGCAGTGAGCTCTGCATGCCCCTTCGCACGCGCTGTTCGGTGGAGCGCTCTGGTGCTTCTCCTGCCACTCGCGTGTGGCGGCGGCTCGTCAACGCCGCCGCTTTCGGTCTCGACGACGCCGAGCGATGCGAGCGCGCCACCGCACGTCGTCGCGTTCGATCCGCCGCTCGGCGCGACCGATGTGGATCCGGCGCGCACTACGCTCGCGGTGACCTTCGATCGCGCCATGGATCGTGAAGGCTGGGCCTGGGTGATCGAAGACAAGGCGACCGCGCCCGACATCGGCGAATCGTCCTGGGACGCGCTCGTGCGCACCAATAGCGCGCCGGTGCACCTCGAACCGGGCCGGACCTACGTCGTGTGGATCAACTCGCCGCAGTATTCCTACTTCAAGGACCCTTCGGGAAGAGCCGCGACGCCGGTGCGCTGGACCTTCACGACCCGCGCTGCTGCTGCGGCGCCGGCCCCCCGCTGAGCCGCGGCTCGGTGGCCGCGTTCGCCCGTTTGTCGTGACTCCAGGCGAGCAGCGCCTCGAGCGCCGAGCGCAGCTCGGTGCGCGCCGCCGGCTTGCGCAGGAAGGCGGCGTAGCCGTCGGCCGGATCGAGACCCATGGCGCGGGCGTCGGCATCGACACACGACTCGTAGAGCACGGGGATCGGCGGCACGTGGGTCGCGCAGCGATGCTGAAACTCGTGCCACGGGAGCTGCGCCGGCGGCAGGCTGACGACGGCGGCATCCGGCGGATCCGCCGCGAGGAGCTGCTCGGCCTCGTGCAGGCTCCGGGCGGACGCAACCTCGAGCCCGTCCGGAAACTCGTGACGGACCAGCCACTGCAGGATCAGACTCTGGTCGAGAACCAACAGGCGCACACGCTCTCCCCTCGCCGCTCTGCGGGTGCAAGCGTCGTTCCAGAAATCTCCGGCCCGGTTCGTGGCCGGTTCGTGAACGGCTTGTGAACGTCTATTCGCCCGCGGCGCCGGCGAATTTCTTCAGCCGGTGCCGCAGCTGGTCGCGGGTCACGCCGAGGAGCTCGGCGGCGCGCGTCTGGTTGTCGCCGGCGGCGCGCATCGCCCGCGCGACCATCTCGCGCTCGAGCTCCTCGAGCTGCACGATGCCCTCGCCGAGCGCGAAGGCTCCGGCCCCGCCGGCTGCCCCCGGCTCGGCCGTCGCGGCCTCCGGTCCCCAGTCGAGAATCAGGGAACGGCGGGAGATCCGCGGCCCGCGCTCGAGCACCATGGCGCGCTCGACGACGTTGCGCAGCTCGCGGACGTTGCCCGGCCAGGAGTAGGCGAGGAGGAGATTTTCGGATTCGCGGTCGAAGCCGTCGAAGCGCCGGCCGAGCTTGGGCTGCAGCGTCGCCAGAAAATGGCGCGCCATCGGCAGGATGTCCTCCGGGCGCTCGCGCAGCGGCGACGACGAAGATCGGGAAGACGTTCAAGCGGTAGAAGAGATCGTTGCGGAAAGATCTTGTCGCGCACCATCGCCTGCAGATCGCGATTGGTCAGCGCGATGACCCGCACGTCGGCAGTGATCTCGCGCGTCCCGCCGACCCTTCGGAACCGGCGCTCCTCGAGAAAGTGCAGGAGCTTCGCCTGCAGGTCGAGGCGGAGCTCGCCGATCTCGTCGAGCACCACCGTGCCCCCCTCGGCGAGCTCGAAGACGCCGCGCTTCGTGGTCTTGGCGTCGGTGAAGGCGCCCCTCTCGTGGCCGAAGAACTCACTCTCGAGCAGGTTCTCCGGGATCGTCGCGCAGCTGACCTCGATGAACGGGCGCGACCGGCGCGGTGAGGCCGAGTGGATGTAGCGCGCCACGACGTTCTTTCCCGAGCCGCTCTCGCCCTGGATGAGGATGCTCGCCACCTCGGAGGCCGCGACCTTGTCGGCGGTCTCGACGACCTCGCGGAACTTCGGCGAATCGGCGATGACGGTCTGGGCAAGGTGCTGCTCGCGGCGCTGCCGCGAAGCCTGTGCCTCGAGCTGGTCGCCGCGCACGGCGAGCGAGCGCTCGACCAGCGCTACGAGCTCGGCCTGATCGACCGGCTTCGACAGAAAATCGAGGGCGCCGAGCTTCATGGCGCGTACCGCCTCGCCGACCTGCCCGAGCGCGGTCATCACGATGACGACGCTGCCCTCGAGCCGCTCGCGGTTGGCCTCGTAGAAGTCGAGGCCGTGGCCGTCGGGCAGTCCGAGATCGAGCAGGACGACGTCGGGCTGGCGGCTCTCGAGGTGAGTCGTGGCGGAGGCGAGGTCGGGAGCGACGAGCACCGTGTGGCCGACGCGCTTGAGCTGCTGCTCGAGCGCCCAGCGCAACAGCTTTTCGTCCTCGACGAGCAGAATGAGGGCCATGTCTCAGTGCGCCTCCGCGGCGGGATTCGCCTGGGCGAGTCCGGTGCGCTCCGCGGGCACCGGTCGCTCGGGCAGGATGAGCAGGAAGGAGGTCCCCACGCCGGGCTCCGAAGTGACTTCGATGCGGCCGCCATGCTGTTCGACCAGGCTCTTCGAGATCGCGAGGCCGAGGCCGGTGCCGGTGAACTTGGTGGTGAAGAACGGCTCGAAGACGTTGCCGAGCTGATCGGCGGCGATCCCCGGGCCGTTGTCCTCGACCGCGATGACGACCGCGTTCTCGGCGGGAAAGCCGCTGGCGCGCACCGTGATCCGGCCGCCCCGCTCCTGCATCGCTTCCGCCGCGTTCTGGATGAGATTGACCAGCACCTGCCGGATCTTCGCGGGATCGACATGGACATCGGGCAGGCCTGCGGCGGCCTCGGTCACGAGCTCGACCTGCTGGCGGCGCAGCGACGGCCGCAGCAGCTCCGAGGTCTCCTCCAGCAGTCCACGGAGATTGGTGCGGGCGAGCCGCAGCGGCGCCGGGCGACCCGATTCGAGCAAGCGATAGAGGATGGCGTTGACGCGGCGGAGCTCGCCGAGCATCTCTTCGTAGATGCGCACGGTTTCGCTGTCCCCGGACTCGTCCCGCAGCACCTCGAGCGCGCCCTGGATACCGGCGAGCGGATTCTTGATCTCGTGGGCGAGCCCCGCGGCGAGCTGCCCCAGACTCGCGAGCTGATCGACGCGGGCCAGACGCACCGCGACGTCGGCCTCGCGCTGGCGCTGCTTCGTCAGGAGATCACGCAGCGCGCGATGGACCTCGGCGGCCACCGGGTCGAGCGGCAAGTGCGACCGGGTGGTGCCGTCCGCGCCACCACCGGCGGCGGCGGCGCGCAGCTCCTCCCCGAGCCGCGCCGCCGAACGGCGCACCGTGCGCTGAACGAAGATCGTCACGCCGGCGATGAGCGTCAGCCAGGCCGCGAGTAGCCAGCCGATCCGCCAGCGCATGAGCGTCCGGATCTCCCGCAGCTGGTCGGTGAAGTCGATGCGCATCGCAGCGGCACCGCGCGTCGTGCCGGCCGCGTGGCAGGGGGTGCAGGAGACGCCGGCGGAGAGGCGCACGAGCCCGCGCATCCACTGACGGGAGTTGACGTCGGTCTCGATCCAGGTCTCGCTGTGGGCGGATTCGTCGGCGAGGAAACGGCGGACCCGCTCCTGCTCGGTGCGGTCGACCGACAGGTTCGTCGAGCCGAGCGGCGAGCCGTCGGCACGATAGAGGCGCAGTCCGATCGGTTGATTGGCGGCGAGCGTCCGGGCGAAGGTGTGCGGATTGCGGCCGGCAGCGCCGGCTTCGGGGACGAGCGGCATGTTGCGCACCGCCTCGTCGAGCTGGAAACGGGCCGCGGTCGAAGCCGCCTGGGTATAGGCGCGCTCGAGCAGCGCGAAAGTCCCGAAATAGAGCGCCGCGAAAGCACCGAGATGAATCGGCACCAGGAGACCCCAGAACCGCACCTGGGAAGGCGCCAGAAACGGCCGCGCCGCGGGCCGTCGCGGCTCGTCACGGCGCCGAGACGAGGTGGAGAAGGAGGCCGGTTCGGACATCGCTCCCCACTATACCGAGCCCGCAGTCCGCTTCACCCCGGGATCGCCCGGATGGCGCGGATCGGGCGCCGGCCGCCCGCAGGCTCTGGGCCGGGCCTGCTCGCGGGGGTGGGTGCGATCGGCGGGCCGATGCGAGATCATCGCGCCGGGGGGGGGCGGCGCTTCGAGCTCCCGGGAGAAAGCCATGAAACTCTGGATCGAGCGGCTGGGCTCGCTCAAGCTGACTGTCGTCTTGCTTCTGGTGCTGGGGGCCGTCCTCGCCGTCGGAACGATCTTCGAATCGTTGCGCGGTGCCGAGGCGGCGCGGGCGGTCTATTACGCGCCCTGGTTCTTCGCGCTCGAGGGGCTCTTCGGATTGAATCTCCTGGCGGCGCTCATCACGCGCTGGCCGCGCAACCGGTTCCGGATCGGCTTCGCGCTCACCCACTCCGCAATGCTCCTGATCCTGGCCGGCGCCCTGATGACCGTGCTGTTCAAGGTCGAGGGCCGGCTGCCGATCTGGGAGGGACAGTCCTCCGACGTCGTCTTCCAGGGCGACAAGGAGGGCGACCTGCCGCCGCTCACCCTGCCGTTCAAGGTGCGCCTCGACTCGTTCGAGATCGATACCTATCCCGGCACGCAGCGCCCGGCGATGTTTCGCAGTCGGGTGGTGGTCGAGCCCCCTGCCGGCACGGGCGCCGAAATCCCAGGGGTGATCGAGATGAACCGGCCGCTGTCGCACGGCGGCTACACCTTCTTCCAGTCGAGCTATCAGATCCAGGGCGGACGCGAGATGACGATCCTCTCGGTCTCCCACGACCCGGGCCAGAACGTCGTCTTCCTGGGTTACATCCTGCTCGTCGCCGGCATGATCGTGGTCTTCTTCACGCGTCTCGCGCAGCAGCGCATGAACGACGCGCTGCTGGCCCAGGCGGCGGCCCATGCAGGAGGCAAGGCCGTGCCTCTGGCCGTCCTGCTGGCGGCGGCGCTCCTCGGCTTGGCGGGCTCCGCTCCCGCCGGCGCGGCCCTGGTGCCGGAGGCCTCCCAGGTCGAAGCGTTGCGCGCCGTGCCGGTGCAGTTCGACGGCCGCACGATGCCGTTCGACACCCAGGCGAGGAATGCCGTCTGGACGGTCACCAAGAAGCGCGCCTGGCCCGGCGTCGATCCGGTCGCCATGGTCGCCGGCTGGGTGATCGACCCACAGGGCTGGCAGAACGAGCCGATCGTGCGCGTTCGTGCCGACATCGCCGCCATCGCGGGGCTCCCGCCCGGGGTCACCTACGCCTCGTTCCGCGATCTCGTTTCGAAGAGCGCGCTGCGCGAGGCGATCGGCGGCGCCGAGGCCCGGTCTCAAGGCGAGAAGAAGCCGGCGGCCCTCGATCAGCACCTGGTGGAGCTCTCCGATCGCCTGACCACCCTGCAGGGCTATTTCCGCGGCGAGATGCTGCGGGTCGAGCCAGCCGCCGATCCGAATGCGGTCTGGGGCGCCGTGCGCCCGGCCGGAGCCGCCGATCTGCTCGCGCACGTGGCCGAGATCCGGACCCGGGCTCCCGCGCACTATCCGACCACCGGGGCGATCGCGCGCGAGCTCCGCTACACGCGCGTGCATTCGAGCGCGCTCGCCTGGTGGCTGCTGGTTCCGGCGGCGCTCGCCGCAGGCCTCACGCTCTCCCGCGACCGCTTCGGCCTCGTCTGGCTGGCGCGCTTGGGGCTCGTCGGCGGCTTCGCGGTGATGACCTGGGGCATCGCCCAGCGCTGGCTGGTGGCGGGGCGCATTCCGGCCTCGAACATGTACGAGTCGATGCTCTTCCTGGCCTGGGGAGTCGGGCTGTTCGCCGTCCTGGCGCTGCTCCTCGGCAACCGCATACTGATCTTCAACGCGGCGGCGATGTCGGCGCTCGCCATGCTCCTCGTCGACCGTCTGCCGATGGATCCGTTCATCCACCCGATGCCGCCGGTGCTCTCGGGTACGCCCTGGCTCGCGATCCACGTGCCGATCATCATGGTGAGCTACGCGACGCTCGCCCTGGTCACTTTCTTCGCGCACGTCGTGGTGGGCGTGGAGATCTTCGCGCCCGAGCGGCGCGAGGTGGCTCACCGCTGGAGCCAGCTCGCCTACTGGTACATCCACGTCGGATCGATCCTGCTCATCGCCGGCATCCTGACCGGCTCGATCTGGGCCGCCTCCTCGTGGGGGCGCTATTGGGGCTGGGATCCGAAGGAGGTCTGGTCGCTGGTGGCGTTTCTCGCCTACATGGCGATCCTGCACGCCCGCTTCGACAAGCAGATCGAGGACTTCGGCGTCGCCGTCGGCTCGATCGCCGCCTTCTGGATGATCCTGATGACCTATCTCGGGGTGAACTACGTGCTCGCCGCCGGTCTCCACTCCTACGGCTTCGGGAGCTCCAATCTGGTGACCATCATGGCGGTCATCGCCGCGGTCGAGATCGCTTTCGTCGGCGCCGGCTGGTGGGCGGTGCGGCGGCGCACGCGCGCCGCGGCCTGATGCGGTGACCCCCCACTAGCCTGGCGAGGCCGCGACGACGACTTCGCGCGTCGCGGCCTCCGGTTCGACGAAAACGAGGAGAGCATCGCCCTCTTCCTCGAGCGCCCGGAGGCTCTTCTTGGCGAGCTTGTCGAAAGGCACGAGCGCGAGCGTCGCGACCTTCTTCCGGCGCTCGATCTTCCAGGTTCCGGCGACGAAGCCGTCGACGAGGAAGGTGGCGGGGACCTGCAGGTTCTTGGTCACCAGACGCGGACGGAACTCGTCGGCGACGATCCGGCTGCGGTCGTCGTGGCCGAGCACCAGGTTGTCGTACTCGGGCAGGAAGCGTACCGGCGCGGGCGTCTCCGCCGCCGGGCGCGGCGCCTTCGGCAGGTCGAAGAGCTCGCGGCCGCGCTCGTCCGCGAATGTCAGGAGCTCGCCGCGCAGCGCGTCGAAGACCGTGCGCAGCCCGCCGACGCCCGACCAGATCTGGACGTCGGTGACGGCCGCCGGGCCGAACGCCACAAGGTAGCGCCGCACGAGGTCGGGGAGCGCGGCAGTTCCGGCAGGGATCGTGCGCCCGAGCCAGGCGTCGGCGAGCGCAAAGTCGGCCGCCGCCGGAAAGCCCCAGGCCGAACCGTCGGGCACCTGCACGAGCGGCAGGTGGGTGCGCACCGCATAGCCCAGGGCGCGCTCGTCGGCGACCGGGAAACGCGCCGAGAGATGAGCACGCGCGGCGTCGAAGGTCGCGGGCTTGCGGCCGAAGAAAAGGCGCGCCTCGGCGAGGAGCTTCTCCATGTCGAAGGTCTCGGCGCGCTCGCGCAGGATGCTCCGCATTCCGCGGGAGAGCATCTCCTGGAGGCTGCCGCGGAAGGCGCAGAGGTCGTCGGCTGTGAGTAGATGAAGCGTCCCGCGCCAGGCGGTCGCGCGCACGACGCAGCGCTCGCCGAGCGCCGCGGAGAGCGCTACGCGATCGAATCCCGCGAGGCGCGTCCACAGCCCGAGAAACGGCGGCCGCGCGAGCTGGGCCTGCAGGCCGAAGAGCCGCGCCACCGCGGCTTCCACCGGCATCGCCTCACGCGCGAGCAGCATTTGGCGCGCCAGCGTCGCCCGGTTGAGCGCCCGCCGCGAGAGCGTCGGGCCGGCAGAAAGCTTCAGAGACTTCCTTGGAGCCTTCGTGGCCACGGGGCGAAAGGAAAAGGACCAGTAAAGGAAGGAGCGCTCGGTGTCAGCTGCTGGGCGATTGCGGTGCGCTAGGCGGCTGGCTCGCAGGAAGGGGCGCCAGGCCGAGGCTCTTGCGCGTTCCGTTGCAGCGCGGCGCAGCTTCCGCCGGGAGATTGGCGAGGATCTCCTTGAGCTCTTCAGGTATGGGCCGCTCGTTCAGCGAATAGGCGAGACGGATGGACCACAGAACGCCGGCGTAGTCGAGGTCCTCCCGGTGGGCGTCGAGGCGACGCGCCCAGTTCGGGAGTCCGTCGAACAGCACCTCGCGCATCTGGTTGGTCCCCTTCTCGCTCGAGAGCATCTGCAGATAGAGGGCGCTCTCGTTGGCCACCATCCATTCGCGTTGGTTCATGAACCTCTCGAAGTTGCGCATCTGGAGAGTCCCCATCACGAGAGCGCCGACGACGAGTCCGGCGGTGAAGGTCAGGGCGGTCTTCAGGCGGGGGCTCATTCTCAGTGTCCCTTCTCGGGCGCGGATTGCGGGGCGCTCAGGGAACGACGCTCGACCAGGCGGCGAAGTCGCCGCTCGCGAAGCCGTCGGCGAAGATCAGGTTCGAGGTGCAGCTGCCCGGGAGCTGGACATGGGTGAGCGCGAGATCGTCGACGTACCAGCCTTCGTCGTTGACGCCGCCGTCGCTGCCGTAGCGCCAGGCGAGGCGCACGGTCTCGCCGGCGTAGGCCGAGAGGTCGATGCTCTTCAGGAGCCAGAGGATCGGCTGATGGGCGCTCGAGAAGGCCGGCGTCCCCGGGGGCAGCGCCGCGCAGGCGTTGCCCGAGTTGGTGATCGCGTCGGGATAGCCGCCCGCCGGGGTCAGGCGCGTCCAGGTCGCGCCGCCGTCGGTGGAGATCTCGACGATCCCGCCGTCGTAAGTCGGCTCGATATCCCAGCCAGTCCAGAAGGTGAGATCGTGCGGCTCCGCAGCAGTCAACGCCAGCGGACCGGCTTCGAGGGAGACGCAGAGCGAGCTCGACGAGGTCGAGAAGAAGCTCCGCGCGCCGTCATGGAAGCGCGCCGTCGACAAGTGCCAGCCGGCGTGCTCGGGGACGAGCGGTCCCCCCGTCCCTTCACCGGCTTCGGTCTCGATCGGCGCTCCGAACGTGTCGAGAATCGGATCCCCGATCTCGGCGCCGCTCGCGAACGTGCCATCCGCCGACGGACCGCTCGCCGTCGCGCCGCGGTGCACGATGTTGCTCTCTTCGTTCCCGCTCGCGGCGTCGGTGGCGCGCACGACGTAGTAGACCGGCACGAGGGAGGGCACAGCGGTGTCGGAGTAGGTCAACCCCTGAACTCCCTGAACGATGCGGTTCGCGGCCGACGGCACGAAGCTGTCGGACGCTCCGCGATAGACCGAGTAGGTCGCCGGTCCGCCGCAATAGGCGGTGCTCGCGGTCCAGGCGAGGTCGATCGCGCAGGCGGCCGTGCCCTGGTTGACCGCGCTTGCGATGCCGGCGAAAGCCGGCGGAGCGGTGCAGCTGCCGCTCGTCGAAGCTTCGGCGCAGCCGGAGGGCACCGACCCGCAGATACCGGTCGCATCGCGCTCCTGGACTCGGTAGCCGTAGGTCACGACTCCCGAGGCGGTGAGATCGGCGTAGCTCGGCGCGGTGAGGCCGGACGCAATCGGCTGAAAGGTCCCGGCGCAGCCCCCGAGCGCGCGTTCGACGGTGAAGCTGGCACCGGGGGTGCCGCTGCCCGTCCAGTCGAGGTCGATGCGGTGATCGGCGGTTCCGGCCGCGACGAGGCCGCTGGGGGCCGGGGGAGCCGAGCACAGGTTCGTCGGATGCAGGATGAACAACCCTTGCGAGATGTGGGTGACCGGGATGTTGCCGCTGGCGAAGAACGGATAGTTGTTCCAGGTGCCGTCGAACTCGGCGGCGTCGTTCGCCGGGAAGAGATCGAAGTAGCCGACTTCCGTCAGCTGCGCCTGCGCGAGATCGGTGAGCGCGAGAATGCGCAAGCCGGAGTTGTAGTTCGATTGGAAGACGAAGTTGGCGCGCACGTACTGATTGTGGTCGATGGCCGTCGTCGAGTGCGTGAAGTAGCCGTTGGCCCCGGCTTTGACGACGTTGTCGAGGTCGAGCGCGTCGAACACGTAGGTGCGCGTCGGCGTGCCGAGGTTCTGCTCGTCGAGCTCGTCGTCGAGCAGGATGTAGCGCTGATCGTCGGTGAACCAGGCCTGATGGCTGTATCCAGAGGTGTTGTAGTGCTGGCTGTCGATCCGCACGGGCGCGGCGTGGTTGGTCACGTCGATGATGTCGAGGTTGTGCGCCGAGCCCCGCGCCGCGAGACAGATCTCGTGCCCGGTGTAGGTGGTGTCGGGGCCGTGGTAGACGAAGCACTGATTCTCGTGCACGTAGCCGCCGTCGTTGTAGCAGGCGACGAACTGCGGGCTCGCGGGATTCGCCAGGCTCACGATGTGGATGCCGCTGCCGCAGGTGTTGCTGCCCACCAGGTAGGCGTACCCGGTCTCCTTGTTGATCGAGATCGTGTGCGTGTTGGCGATCTGGGCATAGTGCGCCGTCTCGAGGAAGGTCACCGGAGGATTGACCACATCGCGGAGCTGGGTGAGGTCGAAAACCTGCATGCCGTGCGCCCCACCCTGGTCGACCACGACGTAGGCGTAGTTCTGGTACTCACGCACGTCGCGCCAGAGCGAGACGATGCCGTTGTGGCTGGGGAGCTTGCCGGCGTAGAGCGGCGCTTGCGGGTTCGTGATGTCGATGAATGCGGTGCCGTTGTTGAGCCCCAGGAGCACCCATTCGTGGCCGGTCAGGGGATCGGTCCAACCCCAGAGGCTGTTCGTCTTCACGGCCTCCCCGTTGTCGGTTCCGAACAGCGAGTGGTCCATGAACTCCATGAGGTCGATATGGCTGCAGGGATAGAGGCCGTCGGACATCCCGCCGAGGCAAGGCGCGAAATGCTCCGGCACGAGAGCCCGGCCCTCGGCGCCTGCATGTCGCGTCGCTTCGGCGACCTGGGCGAGATAGGCGGCATCCGCCGCCGGCGGGCCGTCCGAAGTAAGGGCGACAAGGGCGGTGGGAGTTGTGGGCGCCAGGGCAAGGCAGGTGGCCCAGAGAAGGAGCAGGCGCGAGGGAAACGACTTCCGGCTACGCATCTCGGAAGATCTCCGGATTTTCAGGGGAGTTGCCAGGCTGCGCAGGCTAGCAGAAGGGGCGGCCGGACGGGGTGTCCGACTCCACAGCGAGCCTGGGCCGCGGGTATGCTGCGGGGATGCGGCGGCCGCTCGTCCTGGGCATCGAGACCAGTTGCGACGACACCGCCTGCGCGGTGGTGGATGGTGCGGGGCGCGTGCTCGCCTCGGTGGTCTCGAGCCAGCTCGCCATCCACCGGCCGTACGGTGGAGTCGTCCCCGAGCTCGCTTCGCGCGAGCAGCTCGCGAACTGGCCGGCGGTCTACGAAGAGACCCTGACGCGCGCCGGGGTCGCGATCTCCGACCTCGGCGCGATTGCCGCAACGGCGGGACCGGGGCTCATCGGCTCGCTCCTCGTCGGGCTCTCGCTCGGCCGCGCTCTCGCCTGGGCGCGCCGGATCCCATTCTTCGCCGTGCATCACCTCGAAGGCCACCTGTTCTCGCCCTGGCTCACGACCGATGGCAGTCCGGCCGCGCCGTTTCCCGCGCGCTTCGTGGGACTCGTCGTCTCGGGGGGACATACGAGTCTCTACCGGGTCGAGTGCGGCGCGGCCGCGATGTCTGGGGGGATCACACTCCTCGCCGAGACCCGGGACGACGCGTTCGGCGAAGCATTCGACAAGTTCGGCAAGCGTCTCGGTCTCCCCTATCCGCAGGGTCCGCGGCTCGACGAGCTTGCGGAGGAGGGGAACGCGGCGGCCGCGCCGCTCGCGCGGCTCGCCGGCACCGAGGAGCTCTTCTTCTCTTATTCGGGGCTGAAGACACAAGCCGTCAGCGCGCTCGAGAAGCTCGAAGCGGCGGGCGTGCTCCTGCCGCCGGCCGCTCTCGACTCCGCTCAGCCGATGCCGCAGCCGGTGCTCGACCTCGCCGCAGGTTTCCGCGACTCCGCCGTGCGTCAGATCCTCGATCGGCTCACCCGGCTGCATCGGCGCGCGCCGTTCGCGGAGCTCGCGGTGTCGGGCGGCGCGGCGGCGAACCGCCTGCTGCGCCGGCGGCTCCCGGAGTGGGCCGCCGAGCGCGAGGTGACGCTGCGCCTCGTGCCGCTCCTCTATTCCGGCGACAACGCGGCGATGATCGCCTTCGCCGCGCTGGCGAAGCTCGCGCGCGGCGACTCCGACGATCCGCTCACGGCCGAGGCGACGAGCCGGCGCGCGCTCGGCGCATGAAGCGCCTCGTTCATCGGATGCTCGGCGCATGAAGCGCCTCGCCGGTACCCTTCTCTGGCTGCCGCTGAATGCGCTGCAGTTGCTGGCGACGCTTTCCTGGGGGGCGTTCTGGATCAGCGTGGCGCTCGTCGTGGCGCTGGTCTCCCGCCGGCGCGCTCCGGCGCTCTGGCTGGCGCGACATGTCTGGGCGCCCGGGCAGATCGCCATCGGGCTGTCGCGCCTCAGGGTCGTCGGACGGGAGCGGCTCGATTTCCGGCGCTCCTACTTCTTCGCCGCCAACCACCAATCCTGGATCGACATCCCCGTGCTCTTTGCCGCCGTGCCCGCGCCGCTGCACTTTCTCGCCAAGCAGGAGCTCGCGCGCGTCCCGTTTCTCGGCTGGTACATCTCCGCCATGGGCATGGTCTTCGTCGACCGCGCCGACCGCAGGAAGGCGGTCGCGAGTGTCGGCCGGGCGGGGGAGCTCCTCGCCGCGGGCGGGAGCCTGGTCTCGTTCCCCGAGGGCACGCGGGCGGCGCCGGATACCTTCGGCCATTTCCGGACCGGTGGCTTCGCGGCGGTGCTCGACGCCGGCGCGCCCGGCGTCGATGTCGTGCCGGTGGCGATCGTCGGGGCGGGGAGAGTGTTGCCGCGCGACGGCTTCCGGGTGCGGCCGGGCAGAATCGAAGTGCGATTCGGAGAGGCGATTCCGGTGGCCGGGCTGGCCCATCAGGATCGGGCGCAGCTCGCCCGGCGCACCGAGGCGGCGGTCGCCGCGCTCCTCGGACCCGAGGTGCGGCGCACGGCGCGCGCCACGCCGGGTGCCGCCGGGCTAAGATCGGACGCGGACGGAGGAGAGATCCGATGAGCTCGAGCCAGCGTGCCGCTTTTCTGCTTCTGTCCGGCGCCGCCCTGCTCACTCCGGCGACGCTCGGCGCGGAGGATCTGCCGCCGCGGTTTCGCGAAGCGGTGGCCGGCTTTCTCGCCGGCAACTACAAGGAATGTCAGGTCGCCTTCGGCCGCGCCGCCGCCGAGGCGCCGCGGGCCGGGCTCGCGGCTCGCGCCGCTTACGGCGCGGCCTGCTGCGCGGCGTTGCGCAACGACGTCGACGGCGGCTACGAGGCGCTGGGCCTCGCGCTCGCCAACGGCTTCGCCGACCTCGAGCGGGCGCTCGTCGACCCGCGTCTCGAGACGCTGCGCGCCGACGGCCGCTGGTTGCGTTTCGTGACCCTGACCGAGGAGCGCCAGCAGGCGCATCAGAAGACGCTCGACTCCGACCTCCTTAGGCTCTACCTCGAGCAGAAGGAGGAGCGCAGCGCCCTGGCCGCCTCCGGCGCCGGCGCGAGCGCCGCACGCTCGGCGTTCATCGAGCACGGCGTGGCGCGGCGCCGGGAGGCCTGGACGTTGGTCGGGGAGGGACGGGCGAAGCAGGCCGACGATGACTTCCATGCCGCATCGATCCTGGTCGAGAGCGACCGTCCGGCGGAGGTCGAGCGGGCCGGCGAATTGGCGCGGCAGGCTCTGGCGCGCAATCCGGATCTCCTCGACGCCCGCCCCTTGGTCGCCACCGCAGACGACCGCGCCCGGATGCTCGCCGGCCGCCCCCAGAAATTCGGCACCCAGCTGGTCGAGGACGCCGGGAAGTGGAAGGTCTACGAGGTCGACCCGTCGGTCAGCGACGCCGAGCGCGCCGAGTGGGGTCTGCCGCCGCTCGCCGAAGCGCAGGCGCGCGCCGCGGAGCTGAATCGTCCTCCCGCAGCGGTTCCAGCCGTGCCGGCGCCGGTCCCACCGCCGAAAAACTAGCGAGCCGGTTCCGCGCGCCGGAACTGTGTAGAAAACGCCGCGCGATCCAGTCGGGCCAGGCCCTGCGGGCCGCTGTGGCGGTTGATTTTACAGCGCCTTCCTGACTGGCACCCCTCTTGCCTTGGAGAGCCAGATCGGCCGCAAGCGAAGGTGCCGAGAGAGCGAGACCTCTCTCGAGCAGGCCGCAAATGCCGATGCAGTCGGTCGGCGCCACTTCCGGAGGACGGACATGAAGATTCGCAACCTGATGATCGCGGCAGTCTGTTTCGCGAGCCTAGCCGCCGCGCCCTCGAGCGCCGCAGACTTTTCGCTGATGGGCAGCTACTGGAAGACGGACGTCGCTGGAAAGACGGCAGGCGGTGGCGTCATTCTCGGCCTGCCGCTCAATCCGAGCTTCGCCGTCGAGCTCCGCACGACCTACTTCGCACCGTTCAGCGACGAGTCACTCCAGGACGCCTTCCACAGCACCGATCCGGTGTTTCGCAAGAAGAGTATTCAGGCGCTGCCGCTCGAGGCCGGAGTGCGCATCAGCTTCGTGAGAGGCCTGCGCTACTTCGAGCCTACATTGGGGGTGGTGTGAGCTATCTTCGGCTCACCAGCGATTTCGGCGACATCCAGGACGAGGTCGGCTTTTACACGGTGCTCGGTGCCACCGTGGGCGACGAAGAAGGCCCGGAGTTCTTCTTCGAAGGGCTCTGGCGCAAGGCGACCGCCCACGTGCGAATCGACCCCGCGCACTTCGACGAGATCGAAGATATCCAGGTCGACGATCACGCGAGCCTGAAGCTCGACGGCCCCACGGTGAATGCCGGCGTGCGTTGGACCTTCTAGCCGATCCAAGAG
The DNA here is from genome assembly GCA_963806165.1 of Thermoanaerobaculia bacterium. Classification (GTDB taxonomy): domain Bacteria; phylum Acidobacteriota; class Thermoanaerobaculia; order Multivoradales; family JAGPDF01; genus JAGPDF01. The sequence continues at coordinate 817,164 of CAWDWZ010000006.1, forward strand.
CGGTAGCGTGAGGAGCGGCTGCGCGACCGGGCCTGATATCGCCCCGCCGGGCGACGCGGTCAGCTCCAGCGGAAGAGCTTGAGCGCGCCGGCGAAGCCGATCAGGCCCCAGCCGGCGAGGATCGCGAGCTCGGGCGCCTGCGAGAGGAGGGAGGCTCCTTCGAGCATCACGGCGCGCAGCGCGTCGTTGAGCGCGGTCAGCGGTAGCGCCTGGATGAACGGCTGCAGCACGGCGGGAAAGCGCTCGTTCGAGAAGAAAACGCCGGAGAAGATCCACATCGGAAACATGACGAAGTTCATCAGACCGGAGACGCCTTCGATCGTGCGCGGACGCGCCGCGACCAGGAGCCCGAGCCCGACGAAGGAAAGCGCACCGAGGACGCAGACCAGTGCCACGGAGCCGACCGCCCCGCGCATCGGCACGTCGAGCACGAGGACCGCGAAGCCCAGGAGGAGCGAGACCTCGAGGGTCAGGAAGACGAGGCGCGCCAGCACCTGCGCGGCGAGGAGCTGCCAGCGCCGCATCGGCGAAGCGATGAAGAGCTTGAGGAGCTTCCCGGCGCGCTGCTGCACGAGCGAGAAGCCGATCGCCCACATGCCTGTGCCCATGAGGTTCATGCCGAGGAGGCCAGGCACCAGGAAGTCGATGTAGCGCGCGCCGCGCTCGGTCATCTCGAGCACCTGCGGCGTGAAGCGGTCGCTCCTGCCGGCGGCCTGCTCGAGGGCCTGGTCGACTTCGAGGCGGGCGAGACGGCTGTCGGGCCGGGTGGGATCGAACCAGTAGGTGGGCGGCTCGGTGCCGAGGACCACGAGAGTCAGGCGCCCGGTAGCCAACGCATGCTCCGCCTCGGGCCGGGTGAGGATCTGGGGCGCGAGCATCCTGGTCGCGGCGAGCGCGGTGCGGCGGACCTCGGCGAGCGGACTCTCCACGATGCCGACCGGCAGCGGATCGGGCGGCCGGTTGCGGAAGGCGACGCCCAAGGCGATCGCGAGGAGCACGGGGAAGAGGAAGACCCAGAAGATCGCTTCGGGCTCGCGCAGGAACTCGCGCAGGCGCGCCAGGGTGAGCTGGACGAGCGGAGAGGAGAGGGGTCCGCGGGCCGTCCAGGTTCTCATGCGGCGCTCCCTTCGCGCGGGCTCGCGGGAGCTCCGCCCTCGAGCGTTCGCCCGGTGAGGGCGATGAACAGATCCTCGAGCGTGGCGTGATGGGTCGCGAGCCGGCGAGTCTCGATCCGGTTCTCGGCGAGCCGGGCGAGGAGCGGCGGGACCACCCGGTGCACTTCGCGCACCGTGAGACGGACCGTCGTGCCGTCGCGCCGGACCGCTTCGACCCCCGGCAGGCCGGAGACGATCGGCTCGGGAATTTCCTGCTCGGTCTCGAGCTCGATCACGTGCTCGGCGCCGAGGGAGGCGACGAGCGCCGCGGGCGCGCCGAGCGCCAGGATCCTGCCGCGATCGACGATCGCGACCCGATCGCACAGCCGCGCCGCCTCTTCCATGTAGTGCGTCGTGAGCAGGACCGTGCGCCCGCGCGCCTTCAGGCTCTCCACGATCTCCCAGATCTGGCGCCGCGAGGCCGGGTCGAGGCCGGTGGTCGGCTCGTCGAGGAAGAGCACTTCGGGATCGCCGACCAGAGCGCAGGCGAGCGACAGCCGCTGCTTCTGGCCGCCGGAGAGCTCGCGCACGAAGGCGCGCTCCTTCTCCGCGAGACCGACGAGCGCGAGCGCCGCCGCCGGGTCGAGTCCGTCGCGGTAGAAGCTGCGGAAGAGCTCGGCGAGCTCCACGACGCGCAGCTTCTCGGGGAAGCGCGTCTCCTGGAGCTGGACGCCGAGACGCGCCCGGAGCGCTTGGCCGTCCCCTTGCCAGCGCTTTCCGAGGACTTGGAGGGAGCCGCCGTCGGGCCGGAGCAGCCCTTCGAAGAGCTCGACCGTCGTCGTCTTGCCGGCGCCGTTCGGACCGAGGAGCCCGAAACACTCGCCGACCGCGATCGCGAGATCGAGACCATCCAGCGCGACGAGCTCGCCGTAACGCTTGGTGAGGCCCTGGCAGGCGAGCGCGGGGACCGGGGTCGGAGCGGGGCTCGCCTGCGGCGCGGAGCGCATGGATCGGAGTCTAACCGAGGCCAGCCGGACTCACGCCGGCAGCGGATCGCGCGCGGCTCCGCAGCGAATCGGCCGCGCGGCAGCTGATAAGCTCGCTCGCCCGGCGACCACCGCTCGACAGCCGCCCCTGCCGGTCCCAACCCTATGCCTTCGGCCTCCCACATCCGCAACTTCTCGATCATCGCCCACATCGACCACGGCAAGTCGACGCTCGCCGATCGCATTCTCGAGCGCACCGGTGCGGTGACCCAGAGGGAGATGCACGCCCAGCTCCTCGACGACATGGATCTCGAGCGCGAGCGCGGCATCACCATCAAGGCGCGCGCCGTGCGGCTCGACTACCGGGCGAAGGATGGCGAGACCTACGTCTTCAACCTGATCGACACGCCGGGGCATGTCGACTTCTCCTACGAAGTGTCACGCTCGCTCGCGGCCTGCGAGGGGGCTCTCCTCATCGTCGACGCCGCGCAGGGAGTCGAGGCGCAGACGCTGGCGAACGCCTATCTCGCCGTCAACGGCGGCCTCGACCTCTTGCCGGTCATCAACAAGATCGACCTGCCCTCCGCGGACATCGACCGGGCGCGCGAGCAGATCGAGCAGGTCATCGGCATCGACGCCTCGAAGGCGGTGCTGACCTCGGCAAAGACCGGCGTCGGCGTCGACGAGCTCCTCGAGCGGATCGTGTCCGACATCCCGCCTCCCAGCGGGGATCCGAACGCGCCGCTCAAGGCCCTCCTCTTCGACTCCTGGTACGACACCTACCGCGGCGTCGCCTGCTTCGTGCGCGTCATCGACGGTACGTTGAAGCGCGGCGACAAGATCAAGTTCGTGGCCGCCGGGCGGGTCTACACCGTCGAGGAGCTCGGCACCTACCACCCCAAGCCGCGCGAGGTGCAGGAGCTCTCGGTCGGCGAGGTCGGCTACGTCTACGCCAACATCCGCGACCTCATCCAGGCGAAGATCGGCGACACGGTCACCCACGCCGACCGCCCGACGCTCGATCCCTGCCCGGGTTTTCAGGAAGTGAAGCCGATGGTCTTCGCCGGGCTCTTTCCGGTGATCTCCGAGGACTACGAGAACCTGCGTGACGCGGTCGACAAGCTGCGTCTGAACGACGCTTCGTTCACTTTCGAGCCCGAGAGCTCGACCGCGCTCGGCTTCGGCTTCCGCTGCGGCTTCCTGGGCCTCCTCCACATGGAGATCATCCAGGAGCGCCTCGAGCGCGAGTTCAATCTCGCGCTCATCACGACCGCCCCGGGCGTGCGCTACCGCGTCAACCTGTCGAACGGCACGGCGGTCGAGATCTCGAGCCCGGCGCAACTGCCCGACCTGTCGCGGGTGGAATCGATCGAGGAGCCGTACATCCGGTCCACGATCGTGACGCGCGACGAGTACGTCGGCGGGATCCTCGCGCTCTCCCAGGATCGGCGCGGTGTGCAGAGGAGCTTGCAGTACCTCTCGTCGGACCGCGTCCTCATCGAGTACGACTTTCCGCTCGCCGAAGTGATTCACGACTTCTACGACAAGCTGAAATCGGTGTCGCGCGGCTACGCCTCGTTCGACTACGAGCTCGCCGACTACCGCGAGGGCGACGTCGTCAAGCTCGACGTGCTGGTGAACGGCGAACCGGTCGACGCCCTGTCGATCATGGTGCACCGCCTGAAGGCCCACCCCAAGGGCAAGGCCCTGGTCGACAAGATGAAGGAGCTCATTCCGCGCCAGCTCTTCGAGGTCATCCTGCAGGCGGCGATCGGGTCCAAGATCGTGGCGCGCTCGACGGTCAAGGCGCTGCGCAAGGACGTCCTGGCGAAGTGTTACGGCGGCGACATCAGCCGCAAGCGGAAGCTCCTCGAGAAGCAGAAAGAGGGCAAGAAGCGGATGAAATCGGTCGGCAACGTCGAGATCCCGCAGGAGGCCTTCCTGGCGGTGCTCAGGGTCGAGGACTAGGGGCTCCGCCGGTTCGGGTCGCTGCGGCGATCGGGACCCTTGCGGTGCTCGACCGGAACCGGGATCGACACCTTGCGCCGGTCGCTGCGCCGCCGGTCCTTGCCGGTGCGGCGGTCGGGCGATGGTGGGCGCTTCTTCTCGTCGGACATGGCACACTCCTCCCCGCATCTCTCCGGCACGACTCGCGAATGCGAGAACTTCGGGGACGATATCGCGATCGGCGGAGAGCCGGCGGGAGGCGGGCTGAAGTCTCCCCTGGGGGCGCCCAGAGCATAGAATTGGCGCGTGGCAGAGCGTCCGCTTCCCGTGCGCAAGACGGCGCTCCTAGAGGCCGGCGACGCCGTGCGCGATGCCGAATTCTGGTCCCGGGTGCCGGCGGTCGAGCGTTTCCTGCACGTCTTTCAACTCAGCCTGGAGGCTCATGCCCTCGTCGGCAAGCTCCCCTCCGCTTCCGCCGGACGTCCGCGATCTGTTGCGCGCGTTCTCCGTCCATGACGTCCGCTACCTGATCGTCGGGGCACACGCGCTCGGCTACTGGGCCCAGCCGCGGGCGACCGGCGACTTCGACCTGCTCGTCGAGGCGACGGCGGCCAACGCCGCGCGCGTCCTCGCCGCGTTGCGCGAATTCGGCGCGCCGCTCGCCGGCCTCACCGAGGAAGACCTGGCGGCTCCGGGCGTCGTCTTTCAGATGGGCCTGCCGCCCCATCGCATCGATCTCAACACCGCGCTCACCGGCATCTCGTTCGCGGAGGCCTGGCAGGATCACGCCGTCGTCGAGCTCGCAGGCTTCGTCCTGCCGTTCATCGGGCGCGCGGCGATGATCCGCAACATGCGCTCGACCGGCCGGCCGAAGGATCGGCTCGACCTCCTGCTCCTGGGTGAGGAGTAACGCGACGACCGCGCTGCGCACGACCGCCCTGACGACCGGTGCGCTGCTCGCTTTTGCGGCCAACTCGTGGCTGTGCCGCGCGGCGCTGCGCGGTGATCGGCTCGGTTCGACAATCGACCCAGCGAGCTTCACGGCGCTCCGCATTGCGAGCGGCGCGGTCGTGCTCTTCCTGCTTTGCCTGGCGCGGTCGCCGGCGCCGCGCTCCTTCCGGCTCGGCGGGAGCTGGGGCTCGGCCCTGGCGCTGTGCGCCTATGCGATCGCTTTCTCGTTCGCCTACCTCGAGTTGAGCGCCGGCGTCGGCGCGCTGATCCTCTTCGGCGCCGTGCAGCTCACCATGTTCGTCGGCGGCTTTCTCTCCGGCCAGCCGCCGACCGCTCTCGATGGGGTCGGTCTCACCGTCGCCTGCGCCGGTCTCGTCGTCCTCACTCTGCCGGGAGCCACGGCACCCGCGCCGCTTGCGGCTCTGGGCATGGCGCTCGCCGGGATCGCTTGGGGGCTCTACAGCCTGCGCGGCCGGAGCGAGCGCGCGGCGCCGCTCGCGGTCACGGCGGGGAACTTCGCCCGCGCGCTGCCGCTCGCGCTAGCTCCCGTCGCCGCCTGGGCGCTCTTCGCGATGGCGCTCCCGGGCTCCTCCCTGCACGCGTCGGCTCGTGGGGCCGGTCTCGCGGCGCTCTCGGGGGGGCTCACCTCGGGCGTCGGCTACGCCGTATGGTACGCGGCGCTGCCGGGGCTTCGGGCCGTGCAGGCGGGGCTGGTGCAGCTCGCGGTGCCGGTGCTCACGGCGGCGGGCGGAGTGCTCCTGCTCTCCGAACGAGTGAGCGCCCGCCTGGTGCTCGCGGCCGCGCTCGTCCTCTCCGGCATCGCTTTGGCTGTCGTCGCCCCGCGCGTGCCGCAATCGCGTACGATCCGGAAGTAGAAGGTCGAGGAGAGCGCGATGAACGAAAACCAGCCGATGGCCGCCGTCAAGCGGGCCGACGAAGTCGAAAGGAAAAGCGTCGCCGCCGGCACGGCGACCGAGATGCAGGTCCTGGTCGGTCCCGGCGACGGGGCGCCCAACTTCGCGCTGCGGCGCTTCATCATGGGCGCGGGCGGCGGCATGCCGCTCCACACCAACCTCGTCGAGCACGAGCAGTACGTGCTCCGCGGCCGGGCGCGGATCACGGTCGGCGACGACGTGCACGAGGTCGCGGCCGGCAACACGCTCTACATTCCCGCCGGGACGCCGCACTCCTACGCCGTCCTCGAGGCGCCGTTCGAGTTTCTCTGCGTGGTCCCGAACTCGCCGGACCGGATCGAGATCCTCGAGCCGAGCTGCTGACCCCAGCCGAAACGCCGCGTCGGCGGCGCGCCTGTCGACTTCGCCCGGCCGCGGTCAGCCTTTGACGGCGAAGCCGCGCGCCGCGAGGAGCGGGCGCAGGAGCTCGCGTTGGTCACCCTGGATCTCGATCGAGGCGGGGCCGGCGGTTCCCCCGGTGCCGCAGGCGCGCTTGAGCTCGGAGGCGAGCGCGCGCAGGAACCCGCGATTCCGCGGCAACTGGTCGATCACCGTGACGCTCTTGCCGCCGCGGCTCGCCTTCTCCAGGCGGAGGTGCGCGACGAGCTTCGCCGGCACCGGCTGCTCGAGATTCGCCGCACACCGGCAGTCGCTCTTGGGCCAGCCGCAGCGCGGGCAGACCTCACCGGACTCGGTCGAGTAGACGAGCCTGCCCGGGGGTTTCACCCTTTCAGATACTTGGCGAAGAAGGCGGTGGTCTTCGCCCAGGCGTCCGTCGCCGGGCCCGCGAGGTAGTGCGCGCCGGTCGGATTGGCGAAGGCGTGGTCGGCCTCGGGATAGACCACGATGGTGACGTTCTTGCCCAGCTTCACGAGCTCGTGCTCCATCGCGCGCGCGCCGTCCACCGGTATCCCCTGGTCCTTGCCGCCGAAGAAGCCGAGGAGTGGCGCCTGAAGTGCGGCGAGGACTTTCGGATCGGTCTGGGTGCGGCCGTAGTAGACGACCGCGGCGTCGATGCCGTCCGGAATCCCGAGCGCGGTCTCGAGCGACCAGCCGCCGCCGAAACACCAGCCGACGACGCCGATCTTCGTCGCGTTCGCTTTCGTCGCGAGATAGGTGTGCGCCTGCTTCAGGTTCTCCATCAGGCGCGCCGGCTTCTCCATGGCGGCCTGCATCGCGGCCATCGCGGCGTCGGGAGTGGTCGCCACCTTGCCTTCGTAGAGATCGACCGCGAGCACCAGGTACCCTTCGCCGGCGAAGCGCCGGGCCATGGCGCGGATGTTGTCGTTCAGTCCCCACCACTCCTGAATGACGATGAGGGCGGGCAACGGCTTCCCGCCGGGCGCCGGGTGCGCCGGCTGGGCGAGGTAACCCTTCACCGCGACGCCGTCGAGCATCGCGTAGCCGACTTCCGCGGCAGTGACCGCCTGCGCGGGCTCGGGGGTGGTGGCGGGGCTCGCGGTCGCCGTGTCGTGCTGATGTTCGCGCGCCATCTTTGCGGCGTAGGTCGCGGCCGAGTCGTCCGCGGGACGAGCCGCGTCGGTCGACTGGGCGGCGGCGGGCAGCGCCGCGAAGAGCGTGGCGAGCGCGGCGAGCGCTGCGAGGACGTTGAGGGCGGCAAGGGGGTCGAGCTTTGGACGCATCACGGGTCTCCTCTCGAAGTGGGAGCTCGAGACTATCGAAAGCCGTAGAATTCCGGGCGTTGAAAGTCCGCACCGGCCTGCTCGCCCTGCTGCTCCTCGACCTCGCGGCCGCCGCGGTCTGGTACGCCGGGCGGTTCGGGCACGCCCGGCCGGAGGCGTTGCGCCTCTTCCTGGTCTGGGCGCTCCCCGGCCTGGTCTTCCTCTGCGGCATGCTCCTCCTTCCGCAATCGGCGGCGCGCTCGGCGCCGCAGCCCGCGTTCCGCGTGACGGTCCGCTGGCCGCGCCTCGCGGCCTGGCTCGGGGTGGCGATCGCCGTCGACCTGGCGCCGATCGGGATTGGCTACCGCCTCGGCTGGCTCAGCTTCGCCGACGGCGATCCGCACCTCGCCGCGACCCGAGCGACGACCGCGCTCTGGGCGCTGCCGCTCCTCGTCATGGTCTCGATTCGCTTCTACGAGCGGACGCTCCGCGGCCAGCTCTTCAGGCTCGCGCACGAGAACTGGGGGACGAAGACCGCCTGGGCGCTCGCCCTGCTCTGCGGCACCGCGCTCGCCCTGCCGACCCTCGCCCCCGGCTTCGCGTTCAGCGCGCCGGACTTCGTCGCCGCGGCGCTGGTGACCGCATTCGCCCGCGAGGTCGGCTGCACGGTGCTCTACCGCGCGTCGGGGATCGGCGCCGCCGGCTTGTATCGCGGCACGCTTGCCTTCGTCGATTTCTACCTCGTCGCCGACCGGCTGGCGCCGGTCCTGCCGAGCGCCAACTATCTCTCGAGCGTGGACAGCTTCTATCTGCTCCGCGCCGCCTCGCCGCTCGTCGCGGCGCTGCTCCTCGCCCGCGCCTTCAGGATGAAGAGGACCGTCGCGTGAAGGGGTGGCGCCCGGCGGGGCGAGCCGTCGCCGGCCTGGCTCTCCTCGCCGGCGGGCTCTGGGCGCAGACTCCCACGGAGACGGCCGCGCCCACACCGGATACCTTCGGCGAACGCGTGGACGTCGAAGTGGTGAACGTCGATGTCATCGTGACCGACAAGGAGCACCGGCGGGTTCTGGACCTCCAGAAGGACGAGTTCGAGCTCTTGGTGGACGGCCGTCCGGTCGCGATCGAGTACTTCGCGCCGCCGCGCGGGAGCCGGCCCGCGGCGGAAGCGGCCAGCGTCGAAACCCCTGCGACGCTTCCTACCCCTCCTACCCCTGCGCTCACCCCGACCAACCTGGTCTTCTACGTCGACCAGACCGCGCTCGAGAACCGGGCCCGCCACGACACGCTCGCCGAGCTGCGCGAGTTCCTGGGCAAGCGCGCGGCGGGCTCGGAGCGGGTGATGGTGGCGGCTTTCGAGCAGGATCTGCGGGTCCTCCAGTTGCCGACCGGCGACCGCGAGCGCATCGCCCAGGCGCTCGACCAACTCGAGAAGCTCCCGGCGCGGGCGCGACTCGGCTCCTCGGAACGGATCCAACTCGAGCAGGATGTGCGCGCCTACGGCCAGTTCGCCCAGCGCCTGGACGGAGTGCGCGCGGGGAACTTCCTGCGCGCCGAGGCGCTGCGCATCGAGTCCGAGATTTCGAACTGGGCCGAGGTGGAGATCGATCGCGAGCGGCGCTCGGTCGCCGCTCTCGCGCGCCTGGTCGGCGCGCTCGGTGCGGTCGAGGGCCGCAAGTCGGTCGTTCTCGCGACGGCGGGGATCACCGGCAACCCGGCGCTCTTTCTGCGCCAGGCCTTCGATCAACAGCGCCGGACGATGACCTCTTCCGACGCCAACCGCTCGCCGGCGATCGAGCTCGCCGCGCAGGCGCTGCTCCGGGAGTTCGAAGAGATGATCCAGGCGGCGCAGAACGCACGGGTGGCCTTCTACACCGTCTCGCCCGGCGCGGTGCCGCTGGCGCAGAACAGCGCCGAGTTCGCGAGCGCCGGATCGGCCTCCGACAAGCCGATGCCGCGCGATCCAGGCATCGTCGAGGCTTCTTCGAGCATCCGGCGCCTGGCCGGGGCGACCGGCGGGGCGTCGTTCACCATCGGAGCCGATCTCGACCGGCGCCTTCAAGGACTGACCGCGGACGCCGACGCTGCGTACTCGATCGGTTTCTCGACCGGCGTCGAGGCGGGCGAGAAAGATCACGAGATCGAGGTGCGGTCCCGCCGGCGCGGTCTCGAAGTGCGCCACCGCGAGAGCTTCCGCCGCCGCTCGGCGCCCGACCGGGTGGAGGCCGCGCTCGCCGCCGCGGTGACCTTCGGCCAGGCCGAGAATCCGCTCGAGGTGGCGATCCAGTTCGGCGCCGGCAAGCCGCTCCCCAGGAAGAAGGCCGGCGAGATCGTCCCGCTCGCGGTCGCCATACCGCTGCGCCTCCTGACGCTGCTCGCGGCCGGAAGCGAGCGCCATGGCTCGATCTCGGTGCGGGTGGCGATCCAGGACGCGCGCGGGCGGCTGCTCGAGGGCGGAGCCGTCACCCTGCCGATCGTCGTCGCCGAGAGCGAGCTTGCGACGGCGCTCGCCGGCTCCTGGTACTACCGTGCGGAGATGCGCCTCGCGCCCGGCCCGCAGCGCGTCGCGGTGGCAGTACTCGACGAGCTCTCCGGGGTCCAGTCGACGGCCTTCGCGGAGCTCGATGTCCGCGCTCCGCAGTGAGCGCGGACAGCTCTCGCCGGGCTCATCCCAGCATTCGCCGATAGAGCTCCTCGAGCCGCCCGGCCATGCGCTCCGCCGACCACTCGGCGGCGAGCAGCGGGCCTTCCCCGGCGAGGCGGGCACGCAGCTCTGGGTTGCGAAGAATCTCCAGGCACTTGCCGGCGAAGTCGTCGAGGTCGTCGAAAGCCACGAGCGCGCCACGGCGCTCGAGCAGGAGATCCCGGGTGCCCATCTCCGCGAGCGCGATGACGGGCACGCCCAGGGCCATCGCTTCGAGCAAGACCAAGCCCTGGGTCTCGGTCTTCGAGGTGAAGACGAAGCCGTCGCCGCCGCGGTAGCAATCGGCGAGCTCGGTCTCGCGGTCGAGGTAGCCGAGCCAGAGAAGACGATGCTCGAGACCGAGCGCTTTCCCCAGGCGCTCGAGCTCGCCGCGCGCCGGCCCCTCGCCGGCGACGACCAAGAGCGCCCCCGGCAGCTCGCGCGCGACGCGCGCGAACGCCCGCAGGAGGAAGATCAGGTTCTTCTCGTGTCCGAGCCGACCCACATGAACGAGCACGGGCCGATCGATCGCGATCGAGTGCCGGGCGCGAAAGCGAGCGCCTTCGCCATTACCGAGGGACTCTCTTCGGACGCCGGTCGGGAGCACGCTCATCGGCGTCGTCACGCCGTAGTCGAGAAGGACGCTGCGCATCGCCGTGGACGGCACCACCATCTGATCGAGGTCACGAGACGCCCTGAGGGTCAAGCGCCGCGCGAGCCGCCGGCAGAGGCGCGCCGGGAGGAAGGGTAGGTAGTGCTCGAAGTAGTGCTCAAAGTAGGTGTGGTAGGTCTCGATGACCGGCACGCCGCGCCGGCGGGCGATCGCGATCCCGGCGCGATGGGCGGAGAACGGCGTCTGGATGTGCACGAGATCGCAGGTCGGGAGATCCCGGTCGGCGGTGCGAAAGCGGCGTGCGGAGACCCAGCGATCTTCGGGATCGAATGGCACGCGCCGGCCGGCGAGTCGAGAGATCCGACCGTCTGCCACGGCGGCTTCGTCGCGGCCGCCGCCGTATTCCGGGCAGAGGAGCGATACCGCGTGGCCGCGGCGTGCGAGCTCCTGGCGAAAGGTCGCGATCGACGTCGAGACTCCGTTGACGCGCGGGAAGTAGACGTCCGAGAGGTAGAGAACGCGCAGGCGGGATCGCTCCGCAGCGCCTCTCCCCGTAGGTGGAGGCGGTGCGGGGGCGATGGTCGGGGAAGGGGGCGCGGCGGGGATGGGAGAGGAGGGTCAGAAAAGGGCGAGGGCGAGGGCAGCGAGGAGCGCGCCGACGGCGGCGCCGGCCACGACGTCGGTTGGATAGTGCAGGCCGAGCACGACTCTCGAGAGCGCGACGGCCAGGGTGAAGGGAACGAGAACGCCGGCGAGGAATCCGTACGTGGCGAGGACGACGACCGAAAAGGCGACGGCGTGGAGCGTGTGGCCGGAGGGAAAGCTGTAGCGGTCGAGCGGCGTCGCGCCGAGCAGGATTTCGGTGTGGGCGACGAACGGGCGGGTCCTGCCGGTCGCCGACTTGAGTACCTTCGCAACCAGAGCGGCGGCGATGCCCACCACGGCCATCCGCCGGATCGTGGGAAGCGCCGCGGCCCCCGCGAGGAGCGCCAGGGCACCGGCGAGAGCGAACCAGAAGAGACCGTCGCCGGCCTTCGACACGGCGCGGAAGAACCAGAGCGCGCTTCGCCGCCGCTGCGCCCGGGTGAGGCGCAGGCAGAGCCCGACCTCGAGCTCCTGCAGGCGTACGAGCGAAGGGGCGAGGCGCATTCCGGTCGGCGCTCCTTTCACGGCAGGGAAAGGATCGCCGATGGCGGTGTCCAGGGCGTTGCGGCAGTGTGACGAAGCGCCGACTTCCGGCGCCTACTCCTTTTCGATCAGGGGCTCGAACCGGCTCTTGTCCTGGGCCTTCATGTAGGCGTCGCGGGCCGTGACGACCTTGCGCTCGACGAGGTCGAGCAGCGCGTCGTCGAGAAGTTGCATGCCTTCGCTGCGTCCCGCCTGCATGAGGTTGACCAGCATCGGAATGCTGCCTTCGCGGATGAGATTGGGCAGCGCCGGGGTCTTGAGCAGGATCTCGTGCGCCGCGACTCGTCCGCCGCCGCCGGCTCTGGGCAGCAGCAGCTGCGCGACGATCGCCACCAGCGAATCGGCGAGCGACAGCCGCGCCTGGGGCTGCTCGTCGGCGGGGAAAACGTCGATCAGGCGGTCGATCGTCTTCGATGCGCTGTTGGTGTGCAGCGTGCCGAAGACCAGGGTTCCCATCTCGGCCGCTTTGAGGGCGAGCGAGATGGTCTCGAGGTCGCGCATCTCGCCGACCAGAACGACGTCGGCATCCTGTCGGATGGCCGAGCGCAGGGCGGCGGCGAAGCTCACCGTGTCGGTGCCGACCTCGCGCTGCGAAAAGACCGAGCGCTGGTTCTGGTGCACGAACTCGACCGGCTCCTCGATCGTCACGATGTGGCGCTCCGAGTTGCGGTTGACGCGGTCGATGATCGCGGCGAGAGTGGTCGATTTTCCCGAGCCGGTGGGCCCGGTCACGAGGACGAGGCCGCTCCGGAGATCCGCAAGGCGGGCGAGGACTGGCGGCAGGCCGAGCTCCTCGATGGTCGCGATCTTCTCCGGAATCGTGCGGAAGACCGCCGCCGGGCCGCGCTCCTGGCGCAGGTAGTTGCCGCGAAAACGCGCCACTCCGGGCACGGCGAGCGCGAAATCGAGATCCCCCGAGGCGAGATACTCGCTCCACTGCGCGGCGCTCACGCCCTCGGAAAGGAGCGCCGCGAGGACCTCCGCCGAGAGCTCCATTCCGCCGGCGAGAGGTACGAGGGCGCCGTTCAACCGGACGCGGGGGGCGAGCCCCGAGACCAGATGCAGGTCGGAGCTGCCGCTCTCCCTCGTGGCGCGCAGCAGATCGTGGAGGTGTCCCATGGGTCTCCCGATCAAGCTCCGCTCGGTGCCGGCGGCAGGAGTTTCGGATCGTCGGCATGGAGGAGCGCTTCCTCGCGCGTCACGATCGCCTCGCGGACGAGGTGCGCGAGCGAGGTGTCGAGCAGGCACATGCCCTGGGAGATCCCGGTCTGCAGGATCGAACGGATCTGGAAGGTCTTCGACTCGCGGATGAGATTCGACACCGCGCGGGTGCCGAGAAGGACCTCGAGCGCCGGCACGCGGCCCTGGCCGTCGGCGCGGCGGACGAGGCGCTGCGAGACCACGGCGCGCAGCGACTCCGAGAGCATCGTCCGGATCTGCGCCTGCTGGTTCGACGGATACGAGCCGACGACGCGGTCCACCGTGCGGATGGCGCTGCCGGTGTGCAGCGTCGCGAGCACCAGGTGCCCGGTCTCGGCGGCGGTGAGCGCCAACGAGATCGTCTCGAGGTCGCGCAGCTCGCCGATCGCGATCACATCCGGATCTTCTCGCAAGGCGGCTTTGAGGGCGCGCGCGAAGCTTCCGGTGTCGCGGCCGACCTGGCGCTGATTGACGACGCAGCGCAGCGGCGTGTGCAGGTACTCGATCGGGTCCTCGACGGTGACGATGTGATCCTGGCGCTCCTCGTTGATCAGCCGGAGAAGGGCCGCGAGCGTCGAAGACTTGCCGCAGCCCGCGGGGCCGGTGAGCAGGACGAGGCCCTGGTTGTGGTTGGTGAGCTTGGCGAGCGTCGTCGGCAGGCCGAGGCTCGCGAGAGTGGGAATCTCGATGGCGATGGCACGCAACACCAGGCCGAGACCGCGCTGGTGGCGGTAGACATTGCCGCGGAAGCGCGCCCGCCGGGGAATCGTCCAGGAAAAGTCGACCTGGCCGTCCCGTGCGAGCAGATTCCGCAGGCGCGGATCGAGCACTTCGGCGACCAGACGCTCGATCTGTCCATGTTCGAGCGGCGCGTCGCCGGCGAAGGCCAGCCGCCCGTCGCGCCGCAGCAGAACACGCTCACCGGTCACGATATGCACGTCGCTGGCGCGCTGGGAGACGGCGTACTCGAGGATGCGGTCGATGCGCTTGCCGGCGTGGGTGGAGATTCCGCCCACCGCGGTCTGCTCGAGGTCGACGGCCGCGGCCGGTGGCCCGGGCTCGATGAGCGGCGCCGCGGCGATCTCGCTCTGCTTGGCGACCACTTCGCGCTGCACGGCGAGGAGCTTGTCGAGTTGGGCGCGCGTCAGGTAGCCGGCGTCGATCCAGAGCTCGCCGAGCTGCCTGGGTTCGGCGCTGCGGGCCTGGGCGCGGGTTGATTCGGCGAGCTGCTCGGGGGTGAGGAGCTTGTAATGGACGGCCAGGCGCCCGAGGAGGTTCAGATCGGCGCTCATCGCGACGCTGGAAGCCTATCGGAGAGTCGCCGGCTCATCCCGTCGAGCGCAGAAAGAGGTCGGTCGCGGTGGCCGCGAGCAGCCAGAGCGCGAGCACACCGTTGGCGGTGAAGAAGGCGGCGTTCAGGCGCGTGAGGTCGCCCGGCCGGACGATCGCGTGCTGGTAGGCGAGGAGGGCCGCGCAACCGGCGACGCCGACCCAGTAGCTCACCCCGAGCCCCGGCGGGTAGACCAACGGCAGCGCCGCGAGGAGCGCGAGCGTCACGAGGTGCAGCGCCGCCGAAACCGCGAGCGCCGCGACGGAACCGAAGCGCGCCGGGACCGACGCCAGGCCGCGCGCCCGGTCGAAGGCCTCGTCCTGGAGGGCGTAGAGAACGTCGAAGCCGGCCACCCAGGTGACGACCACGCCGGCAAGCACGAAAGGAGTCGGAGCCCAGCCGCCGGCGACCGCGATCCAGGCGCCGAGCGGCGCCCCGGCGAGGGCGAGTCCGAGGGCGAGATGGGCCGCCCAGGTGAAGCGCTTGGTGTAGCTGTAGCCGAGGAGCACGACGATCGCGACCGGCGAGAGGGCGAGGCAAAGCGGATTCAGGCGCCAGGCGGCAAGCAGCAACAGGCAGAGGTTCGCCGCCACGAAAAGAGCGACGAAGCCCGGCGAAACCAGTCCGGCAGGAAGGGCGCGCGTGGCGGTGCGTGGATTGGCGGCGTCGATCTCGCGGTCGGCCAGCCGGTTCCACCCCATCGCCGCCGACCGCGCCCCGACCATCGCGACCACGATCCAGAGCACGATCCGCCCCTCAGGCACGCCCCGCGCCGCGAGGATCATCCCCATCAGGGCGAACGGCAACGCGAACAGCGTGTGCTCGAATTTGATCATTTCGAGGACGACGCCGAGGCGCCTCCAGCCGCGCGCTGCCCTCGCTGTTCCCGCGCCCACCGTTTGCCGCGCGTCAGCTGCCGGGCTTCTGGAGCGCGGCGGTCATGGCGTCGATCGCGGCGCGGGCGTCGTCGAGGAGGGCGGCGACGCGGCGGATCTGGGCGTTGGCCTCGTCCCAGTGGCGGAGCTCGATCGCCTCGCGGATCGCCGGCAGGGTCTTGACGCCGTAGCCGGTGTACTGGCCCGGGGCGTAGATCTGGTGGCGGTACCAGGGGCGGCCGGGGAGGCCGTCGTCGGAGGACAGACGGCGCTCGAAGGTGCGCAGGAAGCGGTTCAGGGCGTCCCTTTGCGTGGCGGCGAGGCCGCGCTCGACGGCCGCGCTGCGCGCGCTCTCGAAGGCGCCGGTCGCTTTCTCGAACAGCGCGACGGCATTCTCGAGCGGCGCGAACTCGAGGAACGGCACGCGGTCGAGCGCCGGTGGCGCGACGAACGTCTGCTGCGGATCGGCGGCGAGCTCGAGGCTCTTGTCGGTGAGGAGAAGCGCGCGCTCGTCGGACTCCTTGCGCAGGCGATCGGCCAGCTCGTGGAGCTCGAGCGTGTAGTCGCCGAGCACCTGGGAGACGCGGTCGAGGGTGAACGGCAGGACCTCCGCCTCCGACAGGCGCAAGGTGATGCGTCCATTCACCTCGGCGGTCTTCGCCACGTAGCCGAAGTCGGGGTCGCCGAAGCGCTCGTAGTGCGCGATCGAATCGTAGATCGAATGGTACTGGCCATACTGCTCCTCGCCGCCGAAGTCGACGTTGAGCGCGGCGATGCCGACGTGCTGGAGAAAGGGCGTGAAGTCCGAGCCCGAGCCCAGAGCGCCGATCCGCAGATCGCTACGGCCGCGCACCTTCTCGCGTTCCTTGTCGTCGGCCTGCGCGATGGCGACGGCGCGCGAGCGCTCGGTGAGCGGGACGCCGCGCTCGAGGTCGAGGACGTCCCGGCCGACCTCGTTCACCAGGCGCTCGAGAGAATGCGAGCCGGCGGCCTGGAAGAAGCCGCGCGACACCGAATCGGTGTTGAGATAGGCGACGCCCTTGTCGCGGAGCTCCGCGAGGTGCGTCTCGGCCCACTCGGTGGAGCCGAGGAGCCCCGGCTCTTCGCCGTCCCAGGCGGCGTAAACGAGCGTTCGCCGGGGGTGGAAACCGGTCGCGGCGAGCGCGCCGACCGCCTTCGCCTCGGCGAGGAGCGCTACCAGCCCCGAGACCGGATCGGTCGCGCCGTTCACCCAGGCGTCGTGATGATTGCCGCGCACGATCCACTCGTCGGAGAGCTCGGATCCCTTGAGAACGGCGATGACGTCGTGCACCGGCTTGAGGCTCCAGTCGAAAGCGACTTTGAGATGAACCCGGGCGGGGCCAGGGCCGAGGCGGTAGGGCAGCGGCAGCGCGCCGCGCCAGTTCTCGGGCGCCATCGGTCCTCCGAGCGCACGAAGCAGCGGCTCCGCGTCGCCGTAGGAGATCGGCAGGACGGGGATCCGGGTGAGCGTTTTCGCCTGCGCGAGCGGCAGGCGCACGGCCTCCTTCGTCGCGCCGACTCCCGGCGTGAGCGGGTCGCCGGAGTAAAGCGGCATATCGGCCACCGAGCCGCGCTGCACCGAGTCGCGCGAGCGCCAACCGCCCTTCGGCCAGACATCGCCCTGCACGTAGCCGTCCCCCGATGGGTCGGAGAAGATCACGCAGCCGAGGGCTCCGTGCTCGGCGGCGACCTTCGGCTTGATGCCGCGCCACGCTCCGCCGTAGCGCGCCAGCACGATCTTGCCGGCGACATCGATGCCGTGCTGCGCGAGCACCTCGTAGTCCGCCGGCACGCCGTAGTTGACGTAGACCAGCTCGCCTTCGACGTCGCCGTCGATCGAATAGGCGTTGTAGCTCGGCAGCTGGTCCTTTTTCTGTCCCGACGTCGCATCCTCGGCGAGCGTGCTCTCTTCGAGCTTGGCGCGAAAACGGGTCGGCGCGACGAGCTCCAGGGAGCGCAGCTTCGGGGTCGGGAAGAGCACGTCGAAAGTCTCGATCCGCGCCGCGTAGCCCCAGCTCGCCAGGAGATCCCGCAGCCACTCGGCGTTGGCACGTCCCCATTCCGAGCCGACATGGTGGGGGTGCGCCGCGAGATGCTCCAGCCAGCCGCGGAGCTCGGCGGTCGAGATCTGGCCGTCGAAAGCACGCTCGCGTTCGTGCTCGGCATGGCCGGCCGCGAGCGAGAAACCGAGCAGGTGGGTCTCCTCGGCCGGGGGCGAAGCGGCCGAGACGACCGATGAGGTGATCGCGAGAAGCGCGGCGCCGGCGGAGAAAGCGACGAGGAGCGGGGTGCGGGTCGACATGGAGCCCTCCGAATCCCGGATCATGGCACGAGACCTCGCCGGAAGAGGCGGCCCGGTCGCTCGACGAGAACCTCCCGCGGCGCGCCACGTAGAATGCAGCAGGGAGATTTCCATGCGCTCGATCCATGCCTTGCTGTTCGCTGCCGCTCTCGCCTCGCCGATTGCCGCCGAGGCGCCGAAAGTCCCCGGCGACTCGCCTGCCGGAACCAGCCTCGCGATCGAAGACATCTCGCTCTCGGTCGAGCGCTCGCTCGACCGCACGGCCGACCCGTGCACCGACTTCTACCGCTTCGCCTGCGGCGGCTGGCTCGACCAGGTCAAGCTCCCGGCCGATGAGACCGAGTGGGTGCGCTCGTTCTCGGTGATCCACGAGCGCAACCGCGAGCTCTTGAAGGACCTGATCGAGGACGCCGCGAAGAACCCCGGCACGGATCCGAACCGCCAGAAGGTCGGCGACTTCTACGGCACCTGCATGGACGAAGCGGCGATCGAGCAGGCGGGTCTCGCGCCGATCGCGCCCTGGCTCGCGAAGATCGACGCCGCGCCCGACAAGAATGCGCTCTTCGCGCTGTCGGGCGAGATTCAGACGATGAACGCCGCGCCGTTCTTCAACGCCGAGGTGTTTGCCGACTTGAAGGATCCGAATACCGTCGTGGCGCACTTCTCCCAGGGCGGCCTCGGGCTGCCGGAGCGCGACTACTATCTCGCCACTGACGCGGCCAAGAAGACGCTGCGCGCCGCTTACGAGAAGCACGTCGCGAAGATGCTCGTGCTCTCGGGGTTGCCGCAGGCGGCCGCGCAGAAGCAGGCGACGGCGATCCTCGTCTTCGAGACCGCGCTCGCCAAGGCCTCGCGGCCGATCGAGCGCATGCGCCTGGTCGAGGAGCTGCACCATCGGCTCGACGCGCCGGGGCTCGAGAAACTGACGCCGAAGCTGCCCTGGGAGAGCTTCTTCCGCGCTTTCGGCGTGCCGGACCTCCAGATGATCAACGTCCAGACCCCCGAGTTCTTCCCGGCGCTCGAGAGCGCGGTCGGCAAAGCCTCGCTCGCGACCCTCAAGGCCTATCTGCGCTACGAGCTGCTCTCGGCGACGGCCGGCCTCCTGCCGGACAAGGTCTACGCCGAGCATTTCGACTTCCAGGGCCGCACCCTCGCCGGGCAGCAGGAGCCGCAGCCGCGCTGGAAACGCTGCATCCAGGCGACCGAGCAGGCGATGGGCGAGGCGATCGGCGAGCTCTACGTCAAGGAGCGCTTCGCCGGCAATTCGAAGGAGCTCGCGCTCGCCATGATCGGCGAGATCGCCAACGCCTTCGCCGGCTCGCTGCCGGCGCTCTCCTGGATGGACGAGCCGACCCGCCAGGCGGCGCTGGTCAAGAAGGGAACGCTCGACTGGAAGATCGGCTACCCCGACAAGTGGCGCGACTATTCCAAGCTCGCGATCACCCGCGGCCACCACTTCGCGAATGCGATCGCGGCGCGCCAGTTCGAGGCCGCGCGCCAGCTCGCCGAGGTCGGCAAGCCGGTCGACCGCAAGGAGTGGGGCATGAACGCCCAGACGGTGAACGCGAGCTACAACCCGTTGCAGAACGCCTTCACCTATCCCGCCGGCATCCTGCAGCCGCCGTTCTTCCACAAGGACTTCCCGCTCGCGATGAATCTCGGCGGCATGGGCTTCGTGATCGGGCACGAGCTCACCCACGGCTTCGACGACCAGGGGCGGAAGTTCGACGCCAAGGGCGTGATGACCGATTGGTGGACGCCGGCGTCGGTGAAGGGGTTCGAGGAGCGCACCGCCTGCATCGACAAGCAGTACAGCGCTTTCGAGATCGAGCCCGGCGTGCACGTCAACGGCAAGCTGACGATGGGCGAGAACATCGCCGACAACGGCGGCCTCAAGCAGGCCTGGGAGGTGCTGCAGGAGCGCCAGAAGGTGCGCGGTGAGGGCCCGACGGTCGCCGGCCTCTCCGAAGATCAGCTCTTCTTCGTCGCCGCGGCCCAGGTCTGGTGCACCGAGGCGACGAAAGAGGCCGAGCGCCTGCAGGTCCAGACCGACCCGCACTCACCCTCGAAGTTCCGCGTCATGGGTCCGATGGTGAACCACCCCGGCTTCGCGGGCGCCTTCTCCTGCGCGCCCGGGACGCCGATGAACCCGCCCGCGAAGTGCGAGGTCTGGTGAGCGGCAACTCCATTGCCATGGAGTTGCTCTGACATAGACCCTGCAACTCGACAGCTGTCGAGTTGCTCGAATCACCCGCCGATCTCGACCTCGACGCGCTGGCCGAGCTTGAGCGGCGTCGCCTCGTCGAGGTGGATCTTGACCAGCAGGACCCGGGTGTCGGCCGGTTTGCCCGGGTCCTGCGGCTTCAACCGGCGGCCCTGAACGCTGTCCGGAATTTCCTCCACCGTGCCGCGCCAGCTCCGGCCTTCGAAGCCTTCCGCGGTCACTCCCACGGCCGACCCGACGACCAGCCGGCCGGCGTCGAACTCGTCCACCTCGGCCTCGACCCGCACCCGCGCGAGATCGGCGATGGTGACGATCGCGGCACGGGCGTCGACCGCCTCGCCGGCGTCGACGTGGCGGACGATGATGACGCCGTCGATCGGCGCCACGATGCGGCGCTTGGCGATCTCGGCCTCGAGGCGGGTGGCGACGGCGAGCGCCGTCGTGCGCCGGGCGGTTGCGACCTCGAGATCGCGCACCGCCTTGTCGCGCCGCGAGGCGGTGTCGACCTGCTGCGCGTAGAGGCTCTCGGCGCGTTCGCGCTCCGCTTCCGCGAGCCGGATCTCGGCGTCGGTTTCGACCACCCGCGCCTGGGCCTCGGCGAGCTCGGCGCGCAAATCGTCGGCCCGGAGCTCGGCGATGAGCTGGCCCCGCCGGACGCGCTGCTTCTCGGTGACCGGCAGGTTCACGATCGTGCCCGCGACTTCGCTCGCGACCAGGACCTCGGCGCCGGGATAGGTCGTCAGCCGGCCTTCGGCCACGACGCGCTGGGCGGGCGCGGAGTCGGTTGGGCCGGAAGCGCTTCGGCCGGCGGCATGGGCCGGGCTGGCGCTCGCGACGAGATCCTCGCCGGCGAAAACGCCCTCGAGCTGCAGGATGAGCAGCGCCAGGGCGAGAAGGCCGGCGACGATGAATAGCGGACGGCGGGCGAAACGGCTCATCAGGCGGTCTCCTCGAGGGTCTTGCGGTTCCTGCGGCGTGCGGTGACACGGGTGGCGAGCGAAGCGGGTTCGGTGCCGGCGACGATGCGGCCGTCGCGGATCTTCACCACGCGATCGGCGATCGAGCGTACGTTCGGGTCGTGGGTGACGATCAGCAGGCCGCGGTTCTCGCGCTTCGCGAGCGCGCGGAAGAGCTCGAGGATCTGCGCGCCGACGGCGGAATCGAGGTTCGCGGTCGGCTCGTCGGCGAGCAGCACGGCGGGCTTCCCGGCGAGAGCGCGGGCGATCGCCACGCGCTGCTTCTGTCCGCCCGAGAGGTCGCGCGGCAGGAAGCGCCGCCGGTCGACGAGATCGACCGCGACGAGCGCCTCTTCGGCCTGGTCGCGCGCCGCCCGGCCCGAGACCCCCTTGATGTTGAGCGCGTATTCGACGTTCTCCAGCGCGCTCAGGGCGGGGAAGAGGTTGTACTGCTGAAAGATGAAACCGATCGAACGCTTGCGGATGCCGGGCAGCCGCTGGGGCCGCGCCGCGTCGATCTCCTCTCCGTCGACGACGATCCGCCCTGAGGTCGGGGTCAGGATGCAGCCGAGGATCGACAGGAAGGTCGTCTTGCCGGAGCCCGAAGGCCCCTCGAGGGAGACGATCTCGCCGGCGCCGAGGGCGATGTCGACGCCGTTCAGCACCGAGATCTCCTCGCGGCCTTCGCGGAAGACCTTGGTGATCCGAGTCGCTTCGAGAACCGTTCGCACGGAAGGCCCGGAGGATGGGGCGGTCGGCATTGGGAGCTCCGGGGTCAGCCGCGGAAGACGAGCGCAGGGTCGATCTTCGCGACCTTGCGGAAAGAGACCAGGGCGGCAACGAGGCAGAGCACCAGCGTGCCGACGAAGACAATGGCGGCGAACTCGTTCGAGATGATCAGCTTGAGGCGGATCTGCGCCATCGCCGGCGCGAGCGCCGCCGCCATCAGCCGGCCGGCGGCGAACCCGATGACCGCGGCGATCACCGCCTGGGCGCCGAGGATGCGGTAGATGTCGGCGTTCGAGCCGCCGATCGCCTTCACCGTCCCGAACTCCTTGATGTGCTCCATGGTCGAGGTGTAGAGGGTCTGGGTGACGACGACGACCCCGACCAGGCAGCCCAGAAAGACGGTGAGGTACATGTTGAGCCCGATGCCGGTCGAGGCGACCCAGTAGTTGCGCGAGCGCTTCGCCCAGTCGGCCCGGGTGTAGACGTCGTTGTGCGGCAGCCGATGGCGGAGCTCCGTTGCGATCGCCGTGGCGTCGGCCCCCGGTGCGAGCTTCACCAGGATGTAGGTCGTGCGGCCGTCCATCCGGCCGCCGGCGAGCTGCTGTACGAGGTCGTAGGTCAGGAAAGCGATCGGCGAAGTCGTGAACGAGAGCGCATCGCGGCTGCGGCCGATGATCTTCACCCGCCGGCCCATCACTTCACGATAGTCGCCGACTGCGAACTTCCCGAAGCGCCGTTCCGCGGAAGCGTCGAGGAACATGTAGGCGCCGCGGCGCAGGTCCGCGAGGTTGCCGGACTCGATCTTCCACGGCATCCCCCAGCGGGTGAAATCCTCGAGGCCGTAGACCAGCATCCCCTCCTCGGCGCCGTTGGGCAGGGTGAGGTTCAGGAACTGGATGAGCAGATTGTCGGCGCGCTCGACGCCGGGCACCGAGCGCACGCGCTGGACGAGGGTCTCGGGGAAGCCGTGCGCGAAGTCGACGTTGGGCGTGTTGCGCGAGGTCACCCAGAGATCGGCCTGCAGATGCTCGATGGTGATCGAGGCGTTGTCGAGGATGCCCATGAAGAGGCCGACCTGGACGAAAACGAGGGTCACGGCGAAGGCGACGCCGGCGATCGTCATCGTCGAGCGCAGTTTGTCGTGCAGCAGATTCTTGACCGCGAGGTTCGGCACCGGTCAGCCCTTGTCCGTCTTGCCCGGCTTGCTCGATCCCGGGCGCTCCGTCGCCGTCGCCGGCACCGGCGGGCGCAGCAAGCCGCGGATGGTGACGTCGATGACGGCTTCGATCGAGCGCTTCTGCGGCCGCCAGTCGACCCAGGGCTCGTTGCACTTGGTCATCCGCAGGGAGACCCAGCCGTGCACCGCCGCCCAGACGAGCTGGGCGACGAGCTCGGGGTCGTCGAGCTCCAGCCGCAGCCGGCCCTGCGCGATCGCCTCGGAGACCGTCCAGAGGACGAAGGCGTAGGCGTCCTGGTCGCGATTGCCGACCTCGATCGTGCTGTCCTCGATCGAGTGCGGCGGGTGCGGGGTCATGAACATGAGCCGGTAGTGGTTGGGATGCCGTAGCGCGAAGTCGGCGTAGGCGAAACCGGCCGCCCTCAGGCGCTCGATCGGGTCCGTGACTTGCGCGATCTTGCGGAAACGCGCCGCGAGCTTCAGGAAGTCGGCGTCACAGATCGCCGCGATGACCGCCTCCTTGTCGCGGAAGTGGAGATAGATCGCGGTCGGCGAATACTCGATCGCGGCGGCGATCTTGCGCATGGTCACGGCGTCGTAGCCGACTTCGACAAAGAGCGCCCGCGCCGCGTCGAGGATCTTGGTCCGCAGCAGCTCTTTTTCCCGCACCCTGCGTTCTCTGGTTCCCACGTAACGCTCCTCTTAAACTTAACTACGTTAAGTCTATGAACAGGGTTTCTGACTTGTCAAGCGGGGGGAGAGCACCGCCGGGGACACCCTTCAGGGTATCCCCGCAGAAACGTCAGGTTGGAGCTTCGTCAGGGCACGGCGGCCGACCAGCGCAGCGTGTCGCCGCTCTCGAAGCCGTCGAGGAAGAGCGGGATCGCGCCGTCGTCGGAGATCGCCCAGAGCTCGTAGCCGTGGATCTGGTCGGTGGCCGAGAAGTAGAGGCGGTTGCCGGCGCGGGCGAAACGCTGCGGGCTCGACGAGAGCGGTCCGGGCGCGATGTCGGAGATCCGCACCGTGCCTCCCGGCGTACCGTCGCTCTTCCAGGCTTCGCGGCCGTAGTTGGGCGACCAGGCGGAGAAATAGAGCACCCCGTCGCGCACCACGAGGTCGTCGGGCACCGACGACGCCGGACCGGGGGCGACATCCTTGAGCAGCGCCGTGCCGCCGTACGTCCCGTCCGTCACCCAGAGCTCGAGCCCGTGTTCTTCGTCCTCGGCGGAGAAGACGATGCGATCGCCGAGGCGGGTGAACTGGCGCGGCGTCGAGGGATAGTCGCCCGGATAGATGTCGCGCAGGAGGCCGGTGCCGAGCGCCGTCCCGTCCGTGACCCAGAGCTCTTCGCCGGCAGCCGCGCTGAGACCGGCGAACACGGCGTAGAGTCCCCGCGCCTATCAGTCGGGGTTCTCGAACCTCGGCGTAACGGTCGATGGAGACCCCGCGCAGAGTCGAGTTGCTGCCGGGATTCGCATCGACCAGGAGTCCGGTTCCCTCCGCGGTCCCGTCCGAGGTCCAGATCTCAGTTCCATGCGCGAGATCCGAGGCGGCGAAGACCAAGGTCGCTCCCAGCGGGGCGAGCTCGCTCTCGACGTACAAGGTCTCGTAGTCCCCTAGCAGCAACAGGCGCGCACCTGTTGGCTCCAGCGCGTCGGTGATCCAGAGCGAACCTTCTGCCTCCACCACTTCGTCGAGAAACAGGTCGATGCGGGGGTGGTATCCGCCTACCTCGCTCGCCAGCAGCACCGTGCCGGCGGCGGTGCCATCTGTCCCGAAGAGGGCCAAGGGCGTTCCGAATACCTGTCTGCCAGCGGCTTCCAGAAAGGTCGGAAGAGTGGGAAGCGACACCTCGTGGGCCAGGAGCTGTTCGACCGAGCCCGTGGCTGCATCGACAGCAATCAGTTCTGCATCTCCGCCGGGCGGTGCGACGAGCGCCCGTGGATAGAGCAGCAGCTCTCCCTGACTGCCGCAAGCGCCTTCGGTCCACGGCAATCCGTGGAAGATCTCGTCTGTTCCGAAGAGGGCACCGTCGGTGCGGAAGAGATCGATCTCCTGGGCGACCGATCGCCGACGCTCGAAGAACAAACGCGACCTGGTTCCCTGGAAGCAATCGCGCCCGCGGTCGGGTTCGATGAACGACTGGCGATCGGTTCCGCGAGGTTCGAATAACGGGGTCTGAGAATTCAACACGTCGACGAGCTCCATCTCGGTTCCGGATGGGTCGAGGCGCCAGAGTCTTTCGCCGCTGCCGGGCTGGTGTTCCATGATGAACGGTCTGCCGCCGAGTGAAGCTTCGTAGAGCGACCAGTAGACCGGCAGGTGAATCCCGGCGGGTCCCGGTGCGATGTCCGAAACCCGAATCGTCCCTAGTTCTGAGCCATCGGTGCGCCACATCTCCGTTCCGGAAACGCCATCGGTCGCGGTGAAGATGGCTTGGGAGCCGAAGGTTTCGAAGACCGGAGAGAAGATGTCGGGGAACGCGAACACGATGGACGAATCGGGCCCGGGAACGAGATCGGCGATTCGACTGGCACTGAGGCCGTCGTAGACCCAGGGCTCCGAGCCGTGAGCCGCATCGTACGCCGCGAAGTAGTAACGCCCGCCGGCAATTGTCCAGCTGCCCCAACTCGAGGATGGATAAGCCTCGTCCGCGAGCGGTATCCGCACCGTCCCGCCTTCAGTGCCGTCTGTCCGCCAGAGCTCCGGGTATGCAGAGGTCCCGCTGGCAGTAAAGAGCAGCTCTGCTCCCAGCCAGGCCAGCCCGGACGGCCAAGAGGGATCGCTCCCGGGTCCGATGTCCTTCACGCGCCAGGTTCCCACTGCCGTTCCATCCGAGCGCCAGAGCTCATTGTCGACCGGGCCCGGCCCGGGTTCGAAGCCTTGAAAGAACAGCACGCCGGTTGGGCTCACGGTCATCGTGGCGCGCTTGCCGATCGAGTTCTGCCAGCAAGCCACGGCGGCCACGAACTCGGTGCCGTTCGACGAGCCGTCGGAGCGCCAGAGCCCGGCCTGGCCTGCCCACGAGGCGTTGCAGAGGTAGAGGAAGCCGGGTCCGGGGTGAATCGAGGTCGGTTCGAAGCTCTCGCCGGGTCCGGGCGGCGTGATCGCGTAGGTGCCCTGCGCGGTGCCGTCGGTTCTCCAGAGCACATTGTGCTGGTCGTCCCGGTGCGCGACGAAGAAGGCCTGATCGCCTGCGCCGGTCAAGGTCTGGATGTAGGAGGAGCCGTAGCCGGGCACGAGGTCGGCGACCATCCTCGTGCCGAGCGCCGTGCCGTCCGTGATCCAGAGCTCCAGTCCATGCACGCCGTCGTCCGCGGTGAAGACCAGTTGGTCGCCCAGAGGTGCCATCTCTCCCCAGTACGGATAGCGGGAGCCGCAGGAGCCCGGGCAGAGATCCCGAATCATGA
The DNA here is from genome assembly GCA_963806165.1 of Thermoanaerobaculia bacterium. GTDB lineage: Bacteria > Acidobacteriota > Thermoanaerobaculia > Multivoradales > JAGPDF01 > JAGPDF01. The sequence goes on from CAWDWZ010000006.1 coordinate 843,419, forward strand.
AAGTGCCCAGAGCGGTGCCGTCGCTCCGCCAGAGCTCGCGCCCGTGGACACCGTCGTCCTCGAAGAAGTAGAACGTTCCCCCAACGGAGAGGTGCTCGGAGAACGGGCCGTACCAGAAGTCGTAGCCGTAGGGGACCGTATCCCCAAGGTCCGCCACCATGTACGCTGGTTGGGCAAGAGCGGCGCAGGCCGCGAGCCCCGCGAGAAGAGCCAGGGCTGCGGGCCTACCGAGGGCCGGGCATCGTCTGTTCATGGTTGCACCGCGGACCAGCGCGCCGTGTCGCCGCTCTCGAAGCCGTCGAGGAAGAGCGGGATCGAGCCGTCGTCGGAGATCGCCCAGAGCTCGTAGCCGTGGATCTGGTCGGTGGCCGAGAAGTAGAGGCGGTTGCCGGCGCGCGCGAAGCGCTGCGGGCTCGACGAGAGCGGTCCGGGCGCGATGTCGGAGATCCGCACCGTGCCTCCCGGCGTACCGTCGCTCTTCCAGGCTTCGCGGCCGTAGTTGGGCGACCAGGCGGAGAAATAGAGCACCCCGTCGCGCACCACGAGGTCGTCGGGCACCGACGACGCCGGACCGGGGGCGACATCCTTGAGCAGCGCCGTGCCGCCGTACGTCCCGTCCGTCACCCAGAGCTCGAGCCCGTGTTCTTCGTCCTCGGCGGAGAAGACGATGCGATCGCCGAGGCGGGTGAACTGGCGCGGCGTCGAGGGATAGTCGCCCGGGATAGATGTCCTGCAGGAGTCCCGTGCCCGAGCACGGTGCCGTCGGTCGACCCAGAGCTCTTCGCCGGCAGCGTCGCTCAGACCAGCGAAGGCCACGAAACTGTCTGTCCCGACCAGGCGGGGCGCCTGGATCTCTGCATAGCGATCGATACCAGCCCAGCCCAGGACGGAGGCGAGCCCAGGCCGCGCGTCGACGACGAGCCCCGTTCCCTCCGCCGTTCCATCCGAGGCCCAGATCTCCGTCCCATGGGCGAGGTCCGAGGCCGCGAAGATCAGCTTGGTTCCCACGGCGGCGAGCTCGGCCTCGACGTAGAGGCTGTTGTCTTCCCCAAGGAGCAGGATCCGCGAGCCGCTGGGCTCATTCGGGTCGGTGATGAGCAGCGACCAACCCGCTTCGACGACCGCACTGCCGAAGAGGCCGATGCGGCCGCTCTGTCCCATTTCACTTGCACGAAGCGATGTCCCTGAAGCCGAGCCATCGGTTTCGAAAAGCCCCGAGTCGACCCCGAAGAACTGGGAGCTGGGGGCGCTCAGAAAGGGCGGAAGGCTCCGCTGGGCTGCGCCCGAGGCGAGGAGCACCTCACTCACCCCAGAGAGTCCATCGATCGAGAGCAGCTCGGAGTCGCTGCTGGGAAACGCGAAGGCTCGAGCATAGAGAAGGCGATCGCCGACGCTGGCGCAGTCGGCATCGAGCCAGGGGAGCCCCTCCAGGATCGGTTCCGGACCCGAGAGGGCGCCGTCGGTGCGCAGAAGATCGATTCCTCCTCCTTCGAGCCGGCCGCGCTCGAAGAAGAGCTGCGAGCCGACGCCCTGGAAGCAGTCGCGTCCCCGGCTGGCTTCGAAGAACGAGATCCGGTCCGTGCCGCGCGTGTCGAACGAGGAGGTGGACGAATTCAATGTGTCGACGAGGTCCATCGCGGTTCCGAACGCATTCAGGCGCCAGAGGCGCTCGCCGATCGCCGGTTGATGCTCGGCAATGAACGGCCTTCCGCCGAGCGCGGACTCGTGGACCGCCCAGAAGACGGGCAGGTGAATGCTGGCCGGCCCTGGGGCGATATCCGAGATCCGCACCGTACCACCCTCCGAGCCGTCCGTTCGCCAGATCTCGGTGCCATAAACGCCGTCGGTAGCGGTGAAGATGGCCTGGGAACCGAAGGTCTCGAAGAGCGCTTGCTCGCCATCGGGATAAGCGGAAACGAGGCTCGACCCGGGACCCGGTAACAGGTCGACGATTCTCGACGCGGTGAGGCCATCGTAGCTCCACGGCTCCAGTCCGTGATCGGGGTCCTGAGCGGCGAAGTAGTAGCGCCCATCGGCGACTGTCCAGGTGCCCGAGAAGGATCGTGGTTGGGCTCCGTCCGCGAGAGGAATCGGAATGGTTCCGGCCTCCGTGCCGTTTGAGCGCCAGAGCTCGGTTCCGGAAGGGCCCTCGCCAGTGAAAAGGAGCTCGGCGCCCAACCAGGTGAGCCCGGAGGGCCAGGAACCGTTTTCGCCAGGGACGATGTCCTTGACGCGCCACGTCCCGGCTGCAGTTCCGTCCGATCGCCAGAGCTCATTGTCCGAAGTTCCCGGCGCGAAGCCCTGAAAGTAAAGCACTCCATCCGCGCTCACCGTCATCGTGGCCCGTTTGCCGATCGAGTTCTGCCAGCAGTCAACGGCAGCCACGAACTCCGTCCCGCAGAGGAACCGTCACTTCGCCAGAGCCCTTCCTGACCTCCCCAGGAGGCGTTGCACAGGTAGAGGAAGCCGGGGCCGGGATGGATGGACGTAGGTGCGAAGCTCTCTACCGGTCCCGGAGGCGTGATCGGGTAGGTGCCCTTTGCAGTGCCATCCGTGCGCCAGAGCGCGTAGTGCACGTCGTCTCTGAGGGCGACGAAGAAGACCTGATCGCCTGCGCCGTTCAGCGCGTGGATGAACGAGGAGCCATAACCAGGAAGCAGATCGACCACCATGCGCGTCCCGAGCGCCGTGCCGTCCGTGATCCAGAGCTCTACTCCGTGTACGCCGTCGTCGGCGGCGAAGACGCAGTTCGTCTCCCAGGGCCGCCATGGCTTCCCAGTACGGATAGCGGGACCCGCAGGAGCCCGGACAGAGGTCGCGAATCAGAAACGTCCCGAGGGCTGTACCATCGCTTCGCCAGAGCTCGCGGCCGTGGATGCCATCGTCCTCGAAGAAGTAGAGCCTCCCGCCGACAGTGAGGCGCTCCGAGAGAGGTCCATACCAGAGGCTGAATCCGTAGGGAACGACATCCGCCGAAGAGCACCTGTTCGCTCCAGGGCGCAAGCCATCCGGGATCGGCGGTCGTCGCGATCAGCGAGGTGCCTGCACCCGTTCCGTCGGAGCGATAGAGACCGTCGGGCATCGCGAAGACTAGGCTCGAGCCTGTGTCGAGGAATGCGGGCAGCGTCGTGCCGCCGCCTTCACCCGGTTGAACCACTTCCGGAGGGTTGCCGAGAGTGTCGAGTGCACGAACCCCGGCAATGGCCTCCAAGGTGCCGAAGAAGAGCAGTCGATCGCCGAGTCCAGCGCAGGGGGAGAAGATCTGGTTGAGTTCGGTACCGGCCAGGACAACCTGCGTGTCCAATGCGGATCCGTCGGTACGCCAAAGATCCGTCAGTTGTGTCGCGTAGCTTGGCAAATCGAAGAACAGGTGCGCCCCGGCCGCGGCGAAGCAGCTGCGGCCCAGGCCGGATTCGAGAAGCGAGCCGCGGTCTCGCGCCACCGGCGCGAAAGCCGAGCTCTGGTTGTCGATCGAGCGGATGACGGTGGGCCCGATCGTCGTGCCGTCGGTCCGCGAGAGGCGATAGCCGTCCGCCGACTGCTCTTCGAAGAAGTAGAACTGATCGCCGACCACCGACGGCCGGTGCGAACCGTCCCACATGACGATCGCCATCGACTCGGCGCCGGGGGCGAGATCGGAGAGCCGGTAGGTGCCCGGTCCGGTGCCGTCGCTGCGCCAGATCTCTTCGCCGTGCACCCCGTCGTTCGCCGAGAAAACGAGCACCTCGCCGAGGATCGCGAAGAAGGTCCGATTGAAGACCTCCTCGTCGAGCGACGAGGTCGGCCCCGGGACGACATCCGCGAGGAGGTGCGCCGTGATGCCGTCGAACATCCAGGGCTCGAGGCCGTGATCGGTGTCGATGCCGCCGAAGTAGTAGTGCACGCCGTCGCACGCCCATTCGCCGGGAATCAGGTAGGGGCTCGCTCCAGGCGGCATGGGTACGACGGTCGTCCCCGGCGCGGTTCCGTCGCTGCGGAAGAGACTCGCCTCGCCGGTTCCCGTCCGCGCCGTGAAGACGACTTCGGTTCCGAGACGCCCGAAACGCATCGGCTGGGAACCCACTTCGCCCGGCCACAGGTCGGCGACCAGGGTCGTGCCGAGCGCTGTGCCGTCGGACCGCCAGAGCTCCTCCCCGCCGACCGCGCCCACGGCGGAGATCAGTAGATCTCCGTTGGGAAGCAGGGCAGCCTGCGAGGCCCGTTCGATCCAGGGATCGAAACAGTGGAGGGAAGCGAGAAAGTAGGTTCCGGCAGGCGAGCCGTCGGACCTCCACAGACCCGCCTCCGCACCGGAGCCGGCGTCGCAAAGGTAGAGAAAGCCCGGACCCGGATAGATCGCGTTCAAGGAAGCGAACGAGACGCCCGAGGGAGAGACCCGGTAAGTGCCCTTGGCGGTGCCGTCGCTTCTCCACAGCGCGACCACGCCGTCCGCCCCGCGGGCGCTGAAGAACAGCTGTCCGGATACCGCGGTCAACAGCGCGGGGAAGGAGGACTCCCAACCAGGCCGGAGATCGACGACCATGCGGGTGTCCAAGGCCGTGCCGTCGGTGACCCAGAGCTCGAGGCCGTGGACGCCGTCGTTGGCGACAAAGAAGAGGTAGTTGCCGACGGCCGCCATCGGCTCGCGGAACCAGGAGCGACTGCCGCAGGAGCCCGGGCAGAGATCGCGCACCATGTAGGTCCCGAGCGCGGTGCCGTCGCTTCGCCAGAGCTCGCGGCCGCTCGCGCCGTCGTTCTGGTAGAAGAACAGAAGCCCGTTCGCTTCGACGATCTCGTTGGTCTCGCTGTAGTCGTCCCAGTGAAACGAGACAGGAGCTCCCAGATCCGCCACCATGTACGCCGGCTGGGCCTGGGACGTGAAAGGCAGCAGGGCGCTCAGGAGGAGGGCGGCCGGGCAGAGGCGAAGAGGTAGGCGACTGTGCATGAGCTGACAGTCTCTTGTGGAGAGGCTGATTCGGCGTGGATTGTACGCCTCGCCTGCGGGGAGCCCGGCGCGAGTCAGTTCGGGCGCCGGCGCGGCACTCTTCCGGTCGTCCGGATCCTCCCGGTCACGCCGGTCCTCCCCGCCAGCGCAGGGCCGGGTCGCCGCCGGCGAGGCCCAGGTGGTCCATCAGGCGTTGGGCGTAGGCGTCGAGGAAACGCGGCAGATCCTCGCCCCCGAGGTAGAAGGCGGGAATCGGGGGCGCGACGATCGCCCCCGCCCAGACCAGCGTGCGCAGATTCTCGACGTGCACCAGATTGAACGGCGTCTCGCGGAAGCCGAGGACGAGCGGCCAGCGCTCCTTGAGCGCCACCGCGCCGGCGCGGTGGACGAGAGTCGTCGCAGATCCTGTGGCGAGCGCCCCGAGCGTCCCGGAGCTGCAGGGCAGAACGAGTGTGCCGGCGAGGCGGTACGAGCCCGACGAGATCGGCGCGTCGAGCTCGTTGTCGCGATGGACGACGACCTTCGCCCGCGCTGCGGCCGCGAGCTCCGCCGAGTCGACGAGCGCCTCGGCGCCGGTCGCGTCGCGGCCGAGCTCGTGGAAGAGCACCTGGCTCGCGCCCTTCGAGACCACGACGTGGACTCGTGCGACGTCGTCGCGGCGCGCCAACGCGCCGAGCAGATGCCGCGGCAGGAGCATCCCCGAGGCACCGGTGACGAGGAGGGCGATCTTCATGACGCGCCCGCCAGTCTACTCAAAGCGGCGGTCGCGGAGTCGGATCCGTGGCGGACCCGCGAAGGATCCGTGGAAGCGCCGCGGGCGGCTACTCGAGCTGCTTGCGCGAATTGCGGTAGAGGAGCAGGACCAGCACGCCGAAGACGGCGGCGCAGAGAATGCCGCCGGCTATCGGGCCGTTCTTCACCCCATCGTAGAACTTCGTCCCGAAATCGAGCTTCTCGAGCAGCGTCGGTTTCTCCCAGTGCAGGATGGAATCGCCGAAGAAGGCGACCAGGGCGATCAGCACGCCGCCGAGCGAACCGCCCGCGACCAGACCGGTGGCGTAGAGCATGCCGGTCGAGAGCTCGCTCTCCTCCTTGCGATGGGCGAGCTTGTCGGAGACCGCTTTGACCATGCCGCCGATCCAGATCGGGAAAGTCGTCGAGAGCGGCAGATAGGCGCCGACCGCCCAGGAGAGGGCGTGGGCGCCCATCATCTGCGCCATGAGCGCCATCGCGGCACCGATCAGCACGGGGGCCCAGGGAAGGTTCTGCGCCAGCAGGCCCTTGATGATCGTCGCCATCAGGGTCGCCTGCGGCGCCGCGAGCTTCGGCCCGCCGATGCCGTGGAGCTCGCCGCCGGCGTAGGTCTTGTCGAGCAGGAAGAGCGTTCCGCCGATCGCGAGCGTCGAAGCGAGCACCCCGATGATGAAGCCGATCTGCTGCCGCCGCGGTGTCGCGCCGACGATGTAGCCGGTCTTCAAGTCCTGCGAGGTGGCGCCGGCGTTCGCCGCCGCGATGCAGACCAGCGCGCCGACACAGAGCGCGATCGGCTGCTGGATCTCGCCGGTGCGGCCGGTGAGGACGAAGATCACGCAGACCGCCATCAACGTTGCGATGGTCATGCCCGAAATCGGGTTCGACGAGGTCCCGATGATCCCGACGATGCGCGACGAGACGGTCACGAAGAAGAAGCCGAAGAGAATGACCAGCGCCCCCATGAGGAGGTTGCCGGGGAAGGTGCCGTTGGGGAAGTTCGGCATGAAGGCGATGATCAGCACCAGCGCGAGCGAGCCGAAGAGGACGAAGCCCATCCCGAGATCGTCGTCGGTGCGCGACTTCTTCGCGGCTCCGGCGCCCTCGCCCCGGAACGATTTCACCGACTGGCGGAAGGCCGAGACGATCGTCGGCATGGTCTTGATCAGCGTGATCAGGCCGGCGCAAGCGACCGCGCCCGCGCCGATGTAGCGGATGTAAGCGCGATAGATCCACTCGGCGTGGGAGTGGCCGGCGCGCCAGGCATCGGAGAAGCCGAGATTCGTGAGGTCGGTGACCAGGCGGGTCTCGGGCACGAACATCGAGATCAGCGGGATGAGCGCCATCCAGGCGAGCAGGCCGCCGGCGCAGAGCTCACCGGCGATCTTCGGCCCGATGATGTAGCCCAGGCCGAGATACTCGGGCGTGACGTCGCTCTGCAGCGTGGCATCGGGGATGAGGCCGTCCTTCTTGGTTTGAAACCAGGTGGAGGTCTCGTTCCAGAGTCCGAGGATGCCGTAGAGGAACTTGTAGAGCAGCGCGACCCCGACCCCGGCGAACACCATCTTGGCGAGATTGCCGCCGCGCTCGCCGGCGATGAGGACGTCGGCGCAGGCGGTACCTTCGGGATAGGGGAGCTTGCCGTGCTCGTTGACGATCAACGCGCGGCGCAGCGGCACCATGAACAAGACGCCGAGCGTGCCGCCGACCGCAGCGAGCACGAAGATGGTGGCATAAGTGAAATAGGCGGTGCCCCCGGAAAGAAAAAGCAGGGCCGGAACGGTGAACACCACGCCGGCGGCGACCGATTCCCCGGCCGAACCGATGGTCTGCACCATGTTGTTTTCGAGGATCGTCGAGTTGCCGAGCCGCTTGAAGACTGCGATCGCCAGCACGGCGATCGGAACCGAGGCCGAGACGGTCAGCCCGGCGCGCAGGGCCAGGTAGACCGTCGCGGCGCCGAAGATGATGCCGAAAATGGAGCCCAGGAGAATCGCCCGGAACGTGAACTCCGGAATGATGCTGACGTCGGGGACGTAGGGCTCGAATTTTTTGACCGGCGCCTCGACGTTCTGGGCCATGGGGGCGATCTCCAGGGAACGAAAGGGTTTGTGAAGTTCGGGCGGGATCGTACGCCGATCGCCGCGTGGGTGCAAGCCGAATCGTGCCCGATCCGGAAGGGCTCGCGGCCCTCCGGGAGCGCCCGCGGGGTACCCCGGAGTTGCGGTGCTAGACTGCTGTCGTTCCGACCCCGCAGCGAGGCGCAGCCCTTCGCCGCTCGCGCCCTGGGGGCTTCGAAACCAGCTCATTCGTTCAAGGAGTCGTCGTGAAATCAAACCGTTCGTCGTCTGGAGTGTCGTTGTGAGCCCCTGGTGGTTGCGTCCGCCGGGAGAAGAGTCTGACGAGTCCGAAAGCGTCCCGTCGCGCCGCGACGAAAAGGGGCGCGCGAAGCCCGGCGAGGAAGAGGTGCCGTCGATCGCCGACCTGGTCGGTGGGCGCGCCACGAGCGCGGCCGGGCCCGAGGAGCGCGCCGAAGAACGGGAGCGGGAGAGCGCGGCCGCCGCTCCCGCCGCCCGGGAGGTCTCGGGCTTCTTCGCGCCGCGTCGCGTCCCCGAGAGCGATGGCGGGGCGGAGGCGCGCGTCCACGTCGCCCACTCCGCCTACACCGGCGACAACGCCGAGAGTGCGGAGGCCGGGGAATCCCCCGATGCGGCCGATGCGGGCGATGCCGCCGAATCCGGCGAACCCGCCGAGCGCACCGGCCGCCGCCGCCGCCGCCGCGGTGGGCGCGGCCGCAGCCGCGGCGGCAGTGCCGCCTCCCCCGCGAGCGCCGGCGACGGCGAGCCCCGCGCCGGCGGCCCGAAGGAGGCGCCGCGCGACTGGGAAGAGGAGGACGAGGACGACGACGACGAGGATCTGGCGCGTGAGCTCCTGATGTCGATGCCGGTCGCGGTCTCTTCGCAGCGCCAGGTACAGGAAGAGGAGCGCAAGATCGCGCTCTTCTGCGACCTCGAGAACGTCGCGCTCGGCGTGCGCGACTCGGAGAGCAAGAAGTTCGACATCAACCTCGTCCTCGAGCGCCTGCTCGAGAAGGGCAAGATCATCGTCAAGCGCGCCTACGCCGACTGGGAGCGCTACAGCGAGTTCAAGATCGCCGTTCCACGAGGCGGCGATCGAGCTCATCGACATCCCGCAGCGGCGCTACACCGGCAAGAACTCGGCCGACATCAAGATGGTCGTCGACGCCATGGACCTCTGCTACTCCAAGGAGCACCTCGACACCTTCGTGCTGCTCTCCGGCGACTCGGACTTCTCGCCGCTCGTGTCGAAGCTCAAGGAGAACAACAAGTACGTCATCGGCATCGGGGTGAAGAACTCGTCGTCGAATCTGCTGATCGACAACTGCGACGAGTTCATCTTCTACGAGGACGTCTGGCGCGACCAGCAGAAGGGCCCGGAGCTCGACCGGCCTGACCAAGAAGAAGGCCGAGGTCTTCACCCTGCTGATCGAGTCGATCCTCGCTCTCCAACGCGAGAACAAGGATGTCCTCTGGGGCTCGATGATCAAGCAGACGATGAAGAGGAAGAAGCCGTCGTTCAACGAGGGCTACTACGGCTACTCGACCTTCTCCGAGCTGCTGCAGGACGCCGAGAGGAACGGCCTGCTCAAGCTGCGCAAAGACGAGCGCTCGGGCAGCTGGGTCGTCATGGGGTTCGCCAAGAAGCGCTGAAGTCTGCTGCTGCGCGAGTCCGCCGGGCGTCGGCGGCGTTCGAGTCGAATTCCCGGTGCTCAGCGGGCTTCGGAGGTCGCGGAGCGAGAAATAGGGACAGGCACCAATTTCTGGACGGTTTGGAGACTGGCTTCTCTCTCCCGTAGAAATTGGTGCCTGTCCCTATTTCTCGCCCGCGATGCGCTCCGGGAATTCAACCCGAACGCCACCGCCTCCCTACCGAGAATGTTTGCTACGACAGGGCCGCCACCCTTGGAGTCCGGAGGCAGGGATTTCGAATTCCCTTCGGCGCGCAGTGGCGGGGGCCCCCGTCCTCAAGAGAAAAAATCCGATCTCCGGGGTCCCGACCGAGCACCGAAGGGAATTCGAAATCCCTGTCGCCGGACGGCCGAAATCAACTCGCGGCCAAGGCAGCTTCGACGCGGTCGATCGCCGGAGCGATCTCGTCGGGCCCGACCGCGCCGACGGAGAGGCGGAACCAGCCGTTGTCGTCGCGGGTGCCGAAGGCGTGGAACGGCACGACGGCGAAGCCGGCTTGCTCGAGCAGGTACTTCCGGATGCCGCGGTTGTTCCCGAAGCGCGCGATCAGGTCGAAGTGCGCCGAGAGATAGAGCGCGCCGGCGGGCGGCAGGTGGCGCACCGGGAAGCCCTTGTCCGCGAGACGCGTGAGGCCGCGGTCGAGCGCCGCGAGGCGGACGTTGATCCCTTCGCGCACCGCGCCGGAAAGCGCATGCACGAGTGCCGCGTCGGCGAAGATCTCCGCCGTCGCGACCTGCTCCGGGCGCGGCGCCCAGGCGCCGACGTGACCGAGGAGGTCTTTCATCCGTGAGATCAGGAACGGCGGCCCGAGCGCCCAGCCGACACGCAGCCCGGTGGCGGCGAACGCCTTGCTGATGCCGTCGACGATCAGGGTGTAGGGCGCGACCTCCGGGACGAGCTCGACCGGCGTGGTGTGCGGCGCCGAGTCGTCGGCGAGCAGCCAGTAGATCTGGTCGTAGAGCAGGAAGAGCGGCTTCGCCGCCGGTCCGCGCCGCCGGTTCTCGTCGACCACGAGCTGGGCGATCGCGCGCAGCTGTTCGCGCGCGAAACCGGTGCCCGCCGGATTGAGCGGGCTGTTGAGCGCCAGGAGCCGGGCGTCGTGCAAGAGAGGGCGCGAGGCCCGCGGCGGTCGGCTGAAAGCCGGTCTCCGCGGCGGTTTCCACCGCGACACCCTGCGCGCCCGCGAGATGGCAGTAGTGGTTGTTGTTCCAGGACGGGACCGTGTAGACCACCTTCTCGCCCGGATCGACGACGGCGCGGAAGAGGGCGTAGATGAGCGGCCGCGCGCCGCCCGCGATGAGGATGCCGTCCTGCGGATAGTCGAGGCCGAGCACCTCGCGGTAGAACGCGGTCACCGAGCGCTTGCAGCTCCGGAACTCCGTCCGAGGGCGGGTAGTTGGTCTGCCCGGCGGCGAGCGCGCGGGTGATGGCGAGCTCGAGCTCGCGCGGAATCCGGAACTGCTTGGGCGCGAAGTCTCCGACCGTCAGATTCAGCACCGGCTGGCCCTTCTCCGCGAGCGCCCGTACCTCCCCCGCGATGCGCAGGATTTCGGAGCCGACGAGGGTCGAGACCATCTCGCCCAAGCCCTGGTTGCGAGCGGTCGGGGCGGCGAGAGCGAGGGGCGTGTGGGGGATCGTCAAGGTCATCGAGGGCGGCCTCCGCGGCACGCTCAAGGCTATCCGACCGGAAGGGGGGAGGGATAGCGCGGGGCGAAGGCGAGAGCGTCTCGGGCACAAAGAGTGCTTGCGGAAAAGTGGGCGCCGAAGGCGCGCGAATTCCGCTTGACAGCCCGCGAGGTGAGGCGTACCTTGAGGATGCTTCGCGGAGCGGCAGGAATGCTTGGATTGGCACGCGGACACGTTTCACGGAGGTCACGGAATGACGCCACCGGGCAGACGTAGGGCCCCGAAACCGGCCGCCGCGATGGCCGACGGTTTCGGGGGCACGGCGCGGACCAGGAGGACTGCCTGACGATTCTGCTTCGCAAATCGCGTCCTGCGATGGCTGAGATCACTGCGAGGCCCGGACCCAGACGGTCCCACGACGAGGTGGACCCTCCTGGCCGCAGCAGCAGGTGCTGAAGGCTGACGAGTCTTCGCACTTGGAACGGGGAAGCGACATCGCTTCCCCGTTCTTCTTTCCGGAAGACCTCTCCGACCGGGCAGTGCCGCAACTGCGCTGGGGTGACGGCGGGAATATTACTTGACTAGTCAAGGTTTCACCACGCGTGAGGAGAGAAATGATGACGTCCACAGGAACCCGCAGGGCTGCACCACGTCACGGCGATCGCCGGGCCGGCGCAGGAGAACCTCGACTTCTATGCCGGTGTGCTCGGCATGAAGCTGGTCAAGAAGAGCGTCAATCAGGACGATCCCGGCACCTACCACCTGTTCTACGCCGACGCCGAGGGCCGCCCGGGTACCGACCTGACCTTCTTCCCCTGGGCGAGAGATGGCGCCGTCACGGCGCGGCCACGGACTGGCGACGGAGGTCGCGCTCGCCGTTCCGCGCGCTAGCCTCGCCTTTTGGGCGGCGCGGCTCGAGCATTACGGTGCGGCAGTGGGCGAACGCGAGACGCGCTTCGGCGACGAGGTGCTCACCCTGCTCGACCCGCACGGTCTGCGCGTCGCACTGGTCGCGAGCGCGAGCGCCGAGGAACGCCCCTTCACGCCCTGGGAGCAGGGACCGGTCGCCGTCGAGCGCCAGATCCGTGGCCTCGACGGCGCGCGCCTCTGGCTGCGCGACCTCGCCCCGACCGAGGCTCTTCTCGCTGCGCCGATGGGATTCACCCGGATCGGCGAAGAGGGCGGTTGGGTGCGCTGGGGGCTCGACGGCGGGGGCTCCGGAGCCCGACTCGAGCTCGCGCATCGGCCGGACACGCCACGCGGCGCATGGGGGACCGGCGCGATCCACCATCTCGCCTGGCGGGTCGACGACGACGCGCATCAGCTCGCCCTGCGCGCGGCCGTGGTCGAAGCCGGGCCGCACCCGACGCCGGTCATCGACCGCTTCTGGTTCAAGTCGGTCTACTTCAAGGAGCCGGGCGGCGTCCTCTTCGAGCTCGCCACCGACGGTCCCGGCTTCGCCGTCGACGAGGCGCCCGAGAAGCTGGGCGAAACGCTCGTGCTGCCGCCTTGGTTGGAACGCGAGCGCGCCGGCATCGAGGCGGCGCTGCCGGTCCTTAGAGCGCCCGCGGCGCCGGAACCCGCCCGATGAGCCTCGCCGATCCGCACCGCGGCGCGGAAGTTCTCGCCGCCGGCGCGCCACCCGGCGAAGCGCACACCGCGGTCGTCCTCGTTCACGGGCGCGGGGCCTCGGCGGAAGAGATTCTCGGCTTCGCCGGGCCGCTCGCGGCGCCCGGCGTCGCCTTCTTCGCGCCACAGGCGGCCGAGAACACCTGGTATCCGCAGCGCTTCCTGGCTCCGCTGGCGGTCAACGAGCCGTGGCTCTCTTCGGCGCTCGCCAAGCTCGCCAGCGTCCGCGGGACGATCGCCGCGGCCGGTATTCCCGACCAGCGCCTGATCTGGTTCGGCTTCTCGCAGGGCGCCTGTCTCGCGAGCGAGTTCGTGGCGCGAAATCCGCGGCGCTGGGGCGGCCTCGTCGCCGCGGTCGGAGGCCGCATCGGACCGCCCGGAACGAGCTTCGACGACGCCGGCGATCTCGCCCGCACAGCGGTCTACCTGGGTTGCGGCGACCCCGATCCGCACATCCCGTGGCGCCGGGTCGAGGAGAGCGCCGCGGCGTTTGCCCGCCAGAACGCCGAAGTGACGCTGCGGCGCTATCCCGGCTTCCCGCATGCGGTGCCGCCCGAAGCGGTGCGCTTCGCGCAGGCGCTGCTGGCGAATTCGGGCGCTGCTTAGCGCTGCCCGGCGAACGGGGAGCAGGCCTGGGCTAGACGTGCCACCAGACGACGCGGGTGACCTTGTCGCCGCGCGCGTCGAGGCCCACGCGCCAGTAGATCGTGCCGCCGGCGTGGCGCGCCCGGAACGTGAGGTTGCGCTCACCGTCGAGCGGCGTGTCGAGCACCCGATCGAAGCTCTGCAGAGCACCGAGACGGGGCATGCGTCCGGCGAGGCCCGGGGCCCCTTCCCAGACCGGAATCGCGAGCCCCGGCGCGTAGCGGGCGAGATCCGGTTTGCCCGCACAGAAGCTCTCGTAGTCGGCGCGCAGGCGCGCGTCGAGCGCCCGCTCGGCGGGCAGAGTCGCAGGGCGGGCCGGAAGCGCCGTGAGCGCGAGCGCCGGCTCGAGCAGGCCGGCCACTCCGATCGCCAGACCGACGGGATCGCTTCCCGCGGCGTGCTCGAGATTCGTGAACACGACTACCGAGAGGTGGCGCTTGGGAAAGCGCACGAAGCCGACCCCGCTGTGTCCGGAGTGGAGGGTCGCCGGCTCGCCGAGGATCTCGTCCAGGCCGACGCCGAGCCCGTAGCGGCTCCACTGAAAGATCTCGCCCGCGGGGGTGCCGTCGGCGAGGAGCGCCGGCTGGGTGAGAGTCGCGACGCTCGCGCGCGCGAGCGGGACCTCCCGGTCCTGCGCGGCGAGGAAGCGGGCGAAGTCGGCGACCGTCATCCCGAGGTCGCAGTAGAGCGGCCCGAAGTCGACGTCGAGCCGGCGGTCGCGCGTTAGAGCACCTGCGGCATCAAATGTATAGGCCGAGACGCGATGCGGCAGGAGGAGGCCGGGGGCCATCGAGACCGGAGTCGTCATGCCGGCGGGAGCGAAGAGCTCGCGCCGGACGAAATCCCACCACGGTTCCCCCATCGCCTTCTCGGTCGCGAGCTGCGCGAGGAAGAGCCCGGTGTCGGAATAGAGAAAGCGTCTGGCCGGCGGCGCGACCGGCACCAGGCTCTTCGCCTTCGCCAGCAGCTCCCCGGTCGTGTAGTCGCTGAACGTGCGCCCCTCGAGCGTCGCGACCGTGTCGTCGGGGAGTCCCGAGAGATGCGAGACCAGGTGCCTGAGCGTCGCCCCCGGAAGCTCGATGTCGAGCCACTTCGCGACCGGATCGTCGAGCCCGAGCTTGCCGAGCTCGGCCGCCTTGAGGAGGCCCGCCGCGGTCACCTGCTTGTCGAGCGAGGCGATCGCGAAGATCGAGTCGGCGGTGACCGGCGATCCGGTCTCGACGTTGGCGAGGCCGTAAGTCGCGATGCGGACGACCTCCCCGTCGCGCGCCACCGCGAGGCCCAGCCCCGGAATCCTCCTCGCCGCCATCTCGCGCTGCAGGTAGTCGTCGATGCCGTCGGCCGCGAGAAGCCCCGGCAGCGCGAACAGGAAGACGGCGAGCGGTACGCACTTGTGCCACATCTCTCTAGCCCTCCGCAGGATCACTCGGCCCGTCAGGCGAGCCCGGCTTCGCCCAAGCGGACTACGAGGTAAGGAATGCCGTCGATCCTAGCCCGCTGAGTGTGGAATTCCCCACTTCAATCGCGGCACGCAGCCGAGGTATTGTCGCGCGTCCGGAGGATCCCATGAACACGAGTCGCTACCCTCGAGTCGCCGCCCTGTCGTTCGTTCTCCTCGCTGCCCTGGGCGCGCCAGCCCGAGCCACCTTCCACGAGATGCAGGTCGAAAGGGTGATTGGCGGCGTCTGCGGCAAGGTGAGCCAGCAAGCGATTCAGCTGCGCATGCGCGCCGCCTTCCAGAATCTGATGGCGTCTGCTCGCATGCGGGTCTGGGACGCCGCGGGGGCGAATCCGATCGTGATCATCGACTTCGCCTCGAGCGTCACGAACAGCGCGGCGGGCGCGACCGTGCTCTCCGGCAGCGCGGACTTCGACGCGCAGCAGAATCCAACGATGGACTTCATCCTGACCAACGTCATTCCAGCGTCGTACCTGCCGGCGGGCCGTCTGACCTACGAGGACAATGCCGGCACGATCTACTGGTCGCTGAGCTGGGGTGGCGCCGCGTACACCGGTTCGACGACCGGATCCATCATCAACGACGCCGACGGGGACTTCGGTCCCTCCTACCCGGGTCCGCTGCCGTGGACGACCGGCCAGGCGCTCGCCTTCTCCGGCGCCTTCGGCGATCAGAGCACCAACAACGCGGCGGACTACGCCCTCACCCCGGCGGAGGCGCTCTTCACCAACAACGCCGGCACCTCCGGCACGGTTTCAAGCTGCCTTTTCGGCGACGGTTTCGAGACCGCGACGAGCGCCGGCTGGAGCACGACCGTTCCCTGAGTCCGGCGAGGAAACGCTCGCTCGTGTTCGCCGGCTCAGGTGCGCCGCAGGTAGCCCCAGCTCATCAGGCGATCCGAATCCTCGCTCCAGCGGTCCCCGATGTCGGTGCGGTAGTACATGTTCGGGATCAGGATGTTCTTGATCCGCGTGTAGACCTGTTGCTGGGCGGCTTTGATGGTGGGCCCCAGGCCCACCACGCAAAGCACGACCCCCGAGGTGCCTGCGACCAGCCACTGGCCGTCGACGAGCTTGGCGTCCTCGATATGGACCTCTTCCGGCGTCGACTTCTTGAAGAAGATGACCGCGTTCTTCGACAGCGACTCGAAGGTGCCCGGATCGTCGAACGGGTAGGGCGGCACGATCACCCGCACGCCGACCTGAAAGCCGCTCTTGACCTTCAACTTCGGATCCTCGCAGTTGGCGAGATCCCAGAAGAACTGGCCGATCGGCGTCACCATCCCCTCCTGCTGGATGAAGATCGTCGGGTAGCCGAAGCGCGAAGTGAACTCGAGCGGATAGATCCCGTTGGCGTTCACGATGCAGTTGAGATCGATGTAGCCGACGTAGCGCTCGCGGGCGAGCGCCGGTTCCATCTTGGCCAGCGTCTGCTGAAAGAGCCGGTTGGGCTCGGTCCAGAACATATGGGTGCCCATCTCGCCGGTCGAGGGCCCCAGATTTCCCGGGAACATCTTCTTGTGCTCGAAGTTGATGTTGATCGGAGTCACGAAGCGCGCGCCGTTGAAGAACGCGCCGACCGCGACCTCGACGCCGGTGACGCGGCGCTGGAGCTGGAAGACCTTGATCTCGGCGGCGAGCGCGAGCTTGTAGGCCTCGAGCATGCGCACCACGTCGCCGCCGTCCTCCTCCTCGCCGACGAAGAGCCGCCGCTTGACGTTCTGCGCCTCGCCCGAGGGCTTGAGGACGTAGCGCGCGGGACTCTCCTTGACGAAGGCGATGGCATCGTCGAAGTTGTCGAACTCGCGGTAGGGCAGGATGTTGATCCCGGCCTTCTTCAACTCCTCCTGGCCGAACGAGCGGTCGTCCTCGAGCCGGTCGGTGTAGGGCGTTCCACCGACCACCGGTTTCCCCGCCTGGCGCAGGCGCTGCGCCTTCTCGCCCTGGCCGAGGGTGTCGTCGAAGACCACGATGTCGGCCCAATCGACGTCCCTCTCCCAGTCGTCGGTCTTGGGCACGAAGCCATCGGCGATGTCGTGCTCGGAGGCCGCGCCGATGAAGTAGCGCACCTCGTGACCCTCCTTTACCACCTGCCAGGCGATGTCGCCGATCAATCCGGTGAGCGAGACGAAGAGGAATTTTCTCGGTTCCATGATCTGACGGGAATCTTAACTCCCCGCGCCTCGAAACCGCGCTACGATCGGCGGCGTCGCAATCCAGAATTCGCTGGCTAAGGAGACCGGAGATGGCCGGAAACCGAGTGGTCGCGCGCTATCGCGACGGGCGGCTGGTGAAGGGCGTGACCTCCGACTTCCTGCCGACGCGCGATCTCTTCCACATCGCCCCGGAGGGCGGCGGCGTGCCGGTGACGGTGAAGCACTCCGACTTGAAGGCGGTCTTCTTCGTGCGCGAGTTCGCGGGCAACCCCGGGCACCAGACGAGGAACGAATTCGGGGCCGCCAGCCTCGCGATCGGCAAGCGGATCCGCGTGCAGTTCGAGGACGGCGAGGTGATGGTAGGCACCACCCAGGGCTACCAGCCCGGTCGCCCCGGCTTCTTCGTCGTCCCCGCCGATCCCGTCGGCAACACCCAGCGCTGCTACGTCATCGCCGCGGCGACGAAAGAAGTCAGCTTCCTCTAGCCCGATTCCGCGCTCGTCTTCAGCGCGCGCGCTGCGGGTTCCAGGTGTGGGTCTCGGAGCGCGCCTGGGTGAGCCAGGCGTAGAGCGCGTCGTAGATCCCGAAACCGTGCCGGAGCTGCTCGTGGTCGTCGGCGAAGAGCCGCGACAGGCCGAGCGAGACCGCGAGCAGGCCGGCGCACTCCGGCGCGAGATCGAGCCGCGCGGTGTCGGCGCCGCGCACGATCACCGCCAGGGCGGCGAGCGCCGGATCGTCGAGGCGGTGCTTCTCCAGGAGCGCGTCGAAGCTGCACAGCGGCCCGACGTGCGAGAGCTCGACCCCTTCGACGTCGAACGGAATCGCCCCGCTGTCCGCGGCGCGCGCTGCGATCTCGGCGGCCGGCGCGAAGAGGAACTCGGCTTGCGGGTCGAGGAAGCGCGCGATCAGCCAGGGGCAGGCGACGCGGTCGATCTTCGGACGTTCGCGGGTGATCCACTTCATCGCCGGCCCTCCTTTCTTCGGCGGTCTGCGGGCCCTTGTCGGCGCCGGGCCCGTGGCGCCGGCGCGCGGTTTCGCGCACGAGGCGCGACGGGGCGCAGGGTGTCGGGCGCGGCGTGGAGCGCCGCGAAGAGCGCGATGCCCGCCGCGAGGAGCGCGTCGTCGTCGGCATGCGTGGCGCGCAGCCCCTCGACGAGCCGCGCCACCGTCGCCGCCAGCGCCGCCGTCACCGCGTCGGCGGGACCCGAGGTCGCCTCGTGCAGATCGATGGCGTGCACCGTGCGCGCGAGCTCCGCGACGCCCGGATCTTCGATTCCGAAGCGGCGAGCCAGGACTTCGAATGTGCACAGGCCCTGTTGGTGACCGAGCTCGGCGCCGAAGGTGTCGAACGGAATCGCCTGCCGACTTCTGCTCCCTGGGCCGGCTCCGTCGGCGGGCGAGAAGGCGAAAACGGCCTGGGGATCGACGAAGCGGCGGATCAGCCAGGCCGAAGCCATGCGGTCGACGCCGGGCCGCGGCCGCGTGACCCAGACGCGCTTGCGGAAGCGCTCCGGATCGAGCCGGGCGAGCGCGACCTCACCGTCGCCGGCGCTCTCCGCCGGCGCGCCGCGGCGCCGCCGCGCCAGCGCGGCCCGCGCCGCTTCGTCGATCGGCTGCGCCGCGAAGAGCAACGCCTCGCCGCCGAGCGCCGCGATGTCGCGCCGCAGCCATTCGCAGCTCTCGCGGTTCTCGGCGTCGTCCGGCAGGGCGTAAGCGCCCCCGCCGAGGCCGGTCGCGGCGAGCGCCCGCAGCCGCCGCCAGATCGCCACCCGCGCGCTCGATTTGCCGGGCGGCAGCTGGAACTGGAGCAGCAGCCAGCGCTCCGCTGCGGGACCGTCTGCTCTCTCGCCTGCGGATCGGTTTGCCATCGTCGAGAAGAAAGTGTAACACATGTTTCGAACTATGGCAACATCCGTTGCTTCGCTGCCCGACTCGTCGCCGCCCCTCGGTGCCGGGAGTTTGGAGTCCAAGCTCACCCGGGGAAGTCGATCGCGCTACGATCGCTGTCGTTGCAGTCGTGCGCCGAGTGCGCAGTCAGGACCGTGAGAGTTCGGGAGGCCGCAGATGGGCGGAAACCGGGTGGTCGCGCGCTATCGCAACGGGCGGCGAATCAAGGGCGTGACCGGCGACTTCGGGCCGACGCGCGACTTCTTCCATGTCCAGCCCGAAGACGGCGGCGACCCGGTGACGGTCTGGCACGCCGATCTGAAGGCCGTCTTCTTCGTGCGCAACTTCGTGGGCAACCGCTACCACGAGGCCAGGAACGAGTTCGATGCCGGCAGGCTCGCGATCGGCAAGAAGATTCGCGTGGTGTTCGAGGACGGTGAAGTGCTCGTCGGCACCACCCAGGGCTACCACCCGGGCCGCCCCGGCTTCTTCGTCGTCCCCGCCGACCCCGCCGTCAATACCGAGCGCTGCTACGTCATCGTGTCGGCGACCAGAGAGGTCGACCTTCTGCAGCCGCGAGACCTCCGGACCAGGGGTCGCCGCGAGCTCTAGAGGCGCGTCAGGCCGCTGGGCGGAGAATCGCGAGACCGATGAAGCGCACGGCGCCGTCCTTGTCGGTCGCAGCGAGGCGGGCCATCTCGCGGGTCTCCCGGGAGCGCGGGGCGCGCAGCCAGGCGGCGCGCAGCAGCGCGGCGCGAACCTCCGGGGTGCGCGGGACGCCGTTCTCGGCACCGTAGTCGAGAGCGAAGGCGCGCGCCAGGCCGGCGAGCGCTTGCGGGTCCTCGAGCTCGGCCAAGGCGAGCGCCGCGCTCATGCGCACCGGCGGAGCCTCATCGTCGAGCAGGCGCTCGAGCAGCGCGACCGCGTTTTTCGGCTTCGCCGCCGCGATC
The DNA here is from genome assembly GCA_963806165.1 of Thermoanaerobaculia bacterium. Lineage (GTDB taxonomy): Bacteria > Acidobacteriota > Thermoanaerobaculia > Multivoradales > JAGPDF01 > JAGPDF01. Next base: position 863,214 of record CAWDWZ010000006.1, read on the forward strand.
GCCTCGGCCGCCTGCCAGCGCAGCTGGGCAGTGGCGCCATGGCGGGCGTCGACCTTGGCGAGGTAGCGGCTACGCTCGCCGGAGGCAAAGTTTCCGACCAGTTGCACCGCCTTCTTGATCTGCTGGATCGCGGTCATCGCCCCGACGCCGCCGGTCAGGAGGATGCCGGCCGCCGCCTGAATGAAGGGTGCAATCGCCCGCCAGATCGAGCGAAAGCCTCGATGGTCGAGGCTCCAGTCCTCTTTGCCGAGGGCGGCTTCGACTTTCGGCAGCTGCGAGAGATCACCCACTTCGAGGAGCGCCACTTGCGTCCAGGCGACGAGCCAGTCGTTCCCCGGGCCCTCGGCCAGGGCGCGCGCGAGTGCGGCGCGCGCCTTTTCGCCACCGAGCTCGACCAGATCGCGCACCACGAGGGCGCGGATATCTTGCTTCTTGGTGTCGGTCGAGCGGCGCTGGGTGATGACGTCCACCGCCCAGTCGAACGCCGCCGCGTCGCCGGTCTCGTAGAGCGCCTGCGCGGCGCGCAGCTGCTCTTCCGGGTCCGAGTCGTCGAGCTCCGCACGCAGCTGCTTCTTCGCGGCTTCGTCGGCGAAACCGACCGCAAGCGCGCGCAGGGCGGTCTGCTTGGTGTCCGGATCCTTGCGCCATTTCGCGAGCCGGCGCAGCGGCTCGACGGCGCGGGAATCGCGTGAGCGGCCGAGCCCGGCCGCGGCGCCCCGGTAGTAGGGCTCGTTCGGCTTGCCCTGGCCGTAGGTGAGGAGCTGCTCGAGGGCGGCGGCGGAGCTTTCCGCCGAGAGACCGCCGCTGCCGATCAGAAAGCCGAGTCCGCGGAGCGCCGCATTGCGCACCTGCACCGTGCCCGGCTGCGGATCGCCTTTCTTGACCTTCTTGCCGGCCTGGTCGGGATCGAGGCTCGGCATCGCACCGCCGCCAAGCCCGTCGGCGCCCCCCATCGGCGCCTCGCTGATCGACTCGGCCTCGGCGAGCATCCAGGTGAGCAGCGTCTCGGCGCGCTCGGGCCCGAGGCCGAGGATCCCCTGCAGGCAGGCCTCGGGGACCCAGTCCTGGGGCAGAAAGGCGAGGCAGTGGACATAGAAGCGCGCTGCGGAGTTGGGGTCTCCCAGCTGCTCGAGCGCCGCAGCCGCCTCGATGCCGCGCACCCAGGGGTCGGTCATGGCCTCCTGCATCTCGTGCTGCATCTGCTCACCGGAGGGGCCCGTCGGGGCGGTGGGAGCGATCCCCAGATAGGCGCCGGCCATGAGCTTGCCAGGCGACTGCTTCTGCGCCCACTCCTGCTGTTTCTTCATGCTGTCGCTGCCCATGATGCCGGAGACCCCGGACAGCATCAGGCCCATGAAGTTCGTCTGGCCCTTGAGCGCACCGCGCAGCTGCTGCAGGGCGCGCTCGCGGAGCTCCTCCGGCAGGAGCGCCGAGCCTTCGCCAGCCAGGAAGCTCGCCACCACCGGATTGCGCGTCTGCTTGAGCTCGCGCTGGTCGAGAAGCTCGGTCAGGCCATCGACAGGGCTCACGGCATCGGTGCGGGGGGCCGGGGGCGTTTGAGGCGAAGGCGTCTGGGCCGGGAGCGGCGCGGCCGGAACGCGCGCCGCCGAGCATCAGAGGGACGAGCAGCACGGCCAGGTGTCGACGCATCAGAACCTCCTCGCAACCCTACGTGAGAAAGGCGGAAGAAGGGTCAATGATAAAATATCGTGTTTCATGAATGACCTCGATCCCACCACCTATCCGCCGGACCTCGCGGCGCTCGCGGTCAAAGTCCGTGACGGTGTCCGCCTGTCCGCCGCGGACGCCCTGCTCTGCTTCGAGACTCCGCACGTCCTCGCCCTCGGCCGCCTGGCGAACGAGGTCCGCCGCCGGCTGCACGGCAACGCGGCGTTCTACAACGTCAACCGGCACATCAACCCGACGAACGTCTGCGTCTATACGTATAACTGCAAGTTCTGCAGCTTCGCGGCCATGAAGGACGAGCCGCACGCCTGGCAGATGTCGCACGAGGAGATCTACGCCCAAGCCGGCGAGCAGGGGGGAAACGAGGTTACCGAATTTCACATCGTCGGCGGGCTCCATCCCGACCTCGACATGGCCTGGTACGAAGAGATGCTGCGCGGTCTCCGGACGCGCTTCCCGAGGGCGCATCTCAAGGCCTTCACCGCGATCGAGATCGGCTGGTTCGCCAAGCGCGAGAAGCTCTCCATCGAGGAGGTCCTGCGCCGTCTGACCGCGGCCGGTCTGGGGTCGCTCCCCGGCGGCGGGGCCGAGATCTTCCATCCGGAAGTGCGCGAGATCATCTGCGACGGCAAGCTCGACGCCGACGAGTGGATCGAGGTGCACCGGGTCGCCCACCGGATGGGAATAAAGAGCAACTGTACGATGCTTTACGGTCACGTCGAGCAGAGCGCTCACAAGGTCGATCACTTGCTGCGGCTGCGCGCTCTCCAGGACGAATACGGCGGGTTCAACGCCTTTATTCCGCTCGCCTACCATCCGGAGAACAACTACCTGGGACTCAAGTACCACACGACGGGTCTCGATGACCTACGCCACATCGCCGCGGCACGGCTCGTGCTAGACAATATCCCGCACGTCAAAGCCTACTGGGTGATGGTGACGCCGAAACTGGCGCAAGTCGCCCTGTCCTTTGGTGCTGACGACCTCGACGGTACGGTGGTGCGCGAGACGATCTACCACATGGCAGGTGCCGAAACGGCGCAGATGATGCCGACGAGCGAGCTCGAACGTGTCGTCCGGGAGGCCGGGTTCGTTCCGGTCGAGCGGGATACCCTTTATAATCCGATCCATCGGGCGAATTGACCCGGTTGGAACTGTTATTTCAACGGTTTCGCTGGCCGCCAGGCTCTCTCCATCCTGAAGGCGGCTCGCGGGACCCTGGCCGAGACGGCTGTTTCTCCCGGCTCGGCCTGGAAAGGAAGATGCCATGATCGAACAGCTCTCGAGGTTGGAAACGTCTCCGCAGCCGGTCGCCGCGGCGGCTCGGGTCGTCGATCCCCGGCGCCACCGGAGGTCGAGCGCGTTGGCGTTACTCGCCCTCGGAGCTTTGGCGGTCGCCGGCGGGGCTGTCCCTGCGGCGGCGTCGACGCAGCTCAGCGAAGGTCATGCGTACAGCGATATCGACTTCACCTCCACGGGTCCGCAGATCAGTCCGAACGGGCAGTACGCCGTCTACTGGCAGGATGCGGTGTCGGATGGCATCACCGAGCTCTACAGCGTTCGGCTCGATGGCAGCGCCGCGCCGGTCCGGCTCTCGGACGTCCTGACCTCCACTCACCTGAACTTCAGCTTCGCGATCAGCCCCGACAGCTCGCGCGTCGTCTACCGGCTCGATCAGGACACCGTCGGCCGTGTCGAGCTCTACAGCGTTCCGATCGATGGGCACCTGGCGCGGGTCAAGCTCAATCCGAACCTGAGCGCGAGCCGGAACGTGGACGGCTTTGCCATCTCGCCGACCAGCGACCGGGTCTTCTACGTCTCGGATCAGAGCGCCGACCAGGTCTTCGAGCTCTACAGCGTCCCCATCGCCGGGGGAACCGCGATCCGCCTGAACCACGACCTGCCGTTCGACATGGATGTCGATATCACCTCCTTTCGGGTGAATGCGGCGGGTACCAAAGTGGTCTATCGCGCCGGCTGGACCTCGGGCGGCTACTGGGAGCTCTGGAGTGTGCCGGTGACCGGCCCGCCCGAGTCCGCGGTCAGGATCAGCCGCGCTCTGTGCAACCCCGGCTGTGATGCCGGCGCCTATTTCCAGATCAGCCCGGACAGCACCCGGGTGGTCTACCTGGCCGACACGACGGCCAGCGCCTCCTACGACCTGTTCAGCGTGCCGATCACCGGCCCCGGGAACGCTTCGGTCCAGCTCAACGTCGGACAGGCCGGCGGCACGACGGTCGACACCACCTTTCTGATCAGCGCCAACAGTTCGCGGGTCGTTTTCCGCGCCAACCCGACGACGAGCGCGGTCTCCCAGCTCTACAGCGTGGCGCTCGCCGGAGGCACGGTCACCCGGCTGAACGGTCCGCTGCAGAGCAACCGGGCGGTTGCGCCCGGCTTCGGGATCAGTCCGGACAGCAGCACGGTGGTCTATCGCTCCGACGAGGAGGTGGCGACCGTCAACGAGCTCTACAGCGTGCCGCTTACGGGCGGCACGCCGACCAAGCTCAACGGGGTGCTGGTCGGCGGCGGCGACGTTCTCGACCAGGTGGTCAGCCCGAACAGCGCGCGCGTCATCTATCGTGCCGATCAGAATTTCGACGGCCTGAACGAGCTCTTCAGCGTGCCGCTCGGCGGCGGCACCGCCACCAAGCTCAACCGGACGTTGGCCTCCGGCGGCGACGTGCAGATCTACCGCGTCAGCCCGGACAGCGGTTGGGTGGTCTACGGCGCCGATCAGGACGTCGACGGGGTCGACAAGCTCCTGGCGGTACCGCTCGGCGGCGGCACCGTCCTGGACGTGAACGGTCCGCTGGTGAGCGGGGGCGGCGTCGTGCTGTGCACGATCACCCCCTGCCTGCCGACGAACCCGGTCCCCGCCTTTTCGATCTCCGCCAACAGCGGCAACGTTCTCTACGCCGCCGATGAGGATGTCAACAACGAGGTCGAGCTCTACGTCGGCCTTTTGGCCGGACCTCCCGGGCCTCCCACCGGCGTCGTGGCAGTCCCCGGCAACCAGCAGGCGACGGTGACCTTCGTGCCGCCGGTCAACAACGGCGGCAGCGGCATCACCGGCTTCGCGGTGAGCTCGAATCCGGCGGGTGGCGTCGACACCCAGGCCGGCACCACCGCGCTCTCCCATCTCGTCACCGGTCTCGTCAACGGGACCTCTTATACGTTCACCGTGCGGGCGACGAACGGCTTCGGGGTGGGCGACGCATCGCTGCCATCCCTCCCGGTCACTCCGGCAACCGTGCCGGGCGCTCCGACCGGTGTCGTCGCGACCGGATGGAACCTGTACGCGGAGGTGACCTTCGCCGCCCCGGCGAGCAACGGCGGGAGTGCGATCACCGGCTATACCGTGACCTCGAGTCCGGCGGGCGGAATCGACCGGCAGGCCGGCACGCCCGGGCTCATCCACGACGTCGTCGGGTTGACCAACGGCATCCCCTATTCCTTCACCGTCGTCGCTACGAACGCGATCGGACCCGGACCCCTTTCCACAGCGTCGAACGTCGCCACGCCGCATTGCGGCATCTTCTGCGACGGTGTCGAATCGAGCGACACGTCGGCTTGGAGCTTCGCTACGGCGCCGGCGCTCAACATCGTCAAGTCGGCGACGTCGGTCGGCCCGTACGTGGTGGACGATCCGATCACCTACAGCATCGTGGTGACCAACACCGGCAACGTGACCTTGACCGGTGTCACCGTCACCGACCCCGGTGCCACGCTGCAGCTCTGTGCCCCCGCCCAGCCGGCCACCCTGGCCCCCTCCACATTCATGATCTGCCCGGCCATCCACCTCGTTGCCCAGATCGACCTCGACGCGGGCTCCTACACCAACACCGCCACCGCCGACAGCGACCAGACCGGCCCGTCGAGCGACAGCGAAGTCGTCCTCTTCGGCGGCGTCTCCACCCGGCGAACGAAGCTCGGCGCAGGAATCCGCTAATAACGGGATCGGCTGCGGGAGCTTCGGGCGAGCGCATGCCGCACGTCTATCTCCTGCGCTGTCGCGACGGCTCGCTCTACGCCGGCGCCGCTCGCGACCTCGAGAAGCGCCTGCGCGAGCATCGCGCCGGCAAGGCGTCGCGCTACACGCGTTCGCGGCTGCCGGTCGAGCTCGCCTGGTCGTCGGAGGTCGCCTCCTGGAGCGCCGCTCTGCGCGAAGAGGCGCGCATCAAGTCCCTCTCCCGCCGCGCCAAGGAGCTCCTGCTCGCTTCCCCTTCCGGCTGAGCGCCGGACTTTCCGCCCGGACTCGAAGGTCGGACGTCGTGCGGGGTCAGCAGATCCGCGGCAGCTGCTCGCCGGTGAGCAGGTCGACGATGCGGGTGCCGCCGATCGAGCTGCGCAGAGTCACCAGGCCCGCCGGTCCAGCTACCACCTCGCCGATACAGACCGCCTGCCGGCCGAGCGGATGCCGGCGCCAGATCGCCAGCGCTTCGTCGGCCACCTCGCGGGCGACGAAGGCGAGCGCCTTGCCCTCGTTGGCCACGTAGAGCGGATCGAGGCCGAGAATCTCGCAGGCGCCGCGCACCGCCGGAACGACCGGCAACGCCGCCTCGTCGAGCCGGATGCCGACGCCCGCCGCGGTGGCGATCTCGTTGAGCGCCGAAGCGACGCCGCCGCGGGTCGGGTCGCGCAACACGTGCACGCGCTCGCCCAGCTGGTCGAGAAGGTCGCCGACGAGATCGTGCAGCGGCGCCGAGTCGGAGACGATCGGCGCCTCGAAGGCGAGTCCCGCGCGCACCGAGAGAATCGCGATGCCGTGCTCGGCGATCGCACCCGAGAGGAGCACTCGGTCGCCGGGCCGCGCGCGCTGCGGTCGAATTTCGATCCCGTCGCCGATCCGGCCGATGCCGGCGGTGTTGATGTAGACCCCGTCCCCCTTTCCGCGATCGACGACTTTGGTGTCTCCGGTGACGATCGGCACTCCGACCGCGGCCGCGGCCTCCTTCATCGACGAGACGACGCGCCAGAGCGTCTCCATCGGCAGGCCTTCCTCGAGGATCAGGGCGCAGGAGAGCGCGAGCGGCCGCGCCCCGCACATCGCGAGATCGTTCACCGTGCCGTGCACGGCGAGCGCGCCGATGTCGCCGCCCGGGAAGAAGAGTGGGTGCACGACGTAGGAGTCGGTCGAGAACGCGAGGCGCGCGCTGCCCTCCTGGAGCAACGCGCCGTCGTGCAAGGTCGCGAGCTGGGGGTTCGAGAAGCTGGGCACGAACATGCGGTCGATGAGCTGCTGGGTGAGCCGCCCGCCGCCGCCGTGCGCCATCTGGACCGTCGGGTAGTCGGAGATCGGCACCGGGCAGACCGGACCGAGCGCGAGATCGCCGGCGACGCCCTGCGGCGCGTTTTTTCCGGGGGCGCTCATGCGAGCCTGGCGTAGCGATAGTAGGCCGAGCAGGCGCCCTCGGAGGAGACCATTGGGGCACCGAGCGGCCGTTCGGGGGTGCACTGCACCCCGAAGGCCGGGCACTCGTTCGGCTTGCGGATCCCCTGCAGCACCTCGCCGGCGAAGCAGAGCGCGGACTCCTCGGCGACGATCCCCTCGACCTTGAACTTGCGCTCGGCGTCATGGGCGAGGAACTCGGCGCGCAGGCGGAGCCCGCTCGCGGGAATCGTTCCGATCCCCCGCCATTTGCGGTCGCAGACCTCGAAGACCTCGGCCACCAGCGCCTGCGCCGGCCGATTGCCGTCGCGGGTGACGGCGCGCACATACTGGTTCTCGACTCCGAAGCGCCCCGCCTCGAGCGCCTTGACGGCCATGTGGATGCCCTGCAGCAGATCGAGCGGCTCGAAGCCGGTGACGACGATCGGCACGCGGTACCGCTCGGCGATCGGCTCGTACTCCCAGTAGCCCATCACGGCGCAGACGTGGCCGGCGGCGAGAAAAGCCTTCACCCGGCAATCGGGCGAAGAGAGAATCGCGACCATCGCCGGGGGCACCAGAACGTGCGAGGTGAGGATCGAGAAGTTGTCGAGTCCGAGCTTTCTCGCCTGCCAGACCGCCATCGCGTTGGGCGGCGCCGTGGTCTCGAACCCGACCGCGAAGAAGACGACCTCGCGGGCCGGGTTCGCGCGCGCCAGCTGCACGGCGTCGAGCGGCGAATAGACCATGCGCACGTCGCCGCCCGCCGACTTCACCGCCAGCAGATCGGTGGTCGAGCCGGGCACCCGCAGCATGTCGCCGAAGGAGGTGAAGATCACCTCCGGCCGGCGGGCGATGGCGAGGGCCTTGTCGATGAGCTCGAGAGGGGTCACGCAGACCGGACAGCCGGGGCCGTGGATGAGCCCGATCGACTCCGGGAGCATGCGGTCGATCCCCGAGCGCATCAGCGTGTGCGTCTGTCCGCCGCAGACCTCCATCAGGTTCCATGCCTGATGGGTGTCGCGGTGCAGGGCGGCAAAGAGAGTCCGCGCCTCCGGCTCGCCGCGATACTCGTCGACGAAGCGCATGGTCTTTACTTCCCCCTCTCGGGCTCGGGGGCCCCGTCCTTGAGCTCGGCGAGGTCCCCGATCTCGTCGAGATACTTGAAGACTTTCCTGGCCTCCTGCTCGTCGATCAGCGAGATCGCGAAGCCGACATGCACGACGACCCACTGCCCGGGCACGACCTCCGGCGTGTAGGCGAAGCAGACCTCCTTCACCACGCCGGAGAAGTCGACCTTGCCCATCGGGATGCCGATCTCGTTGGGATTCACCTCGACGACCTGTCCTGGAACTCCGAGACACATGGGCCTGGCTCCTTTCGGCTTCCTCTTGGGTCAGCTCGCGGCGCGCCGCGCGGCGGCGACCGCCACCTGTCCAAGCGCGATACCGCCGTCGTTGGCCGGCACGGCGCGTTGCACGAATACGGCAAAGCGACGAGCGCGCAGGACTGCGGCCACGCGCTCGGTGAGCAGTCGATTCTGGAAACAGCCGCCGGTGAGCGCGACGCTTTCGAGACCCGCGAGCTCGGCGCAGGCGAGCGCGGCGTCGGCCAGCGCCTGGTGAAACCGGGCGGCGATCCTCGCCACCGGTTCACCGCGCGCGCGGTCGGCGAGCAGGGCGACGACGAGCGGCCGCCAGTCGAGCTCGTAAAGCGCATCGCGCGCGATCTGCCCCGGGGCGAGACCGGCGGGCGCCACGCGCTCGCTCCAGGGCAGGGGATAGGTGCCGCGCTCGTCCGGATCGGCGGCGAACTCGAGAGCCATCGCCGCCTCGGCTTCGAACGAGACGCGCCCCGCGGAGTCCCCCGACCCACCGATTCCAACGAGCGCCGCAACGCCGTCGAAGAGCCGGCCCATGGACGAGCTCCAGGGGGAGCTCCATCCGCCCTCGAGCATCCTGCGCAGGACCGCGAGCTCCGCCGCCGAGAAAGTCGCGAGAGCGGGCAGGTCGTGGCGCGCGAAGGCCGCGGGGCCTTCGATTTCGTAGAGGAGCGCCAGAGCGACGCGCCGGGGCTCGCGCACCGCGGCCTCGCCGCCGGGCAGGCGAAAGGGCCGCAGGCGGGCGAGCCGGAAGAAGTCTCCCGCGCTGCCCACTGGCGCTGTCGCCGGGAAACCGCCAGGTACCACCAGGACTTCTCCCCCCCAGATCGTGCCATCCGGACCGTAGCCGGTGCCGTCGAAGCAGAGGCCGAGCGCCGGGCCCGCGACCGCGTGCTCGGCGAGGCAGGCGGCGAGGTGGGCGTGGTGATGCTGCACCGCGACGAGCGGCAGCGCGCCCGGCGGACGTCCGGCGCGCTCGAGCAGCCCGCCCTCGGCGCGTGCCGCCGCCGCCGCCCAGCGCGTCGTCGGATAGTCGGGATGCAGGTCGTGCACGATCGCCGTCGGCTGAGCGGAGTAGAGATCGAGAAAGTCGAGGATCACGCGCTCGAAGGCGGCATGCGCCTCGGGAGTTTCCATGTCGCCCAAGTGCTGCGAGAGGAAGATCTGATTGCCGATCGCGACCGCGGCCGTGGCCTTCTGGTGCGCTCCGGTCGCCACCAGGCACGGGAGCTCGCGCGCCGCGAGGACCGGCAAAGGGGCGAAGCCGCGGGCGCGACGCAGCAGTTGCGGCGCGCCGTCGAGAAGCCAGGCGACGCTGTCGTCGACGTGGCGGGCGATCGGCCGGTCATGCAGGAGGAAGAGATCCGCGATGCCGCCGAGACGCGCGAGCGCCTCGCGGTCGTCGATGGCGATCGGCTCGTCCGCGAGGTTGCCGCTGGTGGCGACGAGCGGAAAGCCGACCGCGGCGAGCAGCAGATGATGCAGAGGGCTCGTCGGCAGCATCACTCCGAGGCGGGGATTGCCGGGGGCGATTCCGGACGCGAGCGCGACCGCCGGCGCGGGACGCCGGGCGAGAAGGACGATCGGCGCCTGCGGCGAGGCGAGGAGCGCCGCTTCGCCGGCCGAGACCAGGCAGAGGTCGCGGGCCGCGGCGAGATCCCGCACCATCAGGGCGAACGGCTTGGCCGGCCGCTCCTTGCGCTCACGCAGCAGCGCGACCGGATGCGGCGAGCGCGCGTCGCAGAGCAGCTGGAAGCCGCCGATGCCCTTGGCCGCGACGATCTCGCCGCGGACGAGCGCCGCCGCCGCATCGGCGAGCGCCGCGTCGCCCTCGGCGCGCAGCTCCCCGGCACGGTTCGTCGAGGCGAGCCTGGGCCCGCACTCCGGGCAGGCGTTCGGCTGGGCGTGGAAGCGGCGGCAGGTCGGGTCCTCGTACTCTTTCCGGCACGCCGGGCACATCGTGAAGGAGCGCATGGTCGTCGCGGGCCGGTCGTAGGGCAGGGCGAGGACGATCGTGAAACGCGGTCCGCAGTGCGTGCAGTTGGTGAAGGGGTAGTGATATCGCCGGTTGCCCGGATCGAAGAGCTCGTTCCGGCACTCTTCGCAGGTCGCGAGGTCCGGCAGGACGACGGCGCTCTTGCCCGACACGCTCGTGCTGCTGCGAATACGGAAGCCGGAGTGCCCTCGCGGCTCGAGCCACTCGACCGCGATCGACTGCAGCACGGCCGGAGCCGGCTTCTCGGCCTCGAGCCGCTCGAGAAAGCGCTCGAGGTCGGCGCGCGGTCCCTCGACTTCGAGCTCGACGCCGCGCGAATCGTTGCGCACCCAGCCGCCGAGCCCGAGCTCGTGCGCCAGCCGGTAGACGAACGGACGAAAGCCGACACCCTGCACGGCGCCGCGGATCTGCAAACGCAGGAGCGCGGCAAGGACTGGACCGGCGAGCACCGCCGGCGGATCGTTCGGCATCGTGCCGGCAGCTTACACTCGGCCGATCGTTTCCTCCTCTCCGGAATGAACTCGGCCCGCCCGGAGGGGTGGCCGGAGCCACCCGAAAACATGTGCAACTCCTCCCCGAACGGAGGTCAGGGCGGTCTTGGAACGGTGCTAGAAAGCCCTCAAAACCGCAGCACGAACTGCCGGAGCCTGGGTGTCGTGGGCGCCGTTCCAGGGGCCGCCAGCTTTCGCGCCATCGGGCAACCGAGAACCGAGGAGGAACGGCATGCCGCGACAACCACTGACGGTCTGGGAACAGGCCCAGCTCAAGGGCTACTCACGACGCGACTTCGTGCAGTTCTGCACCTGGTTGGCCGCGGCGGCCGGCATCGAAGCCTCCGCCGTGGGCTCGGTCGTCCATGCGCTCGAGACCAAGCGCCGGATTCCGGTCGTCTGGTTCCACTTCCAGGAGTGCACCTGCTGCAGCGAGTCGTTCATCCGCTCCTCCCACCCGCTGGTGGCCGACGTGCTCCTCGACCTCATCTCGCTCGACTACACGGAGACGCTGCAGGCGGCGTCCGGGCGTCACGCCGAAGAGGCGCTGCACGACACCATGACCAAGTATCACGGCGAGTATCTGATGCTGGTCGAAGGATCGATCCCGATGGCCCAGGGCGGGGTGTACTGCTGCATCGGCGGGCGCACGGCGCTCGACATCCTCACCGAGGCCGCCGCGGGGGCGCAGGCGATCGTGGCCTGGGGCAACTGCGCGTCGGCCGGCTGCATCCAGCATGCCGCACCGAATCCCACCGACGCGACGCCGGTCCACAAGCTCATCTCCGGCAAGCCGATCATCAACGTCCAGGGATGTCCGCCGATCGGCGAGGTCATGGCGGGCACCATCGTCCACCTGCTCACTTTCGGCCGCATCCCCGAGCTCGACGGGCTGGGCCGGCCGAAGGCCTTCTACTCGCGGCGGGTGCACGACACCTGCTACCGCCGCCCCAACTACGACGCCGGGCTGTTCGTCGAGTCGTTCGACGACGAGAACGCCAAGCGCGGCTACTGTCTCTACAAGGTCGGTTGCCGCGGCCCGGTGACCTACAACTCCTGCGGCGTCATGCGCTGGAACAACGGCGTGTCGTACCCGATCCAGTCGGGGCACGGCTGCATCGGCTGCAGCGAGGCGAATTTCTGGGACAACGGGCCGTTCTACCAGCACCTCGCCGGCTTCCCGGGCTTCGGGATCGAAGCGACCGCCGACAACATCGGCGTCACGGTAGGGCTCGCGACCGCGGCCGGAATCGCCGTGCACGCCGTGACCACCAACATCCGCAAGAGCAGCCAGCGCCACCAGGCCGCTCCAGTCGCCGCTCCGGCGGCGCCGCGAACTGAGAAGGACTGAGGGAGATCGCCATGAGCACTCGCGTCGTCATCGACCCGATCACCCGCATCGAAGGGCATCTGCGGATCGAAGTGGAAGTGCAGGACGGCCGCGTCGTCGACGCCTACAGCGCGGGCACGATGGTACGTGGCATCGAGCTCATCCTGAAGGGGCGCGATCCCCGCGACGCCTGGGCCTTCACCGAGCGCGTCTGCGGCGTCTGCACGACGGTCCACGCCCTCGCCTCGGTGCGCACCGTCGAGAACGCGCTGGGCATCACGGTGCCGCCCAACGCCGAGCTGGTGCGCAACCTGATGTTCTGCGCCCAGTATCTGCAGGACCACGTCGTCCACTTCTACCATCTGCACGCGCTCGACTGGGTCGACATCGTCTCGGCGCTCTCGGCGGATCCGAAAGCCACTTCCGAGCTCGCGCAGTCGATCTCGCACTGGCCGAAGAGCTCGGCCGGCTACTTCGCCGACCTGCAGAAGCGCTTGACCACTTTCGTCGAGAGCGGCCAGCTCGGCATCTTCGCCAACGGCTACTGGGGCCACCCGGCTTACAAGCTGCCGCCGGAAGTGAACCTGATCGGCGTCGCCCACTATCTCGAGGCTCTCGAGTGGCAGAAGGAGATCGTCAAGGTCCACACCGTCCTGGGCGGCAAGAACCCGCACCCCAACTACCTGGTCGGCGGAGCGCCGTGCTCGGTGAATCTCGAAGAGTCGAACGCCCTCAATGCCGAGCGTCTCGCTCTCATCGGCCAGCTGTTCGCCGACGCGCAGGAGTTCGTCGAGCAGGTCTATCTGCCCGATCTCCTCGCGGTGGCGGGCTTCTACAAGGAGTGGGCCGCGATCGGCGGCGGGCTGTCGAACTACCTGGCCTATGGCGACCTGCCGACCCGCGGCTACGCCGATCCGTCCGGCTTCAAGTTCCCGCGCGGTGCGATTCTCGACCGCGACCTCACCAAGGTCCATCCGGTCGACCCCGCCGACGCCTCCGAAGTGCAGGAGTTCATCGCGCACTCCTGGTACGACTACGCCGGTGGCGACCAGGTCGGCATCCACCCCTGGGCCGGCGAGACGAAGCTGCACTACACGGGACCCAAGCCGCCCTACGAGCAGCTCGATGTCGCGGGCAAGTACAGCTGGCTGAAGACGCCGCGGTGGAAGGGCCATGCCATGGAGGTCGGGCCCCTCGCCCGTCTGCTGGTCGCCTACGCCTCGGGCCACAAAGAGGTGAAGGAGGAGGTCAACGGCGCCCTCGCCGCCCTCGACGTGCCGGTCGCGGCGCTGTTCTCGACTCTCGGTCGGACCGCGGCGCGCGGCATCGAGACGCGGCTCATCGGGCGCTGGGCGCGGGAGTTCTACGGCGAGCTCCTCGCCAATCTGAAGAACGGCGACACGCGCATGGCCGACATGTCCAAGTGGGAGCCCTCGACCTGGCCGGCCACGGCCAAGGGCGTCGGCATGAGCGAGGCGCCCCGGGGCGCGCTCGCCCACTGGGTGGTCATCAAGGACGGCAAGATCGACAACTACCAACTCGTCGTTCCCTCGACCTGGAACGCCTCGCCGCGCGATCCTTCCGGGCAGCGCTCTTCCTACGAAGCCGCGCTGATCGGCACGCCGGTCGCCGATCCGGAGCGGCCGGTCGAGATCCTGCGCACGATTCACTCCTTCGATCCCTGTCTCGCCTGCGCCGTGCATCTCTACGACGAGAAGGGCCGGACACCTGCACCAGGCGCGCGTGCTCTGAGGAGGTGCCCATGTCCACCACGATGCAACGGGTCTACGTCTGGGAGTTCCCGGTGCGCCTCTATCACTGGGTCAACGCTTTAGCCATCCTCACCCTCGCGATCACCGGCTTCCTCATCGGTCGGCCGCTCCTGCCCCGGGTCACCGGCGGGGAAGCCTCGTTCAGCTTCGCTTTCGGTTGGGTCCGCTTCGTCCACTTCACGGCGGCCTTCGTCTTCTTCTTCAACTTCCTGGCCCGGATCTACTGGGGCTTCGTCGGCAATCAGTACGCGCGTTGGTTCAACTTTCTGCCGCTCGGGCGGGGGAGACTCAAGCGCCAGGCGCGTGAGGTGGGCAACGTGCTGAAAATCGACGTCCTGCTGGCGAAGGGCGAGCCGATCGAATCGATCGGGCACAACGCTCTCGCGGGTTGGACCTATTTCATTACGTTTCTCGCCTTTCTCTTTCAGTCGATCACCGGCTTCGGGATGTACGCCGCCATGAGCCACTCCTGGCTGCCGCGCGCCTTCGCCTGGATCGTGCCCCTCATGGGCGGCGACTTCGCGGTGCGCCAGTGGCATCATCTGATGATGTGGTTCTTCCTCATCTTTTCGCTGATCCACGTCTATCTCACCGCCTACCACGACTACATCGAAGGACGCGGGGTGATCTCTTCGATGGTCGGGGGCTGGAAGTTCGTCGAGAAGCGCAGCGAGTAGCAGCCGGCCCGAGCTTCGAGGACGCTGAGGACGCCATCGCTGCCGCTCGGACCCTGGTGCTCGGCATCGGCAATCTCCTGCTCGGCGACGAGGGCGTCGGTGTCGTCGCAGCGCAGCTCCTGTCCAAGATGAAGTTGGGCGCCGACGTCGACGTCCTCGACGGTGGCACGGGCGGCTTTCACCTGCTCTCCCACTTCGACGGCGTCGGCCGGCTCATCCTGATCGACGCCGCCCTCGACGGACATCCGCCCGGCACCGTGCGGGCGATCCAGCCACGGTTTCCGAGCGAGTTTCCGCGCGCGCTCTCGGCGCACGAGATCGGCCTGCGCGATCTCATCGAGACCGCCACTCTGCTCGGCAGGATGCCGCCGACCGACCTGGTGACCGTGTCGGTCGCCACACCGCTCGATCTCGAGACGACGCTCTCGCCGGCGGTCGCCGCAGCCCTGCCGGCCGTCGTCGCCCGCGTCCGCGAGCTGCTCGGCCTCGCGGGCTGACCGGGGCGGCCGCCATGCACGAGTACTCGCTGGTCAGCGCCCTTCTCGACCGCGTCGAAGCGTCGGTGCGGGAACACGGCGCGACCTCGGTTTCCGCCCTCAAGGTGCGGGTGGGGGAGGTGGCGGGGGTCGACCGCGCGCTCCTGGCTTCGGCATTCGCCATGGCGCGCGCCGGCACCTGCTGCGCGACCGCGGAGCTCGAGCTCGTCGCGGCTCCGGCGCGGTGGGAGTGCGGGCGCTGTAGAGTCGAGGTGCCGCGCGGCGGTGTCCTGCGCTGTCCCGCGTGCGGCGAACCGGCGCGGCTCGCAGGCGGCGACGAGATCCTGCTCGAACGCATCGAAATGGAGGTTCCCTGACCATGTGCGATACCTGCGGTTGCGGCGACACCGACAAGATCTCGGTCGAGATTCACGAGAGCCTGCTGGCGGGCAATGCCGCGCAGGCGGCGCACAACCGCGAGCATTTCGCGGCGCGCGGCACGCTGGCGATCAACCTGATGGGCTCGCCGGGGTCCGGCAAGACGGCGCTCCTCGAAGCCACCGCACGCGCGATGTCCGCGGCCGGATCCGCCCATCGCCTGGCGGCGCTCTCGGGCGATCTCGCGACCGACCACGACGGCGCGCGGCTGCGCGCCGCCGGCATTCCGGCCGCCACGATCACCACCGGCTCGGCCTGCCACCTCGACGCCGAGCTCGTCCATCACGCCCTCCACCATCTCGATCTCGGGGGCGCCGACACGCTGGTGATCGAGAACGTCGGCAATCTCGTCTGTCCGGCGATCTACGACCTCGGCGAGGCGGCGGCGGTCGTGGCGCTCTCGGTGACCGAGGGCGAGGACAAGCCGCTCAAGTACCCGGTGATGTTCCGCAAGGCCGATCTGGTGCTGCTCACCAAGGTCGACCTGCTGCCGCACCTGCTCGGCTTCCGCATGGACATGCTCGAGGACGCCCTCGCCCGGACGATGCCGCGCCTCAAGGTGATCCGCGTATCCGCGCTCACCGGCGAGGGGCTTCCGGAGTGGATCGGCTGGCTCGAGGCGCGGCGCGCGGTGGCGGCCGTTCCAGCGGCCGCGCTCGCTCCTGCCGGCCCCCACGAGCATCCCCACACGCATCCCCACTGAGGGCGCTTTCGCGCGCGCGACGAGGGCTCGGGATCGGCGATCGATGTGTTAGCCTCCCGGCGAAAGAATTTCACCGGACAAACGATTGGCGGCTGAATCCCTCCCGTTCCGCTACCTCGCGGTCGACGGCCCCATCGGGGTCGGCAAGACCGTATTGGTCGACAAGCTGGTCCGCCGCTTCGAGGCGGTGAAGGTCCTCGAGGATGTCGAGAACCCGTTCCTCCCCGACTTCTACCGCGACCGCCCGGGCGCGGCGTTCCAGACCCAGATGTATTTCCTGCTGTCGCGCTACAAGCAGCAGCACGAGGTGGTGCAGCAGGAGCTCTTCCACCGCCTGGTGGTCTCGGACTACACCTTCCAGAAGGACCGGATCTTCGCCTATCTCACGCTCTCCGACGAGGAGCTGGCGATCTACGACCGGCTCTACACGACACTCGAGCCGCAGGTGCCGGTGCCCGACCTGGTGCTCTATCTGACCGCCGACGTCGACACCTGCATGGCGCGCATCCGCAAGCGCGCCCGGAGCTTCGAGAAGGAGATCTCGGACGAGTACATGGCCGAGCTGATCGACGCCTACAACCACTACTTCCACTACTACAACCGCTCGCCTCTCCTGGTCGTCGACACGAGAAACCTCGACTTCCCGGGCAGCAAGCACGACTTCGAGGAGCTCATCCAGCAGCTCCTGCGCCCCATCCGCGGCACCGAATACTTCGTCCCGGCGCGCAAGCGCTAGAGCGCCGCCGGCGCCATCCCGAGCGCGGCGCGCAACGCTGGATCGCTCGGGCGCTCGGGTAAAGGGGGCACGTGGAGCGTCGAGGCGAGAGTCGCGGGCGCCGAGGCGAGCTCCCCGAGAGGGCACCGGTGCCTCTTGGGGGGGCAGATCGGGTAAGGCGACGCCTCGTAGATCTCGACCTCGTGATCGGCACCGTAGGTCGCGGCGAGAACGTCGGCGAGGATTCCGACTCCCGCCGGGTTCCAGAGATCGCCCGGGCGGAAGTCGGAGATTCCGATCGAGCCGATCTGCCAGAGGACGAGATGGCTTGAGGAATCGAAGCGACGGTGGCGCACCAGGAAATCCGTGGCCTCGAAAGTCTGGCAGCCGCGCGGGCCCGGATCGAAGCCGAGCTCCGCAAAGAGGCAGTCCTCGGCCGAAATTCCCGGCAGCATCTCGGCATGGAATCCCGCGCTGCGGGCGCGGCGGATCGCTTCGTGCGCGGGTGAGACGAATACACCGGGATGGCCGTAGAAGGCGGCGCAGACCGACGTCCCGGAAGCCAGGGGCGCGATGATCCTGTCGACCATCTCGGCGTAGGTCTCGCGCCGGAGGCGTCCTGGTCGATAGGAATCGTGGAGGGATTCGGCGCTCGGATTTCTGCTCTCGAGCCAGTGCTGAGTGACGATGTCCTGCACCAGGAAGAAGAGCTTCTCCGCGCTCTCGATCGCCGAGAGCGCCTCGAGCGTCACTTGGCCGCTCAGGCGAAAACCCGTTCCCACGATCGTCAAAGCGCTCGCCATCGGACTCCCATCTCCCGCCGACACCCTCGTCGAATTGACGGCATGTCGTTGCATGTTAAGTTATCGACAGTCGGTCTATCTCTTCTTGGGGGAATCTTATGGCGCTCAAAGATGTGGAGGGGTTTCTCAACCGGTGCGCGACGGACAGTGCTTTCAAGGCGCTTTTCAACAGCAAGCCCGACGAGGCCCTGAAAGCCTTTCCAGGCCTGACTGCCAACGAGAACGCTCTTCTCAAGCGACGCGACCCGCACGAGATCAAGGATCACATGAAGGATGCCTACGGCGCCGCGCTGACAGTCCAGATCTCCTGATTCAGTCGGCCGCGGTGCGCGCGCGACCGGCGGCGTCAGTCGGGAACTTCGGGTAGGCCAACTCGTCGCACCAGTTCCCGGAAGTCTGCGCGGTGATGGAGGCTGTCGAAGTCGGGCAGGGCGGCGATCCAGCCCAGGGTCCAGTCGCGGCCGGTGTATCCGCGCTCGAGCCAGCGCATCGCCTTGTCCTCTTCGCCGGCACAGGCGAGCAGCCCGGCGACGAGGCCGACCCGCACCCGCGGGTCCTTCTCCATGGCGTCCAGCCGGTTGGCGAGCCAGCGCAGCGCGGCGTCATAGCCTTCGACTTCGACGCGGTGGTCGAAGTCGGGGACGATGTCGTCGAATCCCTCCCCGAGGAGCCACAGGCGGAGCTCGGTGGCGCGCTGCGGATCGCGGCGCAACTGATGATCGTAGAACCAGGCGTACGAATGCACCAACGTGAAGTCGGGATCGAGCTCCTGGGCATCGCGGAACTGCTCGAAAGCCTGGTCGTAACGCTTCATAAGTCCGAGTTGGAAGCCGTAGTTCGCGGTGATGTTCGCGGAGAGCGGGTCGAGCGAGAGGGCAAGCTGGATCTCGCGCAGTCCCTCGTCGAACCGGCGCAGCCGCAGGAGCAATCGCCAGTAGTCGAGATGCGCGCTCGCGTTGTTGGGTTCGAGCGCGAGGGCTTTTCGAATCTCGGTCTCCGCCTCTGCCCACTTCCACCGTCCCAGATGAACATCTCCCAGGGCCGCGTGCGCACTCGCTGAGTTCGGGTCGAGCTCGAGCGCGCGCCGCACGGCGGTATCGGCCTGCGCCAGGCGAGGTCCGAGATCGTCGACAAAATAGCCTTGCAGCTGGTGTACCTCGGCGAGACTGGTCCAGGCTGGCGCGAACGTCGAATCGATTGCGATCGCGCGTTCGAAGTAGCCCTGGGCTTTGCGGAAATTCTCCGCGCCATGTTTGCCAGCCCAATACCGCCCTTGGAGAAGGGCCTCGTAAGCAGCGGGGTTGACCGGTCTGGTGGTGGCCATTTGCGTCTCCTCGACGGGCGAGATCTGGGCGTGGACGGCGCGGGCGATGGCGCTGGCGAAGGTGTTCTGGAGGGCGATGACGTCCGTGGCGGCGCGTTCGAAGCTGTCGCTCCACAGGGTGGTCTCGGGGCGGGCCTGGATGACCTGGGCGTTCAGGCGGACTTTGTCGGCGAGGCGGGCGACGGAGCCTTCGACGACGAAATCGACGCCGAGCTCGCGGGCGATCTCCGGCAGGAGCTTCTTCGAGCCTTTGTAGTGCATCGCCGACTGGCGCGAGATGACGCGCACGCCCTGGATGCGCGCCAGCGCCGAGATCAGGGCGTCGGTCATGCCGTCGACGAAATACTCGGGCTCGTTGGAGAAGTTCTCGAGCGGCAGAACGGCGAGCGAAGGGAGCTTTTCGACTGCCGGCGCGGCCGCCGCGGGCGCGGCGGCGCCGGCCGGAATGCCGCCGCCGGCGACCGCCGGCGCCGACCGCGACCGCCAGGCGAGGACCGCTGCGCCCACGAGCACGATGGCGAGCGCCGCCACCGCGAAGCGTGTGCCAGGCCAGATCGCAATCCGCAGCGGGCCGCTCGGTGGCTTCGCCGGGCGGCTCTGGGTCTGTCCCAGGTCGACCGCGCGGGCGACTTCGGCGAGCCCGTCGCGCAGCTCGACCGCCGAGCTCAAGCGCTTCGCCGGCTCTTTCTCGAGGCAGCGACGGAGGAGGTCGTCGAGCTCGGGCGGGATGCCCTCGTTCTTCTCGTAGGAGCGCACCGGCTGGTCGCGCAGGATCGCCGAGATCACCTCCGCGGTCGATTGGCCGAGGAACGGGCAGCGCCCGGTCGCCATCTCGTAGAGCACCACGCCGAGCGAGAAGATGTCGGAGCGATGGTCGGTCGAGAGCATGCGCAGCTGCTCCGGAGCCATGTAGGCGAGCGTGCCGATCGCCAGACCCTCCTGGGTCAGCGTCGTCTGCGGGTGCAAACCCATCGCTTCGGTGGCTTCGTGCTCGCGGAGCTTCGCCAGCCCGAAATCGAGCACTTTCACCCGGCCATCGGTGTTCACCATGACGTTCCCGGGTTTCAGGTCGCGGTGCTGGATCCCCTTGGCGTGCGCCGCGGCGAGCGCGTCGGCGAGCGGCACCGCGATCTTGAGGAACTCCTTGAGCGGCAGTCCGCCCGGGGGGATGAGCTGCGAGAGGGTCTTGCCCTCGACGTGCTCCATGGTGAAGAAGCGGCGGCCGTCGGCCTCCTCGACCGAATAGATGGTGACGATGTTCGGGTGGTTGAGGGTCGCGACCGATTTCACCTCGCGCTCGAAGCGGGCGAGGCGATGCGGGTCTTCGGCGAGCGCCGGCGGCAGCGTCTTCAGCGCCACTTTCCGGTGCAGACGCTCGTCCTCGGCGAGGAAGACGACACCCATTCCTCCTTCGCCCAGCTTGGCAAGGATCCGGTAGTGCGCGAGCCTGCTGCCGATCACTCCACATACTCTACCGTTGTGCGCGCCGCCCGGGTTGCGTCGTGACCCGCTTGGGCCTAGAATCTGCGCTGCCGCTGGGATCCCGCAAGCGCGGGACCGAGACGGGAAGAGAAGCTGCCCAGAGTGGCCCGCCTGCGCCGGGGCTCGATCCCTTTTCATCAGTACCAGGGACGGACACCCGAGGAGAGAACGGCGCGCGTCCCCCGGCACCGCGAAACCCTTCCGTCGCACGATGCAAGCGGAGGGTTCATCGTTTTCGCGGAGGTGCCGGATGGGCAATCCAACGAAGAAGATCAGTGTGCCGCAGTTGCGCGACGCCCCCGCCCGGGGCGAACGCCTGGTCATGGTCACCGCTTACGACTATCCGTCGGCGAGGAGCGCCGACGCCGCCGGCGTCGACATGGTGCTGGTGGGCGACTCGCTCGCCATGGTCGTGCTCGGCCACGCCGACACCCTGTCGGTGACCATGGACGAGATGCTGCACCACGTGAAGGCGGTGCGGCGCGGCCTCCAGCGGGCGCTGCTCATCGCCGACATGCCGTACGGTTCCTTTCACCTCGGTCCCGACCAGGCGGTCGAGAACGCCCTGCGCTTCGTCAAGGAGGGGGGAGCCTCGGCGGTCAAAATCGAAGGGGCGCGGATCGACGTCATCACGGCGCTCATCGCGGCCGAAGTGCCGGTGCAGGCCCACCTCGGGCTCACCCCGCAGTCGATCCACAAGTTCGGGGGCTTCAAGGTGCAGGGCCGCGGCGCCGAGGCGCGCGTGGCGCTCCTCGAAGCGGCGTCGGCGGTCGAGGCGGCGGGCGCCTTCTCGCTCGTCCTCGAGTGCATTCCGACCGAGCTCGCCCGGGAGGTGACCGAGCGGCTGGAGATTCCGACCATCGGCATCGGCGCCGGACCGTTCTGCGACGGGCAGGTGCTGGTCTATCACGACCTGCTGGGCATCGAGGAGCGCATCGCGCCGCGCTTCGTGCGCCGCTACGCCGAGCAGGGGCGGGGCGCGCGCGAAGCGATCGCGGCGTTCGCGGCCGACGTTCGTGAGGGGCGCTTCCCGGCGCCCGAGGAGAGCTTCGAGGATCCGAGCTTCCCCTCGGTGGAGACGTCTCCGGCCCACGAGCGTCTGTACGGCGGATGAGGACCGTCCGATCCGCCGTCGGCCTGGCCGACGGAATCCAGGCCTGGCAAGGCGGCGGGCGCGAAGATCGCCTTCGTGCCGACGATGGGGGCGCTGCACGAGGGGCATCTCTCGCTCATCCGCGCTGGCGCGCCAGCACTCGCCGCGCGTGGTCGCTTCGATCTTCGTCAATCCGACCCAGTTCGCGCCCGACGAGGACTTCGCGAGCTACCCGCGGCATCCGGAGCGCGACGCCGCGATTCTCGAGCGCGCCGGCTGCGACCTCCTGTTCATTCCGGAGCGCGAGACCGTCTACCCGCCGGGGTTCGGCACCTGGATCGACCCCGAGGGCGCGGCGCGGGGGCTCGAGAGCGACTTCCGGCCGCACTTCTTTCGCGGTGTCGCGACGGTGGTGGCGCGGCTCTTGCGGCTCGTGCAACCGGACTTCGCGGTGTTCGGCGAGAAGGACGCCCAGCAGCTCGCGGTGGTCCGCCAGCTGGTGCGCGACCTCGCCCTGCCGATCGAGATCCTCGCCGGACCGATCGTGCGCGAGAGCGACGGGCTCGCGCTGTCGTCCCGCAACGCCTATCTCGACGAGCGCCGAGCGCCAGCGAGCCACGCGTCTCGTCAGCGCTCTGGTCAAGGCGAGATCGCTCTTTGCGCAGGGGGAGCGGCGGAGCGCCGCGTTGCGCGCCTGCGTGACGGCGGAATTCGCCCTCGATCCCGGCATCGTTCTCCAGTACGTCGAGGTCGTGGATCCGGACAGCTTCGCGGCCTTGAGCGAGATCGACCAGCGGGCCCTCGTGGTCCTGGCCGCGAAGCTCGGCGCCACCCGCCTGATCGACAACGTCCGGCTCGAAGCCTGAGCGGGAAGCCCCGGAGAGTCGCCCCATGCGCCGCACGCTGATGAAGTCGAAGATCCACCGCGCCACGGTGACCGACGCGAACGTGCACTATCAGGGCTCGGTGACGATCGACGCGCTGCTCATGCAGGCGGCCGACATCCTCGAGAACGAGCGCGTCGAGGTCTACAACGTGACCAACGGCCAGAGGCTCGCGACCTACGCCATCCCGGGAGCGCCGGGGAGGGGCGAGATCTGCCTCAACGGCGCCGCCGCCCACCGCGTCGCGCGCGGCGATCTCGTCATCCTCGTGACCTACGCCGAGTACGACGACGCCGAGATTCGCGCCCATCGGCCCCGAGTCATCTTCGTCGACGCCGAGAATCACGCGCTCGCGCAGATCTGACTCCTGGAGACGCCGCGGGCCGCTCCCCTTCGGGGCTCGCGCTGAAAGCGCGCTCAGCGCCAGGGAGCCTAGGTCCGGGCACCCCTCGTCAGTACGTCGAGCAAGCGCAGCGGGCCCGACGCTCGGGAGATTGAGGAGACCGTCTCGCAGGCGAGCCTGGAGGAGCCAGTTCCCGAGCCACCCGTCGCCCTACCGTGTGGTGCACTACAATCGAACGCGATGACCGACGAACCCGTCAACAGCAACGCTCACCCCGGCTCCGTTCACCCTCGCGGGCCGCACGTTCACCTCCCGCCTCATCCTCGGCACCGGCAAGTACACGGACGCCTCGACGATGGTCGCGGCGCTCGCGGCGTCGGGGACCGAGATCGTCACCGTCGCGCTGAGGCGGGTGAATCTCGACGAGCACGGCCGACTGCCGAGCGGCTCGCTCATCGACCAGATCGACCCGAAGCGCTATCTCCTGCTGCCCAACACCGCCGGCTGTTTCACCGCCGACGAGGCGATCCGCACGGCGCGCCTGGCGCGCGAGCTGGGCGGCTGGGAGTGGGTGAAGCTCGAGGTGATCGGCGACAAACAGACGCTCTTTCCGGACACCGCGGAGACGCTGCGCGCCGCCGAAGTCCTGCTCCGAGAGGGCTTCATCGTCCTGCCCTACACCAACGACGATCCGATCGTCTGCCGCAAGCTCGCCGATCTGGGCTGCCCGGCGGTGATGCCGCTCGCGGCGCCGATCGGCTCGGGGATGGGAATCCGCAACCGCGCCAACCTCGCCATCATCCTCGAGCAGGCGACGGTACCGGTCGTCGTGGATGCCGGTGTCGGCACGGCCTCGGACGCGGCCCTGGCGATGGAGCTCGGCGCCGACGCGGTGCTCATGAACACCGCGGTCGCCGCGGCGAAGGACCCGGTGGCGATGGCCCGGGCGATGCGCCTCGGGGTCGAGGCCGGCTACCTCGCGCGCCACGCCGGGCGGATCCCGCGGCGGCTCTATGCCACCGCCTCGTCGCCGATCGACGGCCTGATCGAATAGCCGGGCGATACAAACCCCCGCGGTTGCGCCTCCGGCGCCGGATTGGCTAGAATTCCCCCCTCACGCGGCGGTCCGCGCAGCCATAGCTCAACTGGATAGAGCACCAGACTACGAATCTGACGGTTGGAGGTTCGACTCCTCCTGGCTGCACCACTTCCCCCCCATCCCCCGTGACCGCACAGCACCGCCAGCCCGCCAGAAGCCGTTCCCGCCGCTGCAGCCATAGCTCAGCTGGATAGAGCATCAGACTTCGAATCTGAGGGTCGGGGGTTCGAATCCCTCTGGCTGCACCATGTCCGGAAAGCCCGCCGAGGGGAGCTCCCGGCCGCGAAGATCGCGCCGGCCGCACCAGTCCTTGTGCATATGGACAGCGCCAATCAATCGGCATAGTGTGCCGCTGAACTTCCAGCTTACGGATTTGGCTTCACCAGCGTATGACCGAGCCTATTGCGCACTTCGGACCTTCGAGTTCCCACGTCTATCGGCACCCCAACCTGCTGAGGAGATAGCACCATGAGAGAGCCGGCCACGACGACCCCGAGCGCCATCATCTCCACGCTGCGCTGGTCCACGCTTCTCTTGCTCGTTCTGACGTTGAGCCTCCTCGGCTCCGCTGCCGAAGCGCAGGTGGACGTCACCGCCACCTTGGGCAACACCGGGCCGGTGACCTACTTGACCCTCAAGGATGCCTTCGACGCGGTCAACTTGGGGACGCACATGGGCGACATCACCATGGCGATCACTGCGGATACGGCGGAGACCGCACCAGCGGTGCTCAACGCGAGTGGCAGCGGCGGGGCGAGTTACACTTCGGTGCTCATCAACCCGACTGGCGGCGCGGCGCGGACGATCTCGGGCGCCATCGCTGCCGGTTCGCCGCTCATCGATCTCAACGGCGCCGACAACGTCACCATCAACGGCTTGAACAGCGGCGGCAACGCGCTGACGATCTCGAACACCACGGTCTCGGCCACGGCGGGCACCAGCACCATCCGCTTCGTCGGGGACGCGACCACCAACCTGATCACCAACGCGTCGATCCTCGGCTCTTCGACAATGGCCACGACGACCCTCGGCGGCACGATCTTCTTCTCCACCGGCACGGCCACGGGCAACGACGACAACACGATCTCCAACTCCCTGATCGGCCCCGCCGGAGCGAACCTCCCGGCCAAGGCGATCTTCAGCCTCGGGACGACGACAACGACGACGCACTACAACAGCGGAGTCATCCTCGACAACAACCAGATATTCGACTACTTCGCCGCGGCAGTGCAGAGCAACGGCATCTACATGGGCGCCGGAACCACCGGCTGGACGATCTCCAACAACAAGTTCTTCCAGACCTCCCCCCGCACCCAGACGACGGGGGCGATCCACTCGGCGATCCAGGCCGCGAGCTCGACCGGCAACGACGCACTCTCGATCATCGGCAATACGATCGGCTTCGCGAGCGCCGCGGGAACCGGCACGTATACCTTCGTCGGCATCGGCACCGGCTCGAAATTCCTCCCGATCTACTTCTCGGCCTCGGGCGTCATCACTCCATCGAGTGTCCAGGGCAACACGATTACCGCTATCAACCTGAGCGGCATCGTCGGCGGCACGAGCACGAGCGGCGCGTTCGTCGGCATCTCGATCGCTTCGAACTCAGTCGTCAACATCGGCAACATCACGGGCAACACGATCGGCAGCGCGACCGTGCCAGGAGCGATCTCGATCACCAGCGCCAACGCCTCCTCGATGGAGGTCTACGGGATCTACTACTTCCCGTCGGCCTCGGCAACGTCTCGAACAACGTCGTCGGTGGCATGAACGTCACCAATACCGGCGCCGGCAGCCTGGTCGTCTATTGCATCCGACTCTTCACCGGCTCGTCGTTCACCAACACGGTACAGAACAACACGATCGGCACCGCGGTTGCGCCTATCGCCGAGACGAGCTCGGCGACCGGCTCTCGGCTCATTGGGCTCTACTCGCAGTCGGGCATCAATATCGTCACCGGGAATACTGTTGGCTACCTGTCCACCAACGCGCCCAATGTCGGTCTCACCTCAGCTGCTTCTGTGATCGGCCTCTGGAGCGACGACACCTCCGCCACGGTTGGCAACAACATCTCCCAGAACACCGTTCGCTTCCTGAGCAACAGCGCGGCGGCCGCGGCGGTTACGGTCACCGGCCTCCATTACAACGGCTCGACGACCGGCACTCACAATGTCCAGCGCAACTTCATTCATTCGCTCTCGACCGCCAGCACGAGCGCCACCGCGATCGTCAATGGCATTGCCGTGCAGGCCGGAGCGACTACGTACAAGAACAACATGGTCGTGCTGGGCAACGACATGACGGCCAACAGCCCGCAGATCAACGGCATCCTCGAGCCCGCGGGCACCGACAATTTCTACAACAACAGCGTCTACGTCGGCGGCACCGCCGTCGCGGCCGGAACGGCGAATTCGTTCGCCTTCCAGAGCTCCGTCATTACCAACGTGCGCAATTTCCGCGACAACATCTTCTACAACGCGCGCAGCAACGGCCCCGCCACCGGCAAGCACTACGCCATCCGGGTGGGCGGCACGGCGCCGAATCCCGCCGGCTTGACGAGCAACAACAACATTCTGCTCGCCAACGGCATCGGCGGCTTCACCGGGCTGTTCAACGCGCTCGACCAAGCGACGATCGCCAACTGGCAGAGCGCCACCGGACAGGACCTCAACAGCTACGCTCTTGACCCGCAGTATCTGGCTCCGACCGCAGCGACGCCGGACCTGCACATCAACCCGTCGGTCACCACGCCGATCGAGGGCAACGGTTTCCTGATCGCTGCGGTTACCGACGACTTCGACGGCCAGGTGCGCAGCGGCCTCACGCCCACCGATATCGGCGCCGACGCCGGCATCTTCCTGGGCGTCGATCTGGCGCCGCCGACCATCACCTACACCGCGCTAGTCAACACAAGCAGCACGACCAACAGGACGCTCGCGACGACTATCACCGATCTGTCGGGAGTCCCGACGGCCGGTATCGGCCTGCCGGTCATCTACTATCGCAAGGGAAGTATCGACCCATACGTGGCCAACCAGTGCGTTTTCGTCAGCGGCTCGAGCTACGACTGCGTCATCGACTACTCGCTAGTCACCGGCGGCAGCGTCGTTGCCGGGGACCTAATTCAGTACTACGTCGCCGCCCAGGACACGCCGGGCAACGTGACGACCAGCCCGTCGGCTGGAGCGTCCGGCTTCACGGCCAACCCGCCGGCTGCCGCCACGCCGCCCACGCCGCCGGCAAGTTACCTCATCGCGACGGCGCTCTCCGGCTCGCTCACGGTCGGCAGCGGCGGGAACTATTCCTCTCTGACCAATGCCGGCGGTCTCTTCGAGGCGATCAACAACAACGTGCTGAGCGGCAACCTGACCATCGACATCATCAGCGATCTCGCCGCTGAGACCGGAGTCGTGGCGCTCAACCAGTGGATCGAGGAGGGCGTGGGCGGCTATACGCTGCTGCTCCGGCCGAGCGGCGCGCCGCGCGTCGTTTCGGGCACCTCGACGGTGAGCGGCCTGATCAACCTCAACGGCGCCGATCGCGTCACGATCGACGGGTCACTGACCGCCGGCACCGATCGCAGCCTGACGCTCACCAACCTCAACACGGCGGGCGTGGTGGTCTGGATCCGCAGCACCAGCACCGGCGACGGCGCGGGCAACAACACAGTCAAGAACTGCCTGATCGCGGGCAGCACCGGTACGACCACGATCGGCGGCGTGCTCGCCAGCGGATCCGTCCTCGGCGGGGACGCGGAGGCTCCGAACTCGAACAACACGATCCAGAACAATGTCTTCACCAAGGTCCAGAACGCGATGTACCTGCGCGGCGGGGGCGTGAGCCTCGACCAGAACTGGCTGGTGACCGGCAACACGATGGGCTCTGCGGTGGTCGCCGAGAAGCTCGGCTTCCGGGGCATGCTGATCGGCAACTCCGAGAGCTTCACGGTCAGCAACAACACGATCCTCGGCGTAGTCTCGAGCGCCAGTTCCACCGCGACGATGCAGGGCATTCAGGTGGCGCTCGCCGTCAACGGAGGGACGATCACGGGCAACACAATCAGTGACATCAAACAGATCAATACCGGCGGGTGGGGCAGCGCGGGCATTCTCCTGGGGGCGTCGAACGCCGCCGCGGGCGTGACCGTCCTCAACAACCTTATCTGGGACGTTGCCTCGTTCGGCTTCAACGGCGTGGGCAGCGCCGACAACGGCTACGGCCTGGTAGTGGCCACTGGCAGCGGCTACAACATCTACGCCAACTCGATCCAATTGAACACCGACCAGACGGCGGCTACGGGCATCACCGCGGCAGTCAATATCCTGAGCACGGTGACGGCGCCAGCGGCGGTCGACCTGCGCGACAATATCCTCGCGAGTATCCAGACCGTCGGCACGCGCTACGGCGTCCTCTGCTCGGCACCCGCGACCGTCTTCGCGAACATCAACTACAACGACTACTTCGCGCAGAACGTTGGTTTCCTGGGTGGCGCCCAGGCAACGCTCGGCGCGTGGCAGACGGCCACCGGGCAGGACGCCAACTCACTGGCGGTCGATCCGCTTGTCGTCTCGGCAACGGATCTGCACCTGCAGCTCACGAGCCCGATGCTCAATGCCGGGACAGCGCTCGCGTCCGTCACCGTCGACTTCGACAACGACCCGCGTCCTCCAACGTCGCCGGACATCGGGGCGGACGAGATCGTCCAAGCCGATCTCGCGATCACCAAGGACGACGGCGTCGGGAGCGTTCTGCCCGGCGGCACCGTGACTTACACCATCGTCGCCAGCAACACCGCTGCCGGCAGCAACAATGCCCCGGGTTCGGTGGTAGCCGACACCTTCCCGGCGATACTTTCCTGCTCGACGACTTGTGTCGGCACCGGCGGTGGCACCTGCACTGCCGGTCCGATTCTCACCGACATCAACGACACAGTGAACCTCCCGGCCGGCGGCAGCGTCACCTACACCGCCGTCTGCTCTGTCAGCCCGAGCGCGAGCGGCTCGATCACCAACACGGCGACCGTGACGGCGCCGGTGGGAATCCCCGATCCGGCACTGGCCAACAACTCGGCCACCGACGTCGACATCGTGGGCACGATCACCGCTGACCTCGCGATCACCAAGACCGACGGCGTGACCAGCGCGATCCCTGGCAACTCGGTGACCTACACGATCGTGGCGTCAAATACGGGTCCGCAGCCGGCGCCGAGCGCGACTGTCGCCGACACCTTCCCGGCCGCCTGCACGAGTGTGCCCTGGACCTGCGCCGGCGCTGGCGGTGGTACCTGCACCGCGAGCGGTTCCGGCAATATCAACGACACGGTCAACCTGCCGACCGGCGGCTCGGTAACCTACACGGCGACCTGCACCATCGACGCCTCCGCGACTGGCTCACTCAGCAACACCGCTACGGTCGCGAGCGCAATCTTCGATCCGAACCTTGCCAACAACAGCGCTACGGACACCGACGCCCTCGCGCCGACGGCGGATCTGGCGATCACCAAGACCGACGGAGTGACGGTGGTCTCACCCGGCACGAACACCACCTACACCATCGTCGCTTCGAACAGCGGTCCGAGCAGTGCGCCGACAGCCGCAGTGGTCGACAACTTCCCGGCCGCCTGCACGAGCGTGAACTGGACCTGCGCCGGTTCGGGAGGCGGCACCTGCACCGCGTCCGGTTCCGGGAACATCAACCAGTCCGCCAACCTCCCGTCGGGCGGCAGCGTGACCTTCACCGCCGTCTGCGCCATCTCCGGGTCGGCCACCGGGACGCTCTCCAACACCGCGACGATCGGTGTCGGAGTGAACGACCCGAACACGGCCAACAACTCGGCGACCGACGTCGACTCGCTGTCGAACGTGATCTTCATCGACGGCTTCGAGAGCGGCGACACTTCGCAATGGTCGATCGTCGTGCCGCTCACCCTGACGGTCTACAACAGTCAGCCGATCGTCCACGACGCCTCGTCGACGGCGTTCGACTACGACTTCGCGGCGCTCGTAAGCGGCGCGGAGCTCGCTCCGAGCGCGATCGCTTTCGTCACCGATCCAGCGGGCCGGCCGCTCTTCCAGATCGCGGCTCGCCGTGTCGGCGCGGATTCGCCGCTCGAGTGGACGCTGGAGGTGATGGGCTCCGGTCGCAGCAGCTGGGTGGAAGTGGCCGAGGTCGGCCAGCAGGTCCGGATCGAATGGTCCGGAGCCGATCAGAGCAACCTGGGTCACGTCGCAGTCTGGCTCGACGGGCGTCTCGCGCTCTGGGTCGATGGCTTCGCCCCGACCACAGCTCCGGCCGCCGTGAAGATGCTGCGCGGGCCGGCGGCGGCGCCCGGCACGGAGTAGCCGCACTCGAAGAGTCCTCACTTGCCCGTCCGTGGAATGCCGGCCGTCGCCGACAGCTCCCGGACGGGCCGGTGGCAGGCTTTCCACGAACTTCTCCGAGGGAGGACGTCATGAACTGGACCCGTATCGTCTTGGCAGGCGTGGTCGCCGGTGTCGTCGCCTTCTTTGCGAGCTTCGTGATGCACGGCATCTTGCTCGCCGACACCTACAAGAAGTACACCGACGCCTTCAGCCAGGTGCCGGTGAGCCCGCTCAAGTTCCTGGCGGTCGCCCTGGCGGTGAACATCTGCGTCGCCATTCTGTTCGGCAGGACGCGGGCGAGTTGGGCGGCGGGTTGGAAGGGCGGCGTCACCTTCGGTCTCTTCCTCGGGATCGCGAGCTTCTTCGCGAACTTCTACAACCCATTGGTGATCGGCGGCTTCCCGTATTACTTGAGCTGGTGCTGGGGCGGCATCGGCGTCATCAACGGCCTCCTCACCGGAGCTGTTCTCGGCGCCATCGTGCCGCGCGAGTAGCCGGGACTTCTCACCAACTAGCTCCGGAAACGCCTGCAGGCAGGCCGGTTGGGGCTCTCGCGTGCGCGGGCCCTGTGCTATCTTTGGCCTGCTTTTTTCCCGGAACCCGTACTATTCTATGAGCCCGTGCGCCTAGCCCTCGCCATCCTCTCCGCCATCGCGGTCTCGGCGATTCTGATCTTCGCCGTCACCGCTCTGCGCCGGTTGCTCGTCGTCCGCCAGCTCTCGTTCGTGCTCTTCGTGGCGGCGGTCGCCGCGGGCTTGAGGGTCTTCACGCTCTTCACCCCGGGGAGGTTCGAAACTTTCGAGCACGCGATGGCGTGGATCCTGCTCTTCCTGGGGTCGATCACCGTCATCCGGCTCGCGGGGCTGCTCTACTTCGACCTGCACCTGCCGCACCGTGGCGTGCGGCTGCCGAATCTCCTGCCGATGGTCACGGTGGGCGCGGCCTACTTCATCGCCGCCATCGTCACCTTCAAGATCAGCTTTCCGGAGGCGCCGCTCGCCGGCCTGGTCACCGGCTCGGCGATCACCTCGCTGGTCATCGGTCTCGCGCTGCAGCCGATTCTCGGCAACATCTTCGCCGGCGTCGTCATCGGTCTCGAGAAACCGTACCGGATCAACGACTGGATCAAGATCGGGGATGCCGAGGGGCGTGTGGTGTCGATCTCCTGGCGCACGACGCAGTTGAGGACCCGCGAGAGCGACAACCTCATCATCCCCAACTCAAAGATGGCGGATGACCGGATCCTCAACTACTACTACCCGCATCCGATGCACCTCGAGAAGGTCGTGGTGGGTGTGCACTACAAGACACCGCCCTACCGGGTGAAGCAGGCGCTCCTCGCTGCAGCCTCGGAAGTCTCCGGCGTGCTGGAAAAACCGACGCCGGACGTCTACGTGCTCGCCTTCGACGAGAGCGCGATCAACTACGAGCTGCGCGTCTGGATCGAGGACATCGGCCAGCGGCCGCGCATCACGAGCGACATCCGGGGCCGCATCTGGGAGGAGTTCGCGCGCCGCGGGATCGTCATTCCCTTCCCGATCCGCACCCTCGAGCTGGCGCCGCGCAGACAGCGGGAGACCGGCGCGGCAGCGCCCCCGGCGTCGGCCCGGATCTTCGTGGCGGTCGGGCAGGAAGCCGGAAAAGAGCTCGCGATCGGCGCCAAGCGCGTCGTGGTCGGACGGATGCGCACCTGCGATCTCAGCCTGTCGGACAGCCAGGCGAGCAAGGAACATGTCGCGATCGAACTGCAGCCGGAGGGCTTCGTATTGACGGACCTCGGAACGAGCAACGGCACGAGTGTGAACGGCGTGAAGGTGACGCGCGCCGTGCTCCAGCACATGGACCGCATCTTCATCGGAGACACCGAGCTGGTGTTCGAGTCTGATGGCCGCGACTGAGGTTCCGAAGCAGATCGGTCCGTACGAGATCCTGGGACCGCTCGGCAAGGGCGGCATGGGCGCCGTCTACAAGGCGATGCAGCCGTCGCTCAACCGGATCGTCGCGATCAAGGTGTTGCCGCCCGATTTCGCCAAGGATCCAGAAGCCGTGGCGCGCTTTCATCGCGAAGCGCAGACCGTGGCGCTGCTCTCGCATCCCAACATCGTCCAGATCATCGACAAGGGCGAGGACCAGGGCATCCTCTACTTCGCCATGGAGTACGTCGAAGGCACTTCGCTCGACGTCGTGCTGCGCCAGCGCCGGCTCTCGCTGCAGGAGGTCCTGCAGGTCGTGAAGCAGATCGGCCGGGGTCTGGGCGCCGCGCACCGCGCCGGCGTCGTGCACCGCGATCTGAATCCGCGCAATATCCTGGTCTCGCCGACGCTCTCGGTCGTCAAGCTCGCCGATTTCGGCATCAGCCGCGTCGAAGCGGTGGCGCGCAACCTCGGCACGCTCACGACACAGGGGATGACGCTCGGCTCGCTGCACTATCTCGCGCCCGAGCAGGCCGTCGACGCGACGGCGGTCGACCATCGCGCCGACATCTACTCGCTGGGCGTCGTGTTTTACGAAGCGCTCACCGGGCGCATGCCGCTCGGCAAGTTCAGCCTGCCCTCGGAGCTCAACAAAGACCTGCCGTCGGAGATCGACCCGGTCGTCCTCAAGTGTCTCGCCACGGAGCCGGGAGACCGTTACGCGACCGTCGGTCAGCTGCTCGAGGACATCGACAAGCTCGAGGGCATGATGCGTTTCCAGCTGCTCGACGAGCTCAAGGGCCTGCGGCGCGGCACGACGATGCTGTTCAAGAAAGGCTCGACGAGCTTCCAGCGCAACCGCGGCGTGCTCGTGCTGGTCGGCGTGCTGGTGCTGGCGTTGGCCGGGATCGGCGGCTGGATGCTGCTCACGCCTGCACAGGCGCCGCCGGCGAAGAGTGAAACGCCGGTGAGCGCCGAGGACGCCAAGTCGACTGAGACGACGGCAGTGCCGGCTCCGGTCCCCGAGCCGCCCGCGGCGCCCGTCACCGGCGCGCCCGGCCCCGCGAGCCCGGGGGTCGCTCCGGCTCCGGGTTCGACGACTCCGGGCTCATCGACTCCGCCCGCGGCCGGTTCCCCGACCGCTGAGCTCTCTCCAACGACCAAGCCCGCCGACGCGTCGGCGAAAGAGGCTGCGGCGACGTCGGGCAAGGGCGGCGCCACTCAGCCGGCCGTGCCGGCCACGACCGGTGATACCAAGCCGAAGCCGGTGAAGCCGGGCGCCGATCCGGCCGTCGCCGATCTCCAGGTGGCGCGCGGCAAGTTCGACGCCAAGCTCTTCGATCAGGCTCTGGTGGACGCCCACACGCTGGTCGAGAAGTACCCGACGAGCCCGGTGGCGATCGACGGTTACTACCTGATCGCGAAGATCCTCGGGAGCCTCCAGCGCGGCAAGGAGGCGCTCGGCACCTACGTCGAGATCCAGAGCCGCTTCAAGAACGATCCGCGCGCCGCCGAGGCGGCCTTCCAGCAGGCGAAGCTCGTGCAGGCGGCGGACAGCAAGAAGACCACCGAAGAGGCGAAGAAGCTCTATGCCGACTGCGCACAAAACTACCCGACCTCCACTTGGTCGGCACGCGCGCTCGCCGCGAAGGCGGAGATCGAGCGCGATCAGCGCGCGAGCGTCCGCGACACGACGCTCGGAGCCACGGCGCCGGCGGCGCTCGTGACCTACCGGGACCTCACCGACCGGTTCCCGGCCGATCCGGTAGCCGAAAAGGCCTGGTGGGAGCTCGGACAGATGTACGAGGACCTGAAGCGCTGGGACCTTGCGGCCCGGGCTTACGAAGAGCTTGGTCTGCACTTCCCGAAGACGCGCTACGAGGCCTGGTACCAGGCGGCGGAGATCTACGAACGCCGGCTCAAGAACGTGGCCAAGGCGAAGTCGGCCTATGGCATGGTGCCCGCGACCTCGCCGCGCTACAAGGAGTCGCAGAAGAAGGCCGGTAGCTAGAGAGGGTCGGCTGCTGCGCCCGGCGCAGTCGCGGTGAAGCAGAGCTCCACCGGCAGCCCGCGGGCGCCGAGGAGGAGTGCCAGCTGGCCGAGCTCGCGGGCCAGCGCGATCGCGGCCTCGCGATCGATCCCGACGATCAGCAGGCTCGGCTCCCGCCAGGCGCCGCTCGCGCCATCGCAGCTCTCGCCGCCGATTGCCGGGTGACCGAGCTCGCGCACGCGCGCGAGAAGTCGCCGGTGACGGCGTGCGTTCGCCGCCGCGGAGAGCCCTTCGGAGCCGGGGTTGGCCGCGCTCACGAAGGCGAAGCGGAGCGCGCCGCGCGTCGCGAGCCAGCGATCGAGCTCCGGGCTCGCGTGCCCGACCTGGAGGTAGATCGGCTCGGGCTCGGCATCCACGCGGTAGATCGCTTGGGCATAGGCGGCGCGCAGCTCCTCGAAAGTCGAACGATTTCTCTTCTCCATGACTCTCCCCGTCGCCTGTTCAGCCCGGCTGCTTCCCCTCCAACATCCACGCTCACCTCCCGCCGATGACCGCGATGTAGTTCGTCACCCACTCGTGGTACGGCACGCAGTCGGTCCGGCCGTCGCCGCAGTCCGCCTTCGGCGTCTTCCAGAAAGCGATCTTGTCGAACTGCGCGAAACCGTTGGTTTCGCAGCCCTTCTCGCCGAGCAGAGCGTTGCCCAGACAGGCGGCCGGAACAGCCGGCAGGGAGCCGAACCAGGCGGCGAGGTCGCCCTGGAGCTTCGGCTGCAGCGAATGCTCCAGCCAGGCATAGGCGCAATTCGGATGCGGCGCATCGATGTGCAGCATGGTGGTGTCCGCCCATCCCGTGGCGCCTTCGGCGGGGAAGACGCTCGCGACCGGCGCGCCGCCCGCCGCGAGGACGTTCACCTGGAACGGCCAGGAGCTCGAAGCGACCACGCCCTCGTTCTTGAAATCGTCCATCTGGATGTTGGCGTCGTGCCAGTACCGGCCCACGAGCTTTCTCTGCTGCCGCAGCAGGTCGAGGGCGGCCTTGAACTGCTCGGGGTGGAGCTCGTAAGGGTCGTTGATCCCGAGCTCCGGCCGATGCTTCTTCAGGTAGAGGGCGGCATCGGCGACATAGATCGGACCGTCATAGGCCTGGACGCGGCCGCGATTCGACTTGCCGTCGGGCAGCGTCATCTCCTCGAACACCACGTTCCAGCTGTCCGGCGCGCGCTTGCCGAAGACCTTGGTGTTGTACATCAGGACGTTCGGCCCCCACTGGTAGGGAATACCGAAGTGCCTGCCGTTCACGGTGTGCCAGGGCGCATTCTGGAGGCGGGGATCGACGCTCCTCCAGCTCGGGATGAGTCCGAGGTTCAACTCCTGGATGCGGCCGCCGGAGATCAGGCGGTTGGAAGCGTCCCCCGAGGCGGTGACCAGATCGAAGCCGCTTTCGTTCATCAGCGCGACCATCTCGTCCGAGGTTGCCGCCACCTTGACGCTGACCTTGCAGCCGGTTTGCTGCTCGAAGCCGGTGACCCAGTCGTACGCCTTGTCGCTCTCGCCGCGCTCGACATAGCCGGCCCAAGCGACGATCGAAACCGCGCCCTCGCCGGCGCCCAGCGCGGCGATCGGACCGCCCTTGGCGGGCCCCGGCGCCGGTGCCTGGGCCGCGGGAGCACAACCCGCGGCCGCGACGAGCGCGGCGCACAGGGCAAAGGCGAAGACGCCGTTCCATGCACGCAGCTCGGACACCGCTCTTTCCTCCCTGGATTTTGCCGCGACACTAGCACGGAGAATTGCGGGCGGATCCGCCGTGGCCTGTCCTTCCGACTAGCTCGAAAAGCCGATGCCCATCCGGTCGAGCAGCCGCAGCAGAAGGCCGGGTGCGGCGCCGTCGTCGCTCGCCCGGAGCGCCCGGGTCACGCGGCCGACCGCCCAGCTGCGCAGCGGCTCGGGTGGGTAGGGAACGGGCGGCCGGCGCACCAGCGCGAGCTCGGCGAGATCGCTTGGTCGTCCGAGGGCGAGGTGTGCGAGGAGCTTGCCGGCAAGGCGGGTGGTGCCCACGCCGTGCCCGGTGTAGCCCAGGCCGTAGAGCAGGCGGCCCCCGTGCAGGGAGCCGAAGAACGGCGTGAAGCGGGACGTCGCGGCGATCGGTCCACCCCAGCGATAGGGAAAGGCGAGGCCGGCGAGCGCGGGAAAGAAACGCGCAAAGCTGGCCTCGAGTGCGGCGTAGATCGCGGGGGCGTGATCGTGCTCGGCACCGACGCTGTTGCCGCGATGATAGACGGCCTCGCTCGTCCCCCAGACCACGCGATTGTCCGCGGTCAGACGCGAGTAGTTGAAGAAGCTGCGGAAGTCGGTGACCCCCTGGCGACCCTGCCAGCGGATCGACGCGCGTTGCGGCGCGGTGAGCGGCGCGCTCGTGAGGACATAGTCGTAGAGCGGCAGGAAACGCCGCGCCAATCGGGGCGCGAGCAGGTGGGAGTAGGCGTTGGTCGCCAGGATCCCGCGCTGAGCGCGCAGCGTCCCGCCGCGCGCCGCGAGGCGCAATCCCGCGGAGTGGGCTTCGATCTCGAGCACCGGCGAGCGCTCGTGGATGCGGACTCCGCGGCGCCCAGCGATCCGCGCAAGACCCTCGGCCAGCTTCGCTGGGTGGACGGTAGCGGCTTTCGGAGCGAAAAGCGCACACAATGGAAGTGGGCTGCCAAGAGTCTCTCGCGTCTCGTCGAGATCGAGCTTTCGCCAGTCCTCGATGCCGAGCCGTCTCGCGGACGCGAGAGCGGCGTCCACTTCCCTCGTGTGCTCTGCTTTGAGTGCCAGGCAGATCTGGCCGACGCGCGCGAACTCGGCGTCGATCGCTTCGTGCTCGAGAAAGGCCTCCATCTCGTCGAGATTGCTGCGCGCTAACCTAGCGAGCTTTGCGGCCTCTTCCTCACCGAAGTGCTGGATGGCCAGGCCATGAGAATGGTCGAAGGTCTCGCTGACCTGACCGGCGTTTCTTCCCGAGGCACCGTACGCGATCCGCTCGGCCTCGAGCAGGACGATCTCCTTCTCTGGCGCGAGCTCTTTCAGGAAGAGTGCAGTCCAGAGTCCTGTGAAGCCGCCGCCGATGATCGCGACGTCTGCAAAGGCCTCGCCGGTGAGGGGAGGATGGAGCTCGCGCTGCGGAAGATCCGCGAGCCAGAAGCAGCTCTCCTCGATCGGCTTCATCGCGACCGCGCGGCGAGCGGCGATCAGAGATGATGCTCCTTGTAGACCGCAGCCAGCGACTCGTCGAGCGCCGCGAGGAACTTGTCGAGCTGGGGATAGCTGATGGTGAGCGGTGGCTCGACGCGCAGGGTGCGCGAGTTGATGTAGGTCCCGCCGATCAGGATCTGGCGCGCGAAGAGGTTCTTCGACACCGCGTAGCCCAGCGCGTCGTTGGCGAACTCGAGGCCGAGCATGAGGCCGCGGCCGCGCCAGATCTTGAGCAGCTTCGGATAGCGGCCGCCGAGCTCGCCGAACTTGCCGAGCAGGTATTCGCCCTTCTCGCCCGCCTGACGGGGAAGGTCCTCGTCGAGCAGAACGCCGATCGTCGCGATCGCCGCGGCGCAGGCGACCGGATTGCCGCCGAACGTCGTGGTGTGGAGGAAGGGATTCTCGATGTAGCGCTCCCAGGTCTTCGCGGTGCCGACGGTGGCGCCGATCGGCATGACGCCGCCGCCGAAGCCTTTGCCGAGCGCCATGAGATCAGGTTCGACGCCGTCGTGCTCGCAGGCGAACAACTTTCCCGAGCGCCCCATGCCCGACTGGATCTCGTCGAAGATCAGCATGGCGCCGTAACGGTCGCAGAGCTCGCGTGCCGCGGCGAGGTAGCCCTGCGGTGCGACGTTGATGCCGCCTTCGCCCTGGATCGGCTCGAGCACGACCGCGGCCACGCGGTCGCCGGTGAAGTCGAAAGTCTTCATCATCTTCGCCAGGACGTCGATGTCGCCCCAGGGGAGGTGCGTCCAGTGCAGGAGGGGCAGGAACGGCTCGCGGAAAACGGCTTTCGAGGTGCCGCCGAGCGAACCCATGCTCTTGCCGTGGAACGCCCCGGCCGCGCCGATGAAGTGATGCCGGCCGGTCGCGAGGACGGCCATCTTGAGGCAGCCTTCGACCGACTCGGTGCCGGAGTTGGTGAAGAAGGCGAACTGCAGATCCCCCGGCGTGATCAGCGCGACGAGATTCGCGAGGTAGGTGCGCAGGGGATCGATCAGCTCCTGCGAATGGATCGCCTGGCGATCGAGCTGGTCGCGCACCGCCTTCATCACCCGCGGATGGCGGTGGCCGACGACGTAGATGCCGTAGCCGCCCAGAATGTCGATGAACTCCTTGCCGTGGATGTCGCGGAAAACGGCGCCCTCGTCCTCCCACTCGACCGCGGTGTAGTCGGTCGAGACCGACTTGCGGAACTGTAGAAACCCTTCGTTGACGTGGTCTGTCCAGTAGCGGACGGACTCCTCGACGACGCGCGCCTGCTCCTCGGAGGTAAGCCTCTTCTTCGCGATCAGGTCGAGGACGTAGGCGGCCTTGACCTTGGCTTCCGCAAGATTCTGTCGCATCGATCCCCGCTCCCCAGCGCTACCGTGCAGGAGAGAGCCTATCGCGAGCTCAGGGGACGACGGCACTCCAGCTTCTCGTCGAAAGCGCGAAAGACCTCGCCCATGCCGCCGACACCGAGAAGGTTCTCGAAGCGAATGTGTCCGATGGTCGTGCCGACCAGGCTCACCGGGAGCGCTCCGCCAGGCGCAGGAGCGCCTCGCCGCTCGTCCGAAAGACGGTCCAGTCGTTCATCGGCTCAGCGCCGAGCGCGCGGTAGAAGCCGATCGCCGGCTCGTTCCAATCGAGAACCGACCATTCGAGGCGCCCGCAGCCGCGTTCGACGGCGAGGGCGGCGAGGTGCGAGAGCAGCCGTTCTCCGATTCCCCGACCCCGCCACTCCGGACGGACGTAGAGATCCTCGAGATAGAGGCCGGGGCGGCCGAGAAAGGTCGAGAAGTTGTGGAAGAAAAGCGCGAAACCGGCCGGTTCGCCGGCGCTCTCGGCGATCACCACCTCGGCCATCGGACGGGCGCCGAAGAGGTGGGTGGCAAGCGTCGATTCGTCCACGACCACCTCGTGTTCCAGGCGCTCGTATTTCGCGAGCTGCCGGATGAAAGCCAGAACGAGGCCGGTGTCGGCCGCAATCGCGGGGCGCAACGTCACGAGTCGGGCCGCGATCGGAATCTCTCATACGGCTTCCCGGGCGCCGGCGGTCAGCTCGTCGCGCGCAGCACTTCGGCGACTTTGTCGCCGAGCGCCTTTACTTTGAAGGGCTTCTGCAGGAACGCCGTCGCGACGTCGAGGACGCCGCGATTGCCCAGCTCGTCGTCGGGGTAGCCCGACATGAACAGGACGCGCACCTCTGGACGGAGCGCGCGGATCCGCTGCGCGAGCTCCGGGCCGCGCATGCCGCGCATGACGACGTCGGTGATCAGGAGATCGATCGGACCGGGATGGGTGCTTTCCCGGAGCAGGGCCTCCTCGGCGTTCGCGGCGGAGAGGATGCGGTAGCCGCGATCCTCGAGCGCGGTCGCGACGAGGGAGCGCACAGCCTCTTCGTCCTCCACCACCAGAATCGTCTCCCCGCGTCCGTCGCCTGCCATCGACTCGCTCTTCGAGGCCGATGCGAGCACGCCGTCAGCGAGCGCCGGAAGGATGACGCGGAACGTCGATCCTCTTCCCGCGATGCTCTCGGCGCCGACGTAGCCGCCGCTCTGGGCGACGATGCCGTAGACCGTCGCGAGGCCGAGACCGGTTCCTTTGCCCTTCTCTTTGGTGGTGTAGAAGGGCTCGAAGATATGAGCGAGCGTCGCCGGGCTCATGCCCACTCCGTCGTCGGAGACCGTGAGCATGGAGTAGCTACCCGGTGGAACCTCTGCGCTGGGGTGCGTCGAGAGGTGCTGCCCCGCGCGCTCGACCAGCAGGGCCGAGGTCGCGAGGCGGATCGTACCTCCCGTCGGGAGTGCGTCCCTGGCGTTGAGCGCGAGATTGATCAGGACCTGGCCGAGCTGGCCCTCGTCGGCGCGGACCGGCGCGGTCGCCGGATCCAGGCTGAGCTCGAGACGGACCTCCTCGCCGAGCAGGCGTTCCAGCATCTTGGCGGTGTGGCCCGCGAGCGCGTTCAGGTCGAGGATGCGCGGCTCGACCACCTGCCGGCGGCTGAAAGCGAGCAGCTGCTGGGTCAGCGCCGCGGCGCGCTCGGCGGCCGCCTGGATCTCCTCGACCTCGAGCCGGACGGCGGGGTCCGCGGAGGTCCCGAGCCGCTCGATGACCAGACTGCTGCCGCCGAGAATCGAAGTCAGGAGATTGTTGAAGTCGTGGGCGACGCCACCGGCGAGCCGGCCCACCGCCTCCATCTTCTGCGACTGCCGGAGCTCCTCCTCGAGCGCTTTGCGCTCGGAGACGTCGATCGCGACACCGATCGTGCCGAGGATCGCCCCTTCGGCGTCGCGCAGCGGCTCGACGTGCGAGGAGTAGGTGTGTCCGGACCAGACCGCCTCGTAGGCGCCGCTCTGCCCGGCGAGGGCACGCAGGTGCTCGGCGATGGCGGGCATGGTCGGATCGGTGGTGGCGAAGAAATCGTAGACGCTCCTGCCGATGCCGTCTCCCGGCTGGAGGCCGACGGTGGTCAAGGCGCTGCCGTCGGTCGAGGTGTAGCGGAGCTCGTGATCCGTGGTCCACAGCACGGCGGGGAACTGCGCGAGCAGGAGGCGCAGCCGCGTCTCGCGCTCGCGCAGCGCCTCGGCGGCAAGACGTCGGCGGAGAACGAGGGCGATCTGTCCCGATACGAAGACCAGGAGCTCGAGATCATCCAGACTGTGCCGGGGCTCGCCATCGTAGCTCTGGACGACGATCGCGCCGATCGTCCCGTCCTCGCCGGCGAGCGGCACACCGAGCCAGTCGACGGAGGGCGGACCGACCAGGTCGACTTCGCCGATGTCGCGAAGCGCAATGACGTCGTCGCTCGACGCGAGGAGTGGGCGGCCGGTGCGCAGGACGTACTCCGTGCAACCGTGGCCGAGCGGCGCGGGCTCGGGCGGCGGCTCCAGGGTGTCGACGAAATAAGGAAAGCTCAGAACCTCGCGCGTGCGATCGTGGAGGGCGATGTAGAAGTTCTCGGCCGGCATCAGGCCGCGCACGACCTCATGGATGGCACGGCAGAGCTCGGGTAGCTCCCCGGTCCCCTGCGCGGCGACGGCGATGCGATAGGCGGCGTCGCGCACGATCTCGCTGCGATAGCGGCGAGTGACGTCGCGGAAGCTCCAGATCCTGCCCGTCGGCCGGCCGTCGACCAGGTGCGGATAGGAGGTGCGTTCGAAGACCCGGCGGTCCTTGAAATGCAGGATGTCCTCGCTCACGGCCGAGGGTTGCGAATAGAGCTCGCGCACCTTGGTGAGAAAGACCTCCGGATCGAGAAGCTGATCGAGAACGAAAGCGAGCGCCCGGTCGTCGTCGCCCGCCGAGAGAATCTCCTGCGGCAGGCACCAGAGCTCAGCGAAGCGTTGATTGAAGCGCACGATCTTCCCGGCGGCGTCGACCACCAGAAGCCCCTCCTCGATGGAATCGAGAATCGCCTGCAGGAGCGCGAGCTCCTGGGCGGGCGTCGGCCCGGGGCTCTCGGTCACTTCGACTTCACCTGCGTCCAGACCTCGTCATAGAGCTTGTTGGTGTCGCCGAGGTCGTTCACGAACTCGAGCTTCGCCATCATCTCCGCCGGCGGGTAGATTGCCGAGTTGGCGAGGTCGGCGGGGGTGATGAACTGCTTGGCCGCCTTGTTCGGCGTCGCATACTGGTTGAAATTGGACAGCTGGGCACCGACCTTGGCGTCGAGGATGTAGTTGATGAACTTCTCGGCGACGTCGCGGTGCGGGGCCTTCGAGGGCACCGCCAGGCTGTCGAGCCAGAGCACGCCGCCCTCGCGCGGGACGAAGTAGAAAGTCTGCGGGTCGTCGGTCATGCCGCGGACCGCGTCGCCGTTGTAGACCACCGCGGCGTCGACCGCCTTGGCGAGCACCTTGTTCTTGCCGCCGACGCCGCCCTCGAAGCCCTGCGACCGCTGCTTGGCTTCGCCCAACGCCGCGGACTGGGCGCGCAGGTCGTCGAGGCTGGTCGAGTTGACGCTCATTCCCTTGTATTTCGCCATCGCGCCCATCATCTCGCGCACCGAGTCCATGAGCAGGAAGGAGCCGTACTGCTGCTTCTTGTCGAACATCAGGCCCCAGGTCTCGTCGATCTTCTTGCCCGGCTTCTTGCGCAGGTAGATTCCGATCGTGCCCCACTGGTAGGCCGCGGAGTATCTGTTGCCCGGATCGAAGACCGGATTCACGAACTTCTCGTCGAGGTTGGCCAGGTTGGGGATGTTCTCGTGCCGCAGCTCCGCGAGCAGCCCGAGCTTGGCCATCACCGGGATGAGGTACTGGCCGGGGACGACGATGTCGTAGAGCGAAGTGCCGCCGCCCTGGAGCTTCGACATCATCGACTCGTTGTCCTCGTAGAGATCGATCGTCACCTTGCAGGAGAATTCCTTCTCGAAGTTGGTGATGATCGCCGGATCGATGTACTCGCTCCAGATGAAGACGTTGAGCTGGCACGGCGCGCTCGGCGCCGCTTTGGCGGCGGCCATCGTGCCGCTCGCGGCGGCGGGCGCCGCCTCCTTCCTGGCGCAGCCTGCGAGGAGGACGAGGGCGGCAATAGCGGAGATGCCTGCGGCACGGAGGCCCATGTTCATGACGTTTCTCCCGAATTGCGGCGGGGACGCTGCAGCAGCGTCACCGCCACGGTTCCCAGAACGGACACCAGGACGATCAAGGTCGACAGGGCGTTGATGTCCGGAGTGATCCCGCGCTTGACCGAAGAGTAGATCAGGATCGGCAATGTCGTCGAGCCGGGGCCAGTGGTGAAGAAGCTCACGACGAAATCATCCAGACTCAGGGTGAAGGCGAGCATACCTCCAGCGACCACCGCCGGGACGATCATCGGAAAGGTGACATGCCAGAAGGTCTGCCAGGCGGAGGCGCCGAGATCGTGGGCGGCCTCCTCGATCGCCGGATCCATGCCGACGAGGCGCGAGCGCACCACGATCGCCACGAAGGGAATCTGAAAGGTGACGTGCGAGATCACCATGGTGGTCATGCCCAGGGAGAGCAGTCCCAGCTTCTCGCGCACCAGGGCGTAGAACATCAGCATGGCGACGGCCATCACGATGTCGGGAATGACCACCGGAATGTACATCAGGAAGGAGAAGAACTTC
This sequence comes from Thermoanaerobaculia bacterium, assembly GCA_963806165.1. GTDB lineage: Bacteria > Acidobacteriota > Thermoanaerobaculia > Multivoradales > JAGPDF01 > JAGPDF01. The sequence continues at coordinate 906,847 of CAWDWZ010000006.1, forward strand.
TTGCCGGGAAAACGGTAGCGCGAGAGACCGTAGCCCAGCATCGTGCCGAGGACCGTGGCGATGGCGGTGCTGCAGAAAGCCAGGATGAAGGTGTTCTTCGCGGCGTCGAGCTTGTCGGCGTTGTCGAACAGGGACGGATACCACTGGGTCGTGAACCCCCGCCAGGGACCGCCATAACGCGAGGCGTTGAAGGAGTAGACGATGACCACCACGATCGGCGCGTAGAGGAAGATGTAGAGAAAGCCCGAAACGAGCCACAGAGGCAGGGAGATCCGTCTCACAGCAGCCCCTCTTCGCCCCTGCCCGAGCTGTAGCGCGATTGCAGCAGCAGACCGAGCAGCACCACCGACATGCCGACGAAAGCGATCGCCGAGCCGAACGGCCAGTCGCGCGAAGGCCCGAACTGCTGCTGGATCGCGTTGCCGAGCATCACCGTCTTCGCGCCGCCCAGGAGATCGGGCACGACGAACTGTCCGGTCGCCGGGATGAAAACCAGGATGATCCCCGCGACCATGCCCGGGGTGAGCTGCGGCAGGATTGCGTGGCGGAAGACCCGGAGCTTGTCCGCCCCGAGATCGGCGGCCGCCTCGGCGATCGACCAGTCCAGCTTCTCGACCGCGGTGTAGAGCGGCAGGACGAGGAAAGGAAGGTAGGCGCAGAGCATGCCGATGTAGACGGCGAAGGCGGACGGGTAGAGCGGCCGCCCGGCCTCGGCGAGCCCGAGAGTGGAGGCGATCGCCGCGAGAGCGCTCTCGGGTCCGAGCAGGATCTGCCAGGCGTAGGTTCGAATCAGGAGATTCGTCCAGAACGGAATGACCACCAGGGTGAGAGCGATCGACTTGCGTCTCTCGGGTTGCCCGGCGATGAAGAAGGCGAGCGGAAAGGCGGCTGCGAGACAGACCAGCGTCGTGCCCGCACCGAGCAGGAGACTGCGCAGGATGATCTGCGGGTACTGGGGATCGAAGCCGAGCAGGCCGAAGCCGGCGAGCCGATGATAGTTGCCGAGCGCGAGCGGCCATTGGATCTCGCCGTTCGCGCCGCGGGTCATGAAGCTGATGAAGCAGATGCCGAGGAGCGGGAGAAGCAGGAAGAGCGAAACCCAACCGATGCCGGGGCCGCTCGTCATGGCCGAGCGCGCGAGCTGCATGGCGTCCGTCAGGTGCTCGCCGAAGCGGATCTCGCCTTTGAGACTGTTCGCGCCGCCGCTCTTGCCCGCCGCCATCAGTCCTCCAGGATGAGCAGCGCCGACGAGGGCAGGTAGGCCGTGACGCGATCTCCGATCTCGAGACCGAGCGGTCCGAGGAGAGAGTTCATCACGTAGGCGGTGATCCTGCCGCCGGGTGTCGAGAGGATGTAGTGCGTCTCCGAGCCGATGTAGATCAGCTGCTCGACGGTTCCGGGCACTTTGTTCGTTCCCGCCTCGCCCGGAGAGGCGAGGGCGACCTTCTCGGGGCGGACGGCGAGCGTGACCCGCTGACCCGAGGGGGGAGCGCTGCCCTCGTGCTCGACGTACATCGTTCCGTAGGCGGTGGTGACGCGCAGCTCGCCCCTCTCCTCACCCGAGATTTCGCCCTCGAGCAGATTGCACGAGCCGAGGAACTGGCTGACGAAGCGGCTGCGGGGCCGCTCGTAGAGCGCTTCGGCCTCGCCCAACTGCTCGATCCGGCCGGCGCGCATGACCGCGATCCGGTCGGAAAGCACGAGCGCTTCTTCCTGATCGTGGGTGACGAAGATGAAGGTGATGCCGACGTTCCGCTGCAGGGCGAGGAGCTCCACCTGGAGCTCTTTGCGGAGCTTCAAGTCGAGCGCGCCCAGCGGCTCGTCGAGGAGCAGGACCTTCGGCCGGTTGATCAGGGCGCGCGCGAGCGCGACGCGCTGCTTCTGCCCGCCCGAGAGCTGCGCCGGCTTGCGCTCGGCGAAAGAGGCGATCTGCACCATCGCGAGCGCATCGTCGACCCGGCTGCCCACTTCGCGCTCGGCGACCTTCTTCATGCGCAGGCCGAAGGCGACGTTGTCGCGCACGGTGAGGTGCGGAAAGAGAGCGTAGGACTGGAAGACGGTGTTGACGGGGCGCTTGTGCGCCGGGATCTCTCGCGCGTCGACGCCGCCGATGCGAATGGCGCCCGCGTCGGGCAAGTCGAGGCCGCCGATGATGCGCAGCAGCGTCGTCTTGCCGCAGCCGGAGGGTCCCAGAAGAGAGAAGAACTCGCCCTCGCGCACCGTGAGGCTGACCTCGTCGAGCGCCTGAAAGGAGTCGAAGCGCCGCGAGATCCGATCCACCTCGACCGCCGTCGCCGGCAAACCGGCCGCGCCGCTTTCGGACTTGCCGACCATGCCCGATCCCCTTGGTAGAGCTCACGGGCTGTCGACTCCCGCGCGAACCCACCGTCGTGCTGATGAGTGCTGCGGAATCGTACCACCCGTGACGGGCCGGAAAGGCGTTTCGGGAAGGGCTCCGTCAGACCCGCGGAAGGACCGGAGATGACAGAAACAAGCCCTTTATTTTGTGTGGTTTCGACATCATTTCCGCGAACGGACGGGAGCCCCGAGGAGGGCGGCTCGGGCGCGCCGCGGGGAGGGCCGTGCTACGATCCCGGCACGCTCAGCGGCGCAGGCCAGAGGTTCTCTCCACGGCAGGCGCGAAAGCGGTCATGAGCTCGATCCAGATCCAGACGGAGATTCCAGGTCCGCGTTCGCGCGCCCTCATGGCGCGGCGGCAGGCGGCGGTTCCGGCGGGTGTCGGACACTCGGCGCCGGTCTTCGTCGACTACGCCTCCGGCGCGCTGCTCCACGACGTCGACGGCAACACGTTCATCGACTTCGCCGGCGGCATCGGAACCTTGAACGTCGGCCACGCGCACCCGGCGATCGTCCGAGCGGCGCGCGAGCAGCTCGGAAAGCTCACCCACAGCTGCTTCGCGGTGGCGCCGTACGAGAGCTACGTGGCGCTCGCCGAACGCCTCAATCGCTCAGTGCCGGGAAGCTTCGCCAAGAAGACCCTGCTCGCCAACAGCGGCGTCGAAGCGGTCGAGAACGCGGTCAAGATCGCCCGTCGCGCGACCGGCCGCGAGGCGGTGCTGGTCTTCGAGCACGCCTTTCACGGTCGCACGCTCCTCGGCATGTCGCTGACCAGCAAGGTCCAGCCGTACAAACTCGGCTTCGGACCGTTCGCCCCCGAGGTCTACCGCTTGCCCTATCCCTATCTCTACCGCCGTCCCGCGGGCATGCCCGCCGACGAGGCGGCGTTCCGGGCCGAGCTCGAGGAGTTCTTCGCCACCCACGTCGCGGCGGAGAAGGTCGCCTGCGTGGTCATGGAGCTGGTGCTCGGCGAAGGCGGCTTCGTGGTCGCGCCGCAGGCGTTCGTGAAGGTGCTCGTCGAGCTCTGCCGGAGGCACGGCATCCTCTTCGTCGCCGACGAGATCCAGACCGGCTTCGGCCGCACCGGCCGGATGTGGGCGATGGAGCACTACGGGCTCGAGCCCGATCTCACCACGATCGCCAAGTCGATCGCCGGCGGCCTGCCGCTCTCGGCGGTGACCGGCCGGGCCGAAGTCATGGACGCCGCGCAAGTGGGCGGGCTGGGCGGCACCTTCGTCGGGAACCCGGTGGCTTGCGCCGCGGCGCTCGCCGTCCTGGATCTCTTCGAGGAAGGCCCGCTGCTCGCCCGCGCCGCCGAGCTCGGCCGGCGCGTCGAGCGGCATCTCGCCGGGCTCGCGGCGCGCCACCCGGGGGTCGGTGACGTCCGCGGGCTGGGAGCGATGCGCGCCCTCGAGCTGGTGAAGGACCGTGCGACCAAGGAACCCGACAAGGAGGGCACCCAGGCGGTTCTCCGGCGCTCGTACGAGCGCGGCCTGCTGCTGCTCTCCGCCGGCACGCACGGCAACGTGATTCGTACACTGATGCCGCTCGTCACCACCGACGAGCAGCTGGAAGAAGGGTTCGATGTGCTGGAGAAGTCCCTTGCTTAGGCGATTTTCGCGGTACCTGTTCACCGATCCGTAGCGGGCCTTTGGCTGGGTGCGAAGCGCAATCCTCAAACCTCAAGCCAAAGGAGCGGATCCTCATGAATCGGGAAGAAGTCCTTCGAGAGTCCCAGCGCTGGCTCGACATCATCGCGTCGACCCAGCTGTCGGACGCAGAAAAGCAACGCATCATCACCGAGACTTCCGAGAATTTCAACTCGTACTACAACCGTGGCTATCTCGAGTACAGGAAGTCGATGGTCGAGATGCGCGAGGAGCCGGCGCTCGAATGGGAGGGGCAGGGCTCGCTCCTCTACGACCTCACCGGCCGGCGTTTCATCGACTGCCTCGGCGGATACGGAATCTACAGCGCCGGCATCCGGCATCCCAAGATCGTCAAGGCGGTCGCCGACCAGCTGGCGCGCATGCCCCTCTCCTCGCAGGAGCTGATCGATCCGCTGCGCGGTGCGCTCGCCGAGCTCCTGGGTGAGATCGCCCCGGGAGACCTGCAGTATTCGTTCTTCATCAACAACGGGACCGACGCGGTCGAAGGCGCCTACAAGCTCGCCCGCCTCTACACCGGTCGCACGAACTTCATCTCGTCGATCCGCGGCTTCCACGGCAAGAGCTGCGGCTCGCTCTCGCTGATGGGCAAGTGGGAGTACCGCGAGCCTTTCCTGCCGCTTCTCCCCGGCGTCCAGTTCGTCGAGTTCGGCGACGCCGAGGCGGTCGAGGACGAGCTCTACAAGGCCGACGCCACCGGCAAGGGCGTCGCGGCGGTGATCATGGAGCCGATCCAGGGCGAAGCCGGTGCGATCGTGCCGCCGGACGATTTCTGGCCGCGCATCCGCCGCGCCTGCGACGAGTACGGGGCGCTGCTGATCGCCGACGAAGTGCAGACGGGGATGGGGCGGACTGGCAAGATGTTCGGCGTCGACCACTGGAACACGGTGCCCGACATCCTCTGCCTGGGCAAGGCCCTGGGCGGCGGCGTCATGCCGCTCTCGGCCTTCGTGTCGACGCCCAAGATCTGGAGCGTGCTCGAAAAGAACCCGTTCATCCACACCTCGACGTTCGGAGGCAATCCGCTGGCCTGCGCCGCGGGCATCGCGGCGATCCACGTCACGCTCGAGGAGGATCTGGTCGGCCAGGCGCTCAAGAAGGGCAAGTACCTGCTGGGCGAGCTCATGGCGCTCCAGGTGCGCTACGACCGCGTGTTGCGCAAGGCGCAGGGGCGGGGGCTTCTCCTCGGTCTCGAATTCGAGAACACCGAGATCGGTTACAAGGTGGTGGCGAACCTCTTCAAGCGCGGCGTCCTGGTCGCCGGGACGCTCACCAACTCGCGCGTCGTGCGCATCGAGCCGGCGCTCAACATTGCCGACGCGCTGATCGACGAAGTGCTGGACGTGCTCGAAGAAACCCTCAAAGAGGTCGACCGCGAGACCTCGACCATCACCCGCGACGAGGACGACGATTGACCCGAATCGCGGTTCTGGGCGCCGCGGGCGCGATGGCGGGGGTGGTGCTCCGCGATCTCGAAGTGTTCGCACCTGATACCGAGGTGACGGCGGCGGACTGCCGCGAGTTCGCGCCGAGGACCGCCAATGCGCGCTTCGCTCCAGTCGACGTGCGCGACGAGGCGGCGACGGCACGGCTCCTCTCGGGCCACGACGCGGTGCTCAACTGCGTCACCTACTACTGGAACCTCCCGGTGATGCGAGCGGCGCTCGCGGCGCGGGTGCCGTACTCCGATCTCGGCGGGCTCTATCACGGGAGCCTCGCGCAATTCGAGCTCCACGAGGCGTTTGTCGCCGCCGGCGTGCCGGCGCTCCTCGGAATGGGCTCGACGCCGGGGATCACCAACGCGCTCGCCGGCGCCATGGCGCGCGGCCTCGACCGGGTCGACGAGGTGCACGTGCGCGTCGGCTGCCTCGACCGCGGGGTCTCGGGGCCGCTGCCGATTCCGTACGCTCTCGACACCGTGCTCGACGAGTTCGCGCTCGAGCCCTTCGTCGTCGAGGGGGGGCGGGCGCATCCGGTCCCGCCGCGCAGCGGCGAGGAAGAGATCGACTTCCCGCCGCCGGTGGGGCGGATGCGCGCCATCCACACCCTGCACTCCGAGGTCGCGATGTTCCCGCGCTCGTTCCCCGGCCTCTCGGGCGCGAGCTTCAAAGTGGCGTTCGAGCCGTCGTTCATGGACAAGGTCGCGCTTCCTGGTGGAGCTCGGGTTCGCCGATCGCGAGCCCCGCGTCGCCGGAGTCTCGCCGCGCCAGATGCTGCTGGCGCTCGGCGCCGCGCAGCCGGCTCCGGCGGGAGATCCGGACGACTGCGACGCCCTGCGCGTCGACGTCGTCGGCGAGCGCGGCGGAGACGTCGTGCGACGGCGCGGCGAAGCGGTCATCCGGCCGCACCGGGAGTGGGGCTTTGCTGCCGGAGCGCTCGACACCGGAGTGCCGCTCGCGATCGCCGGGCAGATGCTGGGGCGGCGGGAGATCGCGCGCCCGGGTGTGCTCTGCCCGGAGACCGCGCTGCCGTTCGAGCGCTTCTTCGAGGAGCTCGCGAAGCGCGGCATCCAGGTCTGTTTCGCCGATCAGAGCTAGCCGCACGACCGGCCGAGAGATCGGCCGACAGAACAGGAGCCCGACGTGGCCATTGCCTCCATCAATCCCGCCAACGGCAAGACTCTCCGCACCTTCTCCGAGGCGAGCGCCCCCGAGATCGAGCGCGCCCTCGCGCTCGCCGAGCGCACCTTCCGCGTCTGGCGCCGGGTCGACTTCGCCGCCCGCGCCGCCAAGATGCGCCGCGCGGCGGAGATCCTCGAGGTGGACAAGCGGCGTTTCGGCGAGACGATGACCCTCGAGATGGGCAAGCCGATCGGCGCCGCGGTCGCCGAGGTCGAGAAATGCGCCTCGGTCTGCCGCTTCTACGCCGAGCACGCCGCGGCCTTCCTCGCTCCGGAGGAGATCGCCACCGACGCCGGCCGGAGCTACGTGCGCTACGACCCGCTGGGCTGCGTGCTGGCGGTGATGCCGTGGAACTTCCCGTTCTGGCAGGTCCTGCGCTTCGCCGCCCCGACGCTCATGGCCGGGAATGTCGGCATCCTCAAGCACGCTTCGAACGTGCCGCAGTCGGCGCTCGCGATCGCCGAGGTCTTCGAGCGCGCCGGCTTCCCCGAGGGCTGCTTCCAGACCCTGCTCGTCGGCAGTGCCGCGGTGGCGAAGATGATCGAGGACCCGCGCATCGCCGCCGTGACGCTCACCGGCAGCGAAGGCGCCGGCGTCTCGGTCGGCGGCGCCGCCGGTTCGCAGATCAAGAAGGCGGTGCTCGAGCTCGGAGGGAGCGACCCGTTCATCGTTCTGCCCAAGGCCGATCTCGTGAAGGCGGCCGCCACGGCGGTCAAGGCGCGCACGATCAACAACGGGCAGTCGTGCATCGCCGCCAAGCGTTTCATCGTCCACGAAGCGGTCTACGAGGAGTTCGCCGGGCGCTTCGTCGCCGGCATGGCGGCTCTCGTCGTGGGCGATCCGATGGATCCGGCGACCGAGATCGGGCCGCTCGCCACGGCGGCGATCCGCGACGAGCTGGCGGAGCAGGTCGAGCGTTCGGTCGCGGCCGGCGCGCGGCTCCTCCTCGGCGGCAGCAAGCTCGACGGCCCGGGGAACTTCTACCCCCCGACCGTGCTCGCCGATCCGGTCCCCGGCTCGCCGGCCTACGACGACGAGCTCTTCGGCCCGGTGGCGACACTCTTCCGGGTGGAGGATCTGGATCGGGCGATCGCGGTCGCCAACCACAAGGTCTTCGGTCTGGGCGCTTCCGGCTGGACGAGCGACCGCGCCGAGCAGGAGCGCCTGGCGGTGGAGCTCGAGGCCGGCTCGGTCTTCCTGAACGGCATGGTGAAGAGCGATCCCCGCCTGCCGTTCGGCGGCATCAAGCGCTCCGGCTTCGGCCGCGAGCTCGGCCTCGCCGGCATCCGAGAATTCGTCAACGTCAAGACCGTCTGGATCGCTTAGAGGAAAGAGGGACAGGCACACATTCCTTCCTCAGCGGTGGTCGGCGGTCTCCGGTGCTCGGGAGATCGGGGTGCCTCCTAGTGAAGCCGGGAGCTCACCCCGATCTCCCGAGCGCCGGCGCCCGCCCGCGAGACATCGCAAAGGAGCTTCTCTCTCAGCTGTACCGACGAGGGGTGGCTGGACCGAGGGCTCCCATGGGGACCGGAGCGCGCTTCCTCAGCGCGAGGACCCCATGGGATACGGGCCAGACAGGACCCCGAGCGGACTCCGAGAGGGCTTGCCGAGCAGTAGCTCCGTGCGGATTCTCGTCAGCGACTGCGAGTGTTCGGGAAGGCGCTCCTAGCCGAGCTTTGCCATCACGTGCTTGACGACGGTGTAGTCCTCGAGCGCGTACATCGACATGTCTTTGCCGTAGCCCGACTGCTTGAAGCCGCCGTGCGGCATCTCGGAGACGAGCGGCAGGTGGTCGTTGATCCAGACCGTGCCGAAGCGCAGCTTGCGCGCCGCGGAGAGCGCCCGCCCGACGTCGCGCGTCCAGACCGAGGCGGCGAGACCGTAGTCGACGTCGTTGGCGAAGCGGGTCGCCTCTTCGTCGCTCGCGTAACGGGTCACGGTCACGACCGGGCCGAAGACCTCGCGCTGCACGATCTCGTCCTTCTGACGGGCGTCGGCGATCAGCGTCGGCTGATAGTAGAAGCCCTTTCCGGGGACACGCTGGCCACCGGTGACGACCTTCGCATGGCCCGTCGCCACCGCCCGATCGACGAAGCCGGCGACGCGCTCCCGCTGCTCCTTCGAGACCAGCGGGCCGATGAAGGTGTTGTCGTCTTCGAGAGCGCCCCAGGTGACCGACTCGACGACCGTGGCCATCGTGTCGACTAGTTTGTCGTAGATCCCGGGACCGCCATAGATGCGGGTGGCGGCGGTGCAGTCCTGGCCGCTGTTGGCGAAGCTCGCGAGCTTCAGGACCGCCGCGACCTGCTCGAGGTCGGCGTCGTCGAAGACGACCACCGGCGCCTTGCCGCCGAGCTCGAGATGGACCCGTTTCAGACTCTCGGCGGCGGTGCGCGCGACAATCTTGCCGGTGGCGACATCGCCGGTGATCGAGACCATGCCGACCTTCGGATGGCGCACCAATCCCGCGCCGACCGGCTCGCCGTAGCCGGTGATCACGTTGAAGACGCCGGCGGGGAAGATGTCGGCCGCGAGCTCGGCGAGGCGCAGCGAGGTAAGCGGCGTCTGTTCCGACGGCTTGAGGACGACCGTGTTGCCGGCAGCGAGTGCCGGACCGATCTTCCAGATCGCCATCATCAGGGGGTAGTTCCAGGGCGCGATCGAGGCCACGACGCCGACCGGCTCGCGGCGCGTGAACGAGGTGTAGCCCGCGAGGTACTCGCCGGCGGCCTTGCCCTCCATGCAGCGCGCCGCGCCGGCGAAGAATCGGAGGTTGTCGACCAGGAACGGGATCTCGCTCTTGGCGAGCCAGATCGGCTTTCCGACGTTTGCGGCTTCGAGCGCCGCGAGCTCGTCGGCGTGGGCTTCGATCCGGTCGGCGAGCTTGAGGAGCATGCCGGCACGTTCGCCGGGAGTTTGGTCGAACCAGCTCTCGAAAGCGCCGTGGGCGGCGTCGACGGCGCGCTCGACGTCTTCCGCTCCGCCCACCGGCACCTCGGCGAGCACCTCCTCGGTCGCCGGACTCACGATCCGCTCGGTCCTGCCGTCCGCCGCCGCCGTCGCTTCCCCGTGGATGAACAGCTGGAATTTCTTCATGATGTCAAACCCAATCGTCAGAAGGTGAAGCTGACGCCTCCGGTGAAGATGGTCTGGTCCTTGACGCCCAACTTGTCGAGCACGTCGAGCGCGATCGACTGCTGCACCTGCGCATGCACGCTGAGCCAGTCGTTCACCTGGATCGGAATGTTGACGCCGACCAGGAGGTCGTTCAGGTCGCCGTTCGACTCCTTGAGCCCGAGACCGGCAGCAGTATCGCTGCCGAGGTTGTAGCCGAAGTCGAAACCGACCGCTGCCGAGAAGTCGAAGCTGGCCTTGCTGCCGAGGGGAACGCTGTGGCTGATGCCGATCGAGGCATAGCCTCCCTTGACCGCATCCATGTCGCGGTAATAGGTCAGGGTCGGTGAGAGCGGGACGTCGAAAGCGGCGATCGCATAGAGCTCGTAGGTGTCCACGAAACCGTATTCGCTCGAGGTCCTGTTGCTGTACATGTACGAAACGGCGCCCAGCGTCAGGCCGAACTTGTCGCCGATGGGGATCGTGTAGTCCGCTCCGAAGTCGTCCTCGCGATAGGAGACCGTGTTTCCGGAGACCGTGAAGTCGGCGGGAATATCGCCCATGTAGCCGTAATAGTAGACGTTGAAGTTCCCGGCGCTGAAGGTCACGTGCGGCGTGAGCACCTCGTTGTCGCCCAGGAGCGGCACGCCGCGGAACATGTAGCGCGTGCTGTAGTCCACTCCGAGGTCGAGGCTCCAGCTCTTCTCGTCCTGAGCCAGCGAGGCGGAAGCGAGGAGGGCGAACCCGGCGAGCGCCAGGAGGGTGCTGCGTTGCAGTGTCTTGGATGTCATGAAATCTCTCCGTTCCAGTGGATGGGTAATCCTACTGCGCCTTGATCTCCGTCCAGTACTGATCGAGCACCGTGGTGGTGTCGCCGATGTCTTCGATGAACTCGCAGCGTCCGATGACTTCGTCCGAGGGGTAGATCGAGGCGTCGTTGAGGATCTCCGGATGGATGAACTTCTTCGCCGGCACGTTGGCGCTGGCGTAGGAGACGCCGTTGACGATCTCGGCGTTGACCTCGGGCTGCATGATGAAGTTGAGGAACGTGTAGGCGTTCTCGACGTTGCGCGCCTTGCCGGGAATGCAGACGTTGTCCATCCAGAGCGTCGCGCCTTCCTTGGGAACGACATAGGCCAGCTTCTCGGGCTCCTTGGCGACCACCTCGGCGAGCTGGCCGTTGTAGCCGTGGGCGATGTCGACGTCGCCGGCGGCGAGGATGTTGGCGAAGTCACCGCTGTTGTAGGTAGCGACCAGCTTCTTCTGCTTCTTCAACAGGTTGGCGGCCTGCTTCAGCACCGCCGGATCGGTCTCGTTCAGGGACTTGCCCATCGACTTGAGAGCGGCACCGAAGACCTCCCGCATGTCGTCGAGCATGAGGATGCGGCCCTTGTGCTTCGGATCGAAGAGCGCCTGCCAGCTGTCCAGGACGCCCAGTTTGGCCTTGTTGTACCCGAAGCCGGTCGTACCCCAGAAGTAGGGCAGCGAGTAGGCGTTCTTGGGATCGAACTTCTTGTCGAGGAAGCGCGGATCGAGATTGGCGATGTTCGGGAGCTTGGCATGGTCGAGCGGCTGGATCAGCTTCTCGGCGACCAGAATCCGGACCATGTAGTCGGACGGAACGACGAGATCGTAGTCGGCGACGCCGGACTGGAGCTTCTCGAGCAGCGCCTCGTTGGAGTCGTAGGTGTCGAAGTTGACCTTGATGCCGGTCTTCGCCGTGAACTCGTCGAGCACTTCCTTGGGGAGATAAGCGGACCAGATGTAGATGTTCAGCTTGCCCGCGTCCTTGACCTGGGTCGCTGCCGGTGCCTCCGCGGCCTTCTTGCCGCAGCCGGCGATGGCGGAGATGACGAGCGTTGCGCCAACGAAGGCGCCCAATGCCGCGACGGTTCTGTTCATTTCTGAATGCCTCCTTTGGCGGTCGGATCCTGTTGCAGGCGCTGGGCGATCACGATGAGCACGACGGTCAGCAACAGGAGCAGGGTCGAGACGGCGTTGACTTCGGGCGTCACGCCGACTTTGAGCATGGAGTAGATCTGAATGGGCAGGGTCGTGGCGCCCACGCCGGCGACGAAGGAAGTGATGACGTAGTCGTCGATCGAGAGGGTGAAAGCGAGGAGAGCGCCGGCGATGATTCCGGGGAGGATGATCGGCAGCGTCACGCGGCGGAAGGTGTCCCAGGGCCCGGCGCCGAGATCGGATGCGGCTTCCTCGAGCGAGCGATCGAATCCGGCGAGACGCGCCCGCACCACGATCGCCACGTAGGAGATGCAGAAGGCGACGTGGGCGATGACCACGGTCACGAGGCTGAGTCGCATCTGGGCGACACCGAAAAAGGTGACGAGAGCGGCGCCGACGACGATCTCGGGGATGATGATCGGCAGATAGAGCGTCGCCTGGGTGGCCCCTTTGCCGCGGAAGCTCCCGCGCGCCAGGGCGAGGGCGGCGAGGGTTCCTATGATGGTCGAGATGACGGTGGTGCTGACCGCGACGACGAGGCTGTTCTTGACCGCCCGCAGAATGAGGTCGTTGTGAAGAAGGCGCAGGTACCAGTCGAGGGTGAGGCCTTCCCAGGCCGCGGTCTGCTTCGAGCGGTTGAACGAGTAGAGAATGAGGATGAGGATCGGGATGTACAGGAAGAGGTAGACGAGGAGGCTGTGCCATCCGAGCAGGCGACGCTCCCAGGAGACCGGTCGCGCCGGGCGCGGGACGCGGGCGAGCCTGCCGACATCGCGTGCGACGAGCTCGACGCGGGGAGCATCGACCGGTGGACTCACAACAGCACCTCCTGCCCCTTGCGCTTGGTATACATGGCGTAGGCGAGGAGGAGGATCAGCACGACCGCGGTGAGCTCGAAGGCGATAGCGGACCCGAACGGCTTGTTGCGGGCGACCGCGAACTGGTTCTGGATCAGATTTCCGGCGAGGATGCTCTTCGCGCCGCCCAGGAGATCGGAGACCACGAACTGGCCGATCGACGGAATGAAGACCAGGATCACGCCGGCGACGATTCCGGGCATGGTGAGCGGCACGGTGATCCGGAAGAAGGTCGCAACCTTGTTCGCGCCCAGATCGAGGGCGGCTTCGAGCAACGAGAGGTCGAGCTTCTCGAGCGACGCGTAGAGCGGCAGGATCATGAACGGCAGCTCGCCGTAAACCAGGCCGATCATCACGGCGAAATCGGTGTAGAGCAGGTCCAGGGGCTGAGCGATGACGCCGGTCGCGAGGAGGACGGAATTGAGCAGGCCCTCGGTCCGCAGGATGAGCATCCAGGCATAGGTGCGGATCAGGAAGCTCGTCCAGAAGGGAATCACCACCAGACCGAGGAGGAGGTTCTTGAAGCGTACCGGGGCCACGATCGCGATGTAGTAGGCGATCGGATAGCTCACCACCAGGCAGAACACCGTGGTGACGACCGCCATCCAGAGCGAGCGCCAATAGATGGAGAGATAGAGCGGCTCGATGGAGCGTCGATAGTTGGCGAGGAAGTCACCGCCGCTCGCGTAGGCCCAGAAGTCCTCGATCGGTTTCAGACCGCCGTAGGTGCCGCGCTGGCCGAAGCTGATGACCAGCATGATGACGAGCGGCAAGAGGAAGAAGCACCCCAGCACCGCCCAGGTCGGCAGCACTTGGAAGTAGGCGGCGACGCGCCGGCGTTTCCGCGCTTCAGCCATGACCGGGGGTTCCCGCAAAGCCAGCGGTCTCGGCGGTCTCGGGGGCATCGGGCCGCATGAGCACGGTGTGGCGGGGGCTCCAGCAGAGGTAGGCGGTCCCGCCGACCGCGAACTTGCCGCGTTCCTCGAACGGCTTTTCGTTCTGCTCGTAGATGACGAAGCGCTCGCCCGCGGCGCTCGTCACCACCCAGACGGTCGATACCCCCTGGTAGACCCGGTCTTCGATGGTCACCGGCATGCAAGGTATGCCGTGACTCGAAAGATCACGGCTGCGGAGGTCGAGCTTCTCGGGGCGCACGACGAAGCGCACCGCTTCGCCCGCGGCCACGCTTCCGGGATCCGGCACCGCGAAGGCGTCGCCATCCGACATGGCGAGAGAGAGGAAGCCCTCGGCGATGCCACGTACGGTGGCGGAGAAGAAATTGGACGCACCCATGAACTGCGCCACGAACTCGGTCTGCGGATACTCGAAGACCTGCGACGAGCTGTCCATCTGCTCCACATGGCCGGCGTTCATCACCGCGATCCGGTCGCTCATGGTGAGCGCCTCCTCCTGGTCGTGGGTGACGAAGATGAAGGTGATGCCGAGCTTGCGCTGCAGGTTCTTGAGCTCGACCTGCACCTCCTTGCGCAGTTTCTGATCGAGGGCGCCGAGCGGCTCGTCGAGGAGCAGCACCTGGGGTTCGAGAGCGAGCGCGCGCGCGAGAGCGACGCGCTGGCGTTGTCCACCGGAAAGCTGCGACGGATAACGGGTCTCGAATCCGCCCATGCGGACCAGCGACACCGCTTCGGCAATGCGCTGCTCGTACTCGGAGTGCGGGAAGTGCTTGTAGCGGAAGCCGAACGAGATGTTCTCGGCGACGGTCAGGTGCGGGAAGAGCGCGTAGGCCTGAAAGACCATGTTGATCGGGCGCTTGTGCACCGGCACATCGGTCACGTCGGCGCCGTTGACCCGGATCGATCCGGAGGTGGGAAGCTCGAATCCGCCGATCATGCGCAGCAGGGTGGTCTTGCCGCAGCCGGAAGGGCCGAGAAGCGAGAAGAACTCGCCGCGGCGAATGGTCAGAAAGACGTCGTCCACCGCGACGAAGTTGCCGAAGCTCTTGCTGACGTGGTCGATCTCCACGCTGAACTCGGTGGAGCTCATGCGCGAAAGGCCAAGGTTCGCAGGGGCGGGGCTTGCAGGCGCAGTCTCCGCGGAGAGAGGTTGACTTGCTTGCCGGGTTCTACCACATCGACCGCGAGGCGGCAACGTCAGACGGGCGCTGGAGCAGCCGAATGGAGCGCAGGAAGGGTGAAGAGCTCGTCCGGAATGTCGACATCCAGCTCGAGCTTCCGGATGATGAAGACCGAGGCGCCGACCTCTGCCTGGCCGCCGGCCCGGACATGCTCCTCGACGCGATGGGCGAACAAGATGCCGCCCACGGGCCGGAAGTCGGAGAGACTCGACTCGATCGAGACCTCCTTCCCGTCCCGGATCTCCTTGCGCTCTTCGCGCACCTGCAGCATGGACTTGCTGTCGAACCAGAGCGTGCGCACGTCGCCGCGCGCGGTGGTGAGAAGCAGCCGCCAAGCTTCGCCCTCGGGGAGCTTCTCCTTGCCGAGCAGCTCGACCCGGTTTCCCTTGGCGGCATGGTCGAAAGTCGGGCCCTCGACGAGATCGGCCTGGGTGCGCAGGGCCTCGAGGTCGGCGCCGGTGAGGGTCTGAGGTTCGAAACCCGGCAGCGCCGGGTAGGTGTACCAGGCCCTCTCGCCATCGAAGACCTGGACCATGTCGAGATCCTGGAAGGGAGACTCGATGCGGAGCTTGTCGGGCCGCTTCCAGTAGATCTTCAGCGGCACGGTCTTGTCGCCCGTCCGCTGGCTGGCCTCGAGCCGCAGCGTGCGGACGGCGCGGAGCTTTGCCTTGCTGCCAAGGGCCGCGAAATTGCGCTCGAGAATCTCGTCGGCCGTCTGGGCCCGGATGCAGGCTGCCATCAGCAGGCCGGCGAGAATCGTGAGGGTCGCTTTGAGTTTCATCCAGGGGCTCCTTGGGCACGGCGAATCGCGCCGGAATCGGGATTCTAGGCGAGACCGGATCGTCAGGCGGAAAACCATTGCGCCAAGGCTCACGTAGGGACTGACGTAAGCTTCGTGGAGCTTACGCGGTAGCGAGGGGTGGCTGGGCCGAGGGCTCCCCTGGGGCCCGGAGCGCGTTTCTCAGCGCGAGGACCCCATGGGATACGGACCAGACAGGACCCCGAGCGGCGGACTCGCGAGTCCGTCCCGAGAGAGGAGTTCGGAGTGAGCGACAATCTGGAGCTGCGCGGCGTGCGCAAGGCATTCGGCGATTTCGTGGCCGTGGACGACGTCTCTCTGGCCGTGCCGCCCGGCTCGGTGTTCGGCCTTCTCGGCCAGAACGGCGCCGGCAAGACGACCAGCATCCGGATGATGATGGACATTCTCGCTCCCGATCGCGGCGAGGTGTTCTTCTTCGGCCGGGCCCGGCGGCCGGAGGATCTGCGGCGGGTCGGATACCTGCCCGAAGAGCGCGGGCTCTACCGCAAGATGACGGTGACCGACCACCTGCTCTTCTTCGCCGAGCTGCACGGCGTCGAGCGCCGCCGCGCCCTGAAGCTGATCGCCGACTGGCTGGAGAGAGTCGAGCTCGCCTCCTGGGCCAAGGCGAAGGTGGAGGCGCTCTCGAAGGGCATGCAGCAGAAGATTCAGCTCGTCGGCACGATCCTCCACGATCCGGAGATCCTGATCCTGGACGAGCCTTTCTCGGGGCTCGATCCGCTCGCCCAGGCGCTGTTCAAGGATCTGATCGCCGACTTCAAGGCGCGCGGCAGGACGATCCTCTTTTCGACCCACATCCTCGAGCAGGCCGAGAAGCTCTGCGATCACATCTGCCTCATCTCGCACGGCAAGGTCATCCTCGCCGGCGAGCTCGCGGCGATCAAACGCGAGCGCGGCGGCAACGTCTTTCGGCTGGCGACGCGCGGCGACAAGGCTCTGGTCGCCGCGACCCCCGGTGTCGCCGAGGTGCTCGATCAGCCGTCGGGCCTCCGCCTCGTGCTGGCCCCCCACGCCCAGCCGGCGGCGGTGCTGCGCGCTCTCGTCGAGCGCGTCGACGTGACCGATTTCCGCTCCGAGGAGCCCGATCTCGAAACCCTGTTCATCCAGGCGGTGCGGCATGCGAATTGACCCGATCGTGACGATTGCCAAGCGCGAGTACCTGACCCGCGTCAAGAGCAAGGGCTTCTGGATCGCTACGCTCCTGCTGCCCGTCGCCATGGCGGCACTGACGATTCTGCCTTCGGTGATCGCCATGAAATCCAGGGCGTCGCAGCGCCTCGCGATCGTCGACGAGGCCGGCGGGTTCGGCGAGACCCTGGCCAAGAAATTGATGGAGGAGGCGAAGGGGAAG
Organism: Thermoanaerobaculia bacterium; assembly: GCA_963806165.1. Lineage (GTDB taxonomy): Bacteria > Acidobacteriota > Thermoanaerobaculia > Multivoradales > JAGPDF01 > JAGPDF01. The sequence goes on from CAWDWZ010000006.1 coordinate 923,692, forward strand.
GAGAAGGAGAAGGCGAAACCCGGGGAGGCCGCTGCCCTCGATCGCGAGCGGGAGCTGAAGGAAGAGACTGCGCAGTTCAAGGTGGAGCTGGTCGCTGCCGCGGGCGATCGGGCGGTCCAGCGCGCCGAGCTCGACCGCCGGGTTCTCGGCGGCGAAATCGACGCCTGGCTCTGGCTCTCGGCCGAGGGCCTGGCGAAGAACGAGGTCGAATACCACGCCGAGAGCGTCTCCAACTTCATGACCCAGAGCCGACTCTCCGACGTGGTGTCGCGGGTCGTCGGCGAGGCGCGCCTGCGGCAGGCGGGGATCGACGCCGCGCGCGTCAGCGAGCTCACCCAGGACGTCGGCCTCCAGACGACCCGCGTCCTCGCGGAAGGCAGCCGTCAGGAAGGGGGGATGGCCGCCTTCTTCCTCGCCTACTTCCTCTTCTTCCTGCTCTACATGATCGTGATGCTCTACGGCCAGCAGGTGATGAACGGCGTGCTGGAGGAAAAGAGCTCGCGCATCGTCGAAGTGATCCTCGCCACCGTGCGGCCGATCGAGCTCATGGTGGGCAAGCTCCTCGGCATCGGACTCGCCGGGCTGACGCAGCTCGTCGTCTGGCTGACGACGATGGTGGTGCTTTCGGCTCCGGCCGCGGTCACCGCTCTCGCGCTCGCTTCCGACGGCAACATGCTGCCGCAGGTGACCGTGCCGCTGGTGATGCACTTCCTGCTCAACTTCCTGCTCGGCTACGCGCTCTTCGCCACGCTTTACGCAACGATCGGAGCCGCGACGAACAATGTGCAGGAGGCGCAGCAGTTCGTCGGCTTCCTGGTGGTGTTTCAGATCGCGCCGATGTTCTTCCTGATCCCGGTGATCAACGACCCCGACTCGACGCTCTCCGTCGTGTTGTCGATGATCCCGCTGTTCTCGCCGCTCCTGATGATGCTGCGCATCGCGGTCAAGATGCCGCCGCTCTGGCAGATCCTGACCGCGTATGCGCTGACCGCGTTCTTCGTCTGCATCCTGGTCTGGGTCTGCGCGCGGATCTATCGCGTCGGGATCCTGATGTACGGCAAGAAGCCGACCTTCCAGGAGCTCTGGCGCTGGATCCGCTACGCCTGAGGCGGGCGAGGATCAGTGCCGGGGGTGCGCACCCGGGCCGCGAGGACCGCCGCCACCGCCGGGACCGCGATGCTCGCTAAAGGGGCCGCGATCGGGGCGAGTCTCCTGCAGAACGCGGTAGGCGGCGCGTTGCGACTCGCTCAAGGTGGCGGTGAAGGCGGTTTCGAAGCGCTGCCAGCCGGCGCGCATGGAGTCGCGGGCGCGATCGATCGCGATCACCTGGGCTCCGACCGCGGCGGGATCGGGCGAGTCGTTGTCGAGCTGGGTCCGCAGCTGCACGTGAGCCGCGCGCATCGATTCGGCGAGCGGCCGGACGGTGCCCTCGAGCTCGGTCTGCAGGCGAGCGAGCGTCGTCTGCTGCTCGGCGGTCAAGTCGAGGGCCCGGGTCAGGCGCTCGGCCTGGTGCTCGGCGAGGCGCTCCATCCTGCCTTCGTCGAAGATCCCGTCGCCCTCCGCGAACGGGCGGCCGTGAGGTCCCTGACCGTCGCGGAGCGGAGTGCTCGCGGCGCTCAGGGGGAAGAGCGCGATCAGAAAGAGGGGGCTGGCGGCGAGGAGTGCGGCGAGAAGAGGGGTGCGCTTGCGATTCATGGTCGGAATCTCCCAGAGACTTCGGGCTTCGTTCGTCGAAGCCCGTTCCGAGACATGAAACCCGCCGGGATTCGGTTTCCTGCGATCTCTCGGAACCCTGGCGTGCGCGGCACCGGGAGCCCGGTGCCGGCGCGCCGGCGGGGGTGACGCGGAGAGGCTAAAGCCGGTTCAAGCCTTGACGTGACACTGTTCGCACTTCGTCGGCGCCTTGGTGTCGGCCTTCTTCGCGAGCTCTTCCTTGTGGCACTTGACGCACAGCATGTGGAACGGATTCTTGGTCAGCGACATCTCACTGCACTTCGGCGTCTCGGCCTTCTCCGGCGTGACGTGGCAGGTGCCGCAGGCCTCGACCTTGTCGGTGCTCGTCAGGGAGAGGGTCGGCTGCGTGTGATGGCAGGTCTTGCACTCGTGGGCCTTGGCGTGGATCCCGTGCGGGAACTCGACCGCCGTCTTCTTGGCGACGCAGTCCTTGATCGTGATCTTCTCCGGGGGCGTCGCGGCGCCGGCGATAAAGGTCGATCCGGCCAGGATGACGAGCGCGGCGATGGCGAACGGCATGAACATCTTGCGCATTTCTCGAGCCTCCTCTGCTTCAGGTTTCAAATCATGACTCCGCGCGGGGTGGGCCGCATCGGCCTCGTCCGCAGTTTCGCCCTGACTCTAGCAGGGGGCGGAACCCTCCGACCTACCCGCATGGCTAGGTGCCGACCCGGCTCCGGGCGGGATAGGGGGCTGACCGGCGCGCACTGTCCGCCAGCCGGTAAGATCCGTCCGGAGGGAGCCCCATGCCGGCGAATCGGCCGAGACGATCGCGAGCTCTTCTGCTGGCCGCGCTGGCCGCGCTGACAGGGCTGCTGCCCGCGCTGGCGGCCGCAGAAGAGCTTGCCAGCGAGCGCATTCCGTGGCGCGAGCTCGCCTTCGAGGGCAGCAAGTTCGGCATCTCGTTGACCGCCAAGCTCAGTCTGGAGTTGGCGCCGACCGGCCGCGCCGTCGGCGAGCTGCTGCCCTCCGAGCGTACTTCCGGCATCACTCCGGCGGGCGCCCAGGTCGTCACGCTCCGCCTCGACTCGGAGTTTCTCGGACGCAGGTCGGCGGTCGAGCTCTGGATCGAACCGGGAACCGCCGCGGCGCTGCAGCGCGTTCAGACCGAATCGGGCAAGCGGCAGAGAATCAAGTCGGAACGCTACGGCGAAGGTGGCATCACCAGCATTCGCCACCGGCCGGCGAAGGGGGAGGAGGGGTTGCCCTCGGCGCGCTGGAGCGATCTGCGGCACGGCTTCGAGGAGTATCCGGCGTGGGCGGGACAGAACCTGCGCATCAGCGATCCGGCGGCTCTCTTCTACGTTGTCGCTGCCGCGGCGCTCGAGAAGCCGGGGGACCGGTTGCAGCTTCCCCTGTTTTCCGACGGCGACCTCCTCTCCCTCGAGGTCAAGGTGGTGGAGCGTCTGCGGGTCGATGTCGACTACGTCCTGACGCAGGGCGGGAGCACCCGGCACCGCCGGGAGCCGGTCGACGCTCTGCGCCTCTCTCTCGATGCCCGAACGCTCGGACCGGGTGCGATTCAGCACAGCTTCGAGCTCGCCGGACTTCAGGGCGACGTCGAGATGCTGTTCGATCCGCGCGCCCGCGTACCCCTCGAGCTCTCCGGCAGGGTGCCGTGGGTGGGTCGGGTGGCGATCGACCTGCGGCGCGTGGTCGAGCGCTAGGGAACGCACACCGCCATGCCCGCTTCCACATCCAGCACGCCGGCCGCGACGCGGTCCGCCGCCGCTGCCGTCCTGCTCCTGCTCCTGCTGCTCGCCTTCGGCTTCCAGGGCTCGCGAGGCATCTGGGATCCCGACGAGGGTTTCTACTCGAACATCACGCTCGGCATGCTGGGCTCGGGCGACTGGCTGATTCCCCGCCTGAACGGCGAGCCGTTCCTCGACAAGCCCCCCCTGGTCTATTGGAGCACCGCCGCCGGAATGGCGGTCGTCGGCCGCAACGAATGGGGGGCGCGCTCCGGACAGGCTCTCTGGTTCGCCGGCAGCGCTCTGCTGGTCGGCTGGCTCGGAGGGCGCTGGTGGGGAGCGCACACGGGCCGGATCGCCGCGCTCGTCTACGCCACGATGCTGCTGCCCTGCCTGGCCGCGAACGTGCTCACGCCGGACACGCCCCTGGCGTTCGCCTCCGTCCTCTCGTTCGGTCTCTTCTGGCGCCTGGAGGAGACCCCGACGAACGTCGGGAGAACGCTCTGGGGTGCAGCGGCCGGTGCGGCCCTCGGCCTCGGCGCGCTCGCGAAAGGCCCGGCCATTCTCGTCCTGGCAGCGCCCTTGGGGCTCTTCCTGCTGATCCGGCGCCGCTCGCGTTCCGTCGTGGCCGATCCTGGAGTCTGGGCGATGGCGGTCGCCTTTCTCGCCGTGGCCCTGCCCTGGTTCCTGTTCGTGGGCGCACGCCTTCCGGGCGCCCTCGCCTACATGCTCGACAACCAGATCTCCGGACGATTGGTGGACGCGCACTACGCGCGCAACTCCGGCCTCCTGGGCGGGCTCCTCGTCTACGTTCCAACCCTGATCGTCGGATCCCTGCCTTGGTGTCTCGTCTGGGTTCGGCGCACGAAGTCCACTTCCACCCCGGGCGCGGCGCCACCTTTCTGGCGAGCTCTGCGCGACCGCCCGGCGTCGCTTCTGCTGGTGCTCTGGATCGCTGTGCCGACCCTCGTCTTCCTCGTGGCGCGCAGCCGGCTGCCGCTCTACATCCTGCCGGTCTTCGCGCCACTCGCCCTCGTGACGGCGCGGCGCTTGACCGAACCGGGTCGACTCCTGGCGCCACCGCTCGGGCGCCGCTCCTTCCTGTCCCTCGCGCTCTGCGTGCTCGGCCTGCTGGCCGGCAAGGCCTTCGGGGCGACCTGGGCGAGCGACCAGGACGCCCGCGCGGTCGCCGCCGAGCTGCGCGCAGCCGGCATCGCTCTCGACCAGAGGATCGTGACCCTCGACGTCAAGCTCAACGGCCTTGCCTTCTACGGCTACTCCCGCCTGGAACAGGCGACGGAGGCCGAGGTCCCCTATCCGTTCTACGTTCCGGCGGCCCGTTTTCCCGACCTCCGCGCTCGGATGATCGAGGATCGCGAGCGCCGGGTGATCCTGGTCGAGCGCCGCAAGACCGCTCACCTCTTGCAGGCGATCGAAGGCCAGGGCCTCCACCACCTGCCGCCGCGCGAGCTGGACGATCGCCTCGCGCTGGTCGAGGTGGGTGGAGAGAGCTCGCGGGGCGTCGAGCCGGAGCGCAAGAGGGATGGGGTGCGGTAGAGCCCGTACGATTTTTCCTTGGCGCGACACTCGGAGGAGCTCATCGAATCGGTCGGTGCGGCTCGGATCCTGCACCTCGTGCGGTCACCGTGCGGCTTTGGCCGGTTGGCATCGGTCCGGGTCCCCAGACGGCGCCTGCCGGCGCAGGATCGAAGGAGAAGAGGTATGAAACGAACGACGATCCTCATCGCGCTGGCGCTGCTCGCCGTCTGGCAGGTCGCGCCGGTCGAGGCCGCGCAGCCACTGGTGCCCCAGGCGCCTTGGGCTCCGGGTGCTGGCGAGAAACTGTCGCCCCTTGCCCTGCCGGGTGCTCTGGACCTGCCGCCGGAGATCGAGCGCGATGGGCTCCAGGTGACGCTTCCGCAGGTGATCGACATGGCGCTGCGCAACAGCCCGCTGACCCGCGCCTCGTGGCTGGCAGCGCACTCGGCGGCTGCCGAAGTGGGCAGCAAGTCGGCGGCCTGGTGGCCGAAGATCAACCTGTCGGCGAACGGTACCCGGCAGCGGCAGTCCGCCGGCAGCGGTCAGAGCGTCTTCGAGCTGACCAGTTACGGCCCCGGCGTCGACCTCTCGTTCCTGCTCTTCGATTTCGGCGGCCGGCAGGCCGAGATCGATGACGCCCGCGCCACCCTGCTCGCCGCCGACTGGCAGCACAACCAGGCGGTGCAGGATCTGGTCCTCTCCGTCGAGCGCGCCTACTACCGCTATCTCACCGCGATGAGCCTGCGCGACTCGCTGCTCGCCGACATCCGCCGGGCCGAGACCACGGTTTCGGTGGCCGAGGAGCTCCATCGCGCCGGGCTCGCGACGATCGCCGATGTGCTGCAGGCGAAGACCCAGCTCGAGCGGCAGCAGCTGGCGCTGGTCCGCACCGAGGGCCAGATGAAGGAAGTGAAAGGCGCGCTGGCGATCGTGATCGGTCTGCCGCCGGACATCCGCGTCGAGCCCGCCCAGCTGCCCGAGGACGTCCCCGCGACCGCCGCCGCCGAAGCGGTGCGCGAGGACCTCCAGCTGGCACTCGGCGAGCGGCCGGATCTGCAGGCGGTACGCGCCCAGGCGATCGCCGCCGAGCAGCGGGTCACGAAGGCCCGCTCCGACGGGCTGCCGACACTGTCGCTCGCCGGCAACCTCAACCGGGTGTACTACGAGAACCCCGCCGGCCTCGACCCGCGCAACAACTACTCGGCGCAGCTGCTGCTGCGCTATCCCCTGTTCACCGGCCGCGCGAACCACTTCGATATCGCGAAGGCGAAAGCCGAAGCCGAGCTCGCCCGGACCCGTGTCGACCAGACGGTGCAGCAGGTGACCACCGAGGTCTGGACCGCCTACTACGAGCTCGAATCGTCGGCGAAGGCGGTCGAGGCGAGCCGGACCCTGGTCGACTCGGCGCGGCAGTCGGCCGAGGTCGCCGAGGGCCGTTACAAGGCCGGCGTCGGCAGCATCCTCGATCTGCTCACCGCCCAGGCCGCCCTCGCCGACGCGCGGGCGCAGGAGATCCAGGCGCGCGCCGACTGGTTCACCGCCGTCGCCCAGCTCGCCTACGATGCCGGCGTCCTGACGCCGCCTGCCGCTCCGGCGGCTCCCGATTCCCTGCGAGGAAAGCCATGACCCGACTCCGGATCCGCGTCGCGACGCTCGCGACCCGCGCCCGTCTTGCTGCCCTGGCCGCGACTCTCCTGCCGCTCGCCGCCTGTTCCGGCACCGGGGCGCCCGATACCCCTAGCACCCCGCCGGTGCCGGTCCGGGTCGCGACCGTGGCGCGCGAGCCCTACGCCATCGAGTGGCACGGCATCGGCACCGTCGAGTCGCTCAACACCGTGGCTGTCCGCGCCCAGGTCGGCGGCGTGCTCGAGCGGGTGCGCTTCGTCGAGGGCGAGGAGGTGGCCCAGGGCGCGCCCCTCCTCGAGATCGACGCGCGGCCCCTCCGGGCGGCGTTGGGAGAGACCGAATCCCGCCTGGCGCGCGACCAGGCGCTGGCGCGCGACGCCCAGGCCAACGTGCAGCGCTATGCCGACCTGGTGGCCAAGGACTACGTCACGCGTTCGCAGTACGACTCGATCGTGGCCAATGCCGAGGCCCTGCGGGCCACGGTCGCCGCCGACGAGGCGGCGATCGAAAGCACCCGGCTGGAGCTCGCCTACGCCTCGATCCGGGCCCCCATCGCCGGCCGCACCGGGGCTCTCCTGGTGCAGCGGGGCAACGTCGTGAAAGCCAACGACGTGCCGCTGCTCGTCCTCTCGCAGATGGCGCCGATCCGGGTGACCTTCGCCCTTCCCGAGCAGTACCTGCAACAGGTCCGTCCCGGCGGGCTCGAGGTGCTCGTGGCGCCGGCCGAGGGCGGCGGCCAACCGATCAGCGGCAAGCTCACCTTCGTCGACAACGCAGTCAGTGCATCGACCGGCACCATCCAGGCGAAAGCCACCTTCGACAACCTGGACCGCGCCCTCTGGCCCGGCCAGTACGTCAGCGTGACGGTCCGCCTGAGCACCCTCGCCAACGCCCTGGTGGTGCCGGCGCAGGCGGTGCAGACCGGCCAGAACGGCGACTTCGCCTTCGTCGTCAAGCCCGACCAGACGGTCGAGATGCGGCCGCTCAAGATCCACCGCATCGACGGCGACCGCGCCCTGGTCGACACCGGTCTCGAGGCCGGCGAGCAAGTTGTTGTCGAGGGCCAGCTGCGCCTGGTGCCCGGCGGCAAGGTCGAGGTGAAGAGCGACGGGACGGGCGGCGCAGAGCCGAAGACCGGGACTTAAGGAGCGCGGCCATGAACATCGCCAACCTCTTCATCCGCCGCCCGGTCATGACCACCCTGGTCATGCTGGGCATCCTGATGTTCGGCCTCGTCGCTTACCGCAGCCTCGCGGTCAGCGACCTGCCCAACGTCGACTTCCCGACCATCCAGGTCGGCGCCAGCTTGCCGGGCGCCAACCCGGAAACCATGGCGGCCTCGGTCGCCACCCCGCTCGAGCGCCAGTTCTCGACCATCGCCGGGCTCGACTCGATGACCTCGACGAGCGGCGTCGGCTCGACCACCATCGTCCTGCAGTTCAACCTGAGCCGCGACCTCGACGCGGCGGCCCAGGACGTCCAGGCGGCGATCGCAGCCGCCGGCCGGCAGCTGCCACCCAACATGCCGACCCCGCCGACCTACAACAAGGTCAACCCTGCGGCCTCGCCGATCTTCTACATGGCGCTGACCTCGAAGACCCTACCGATGTCCAAGATCGACGAGTACGGCGAGGTGATGCTGGCGCAGCGCATCTCGACGGTCTCCGGCGTCGCCCAGGTGGCCGTCTACGGCGCCCAGAAGTACGCCGTGCGCATCCAGCTCGACCCGCGCCAGCTGGCGCTGCGCGGCATCGGCATCGACGAGGTGGCGCGCGCCGTCACCGGCGCCAACGTCAACCTGCCGAACGGCACGCTGTGGGGGCGCGACCGCGCCTTCACCGTCGACGCCAACGGTCAGCTGACCGACGCCGCCGCCTACCGGCCGGTGATCGTCACCTACCGCAACGGCGCGCCGGTGCGCCTCGAGCAGCTCGGCCGCGTGATCGACAGCGTCGAGACCGACAAGGTCGCCTCGTGGTACGTCGACACCCGCGCGGTGATTCTCGCCGTACAGCGCCAGCCGGGCACCAACACGGTGGAGGTCGCCGCGGCGGTGCGCAAGCTGCTGCCGATGTTCCGGAATCAGCTGCCGGCTTCGGTCGCTCTGCACATCCTCTACGACCGTTCCGAGTCGATCCAGGAGTCGGTCCACGACGTCAAGGTGAGCCTCTTCCTCGCCCTGTGCATGGTCGTGCTGGTCATCTTCCTCTTCCTGCGCAACCTTTCGGCGACGATGATCCCCGCCCTGGCGCTGCCGCTGTCGATCATCGGCACCTTCGCCGTGATGTACTTCTTCGACTACAGCCTCGACAACCTGTCGTTGATGGCTCTGACGCTGTGCGTCGGCTTCGTGGTCGACGACGCCATCGTCATGCTCGAGAACATCGTCCGCCACATGGAGATGGGCAAACCTCCCTACCTTGCAGCGCTCGACGGGGCGCGGGAGATCGGTTTCACCATCGTCTCGATGACCCTGTCGCTGGCCGCGGTGTTCATCCCGGTGCTGCTGATGGGCGGCATCCTCGGCCGCCTGTTCCACGAGTTCGCGGTGGTGATCACCGCCGCGGTGATCCTCTCGGGTTTCGTCTCGCTCACCCTGACGCCGATGCTGTGCAGCCGTTTCCTGCGCCCGCCCGACCACAGCGCCGCCCACGGTCGCCTCTATCTGGCCTCGGAACGGTTCTTCAACGGCATGCTCGACCTCTACGCGCGGACGCTCGACTGGGTGCTCGCCCGGCGTGGCCTGGCGATGGCCGTGCTGGCCCTGGTCTTCGCGGCGACCGCCTACCTCTTCGTCGTCGTGCCCAAAGGCTTCCTGCCGAGCGAGGACACCGGCTCGATCTTCGCCTTCACCCAGGCCCCCGAAGGGACCTCGTTCGAGTCGATGGTGCGGCTGCAGCGCGAGGTCGCGGAGATCGTGAAAGCCGACCCGCGGGTCGACCAGTTCATGTCGTCGGTCGGCCGTGGCGGCGGCGGCTCGGCCGGCGCGAGCAACAACGGCACGATCTTCATCCGTCTGAAGCCGCTCAAGGCGCGCACCGCTTCGGTCGATGACGTCATCCGCGAGCTCAGACCGAAGTTCGCGACGCTCACCGGCCTGCAGGTCTTCCTGCAGAACCCGCCGCCGATCCGCATCGGCGGCTCGCTGACCAAGAGCCAGTATCAGTTCACCCTGCAGGGCTCGGACACCGACGAGCTCTACGCCGCCGCCGGCCGGCTGGAGCAGAGGCTGCGCGCCGTGCCGGAGCTCGTCGAAGTCACCTCCGACCTGCAGATCAAGAATCCCCAGGCCGCGGTGACCATCGACCGCGACAAGGCGGCGACTCTCGGCGTCACCGCCGCCCAGATCGAAGACGCGCTCTACACCGCCTACGGCGCCCGCCAGATCTCGCAGATCTACGCCGCCACCAACCAGTACCAGGTGATCATGGAGGTGCAGGCCGAGTTCCAGCGCGATCCGGCGGCGCTCGACCAACTCTACGTGCGCTCGGCGAGCGGTGCGCTGGTGCCGCTCGCCACCGTCGCCACGATCGGCCGGTCGGTCGGCCCGCTGACGGTCAATCACTTCGGTCAGCTGCCCGCGGTCACTCTGTCTTTCGACCTGCGCAAGGGCGTTTCGCTCTCCGAGGGCGTCGCTGCCGTGCAGAAGGTGGCCGCGGAAGTGCTGCCGGCGACCATCACCTCCAACTTCCAGGGCACGGCCCAGGCCTTCAAGTCCTCCTCGGCCGGCCTCGGGCTGCTGCTGCTCTTCGCGGTGATGGTGATCTATGGCGTGCTCGGCATCCTCTACGAGAGCTTCATCCACCCGCTGACCATTCTCTCGTCGCTGCCGCTCGCCGGCTTCGGGGCCCTCGTCACCTTGCTCATCTTCAAGGTCGATCTCTCGCTCTACGCATTCGTCGGCCTGATCATGCTGGTCGGCATCGTCAAGAAGAACGGCATCATGATGGTCGACTTCGCGATCGAGGCGCGGCGCGGCGGCGAGACGCCGATGGCCGCCATCCGCAGTGCCTCGCTGGTGCGCTTCCGGCCGATCATGATGACCTCTTTCGCGGCTCTGGTCGGCACCCTGCCGATCGCCCTCGGCTGGGGCGCCGGCGCCGAGTCGCGGCGGCCGCTGGGCCTCACCGTGGTCGGCGGGCTGCTCTTCTCCCAGCTGCTGACGCTCTACATCACGCCGGTGTTCTACACCTACATGGAAGGCCTGCAGGCCGGACTCGGCCGGCGCCTGCATGGCGTCCTGGGCCGCAGCGAGGAGGACAGCGGCGAGATCTCGGCGGCCGGCGCGAAGCCTGCGTCCGTGCCGACGCTGGCCGCTTCAGGATCCGACTAGCGAGGCGCCCGCCGCGGCGTTCACGGCACCGTCACCGACCAGGTGTCGGTATTCCCGGACTCGAAATTGCCGGCGAAGAGAGCGGTGATCTCGTAGACGTCGATATGGCTCGGGTCGTTGGTCACGTCGAACCCTGCAGCGAGGATGCGGCTCATCGACTGGTCGAGATAGCCGCGGAAGGTGCTCGTCGGGTCGTCCGGGTCGGCGGAGGGTGCCGGCCAGGGCGGACTGTAGCCGTTGGCGAGGAAGGCCGGCACGAGGATGTTCCGGACCGACCAGATGTCGGCCGCCACCGGATCGCGGCTCGCCACGAGCTCGTTGCGGCGGGTGGCGCCGGCGTAGGAGGTCTGGGGTCCGCTGTTGGGGTTGCCGTTCACCCAGATGGCGTCGAGCAGATTGAGGTCGGGCGGCCGGATCTCGCCGAGCAGCGCGCCCAGAATGCCGTATCGGATGGCGCTGTGGGAGCCGGTTCCGAGGCTGTCGGTCACCATCCCCATGAAGTCCTTGACGCAGGCAGTCGCGCCGTAGACGGCGTGGTGGGACTTCAAGACCGGGACGTTCACGAGCTTGAGCCGCGCCCGGTCGTAGGTCGCGCTGGCCGGATTCCAGATGCCGTCGCGCATGCTGACGTAAGTGCCCGCGGCGGTGCGGAACTTGGGGTAGGAGATCCGTCCGTGCAGCGTCGCGTCGTAGGGATAGAGCACGTAGCCGTCGTTCAAGTCGCCCGCCGAATACTCGGCGACCTCGGCTCGCCCGCACCGCGGTCCAATCGAACTGCGAGACGGCGTAGCCTGAAGTCTGGAAGTGGACGACGACGTCGTGCGGCGAGAGGGCCGGATCCTGGGCATTGTTCGACGCGCGGTCGAAGTTCGAGACCGCGTTGAACTGCGCGTTCTCGGCGACGACGATCTCGCCGGTGAAACCGTCGGGATGGGAAACGAGCACCCGGACGAGTCCGCGCAGCAGATCGGTGTTGGTCCCGCCGCGCTCGGGCCACTGGTAGTTGATCTTGATCACCACCACGTCGTCGGCGGCCACGATGCCGTCGGGGCCCGACAACTGGGTCACGGTCGCCGAGCGGTAGATCTTCAGACCCTGACGCCCCATGAGCCCGAACAGATCTTCGAGGCACTCGAAGCGGTCGCCGACCGGGTCGACGCCGCAGCCTGCGGCATGGAAGAGCTCGGCGCGATACGTCTCGGGGGCTTTGAGGAGCGGCCCGGTCGGCGACGCCTCCACCCGCGCGAGATAGCCCCAAGCCACGATCCCGGCGAAAAGCGCGACTCCGAGCGTCGCGCGGCCCACGCTCGAGCGTGCGATCGCCCCCAAGCGGTGCCGCAGCGCGACCAGGCCGGCAATCGCCGGCGCGCCGAAGGCGAGCGTTGCCGTGGCGAGCGCGGCGCGCTGGCAGGGATAGGCCAGGCGGCTCGGCCGCCTGCCGCTCCGCAGCGCCAGCCAGGCGAGCGCGAAGAGGCCCGCGAGGAGCGCGTGGGCGAAGACCCAGCGTTCGAGCGTGCGGCGCCACGGGCTGCGCTCCGGCCGCCGAGCGTGCTGCGGATGGGAGTGCGTGTGGGGAATCTGCATGGCGAACCTCCGGTGCCCGGCGCGGCGAGCCCAAACCAGATCTGGAGCGGACTGCGGATCAGCCTGCGCTTGGGCGTCCGCGCGCTGCAACCCCCTTTTGGGCGGGGCGACCGCGCCACCCCGCGCGCGAGCCTGGCGCGGCGGTTTCCTGGCGAGTGGCCGCGCGAAAGTCAGGTGGAAGCCGTCGGGATCGTCGAGCGCGAGAGCGCGGACGCCGCTTGCGCGGCGCGCGGCTTTGGAGCAGACTCGTTGCGTACCCAGCGACAGAGACAGAAAGCGAGGAGGAGCATGCGCGCCCAGACTGCGATGGGATCCGCCGCACTTTTCATGGTGTCCTGGTTGAGTGCCGGAAGCGCCGCCGCCGAGAGCGCAGAACTTCCGAAGCCGCCGCGTCCCGAGGTCACGCAGATCTGGGTCGCCTCGGGCGGCGAGGTCGCCTTCCGCTTCAACCAGGAGTTGCTGCGAGCGATCCAGCTCGAGGTGTCGAATCCCCAGGGGGCAACCGCCCAGGGCGAGTATCTGAGTTTCGCGGCCCTCGAGGCAGCGGGGCTCGAGTTCGACGCCCCGCTGGGAACCTTCAAGACGTTCACCGGCGGCAGCCTCCGGATCGGGGGTGGCTTCGACCTGCAGTTCCCGGGAGGCTCGGTCGCGCTCAAGGACTTCACGGTGCGCCCGAGCGAGAAGAACCGGATGATCCTCGAGCTGGTCGACGCCTCAGGGAAGGTCTGGTTCTACATCGACCACCTGATGTACGAGCTGACCGAAACCGACACCATGCTCGCCATCCCGACCATGGACGTCCGGATCGCGCCGGCCCTGGCCCAGCGCATGGGGAACCCGCGCGCGGCCGACCTGCCTATCGCCGACATGAGCCTGCTCGCCGACGTCCAATCGGAGTTGAGGACCGGCGACGAGATCGACTCTTGCTCCAACCCCAACTGGCCTGGCACGCCAGGTTTCGTGGCGGATGTCCTGCTCACCACCATGAGCGTGGACTTCAAGCGCTGCCGGCAAGTGGCGAATCCCGGCTTGACCTGCGACGGCCCCGGCGGGGACGACGGCGAGGTGGTGTTCGCGCCCTCGTCGACGCTGCGCAACAGCGGGAGCTGGAACGGCGTGCCGAACGTTGCGGAGATTCCCTGGTACGCGAAGTTCAGCGGCATCTTCCCGCCCTACGGCAACGACCAGCACCCGTTCCTGATCTGGAACCTGTACCGCGTGAACCAGGCCGGCCAGCTCGACCAGATCGGCCGTTCGGGAGTGAAGCACGCCTTCCTGACCGTCAACTCGGGTTGCGAGGAGGCCTGCGGCAACGCCCACATTCTCGGCAAGGGGTGCGGCGACACCTACTCCTCGGGTAACAACGACAGCAGCTCGGATCTCGGCCCGCGGAGCGAGATCGTCCCGGCCGAAGGTCAATGGGGCCGCTGCGGCTCCATCTACGACGTCAACTGTGACGGCGTCCAGAACGCCTCCGGCAACACCTCCTGGGACCAGCGCCTGATCAGCCGCGAGTCGCAGCTCGACGCCGCGCAGAACCCGGGCGCCCAGTACTACTTCGAGTCCTGGTACGTGATTCGCGACGACTCCAACATCTACAACTCGATGGGGTTCCGGCAGATCACTCCCACCTTCGGGGGCGGTGTCTGGGCCGCCAGCAACCCGCAGCCCTACGCGCTGGGACCGGTGCTCAGCCTCTGGGTCGATCCGCTCAACCCGGGCCCCGGCGCCCTGAACACGGAGTTGAACGCACCTGAAGGGCGGACGCGCGTCGCGGTGAAGACGACGGATCTGGGGGGCGGCCAGTTCCGCTACGACTACGCGGTGATGAACTTCGACTTCGCGAGAGCCGTGACACAAGACCCCGAACCGAACCTGCGCGTGGTGCGGAACCTGGGCTTCAGCTCGTTCTCCGTGGAGCTGGTGGGTGGGGTCAACGTCAGCGACATCAGCTTCGGGGACGGGGATTCGAGCGCCGCCAACGACTGGTTGGGCCAGGCCACGGGCAACAGCGTGACCTGGACCGCGCCGGCCGGCGGCGAGTTGAACTGGGGGAATCTGTTCCGCTTCAGTTTCGTGGCGGACGCGCCGCCCCGGGCGGGCCAGGCGGTGCTGGGTGTCGCCGAGCCGGGAACTCCCAGTAGCTATTCCGTGGCGAGCCTGCGGGCCGACACGCAACTCTTCGCGCTCGACGTCACGGTGGTCGGGAGCGGCACGGTGACCAGTACACCGGCGGGAATCAGCTGTCCGGGCGACTGCACCGAGAGCTACCTCGACGGCACGCCGGTGGGACTGACGCCGGCGGCGGCGGTGGGATGGCAGTTTGCGGGCTGGTCGGGGGCATGCACCGGAACGGGCGCCTGCAACGTGACGATGAGCCAGGCGCGGGCGGTGACCGCGACCTTCACGCAGCTCTTCGCGCTGGACGTGACGGTGGTCGGGAGCGGCACGGTGACCAGTACACCGGCGGGGATCAGTTGTCCGGGCGACTGCACGGAGAGCTACCTCGACGGCACGCCGGTGGGGCTGACACCGGCGGCAGCGGTGGGCTGGCAGTTCACGGGCTGGTCGGGGGCGTGCTCGGGAACCGGCGCCTGCAACGTGACGATGACCCAGGCGCGCGCGGTGACCGCGACCTTCGACACGATGCCGTTCCTCGACGGCTTCGAGTCAGGCGATACCTCGGCCTGGTCGGTGACGGTGCCCTGAGCGGGGTCCGCCGTCTGAGCGAGCTGAGCGCGCCCGGCGGGCGGCTACTTCTTGGCCAAGGGCCGCGCGAAGGTCAGGTGGAAGCCGTCGGGATCGTCGAGCGAGAAAGCACGCACGCCCCAGGGCTTGTCCTCGGGCTCTTCGGTGATCCGGGCGCCGAACTCGCGCGCTCTCTTCGCCAGCGCGTCGATATCCTGCCTGGTCTCGCACCAGATGCGGAAACCCTCGCCCTTCTTGCGCTCGCGGCCCTTCGCCCAGTCGTCCTGGCCCAGACCGAGCTCGCACGCGCCCGCCTGGAGCATGATGAAGGTGAGCTTGCCGTCGCGCTCCCCGCGTCGGCCGGCAACGAATCCCAGCGCCCCGGTGTAGAACGCGATGCTCTTCGCGAGATCGTTGACCGTCAGGCCGGGCGAAATGGCGCGCACGCGGAGGGTCTCGGGTAGCCGTCGGTCGACGAAAACGCGCGGCTTCGTCGTGGCCGCTTTCGCGGCCGGTTTGGCGCTCTTCGACCGCAAAGGTGTACTTCCCCGTTTCGCCGCTTTCGCGGGGCGCTTCGGCGTGCTCCGACCCTTGACCTTTCGCTTGGTTGTCGCCATGACGATCTCCTCTGGTCTGATCGGAGAAACGCTATCACCGTGCGCCGCAACCTCTAGGCCGCAAAGGTCGACAGCCGGACCGGTCGGCGCCGCGCGCCCCAGGTTCCAGGTCGCGCCTCGAACCGCCCGGGGATCTTCGTGCCGCAGGCCGCGCAGGCGCCGCCGGCGTCGAGCCGCCAGGCGGTGATCTCGTACCAGTCGCGCCCGACGACAACCGCGCCGCAACCCGGGCAGGAAGTCGCGCCTCCGGCTTCGTCGTGGACGTTACCGGTGTAGACGTAGCGCAACCCGTTGGCGATCGCGATCCCCCGCGCCCGCGTCAACGTCGCGGGTGGCGTGTGCGGACGGTCGAGCATCCGGTAGTCGGGATGAAAGGCGGTGAAGTGGAGCGGAATGTCCGGTCCCAATGCGTCCATGATCCACCGCGTCATGGCGTCGAGCTCGCCGTCGGAGTCGTTCTCGCCCGGGATGAGGAGCGTGGTGATCTCGAACCAGACGCGGGTCTCGCGCGCGAGGTAGACGAGGGTCTCTTTCACCGGCTCGAGATGCCCGTGGCAGATCTTCTTGTAGAACTCTTCGGTGAATCCCTTCAAATCGACGTTCGCCGCGTCGATGTGGGAGTAGAGCTCGCGCCGCGGCTCGGGGCAGATGTAGCCGGCGGTCACCGCCACCGCCGCGAGCCCCGCGGCGCGACAGGCGTCGGCGACGTCGATGGCGTACTCGAGAAAGACCGTCGGATCGTTGTAGGTGAACGCCACCGCGCGGCAGCCGAGCTCCACCGCCGCATGGGCAATCCTCGCGGGCGTCGCGGCGTCGGCGAGCGTGTCGGTCTCGCGCGATTTCGAGATGTCCCAGTTCTGGCAGAACTCGCACGCCAGATTGCAGCCCGCGGTGCCGAAGGAGAGGATCGGGGAGCCTGGAAGATAGTGGTTCAGCGGCTTCTTTTCGATCGGGTCGACGCAGAAGCCCGATGAGCGTCCCCAGGTCGTGAGCACGATCTCGCCGCCCTCGGCGGCGCGCACGAAACAGAGCCCGCGCTGGCCGTCGGAGAGCTTGCAGAAGCGCGGACAGACGTCGCACTGCACCCGTCCGTCCGCGAGCGCGTGCCAGTAGCGGGTGGGGTGGGTGGGAAACGCGGCTCCGATCGGAGCGTCGGCCACGCCTCAAGGATACTCCTCTCCCCGCCGCACGGGACCGCTCGAGGGCGACATCCGATAGATTGTGCGGCGTGCGAATCGACCGCCACCGCTTGGCCTCGTCACCCCCGCTTCTCTATGTTCTCCCCGCTCTCCTCGTTCTTCTGATCGCCTGCGGCGTGGAATCGGACCGGATCCCGTACGCCGGTCCGCGCGGACCGGATTCGTTCGACGCCTGCGCTCTCTTTCCGGCCTCGGAGGCGATGGCCGAGCTCGGCGACCTCGAGATCGGCCAGATCAGCGGGCCGCTCGACGCGAGCTCTGGAACGAAATACGGGCGCTGCGCCTACGGTTACGGCCCCGCCGCGGCCTTGGTCGCTGCGCTCGAAATCCGCCGCCACGAGAGCCCCTCGCTCGTGCGACGAAATCTCGAGGCCGCGCTGCCGATCCTGCGGCGACTGGCCCGGGGAGACGTAACCGCGGTCCCCGGCGTGGGCGACATCGCCTGGTGGGCGGGAGGCAAGGTGCGGATTCTCAAAGTCGGCTGGCGCGATCTCGAGCTCATCGTGAGCGTCCAGGTGGGCGATGAGCCCGGCTTCGGTCGCGCCGCCGCGGAGCGGATTGCGCGCCGTGCCCTCTACCGTCTGGCCGGGGAGCCGGTCCCGGGAGAGCTCCTGCTTGCCCCGCGCGCGGTGATTCTCGAAGCTCCCTCGCAGGCGCCGGCGGTGGAGCCGTAGGCGCTGCGCCGCGAGCTGTCGCAGGCAGCCCAGCGCCCGCTCTCTTTTCGGCGGCACGAAGAGTATTCTGGAGGCGTGAAGGTCCGACCGGCGGCTGTTGCGGGAAGCTTCTATCCGGCCGACCCGCGCCGGCTCGAGGCCGAGGTGCGCGCGCACCTCGCGGCGGCGGATCCGCCGCGCGGCGTGCGCCCGAAGGCGCTCGTCGCGCCGCACGCGGGCTTCGTCTACTCCGGTCCTGTTGCCGGCAGCGCCTTTCGCCAGCTCGAGCCGTGGCGCGGCGCGATCGACCGGGTCGTCCTCCTCGGACCGTCGCATTTCGTGCCGTTCGCCGGCCTCGCGCTGCCGTCGACCCAGGCGTTCGCGACACCGCTCGGCGACGTGCCGATCGCGAGCGATGCGGCGCGGCGTCTCGCAGCGCTGCCGCAGGTCGTCGTCGCCGACCTTCCCCACGGGCGCGAGCATGCGCTCGAAGTCGAGCTGCCGTTTCTCCAGGTCGCGCTCGAGCGCTTCGCGCTCGTGCCGCTCGCGGTCGGCGACGCCGAACCGGAGGAGGTCGCGGACGTGCTCGATCGACTCTGGGACGGCGAGGAGACGCTGATCGTCGTTTCGACCGACCTCTCGCACTATCGCGACTACGCGACCGCCGCCGCGCGCGACCGGGCAACCGCGGACGCGATCGTCGCGCTCGACGCGAAGAGGATCGCCATCGACGACGCCTGCGGGAGGAATCCGTTGCGCGGTCTGCTCGTCGCCGCTCGTCGCCGTGGGCTCGTCGCCTCCGAGCTCGACTTGCGCAGCTCGGGCGACACCGCCGGCGGCCGCGATCGGCGTGATCGGGTAGTGGGCTACGGAGCGTTCGCCCTTGCCTGAATCCACCCTGCCCGCCGAGTCGCGGGCCGCGCTCGCGACGATCGCCCGGCGGGCGGTGGTCGCGGCGACGAGCGGCGAAAGGTACGCACCGTCGCGCGAGCTCGTCGTCGGCCGCCTCGCCGAACCGGGCGCAAGCTTTGTCACGCTGCGCGCCGCAGGCGAGCTGCGCGGCTGCATCGGTTCGATCGAGGCGCGGCGCGCGCTCGGAGTCGACGTCGCGGAAAACGCGCGCGCGGCCACGCTCGAGGACCGGCGCTTCGAGCCGGTCGGCGCCCACGAGCTCGCGCGGCTTTCGATCGAGCTCGCGCTCCTGACGCCGCCAGAGCCGCTGCTGGTCGGCTCGCGCGCCGAGCTCCTCGCCGCGCTCGTGCCTGGCGTCGACGGCCTCGTGCTCGAGGAGCATGGACGCCGCGCGACCTTTCTGCCGTCGGTCTGGAAGCAGCTCCCCGATCCCGAGTCGTTCGTCCTCCACCTCGAGCGCAAGGCCGGACTGGCCGCGGGAAGCTGGTCGCCGGCGCGGCGCTTCTTCCGCTACCGCGCCGAGTCGATCGAGGTCGGGCCGGCGCTGGTCTGACGGGGCGGCTGCGCCGACGCAGCAGGAGGTTGGCGAGCCGTCCAGGCTAGGGCGCCGACGGACTCCAGCCCCCGAAGCCCCCAGACTCGAACCCATCGGCGAAGAGCAGCGGCCGAAGGCGATAGACCCGCGGGTCGTCCGGCTGAGGGCACAGCCCCAGCTCGACCGGCAGGAAGTCGAAGTAGCAGCGCCGGATCTCCCCCGAGTCGCCGACGTAGAGATCGCCCGCGGGCCCGAGCACCGGATGCGCGAACTCGAGAAGCCCATGCAGCGTGAGCTGCCAGAGGAGCGAGCCGTCCTCGCGCAGGGCGAGCACGCGTCCTCCTGACGTCTCGCCGGAGACCCCGGTGTAGATCGTACCGTCGGCGCCGAGCGCGATGCCCGTCATCGCGCCGGTGCCCGCGCCTTGCGTCACCGGGTCGAAAGCCGCCGGCCAGAGCGCACTTCCGTTCTCCGGGTCGAGGGCCGCGAGGACGCCGCCGGGAGGGTAGCTCTGACTCCATTCGTCGTAGGCGTTGCCGGTCGTGACGTAGAGACGCGTGGTCACGCCAGCGACCTCGCGCAGCGCCAGCCCCTCGACGACATTCGCCGGCAATCCGACCGGCGCCGGCCAGAGTGGCACCGCGGAGGCCCCCAGGTCGCGGTAGGCGGCGACGGTCGCATGCCAGCCGACGAAGGCCAGCGCGCCGCCGGCGAAGATCGTGCCGTCGCTGCCCACCGCGAGATCGGTGGGCCAGAACGAGAGCGTCGAGAACGAGAGCGGCAGGGACCAGAGCAGCCGCTCGTCCCCGGTGCCGCTCGCGGCGGCGATGTCGAAGGCGAGTAGTGCGCCACGGACGTTCGCGTCGGCGTTGTCGATCGACGGTCCCCAGGCGCTCGCGACGTAGAGGCGCGTCCCGTCGGGCGAGAGAACCGGTGCCGCGAGGAACACGCCGCGCCAGGTGCGCGCGCTCGAGGGGTACCGCCAGCGCTCGGCGCCCGCGGCACCGATCGCGTAGATCGCGTGGGTCTCCTGCGGTCCGGCACCGGCGGTCGCCGCGTAGATCGTGCCGTCCGGGCCGAACAGCGGGCCGGCGATCACTTCGCCGCCGCCGTCGGGGGCCGCCGCGTTCTGGGCATCGTAAGAGGCGAACTTCCACACCTCGGCGCCGGTCGCGACATCGACGGCGTACACCTTGCCGTCACCACGTCCGTAGAAGAGCGTCTCCTCGTCCGCCGAGAGCGCCGCTGTTCCCTCGACGGTTCCGTTGAGAAAGCTCGCCGTCGCTCCGGGCGAGCCCGTGCACGTATCGGGAGCTCCCGGGTAGACGTAGCAGAAGGGCACAGTGTCGCCGGGAAACGGTGCCGGCCAGACCGGCTCAAGGTCGGCCGCAAAGCCGTGCACCCGCCCGTCGGCCTTCGTCCAGTCGAGCGGGCTCGGCGAGCCGTGATCGTGCAGGAGGCCCCAGGTGCCGACGAAGAGCGACCCACCGCTCGTGATCGTGGCCGGCATGTTGACCAGGCTGCCGCCGGTCACCACGGATTCCGGTGTCGGCGCCGCAGCCGGTCCGCGCACCGCCGGACTGGCCGGTGCGGCGGGCGTCGTGGCCGGCGGTGGGCCAGCTCTCGGCGAGCGCGGGAGAAAGACCGAGCGTCACCAGGGTGATCGCGACGACGAGCGACACGATCCTTGGCCCCAGGGAGCTCACCGGGAAATTCTAGCTCGCTGCGGTCCGGAGATCGCTAGCGCCGATAGACGGTGTCCCAGGTCGGCTCCGGGAAAGGGGGAGCGGGACACGGGGGATTGGCCGCGGCGAGCGGCTCATAGGCGATCGCGAGCTCGCCGGTCGCGGCGGCGAGCCGCAGGTAGAGGCGGTCCCAGAAGGGGTCGCCCGTGCGCGGGAGGTTGTAGCAGACGGTGGTGTCCGGGCCCACCGCGCTCGGCGGCGGATCGACCAGCGCCCCGGGCGTGGAATCGAACACGACGTGGAAGGCGAAGGCGAGCTGAGGATAGATCCCACCCGGGTCGAGCGCCGAGAAGTCGGGATCGCCGCTGGCGATGGAGATCTGGATCTCGGTCTCGGGAAGGAACGCCGAGGGCACGATGACGAAGGCCGCTTTCTCGAGACGAAAGAGGACGCTCTCGTCGGGCCAGCTATCGACCGCGGGATTGAACCAGGTGCCCTGCAGGGTGCCCGGCAGATCCCAGATCACCCGGCCGCAGCTTTGCGGGCTGGAGACGAGCAGGGCCTGCCAGTCGGGGCGGAGCGCCGGCGAGAGGTAGTCGAGGAAGCAGACGGCGTTCAGGAACTTGTTGCCGGGAAAGGGCGGAGCCGGAAGGACGATGCCCATCGCCGCCGCCATCTCCATCAGGGTCGGATAGCGGCGTGGACCGAGGTTGGCGGAAGGCGTCGTACGGCAGGCGTCGACCATCCCGACGTCCCAGTTCGTCGTGTAGTCGCGGGTATTCCCGAGGAGATCGCCGGCCGCCAACGGCAACGTCGGCGGCTGGCCGGCCCCCTGCCCCAGGAACATGATCTTGAAACCCGGGAAGGCCGCGACGTCGTGCCAACTCGCCGAGTAGGTGTCGAGGTACGTCGCGAGCGCGGGCGAGAGCTCGTGCACATGCTCGACCCAGGCGGACAGGGCGTCGCCGAAGGAGAGGTAGATCCCGTAGTCGTCCGTCGGAGCGGTCGTCTGGTGGGTCCAGTTGACCATCACCACCTCGCCGGCCGCCGGCGCCCGCACCGCGTATGCGTTGGCGCCACCGTTCGAGGGGATGAGGTAGTTCAAATACATGTGATTGACCGGCATGACGTGGCCCCTGCCGGAGCCGGGGCCCGGGTGGGAGCTCCCCAGAGGAATGATTCCCGCCACGTCGGCGATGTTGGCCGGCGGCGCGGTCAGCTCGAGTCGCGGCGGGGGCGCCGGGACGGTGGCGCTCCAGCCGAACGTGAAGCCGCACTCGAAACCGTCCGTGAAGATCCGCACCTGCGCCTGCGCCGCCGATTCCAGGACGCCAGCCAGAGCGGCGAGAGCCACCCACGCGGCGAGGAGCTGCGGCCGCGCGTGCTCCGGGTACGGACCGGCCTTCACGGCACCGTCACCGACCAGGCGGCGGTATTCGCGGACTCGAAACCGTCGACGAAGAGCGCGCAGCTCGTCGTCGCCACGATCAGATCCGCACCTGCTGAAGGCAGGATGCCGTTCCCGTTGAAGTAAGAGTTATCGCCGCGCGTTCCCCCCTGGTTTTCCGCTCCGGTGGTCAAAAAACCAAGGTTACCGGATCCGCCGATCGGGCCATAGGCGAAGCTAATGTCCTCAGTCGGATGCGCATCGTTGTTCTCACCGATCCAGATCTCGAACGAGTTGCTGTTCGCGGTGCTGAATTCCCGGACATTCGCCCAATCCAGCACGATCCAGGTATCCGCCCCGTCCGTCAAGGTACCGATGCGGAGCTCCCCCGCGGCCGCGGGGTTGAGGTCGGTCCAGAACGGCGCGAGGATGTTGTTGGGCCGCAACGGATTCGGGAAATTCTGGTTGGCGAGCGAGTTGTCGGGCGCGCCGGTACTGCCGCCGACGATCGCATAGCCGTTGCTGGAGAAGCCCACGCGGGTATAGGTCTCACCGCCAAAGGTGAACGCCGGCACATTGAAGTCGATGACAATGTCGTCGGTCACGCCGGCAACAGGTGGGATGCCGAAGAGGGAGAGCGCCAGATAGCCGGCCGGAGAGGGCCCGGACGAAATGGTCACATTGCAGACGCCGGGCGTCAAACAGAGCAACTGCTGATTGTCGTTCGTGCCGACAAAACCCGACGAGGCGATGGAACGTCCGCCGACGACATAGAAGCTCCCGTTCAACACCGCACCGATGGTGCGCGCTCGTTCTCCCAGCAGGTTCGGCAAGCTCTGCCAGGTGTTGCTGGGCGAGTCCCAGGCGGTTACGGTATTGGAGATGTTGCCCGTCGCAGATCCGCCGACATATCCGCCAGCGAGCACTGCATCCGAATACAGCGCCGCGGCTGCGCCCCAACGCGTGGACGGCAGATCGGCGATCGCCGCGTCGTTCCAGGTATTCGCCGCGGGGCTGTAACGATAGGTCTTGAGCGAGGCCAACGGGCCCGCGGATTGATACCCGCCCGCCCCGTAGACGTAGGTTCCGTCGGTCCAGGCACCGACGAAACTGATCGCCAGCGGATAGACCGCGCCGAGGCTCCAGGTATTCGCAGCGACGTCATAGATCTCCAGAACGTTGGTCGAGTCGGTTGCGGGACCGGTCCCGGCGAATTTGTAGATCTTCCCGTTCAGATAGACCGCCGCATGGTTCCAGGTTCCCGTCGCAAACGGAGCTAGAGTCGTGTAGTTGTCTGCCGCGACGTTGTATCTGTAGAGCGTCGTCTGGGGCGTACCCGTGCCACTGGCGCCGCCCGAGATGAAGATATTCGTGCCGTCGGTGACCGCTGCGGGAAACTCCAATGGCGCCGGCAAGGGCGCGAT
Organism: Thermoanaerobaculia bacterium; assembly: GCA_963806165.1. Lineage (GTDB taxonomy): Bacteria > Acidobacteriota > Thermoanaerobaculia > Multivoradales > JAGPDF01 > JAGPDF01. The sequence continues at coordinate 947,299 of CAWDWZ010000006.1, forward strand.
CGTTGTCCAAGCCGTGCCGTTGAAGCGATAGGAGTTCGCAATGACGACGCCGTTGCTGACCCCGCCGAAGGTGTAGAGATAGCCGCCCACAGTCGTCGCCGCGGTGTCGAGCACGGGAACTGGGAAGACGGCTTCGGCGCTCCAGGAGCAACTGCCGAGGGTGTCGGGGCTTTCGGCAGACTGCGCCAGCGCAGGCACGATGCTGAAGAGCAGGGAGAGAGAGAATGCGATCCCAAAGCGGCGGAATTCGTTGCGCTTGGCCATCTTGGTTCTCCTTGTGTCCTATCGGAACCGGCCGCCAGGAAGGGGAGTCGATCGCGATGTCGATGAAACCCAACTATGGTTGTTAGTATTTTATCCAAACATCCGGCCGCGGTAAACATCACAGCTCGACCCGATTCTGCGGGACACGCAGAGGGCGCAAGAGGATGACGGCAGCTCCTCCAGAGCGCAATCCCATGCGGTCGCGCTCGCCGCCCCGGCCTCTCCCGCAGGCGAGTATGCTCGGGCCCGTCGGGCACCCCCGACTCCACCGCAGGAGGAAACCATGAGAATCGGCCCTCTGCTCGTCCTGGTTCAACTCGCCGCGCCGGCGTTTGCGCTCGCCGCGCTCGCGCCGCTCGCGAGCTCCGCCGATCTCGCCACGGTGCGCGCCGAGCGCCCGAGCGAGCCGCCGACGGCACGCCCGGCGGCGCTCGCCCTGATCCCGCCCGGGGTGGCCCTGTTCACCGCCAACGCCGCCATCCACGTGGACGTCATCCGGCCGATCCCCGACGTCACCGGCGACGGCATCGACGAGATCCTCTACGGCACGCGGGAGTCGAACGTCCCCAACGTCTTCCTGCTCGACGGCGCGAGCTCCGGCACCGCCACCGTGGTCTGGAGCTTCATGACCACCGGCGGCGCCTCGAACGGCTACATCTACGGCGACCAGTGCATCGTTCCCTCCTCCGACACCGACGGCAACGGCCAGGCCAACTTCCTGCTCGGCACCGCGGGCGGCGGCCGCGTTGCCTACGCGTTCGACACGCTCGCCCACGCCGAGCTCTGGCGCTTCGACACCTACACCCAGCCCGACTCCGGCTGGGTCTATTCGCTCGCCGAGATGTCCGACACCACCGGCGACACCGTGCCCGAGGTCGCCTTCGGTGCCGGCTCGTTCGCCGACGCGCTCTGGATGGTGAACGGCGCGAGCAGCGGTGCCGCGACCGTGCTCTGGACCTGGGCGGCGCCCGACGCGGTGGTTTCGGTGCGCAATCCGGGCGACGCCGACGGCGACGGTGACGACGACGTGGTCGCTGCGGTGGGCGACACCGGGCACCAGGTCGTGGCGCTCGACGGCTCGCCGCCGACCGCCGCGGGAAGAATCCTCTGGACCTACCCCACAGGGACGGCGAGCGTCTGGGCGCTGGGCCTTCTGCCGGACACCACGGGCGACGGTGTCGACGAGGTGCTGACCGCGCTCTGGACTACGGACGGCAGCGCCGTGCGCTGCCTGAACGGCGCGACCGGTGCCCTCCTGTGGGCGAGCACGAGCGTGCCCGAGTACGCGATGCAGGTCGAGCCGCTGGGCGACGTCACCGGCGACGGCAAGAGCGAGGTGATCGTCTCTTCCTGGGAGAACGCCGTGCAGGTACTCGACGGCGCGACCGGCGCCCGGGTCTGGAAGCGCACGGTGGGCACGACCAACGGCGGGGACGTCTGGACCGCGCGTCCGGCCGGCGACCTGAACGGCGACGGCTTCCCGGACGTCGCGGCGGGCTCCTTCGACACTTTCGTCTACGCCTACTCCGGCCTCAACGGCTGGCCGTTCTGGGCCTACTCGACCGGCAAGCGTCTCTACAGCGTCCACGGGGTCGGCGACTTGAACGGCGACGGCGTGCCCGAAGTGGCCGCGAGCACCCAGAACCTCTCCGGTACCGCGCTGCCGGTGGTCTATCTGCTCGACGGCGACGCCGGCCTCGTCCTGCCGCTCTTCGCCGACGACTTCGAGAACGGCGCGC